>NZ_PVNL01000136.1 GCF_002994635.1 Enhygromyxa salina | reverse complement strand
GGGACCAGGCCACGGAGGTGACCGAGTGCGAGTGCCCGTTGAGGGTGGAGAGGTTGCGGCCGTCGTCGGCGTCCCAGATGCGGATGGTGTCGTCGTGGGAAGCGGAAGCGATGCGGCGGCCATCGGGGGACCAGGCCACGGAGGTGACCCCGCTCGAGTGCCCGTTGAGGGTGGAGAGGTTGCGGCCGTCGTCGGCGTCCCAGATGCGGATGGTGTCGTCGTGAGAAGCGGAAGCGATGCGGCGGCCATCGGGGGACCAGGCCACGGAGGTGACCCCGCTCGAGTGCCCGTTGAGGGTGGAGAGGTTGCGCCCGTCCTCGGCGTCCCAGATGCGGATGGTGTCGTCGTCGGAGGCGGAAGCGATGCGGCGGCCATCGGGGGACCAGGCCACGGAGGTGACCCAGTTCGAGTGCCCGTTGAGGGTGGAGAGGTTGCGGCCGTCGTCGGCATCCCAGATGCGGATGGTGTGGTCGTCGGAAGCGGAAGCGATGCGGCGGCCATCGGGGGACCAGGCCACGGAGGTGACCGGGCGTGAGTGCCCGTTGAGGGTGGAGAGGTTGCGCCCGTCGTCGGCGTCCCAGATATGGATGGTGTGGTCGATGGAAGCGGAAGCGATGCGGCGGCCATCGGGGGACCAGGCCACGGAGGTGACCCAGTCCGAGTGCCCGTTGAGGGTGGAGAGGCTGCGGCCGTCGTCGGCGTCCCAGATATGAATGGTGTGGTCGATGGAAGCGGAAGCGATGCGGCGGCCATCGGGGGACCAGGCCACGGAGGTGACCGAGTTCGAGTGCCCGTTGAGGGTGGAGAGGCTGCGGCCGTCGTCGGCGTCCCAGATGCGGATGGTGTTGTCGTGGGAAGCGGAAGCGATGCGGCGGCCATCGGGGGACCAGGCCACGGAGGTGACCGCGTCCGAGTGCCCGTTGAGGGTGGAGAGGTTGCGGCCGTCGTCGGCGTCCCAGATGCGGATGGTGTTGTCGTGGGAAGCGGAAGCGATGCGGCGGCCATCGGGGGACCAGGCCACGGAGGTGACCGAGTGCGAGTGCCCGTTGAGGGTGGAGAGGTTGCGGCCGTCGTCGGCGTCCCAGATGCGGATGGTGTCGTCGTGGGAAGCGGAAGCGATGCGGCGGCCATCGGGGGACCAGGCCACGGAGGTGACCCAGCTCGAGTGCCCGTTGAGGGTGGAGAGGTTGCGGCCGTCGTCGGCGTCCCAGATGCGGATGGTGTTGTCGTGAGAAGCGGAAGCGATGCGGCGGCCATCGGGGGACCAGGCCACGGAGGTGACCCAGTCCGAGTGCCCCAAGCCGAGCGCCAAGCTCGAACCACGCATGGGCGGCCGCAGGCCGCTCGCGATTGGATCCCGTTCATCGACGATCGTCGGCCCAACCTCTACCCCCTCGATCACCGCTCCCGCCCAATCACACGCCGTCCAGGTCGCCAGCCGCATCTGTACCTTGCGAAAGCTCGCGCCACGGAGCGAGCACGCGTGCCCCTCGACCCCGGAGAGGTCAGCCCGCTCGAAGTCCACGTCATCGAGCTGCGCCCCCCTGAACCGTGAATCCCGCACGATCGCGTCTCGCATCGCCACCCCCCGCAGATCCGCGTCACCAAAATCAACCCCGATCAGGCGCGCGCGTCCAAGCCGAGCGCCATGCAAGCGCACCCCGACCAGCTCTTCTCCATCGAACTTCACGCGCCGCAGATCCGCCCGCTCCGGCACCCAACCCGCGCGCTGCTCGAACTCCCGGGCGACATCACGAAGCAAGCGCAGCGCGTTGCCAGCCGCGCGCACGCTCTCCCCTAGACGAGCCTCGCGCCCCCCGACCAACCACCGCTGCAACGCGGTGATCGCCGGGTCATCCACCACAGTCCCGCGCGCGCGCAGCAGCTCGGCCACGAACGCCGCGACCTCTGGCGTCAGCCGAGCCGTGTCCAGCACCTGCTCGGGGCTGCGCTCGAGCCCGGCGAGCAGGCCCTTGGCCATGAAGAATTCGAGGAACGACTTGTGCGCAAAGCGGAATCGGTCGTCGCCTTCTCGCACCAGGAACGAGCCGCCCTGGATCTCCAAAAACGCTGCTTCTTGCGGCACGTTGGTCGGCAGCGCCTCGTTGAGTCCAGCCGCCACCGACTCGTGCAGCTGCGCATAGCTCAGCGACGGCTCGCCGCTGCGCCACAGCTCGGCGGCGAGCACCTCGGCGAACGCCCGCTTGCTCGCGCGTGAAAACAGCTCCTTGTCGCCGACCTCCGCGTGGTCCAAGAAGCGCTCGAGATAGCGCTCGTAGATGGCGGCCGAGCCGACCCGAGCCCCGGGCGCGAGCTGGTCGATCGTCTGCAACACCATGCTCAGTAGCATCGGCGTCTGCACGAGATCCTCGAGGTCGTAGGTCGAGCGGATCTTCTCGAGTACCCGCTGCTGGTGCTCGACGTCGGTGATGAATTGGCTGACGACCTCCGCGACCTGCTCGGCGCCAAACGGCTGCAGGCGCACGCGCGTGAGCCCCTGTGTGCCCGCCCGCGCGAGCGCTTTGTGCATGTCCTGCTCGGCGACGGCGTTGCTCGAGAAGTAGTGGTCCCGCGAGCCCACCAGCACCTTGCCGCGATCCCCCGCGACCTCGAGCAACTTCGCCATGTGTTGGGGCACGTCGTCGAACACGAGTCGCGTCACCACCTCGTCGAAGCCGTCGAAGCACGCGATCAGCTTGCGCTCGAGCAACAGCAGCGCGAGCGCGGCGCGGTCGGGCTCGGACGCCCCGTCGCGGCCAGCGGCCACGACCAGGGCTCCGATAGGTTCGCTGTGTCCACCCGTCGCCAGGTTGGCGAGGATCGGTCGCGGGCCTGGCTGCTGCCATCGGCGCTGACACCACTGCGCGAGCAAGGTCGACTTGCCAGTCCCAAACGCGCCCACGACCAACGCTGCTTGATCGGAAGCTTGCAGCCACGTGTCGAGCGCCTCGAGGCCGACGGTTTGTGCTTCGCTGTCATCCACGCGCACCAGCACCTGCGCAGACGCCTGATTGAGCGTGCGAAGCTGAAACTCGACGGCGGCGTCGATCACCGAGCGGGCCCCCGTGAAGCGCTCGAGCAGCCCATCGATCGCGGTGTCCTGTTCGCTCGCGTCGATCCAGCGCAGCTCGTCGCAGCACGACTCCGCGACCCGCACGATCTTCGTGGCGTGATCCCGCAGCCAAGCGGCGTCTTCACCCTTGGTGTTGGCCAGCAAGATCCGTCGATCATCCTCGCGGACACACACGAGCACAGCCGCGCCGTCGAGCCCGTGGACGCCGAGCACCGAGGCGTCGAGCCGGCCCTGGGCACGCTGGAGTAGCCACGAGCGGCGGGCAGACGCGAGCTGCCTCAACGACCAATACTCGTGAAACGCGACGCTCCTGCCCTCGTGCACGAGCGCTGCCGGGAGTATCTGAAGCGCCCCTGGCACCGCCCGAAACACCAAGCTCAAGCCTTCGCCCACGAGTTCGTGCTGGTGCAGCGACATCGAGCTGGGCACTCGCTCGCGCACCTGCACCTGCACCTGCGCCGCGCGTTGCTCGACCGTCTCGACCTCGTCACCAGCACGAATCGCCTGGCTCGTCACACCCAGCGCCTCGATCCCAGCCTCGGTCCAGTGCTCGGCCTCGACCTCCAACTTCCCGCCCGCCCGCAGCCGCCGCTCGACCTCCTCCAACCCCTCGCCCCGATGCGCTCGCATCCAGTCGAACACGATGTCCGCACACTCGCGTGCCCAGACCTGCCGCAGCACACCGAGCGGCAGCGCGGCGCCAGGGAGCACGACCTCGCGGGTGAACTGCCGAAATTCCTCGACGACGGTGATGCCGTCGATCTCGGCGAGCAGCCGCCGAATCCTTCGGTGCCGAGCTTGTCCGGCTGGCAGCGACGCGGCCTCGCTCAGATGTGCTCGCGCGGCCACGACCAGATCGGCCGCCTCGTCCGCGTTGATCGTCTCCAAGCGACGCTCGAACTCTCCTACCCACCCGGCGTAGCGATCGCCGATCGGATGATGCCGATACACCAACGACGCGACCGCTATCGGCTTGACTATTCTGTCGCCAGCGTAGCGCGTGGAGTCACCGACCCGGCGATAGCCAAGATCGACGTCGGCCACGATCACCCCCTCATCGCCAGCCTCCAGCAGCCCGACCCGGCGGGGATAGTCACGCAGATCGCTGGCTCGCCCCTCATCCACGAAGATCGAGCTGCCGCCCTGCGACGCGACGTTTGCCCACAGCACCGGCCGACCGTAGCGGCGCGCCTCTTGCCAGGCCTCGGCCGCGAACTCGCCCGCGCTGTGCCAGGGCGTGTAGCTGGGCACCGCGAGGAACCGAACCTCGTCGAGGCCGGGCCCAACCTGCTCGCGGTGCTTGGGCCGCTCGCGGAACAAGAAGTCCAGACAGATCATCACGCCGAGCGGCCCGGGGACCGCAGGACCACCGCCAAGCTCGAACGCGATCGGATCCCAGCGATCCCCACAGACCAAGTTGCCGCGCTCCGGCTCCGTGGCGCTGAGCTTGGGCTGTAGCGCGATCAAGCGGCCGCGATGTAGCACCGGTGCGACGGCCATGCCCGATCGCGGCGACTCGGGCCAGCCGAGCTGGGCGTAGATCCCCGCGCGCCGTTGCGCTCGCTCGACCGCGTGGGTGCCCGCGACCACCACCAGCTCCGGCGCGAGCGCGGCGAGGTCTGGCAGTAGCTCCGCACTCACCGAGTACTCGGGCAACACGACCAACTTCACACCCCACGCCTGGCAGCGCTCGAGCACCGCGCGGAGCTTGAGCAGCAGCATGCGGTTGTGTTCGCGTCGGACCCGAGCACGAAGCTGGGTAAACGGCTCGACCAACTGTTCCGGGACCAGGCCACTCGCCGGGAGCAGGTGACTGAGGGCGTGCAGCTCGAACAGGGGATCTTCGAGAGTCGAGCGTCGATCGACGAGCGCAGCTGGATGGAAGTCGATCTGTACGACCGCGACACGAGTGTGACTCACTGGTCCAGACTACCGAGTTTGCCCAGGTTTGGGGCGCGGAATGACCCGGTGCGTATGAGCGGGCGCCTCTCGTCAGCTCAGCATCCAGTCCTGCCCGACGGACCAGCCAGAAACCGGATCCCCGCCGCGCCATCACCTCCCACGCAGCGCCCGCGCGTATCGAAGCGCGCTCCGTCGAGAACCGCATGCAGCCCGCAACACGCAGGCATGAACCGCTCGACCCACTGACCCTCCCTCGCGCTGACCAGCTGACCAAGCCCGTCGACCAATGCGCGCTGCTGCACAGCGAGAGCAAGAAGATGGCCTGACGCCAGGCGTAGGCGGTGTTATCGATCGTGTGCAGGCGCGCGAAGATGAAGTCGATCTTCTGCCCCTGACGCCTGGCGATCTCAGGTGGTCGCGTGGTCTTGCAAGCGCCGCGGACTTTGCCCGTCGTGCATCGGCCTTCCTCAGGGCGAAAAGCCGCTCGCTGCAGTGCGCAGCGCCGCGAGCAATGTGGCGTTCGTCGTGTCGATTTCGCCGAGATTCGGATCCAGCCGAGTCGACGCATTCACGCTCCCGAGCGCCCAGATCTGGCAGCCGCGCGGCTCTCCGGTACGCGACGAGAACAACGGGATGAACAGACCGGGCCCCTCCGGGCAGCTCGGTGCGTGTTTGGCCGCGGTGGTGTCGCGCGCCAGCATTCGCAGACGACGACTGACCTCGTTGTCGATCTCGCAGCGCCCCGCTTGGGCGCCGCTCCAGACGAGCTCCGCCGTGCGCTCGAGCGGGCGTGGCTGCAGCTCGAAGCGCTCTTGTTCACGACCGCGAGCAACGACGATCAAGGGAGCAGGGACGCCGAGCCCGGCGGCCCGCTTGGCGACGTCGTCGAGCTCGACGAACAGCAACCGCCACTTGTCGGTCCGGCTGATCCAGTGCGCCTCTGCGCCGTCTGTGAAGCGGACCTGAACCTGGACGTGGACGCCCCCGATGCTCTTGCGTTGGTCGTCGAGCGCCGCTTCCAAGTCCCGGGCCCACCGGGGTCCGAGCCGTCCGTGCCAGCTCAGGTCCCCGTGCCCGAGGCGCGAGTCGAGCTGCGGGGCCTCATCTGGATCGCACTCGTCGATGTCGTAGGTGTAGTTCAGCTCGACATCGTCGTCGACGAAGCAAGCTTCGATGTGAGTCCAGGCGAAGAAATCGCAGGCCTCGGGACCGCGCGGCTCCCTGACCTCGAAGCACTGAATCGAGGGTGTAGTCGCCGCCGGTTCTGGACTCGTCGGCTGCGAGGCGTGGCAGGCCCCGAGGATGAGGACCAGCGAGCAATGTAGCGAGTGTCTCACTTACTGGCGAGCCTACCGACCACGAAGCTGCGGAACAAGTGGACCTCAGGCTGCTGCGGGTCGCCTATCAAGAGGTCCTTCAAGGAGAACTCGAACAGGTGACGCGACCCCAGCGGATTGCGCAGCGAGATCCACTCGCTGCCGGGGTTCTCCGCGTCGAGGTAAGCCCCGACTACCGCGTACGAATGGTTGAGGGACACCTTGCGTTCATCGACCACTGGGTCGGCGGCGTCGGCCGGCCTGCCCTCGCGCGATCGGGTCATCAGGATCACCGGCGTCGCCATCTCCCGCGCTGCGCCGCCCTTCGTGCCGGTGATGGGATGGGTCACGGACTCGAGAAACGCACGCAGCTCCGACTGGGTCGCGGGCACGGTCATTATCACCGGCACCGAGCTCCTCGTGCTTCGCCAGCGCCCGGCTCGCCTCCGCCAGGCGTTGCTTGGCCAGGGCGAGGTCGCGCGGATAGACCTCTTCGACTTCGGCGAGGATCGCCAGGGCCTCCACCAAGAGCTCGCGGGCGCGGCTCGGGGCGACGCGGCCGAGGGCGACGCCAGCGAGGCCCGAAAGCACGTCGGGCAGATCCAGACGGGAGCGTTCGCCAGCGTCGATGATCGTCCTCGCCTCAAGATACAGCTCGACGGATGGCCAGCCGCGCGGAGAAGCGTACAGACGAAGGGTGGGTGCGGGTGTGGCTACCCCGTTGAGCGCGTGGACTGCTGCGGGTCCCCGTCATATTATGCTCGCCCATGCCCGCTGACTTCGACCTCCAAACCCTCCGCGGTCCAATGTTCGTCGGACCGCCACGATGGCAACCGACTGAGGAGCTTTCGTCCCCCGCCTTCGTCGGTCCACGAGAATGGTCATTTCGAGAGTTCCTGTTCGTTCTTGACTATCTCGGCCGCCTCAGCTGCACTCAGCCGACATCGCTACGGGACTTCCGTAGTCGGGCCCAGAACTCGGGCAACCACGCTTGGCTACCTGCAAACCGGGACGAGATCTGGGCGTGCTCACGAGTCCACCTCTGCCTGACTATTGTCCACGCATGCTTACATGAAGCACGAATGTTTCATCGCCCCGCAGGGACCGAGCCTGGCTCGAGTCCGCGGCGGATTCCGATCGAGGCCTTTTCCCCCGGCACACAAGAGTATCTTGAGTTCTTGGATGGGAGCGCTGACCGAGACCGCAAGTACCTCTTGCTCGAGTCCGTCCTCAACGCCCTTGTCGACGTCAACACCCATAACGAGGTTGCTCGCATCCTCGAACTCGCGGATACGCTCGAGCCTCGGCTCGCACCCAATGCCGTTTGCATGATCGCCGGCTCGCTCGTCGGAATTGTCGACACGCACCCACGAATTCGAGGCGAGGAGAAGCACAAGATTCTCCGCTTAGTACGCCTCGCGTGTCAAGACCACACAGTCATACAAGGTGTTGTCGCGCCCGTATCCGACCGGGAGAGGCCATGCATCCTGGAGCCTGCTCGGGTCATCTACACCCACGCAGCTCAGACCCTCGCACATCTGCTGTCACTCTCCCCGTCTTCGGACGCGCGCGACCTGAAAGCCTATCATGATGCGAGGGCGATGATGCGGAGGATCTTCGAAAGTCCGACCGATCCCCACTTCCACGACGGCATGGCCATCGCCGACTTCATCCCCGGGCAGTTCGGTCACGGCTGGCCTTTCTCCGTGTCGGACATTCAAGTGTTGCTCGAGCAGATTTTGGCCCACAACGGCAAGATCGAGACCACCCCGGCGACACCGCGCCTCGGAGAAGTTGTCCACTTGCCCCGTGCGATCTTTGGAACACCGCCAATGAGGCTACCGTCGGTTTATGTGCGCGTTCCCGGCGATGACATGGCCCCTGGCGATCTCCGCGGGGTCGAATTAGTTCAATACCACCAACGTTTCCTCGCCAATCCGCTCGATATGTGGGCCAGGGATCCCAAGTATCTAACGACCTCGAAGTACGCACTGTTTGCTCAAGCGCTTCCGACAGGCGAGCAAGCTAGGCATCGGGCCTCCCCGCTCAAAGTCGCGCACGATACGGGGGCGGCTGCCATAGTTGCTACCGCGTTCAACAGTTTGGTGACAGAAGCACTCCCCACTATCGCCGGTCCCCTTGGCCGACTCGGGGTAGCATACGCAGCCAGGCTCATCGGCAAGATGTCCTGGGACTTCTTGTCCGACGGTGACGGTGACGGTGACGGTGACGACGACGACGACTTGGTCGACGGTGCCGATGACGACGATCACGACGCGCCCTAATTTCACCCGCTGCTCGAAGGTATCATGGTCTCCCCTCAGTCGTCGTTGCAACCGTGTTGTTCTGACAGCCGGGCTTGGGCGCCTAAGCGCAGACCAGGCGTCGGGGATGGCCGCGGACATTCTGATTTACAAGAGCTCGATCGTGCCCGTCGGCAAAGATCAGGTCCAACACATCGAGATGACCCAGGATATGGCCGCGTACTTCAACGCGGCCTATCCCCAGAGTGAATCAATCCTGCGCCGGCCCGAGTTTCGCCTGTCGAAGTCGTACTAGAAATGTTCCCCGAGAAGTCGTCGAAAATGTGGAAGAAGCTCTCGTCCGAGACGCAGGCGTCGATCATGAAGCACCTTGGCTCGGAGGGGTACATCCAAGACACGCTCGGTGCCTTCGACGGCTGAGAGCGCGTCAGTTCCAACCCCAAGACGCCAGGTAGAAGATCCCCCCTGCTGCCCCCCACAGCACTGCGACCACGACGAGCGCGACGAACTGCGCATGTCGGCGCCGCGTCGCGGCGAACACACAGGCGGCGAGGGTCGCCAGTCCGCAAAGGACGATGGAGTAGTTCGTCAGGCCGCTGTTCCAGACCCACTTGGAGATGCGATTGCTCGTGTGGATGTTGAGGATCCAGAGCGCGGCCATCCACGCGAGGTTGACCACGATGAAGGCGCTGAGAGCAGAATCCCAACGCGCGTTGTCGTCGTTATTCTCGCTTTTCTGTTCCACCTGACCTCGGTGACGGTTACGCCGTATCGAAGTAGCACAACGAGAGAGCCGGTGGCGACATAGATGTGGTGTAGAAGGGGCGCCTCGAGTGATTGCGTTGAACGCGTCAGGCGCGGTACGGCCTGGACCCGTTCGTACCCCGGCGTCGGCGAGGTCGAGTCCGAGCTGGCCGGGCAGCGCCGGCAGCCGGCGTGATGGAGGCTCCACGCGTGGCCGAGTTCGGCGAGCACCTCCGCGACCCCGTCGGAGATGTTGGCGATCTCCACAAAGCCCCCGCGACCGCGATAGCGCGACCAGGTCAGGACGTGGAAGGCGAACACGCGCGGCAACATCCACGCCCAGGGATGCTTCGACTTGGGCCGGATCTCGAGCTCGTCCGGGCGCGGGTCCCCCTCAAGGGCCCTGCTGGTGTGAGCGCCGACCCAAGTTTGGATGGACGCTCCGCTCCGTTCACCTGCCGTGGGGGCCGTGTGGCACGACAGACGGCGGTTGGGTTTCGTCTCACGCCCACCTCGCTGGCTCACGCCTGAGTCCTGCAACACGAGACCGCGACGGCCGAGCACCACGTCGTGGGGTCGGTCACCGCGACATCTGCGCGGACGTGGCCACGCAAGGGTCATCGGCCCGCGAGCTGTGGTTTTGCAGGGTTTTTGCTCTGCTCGTGGCCGGTCGGGTCATCGTCGATGACCTCGGGGCAGGTGATCCGAGGATCAAAACGGTGACTCGGAGTCCGGTTTGTGCGGGTTTGTGCGGTTTCGGAGTCCGGTTTGTGCGTGGTTTTTATACTGCGAGAGTGACTCGGACTCCTGCATCCGCGAAACGCTCGACTCGTACAAGCTCGGCTGTACACTCGGACGGTGCCGCGAAAGAGCGCAGCTTGGCGACAAGTGTCGATGGGTCACGCTCGGTGATGGTCTCAGGCCGTTCCGCTCGGTCTTGGACGCGTCGACGTCTCATCCGCGCGGCTTCCGGCTTGTCATTGAGCTGCGCGCTCGGCTGCGCGCACCAACGAGCTATCTTGTCCGATTCCCCGCGTGAGACCTGTGTCGCGCTGTCCGTGGGCAAGGCCGATGCGCTCGCTCAGCTCGGCGCTCTACGTGCTCTGCAGGATCATGGCGTCGAGGCCGACTGCGTGGTTGGAGCCGGGATGGGGGCGGTCGTTGGAGCCCTCCATGCAGCTGAGCCCGACCGAGATCCGGTGGAGCACTATCGCGAGTTCGCGGCCGCCCTGGACCGCGAACTCGGCATCTCGGCCCTCGTCGTCATGCTGCTCCTCGACGGATGGCGGATTGACAACGAACCTATCGACTTCGAACACCTGTCTCGACGCCCCGGGGACTACGCACAGACCCAAAACTCCATTGCCTGGTCGCTGACGACCCAGAACGTCGCCGAGGCGCTCGGGCGCCACGCTGATGCTGCGGCGCTCGGCGATCTCGAGCTTCCCTTCGCTACCGCGTATCTCCTGCTGTGGGCCGAACCGCTCGAGCCGCTCGTCATGCGCGAGGGCGACCTGCCGATGGCCATTCGGCGAGCTGTCGTGAGCGCGAGCGCCCGTGAGGTCGTCGACACCGGCGCGGTCGAGCGGAGTGAGGTGCTTGCCCTGGCTCGAATCGTCGCAGTCCCTGTTCGAGCTGCGTGCTCTCAATTTCCCCGGCGCCGGATCGTCGCGTTAAATACCAGCGGCGAGCCGGCAATGAGGGCAGGCGCACCTTGCCCCGTCTTCGAGGTCGAACTCGAGGTCAGCGCCCCTGCTTCGGGTCCGAGCTTGCACGAGTACCTGCTCGGTCGAGGCTCGTCCTTCGAGCAAGCCGTCGAGGCGGGATACGACCAGACTCGCTCGGCGCTGCGTCGCTAGACCATATGGAGTGACCGGCCTACAGCGTGACGCCTGTGGGTCGGTCTCTCCGTATGGTCTAGTGTTGGCTCTCAGATTGGGAACTCACCCAACCGTGGGCCCAGTTGTTGCGATTGGTGTAAGTTGCTAAGTTCTTGCGATGGCCTCTTCGACGTTGATACATAAGACGAAACCGCAGACTTCGACTCCGGGAAGGAAACCCTTTACGTCGGAGTCGATGCGTCCGACATCTACGCCATCGTTCCCCTACGATGCCACCGTCGATATGCTCATCAATGGCACGATGGGCTTTTGCAGCTTCGAGAAGCCGATCGAACTTCAGTCGCCTGAGCACCCCGGCTGGCACCTGGAGGAGGACGCTCGTGAGCATCTGTTTCGAGACGAAACAGCGGATGAGCGGCTGATCGAGGGGCTCGCGGGACGTGGACGAGGCGGGAAGCACGACCGCCGCCTCGCGCGACGAGCCCGCAAGGCCGCGAAGCTGGTCGAGAAGATGTCGAAGCGGGGCAAGACCACGAGGGCACGCGAGATCGCCCGAGAGGTGTTTAGCTTCGGAATCTACCAGAGCCAGTTCGATGCAAAGCGAGCGCAGCGCAAGCTCGGCAAGAGCCTCGCCCAGGAGATCGGTGGTGTCGTCGAACTACTCGAGAAGGCCGAGCTGTCGACCGAGCCCGTCGACTCCACGCTCGAGGCGGGGCGAGACGAGCGCCGGCGTAGGCTGACAGAGCGCCTGAGCGCAGAGCTCATCGCTCAGTCCGGTGCCGTCGGCGAGGCCGTCGACGTCGACGTTGCCCGAGCGGCGGCCGTCGAAGTCATCAACGCCTATATGGACAACGTGCCAGTGGGATCCGCCGAGGCCATGCCTTTGCTGGTCGGAGAAGGAGACCCCAAGTGGGACGTGGCGTTGGTCAGCAACGGGGCGAAAGACCATCACGCCGTGCTCCTCGCGGTTGCGATGCGCACGGAGCGGGAGACCGGGACGAAAGTATCGATGCTCCTGTTTCGCGCGATCCTGGACGGAATGAGCTCGGCGGGGCCAGAGGCGGGAACCTGGAGCGGAGTCGCCGTCGTTGGCCTCTCGTATCTGTCCAAGTCGGACCTCTCACAGCTCGAGACGATGGCGATGGCGCTGGATGGCACGGAAGCATTTCGCATCTGGGGCTTGGTCATCATCAGCGAGGCAAATTCCCTGGCGAAGGTCGAGGGGACCAACCGAGAGGCGGCCATCGACCGTATCTTGCTCGCCGGTACCCAACTCCAACGGGTCGTTGCGGACGCCAACGCGCAAGTGGGCGGACCAGGCCGGGCCGCCGACCGAGAAATCATCAAAGAGGGCTTCGATCTGTTCTTGAGCAACGAACTTGGCACCGAAGGTCCCGTCATGGTCAAAATGGCCGGACGGGATGTTCCGGTCTTCGTGCACCCCGCGGTGGACGAGGACGCCTTCGAGGTGTGGACGTCGATCCTCGACGAAGCAGTTGGATCATTCCCTCAGGGCCTGATCGACCAGTTGATCGGCACCCAGGGCGAAGCGGGCGGGAACCCATTTCGCGGCTTTCGCCTCTACCCCGGCTCGTCGGGGCTCACGCCGGGGAGCCTGGTCGACGGCGGGATCGCTGGCGTCTACTCATTCGAGAAGCACGGCCTCACCATTGGTGTCGATGTCAGCGATTCGCGCGAGAAGGCGCTCGATCTTGCCATTCACGAACTGTGTCATCGTCTGTCCGACATTCTCGTCAATGACTCGGACCGCGGCACCGCGATTCGCGCGTCCGAGGCGATCGATTCGACCTCGGCGCTGCAAGAGCGGCTGGCGACTCGGCACTTCGAAACGGAGAAGAACGCGCGAAGGGACTTTCCCGGGGGCAAGGCGACGATCGAGCAAAAAGATCCGGCGGCCCAGGAAGCCGGCATCGTGTCGTACTACGCGTCGTATGGCGACTTCAGGAACAACGCCGGCGGAATACCTCCAGAGGAATACCTCGCCGAATCCTGCACCAAATATCTGTATGGGGGGCTTGCAGCGGCGACCCTGAGGCGAGTCGATCCCGAGCTCTACTGGGCCATAGGTTACGCTCTGTGGCTTGCGAACACAGGCAAGCTGGAGCGGGCGCGCAAGGTGCTGCTCGACCTCGATCAGCCACCGTCCGAGGCCCAGGTCATCCCTCCGCCTTCGCGTTGACGACCACCGCGTCGGCGGGGCGTAGCAGGTAGAAGACCAGCGAGCAGGTCCGGACTTGCTTGCCGAGGCCGGAGTTGGTCCTCCGACTGTGCTCGAACCACCTTCGGCCACCGAGTTCGAAAACCGGGTCGATCTAGAGCCCACGCTCAGTCCCCGACGACGATCTCGTCCTCGGGCACGAAGGGCGGGCTGTCGCAGCAAAACAAGGTCGCCCGGCGGTCCCCAACATTGACGTAGTGGTGGACTCGCTGCTCACGCCACACGATCGGCTCGAACCCCCGCAGCCGCTCGCCATCTCGCTCGATCGCGCCGTCGACCAGCCACTCGAGCTCGCGCATGATCTGGTGGTAGTGGGCCGGGATCTCCCGCCTGGGGTCGATGTGCAGCAGGTACAGCCCGGCCTCGCGGCTCTGATGCAGGATCTCGACCTCGCCAAATTCATTGCGCTCGCGCATCCGCAGCTGCTCGCGGGCCTCCCGATAGACCTCGACCCCGGCCATCGTCGCGCGACCGGACAGCGCGTTCGGCTTGCGCAGGCGCAGGCGCACGTCTTCGATCATCGGGTGCACACCGATCAACATCGCCGCGACCTCGCTGGCCGCGACCTCGAGCAGCTTGTAGCGGCGAAACTCGAGCAGGGTAGCGATCTCGTCGGCGACGCGCCCGTAGTCACAGGTCGCGGCGATCCTCCCGCTGTAGGCGGCCTCGGCGGTGTCGAGGCCCAGCTCGAGGTCGATCAACAGCGGCTGCGGCCGCCGACGCTCGTGGTCGAACACGCCGACGATGCAGTCCACGCGCAGCTCGGTGATCAAAATTCGGTCGCGGGCCATTCGGGGTTCCCGCGGCGAGTGTGGAGCATTGTCAGGTCTCGGCAAACCTGCACGCGAACTCGACGAGCAAGCGGCACCCAAACCCAGTCGCGCCGACGCCCAGGTGCTCGCGCGGGTACTCGTTGTGCGACTTGCCAGCCAGATCCACGTGGGCCCACGGATAGTCGACGAACGCGCGCAAGAACGCGGCCGCCGAGCTCGGGGAGCCGGCGTGCACGCCGACGTTGCGCAGGTCAGCCTTGTGGTGGCCCAGGTGGCGGTCGTGGATCTCGTGGATCGGCATCGGCCACAGCAGCTCTCCGCTGGCGCGCCCGGCTGCGACCAGGAGCTCGCGGACCCGATCCTCGTTGCAGTACAGCCCGGCGAAGGGCTCGCCGAGCGCCGCGTGGATCGTCGAGGTCATGGTTGCGAGATCCACGACCAGCTCGGGCCGCGGATCCTGGGTCTGCAGCCACGCGAGCACGTCGGCGAGGACCAGGCGGCCCTCGGCGTCGGTGTTCTCGACATACACAGTCGTGCCGTTGCAGGCGGTGAGCACGTCGCCGGGCTTGTAGGCGAGGGCGTCGACGCTGTTCTCGGTCAGCGGGCACAGGGCGATCACGTGGACGGGCAGCGCGAGCGCGTCGATCGCCAGCATCGCGCCGACCACCGCCGTGGCCCCGCACTTGTCGTGGGTCAGCAGGTGCACCCAGGGATCGGTCTTGAGGTTGTAGCCGCCCGTGTCGTGGGTCAGGCCCTTGCCCACGAACACCAGCGGCGCGCCCTCGCTGCCGCGGTGCTCGAGCCGCAAGATGCAGCCGCGCTCGCTCGCGCCCGCGTCGACGGCGGTGAACAGGCCCATGCCAGCGGCGGCGGCCTCGGCCGCGCTGATCGTGCTGAGCTCGAGCTGGTGGTCGCGCTCGTGGATCTGGGCGCGGACGCGCTCGACGATCCCGCTCGCGGTCCCGACGTTGCTGGGCAGATCCCCGAGCTCCCGCGCAAAGTTGGTCGCTTCAATGATCTTCAGGTGCCTGCGAAGTCGCTCGCTCGCAGCCCGACGCGCGGGCTTGGACACGTCGGGCATGCACACGGTCAGCCTGCGCAGGCTGGTCGCTACCGGGCCGTCGCCGCTGCGCTCCCACGCGCGAGGGTCGTGGGCGCGCAGGCACAGGCCCTCGATGATCAGCGCCGGATCAACATCCTCGGGCCAGCTGATCAGCGCCGCGTGGCGGGCCCCGACCTGGTCGCAGGCCCGCTCGATCATCGCGCCAGCGGTGCGCAGCGCCTGGCGCAGACCCAGCGCTTCGCTGGCGTGATCGTAGCTGCCCGCGTGGCCGCCCAGGTACTCGAGCTCGGGATCCCACGCGCGCCGCTGCGGGCCCAGGCAGTACATCAGCACGCGTGGCGTGGCGAGCTCGCGGGTCTCGAGCCAGGTCATGGACTCGGCCCGCCGCGTGATCAGCCGCCCGACGTCACCGCGCAGGTACGCCGCCAACGGCGGCACCGGGAGCCCGCGATCGGGCGCTCGGAACACGACGACGTGGACATCGGCGGAGATGTCCTCGGCTCGCCGCTCGCTGACGCTGATCCGCATGTCGCGGATCATACCTCCACTACTCGAACATCTTTTCGACCTCCCGGGCGCCCGGCAGATCCGAGAGCTCAGCACGATCTCGATCCGCCGGTTCTTGGCCCGGCCCTTTCCGTTCCTCGGCGATCATGATCAGCTGCTCGAGATCGCTGATCCTCGCGCTCAACAGCTCCACGTCGGTCTGCGCGTCCGCGAGGGCGACTCTCAGATCCTCGACCTGCCCGCGGCTGTCGGTCAGCTCGCTGCGCGCCTTTGCGAGGTCGGACTTGACGCCCTCGTAGTCTTGCAGGCTGACGCAGCCCGACATGCCCGCCAGCAGGGTCAACGTCATGAGCCCCGACGCAGGCGCTCTAGACCCAATCAACACAGTCTGTCGCTTCATCACGGCGAGTATGTCACCGGCCTGCGCGGTGACACCCCTGATCAGTCGCCGGGACGCGGTACAAACCCGAGCCCGAGCCCCAGCGGCAGGCCCGCGAGCAGCCAGATCAGCAGATAGCGGGTGCGGACCTTGTCGCGGCCAGCGTGGATCCGTGCAGCTATTTTTTCGGGCGCCTCCACGACCCCGGCCTCGACACCTAGGGGATGTTCGATCGCGCCGTCGAGCTCGGTCAGCAGCGGCTCGACCTGGCTCGTCTCGTAGTTGCGCGCGATCTTCTTGGCCGGGAGGATCATGATCAACAGCGCAACCGCGACAGCCGCGAGCAAATTGGTGACGAGATCACCCGAGAACAGCCCGCGACGCAGCGGCGCCGGGCTGTGACGCGGAGCCAACTTCGGGGGCCGGGGCTGGGCCGCGGCGGACGGCTCGGACGACTCGCTGTTCGCCGCGCTGCGTGGGACCACGCGGTGCGCCTTGGTCGGGAGGTCTTCGTCGCTCAGCTCGAGCGTCAAGCTCGAGGGCGGCTGGGTGGGCATGCGCCGATTCTGTGGCGGGTGGGCGTTGTCGCTGACCGGCTCGAGGTTGGGGCGATCGCCCTCGTCCTCGGCGGGCGCGCTGATCTCGTCGTCGGTATTGTAGTTGGGGCGCGGCCGGGATGCCGAGGAGTCCGCCGCCGGCTTGGGCGGTGGCTCCGCGTCGTCGAACTGATCGAGCTCGACCGACTGAAACTGCTTGCCGTACGCCGCGGCCGCGGCCGCACGTTGTCCGTCGTCCTTGCCGAAGCCCTCCAGCAGGGGAGGTAGGGCCTTGTTCGATCCAGGGCGATCGCCGGACACGTCGCTACGGTACCAGGAGTAACCAGCAGGCCGGGGAAAATCTCGACACCCGAGCACGCCCGGCGGGTGCTGCGAGGGGCCGCGAGCTCCGATTGACACGATGTCAGGGGGTCGCCCGTCAGCGCGCGGGCCAGCGATCTCGGACAGATCCACGCCGCCGACAGCCCACGCTTGGGGTTTTTTTGCGCGGATCGGCGACATACGTATGCTGCCCTCCAAGATGCGCCAAACTGACCCGAGTCCGCCGAAGGCTGCGGCGCGAGCGTCCGCGATCCGGCAGCCCCCGTTCGGGTCCAGGACCGGTGCCAGCGCTCGTTTTGGAGCTGTGTTGGGGCTCGCGGCCCTCGCCTGCCTGGCCATCCCCAGCCGCGCCGCGGCCAGCCCCGGCGCCGATGGGACCCGCAACCTGTCCATGGGCAACGCCACGCGCGGCTCCTCGACCGGAACCGACGCCGCGATCATCAACCCGGCCGGCCTCAGCTACGCGCAGCAATTCGAGATTGAGCCGCTCTACCAGTTCAACCTCCAGGACCAGACCCACGGGCTCGGCGTGTTCGTCAGCGACTCGCTCAACAGCCCCCGGATCGCGCTCGCGCTCGGCTACATCTTCATGAACGGGACCCCGCGGATCCGCTACAACGGTCCGCTGAGCGACCGCGAGCAGCTGAAGCTCGCGCACTTTGGACACGAGGTGTCAGGCGTGCTCAGCGTGACCGCGGTCCAGAACTGGCTGTACATCGGCGTCAAGCCCAAGTGGCAGTACGTGAGCTTGCGGTACCACGACGACGACGGGATCGCCCACGACTACGTCCCCAAGCACAACGCGTTCGGCCTCGACGCCGCCGTCGCGATCAACTTCCTCGACTGGGCCCGGCTGTCCGTCGTTGGCTACAACCTGTTCGGCCCCAACCCGCCCGCGCGCACCGAAGACCCGGTGACCGAGATCGAGGGGATCGCGACCGACGACGATCCCGAGTTCAACGACACCAACCTGCGCCCGGTGTCCGACTACCCCCGCAGCCTCGGTCACGGCCTCGCAATCTTCCCGCTCCACAACCCCAACTTCAGCCTCAACGTCGACGCGACCTACGACTTCACCTCGTACCGCGAGACCCAAGATCAGTGGACCCGGATCACCGTCAACGCCGGCGGTGAGTTCATCGCCGGCCCCGTCCCGATCCGCCTCGGCGGCTGGTGGGACTCCCGCGGCCGCGGCAACGGCGACGACCGTGGCTACGTCAGCGCCGGCCTCGGCTTCATCCGCCCCGCCACCCTCGGCGGTGTCGGCGTGGACTTCGGCGTCGGCTTCGCCCAACAGGTCACCGGCTCAATCCCCCGCGAGCTCGACACGGTCCTGAGCATCAACCTAGGCCTCCGCCTGCGCCCAGATCTGTAAATGACCCCCACATAGACCTTGGCACTTCGCCGACTGCAGCCGCTGGCGCGTCTGGTCGCTTCGCTCCTCGGGCCGCTTGTTCGCGACCGCATGTGTGGCCCCCTGGGAGGGGGCTCATGCGTCTCCGTCGGGCGGCTTAGGACTTCGTCGGTTCTTGGTACCAGGCGAGCGGCTCGATCAGGGCCTCGACGTTGTCGAGGTCGATCTTCACGCCCTTCTCGGAGAAGAACAGATCGTTCGAGGCCAGCGGGCTGCGGCGCTGGGCGATGAACAGGATCGGCTCAGCCAGGCGCGTGTAGCCGAGCTGCACGATCGCGTTGACCAGCCAGCGCCCGCCACCTTCGAAGGTCTTCTCTTCGAGCAACCGATAGAACCCCTCGTGGGGCAGCTTGACCAGGGTGTCGCCCCAGTTGAGCGAGTTGCTCGGGACCTTGATCCCCGGCATTTGAAACTGCCACTGGTTGTTGCGGTTCGAGACTGGCTTGAGCACGGAGGCAGGCGCGAACTCGCCATCGGTTCGGATCAGCACCAGCTGACCCGGCTCGATCTCCGACTCGTGACCAGGGAGGAACTTGGTGGTCTTGTAGATACCGGGCTTGTACTCGAAGGCCATTCCGCGCAGACCGTACCCGACCGGACAAATCCGGTCCACACTCTGAGCCAGCACGTGTCCAGCGGGGTTCATGGCTGTGATCTGGCGATCATCGGGGCCGGCGTGGTCGGCTGCGCGATCGCCTGCGCCGTGACCCAGCAGCCCGGTGTCTCGGGCGGGTCCACGATGTTGCTCGAGGCCGCGACGCGCCCGGGGACCGGGGTCAGCAGCCGCAACAGCGGGGTGGTGCACGCGGGGCTCTACTATGCCCCGGGCTCGCGCAAAGCCCGAACCTGCGTCGCGGGCAACCGGCTGGTGTGGGACTGGGTCGCGGCGCGCGGGGTCGGGCACCGACGAACCGGGAAGCTGCTGGTCGCGCGGGACGCCCGGGAGCAGGCCCAGCTCGACGTGCTCGTCGACAACGCCGGGGCCAGCGGGGTCGCGCTCGAGCGAGTGACCCTCGCGCAGGCTCGCGCGCTCGAGCCCGGGCTGCCGAGCACGGTCCGCGCCGCAGGTTGGTCACCGAGCTCGGGCATCGTCGACGCCCACGAGTTGGTTCGCTCGCTCCACGTCGCGGCCGAGCAGGGCGGGGCGACGGTGGTGTGCTCGGCCCCGGTCACGCGGATCGACGCGCTCGACCGGGGGTTTCGACTGAGCACACCCCGCGGAACCATGGTCGCGTCCCGGGTGATCAACGCCGCGGGGCTCGGTGCCACGCGCGTCGCCGGGCTGGTCGGGCTCACGCGCGCGCTGTACCTGGCGCGCGGCGACTACTTTCGGCTGCGTCGTCACCCGCCCTATCAACGGCTGATCTACCCCGTGACCGTGCCTGGCAGCCCCTCGCTGGGGGTTCACATGACCCTCGAGCTCGACGGTCGCTGCCGCCTGGGTCCCGACCTCGCGTGGGTCGACGACGCCGAAGACTTCTCGCCGACGCGCGGTGAGCTGCAACACGGCGCGTTCTTGGCCGCGGCGCGTGCGTTGCTCGGTCACTGTGAACCGAGTGATCTGGTCTACGACGGCTGCGGGATCCGACCCAAGCTCGTCGGGCCCGGGGCGCCCGCTGGCGACTTCGAGATCATCGAGCACCCGCGCGGGTGCTGGCATCTGCTCGGGATCGAGTCGCCAGGTCTCACCGCCAGCCTCGCTCTCGCCCGAGAGCTGGTCCAACTCCTAGACAACACCAGTCCAGCCGTCTAAACACGACCCATGTCACGTCAGCGGTTGACCTGCGTCCTGACCTCGGCGGTTCTCTCCGCGCTCGTGCTCGCGGGGTGCGACGCCCGTTACCCGCCGATGCCCGACGCCTGGGAGCCCGTGCCTGTGCCAACCCACACGCCCTCGGCGAGCCTGCCCACGGCGACCGACGAGGGGGCGGGCCCGGACGGCAGCCTGCTCGGCGCCTACGCCGAGCGCACGCCCCGGCAAGATGACGACGTCGAGGCCTGGATGCTGCCGTTCCAGGCCAAGGCCATGATCGTCGAGTTGCTGATCGCGGCGGCCAAAGACGATCCCCATCGCATGAACCAGCTGCTGTCCGAGAACGCCCGCTGGGGCGTGCCGGATCGCCGTGAGCTGCGGGCCCGGCCGATCATGCATGACGGCGATCCCCTCGGCCTCGAATTCCTCGACGCGTTCCGCCGCGCGACCTCGCGGTTCGCCGCCAAGTCATCCTTCACGTGCACGCCGCTGCAGCCGGGCTGGCAGATGCTGGCCGCGGCGGGGGCCGAGCCGATGTGGTGCTCGTACACGTCGGCGGACAGCCTCGACATCATTGGGTTTCGGCTGATCGTGGAGCAGGGCCAGGTCGTCACCGACTACATCGGGTTCTTCGAGCAACGCCAGCCCTTCGCGATCCGCGTGCCCGATGCCGGTGATCCCCCCAACATCACGCCCTACGTCAAGCTCCCGGTGTCGCTCACGCTGCCCCAGCTGATGCCCGACGGCAGCAACCCAGTGATCGAGAAGAAGCCCGCGCGTCAGCCCGAGCCAGAGCCAGAGCCCGCGCCGGAGCCAGAGCCAGAGCCAGAGGTCGAGCCAACGCCGGAGCCCGAGCCAGCGGACGCGCCGATCCCCGTGGAGCCCAAGCCCAAGCAGCCGGCCAAGCCGGCCGACGACGCCGCTGAGAAGCCCGCCAAGAAGCCCGCCAAGCCGGCCGACGACGCTGCCGAAAAGCCGGCCAAGAAGCCCGCCAAGCCGGCCGACGCTGAGCCCGGCGACGCCGGCGAGTAGCTCACTTGCCGATACAAAACCGGGAGAAGATCGCGTGCAGCACGTCTTCTCCGACCGGGCCGAGCGCCGCGCGTCCGGTGATCTCACCGAGGCAGCGCTCGGCGACGGCGAGTGACAGGGCCACGAGCTCGAGGCCCGCGGCGGCGCGCAGCAGCGTGTGGGCCTCGGCCAGCGCGTCGGCGGCCTCTCGCGCGCGATCGCGGTGACGCGCGAGGCCGATCCACTGCTCACCGCCGAGCGTGACCGCGTCCGCGATCGCCCGACGCAGCGGCTCGAGCTCGGTCCCGGGCTCGGCGCTGACACCGATCCAGTCTGGCCGGCGACGCCCGAGCTCCTGCTTGTTCTCGACCCGGATCACGCTCGCGCCCGCGGACATGTTGAAGTGGTTGAAGTGCCCGTCGTGATCCGGTCCAAGTCCGACCGGCTGATCCGCACCTTCGACCCACACGATCACGTCGGCTCCGGCGATCTGCTCGCGGCCGAGCTCGACGCCGGCGACCTCGATGTGATCGTCGCTGTCGCGTAGCCCGGCCGTGTCCACCACGCACAGCTCCCGGCCTTCGATCGTCAGCTCGGCCTCCACGTAGTCGCGGGTCGTGCCCGCGGTCGCAGACACCAGCGCCCGACGACGACCGAGCAGCGCGTTGAACAGCGCGCTCTTGCCCGCGTTCGGTGGCCCCGCGATGACGACCCGCGCCCGCTCCCGCGCCCGGCGACCCCGCTCGAAGCCCGCCAGCCACACCCCGACCGCCGCACCCAGGCTCGCCGCCGTGGTCACGAACCGGGCTTCATCGAGTGGATCCACGTCCTCCGGAAAGTCGAGGTTGGCCTCGATCTCGACCCGCAGCAGCTCGACGCGCTCGCGCACCGCTTCGACCTCGCGGCCGAGCTCACCCGCGACCAGGCGCCGGGCCTGATCCAGCGCCGCTTGGGTCTGGGCCCCGATCAGCGCCGCGATCCCTTCGGCCTGGTCCAAGCTCAGCCGACGGTTGGCGAACGCCCGCCGCGTGAACTCCCCGGCCGCGGCCGCGACCGCGCCGGCCTCGAGCACCGCTTCTAGGATCTCGGCGACGTTTCGGGCGCCCGCGTGCACGTGCAGCTCGACGACGTCGTCCCCGGTGAACGAGCGAGGTCCCGGCATCACCCCGACCAACGCCCGCTCGCCGCCCACCGCCAGCCGCCGAACCGCCAACACCCGCGCGCCCGGCAGCTCACCCACGATCACTGACTTGGCGATCGGGCACGCCTGCGGGCCGCTGATGCGGATGATCGCGACGCCGCCATCCGGGGTCCCGGTGGCCACCCCCGCGATCGTCCGCTCCTCGCTCGCTGTCACCGTCGGCTAGTCGCGGAACACGACGACGTGCCGCCGTCGGCCTTCGCCCTCGGACTCGGTGCGCAGCCCGTTGAGCTCGCTCATCGCCATGTGCACGACCCGTCGCTCCATCGCGCTCATTGGCTCGAAGTGGTACGGCCGGCCGCTGTCGATCACCTTCTTTGCGACCCCCTGAGCGAGGTCGCGCAGCGCCTTCTCGCGACGGTTGCGGTAGCCGCCGACGTCCAGGGTGATGCGCATGCGCCCGAGCCCCTCGGCCTGCAGGATCCGCAAGGTCAGGTACTGCAGCGCGTCGAGGGTTGCGCCGTGTCGACCGATCAACAAGCCGCCCTCTTCTTCGCTGGTGTTGAGGTCACAGTGCAGGCCGTCATCCTCGACGTCGATGTCGACCTCGACCTCGACGCCGAGCAGACCGAGCACCGTCTCGAGGAAGGAACGGACGACCGGCACGGCCTCGGTGATGCGTTGCTCGAGGTCGTCTTCCTTGCGGCTGTTAGCTTCTTCGGACACGTCAGGCTCCCCAGGGGTGGGCAACTCTAGTGCGTGATGCCAACCATTGGAAGAGGGGAGCGTTCAGACCGGCCCTTTGTTGGCGAGCGCATGTGTGGCCCCCTGAGCGGGGGCCCGTTCGCCCCCGCAGCCAGCTGGGTGCTCCGCGGGTCGGGGTCGGCGGTCTTACTTCCGCTTGCCGCTGGTGCCCTTGGCTGCGGGCTTGGCCGTGTCGGTCGTGCCGGCTGCGGCGCCTGCGTCGGTGCCCTTCATCCGTAGCTGCACGAAGCTCTGGATCAGTGACAGCACGATGTTGGCGAAGATGTAGATGCCCAGGCCCGAGGGCAAGAACAGCATCATCACCACGAAGATGCCGGGCATCATCCACTGCATCATCTTGGCCTGCTGGGCATCGCCAGCGGTCGGGTTGATGCGGGTCTGGATGAACATCAGGCCGCCCATGGCGATCGGCAGGATGTAGAGCGGATCGGGCTGGGTCAGATCCGGGAGCCACAAGAAGGTCTCGTGGTAGAGGTCGACGACCGCGCCGAGCATCGCGTAGAGCGCGATCCAGACCGGGAACTGCAGGACCATGGGCATGCAGCCCGCGAGCGGGTTGATGCCCGTGCGCTGGAACAGCGCCTGCATCTCCTGCTGCTGCTTGACCTTGTCGTCGCCGTACTTCTCCCGGATCTTCTCCATCTCGGGCTGCAGCTCCTTCATCTTGCGCATGGAGGAGTACTGCTTGATCGTCAGCGGCAGCAGCGTGAGCTTGATGACGATCGTGAGCATGATGATCGCCACGCCCCACACGCCGGTCAGCGAGTAGAACCAGCGAAGCAGCGACAGCATCATGGTGCCCAGGAACTTCGACAGGCCGCCGAACCAGCCCCAGTCGATCGCCTCGGTCAGATCCGTGGCCTCGGGCACCGCAGACAGGCTCTCGCTGACAGGAAAGTCCTGCAGCATCGAGTCGACCTTGGCGCCGACATAGAGGCCGAACTCGTAGCGCTTTTGCTCGCCGGGCCCGAGCTCGACCTCACCGCCGAGGCCGGTGTTGATGATCGCCGTGCCGTCGTCGTCGCTGCTGACGACGCAGCCCGCGAGCTGCTCGCTGGGGACCAGCGCCTGCACGAAGTACTTGCTGTCGAGCGCCCACCAGTCGAGCTTGCCGGTGACGTGCTCGTTCTCGTCTTCGACATCGTCGAAGTCGAAGTCCTTTAGGGGGCCGTTGCGGAAGCTGCATCCGCCGCCCTCGGCCTCGGGGGTGCGGCACAGCGCGCGGTGGATGTCGTAGCGGCTCTGGTCGGCCGACATGCCCATGCGGGTGCCGATCTCGATCCTGTGGACCTGCTGACCGGCGCCGTGGTTCTTGACCACGACCGCGTACTGGGCCTCGTAGCCGTCGAGCAGCGTGAGCGACTCGACGACCTCGATGTCGCCCTGGCGACGCACGAGCTCGACGCTGCGATCACCCGTGATCCGTAGCTGGCCGGGGATCCGCGACCACTTGAAGTCCGTGTCGGCGGCGACAAACCCAAACTCGAGCGTACGAGCGCCGTCGAGCATCAGGAAGTCGATCCCGCGATCTTCGGCCTTGTCGTGAAATTGATCGGCGAGCGGCTCGACGGCGGTGATCAAGCCGCCGGGCTGGTTGTCGACGGTGATCGCCAGCAGGTCGTTGGCGAGCCGATGCTCAGCCAACGGGACGTTCTCGGTCGGGGGCGCAGCCGGGTTGGGCTCCCCGGCGGCCTGCCCGGCCTCGCTGGGATCGATCTTCTCGACCGAGTCCTTCGGGTCCGCGGGCGGCTTGTCGCCGTCGGCCGTGGGCTCGCCGTCCGTCTCGCCGGCCGCGATCGCATCGAGCTCGGCCTGGGTCGGCTTGGGCTTCGGAAACAGATAGCTGTATCCGACGAGGATCAGGATCGAAATGACGACCGCCAGCGCGACCCGTTGGTTCATCTTGAGCTCTTGCAAGACGTATCCCTTCTAACTGGCCTCGGCCTGACTTGGCGCCTTCAGTGGGGCGGTGCTGCCGCCAGCTTCACTGATGCGTGGCGCTGATCGTGGCAAAGGCGGCGGATCATAGCCGCCAGGATGCCAAGGATGGCAACGCGACAGCCTGCGTAGCGTGAGCCAACTGCCACGGATGAGTCCGTGATCACGCAGGCACGCGCATCCGTAGTGTGAGCAGCTCGGGCTGAACCGACAGCTTGGTCCGAGCATGGGTGAGAGCGTGAGCTGGTAGACGCGGATCAACCCGATCGCCAGCAAGCGCGGCGCTCGGGTGATCACGCGCCAAGCGGCGCGCAGTGAGTCACTCATCGACGCGTCACCGCTTGCCTCGGTCCGGGTGACGTGCAGCACCGACCAGCTCGGGGCGCCGCAGCAGCGCCTCGAAGTCGTCGAGCACGGCGGCGAAGGTCGCCCCCGCCGCCTGTTGCTTGGCCACCCAGACGATGTCCAAGCCCGGGGGCAGGCGCGCGCGATGCTGGCGAAACACCTCGCGGACCAGCCGCTTGATCCGGTTGCGGACCACGGCGTTGCCAACCTTGCGCGTCACGGTGATCCCCAAACGGGTCGGCTGCGGGTCGGGCTTTGACGCCGCTGGCTCGGACGCCGTCGGACTCTGCTCGGGAACCGGCAGACGCGGCAGCACGAACACCATGAAGTGGCGAACGTGATGCTTGCGTCCACGACGCTGAACCCGAAGGAACTCGCGCCGCTGCTTGATCCGCAGACGCGCGGGGAAACCAAGCGGGCGCACGGGATCCTTTGCGCGAGCTCTCGTCGGGAGCGGGTGCTCCCGAGCTCGAGCTCGCAGCGCGGCTCACTTGCCGCCAGTGTTCGTGCCGAGCCGCTTGCGGCCCCGACGGCGACGGCCTGCGATGATCTTGCGGCCGTTGCGGGTGGCCATGCGGGCTCGGAAGCCGTGGGTGCGGGCCCGGCTGAGGTTGTGGGGCTGATACGTTCGCTTCGTCATGTCGACACGGGACCTGCCTGCGACCCAACTGGACGACTGGACCCGTTTGGACCAGTCCTGGGGGCGAAGGGGCCGGATCGATAGCAGCGAGCATTGGCACTGTCAAACGGAGGTTCATGTCGAGCTCGTTCGACCGGGGCCGAGCTGCTCGCCCGGGCAAGCATTCATGACCGCGGGCCCGAGCTGACCGGCGAAGCTGACAACAGCGCGTGCCAAAATTGTGGCGTCGGTGGGGGGTGGCTGATCCAAAGACTGATCCAAAGATCGATGGATCGCCTCGAAGCGCGTCAGGAGACCGGACGACGCGACTTGCGAGGGATCCAGGCGATCGGGTGGGTCTCGCAAGTCGGCTTGTCATGCCGGTTTGCGGCACCGAGGCCGCGCAAACTCGCTGCTCTTGCGGCCGGGTCTACGCGACCCCTCGCGCGCTCCCGATTTCCCGAATAATTTCAACGACATCAAATTTCACGGTCTTGTGTCAAGAGGGACACAGCGGTATTCACGCGGGGTTTCCGTTTCGGTGAGGGCCAAAAATAACGTTGAATTTCAACGATTTGCGATCATTTGACGGTCGACCGCTTGCCCTGTCCTGGGGCGGGTGAGTACAAACCCACCCTCGCCGGCGCCGACCGCCCCCCGATCGCCTGAATGGGGGTGCGAAAAGCGCGGAAATTGACACAGCGACCTCGCGCGAAGCGCGGGCGAAGCACCACGACTCTGGAAATCCACAATTTCCACGCGGTTGTGGACGGGGCGCTTCAGCCTCGGAAATTGCTCAATGATTTCAAGCAATTCCAAGTTATCCACAGGCTGCTGAGTAGCTGTGGACAGGAGGATCATGGCGGATATTTGGAGCGAAGCACTGCACGGGCTGGAACCCCGACTGGACCGGCAGACCTTCGACATGTGGCTACGACCGATCCGCCTCGCGAGCGTCGACGGCGACCTCCTGCAGCTTCGCGCCCCCAACCGCTTCCTCAAAGAGTGGTTTGAGACCCACTACCTGGACCTCGCGCTGGACGAGCTCGAGTCGCGGCACGAGCGCAAATTCAAGGTTGCGATCGAGGTGGTCGAGGAGCCGCCGCCGGCGCCCGAGCGTGCGGCACCCGAGCTCGCCCGACCCCACCTCGAGGTCGTCGTGGATCATCCCGCGACCCGCCCGACGGGGAGCCCGCCGCGCCCCGGTGGGCCACCGCGCGGTCTGCATCCGCGCTACCGGTTCGACTCCTTCATCAAGGGCGGCTGCAACGAGCTCGCGGCGTCCGCAGCGATGGCCGCCGCCGACGAGCCCGGCACCCGCTTCAACCCGCTGTTCATCTATGGCGGCGTCGGGCTCGGCAAGACGCACCTGCTGCACGGGGTCGGCTACGAGCTGTATCGCAAGGACCCCAACCTGCGGATCGTGTACCTGAGCGCCGAGCAGTTCATGAACGAGTTCGTGACCGCGGTGCGCAACAACGAGTTTGACCAGTTCCGCGCCCGGTATCGGCGTGACTGCGACTGCCTGCTGATCGACGACATCCAGTTCATCTCCGGCCGGGATCGCACGATGGACGAGTTCTTCCACGTGTTCAACGCGCTGTACGAGGCCGGCAAGCAGATCGTGGTCACCGCTGATCGGGTGCCCGCCGACATGGCCGGCATGGAGGAGCGCCTGACCTCGCGGCTCAACTGGGGCCTGGTCGCCGACGTCCAGCCGCCGGATCTCGAGACCCGGATCGCAATCATCCAGACCAAGGCAGCCCGCGATGACCTCGAGCTCTCGCCCCAGGTCGCGCTGAGCATCGCCGAGCTGGTCCGCTCCAACGTCCGCGAGCTCGAGGGCGCGCTGCTGCGAGTCACCGCGTTTGCCCAGCTGCGCGGGGTCGAGATCGACGCCGAGTTCGTCCGCTCCGTGCTCGGCAAGACCGTCACCGACAAGCCCCCGATCACGATCGAGGCGGTTCAGAAGGCCGTCGCCGCTTACTTTTCGGTCAAGATCAGCGAGCTCAAGGGCAAGCGCCGTCACCGGGGGATCTCGCGCCCCCGCATGATCGCCATGTACCTGTGCCGCCAGCTCACCGGCTCGAGCTTTCCCGAGATCGGCATGCGCTTTGGGGGCAAGGATCACTCGACGGTGATCAACGCCTGCAAGCGGATCGAGGCGCTGGCCCAAGCCGACGAAGATCTGCACGCGGCGGTCGAGTCGCTCCGCGGGCAGCTCGGCTTGCTCTCGTGACTGCCCCGCGGCCGTGAGAGGGCCGGGAAGTGGCGAGGGCGGTGTTGTTGAGGTAACGCTGGCGTGTCACCCGCACGCCGTACGCCCATGCAGGACCCCTCTCGCGCTGATCAGAAGACGCCGCCCTCGATCTCCAAGGGCCGCCGCCAGCAGATCACGCTGACGCAGACGCGCCAGGTGCCCAGCCCGCTCCGCCTGGCCCGCTATCAGCGGGCGCCCGAGATCGGGCCGAAGATCCTGTTCTTCTCGGGTGGATCTGCGCTGCGCAAGACCAGTCGGGTGCTGACCGAGTACACCCACAACTCGGTCCACCTGATCACGCCGTTCGACTCGGGCGGGAGCTCGGCCAAGCTGCGCGACGCGTTCCCGATGATCTCGGTCGGCGACCTGCGCAACCGGCTGATGGCGCTGGCCGACACCCGCCTGCTCGGCCACCCCGAGGTCTACCAGCTGTTCGACACCCGACTGGTCGACCACGACGACCAAGCGCTGCTGCGGGCTCGGCTCGACACGATGGTCAGCGGCCAAGACCCGCTGGTCGCCGCGGTGCCGATGCCGCTGCGCAAGCTGATCCGCAACCACCTCGGGTACTTCCGCGAGCACATGCCGTCGAGCTTCGACCTGCGGGGGGCCAGCGTCGGCAACCTGATCCTCGCGGGTGGCTACCTCAACAACCGCAGTGACATCGACGCGGTGATCTTCCTGTTCTCGAAGCTGGTCGCGGTCCGCGGGATCGTGCGGCCCGTGGTCGACAGCAACCTGCACCTGTGCGCGCAGCTCGAAGACGGCACGCTCGTCGCCGGGCAGCACGAGATCACCAGCCGCCAGACCCCGCTGTCGGCCCCGATCCGCGCGCTGCGCTTGACCGAGGCGATCGACGAGCTCGGGGGGCCCGAAGCCGTGGCCGAGATCGACGATCGCACGACCCAGCTGATCGACGAGGCCGAGCTGATCTGCTTTCCGATCGGCAGCTTCTGGACCTCCGTCATGGCCTGCCTGCTGCCCCGGGGCGTCGGCGCCGCCGTGGCCCGCGCTGGCTGTCCCAAGGTCTACGTGCCCAATTGCGGCGACGACCCCGAGGAGCTGGGGCTCGCCCCCCACGATCAGGTTCGCGTGCTGCTCGAGCAGCTGCGCCGCGACGCGGGCGAGGACACGCCGACCGAGCTGCTGCTCCACTTCGTGCTCGTCGACAGCGAGCGGGGCGAGTACGCGGGCGGCCTCGACGTCGACGCGATCGAGGCTCACGGCGTGGAGGTCATCGACACGCCGCTGATCAACGACGAGACGGCCCCCTTGCTCGAGCCGCGCAGGCTCGTCGAGCTGTTGTTGTCGCTGATCTGAGCCGGGCCTGCCTCGGCGCGACCCAGCGAGTCGCGGTCCAGCGAGCCGCGGCCCCGCCGGGGTAAAACAACGGCGTCATGGTCGCTCCGTCATCCACCGCGCCCCGCGACCCCCGGGTGTTGCTCGAGGCTCGCGGCCTGGAGATCGATCGTCCCGACGGCGCGCCGCTGCTGCGCGACGTCGAGCTCGAGCTGCGCGAGGGTGAGATCGTCGCGTTGCTCGGCGGCAGCGGGGCCGGCAAGTCGACGCTGGTCAGCGCGCTGCACAACCGCGCGGCCCTCGACGCCGCCGGGTTCTCGGTCAGGGCGCAGCTGCTCGAGCGCCACGCCGGGGTCGGCATCGTGCCGCAGCGGGGCGCCCTCTTCGATCACCTGGACGTCGCCGGCAACCTGGCGCTGGCGATGCGCAACGCCGACCCCCCGCGCGAGGTCACGGCCGGGGCGCTGCAAGACTCACTGGCGAGCGTGGATCTGCCCAAGGACTGGGCCGGCGGGGAAGCGCGCGAGGTCGGGCGACTGTCGGGCGGCGAGGCCCAGCGGCTCGCGGTCGCGCGCACGCTCGCGGGTGGGCGGCGGATCTTGTTCCTGGACGAGCCCTCGGTCGGCCTGGATCCGCTGCGCGTCGAGATGCTCGCGGATCTGCTGCGCGCGGAGATCCTCGAGCGCAGGGCGGCCGCGCTGGTGATCACCCACGAGCTCGAGTTCGCGGCTGGGTTCGCGGATCGGTTTTGGTTCATGGATCGCGTCGAACACCGGATCATCGAGCTCGATCCCCTGGCCGAGGTCGGGTTCGGCGAGCGTCCGAGCGCGCGCAAGCAGCTGAGCGAAGCCAAGCGGCCGCGGGCGCTGCGTCGGCAGGTGGCCGCGGGGATCGGGGATCAGATGATCGCTCGGCTCACCGAGGATCAGGATCCGCAAGCGATCGGGACCCCGCGAGGCTTGGTCGCGCGCGTGGCTGCGGGCCTGGGTCGTGCGGCCAAGCGAGTGGCTGCGACCGCGTTCGGCGGGCTCGAGATCGGCCCGCGCGTGGCCGCCAACGCTCTGCGGGCGCTGCTGCGTCCGCGCGACTTCCTCGAGGTGATCGGCCCGGTGCTCAAGCAGGCGCTGTGGCGGCCGGCGGCGTTCTTCTCGATCGTCTCGCTGCTGATCGGGTTCACGCTGCTGTACATCTTGCACCGCTCGATCGGCGGGGGCGAGCTACCGATCCGGCCCGAGCGGGTGTTCTCGCTGATCGGCTCGATGCACGTGATCGCCCTCGCGCCGCCGCTGTCGGGGATCTTGTTCGCCGCGACCTCGGCCAACGGCGTGGTCGCCTGGCTCGGGGGCATGTCGCTGACCCGGCAGACCACCGCGCTCGAGGCCCTGGGGATCAGCAAGGCCCGGTATCTGTGGGTCCCCGCGTGGCTGGGGCTGGCGGGCTCGTACCTGGTCATGGCCGCGCTGTTCACCCTGGGCATGCTGGTCGGGGGCGCGCTGTACCTCGAGCTGCGGGTGCCCGAGCTGGGCGGGGGCTGGGCATTCGCGTGGGAGCTGCTGACCGCAGACATCGTGGATCCGCCGCCCGAGCGCGCGGTGTTTCGCCTGCGCGCGCTGGGGCTGTGTTGCGTGTACGCGCTGGGGATCGCCGGGGACGCGATCGCCAAGGGCTCACGAGAGAAGCGCTCGGCCGAAGACGTGACCGTGGCGATGGTCCGCAGCGTGATGGTTGCGACGCTGTGGATCGTGGCGCTGGAGCTTGGCTCGTTGGTGTTGATCTACGCGGGTGATTGAGGGCGGCGCGACAGCCAGGCGACCAGCTCGAGGTGGGCCGTCTGCGGGAGCGTGTCGTAGCCGCGCAGGGCGACCAGCTCGTAGTCGGGGCGCAGCCGGTCGAGGTCCGCGGCCAAGCTCTGCGGGCTACAGCTCATCAGATGCACGCGGGGCGCAGCGAGCTCGCGCAGGGACGCACACACGGACTCGCCCAGCCCAGCGCGAGGGGGATTGGCGACGACCAACGCGGGCGTTGGACTCGCGGCGTCGAGCCACGCACGCGCGAAGTCCTCGACGGTCTGGGGCTCGATGCCCAAGCGCGCGGCGGACTCGGGGTACGACTCGCAGGGGATCACTCGCTCGAACCGCTCACGCAGCAAGCGGGAGGTCACGCCTGCGCCAGCGTAGAGATCGAACGCCAGCTCAGCGGGTGGCGGGGGTTGGCCGTTGGGCAGCGCGACGAGATCGCGGTAGGCGAGCGCGGCGACCTCTGGGTTGGGCTGCAAGAACCCGAGCGGCCCGAGCTCGAGACCTGCGTCGAGATCCAGCTGCGCGAGCCCGGCGATCGCCTGCGGAGCGCCGCCGCGGATCGCGTTGCCCGAGCTCGACTGCACGCTGCAGGCGACCCCGTCGGCGATCCCGAGCTCGTGCAGACGCGGCCCGAGCTCGCGCGCGGCCCGACTGGACTCGGCCCCGCAGATCAGCGTGAGCAGTAGCTGGGTGCCGTTGGTCTTGGCCCACACGTAGCGCAGATCCCCCCCAGCTTCGCCCCACGGCTCGATGCCAAGCTCGTTGGCCAGCAGCTCGAGCGCGTCGAAGCCGTCGCGGATCCGGGGATGATCGACCAGACAGCCGCGCATGTCGGCGATGTGATCCCCGCGACGCTTGCCGGCCGCGCGGCTGCCCAGCCGCAGCCGGCCGGGCTCGCCTCCGACGACGCGCTTGCTCGACCAGCGATAGTCGAACTCGGCGCCGCCGATGATCCCGCCGATGATCCCGTCAGGACCGTCGAGCTCGAGGCCGTACTCGCGCAGGATCCACGCCCGCTTGGCCTCGCGCTGCGCGTCGAGCTCCAGGCCCATCAACGGGCAGCCGCCGCAGCTCGGCTTGGGTCGACGATCCCCCGGGGCGCGCTGGTGCTGCTCGTGGCGTGAACACGGCGGCTCGCGCCGGCTCGGACTCGCGCGCAGGAGCTCGTGCACGCGGCCGTGCGCGCGCAGGGCATGACGGGCGAGCGCTTCGATGCGGACGCTCGCCCGCTCGCCGGGGAACAGGCCGGGGACCAGCAGCGCCCGCTCGTCAGCGCCCGCCTCGAGCGTCGCCAGGCCCTGGCCACGATCGTCGATCCCGGTCGCGTCGACCTCGATCAGCTCACCGACTTTTGGCATTCCGTTCATGTTCATCGTCACTGCGTCACCGGAAATCCGAGCTGCGCGAGGACCTCGAAGTAGCGCGGGAAGGTCTTGTCGACGCAGCGTGGGTCGTTGATCTGAACCTCGCCGACCATGGCGAACGCCATCGCCATGCGGTGATCCAGGTAGGTGTCAATTGCGACCCCGCGGCGCGGTCCGTTGGCCGGCGGCTCGATGTCCAGGCCGTCTTCATGCTCGACAACTTCGGCGCCAAGCTTGCGCAGCTCGGTCGCGCCCGCGGCCAGGCGATCGCTCTCGTGGTGACGCAGGACCTCGACGCCGCGGATCCGCGTGGGGCCGGCTGCGAACAGCGCGAGCACGGCCGCCGTCAGCGTCATGTCGGGCATGTCGGTGAGATCCAGCTGCTGCCCGCGCAGGGCAGCGCCGCCGCGCACCGTGGTCGAGTCGGGCGTCTGCTCGACGCTCGCGCCGAACCGCTCGAGCACCCGGCAAAACGCGGCGTCGCCCTGCAAGCTGGCGCTGCCGAGCTCGGGGATCGTGACCTCGCCGCCCCAGATCAGCGGCAGCGTGAGCAGGTAGCTCGCCGCCGACGCGTCGGGCTCGACCACGTAGCGCGGGCAGCCCTGCAGCTCGCGCGGCTCGACCACCAGCGTCGTGCCGTCGTTTGACCAGGTTGCGCTGCCGCCGAACGACTCGATCACCGCGAGCGTCATGTCGACGTAGGGCCGGGCCGGGGTGCCCTCGCGCAGCTCGATCGACACGGGACCCAGCGCGCTGCAGCCGGCGATCAACAGGGCTGACACGAACTGTGAGGAGGCTGGCCGCTCGAGGATGATCCGCCCGCCGCTCAGCCCCCGACCGCCCAGCACCCGCACGGGCAGCGCACCCGGGACCCCGCGCCACTCGAACCGCGCGCCCAGCTCGGTCAGCGCCGACAGCAGGGTGTCCATCGGTCGCTCGCGCATCCGCGGGCTGCCGTCGACGATCACCGCGTCCCAGGCAGGCTCGCGCGCGCCAGCCAGCGCCGCCGTCAGGAACCGCGCGACCGTGCCGGCCGTGCCGACGTTCAAGGTTGGCTCGCCCGTTGCGACGCCGACCCGCGGATCCCCGCTGAGCTCGAGCCCGTCGGCGATCTGCGGGCCCGTGCGGTGCACCTTCACGCCCAGCTGGTCCAGGCAGCCGAGCATCAGCACCGTGTCGTCGGCGTCGAGACAGCCGTGGATCCGCGTGGGTCCCCGGGCGATCGCGGCCAGCAGCAGCGCGCGGTTGCTGAGGCTCTTGGAGCCGGGTGGTCGCAGCGTCGCGTGGATCGGTCCGGGCGGTCGGCCGATCTTGGCCACGCTGCGCAGGTCGAGGGTCTCGCTCACGGGCGCAGGATACTCGGCTTGCCTCGGAGTCGAACGCAGGCCCGTGGCGGTCCGTTCCCGGCGCTCTAGCGACGCTTGGCCAGGAGTAGACGCGCTGGTACCGGCCACTGGCCGAGCTCGGCGAGGGTCATCTCGTCGATCGCAGCCTTCAGAAAGGCCCGGAGCTGATGCTCATCCATCTCGAACGTGCGAACCGTGTCCAGCGCCGCTGGGACTACTGCGCCGGCTGCCGTGTTCGAGTGCTTGAACAAGTTGGCGACCGGCACGCCGTGCTCACTCACCCAAGCTCGGAGTTCCCCTTCGACAGCTTGGCGCAGATAACGAAACCAGGCGTGCCGTAGGCCGAGCCGTTGCAGCTCCTGGAGCAGCTGTTTATAGGGCCGCTGCTCGAAGCTCCAGCCGCTTCCGATCGCCAAGAGCGCGGCACGTGTCTCGTCTTCCTTGCCCTCCGCGAACGACTGCAACAGCTCGAGTTGTCGCGCGCCATCAAAGCGTGGCATTTCGAGGTAGCGCTCCCTCTCGTCTGCCACTTTGTGCGCGTCTGTTTCGACGTGAACGCAATCGGCCAGATCCAGCCAGCCCTGACGAGATTGGTCGATGTCCACACACGCGTTCCAGATAGCCTCTGCGATCTCGAAATCCTCATGATGCACGCTGGCTGGCTGTACGACGTCGCCGAAGATGAACCAGCGATCCTCCGATTTTTGACCGAAGCGGAGCACGCCAATATCTTTGGCTGCGCTGAGCAGTTCGGTGAAGCTGGGGTACCCGTAGCTCTCTGCCGTGAAACGAGGCAACTTGCGGCGAATGTGCAAACCGAGCTCCGAGAGGTGGATCTCCTGCTTGCCCAGCTCATCCACAAGCGACCGGAGTGCGGCATGAAAGTCGGAGAGAGATGCCATGGGACCACAGTCCCAGCGCGAGTCGGGACCGAAAATAAAGGCAGAGATTAACCTCTGCCTTTGAGATGATCAGCTGTCGCTGTCTGACATCCTGCGAGTAAAACTCACCGATGCCTCCGCTGAAGGGGTACTCCGCGGTTCCTGCCAGTCTGTCCCATGGTAAGTAGGATGTCAAACCATGCTGACACTCACAGTCGGGCGTACGATGCGCCTCGCGCCCACCGTCGCCGGTCCCCCGGAAGGTTGGCATCTGGATGGGCTTGATCCCAACCCCCGATCGATTTGCGTCCGCTGCGCCGAGCCCCCTCTCATGTTCGCGGAACCCATCGCTGTTGCGATGCTCGGCGCATGGGCCACCTATCAGCGTGAACTCGGTCGCGACATCATCATCGACCGCAGCCTTCAGAGCCCCATCGCCTTCCGGTCCGGCCTGCTCTCCGCCCTCGCGGGTCGAACCAAGGGTGGGTCCACGACCAGCCTGTTCTTCCGGTTGTGCACCGAGCAGGAGACTCAAGACAAGTTGGGCAGCTTTGTGGAAGCGATCTTGAAGACCACACCGGAGGCAGAACGGATCGCTCACTACTGTCTCGCCGATCTTGCTCAAAACGTGTTCGATCATGCCCGTACCGGGGGACAAGGCGCGTTCTGTGCCGTATCCCTCGACAAGCGAACAAGTCGTGTCCGCCTCGCGGTCGCAGATTGCGGTCAAGGCATCCCCGCCACGATCAAGCCCCACTACGAGGGCGACCTCGACGACCTCGACTCGCTGCTGCTCGCGCTAGAGCCCGAACTCTCTGGCAACTCGGCCCGAGACGGAGTTAACCGCGGCGTGGGCTTGTACTTCGTGCGACGACTCGCTCTGGCCGCCTCCGGTGGTTTCTGTGCGATCACGGAGGGACTGTCCGCTCGAGCATCGGCTCGCAACCCGTCCGACTTCACTCCAAAGTTCACCTCGCTGCGTCATCGCTGGCAGGGTACAGCCGTCGCCGTTACCTTCAATGCCATCGGCTCTGAGTACTCCGGTCCAATGCAAGCCATCAAGGATGAGATCGAGGGACGCGGTCCCCGGTACGCCGACATACGATTTTTTAGGAAGTCAGCAAACGCACCCGACTGGCATCGCGTCGAGATCAAGTGCGACAGAGGCAAATTCGCGCTCGACCGCGAGCGAGCCATCGCTATCGCCCAAGATCAAGTTCTCCCGTTGCTCCGCCGAGGCGTCAAGGTCGAACTCGACTTCACCGGTGTCGCCAAAGCAACCCAGGCTTTTTGCCACGCACTCATCGTGCCGCTGGTTCGCGGCGGCGGTGACGACGTGCTCGGGCGTCTGCACTTCGTGGGATGCTCCGCCCGCACCCGCTCCCCGATCTGCTTTGCCGTAAATTATGCCACCGCAGAGGACGACATCTGAGCCATTCGGCACTCGCTGCTGGCCGCGCTCCATCGCGGGTCCCACGCTGTGCATAAACCCCTTGGTTCGCCCGCCCCGACGGGTCGACAATGGCCGCCATGCGCTTCGAGTTGCTCCCCATCGTTAGCCTCTCCACTGCACTTAGCCTGACCACGCTCGCCGCCTGCACCACCGACGCGGGCGACGGGGCGTTCTCGTTCACCACCAACGCGACCACCCCCGGCGACGGCGACGGAGACGCGCAGGAGACCGGCACCTCGACCGGGGATGGGGACGGCGACGGCGACGGCGACGGCGACTGCGGAGACGGCGTCGTCCAGCAGGGCGAAGAGTGCGACCTGGGCCCGCAAAATTCCGAGTCCGGTCAGTGCACGCCGAACTGCTTCATCGCCGCGTGCGGGGACGGCTTCGTGTACGAGGGCTTCGAGGACTGCGACGACGGCAACAGCGTCAACACCGACGCGTGCGTGACCGGCTGCAAGCTGGCCAGCTGCGGGGACGGCTTCGTGCACGAGGGCGTCGAGATGTGTGACGACGGCAACGACGACGACGCGGACGGCTGCAACGCGATGTGCCTGCCGGGCTCGTGCGGCGACGGGATCGTGCAGGCCGGTGAGCAATGCGACGACGGCAACGCGGACATCAGCGACGAGTGCCCCGCGTGCGAGCTCGCGTTTTGTGGCGACGGCTTTACGCAGGCCGGGGTCGAGGCGTGTGACGACGGCAACATGAGCAGCAACGACGCCTGCACCCATCCGTTTTGCGAGCCCAACGTGTGCGGCGACGGGATCATCTACGAGGGCATGGAGGCGTGCGACGACGGCAACGACATCGACGGTGACGCGTGCACGCTCGAGTGCGCGACCGCGGTGTGTGGCGACGGCATCAAGCATGTCGGCGTCGAAGAGTGCGACGACGGCAACGAGGTCGACGACGACACCTGCACCAACAGCTGCGAGTACGGCGTGCTCGCGTGCATGGGCGGCTCCGTGCAGATGTCGATCAGCCCCGGCAACGACATGATCGTCTGCGACGACCCCAACAACCTGACCTGCGAAGAGGACATGGAGACCTTGTGCCCGCCGGGCTGGGGCCTGTGCTCGTACCAGCAGTTCGTCGCCCGCAACGACGGCTGGAACTACCCGGTCGGCAACGGGACCGTGGTCGTCGCCGAGATCTACTGCCGAAACGGCAGCGGCGCCGGCCACTTCACGATCGGCCCCTACGGCAACCCCGGGACCCTCGCCACCGACATCGCGCTCAACTGCGGCTACGGCAGCTCGCGCGAGTCGTGCGTGTCCAACTACGGCTGCAACGAACAGCAGGTCCAGGCGCTGTGCTGCGCACCGACCAACTCGTGCGGCAACGGCATCGTCGACAACATGGAAGAGCAGTGCGACGACGGCAACCAGAACGAGGGCGACGCCTGCCTCAACAACTGCACCAACCGATCCCCAGGATGCTGAGTCGCGCGTGACCCAGGAGCCGGACTCTAGGGAAGGGGCCTGAGCGCTGGTCGGGATGACTCGACCCCCGGCGAGCGCGATTTTCGGTGTGGTCTCACACGAACGCTCCGGGACCGTCGCGCGGACCCACGCTCGTGAGCGAGCTACCGTGCGATTTCTCGATCGGCGACTCACGACCCCGGCGCGGTCGTTGGTGCGGCGCGGCGACCGACACCACACAGACCCGCACGATGCCCACGAGCCGCCGCGCGAACGCGAAAGCACAGCTCGAGCGCGGATCGCTAAACAGGCAAATACCCGTGTGTACTCGCACGAATTCAGCGTTCTATCGTGCGACGCCGCACGCGGGCCTCCAGCCCTGAATCCCCGACTGGCTGCTATTTTCCATCCACATGGGTGACGGTGCAGCGCAGACCGTACAGGTCGAGTTCGAGAAGGACCCTTCCTCCTATAAGCACTGGAGGGTCGAGTACGACGGCGGGATCGCCAAGGTCATCATGGACGTGGACCCCGACGGCGGTCTGGTCCCGGGCTACGAGCTCAAGCTCAACAGCTACGACCTCGGCGTCGACATCGAGCTCGCGGACATCGTCCGGCGCATGCGCTTCGAGCATCCCGAGGTCCGCACGGTGCTGCTCTCGTCGGGCAACGACCGGGCCTTTTGTGCCGGAGCCAACATCACGATGCTCGGTCAGAGCTCGCACGCGTGGAAGGTGAACTTCTGCAAGTTCACCAACGAGACCCGCTGCGAGCTCGAGGACGCGACCCACAACAGCGCGCAGATCTACGTCGCGGCCTGCAACGGCACCACCGCGGGCGGTGGCTACGAGCTCGCGCTGGCCTGTAAAGAGATCTACCTGCAAGACGACGGCAACTCGGCGGTCAGCCTGCCCGAGGTGCCGCTGCTCGGCGTGCTGCCGGGCACGGGCGGGCTCACCCGCCTGGTCGACAAGCGCAAGATCCGACGCGACCTCGCCGACGTGTTCTCGACCACCGCCGAGGGCGTCCGCGGCAGCAAGGCCGTCAAGTGGAACCTGGTCGACGGGGTGTTCCCGCGCTCGAAGTTCGACGCGAAGCTGCAGGCCCGGGCCGCCGAGCTGGCCGCCGAAGCCACCGCGCAGATCAACGCCCAGGACGGCGACACGCCGCGCCAGGGCGTCGCGCTCGGCCGCCTGCAGATCGAGCTGAGCGGCGACGGGACGACCACCAGTCGCCAGTACACCTGCGTGAAGCTCGAGTGCGACACGAACACCCGGATCGCCACCCTGAAGGTCCGCGGCCCGAGCGAGGCCGACCTCGCGCTGGTCCGCGAGGGCCCGGCGGCGATCCACGCCGCGGGCGACTCGGTCTGGGCGCTGCGTGCCTACCGTGAGCTCGACGACGCGCTGCTGCAGCTGCGCGTCAACCACATCGGGATCGGGCTGGTCCTCGTCGAGGTCGAGTGCGACGTCGCGCGCACGATCGCCTACGACCAGGCGCTGCTCGACGCGGGGGACCCCGCCAAGCACCCCGGGTCACAGGCCTGGTTCACCCGCGAGATCGTGTTCTTCATGGCCCGCACGCTGCGGCGCATGGATCTGACCAGCCGCTCGTTCTTTGCGATCGGCGCGGCCGGGACCGGCTGGGGCGGCAACCTGCTCGAGCTCGCGCTGGCCAGCGATCGCTTCTACCTCCTCGATGATCCCGACAGCCCGGTCCAGGTCGGCGCCAGCGAGATCAACTGGGGCCCGCTGGCGATGAGCCACGGTCACCACCGCCTCGCGGTCCGGTTCATCGGTGAGCCAGACCAGCTCGAGGCCCTGCGCGGCATGAACGGTGAGGTCCTCGGGGCCGAGCAAGCCGACGAGGCCGGGCTCGTGACCATGCTGCTCGACGACATCGACTGGGACGACGACACCCGGGTCGCGATCGAAGAGCGCGTGAGCCTGTCTCCCGACGCACTGACGGGCATGGAGGCCAACCTGCGCTTCCCCGGCCCAGAAAATTGTGACTCCAAGATCTTCGCCCGGCTCACCGCCTGGCAAAACTGGATCTTCATTCGGCCCAACGCGACCGGGCCCGAGGGCGCACTCACGCTCTACGGTCGCCCGGAGCGCCCGCGCTTCGACTGGGAACGAGTCTAACCCTCGCGAGAAGGACACCAACTGATGACGGCAAGCACCTCAGTCGACCTCAACGCCAAGATCCCCAACAACGTCGGCCTCGCCGACGACACCAAGCTGCGACGCGCGCTCGAGCAGTGGCTGCCCAACTACCTCGAGTGGTGGAACGACATGGGCCCCTCGGACTTCGCCGACAAGCCGGTCTATCTGCGCACGGCGACCAGCGTCAGCACCGACGGCTGGGCGCACTACGACCACGTCCGCATGCCCGACTACCGCTGGGGCATCTTCTTGAACCCCCGCGAGGCCAGCACCTCGCAGATCCGCTGTGGCGACGACGCCGGCAAGCCGGCCTGGACGGAGGTCCCCGGTGAGTTCCGCAATTCCTTGCGGCGGATCATCGTGACCCAGGCCGACACCGAGCCCGCGTCGGTCGAGCAGCAGCGCCTGCTCGGGCACATGGCGCCCAGCCTCTACGACATGCGCAACCTGTTTCAGGTCAACGTCGAAGAGGGCCGGCACCTGTGGGCGATGGTCTACCTGCTCCACAAGCACTTCGGCCGCGACGGCCGCGACGAGGCCGACGAGCTGCTCAACCGGCGCTCGGGCGACGTCGACAAGCCGCGGATCCTCGGCGCCTTCAACCAGCCCTGCGATCACTGGCTCAGCTTCTTCGCGTTTGCGATGTTCACGGATCGGGACGGCAAGTTTCAGCTGGCCGCGCTGGCCGAGTCGGGCTTCGACCCGCTCGCGCGCACGACCGAGTTCATGCTGACCGAAGAGGCCCACCACCTGTTCGTGGGCCAGACCGGCATGCAGCGGATCATCCAGCGCAGCGCGCAGCTGCAGAAGCTCGACCCCAACGGCGACGTCCGGGCCCAGGGCGGGATCGACTTCGATCTGATCCAGCGGACGATCAACTACTGGTTCACCTACAGCCTCGATCTGTTCGGCGGCGAGGTGTCCAACAACGCCGCTGACTTCTTTGGCTCGGGGCTCAAGGGCCGCTACCGCGAGATGAAGAAGTACGACGATCACAAGGCGATCGGCGGGACCTACCGGCTGCCCCACGTCGAGGGCGGCGTGCTGGTCGACAAGGACATCCCGCTGCGCAACGCCCTCAACGCGCTGCTCCGCGACGAGTACGTGGCCGACTGCGAGAAGGCCCTGCGCAAGTGGAACAAGGCGCTCGAGGCCGAGGGCTGCAGCGTCCGGCTCACGCTGCCGAGCACCCGCTTTCATCGCCACCAGGGCATCTACGCCGGCCACCTGTTCAACCCCGCGGGTGAGCTGATCAGCGAGCAGGAGTTCGAGGCCAACAAGCACCGCTGGCTGCTGGTGCCGGAAGACAACGACTACCTGATCTCGATCATGAAGCCGGTCTACGAGCCCGGGAAGTTCGCCAACTGGATCGCCCCGCCCGCGCGCGGGATCGAGGGCCAGCCGGCCGAGTTCGAGTACGTCAGGCTGTAGCGCGGGCTGTCGCGCGTGAGCCCCCCAGACGGGGGGCCACACATGTCCTCGCGGACCAGCGGCCCCCTCGGCTGCGGCAAGCTCGGCGACTCGATGTTGTCGGGCTTGTGACGTCGGCGTAGGGTCACCGCATGATCCGCAGTGCCCGCATGATCCGCGCGACGCTGGCGCTGTGTCCGGTAGTGCTTGCGGCGTGTGTGACGCGTCCGCGCGTCCAGGACACGCCGCCGCCGCCACCCGAGCCGACGATCACCCCAGAGCCCCCGGTCGAGCTCAGCGTCGACGCGCAGTTCTTCGAGACCGCCAGCCAGCTGCTCGACGACTACTTCGACGCCTACCCGCTGCGCGCGGTCACGCTCGGGCTGCACAAGTACGACGGCCGGGTCCGCGACTGCTCGGCGGACGGTCTCGCGGCCGAGATCAACCGGCTGAAGATCGCGCTGGAGTTGCTGCGCAGCTTCGAGCCGGCGGAGCTGGGTGCGCGCGCCCAGGTCGAGCAGGCCGCGCTGATCTCGACCTTCGATGGCGAGCTGTTCGAGCTCGAGGTCCGCCGCGCGCCGTGGCGCAACCCGATGTTCTACATGGCCGACGTCGAGCTCACGCCCTACATCAGCCGTAGCTACGCGCCCTTGTCCGCGCGCGCCCAGGCGGTCGGCGACGCCGCGCGGGCCGGCGTCACCCACCTCGAGCAGGCCCAGCTCAACCTCGAGGACTACCTGCCGCGCCCGTTCGTCGAGACCGCCCTGATGCAGGTCCGCGGCACGATCAGCTTCGTCGAGGTCGACGTCCCGCTCGCGCTTGGGGGGCTGAGCCAGGCCGACCAGGGCAAGCTCGACGAGGCTTTGGCTGCGCTCGCTTCGGCCCTGCGCGGCTACGAGGCGTTCTTGCTCGAGCGCCAGGGCAGCGCCACCGACGAGTTCGCGCTCGGCGCTGACGGGCTGCTGGAGATGCTCGCGCGCACCCAGGGGATCGAGCTGGATCTCGCAACCCTCACGCGCATGGCCGAGGCCGACCTGGACCGCAACCTCGCGCTCGTCGAGGCGGCGGCCAAGCAGATCGCGCCGCGCAAATCGGTCGCCCAGGTCATGGCGTCGGTGACCGCCGACAAGCCCGCGCCCGACCAGGTCCTGGCCGAGGCTACACAGCAGGCCGCAAGCGCCCGGCAGTTCCTGATCGACCACGAGCTCGTCACGATCCCGAATGCGGGCGCGGGCGCGGGCGCGGGCGCGGACGCGATCGTCGAGGTCGTCGAGACCCCGCCCTTCATGCGCTGGAACAGCGCGTTCCTCGACGCCGCCGGGCCGTTCGAGCAGACCTCGCTGCCCAGCTTCTACTACATCTCACCGCCGGATCCGGCCTGGCCGGCCGAGCAGCAGCGCACCTACATCCCCGGCCGCACCGACCTGCTGTTCATCACCGTCCACGAGGTCTGGCCCGGCCACTTCCTGCACAGCCTGCACGTCGCCCACAACGAGTCGCACATCCTTCAGTCGCTGTGGAACTTCACCACCGGCGAGGGATGGGCCCACTACACCGAGCAGATGATGTTGGAGCAGGGCCTGTCCGACGACCCTCGGGTCCAGCTCGGGCAGCTCCAGAACGCGCTGCTCCGCGACGTCCGGTTCATCGCCGCGCTGGGCCTCCACGCCCAGGGCATGAGCCTCGACACCGCGACCGAGCTGTTCGAGACCAAGGCGTTTCAAGACCCCGTCAACGCCCGTCAGCAGGCGGTGCGGGGCACCTTTGATCCGATGTACCTCGGCTACACCCTGGGCAAGCTGATGATCCTCGACCTCCGCGAGGCCTGGCTGCTCGAGCAGCGCGCCGCCGGAGCCGACGACTCGCTGCGGCGCTTCCACGACGACCTGCTCAGCCACGCAGCGGCCCCGCTCCCCGCGATCCGCAGCTCGATGCTGCGGTCGGGTGCAAAGTGAGTCAGCGCGCAGCGCTGGGTGCTCTCCACAGGCCGGGGAGAATTGTCGGGGGATGGCAGACCGCGCCGACCAACAGGGGACAACCGGGCGTTTCGTCCACTGTGATCCCCGCGAGATATCCAGCGAATTATGCAGTGAAATCAAGTTGTTATCCTGGTTACCCCCAAATCCACAGGACAGATCGAGATCGAGAGTTCTTTTAAAATTTTAACTACCTGATCACCTTGTCCCGCGCGGACAATCGAGTCGTCGCAACGCCCTCCCAACCGACCCGGCGGACTGGTACAACCCTGCGAGCAAGGACCCCGATGGAGTTTGAGATCGACCAAGCCCGCTTCTTGTCGGCGCTCACCCTGGCACAGACTGTCGCCGATCGGCGCAGCACGATGCCGGTGTTGGCCAACGTGCTGCTACGCGCGACCACCAACGACGAGCTCGTGTGCTGCGCGACCGACATGATGATCGCGCTGACCGAGACCGTGTCGTGCAAGGTCAGCGATCCAGGCAGCCTCACGCTCGGGGTTCGCCACTTGCACAACGTCGTGCGCACGCTCCCGTCGGGGGCGATCAAGGTCAAGAGCCTCGACAACTCGTGGGCGCAGCTGCTCGCCAGCCGCTCGGAGTTCAAGCTCATGGGCATGCCGGAGGGCGACTTCCCGGAGCTGCCCGATCCCGCTGGCGTCACGTTCACGGAGATCCCCAGCCACAAGTTCGTGGACCTGATCGACAAGACCCTGTTCTCGGTCTCCACCGACGAAGCCCGGGTCAACCTCAACGGCGCGCTGTTCGAGTCCGACGGCGCCCAGGCCACGATGGTCTCGACCGACGGCCACCGCCTGACCAAGTACAGCGTCCCGCTGCAGGGGCCGGCGCTGGCCAAGCCGATCATCATCCCGCGCAAGGGCATGGACGAGATCCGCAAGGTCCTCAATCGCGTCGAGGGCGACTGCAGGGTCGGCGTCTCGGATCAGTACCTGTTCGTCCAGGCCGAGTCGCTCACGCTCTCGGTCAAGCTCAACAACGTCACCTTCCCGCCGTGGCAGCAGGTCGTCCCCAAGGACTTCCAGCGTCGGGCCGGGATCGGCCGCGAGGAGCTGATGGGCGCGCTGCGTCAGGCGGCGGTCATCGCCCCCGAGAAGACCGCCACGGTCAAGCTGCAGCTCGACAAGGGCAACCTCGAGCTCCACGCCGACAACCCCGAGCTTGGGGCGATCAACCTGGATCTCCCGGTCGACTACGAGGGCAGCTCGCTGACCGCGGGCTTCAACGCGAACTACCTGATCGAGGCGCTCGGGGCCGTCCACACCGAGCGCATCTACCTCGACTTCCAAGGTGAGCTCGACCCATGCGTGCTGCGTCCAGCCCCCGACGAGGGCGAGGCCGCCGCGGAGGCCCCCGACTTCCTCGCGGTAGTCATGCCCATGCGGATTTAGTTATGACCCCCACAGACAGCTCGGGACTTCGCCGGTCGCTTCGCTCCTCGGGGTTGTTTGTTCGCGGGCGCATGTGTGGCCCCCTAGCAGGGGGCTCTTTTCTGCTCGGGCGAGGCGTCTGCCGGCGATGACCTCCACAGGCGTGGTGCACTCTGGGTTCGGTCAATCGTCTGACGCTCGCGGACTTTCGGAATTTCCGGGCTGAGCAGGTTGGTTCGGCGGCTGACCCAGTCGGGCAGGTCGGGCAGGTCGGGCAGGTCGGGCAGGTCGTCGAGTTTGGACCGCGGTTTACGGTCTTGTGGGGTCACAACGGGGCCGGCAAGACCAACATCCTCGAGGCGCTGTACCTGGTCTCGACCCTGCGCTCGTTTCGGACGGCGGACCTCAAGGCGATGTTGCGGCGCGGCTGCGAACACGCGCGCGTCGAGCTCGAGGCGTTCGACGACGAGCTTGGGCTGCCGACGCGGCTCGAAGTGCGGATCGATCGCCAGACTCGCTCGACGCGTCGCAGCGCGCGGGTCGACGGCAAGCTGGTTCGCTCGGCGGTCGACTTTTATGGCCGAATCCAGGCGGTGCTGTTCACCCCCGAGGATCTGGGGATCCTGCGTGGCTCGCCCAGCGCGCGGCGGCAGTTCTTGGACCGGGTCGTGTTCGCCCGCGAGCGCGCCCACATCGGCGATGTCCAAGTCTATGACAAGCTGCTGCGCTCGCGCAATCGGGTGCTCAAGGCTGAACCCGCGGACATGCGAGCGAGCGAGCGAGCGCGCCTGCTCGACACCTACGACCATGGGCTCGCCGACGTCGGCGCCCGGATCTGGACCCGGCGTGTCGAGCTCGTCGAGCAGCTGCGCCGGCCGTTCGCGGCCGCGTTCGCCCAGATCCACGATCGCGAGGCGCTGGCCAGCGGCAGCTTCGAGGCCGGGCTTCGCTACCTGAGTCGGGCCGACCCCGATGCCAGCCCCG
>NZ_PVNL01000135.1 GCF_002994635.1 Enhygromyxa salina | reverse complement strand
GCCCCATGACGACTTCGTCGGCATGGGGGGAGGGGCTGCGAAGCCCCTCAATAAAGAATTAGTAGTAAATCCTCTAGATTTGGAGTTCCTCCAAATCTAGAGGATTTACGGCTCTTGAGTGGTGCGGAAGGGGGCGGTGGGGTTGCGTCGGGCGACGGAGGGGACCTCTAGGTCTTGCTCCTGCAGGCCCGTGATGTTCCAGATCTGAATCGGCTCCGCCTTACCCTTGACGGTGACCGGCTCGCGCTGCTCGCCGATCACATACGCCTGGCACTGCGACATGGTCGAGGGCGAGATGATGATCTCGGCCGACTTGGCGACGCTGCACAGCCGCGCGGCGATGTTCACGGCGTCGCCGATCACCGTGTACTGCAGCGTGCGCGACGACCCGATCGCGCCGGCGATCACCCGGCCGGAGTTGATCCCAATCCCGATCCTGATCGTCTCTTTGCCCTCGCTGGCGCGGGTGAGGTTGAACTCCTCGAGGGCCTTGAGCATGTCGAGGGCGCAGCGGACCGCGCGGACCGGGGCGTCGGGGAGCTCCACGGGGGCGCCGAACAGGCCGATGATCTCGTCGCCAACGTACTTGTCGAGGGTGCCGCCGTGCTTGAACAGCACGTCGACCATGAACTCGAAGTAGTTGTTGAGGGTCTCGACCATCTCCTCGGGCGTGTGCCGCTCGCTCATCGAGGTGAAGCCGCGGATGTCGGCGAACAGCATCGTGACCTCGCGGTTGGCCCCGGCCTGATCGAGGGTCAGCGCGCCCGAGACGATCTGGTCGACGAGGTTGGGGGACAGCAGGCGCTGGAACTCGGCCCGGGTCGCGGCCTCGTGCTCGATCTTCTTGGCGAGGCGGAAGTTCTGGATCGCGATCGCGGCCTGGGTGGCGATGCCCGAGAACAACAGCAGATCTTTGTCGGTGAACGCCCCGCTGGCCAGCATCGAGTCGACGTGAAACGCCCCGACGAGCTGGTCGGCGACCAGCAGCGGCACCGCCATGGTCGAGCGGATGCCCTGCATGATGATGCTCTTGGCCGCCTTGAAGCGCTCGTCGACCATGGCGTCGGACGACAGCACCGCGGCCTTGTTGCGCTTGACCTCGTCGAGGATCGTGTTCGAGAGCTTGATCTCTTCGTCGGCCCGCTTCTGACGCACGTAGGCCGGCGTCAGCATGTCGGTGTCGGGATCGTAGAGCAGGATCACGGCCCGATCGGCGCGGATGATCTGAAAGGTCTCGTCGACGATCTGCTGCAGGAGCATGTCGAGGTCGGTGCCGACCGCGAGCTTCTGCGAGAGCTCGTGAGCCACCCGCAGCTTCTCGTAGTCGGCCTTGAGCACCTCCATGTCGGTGATCTCGGCGACCGGCACGAAGCGCTTGCTCGCGTCGATGCGGTTGCGGACCTCGCTCTGGACCTGGCCCGGCATCATCGTGACGCGGCCACGGTGCGCCTGCTGTTCGGCCTGCTGCGCCTGCGGGTTGTCTTCGGCGAACGCGAAGTTGGTGTTGCCCAGCTGGATCCGGTCGCCGTCGTTGAGCACGGCCTCGCCGATCCGCTCGCCGTTGACCAGGGTGCCGTTGAGGCTGCCCGCGTCACGCATGACCCAGCGACCGTTGGGTGCCAAGGTGATCCGAGCGTGCTCCTTCGACACGATCCGATCGAGCACCTGGATGCTGTTGTCAGGATGGCGACCGAGCGTGTTGAACGCGGTCAGGGGGTACTCGACGGTCTTTTCCCCCAGCAGGATGAGCTTACCGGACATCGCCTCGGACGGCCTCGCGCACAGAGCGTAGGTCACCGGGGCTTGGTAGATCAACCGGGGTCGGAGCGGCGTCACCAGGCGCTCGCGGGGACCCCTCGCGTGACCAGCCAAACCCCGCTGTAGGGCGCGTCCTGGGAGCTTTTGGCGCGACCGACCTGGGTCCACTCACGGGGTCGCCGCAGGGGCGCGAGCACCCGGGCGGTGGTTCACGGCGCGTTGGGATCGACCGGCAGCTCGTCGCCGATGTTCGCCGAGTCGAGCTCGCGGCCTTCGCAGGTCCACGCCGTGCCGCGCCCCTGTCGGGTACACAGGATCTCGAGCTCGTTGACGACCTCCTTGGGCTCGCCGAAGGGCAGGTCAATCCAGTCCGAGTACAGCGCCCCGAATCGGATCTGGTCGTCGTCATCAACCTCGATCCAGTACTCGGACTGCGGATCCTGGACCCCGAGCTCCTCGATGTCGTTGCGCATCTCGGACAGCATGTGGTCGACCAGCTTGGGCTCCGCCAGCATCCGTGAGGCCTGGCCAGTGAACTCCGAGGAGGTCTCATCGAGCACGCGCATGACCTCGCCCTTGCGAAAGTAGGCCGGGATGTAGATCCACAGCACGTAGCCGCCGCCGATCAACACCGCGAGGATGACGATCACGACGATGTTGAACTTGCGCGGCTTCTTGTACTTGACGGGCTCGTTCACGGCTTGATTGTACCCCCGCGGCCGGCACGGCTGGCGCCGACGGTGGAGCGTCAGCGCGCTTCGATGCGCCGGGCCCGGGTCCCGACCCCCGAACTGCACGTCCGTAGAGCCCCCAAGGATCACGGCTGTGGGGGTCTGAGAAACCGAGTATCATGCGGGCCCGAAGCGCTCGTGTTCCACTTGCCCGCATACCTCGCGCTCGAGCGCTGGGTACTCGCCCGAACGGTCGTGGTGATCCAGCCCAGCGGGCCGGAGGGGCCACGGCGGTTGCTGAGCGCGGGAGCGCGCAGGGTGTTGGTGATCGGCGGCGACTTTCCGTCCGAGGCGGGCATGGAGGTGCGGCCATCGAGTGGGTCGCGCCTGCCCCTGCGTGACGAGAGCATCGACATCGTGATGTGCATCGAGGCGTTCGGGCGCCTGCGGTCCACGGATCGACGCGAGCTGCTGCGCGAGAGCCATCGGATCCTGCGTGACGAGGGCATGTTCTGCGCGTGGATCGAGCAGCGCGAAGCGGAGGCGTTCGGGCGCACGCTGGCCGGCTCGTCGCAGGTCGATTTTTGGGCCCTCGAAGATCAGATCAACGCCGTGTTCGCCCGGGTCGACATGCTGGCGCAGATGCCCTGGCAGGGCTTCTCGGTCGCGCCGATTCTCGACGAACGGGATGAACGGCACGAACGGGATCCCCAGGAGCCGCAGCTGGCGTTGCGCGAAGATCTGCTGGTCGAGGCTCCGGAGGCCTCCCACTTCCTGGCGATCGCCAGCAAGAGCCGCACCCCGGCCGGCCTGTCGCGCGAGTGCCTGCTGATCCCGCTGCCGCGCGACGAAGTGTTCGGCGGCCCCGATCCCCGGGCGTCGCGCGACGGGGCCGAGATCGAGGAGCTCCGCGACGAGCTCGACCGGCTGCGCGAGGAGCTGAGCCTGCGCGCGGCCAAGGTCGCCGCGGCCCACGGTCGGGTCCGCGAGCTCGAGTCTCAGCTCGAGGCCCTGCGCGCGCGCACCAGCGAGGTCGAGGCGGCCGAGATCGATCGCCTGCGCGACGGCCTGACCGAGGCCGAGACCCAGCTGAGTATCTTCCGGGCCCGCGAGCAAGAGCAGGGCCTGCAGATCGCCCGGCTCGAGGACGAGCGCAGCGATCTGCTCTCGAACCTCGACGCCGCGCGCAGCGAGCAGAGCACGGTCGGGGCCAACGTCGCCAACACTCAGGCCGAGCTGCGCCGTGAGCTCGACGCCGTGCGAGCGCGGGCCCGCGAGGCCGAGGACAGCCTGCGCGCGGCGGACGAGCGGCTGCGCAGCCAGGCGACGGACTTGCAGATCCTCAGCCGGACGGGCGGCGAGCAGGACAAGGCGGTCGAGCGCCTGACCACCCAGCTCGACAGCGAGCGGCAAGCCCTCGAGCAGGTTCGGTTCGAGGCGCAGCGCCAGCGTGAGCGGCTCGAGTCACTCGACGCCGAGCGCGAGGAGCTGCGCCGCCAAAACGAGGTGTACGTGGCCGAGCGCGAGGGCGCGCGCAAGCTCGCCCAGCGGATGGAGGCCGAGCTCGAGGTCGCCGGTCGCCGAGCCAAGGAGCAAGACCTGGCGCTGGCGGCCAAGATCGAGGAGGCGTCTCGGCTCGCGGGCGAGTTCGAGGCCGCGCGCCGCCGCCTCGCGGAGGCCGACAAGGCTCTGGCCCAGACCCGCACGCGGGCCGAAGAGCTGACCGCGACCGCCGCGCAAGGGGCCGAGCAGGGCCGCATGCTCGCCGACGTTGCCGTCGACCGGGATCGGATCCGCGACGAGCTCAGCCAGCGCAACCGGCAGTTCGAGGAGCTCGAGAGTCGGCTGTGGGAGACCCGCGAGGCCCTGCAAAAGGAGCGGCTCGAGGGCGTCCGGGTCAGCGGTGAGGTCGAGCGGCTGCGCGAGCAGGTCGAGCGATCGCGGGCCGAGGAGCAAAAGCGCACGCGCGAGGTCGAGGAGCTCGGTCGCGAGCTGCGGCAGCTCGAGGTCGGCAAGGCCGAGCTCGCGGCGCTGCTGCGTGCGCGCGACGAGCAGCTCGCCCGCCTGCAGCAAGAGACCACGGCGCTCGCGGGTCAGTCGGCCGACGTCGACGAGCTCCGGACTCAGCTGCGGGCCCGCAACGACAAGCTCGCCAACCTCACCGAGCAGCTCGCCGCCGTCGAGGCCCGGGACGAGCGCGCCAGCGCGGAGTCCAGGCAGACCAAGCAGGCGCTCGACCAGGCCAGCGAGCGCGTCACCAAGCTTCAGGCCGAGCTCGAGCAAGAGCGCGCGAGCGCGGCCATGGTCCAGGGCGAGCTCGACGTCAAGCTGGTCGAGATCCAGCAGCTCGGCGGGACCGTCCAGGATCTGCAGACCCAGCTCGAAGAGTCGCGCGAGCTGACCAAGCAGCGCGAGGGCGAGAAGGCCGAGCTGCAGCGTCAGCTCGAGGAGGCGGCGGCGATCCGTGACAGCCTGCGTCGGCAGCTGCGCGAGCGCGAGCTCGAGAATGATCGGCTGTCGACCGGTCAGGACTCGCACTCGCTCGAGCTCTCGCAGCTGCGGCGCGAGCTCGAGGCCGCGACCGAGGCCGCGGATCAAATCGAACAGATCGAGCGGGGCGAGGCCGACGGTCCGAGCGCCGACGAGCTCGCGACCTGGCCCGACGCGGCTCGGCGCGAGCTCGGGCGGCTGCGCTCGGAGCTGGCTGCCCGGACCCGCGACCACGCTCGCGAGCTGACCACCGCGCGCGCCGACGGGGCGGCCGCGGCCGCGGGACCGGGCGTCGACGGTGATCGTGTGCGTCGGCTGCGGCTCGAGGTTCAGGTCCGGACCGCGGAGCAGGAGTACATGCTCGCGTCGCTCGACTCGGCCGAGCAAAAGATCTGGGAGATGACGGACGCCTCGGATCGCAACGCCGCCCGGTTCGCCGCCAGCTTGGCCCAGCTCGAGAAGCACAAGGAGACCGTCGACTCGCTGCTCGACGAGCTCGAGGTCACCCGCAACTTGCTGGCCGCCGAGCAAGCCCGCGCGCTCGAGCAGGAGCGCATGTTGGCCAGCGAGCGGGCCAAGCTGGCTCGCGCGGGGATCGGCGCCGAGGGGTTTCCGGCCAGCGCCGCGAGCGAGGACGATCCGTTCGCAAACTTCGACGGCGAGGATCTGCTCGACCTCGGCAAGATCGACGACGAGCCGCCCGGCATGCCCAACACGTCCGGCAAGTCCGGCAAGCCGGCCAGCGTGCTGTCGGGCAAGTCCCCCGCGCGCCGAGCCGGCTCGGGGACGGCTGGTCAGCAGCGTCCGACCGCCCAAGAGTTAGATCACGCGCTGGCCAGCCTGACCGACGACGACGAAGACGACGGCGACCGGAGGCACAAGCGACGGGCCCAGGCTGTCGAGCCGGACGCCCCGACCGCCCGCACGCGCGCGCGGTCGTCGTCGAGGGCGCGCGCCGCAGCCCCGAGCCAAAAGCCGCCCGAGCGCGCACCCAACCGGGCCCGACTCACCGTTGAAGCCGTCGACGACGACGAGTGGGAAGACTGAAGCCCTGAGCGCTTCCTGAGCGCTTTAAAAAAACAAACCCGAGTCGTGGGACTCGGGTCTGTCAGGTTGCGAGGAAAGGGACTTGAACCCCCACGGCCGAAGCCACACGGACCTGAACCGTGCGCGTCTACCAATTCCGCCACCCTCGCGCGGACTGCCCTCATGGAGGGGGCAGGAAGCTAATCTGAGCCACGCCGGGCGTCAACACCCTGGGGCCGATTTCTCTCACAGAGTCTCGATCGACTCGACCTCGAGCGCTGGACCGCTCATGTGGATCCCAAAACCCCCGCGTTCGACGCGGCCGGTGACCCGCACCCGCTGGCCAACCTGCGGCTGGGCGCCGCTGAGCCGATAGACGTCACCCTTGTCAGTAACGAGCTCGAGGAAGCCGCCTTCGAGGTCGTTGTGGCGCACGGTCCCGGTGAACTGTTTGGACATGCGGGGCAGTGTACCGGGCGTCGGGGCCTGCGCTACTGTCGGAACACCTTGCGGCGCCCGGACCAACTGTCGATGTTCGCCACAGCCCTCGGGTTGGCGCTGGTGTGGGGCTCGGGTTGCCAGGGCTCGACCAGCTCGGGAGTGTCGTCGGCCCAGCAGCAACAGGCGCCGGGCGAGGCTCCCGCCATGATCGACGAGGGCCCGGGCCTGCCCAGCTGGGGCGCTCGCGTGCCCTCGCTCGCGACCGACGCGGTGCTCGGCCCCGAGCTGGCGCGTTCGCCGATGGCGCCGCAGCTGACTGGGTTGCTCGGCCCCAGCCACGCCGAGGACGGCGCAGGAGCCCAGCAGCGAGAGCGCGGCCTGTGGTCGCTGGCGCGGATCGGCGGCGAGGAGGCCCGCGAGCGCCTGCTGGTCGAGCTGGATCGCGGCGACAGCCTCGCGCTCGCGGCGGCGGCGCTGCTGGAGGTCCCGCGCCACGACCCCGGCGGCGCGCCCGAGCCCCTCGCGGGAGGCCCGTGGGGGCTGCTCGAGGACGCCCTGTGGACCCGCTACGCGGTCACGGATCCAGGCGCGCTCAGCCACCAGCGCGCGCTGCTGCTGGCGATCGCACGGATCGGCGGCGCCCGATCGATCACTCGTCTGGGGGTCGACCTCGCCGAGGTGCCGGGCCCGGATCACGGGCCCGAGGTCGTCGCGCGCTGGTCGGCCGCGATGCAGACGCTGGGGATCGTGTGCGCCCGCGGGCTCAGCCTCGAGCAGACCACGGGCAAGGCCATGAGCGCCGGACTGCAGCTGCGGTCCGGCGTGGATCCGGCGGTCTCCGAGGCCGCCCTCTATGCCCTGAGCCGCTGCGCGCGATCGTCCGGCGAGCTGCTGGTGGAGTCGCGCGAGCTGTTGGTCGAGCGCCTGACCCCGCACGTCGAGCGCCCGGCCAGCCCGACTCACGCGATGCTGGCCTGGCGGTCGTTCGCGGCGCTCGGCGAGCTGCCCGAGTCGATCCCGGCGGGGATCCTGGCGCGGACCGACGCGCCGTCGTGGGAGGTCGAGGTCGAGGCCGCCCGCGCGCTCGGTGGAGATCCCCGCGGCGCCGCCTCGCTGCGCGAGCGACTGGCCGCGCTGCCGATCGAGTCGTTCTCGGGGCCGCGGCAGCACGTCCTGATCGTCGGCCTCCAGGCGATGCGCGGGGGCGTGGCCGCGGCCGCGTCCGAGTTTGACCCGGCGCTGGTCGAGCTCGCCGATCAACTCGTGATCGGTCGGCGCAGCGAGGATCCCCGGCTGCGCAAGGCCTCGGCGCTGGCGCTGTGCGAGCTGCGGTTGCTGCAAGCGATCCGCAGCGGACGGATCGACGCGCTCACGCGCTGCCACGAGCTGGACGGCGCCCCAGCGGTCGAGCTCCCGATCAGCTTGCTGGTCAACCTCGAGGTCGAGGCGCTGCTGCGCGCGACTCGAGCCGACGCGCCCGGGACCAGCAATAATTTGGGCACCGCCGAGATCGACGACGAGGCCGTGATCGCCGATCGGGTCGACGACGCGCCGCATGATCCGGGACGCCAAGCCCGGATCGCCCGCCTGCTCGAGCTGGCCCGGGCCAGCGACCCGGCCCGCGCGACCCCGGCCCTGCACGCGCTGGCCGAGATCGACGATCCCAGCGTCCTCCCGGCGCTGCGCGTGGCCCTGCTCAGCCCCGATCCGGGCGTCCTGGCGGCCGCGGCCACGGCGATCGCGGTCCGCTCGGTCGACGCGAGCAAGCGTGATCTCGAGGTCGTGACCCTGCTCGAGGAGCTCGTCGTCCAGCGCTCGAAGCCCGCCGAGCTCGAGGCCCGCCTCGCCGGGATCGAGGCGCTCGGGGCTCTGGCTCGCAACGCGGTGGCGAGCATCGATCCCAACCCCGCTGCCGCCAGCGCGCCCGGCCCGGCGCCGACCAGTCCATGGCTGGCGCGGACGATCCTCCCGCTGGCCGCAGACCCTCACGTCGCCGTTCGTCGCCAGGCACGAGAGGCGCTGCTGGGGCACGAGCAGCTGCTGCTCGAGTTTGATCTGGCCGAGCGCAGCGCGGCGCCGACTCGGCTGTCGGCGTTCGGCGAGCGCGTGGCCAGCGACGTGCTCGCCTATCTCGCCGGGGCGCCCGTGGGTCTGCGGGTGGTGACCAGCGCGGGCAGCTTCACGATCGCGTTCACGGGCGTCGAGGCGCCGATCAACCAGTCCAACCTGGTCGCGCTGGCCGACGCGGGCTTCTACGACGGGCTTGGGTTTCATCGGGTCGTGCCCGGCTTCGTCGTGCAGGGCGGGGATCCACGCGGGGACGGCTACGGCGGGCCCGGCTACGTGGTCCCCTGCGAGTGGTCGAACCTTCGCTACGAGCGGGGGACCGTGGGCATCGCGTTGGCCGGCAAGGACACGGGCGGCTCGCAATTTTTCGTGACCCAGACCGCGCAGCCGCACCTCGACGCGCGCTACACCGTGGTCGGTCAGATCTCCGAGGGGCTCGAGGTCGTGGACTCGCTGTTGCCTGGGGATCACATCGAGTCGGTGCGGGTCCTGTACGCGAGCGCCGATCGGAGCGAAGGTCAGTGAGCTCGCGGCCGCGAGCTGGGGGCGCGCGCGTGGGGCTCGCGATCATCGGCGGCATGGATCCGACCGGCGGCGCCGGCCTGCTGCGAGACGAGTGGACGATCGCCCAGCGGGCGCCCGAGCTCGAGGTGCTCGCGGTCTGCACGGCCGTGACTCGACAAGGCCACGGCGCGCCAGCCAGCAGCGCGAGCGCTGACGCCGACACCCTCGCGCGCGAGCTGGCCGACGCCGCCAGCTACCCGCAGCTGCGCGCGGTCAAGCTCGGCATGATCCCCGCGGATCGCGTCGAGCAGATCCTGGCCTTCCTCGCCAGCCTACGCGCCCGCGAGCCTCGCCCGCTGGTCGTGTGTGATCCTGTGATCGCCGCCAGCGACGGCGGCCGCCTCGGTCCCTCGAGTCGCGCGTTGTTCGAGCTCGCGGCCCGCGTCGACCTGCTGACCCCCAACCAGTCCGAGGCCCGTCAGCTGCTCGAGCACGGCCCGCTGCCGAGCACCACCGCGACCTTGTTCAAGGGCGAGGCGGTCGAGGATCGGCCCGACCGGATCCGCGATCGCCTGCAGCAAGCGGGCGCGGCCCAGTTCGTGCTCGAGCGCCCACGCGTGAGCGGACCCGATCCGCGCGGGACCGGCTGCGCCCTCGCCAGCGCGATCGCCTGCGAGCTGGCCCGCGGTCGCTCGCTGATCACCGCCGTCGTCGCGGGCGTCGCCTGGCTCGACGGCGCCCGCCGACGCCTGACCCCAGGCCCCGACAACCGCTGGCACCTAGAGCGGTAGGTGAATCACCCGGCCGGGCGATCGGGGTATGAGAGAAAGCGGAGCGTTCCCCAGTCGTCCGGACCTCGAGCCTGAGCGAAGCGAAGGTGGCGTAGCGCGCGGAGGCGAAGCCGAGCACGGTACGCGTCCGGGCGATTGGGGTATGAGAGAGCGTTCCCCAGTCGTCGGGACCTCGAGCCTGAGCGAAGCGAAGGTGGCGTAGCGCGCGGAGGCGAAGCCGAGCACGGTACGCGTCCGGTCGATTGGGGTATTTACGGCAAAGCGCGGGTTCCCGCGAGGTTGACCGCGTCCAGGTTTGGGAGCTGATCGAGCTTCGCGGCGCCCTGGGCCGTGATCACGGTCTCGGCCAGGTTCAGGCGTTGGAGCTGGTCGAGCTCGAGCAAGTAGGGGATCGCGGCGTCGGTGATCAGCGTGTGATCGAGGCGGAGCTCTCGCAGCGCTCCGAGCTTGGCCAGGTGCGCGACGCCCTCGTCGACCACGTCGGTGTGGTCGAGCTCGAGCACCTCGAGCGCCTGCATGCCCTGCAGATTGAACAGGCCGTGCTTGGTGACCCGGGTGTGATGCAGCTCGAGGTAGCGCAGCCGGGTCAGCGGCGCGAGGTGGACCAGGCCCTCGTCCGAGATCGCCGAGCCGCCGAGCCCGAGCCACTCGAGCGCGACGAGGGTCGCTAGCTGGGGCGCCGCCGCGTCGCCGAACCCAGCGAGCTCCATGTCGAGGTAGCGCAGCCCCGTGAGCCCGCCGAGCCCTGTAGCCTCGGGATCCGCGAGCGTGCCCGGACCGAGCACCAGTCGCTCGAGCGGCAAGGTCGCGAGGGCCTCGAAGCCGGCGGCGTCGATGTCCCGATATCGGATCGTGAGATCGCTGAGGGCGTTGAGCCCGGCCAGCTCGATCAGCCCGGCCGAGCTGATGTCCGAGCGCTCGAGCACCAGGGTCCGCAGCCCGGTCAGCAGCTGCAGCTGGCGCAGGCCCTTGTCGCCGAGCCGCGGGCAGTTGCAGATCAGCTCGTCGAGCGGGAGCTCGCGCAGGACGATCGGCGAGCCGTTGTTGAACCCCGGGCCGGACCACTCGAGCTGATGCAGGTGGTCCAGGGTCTTGATCTGGTGCAGCGAAAAATTGCCGACTTCGCTGTCGATGACCGCGAGGCGCTCGAGCTTGCTGGCCTTGCCGACCCGGATCATCGTGTTGTGGGCCACCCATGGGCCGACCAGACGGATCTCGCGGATGTCGGTGAGGATCCGAAACAGCTCCGAGACCGGGCTGTCGTCGGCGAGCTCGCGCAGGGTCAGGGAGCGCGGCGAGATCTTGCGGCTGAGTGGCTTGAGCGCGTCGGGCTCGGCGTGAACGCGCGTCAAGGTCAGCGCCTCGAGGCCGTGCAGCTGCGAGAGCCGGGCGACGGTCACCGCGTCGAGCTCGAGGTCGACGAGCTCGAGCTCGCGGAGGCGCTCGCCGAACGCCGACAGACCGGCGTGAACCGCCGCCTGACACCCGCTGATCCGCAGCGCGACCAGCTGGGGCGCTCGCTCGGCGAGCACGTGCAGATCGAGGCCCTCGCAGCGGGGGCTCGACAGCGCGGGCACCGGGGCCAGGGTGGCCTCGCCGGTCTCGCCGGACTCGTCGGACTCGCCGGTCTCGCCGGTCTCGCTGGGGACCGGGAGCTCGAGCGGGCGCTCCTGTGAGTCGCGCTCGCTCATCGCGAGATCCAGAAATTCGATGGTCGAGAGGTCCGCGTCGGCGAGCTGGGAGGCGTCGGCGATGACCAGCCTGCGCAGCGTCTGGGTGCGCGCGTGGGTGTCGACGGTGATCGGCGGGCTGCGCTCGGGGACGGCGGCCGCGGCTTCGCTGGGTTGCTCGCTCCCGCACCGACACCCGCTGATCGACGCGAGCGCCGCGAGCACGAAGATCAGCGCGAGCCAGGCTCGCGGTCGGGAGAGACGCACGGGCTCGTTTCTACTCGTTCGTCGCCCGGTGAGCACGGATGATCACGGCGACCGCTCGGGATCTTCGCCGTCGAATTCGTGCAGGGCGAACGGCTCGTCGATGCCAAACACGCGGCGCCCGTTGTCGCGGGTCAGCGTCGCGATCTCGGCCACGTCGACGCCGCGCAGCTCGGCCAGCCGCCGCGCGACATCAATGATGAACGCCGGCTCGTTGGCGGCGGGCCGGCGACCCGGCGGCGTTTGATCCGGCGAGTCGGTCTCGAGCAGCAGGCGATCGTCAGGCACGGCGCGCGCGGCCTCGACGACCTTGCGAGCGTTCTCCACACACACATTGGCGGCGAACGAGATGTAGTGGCCCGCCTCGACCAACCGACAGGCCGTCTGCGCGCTGCCGGAGAACGCGTGCATCACCGACGGCGGGGTCGGTCGCTCACGCAGCACTTCGAGCATGGGCCCCTGAGCCTTCACGCAGTGAATCGACATCGGCAGCCCGGTCGTGCGCGAGAGCTCGACCTGGGCGCGAAACACCCGGACTTGGTGCGCGCGGGTGTCAGGGGTTCGAGCGCGGGCGAAGTCGAGGCCACACTCGCCCACCGCCCGGAGCTTGGCGCGCAGATCCGAGCTTGCGGAAAAAACGCGTTCATATAATTCCTCAACTATGGTAGTGGACTCACGGGGCGTGATTTCACACACAAAATACGGATGCAGACCCCATGCCACGTAGAGCCGGAGCCCTCGAGGGGGGGTCATTTTCGCCAGTGTGTCCCAGTCCGCGCGATCGACCGCGGGCGCCAAAACTGCGCGTACACCGGTTTCTCGGGCCCTCAGCAACAAGTTGGCGACATCTGGGCAGCGTCCGCTGCGCGAGCGCTGTATGTGGGCATGTGTGTCGAAAAAGTACAGTGGCACTGTAACCTCGCGCGATTGACGCTGTGCGCGTCTAGCTGTAAAAATCCGTCGTCCCCCAACCCAGGAAACAACATGCCCAACAGCAAGATCGAACGTGTCCTGCGCCACGATGGCATCGTGGCCGTACTTGATTGGTTCACTGACCCCGCACACAGCGGCGACCCCGAGTGGGTCGGTGATGATCGGTGGAACCCGATTGTCATGGAGGCAGTGAAGCTCCGGCAAATCGCCCAAGAACCCTCCGTCCGTGTCCTCGTCGGTGACCACGCAGTCCTCGTGTCCGGCGACGATAAGCACGTCGTGGGGGTTGTCTTCATCAAGGGGCATCCCGTGGTGAAGTCGGTGGTTCGCATGGTGCGGCAGCTGCTGCGTCCGCGCGCGAGCCAACCCAGCGTGTCTGTCTGAGACTCCGAGCCTCACGGCCAGGAAGGGTCCGTGAGTCGACCGCGCGCCACCCCGGAAGTCGGGGGCGCGCGGTTTTTGTTGGAGCCGATCGGTCTTCGAGCAGAACTGGGGCAAATCGCACCAAGGCCGGTGGCGCATGCGCATCCCGCCCGCCAAAATTTCGCGGGCAGCGCAACGACCAGAACGATCACAATTGGCCACCAAAACGACCAGTCCGGTGACCACGGGTCCAAGCTCGACGTCGGCGGTGCCGCCGGGGGTCAAACCCGACAAACCTAACACATGAAATCGCCGGCGACCACGGTCTCGAGCCGCGCGAGCCACCCACGGCTGCGCGTGGGTTCGATGTAGCTTCGCCCGAGATGTCCCCCCACCAAGGCTTTCGACGCGCCGATGACGACGGCTTCGTAGAGCGTCTGCGCGCCCTGATCGGCGACGACGTCATCATCGAGGGCGACGACCTGGCCTACTACGGCAGCGATCGCTGCAGGGGCGGCTGGCCGGTGGCCCCGGGCGCGATCGCGTTGCCACGCACGATCGAGCAGGTCCAGGCGATCGCGCGGCTGTGCACAGAAGCCCGGGTAGCGATCGTCCCCTCGGGCGGCCGCACCGGGCTGACCGGCGCCGCGACGGCGACCAACGGTGAGCTGGTCGTGTCACTCGAGCGCCTGAGCGCGATCCTCGAGGTCGACGGGCCGAGCCGACTGCTGCGCTGCCAGGCCGGGGCCACGGTCCAGGCCGTGCAAGACGCGGCGGTGGCCCACGCCCTGACGTATCCAGTCGACTTCGCGGCCAAGGGGTCGGCCCAGATCGGCGGCACGATCGCAACCAACGCGGGCGGCGTGAAGGTCATCCGCCACGGCCTGACCCGCGAGCGGGTCGCGGGGCTCGAGGTCGTGCTCGCCGACGGTCAGCGGCTGTCGCTCGGGGGCGCGCTGGTCAAGAACAACACCGGGTATGACCTGCGCCAGCTGTTCATCGGCTCGGAAGGCACGCTGGGGTTGATCGTCGAGGCCACGCTCTCGCTGACCCAGCCGCCCGCGGGTCACGTGGTGGTGATCTGCTCGCTCGCGAGCGACGCGGCGCTGTCGCAGCTGTTCGCGCGCCTGCGTGGGTCGTCGCTGACCCTGTCGGCGTTCGAGTGCTTTGACCGCGGCTGCGTCGAGCACGTCGTCGCCCACCGGGGGGTCGATCAGGCCGGCCCGCTCGCGCAGCTTGGCCCGATGCAGGTGTTGATCGAGGTCGAGCACGACGGCGATGGCGAGTCGACCCAAGACGCGCTGATGGAGCTGTTGGGCGAGGCGCAAGAGGCCGACGAGCTGCTCGACGCGGTCGTCGCTCAGACCGAGACCCAGGCCCAGGAGCTGTGGGCATGGCGCGAGGACATCTCCGAGTCCCTGCACGGACACACGCCGCACAAGGCCGACGTCGCGGTGCCGGTTCGCGAGGTCGCGCGCTTCATGTCGCGCTGGCGCGAGGCCGTGGCCGCCGCGCTGCCCGAGATCCCGGCGCTGTGCTTTGGTCACGTCGGCGACGGCAACCTGCACCTAAATTTGTTGCGGCCCGCAGACGTGAGCCTCGAAGAATTCCTGCGGCGCTGCCACGGCTTCGACCCGACCATGTACGGGCTCGTGCGCGAGTTTCAGGGCAGCGTCTCGGCCGAGCACGGGATCGGCTTGCTCAAGCGCGAGTATCTCGGTCACACCCGCAGCGCGATGGAGATCGCCGCGATGCGAGCGATCAAGCAGATCTTCGACCCGCTCGGGATCCTCAACCCCGGAAAGCTGTTTTAGACTGGCCGGGCTCAGGTGAGGCGCTCGCGTACGAGCTGGAGGACGGCTGGTTCCTGGGCGCCGTTGAAGTGCCGGCCGGCCTGGATCACGCGAACGTCGGCGTCCAGGCGCTGCTCCCAGGTGGCCTTGTTGGTCCGCCAGTCGCTGGTGAAGGGATCGTCGCTCGAGAGCAGCACCGTCACGCCGCCGGCCGTGTTGGACTGCAACGAGGGCAGCGCGATCGAGGTGTCGATCCACGGGCGGATCGACGGCCACGGCTCGTCCACCACCCACCAGCCGGCGATGCACAGCAGGTGCTCGGGCCCGACCGGTCGCTCGCTGTCGCCGCCCCCGCCGGAGTCACTGGCGCGCAGCTCCGCGAGATAGCGCAGCAGCGCCTGACAGCCGACGCTGTGACCGACCAGCAGGGTCGAGCGCAGATCCTCGGCGCGCGTGCCCAAAGCCGACTGCAGCGCGGCGACGCACTGCTCGATCACCGGGGCGTCGGGGTTGGGCAGCTCGACGACCTCGACCTGCAAGCCGGCGCCCGGATCCTCGGCCAGCTGCGCGCGCAACCATGGGTACCAGTCGTGTTGGCCGTGGCCACCCCAGCGCGGCACGATCACCACCCGCTTCGTCATCGTCGCCGCCTCACCGACCCATCATCGCGCGAACCGGCCGCAGCAACCATAATTTGCTGGTTTTGAGCGGTTCAGTCCGCGAGCGCGGCGACGATCCGCTCGAGTCGCATGCCCCGACTGCCCTTGAACAACACCGCGCCGGGGTCGTTGGTCTCGCCCAGCTGCGCGCGGATCCACGCGACCGCCGCCTCCACGCTGCCGGCCTCACCCGACACATGCGTGGCCGCAACCCCAGCCGCGTCGGCGGCCGCGACGATCTCCTGCGCCAGCGGGCCAAACCCCAGCACGGCGTCGACGCCCAGCTGCGCCGCGTGAGCGCCGATCTCACGATGGAGCTGAGCCTGGGCAGGCCCGAGCTCGAGCATGTCACCGAGGATCGCGAGCAACGGACCGGGCCGCGTCGCTCGCAGCCGCGCCAGGCTGTCGAGCGCCGCGATCATCGACCCGGGGTTGGCGTTGTAGCAGTCCGCGATCAGCAAGTGCGGGCCGAGCTGCTGCAGCCGGCCGCGATCACCGACCGGCGCGACAGCCTCGAGCGCGTCGACCAGCGGCGCCAGCGGCAAGCCGAGGTGGACGGCGACCGCCACCGCGCTCGCGGCGTTTCGCGCGTTGTGGGCCCCGAAGCTGGCGAGCCGCAGCTCGAGTCGCTCGCCGCTGCGCAGCTGCAGCACCGCGCGGGTCCGAACGCCGACCTCGACCTCGGTGATCGCGACATCGAGCAGCTCGTCGGCGCCAGCGCCAGGCCCGACCCGGAGCACGCGGACGCCCGACTCGGGTGGAGGCAGGTGGGCCCGCAAGCTCGGCTCGTCGGCGGGCACCACCAGCGCGGGCGGGTGCCCGTCGGCACCCGGCCGCAGGTGGGGGATCGGCTCGGCCTCGGCCGCCGCGATGTTCTCGAGTGAGCCCATGAACTCGAGGTGCTCGAGCGCGATCGAGCTGATCACGTGCACGCTCGGCCGCACGATCCGCGCGAGGTGGTCGTTCTCTCCCGGCGCGCTCATGCCCAGCTCCAGGACCGCCGCCGCCGCTGCGTGGGGCTCGTCGACCAGGGTCAGCGGTACACCCAGGTGGTTGTTGAGGTTGCCGCGCGTGCAGGTCACCGGCGCAAAGCGGGTCGCGAGCGCGGCCTCGACCAGGGCCCGGGTCGTGGTCTTGCCGTTGCTCCCGGTGATCGCAACGACCGGTCCGTAGATCTGATCGCGAGCGTGACGCCCGAGTGAACTCAGCCCCGCGAGGGTGTCGTCGACCTCGACCACGGTGAGCCGCTCGGCGCCCGGGGGCAGGCTCCGCCCCGCCTTCAACAAGGTCGCGCTGGCGCCCGCCTGGGCCGCCGCGGCGATGAAGTCGTGCCCGTCTCGCGCGGCCATGACCGGCACGAACAGCGCGTCCGCCCGGGGAGCTCGACTGTCGATGAAGGCCGCCGCGATCGGTCGATCACCAGCGCGAAGCAGGCGGCCACCGGCCGCGTCAGCGAGGGTCTGGGGGGTCCAGCGCACGATTGTCCTGTACCAGGACGGCGGACCACGGCGCCAGCCCACGTTTGCCTACATTCGAGTCCAGGTCTCAACCTGTCGCGCGCTGCCCCCCGGCAAGCGACACCAAGCATTGCACCACCGACGGCGTGGCGCCGACAATCCGGATAGGACGAGTGCGAATGCGAGTGCTACAGTCCTGGCGCCGAACACCGAGCGAACGCCATGCCAACCTTCCTCAATTGGGCGCGGCCAAAACGGCCAAGAAGCCCGGGTCCAGCCCCGCACGCGCTCACGACCGAGCGGGCCGGACCCAAGATCGCGGCCACCGCATCGTTAGTATCGTGACTGCCAAAGACACCTTGCTGCTCGATCAGGGCTATCAGCCGCTACGTGTGATCCCGTGGCAGCGAGCGATTTGCATGAGCTTCCTGGGCAAGGTCGAGATGGTTGCGGCTCACGAGCGACCGATCCGCACGGTCACGCGCGAGTACGCAGCGCCCGCCGTCGTGCGGTTGCTCGGACCGTACCGACCGCAGCAGTACATCGTCCGATTTTCGCGAGAGGGTGTGCACGTTCGGGATCGCTTCACCTGTCAGTACTGTGGCAACCGGCCGTCTCGCCGCGAGCTGACGTTGGACCACGTGCTCCCCCGGCACCGGGGCGGGCCCACGTCATGGGACAACATCGTCACCGCGTGCTCGCCCTGTAACCTGCGCAAGGGCGGCCGGACCCCAGACGAGGCCAACATGCCGCTCTATGTCCGACCGCTGCGCCCGCGCTGGATGCCACCCACTCGCACGGCGCTGGGGCTCGAAGAGATCCCGCCACCCTGGCGCGACTGGTTGTTCTAGAGCGCCCTCGTCCGATCTACGAGGGGCCCATGTCGACCCAGAGCTTGGCGGTCTTGAGCGCGGCGCTCGAGCCGAAGGTGAGGAACGCGAGCAGCCCAAAGAACCCGCCGGGGAACCGGGTCACGACCATGGTCCAGGCGTAGCGGCCATAGTGCCCGGGCAGGTCGAAGATCATGAAGTAGAGCCGCCGCGCTTCCTTCCAGCCGTCCCAGACCGTGCGCCCAAACCCGGCCCACGCCGCGCGCTCGATCAGGCCGTCGATCCGGGCGATCGAGGCGTCGATCTCGGTCGAGATCTCGTAGCTGTCGACTCCGAACGCGGTCGTCATCGCGTGCTCGTAGTCGATCGCCCGGTCCTGGACGAACTTGGCCATCTGCGACGAGAACACGGCGCCGCCGATGAACAGGACCCCGAGGAAGTCGATCGCGTTGGCGATCCCCTCGAGCGAGAGGCCGAGGCTGGGGTTGGCCGGCAGCGGGCCGATCGTGTGATCTCGCAGCCAGCGACCGACAACGGGCAGCGACGCGGCCGAGACCAGGATCGCAAAGGCGATCACGAATGCATACAGCGAGTAGCGGACGAACCTCGACGACCGGCTGGGCCGCGGCAGGATCCCCTTGATCAACGCCCGCGCAGCGCGTTGTGCGGGGGTTCGCTTGTGCGGGGGCGAACCGGGCGGTGGCGAAGACTCGGCCATGCCCGCGAGTATAGAGCGGCGAGCCGTGGCTTTTGTCGCGCGCGTGGGCGTGGTCTACTGCTGGCGATGTTGATCGTCACGGGCACGCCCCGATCGGGCACCTCGATGTGGATGCAGATCCTCGTGGCGGCCGGGTTCGAGGCGATCGGTGAGGCGTTCCCAGGTGACTGGCGGGCGCTGCTGGCCAGCGCCAACCCTGACGGGTTCTGGGAGTCGCAGCTGCTCGGCGGGATCTACTACCGGACCAACCCCCACCCGCTGACGGGGGCGTTCCTGTTCCCGGATCAGACCAACTTTCACGCGGTCAAGATCATGGTTCCGGGGCTGGTGCGCAGCGATCTGGCCTACGTCGATCGGGTGATCGGGACTGTCCGTGAGTGGCGGCAGTTCGCGGTCTCGCGCACGCGCTTGCGCGAGCTTCACCGCGAGCAAGCCGGTTTGGAGTCGCACGAGGCGATCTTGCGCCACGAGCTCCCGCCCGCGCTCGAGTGGTGGGTCGATAATTTTGGGCTGCTGCGGGACATCGCCACCCGGCGCTACGCGGCCCACGTGTGCTCGTACCAGTCGCTGCTCGAAGACCCCGACAAGGCGATCGCCGAGGTCCTGAGCTGGCTCGGCCGCGGCGACCAAGCCCGCGCGGTCGAGGTCGTCCGACCGGAGCGCCAGACCGTGCAGGCCTGCCCGCCGACGCCCGCCGACCCCCAGGTCGACGCCGAGGACATCGAGGTGTTCGACGAGCTCTATGATCACATCCATCGCGGGCGCGCGCTGGGTGCCGCGTTCCTGGCCACGCTCAACGACACCGACGCCCGCCTGCGGCCTCGCTTGCTCGCGCACGAGGCCAGGGCCCGGGTCGCGGCGGCCCAAGAGATGCTCGCCGAGATCGACCGTCCAAAACTCTCCTGAACCGATCTTCGCTCTGGCAGACTACCCACCGAAGCCCCAGCCGGGGCACGACTGCGACCCGCCATGACCTCGATGACGCCCACGCCTCTGCCCGCTCTGGATCTCCGCTGCCGTGAGGCCGAGTGGATCGATCGCCCGGCGACGATCCGGGACTTCGATCGCGCCGCGCCCCGCTCGTCTGCGCAGCGCCACGCTGGCCTCGCCGAGATCCTGGTCGCCGACGCGATCGCGCGCAGCCACTACGCGATCAGCGAGATCAGCGAGATCCGCGAGATCATGGGCGATCGGGTGATCCTCAGCTGCGAGACCCCACGATTTGGGATCCCGCTGGGCGTCCACGCGCTGGATCACGTGCCCACGCACGACTGGCACATGAAGGACGACCTGCGCGGTGAGCTGCTCGACGCCGGCCCCGGCGGTCGGCTCGAGCGCAGCTTGGCCACCCAGGTGCGGCGTGGGTTGATCGCCGTGGCGGGTGCGCTGCCGCTGTTGGTCAGCCCGATGCTGGCCCACGCGGGGCCAGGCCTCTCGGGCCTCGGTCCGGGGATCGGTCCAGACCTCGGCCAGCTCGAGCGCCTCGACCAGCTCACCGGGCTCGATCAGGCGCTCATGCTCGCGCCGCCCAAGCTGCCCAAGGACGCCGCGCCCGCGCCCGCGGCCGAGCCAGCTCCCCCAACTGACGCGCCGCCCACCGCCGCGCAACCGACAGCTGCGCCGCCGCCCACGGCCGCGCCGCCAGCCGCCCCCGCGCCGCGGATCGGCGGCGACAGCCTCACGCTCACGGGCTCGACCCTGTGGCAGGGCCTGCTCGGCAAGCAGGTCGCCCTGCAGATGAAAGACGGAGCCTCGGTCGGGGGCACGGTCGTCGCCCAGTCCAGCGCCGACCTCGCGATCGCGCGTGCAGCCGACGGGACCGTGGTCTCGGTGCCCAAGGCCGAGATCGCTGGCGTGCGCATGCGGCCAGAGTCGACGACGTCGTCGTCTTCCTCGCCTTCCGGCAGCGACATCCCCGTGGGTCAGCGACCGCTGCAGGACGGCCGGGGTCTGCACGGGGGCGGGATCGTGATGCTCACCATGGGCTCGGTCCTGGCGCTGTCCGGCACCGTGATGATGGCGATCTCGGTCTCCTACGTGGCGATCAGCCTGCCTCTGCTGCTGGTCGGGCTCGGCACGGCTGGCGGTGGCATCGGCATGTTGGTGGCCGGCAGCAAGCGGCGCCGCGAATTCAACGAGGCGTGGGGGATCCCCGTTCGCGCTGGCGTGCAGCTCACCCCCACGCTGGCGGCGGGGCGCAACGGCGGGCAGGCGGGGCTGATCTTGCGGTTCTGAGCGGGCGCTCAGCGGCAGTCGTGGCCAGCCGCGAGTGGCCCAAACGCCTCGACGATCTGTGGTTTTGGCTGGGCCTGTGGTTTTGGCTGGGGCTGGTCGAGGTACGAGAAGCGCGGGAGCAACACCCGCTCGTTGTCGACGATCTGGTGGGCCAGGTAGCGAGGTGCCTGCGACTCCCACAGGCTGAACCCCAACGACGCGACCCGCAGATCCTGCACCCAGCGCTCGGCGCCCGGGTAGATCCTGATGGCCCATGGCTCGATCTGGGCTGCGAGGTGGTCGAACTGGACCAGCGCTTCGTCGTGCAGGCGAACCAACATAGCGAGCGCGTCGCGGACCCCGACCGACGACTCGTGCATGAGCGTGGACACGAGGTTGAGCTGGTTCTCCACGCAGTCCTTGGCGAGGCTGAACATGTCATTCCCGAGCCCGACGATCTTGCTGGACAGGTATTGCAGCATCTGCACGATCGGGTGAGCGTGAAATGCGATTGGTGGCTCGTCATCGTGGATCTCTTCGAGCAGGCACGCGGTGCCATACATTCCGATTGTTGCGATCCGCCGCTCGAGCTGGTCGGCGAAGGGGGGTACTTCGCCGGTCTCGTGGTGATGGAACGCGACGGCGGCCTCGGCGGCGGCCGCGTCGCTCCATTGCTGCATCGCGTCGCACAGGCGGCGGATCCACGTGGGGCTGCGGTTGACCCGGAACTCCTGCATGAGCTGCCACCAGCCCTCGTCGAAGCGGGTGAGGCCTGGTGGCCGGCGATTGCCGAGCACCGCGGCCGCGTCGATCCGCCAGTCGTTGGAGAGTTGCTCGACGTGGACGTCGTCCCACAGCAACCACAACGCCAGGTACTTGCCGATCCGGGTAGTCTGCTCGCAATCGAGGGTCGGGAACGGGATACCTACATAGCCGCCAATGTCGAACCGCTCGGCCCGGTCGAGCTCGGCGGCCGTGCACCCGAGCTGCTCGAACCATTCGAGGATCGCGGCCGCGGCCGCGCCCGCGTGGGGGCTGATGCTGACCGGAGACTTCCAGTGCCAGGGGACCGCCAATCGCAGCAGACGCGACTCGTCTCGCGCGAGGTGGGCGACATCAGTTGCGGGGAGGACACGAACGGGTCGCATGACAGGGTCCAGCACTTGAGGAAACAGTAGTCGAGTATACACTAAAAAGATGAAGAGATGGCCGCAATCGATTCACCACGCCGATAGTCTGTTCCTTACGTATCCAAGGACACAATGACGGCGCTATGAACTCGTCTCCTGACCCGTCGCCAGGCTTGCAAAGTAATCCTGCAGCAACGGGGACGTGAACATGTATCCCCCACCGACGCGCCGCATGAGCCCGCAGGCGATCGCGTGATCCAGGGGCTCCTCGACACGCAGCGGTATCTGGGTGGTTCGAGCCAGCAGCAGGCGCAGCGTGACGTGTTGCCAGACGGACAGCAGCCCAAAGCTCAGCGCGGTGACCAGGCCAGCGGTCATCACGCCCACGACCACGGTCCCGGGATCACGCCACCAGACCAGGTACAGCGGAATTTGCGCGCCGCTGACCAGCAGGCTGGCGATCGCGGCGTTTCGCATCGAGAGCTTGGTGCCCAGGTTGGGCTTGCTGCGGGCGTCGAGCTCGCGGTGCTGCAGCCCCGCGCAGACGAACACGAACAAGACGCCCGTGACCACGACAAACGAGATGATCTGACTTGGGTAGTCGATCCACCACAAGAACGCCGCGGGCCCGAGGTTCAGAGGAAGCGCGAGAGCGCCCCACTTGGCGGCCTGGCCCCACGACCAACCCAGCGCCTCGACCGGCTGAATCTCGGAGCTGAAGCTGGGTGAGCCGCGCTGGACCAGCATGAAAATGTTGAGGATCAATACAATAGATACAGTGCTGATTGCGCCGACCCAACTGTCCACGGTCTGCAGCAGCGCGACGAACACGATGAACAGCACGGCCAGCCGAGCCGCCACGAGCCGGAGATCGAACTCTTGGGAGGCCGGCGGACCCAGCTTGCGGCGGTGCTCGTAGACCAGCCCGTCAGTCAGCACCAGCGCGGGGGTCGCGATCAGCCCGATCAGCGCGAGCGTGATCAGCTCGCCGAGCGTGTTGGGCAGACCCAGCGCGCGCGCGCCCTCGATGTGCGCGAGGCTGAGCGGCGTCGGCATGCCAAATCGCTTCAACAGCTCGTGGACCAGCCAGATCGAACAGCTGATGAACAGCACAGCGAACCCGCGGGTGAGCACGAGATACAGCCACTGCTGCGCCCGCGTTCGCAGCCAGCTCGGCTGAAGCTGCTCGATCAAGAACATGCGCTGGTTGTTGGCCGACATGCCCGCGGCGAATTCGCTGAGCTGCGCGCAGACCGTGGGGCGGTCTAGCCCCGGTGGCCCGCGGTGCAGCGAGCGACTCACAAAGCTGGCGAACAGTCGCTCGCGCAAGGGTCGCCCGTCACCGGTACCGGCCCGCAGTCCCCGGCCGGTGGTTGACGAGTCACTGTCACTCTCTGCCCCGTCGCCACTGTCGCCGCGGCTCGCGAACACTCCCCGCAACAAGGTCAGCATCAGCGGCGAGCGGACCAGCTCGCGCAGCGCGGGATCCTGCTCGAGGATCTCGATCAGCTTGGGCTCGACCTGTCCCAGCGCGCGCTCGACTTCGTCTTCTGTTGGTGAGAGCAGCTCGATCGCGCCACCGAGCCGCAGCTGCTTTCCGTCACTGGCCGCGTGGGTCTCCGTGCGGCCGCAGACGACGAGCCCGGACATGCCGTGCTGCTCGCGAAACTCGTTGATCGCCAACACGCAGCCGGGCACCTCGCCCACGAAGTCGTCGAGCAGCAACAGCAGCCGCTCGGACTCGAGCCACGCCCGACCCAGGCGGCGCGGGAGCTGATACTTGGCGACCAGCTCGTCGACGATCCAGTTGGACAGGTCCCCGCTCTGCTGGGTCCACGAGCTGAGGCTCAAGACCACGGGCAGCGGATCGCGAGGCTGCGCCATGGCGCGCTCGAGCAAGGTCTTGGTCAGCTCCAGCAGCAGCGTGGACTTGCCGCCGCCGGCCTCGCCGAGGATCAACAGCGCGCGATCGGTGGCGTCGAACACCTCGACGGGATCACTGCCGATGTCGAGCAGCTGTCGATCCCGAAACGCCGCGCCGAGGTGCTCCCAGGGCAGCTCGATCTTCTCGTAGCAGCGCCGCGCGGGCAGCCGCATCCGGGTTCGCTCGGCGTTGGCCTGCTCGAGCACGCCCGCGATCCAGTGTCGGTGGACCTTCTCGAGCAAGCGCAGCTCGGTGCGGCGCTCGGGTGAGATCCGTGGATCCTCCGAGGCCAGCGGGGGCGGGACCTGAAATTGCGCGCTGTCGATCGTACCGCCGAGCGTGGGATCGGACGGCTTGCGGGACAGCTTGGGCGGCGGTCGCTCGAGCTCGACGAGGATCGACTCGAGCTCCGCGGCGACCTTGCGGGCGCTGCTGGTCCGCTCGTCTCGCTCCTTGACCAGCATTTGGTTGACGAGCCGCACCAGCGCGCCGGGCAGCTCCTCGCCGACGCGCTCGATCGGCGGCGTCGGGCTCGAGCTGATCGCCGCGACCGTCATCACCGCGGTGTCGCCCAAGAACGGAGTTCGGCCGACGAGCATCTCGTAGAGCACCACGCCGAACGACCAGATGTCGCTGCGGGCGTCGACCGGCAGCCCGTTGCAAGCCTCGGGGCTGAGGTAGTCGAGCGTGCCGAGGATCGCTCCCGCCCCGGTCACCGGTGACACGCTCGCGAGGTGAGCGACGCCGAAGTCGGTCACCCGCGGCGTGCCGTCGGCCATCAACAAGATGTTGTCGGGCTTGATATCGCGATGGACGATGCCGAGGTGGTGGACGCGGCTGAGCGCGTCGGCGACCTCGAGCGCCATCTGCAAGACCTTCACGACCGTCAGCTGTTGGCCCGTGTCCAGGCGCTCGCGCAGCGAGCCGCCGTTGACGTACTCCATGACCAGGAACTGCCGGTTGTCGACGACGTCGACCGCGAGCATCTGGACGATGTTGGGGTGCGCGAGCTCGCGCAAGATCTCGCCTTCTCGCTTGAAGCGCTCGAGCAGCACCCCCACGCGCGCGGCCTCGTCGGCGCGGGCGATTCGATCGGCCCGCAGCACCTTGATTGCTACTGGTGTGTCCGTCTCGCGATCGCGCCCGCGATACACCTCCCCCATCCCGCCGCGGCCGAGTAGGAGCTCGGGTTGTTCACTGAGCACATAGCGCCCCGCGATGACGAACTCCTGGGCCATCCAGGCCCAACCCTATCAGAACACCACGCGCGGGTTGTTCAAACAGCACACCAGGTTCGGCAGGTTTAGAGCGTATTCGAGCGCTCGACCGTCGAGTTTGTCAGGAACAACCCGGAGCGCGATCGCGACGGTCGGTGAGTGGGGCGTTTAGCGACGGCCCATGACTTGCGTCCAGTGGTTGTCGCCGCCGTGGAAGCCAATGCCGATCTCGGTGTTGTCAGCGTTCATGATGTTGGCGCAGTGGCCTGGGCTGTTCATCCAGCCATCCATGACTGCTGTCGGATCTGGGTAGCCCTGCGCAATGTTCTCGCCCGACGCGAACCCGTCGTAGTCGGTCTTGTCGACCCGATCCCACGGGCTCTCGCCGTCGAGGTTGGTGTGGTCGAAATACATCTGCACGAACATGTCCTGGGAGTGCAGTCGCGCCGCACAGCGCAGCTGCGCCTCCGCGACCATCGGCCCGGTCGGCGCAAAGGTCTCACCGCCGCAACTCGCACCCTCGGCGCGACGCGCATTGACGATACCCAACACGTCGGACTCGTACTGGGCCCAGGCGGGATCCCAGTCAGCCTGCGGCTCGCAGTGCGCGTTGAACCCGTCAGCGTCGTCGGCCCCGGCGGCGTCGGCTCCGTCGTCGGGTCCGAAGTCGTCGGCTCCCGGGTCGTCGGCGCAACCGCCGAGGTTCATGAGCACCGCCAGGCTGAGCATGGAGACGAGTCGTCGCGCCATGCCCCGGTCTATCAGAATTGACCGCGCGCCTGCGCGGGAAATTAGTGACTGCCGCGATCGAAGTCGGCCATCATCGCGTCGATCACGGCCATCCCCAGGCGGACGTACCCCCGCTTGGTGAAGTGGATGTGGTCGCGGCTGGCCATCTGGGGGCGGGAGGTCGCCCACTCGTGCATCGAGTTCACGCCGCCCATGAACGCGAGCGTGTCCCAGAACCCGCAGCCCATCTCGTAGGCGATGTCGCGCTGGGCCTCGACGATCTCGGCCACCCGGGGGCGGGGGATCCAGACGTCCTCCTCGATCTCGCGCGGGAAGTCACCGGGGCCAATGATCAAGCAGCTGGCCTCGGGGGCGGCGGCGCGCAGGCGAGTCAGGACCTCGCGCAGGTTGGCCCGGTAGCTGGCCATCGACTGGTTCTCGTCGGTCGCCTCGTTGGTCCCGTAGAACAGCGTGTACAGATCCGGGTCGCGGCGCTGAATGTTGCTGGTCCAGACGTCCTGGTCCCAGTGGAGCATGTTGGCGGCGCGCGTGCCCGAGATCCCCAGCGTGTCGATCACCACGCCCGAGCTCGCGCGCTCCATGTCGAGCCCAAACAGCCGGACCTCGCCGTCGCCCACGACCCGAACCTCGATCTCGTGGGGGCCCTCGTCGAGCGTGAACGCGTAGTAGCCGGCCGCCGGCTTGGTGACCGACTTGCCGTCTTGCTTGCCAGTGTCGACCGTCGCGATCTTCTTGCCGTCGGCGAACAACCGCAGCGAGCCGCCGCCCGGCTGCGCGAGGTAGTAGAGCTCGTACTCGCTGGCGACCGCGAGCTCGTGCCGCGGGACGATCTTGGTGTTGTCGCGCTTGCTGTCGCTGCTGCCGCTCGCGCCCAGCAGCCCGTAGAACCCGTCCTTGCGCGAGCTCTGGCGCTGGGCGTACTCGGACTTCCAGCCGCGCGTCTCTTCGATCGACCAGTCCTGGTAGCGGTACCACTTGTTGACGCGATTGAGCGAGACGAAGCCCTGCCCGCCGTCGCCGAACCGGCTCTGCAGGTAGGCCCGAAAGTACCCGGGGTAGATGTCGGCCTGCGTGTGCGAGGCCCCGTAGACGAGCACCCGGACCTTGCCGTCGTCGTCGGTGCCGGCCGCGAGCGCGCTCAGGGCCGCGTGGAAGTGCGCGAGCGCCGGGTCATCGCGGGGGTTCTCGATCGGCGCGTAGAGGCCGAGCGCGTTGCCGTTGGCCGCGGTCTCGCTCCCGCTCCCGGCCGCGCCGCCGAGGCCGAACCCACCCGAGCCTGGCAGCGAGAGCAGAATGTCATCGTCGATCGAGCCGGCAGCCTCGTCCTCCGCCATCAGCTCGATCCGCGGGGCGACCGGGTTGCCCTCGATGTCCTCGAACAGGTCGTTGCCCAGCAGCACCCGCTGGGCGCTGACCCGGGCCGCGAGCGCCTCGTCGGTGTAGGCGGGCAGGACTTCGTGCTCGTCGCTCGCCTCGGTGCCTGGTGGCGCGGCCTTGGGCGTGACCGGATCGACCTGACCGACCAGCGCGCTCGCGCCGGGGACCCGCGAGGGTGCCTCTCCGCAAGTCACCACCCCGCAGCCGAGCGCGAGCGTGCACAACACTCCAGCGAGGCCGCGGATCCCGGATGTCGGCGCCCGAAGCACCCGCTGGTTTTGTCTAAGCGCTCGATTCAAGTCAAATTTGCCTGATCCGACCGCCCGAGCGCCGCGGTGTGTGACCTCTTGTGGCGCGCTAGGCGGGCGGACTGTTACAAACGCCGGGATGGGTGCGGGCGTCGTCGAGCACACCGCGGGGGCCGCGAGCCCACGGCCTCGGCGAGTCGGGCTGATCTGATCTCGTCGGTGGCCGCTCCGGGTCACCCACCGCATCGCACGCCGCACGCCATGGACAAGCTCCTGCGCTCGCTTCACACCCTCGGCGCTCTGGTCATGTTCGCCGGTCAGGTCGCGCGCTCGGCCTTCACACCACCGGTGTACCTGGGCGAGACGCTGCGGATGATGAACGTGCTGGCCAAGCGCTGCGTGATCCCGGTCAGCCTGGCGGTCGCGCCGGTCGGCGCGGTGATCTCGTTGCAGGGAATCTCGATCTTCAAGCTGTTTGGGGCCGAGCGGATGCTCTCGAGCTTCCTGGGCACGGCGATCTTCCGCGAGTACAGCCCCGCGCTGGCCTCGGTCATGGTCGCCGCGCAGGCGGGCTCGTCGATCGCCGCGCGGATCGGCACCATGAAAGTGCGCGGGCAGATCGACGCGCTCGCGGTCATGTCCGTGGATCCGGTCCGGTTCGTGGTCGTACCCGGGGTGCTCGCCTGCGTGATCGTGGCGCCGCTGCTCAGCGTGCTGACCAACCTGCTCGGGGTGTTCTCGGGCTGGGTGTTCGCGGTCCCGATCGGCGGCGTCGACCACGGCGCCTTCATGGAGCACCTGACCGCCCAGATCACCCCGGCGGATCTGTGGATCGGCCTCGGCAAGTGCTCGCTGTTCGGGCTCGGGGTCGGGCTGATCGCCGGCTACCTGGGCCTCAACGTGGGCAAGGGCGCGGCCGACGTGGGCAAGGCCGCCAACGACACCGTCGTCAGCACGATCGTGCTGATCTTGTTGGTCGACTACGCCGTGAGCATGGCGCTGCTGGGGGCCGGGCTGTAGATGCACGTGATCCCCGAGCTGGTCACCGACCTGGTCCGCAGGGGCGCCGCGTTCGTGCGCTTCGTCGGCCTGGCGCTGCGGATTCAGTTCACCCGCTTGCCCCCGCGCGATGTCCTGGTCACCCAGCTCGTCGACGCCGGCTGGGGCTCGCTCGCGCTGCTGACCATGCTCACGATCTTCGCCGGGCTCAACCTCAGCGTGCAGAGCTACGGCTCGTTCGAGCGGTTCGGTGGTCAGGATCTGCTCGGGATGTTCGCGGGCGTCGGTGGTGTGCGCGAGCTGTACCCGGTCATGGCGGCGGTCGTGTGCGGCGCGAGGATCGGCGCCAACTTGGCGGCGAGCCTGGCCAACATGCGGATCAGCGAGCAGATCGAGGCGCTCGAGGTCATGGCGGTCGACCCGGTCCACTACCTGGTGGCCCCGCGGCTGTGGGCGGTCACGCTCGCGCTGCCGCTGCTGTGTGGGTACGCCGACGTGGTCGGGCTCGCGGCTTCGTACGCGGGCGCGGTCTGGCAGCTCGGCCTCGACCCCGGCAGCTTCGTCACCCAGGTCCAGGAGCAGGTTGGCCTGGCCGACATCGGCACTGGCCTGTTCAAGGGCCTGGTCATGGGCTGGCTGGTCGCCGTGATCTCGTGCTTTCACGGCTACACCGTGGCCAAGCGCGACGGGGCCGAGGGCGTGGGCATCGCAACCAACCTGGCGATCGTGCACGGCGCCGTCATGTGCATCGTCGTCAACTTGATCCTGTCCTGGCTCATTTATGGCTGATCTCACCCCCACGCCCAGCGACGTCCCGGCCGTCGTGCTCGACAACGTCAGCAAGTCGTTTGGCGACCACACCGTGCTCGACGGCGTGAGCCTCACGATCGAGCGCGGATCAATTGCCGTCATGCTCGGGCCCTCGGGCACCGGCAAGTCGGTGCTGCTGCGCTGCCTGGTCGGGCTCTTGCAGCCCGATCAGGGCCGGGTGCTGGTGTTCGGCGAGGACGTGGCCGCGCTCGACGAGAAGCGGGCCGCGGATCGCAAGCGGCTGTTCGCGGTCCGGCGTCGGTTTGGCATGCTGTTCCAGGACGGCGCGCTGTTCGACGACATGACCGTGTTCGACAACGTCGCGTTCCCGATGCGCCTGCACACGGATCTGAGCGAGCAGGCGATCCACGAGAAGGTCTCGGATCGGCTCGCGCGGGTCGGGGTCGCCCACGCCGAGCAAAAATTCCCCAGCGAGCTGTCCGGCGGCATGCGCAAGCGCGTGGCCTTTGCCCGGGCGATCGCGATCGATCCCGACATCGTGCTGTGCGACGAGCCCTCGTCGGGCCTGGATCCGGTCATGTCGGCGACCCTCGACGAGCTGATCCTCGAGCTGCACCGCACGCTCGGCATGACCTTCATCATCATCAGCCACGACACCGCCGAGGCCCGCAAGGTCGCCGACACGATCGGGATGCTGGCCAACGGCAAGCTGGTGACCTTTGGCCCCGCCGAGCGGGTGTTCGCCGAGAACCACCCCGCCCTCGAGCAATTTTTCACCCGCGCGACCGTCGGTCCGATCAAGGTTGTCTGAGCCCGTGAACCGCAAGTACATCTTCCTTGGCGCCTTCGTCATCATCACCGTCGGGCTGCTGCTATGGCTCGCCCAGAACGTCGGCGCGCTCGGGGGCCGCGATGGCAAGCGCTACATGGTCACGCTCGACGAGGCGGCCGGGCTGGTCGAGAACAACGCGGTCAAGCTCGCGGGGGTCAAGGTCGGCGTCGTCGAGCAGATCGAGGCCAAGGGCGACGACGCCCACCTGGTGCTGCTGCTCGACCCGGAGATCGAGGTCCACGAGGACGCGATCGCGGGCGTGCGCGCCAAGAGCCTGCTCGGCGAGAAATACCTCGAGCTGCGGCCCGGCACCCCCGACGCTCCGCTGCTGCAGGACGGCGCCGAGATCGTCAACGTGCGCTCGACCTTCGAGGTCGACCAGGTCCTCAACGCGCTCGAGCCGATCCTCGGCGGCACCGACTCGATCGGCGCCGCGCTCAAGCCACTGATCTCCCGGGTCGACGGCCTCGTCGCCAAGGCGGCCGGCGACGACGGCGGCGCCCCGGTCGTGACCCGCGAAGAGATCACCGCCTCGATCGACGACGCCCGCGCCACGATCACCGGGATCCGCGAGATCACCGAGCAGAACAAAGACGGCGTCCACCAGCTGCTCGACAACACCAACGCGCTGCTCAGCGACCCTCGCATCGATCGGATCATCGGCAACCTCGATCGGATCACCGCGACCACCGCCAGCCGGCTACCTGGCCTGCTCGACAAGGCCGACCGCACGCTCGGCCGGGCTGACAGCGCGCTCGCCAAGGTCGAGGGCGTGGTCGCCGAGTTCACACCCGAGCGCATGGACAAGCTCGGTCAGGTCATCGACGACGTCGCGGTCGCGACCAACAACCTCAAGCAGATGTCCGAGGACATCAAGGACATCGGCAAGGACGTGGGGCCGATGATCTCCAACCTCTCGCGCCTGGCCGAGCGGGCCGCGAGCATCGACGAGCTGACGATCCGCAGGTTCTTGCAGGAAGAGGGCGTGCTCGTGCGCGTCGGCGGCGGGAAGCGCAAGAACGCGAAGGACCGGATCGAAGAGCTGGAGGAGTAGCGAACTTGGCGTCCCCGCGTCGCGTTGATGGACGTATACTTCGATCGCTGTGGGACATCCAACGTTTCTGGCGTTGGTCGACGGCGGGCAGATCGTGGAGTACCGAAACGGGTCGAATTGGTACGCGGTGCACCCTTTGCTGCGAGACATCGTCGCACGCTTCGCCGAGGAGCTCGCTTCGTGACCCGCGAGCAGCAGCTCGCGCGACTCATCGCGGAGCTGAAGGCCGGCAATGATGGGGTGTTCATCATCGTCTCCGAACAGGCGTCGATCCTCGATGGTACGAGCATCCCTTTGGTCCACCTACTCGACACGCCCGAGATCGGCGCCCAACTACGCGCCGCTCCTGGCGAGGACCCCATCGAGGTGCCCCCAGTGAGGAAACGAGTTCGTGGGACGCCGGATCCGCCTCTGCATCAGCTTTCAGAACTCGTGTCGGCCGTCGCCGACCGCGTCACTCGTCCGTAGCTCGTCAGGCGCCCAGCCGGCCGCGAACCTCTGGCTCGGCGGCCGCCAGCGCGGGGGGCAGCGCGCGACCCAAATGACTCCAGCACTGCTTGGTCGCGGCCTTCTGCGTGGGCGCGAGGTGGCGAACGACGGCGCGTCGACGCATGCCCTTGCGCTGGCTGTCGATCGCCAGCGCATAGCATGCCTCCGGCATGGAGAGACCGGCGCGGATCGACTTGAGGTCGACGCCGCAGCCACCGCCGCAGCAGGCGTTCTCGAACATGTAGGAGCCATTCGCGACCCAGATCCCCATGCCCAGCAAGATCCCGGCGAGCTCGGCGTCGGCCTCCCACTGGGTCAGGGTCGCGTTCGTGATCTCGCCGTCATCCGTTCCGGGTCGCAGCCCCGCGAGGTCTAGCGCCACGCGCCCAAGCTCGCGCGCGATCCCAGCCAACAGCAGCTCGCGGACCTTGAACACCGTTGGGGTGAACAGAAGCAGGTAATCGTCGGGCCCCTTGAGGGTATGTAGGAGCTTGCCGCCGCTGTCGCCAAGGCTGGTGTAGTGGTCGGGCAGCTTCGGGGCCTGGCCGCGGGCGTCGAGCTCGAGCACGGTCAGCTCGACCTCGGCCTGGCCCACGACCTCCTGGACGCCGCAGATCATGTCGAACAGCGAGTCGAGGTCGCTGGGGGTGTTGGCGAAGCCCAGCTGCGCGGGGTCTGTCAGCAGCTGCGGGCGGTGGGCGGGGGCGCCGAGCCGGGCGGCGAGGTCGACGATCCCGGTTGCGATCCAGTCTCGGGCGTCGTCTCCAGGGACGAACTCGGGTGAGGTCGCGGCGTTGCCGAAAGACAGCATGGCGCCAAGGTAGCACGTTGCAGGTTCGGCCTCCCATCTACGATCGATCTGCGATCGACAGTTGCGCCCCCCGACGCATCCCCTGCGCGGGCCAGATCGGCGCCAGGATTTCGACGTTGAGGAGCACGATGCGTGAGGGAGCTTGCGCATTATCGGGAAGCTCACACACTCAAATTCAGGGGTGGAAACCAGTCGTATGGCCACGCAGCAGCGCCGAAAGCACGGACCCCACCAGGCTCTCGTCGCGCGATTGCTGGGCCTGCTGGCGTTGGTGCTCATGACCCTCGCGGTCCCCTCGCGGGCGAGCGCGCGCGACCGTGCGATCCGGGTCCCGGTGACGATCCACGTCGCCACCCACGAGGGCCGTTCCGTCGTCAGCGAGCGGCGAATCCTCGCCTCGATTCGGCGGGCCAACCGCGAGCTGGCGGCCTTCGACATCTACCTGGACGTCGAGAAGATTCAGCCCATGGTCGGCGGAACCCGGATCGAGACGCCCGATCATCGATTCGAGCTCGCGCGTCGGGCCCCGCGCGACGGCACCGTGCACGTGTTCTTCGTCGACCGGGTGCGGCTGACCTCGAAGCGCAAGGGCGACCGCCGCGTGAGCGGCATGCACTGGCGCTACCACGGGCTGATCAAGGACATTCGCGCGCGTGAGTACGTGGCTGTGGCCCACAACGCACCCACCACCACCTTGGTCCACGAGTTCGGCCACGCGTTTGGGCTCGCGCACGACACCAACGACGACAACCTGATGTGCTCGTGTCGGCGGGGTCTCGACCCGGCGTTCACCGAGCGGCAGGGTCGACGGCTTCGCGCGGGCGCCCGGCGCTACAAGAAGCGCAACCGCAAGCGCTGAAGCCCAACCCCCAACCGTAGAGCAGGCGATCCCTGGGCCTACCCCTGGGTCAGCGCGGCGATGACCGACGACATCTCGATCAGATCCACGTCGTCGGGCTGGGCCTCGAGCGCGTCCGAGATGTGCGAGATCGCGTCCAGCACCACGCCGTAGCTCTCGCTCGCCGGAAGGCCATCGCGGAAGCTGCGGAGCGCCCGGGCGTAGGCGACCGTCGCCGCCGCCTTCTGGCCGTTGGACGAGCCCTCGCTGAGCATGTTGACGGGCTGCTCCCACACGGCCTGCTTGGCCTGCTTGGCGAGCGGATCGGTCCACTCGATCTCCACGCGGATCACCGCGTCGCTGGCGACCTCGCCACAAGCCTCGAGCTCGTGGTGAAACACCAGCGCGTCGTTGGGCGCGAGGATCCCCAGCTCGGGCTCCTTGGGCTCGAGCTTCGGCTCCGCGACCCGCTGGCGCATGACCAGACCGGGCGGGAGGACCACGGTGACCTCGAGCTCGGTCGCGGCGGCCAGCAAGTTGGCGCTGAACTTCTGCTGCAGGTCGACCCACAGGTGCTCGGCGGTGGGGGCGAACAACATCGCGCCGCGGCCTGCGTGGGCGAGCTCGCTGATCCGCCCGTCGTCGAACGACTTGGCGTCACCGACACCCACGGTGACCAGGTAGCGGCCGTCGACGGCCTGATCACCGACCAGGGTCGTGAGCCAGTCATCGGCGGCGAACTGTCCGTTACTGACCAGCAGCACCCGCGGCTGGCCCTGGCCATCCCAGTCAGGCGTGATGCTGGTGTACGCGAGCTCGAGCGCGGCGCCCATGTCCGCGAGCGCGGCGGCGTCCTGCTGATCGACCAGCCCCGTCAGCGGCATCATCCCGGCGCCCTCGACGATGCCGCTCGTGAGCACGAGCGGCTCGTTGCCCGCGCCGATCAGCGTCACGCGATCGCCTGGCAGCAACGCCGACTCGATCGCCGCCAGCGCCTCTTCGGCGAGGCTGAGCGGATCACCCGACATCGCTGCGCCCAGGTCGACGACGATCGCGAGATCGACCGCGAGCCGCTGGGCGGGATCCATCGCCGGGCCGCGCACCGCGTACTGCAGGCGAAACCGCGTGGGCGCCTCGGTGTTGATCATCGGCGACTGCCACAGCTCACCGCTGACCTGCGGATCCCAGTCGTCGGCGGGGGCGTAGTCGAATTCGAAGTGGTTGAGGAACGGGCGGGCCGACATCGGGATCGCCGGCACCGTGCCGTCGCCCGCGAGCACGCTGTCACTGACCAGCACCGCGGCGGCCTCGACCTTGGCTTGCTCGAGGTCGTAGATGATCGCGTGGGAGGCCTGGGGGTCGCACTGATCAGGCGCGAACTCGGGGTCCTCGGGGCTCGTCTGCGGTTCGTGGGTGCTGCTCTCGTCGCCAGTGTCGGTCCCGCCGGGCTCGCCGGTGTCGGTCCCGGTGCTGGTCTCGTCGTCACCTCCGTCGGTGCCGTTGCCGGATGTGTAGTCGCCGCTGTCGGCGGCGAGCTCGATCGAAGCGTCACCGGCGAACGAGCAACCTGTCGCGGTGAGCGTGACGACCGCGCCGAAGGCGAGGGCGAGAGTGGTCGCCAGCGACCATGAGGTCTGGCTGAGGGGGGGCATGCGTCAAGTCCAAAGTCCACGAGCGTGGACGAGATGCTACTGGGCTAACACGGGTCTGCATCGCCGACAAACAGTTGCTAGGGGGCGATTTGCGGCTGTTTTTACACGACACGGATGTCGCGGATTCGATGCCCAATGTGGCGTGTTTGGGACCGATCCGCGCAGAGCCTGACATTGATGTCAGGAAAATACTTCGCGGCCGTCGGCGACGAGAGAGCCAATAACTGGACGTTGGCGCGGCGCCGGGTCACGCGCCAAACAGCTGCGCGAGCACGCCCGCCACCCACTTGGGGTGGTCGTAGTCCGGCGCGTCGCTCTGGGTCCGTGGCGCGACGACGCGCGCGACGACGTGCTCGCTGGGATCGTGATCCTCGGGTGGTCGCTCGACCAGGTGCACGATCGCGCTGCCCGAGCAGGCTGGTCGGTAGTCGCCGCTCGAGTAGCTCTGGTGGATCAGCTCGCAGGTGATCTCGATCTCTTCGGGCACCACGACCGCGAACCCCGAGGCGTCGACCTCGGCTTCCTTGGCGAGCGCGAGCGCGAGCCCGGCGATCAGATCGCTGGCCTGCTGGAGGGCGTTGGGCTCGGGCTCGAGGCCGGCGAGCTCGACGTCGACCGAGCCGAACCGCCGCATGCCGCGGGTGCTCAGGCGCAGGTGCTCGGCGTCGGCTGGATCGGGGAACGGCACGGTTGCGATCTGATCCGCGATGTTGCCCGCGGCCGCGCGCAGGCGCCGGTCGGTGAAGGCGTCGATGCTCAGCGTCTCGCGGGTGTCGGGATCGTGGATCAGCGCGCCGTAGTGCTCGGCGGCCACCCGGACCAGGGTCTGGTGCAGCCGCAGCCCCCGGATCGCGTGTTGGTTGCGGTAGTCGGCGCGCAGCAGCAGCGCCCAGGATCGGCCGAGCAACGATCGGCGCTGCTCCTCGCTGAGGTCGCGGGTCAACACCGGATCCCGCAGCACGCTCGACGGGATCGTCGCGTCTTCACCGAGCCCGAGCGAGACCAGCTCGATGTGCAGACCGATCAGGTCGAAGGCGCGCTGCCGCTCGGCCTTGGCCGCCGCCGCTTCGACCGCGGCCGGATCGGTGGGCGGATCGATGATCGCGTCCCTGATCTCGTCGGCCGGGTCCGCGCCCGACTGCTTGGGCTGGCCGGCTTCGTTCTCGTCCTCGTCAAAGTCCGGCAGCTGGAGATCCCCGCCGAACGCCAGGTCCGTGGTGTGCGGCGAGGTTGCGATCAGCCTCAGGAGTAGATCGAGCTCGCCGTCACCCCGGCGGTCGGCGAACGCCTGCTCGACCAGGGTCTGCAGTCGCTCGCGGGTGGGCAGCTCGGGCTTGTCCTTGCCGGGCGGGAGCAGCAGCAGGTAGCCCATGCTCGTTCGATCGGCGAACGGGATCACGTGGGCGGCCTCGCCCGTGAACGGATCGCCGCCCTCGGACTCGGACTCGGCCTCGGCCTCGGCCTCGGACTGCGGCCCGGTGTCAGCCGCGGGCGTCGCCGTGCTGGCCCGCGGTTTCGTCTGCTGCTGCTGCGGTGTCTCGCTGCGACAGCCGCCCGCGAGCACCAGGCTCAGCGCGAGTGAGATGTGGGCCGGCTTCACGCCTGCGCCCCCCACTCGTTGATCAGCTCGGCGACCAGCGCTGGATCCACGTTGCCACCGGTCATAATCACTCCGACTCGCAGCGGGCGGCCCTGCACGCCCAGCTGCTCGCGCAGGCGCTTGGTCTCGCGCAGCGCGACGGCGACCCCGGCCGCGCCCGAGGGCTCGACGAGGGTCTTGGCGCGAACGAGCACCTGGACCAGCGCGCGCCCGAGCTCGTCATCGTTGACCCGAAAGCTGCCCTGGACATCGATCTTGGCGATCTCGAAGTTGAGCGCGCCGACCCGGACTGGCTTGAGGCCGTCGGCCAAGGTTGGACCCGGCTCGACGGCGACTCGCTCCTCGGCCTCGAGGCTGCACGCGAGCGCGTCGCAGCCCTCGGGCTCGACCGAGTAGATCGGGGTGTTCACCTCGCGCGAGGCCACGCAGGCCCCAGCGATCACCCCGCCGCCGCCAACCGGGACGACGATCACATCGAGCGTCACGCCCAGCTGTGCAGCGCTGGCCAGCAGCTCGGCGGTGGCCGTGCCCTGGCCGCACACGATGTCAGGATGATCGAAGGGCTGGATGATCGCGGCGCCCGACTGATCGGCGAGCTCATACGCGACCTTGCGCCGATCCTCGGAGGTGTAGCCCGCCATCACGACAGTCGCCCCGAGCTCGCGCACGACGGCGACCTTGACCTTGGGCGCGTCGATCGGCATGGCGATCGTGGCGGGCACGCCAAACTCACGAGCCGCGAGCGCGACGGCCTGCGCGTGGTTGCCCGAGCTGAACGTGATGACCCCACGCGCGCGCGCTTCAGGATCGAGCCGTCCGACTGCGTGCATGGCACCGCGGGCCTTGAACGCCCCGATCCGCTGCATGTTCTCGGCCTTCAAGAACAGCTCGACCGGCGCGTCGGCGAGCGCGTCGAGCCGAGGGCAGCGCAGCGTGGGGGTGTGGATGACGCGACCCGCGATGCGCTCGGCGGCGGCCTGGACGTCGGCGGGGCCGAGCCGCTGGGCCCAGGCGGCGGCGTGTTCGGGGCTGTACTCGCTCATGCGCAGCGGCAGTGTACGGGATGTTTCGAGGACCCATGCAGCCCGCCTCGCAGCCGGCCATGTGCGGTCGCTGGCACGCGCGGTCGGCTACCATGCGCGGGCCATGCCTTCCATGATTCATCGCAGCGCCCTGATCACCGGAGCATCGAGCGGGATCGGAGCCGCGCTCGCCAAGTACTACGCGGCCGCCGGCACCCAGGTGCTGCTCGTCGCTCGTCGTGAGTCGGCGCTGCGCGAGCTCGCCGACATGATCGAAGCGAGCGGAGGCGCCGCGCAGATCGAGGTCCTCGACGTCAGCGATCCCGAGCGGACCCAGGCCCGGATCCGCGAGCTCGACCGCACGCTGAGCTTTGATCTGGTCGTCGCCAACGCGGGGATCGGCGGCAGCAAGTGGGGCGGCAAGCTCGACTGGACCGACTGCAAGCCGATCATCGACGTCAACGTGTGCGGCGCGCTCGCAACCTTGACCGGCGCGCTGCCTGGTATGATCGAGCGCGACGCTGGCCACCTCGTCGGGATCTCGAGCGTCGCGCAGTACCGCGGCCTCCCGAGCAGCGCGGTGTACTGCGCGAGCAAGGCGTTCCTCAGCACCTTCTTGGAGAGCGTGCGGATCGACCTGCACGCGACCGGCGTCAGCGTGACCGACGTGCGGCCGGGGTTCGTCGACACGCCGCTGAGCGCGAGCCTGAAGTCCAAGCCGTTCGAGATCGGCGCCGACGAGGCCGCGCGGATCATCGCCAAGGCGATCCGGCGCAAGCGGGGGGTGATCACCTTTCCCACCCAGATGGCCGCCGTCGGGCACATGCTGGAGCTGCTTCCAGGGGCGATCTACGAGCCAGCCGTCAGGCGCGGGCGCAAGTAGCGGTTTTAGCCCGCTGAGCGTCGGCGGAGAGCCCAATCACCCAATCGGAGCTGTCCTGCTTCGAGGAGCATCGGCGCCGACCACTCTTGAATCATGCGAAAATCGCCACGGCTGCCGTGAGGACTTCGTGCACGAAACACCTGCAAATCCAGCTGGCCGCCCTGAATTTCGAGGATGTTGAAGTAGTTGTCGTTGTTGTTGACGGAGGTCGAGCCTGCGCTGCCCGCTCCGATGATGCCGACACGACCGAGCTGCCACTTGGTCTCGGCGTGCTCTAGCTCCGCGTAGACGTTGGTCGTCTCGATGAACGGTTGATGCCGATGACCGTGCAAGACGAGCTGAACGTTGTGGCGAGCGGCTTGCCGCAACGTTCGCTTGGCGTCTGCCGCCATCCCGAAGCCCCGGTAGAACTCGGACGTTGGTACGACGTCCTCTATTGGTGTCAGGTGATGGTGGTGCACCAACAAGCGAAGCGCCATCGACGCTCGATCTGCCTTCCATTCCAGTGTTTCGGCGATGTCCGTGAGGGCGGCATCGTTGACCCGCCCCATGCCCGCCAGCCAATTCGAGCCCTGCTCGAGAGATGAGCTGTTGAGGCCACCGACCTCGAGCACGAGTCCGTTCGGGCAGATGAACCGACGAGCCATGCCGAGGTGCTCCGCAGCTGCGTGTCGAAAGACACGGTCATAGAAGCTCTCGCGATAGGCCCGCTGGGCGCTGGCCGGCGCCTCTGTGACAGTCTCATCGCGGTTCCACTGCTGGTCGCGCTGCCTGGTCCAGGCCAGGTCGTGGTTGCCCGGGACGACCACCAGATGGCCTGGACCCAGACCGAGCGCACCCATGAGCCCATGGACGAAGCGAAACGCTTCGTAGAACTCGTCGTCCGCGGCCCGGAACGTCAGATCCCCCGAGATCACGACCAAGCCGACGGTCCGGTCCCCGCCCAGGGCTTGCACAATTCGCTGTTGCAGGGTGGAGCCGCCCTCACCCGTGAGCTCCCAGATGTGCTCGTTGCGATTGGTCCTCTCAGTCGCGAAGTGGAGATCGGACAAGTGTAGTATTCGGCTGCTGCGCAGCGGGATCGGTCGCTCGCTCAGCGCTTGCGTCGTCTGCTGGCGCGCCACGAGGATCCGGTCGTGTCGATCGTCGCTACGCGCGGGTCGAACTCGCCAAATGGTCGTGTCCATCGCGCGCAACTCATCGGCGTCGAGCACGAGCTTGTTGACGAATCGCTGACCGTCTTCATGGGTGATGCCGGCGAGCGCGGGAGCCCGCTCAAACGCGTAGCACCCAAAGAACTTGGTTGTTCGTATTGGCTCCGCCTCGATCGACGTCAGTCGCATCCACGCCGATGAAAATGGCGTGTCTCGATAGTAGTCAGGCACGAGCGTGCCCTCACCCAAAGGCAGGTCTGGCGTGCGTTGCCCGCGAGGTCCAATGACCTGGGAGACGGTGGCTAGAGCGCCGATCAGTTTGGAGTCGCGTCGTCAGGTGCGTCTGGGGCCGTTCCTGCCTAGGAGCGAGGCCGAAGCTGTATCCGGCATACTGCAAGCGCCGAGTCGACAACGGCAGGAGCGGCCCCAGATGTGCCTGGCGTCGTGAATTCAAACTGGTCGGTGCTCTAGATGAACCGTGCCCCCTTGCTTGGGTTCCGAGTCGAACAGACCGATAGGAACGGGGCCCTTGGCTACCTCGGACTCGAGCGTCGCCCACAGCTCGCGGCGCTCGTCTTCCGCTGGGCGCTGCCACCAGCCCCACCAGCATGAACCGTGCGCGTCGATGAGCTTGCGATGTTCGCCAAGGGTGTCGGTCGTGAGGAGATTGCGGTAGCGGAACAAGTAGCGAAGGCTCATCCGCCGCAACCCGCGATGCTGGACGTGGCCGCAGGAGCGAAGCCCCGAAATTCAAAGTGCGCTGGCAACTCACCGAAGCTCTCGAGACACGTCTTGGGCTTGACGTCGCCAAAGCGCTCCTGGGTGTGCCGGACCCGATCGACGTCCGCCTGCGTCCAGTGTGAGACGCGGACCAGGGTCGCCCAATCGTGGCGATCATGTCGCGTCCCATACGCCGCCCAAGCCGCGTGCATGCTGATCTGTTGTGCCATCGCAATGTCACGTGAGATGCTGTCACCAACGTACAGAGTTCGCTGAGGTGCGACGCCGTATTCGTTGCAGATCTCCAGCAGGATCCGAGGATCGGGCTTGTGGATCTCGCGTGGGATGGCGACGAGCTCGACGTCATCACTCTCCACCCCGTCGCCAGCATCAGCGGCGTACACGCGGCCGATCGACTCCGTCAAGCCCAAGCGCTTGACCCGGAACAGGGCGTTGACCGTCGACGCCTCCGTGTGAGCCACGATCGGAACACCACTCGCCCGAATCATGGCCAAGGTCTCGGCCACCCCGTCGTACAGACGCAGGTAGCGCTTTCGAGCCGAATTGAACGCATGAAATGCGGGCTCGAGCTGGGCCTTGCGTGCGTCGTAGTCATACCCCGCGAGTCGCTCCATCACCGCCCGGGTCTCGAGCAGAGACCAGGGTCGCTCGGAGTCATGGTGGTGCTCGTGGACCAGCTTGAGATCGTCGAGCAGGCGCTCGCGCTCGACGCCGAGAATCGACACGGCCTCGTCAACCATCGCGCGGAACGCCTTGGCGAAGAACCCCACCCAGTCGTAGAGGGTGTTGTCTAGATCGGTGACCAGCAGCTGGATGACGGGGCGAGACATACGCCTTCGCGTATCGTAGCCCAGTTCTGGAACGGGAACGACAGTCCCCACGAGTTGGCGCGCTGAGATATCCATGTGTGGGTGTAGTCGGCCCGCGCGTGGACCTGTTGCAGCAAATCGGCCATCAATGACCCAAAACGGGGACCTAGACGAGAGAGTCCGCTCACGCCGCCTGCGCAGGCGGGCACGCGCGCGGCCCAATTCCGCAGCCGAGCGCTTTGCCGTTACACTCCGCGCCCGAGCATGCGTGATCGCCTGTCCAAGCTCTCGACGATCAGCCCCATGGTCTGGGCGCTCCTGCTTGGCCTGGCGATCCTCGCGATCTACTCGGCCTCGATCGGCGCCTGCGGCCCGTGGGATCCATGGGAGACCCACTACGGCGAGGTCGCCCGCAACATGGTGGTTCGCAACGACCCCATGGATCTGTGGTGGCGCCCCGGCTACGGGCCGCAGGGCAAGCGCGAGGGGGTGTTCGCCTCGAAGCACGCGCTGCCGTTTTGGTGCATGGCGCTGAGCTTCAAGCTGTTCGGGGTCGGCAACGGGCCGATCGACGAGATGGTGCGCTCGCCGATCCCCGAGATCGCCCTGCGGCTGCCGAGCATGCTGATGGGGCTGGGCACGGTCGCGCTGCTGGGCTGGTGCGTCGCCCGGCTGGTCCACTGGCGGGCCGGGCTGCTGACCGCGGCGGTGCTGGCGACGATGCCCCAGTACGCAATCCTGACCCGGCAGGCGGTGACCGACATGTTCTTCGTCGCCCCGGTGTGCCTGGCGATGGTCGGCTGGGCGATGGCCTGGCTCGAGCCCGAGCGCGAGCTGAAGACCATCGGGCGTCAGGTCGGCAACCGCGGGTTGCTCGAGATCCCGTGGGATCGCGCGTGGATCGGCTTCTTCGCGGTGTTCGTGGTCGGGGCGATCGTCCCGCTCGCGGTCCTGCACCAGCACGTGCTCGACCCCGACACGATCGCGTCCGTCGCCCGCTCGCGCCGCAAGTCGACCGCGACCGTGGACGACCTTCGCACGATCGCCCAGCAGCTGAGCATCTACTGGGTGGTGGTCGCGGCCGTGCTGCTGCGCAGCATGCGTTGGCGCCGACGCAGCCAGTGTTGGATGGGTGTGGTCTACGTCGCAGGCGGGCTGTCACTGATGGGCAAGGGCATGATCGGCCCGGGGATCATCGGCTTGCTGATCCTGGTCGACATGCTGGTCAACGGTCGCCTGCACTTGCTGTGGCAGCGTCGCTGCGAGCTGGCGATCGGGATCTTGCTGTTCGTGGTCACCTGCTTTCCGTGGCACCACGCGATGGCGATCTTCCGCGGCGAGAGCTGGGTCAACGAGCTGATCGTCGTCAACAACCTGGCGCGGTTTGCCAGCGGCGAACAAAAGCAGGCGGTCGGTGGCTTCGCGTTCTATCTGCGCACGCTCGGGCTCGCGGCGCTGCCGTGGTCGGCCGTGGTGCCGCCAGCGCTGTGGGCGGCCGTGCTGGCCTATCGGCGCCGGGCGCAGCAAGCCGAGCCGAGCGCGGTCGCCAAGTCGGGTCCGCCCCCCACGCTCGGCGCCGACTCCCTGCACCGCCTCGCGCTGCTGTGGTTCCTGGTCAGCTTTGGGCTGATCACCTACAGCGTCACGAAGTACTACCACTACCTGGTCCCGTGCCTGCCGCCGCTCGCGATCGTGATCGGGATCTGGCTGCACCGCCTGATGCCAACCCCGGCGCGGGACCGGCAGACAGGCGAGGCTTCGGCCCCCGAGTCCAAACCAGTTGGCGATCGCCTGCCGATCGCCGCCGCCCTGGCGTGTGCCCTGAGCGGCTGCGCGGTGCTCTACATGGTCGCCCGCGCGACCCTCGACGAGCCGGCCTGGATCGCTCACCTGAGTACCTACCTGTACACGGGGATGTGGCGCGAGGGCGCGGCCCCGGCCGATCGCATGGTCTGGTGCCTGGTGCCGTTTGGACTCGGCCTGCTGCTGTGGGTCGCCCACAAGGGCCGGCTTGCCGTCGCGGGCATGCTGCTCTCGGCGCTGCTGACCACGACCTGGGTGATCGACGACTACCTGCCCGCGACCAGCGAAAATTGGTCGCAGCGCAGCGCGTTTCGCTACGCCTTCGACCACGTCGGCAAGAACGATCGACTGCTCAGCTGGTGGTTTTACTATCGCGGCGAGACCTACTTCTCCAAGGCCCGGATCTGGGTCTCGATGGAGCCCGACCGCCAGAAGCTGCGCGAGTTCGTCGACAAGCACCGGGGCAAGGGCACGACCTTCTGGGTGATGACCACGGCGCGCCACGCCGAGCGGGCCAACGCTCACTTCCCACCGGATCTGCGCGATCACATCGAGATCGTGTACCGCAATTTTCACTACGCCCTCTTGAAGGTCGAGGTTCCATGAGCAACCCAGGTCATCGCGTGGTCGTCCGCGAGTATGGTGAGACGCCCCTCGACGCGCTCGCCCAGCACGTGGAGCTGGTCGCACAGGCGGCCCCCGAACAAGACGAGCTCGGGCCGCACGACGTGCTCGTGCGGGTCAAGAGCGCCGCCGTTGGCTGGGTGGATCTGCTGATGACCAGCGGGCAGTACCAGCACATGCCAGCGCCACCTTACTGTCCCGGGCTCGAGTACGCTGGCGAGGTCGCGTGGGTCGGGGCCCAGGTCGAGCGCTTCGCGGTTGGCGACGCGGTGCTCGCCGACGGGCTAAAGACGGGCCCACGATCGCTCGGGGATCACCGCGCCTGGGGTGGCTTCGCAACCTGGGCCGTGGCGCCGGCCGACGCCTTGCTGCCGCTGCCCGCCGGGCTCGACTTCGATCAGGGCTGCAACCTGCTCGGCAACTACGAGACCGCCTACCACTGCCTGATCCACCGCGGCCGGCTCGCGGCGGGCGAGCACGTGCTGATCAACGGCGCGACCGGCTCGACCGGACTCGCCGCCGTCGACCTCGCCAAGCGCGTCGGCGCGATCGTCATCGCCACGGGTCGCTCGCAGGCCAAGCTCGACCAGGTCGCCGCGCGCGGGGCCGACCACGTGATTGCGATCAAGGCCGACGACGGCTCGGTCCGACGGTTCCGGGACGAGGTCAAGGCGCTGACGGGCGGTCGTGGCGTCAACGTCGTCTATGATCCAGTCGGCGGTCAGGTCTCGCTCGAGAGCTTGCGATGCGTCGACTTTGGCGCGCGGTTCTTGATCGTGGGGTGGGCCTCGACGCCGTTCGTGGCGCGCGGCAAGGGCCAGCGCGGCGCCCCCAACGCCAACATCTTGCCGACCAACCTGATCATGATGAAGGGCCTCGACGTGCTCGGCTGCCCGGCGGTGATCTCGGCCCACCGCGACCCGAGCCTTCGTCACACCCGGCTGCGCGAGCTGCTGGCCTGGGTCGAGGCTGGCGAGATCGTGCCGCACGTCGACGCTCGCTATCCGCTCACGCAGGTCCACGAGGCCATGCGCGTCAAGTGGGAGAGCCGCTTCGTCGGCGGCGTCGTCGTCAACCCCTGAGCCGCCGGGGCGCCCGGGCGTAGCGACGACGACGGACCAGCCCCAGCGCCGCCAGGCTCAGCAGGCCAAAGCCGACGCCGCGCCCGGAGTCACCAGGCTCGACGCTGCTGCAAAAGCACGAGTCGGTGGGGTCGTCATTCGAGGACTCCACGAACCCCCGCTCGCCCTGAATCACGATCTCGTCGCGAGCCTCGCCGTACTCGGCACCGAGCGTGCTCTGGGCCCCGGGTTCATACCAATAGCGGAACAAGTCGCCCGAGCCGAACTCGCTCAGCCCACCGAGATCCCAGTCGAAGTCGACGCCCCAGATCGACTCCCCCGCGTCGTCGAACGCCTGGGCGAGCACGGCCAGCAGCTGGTCCGGCTCACCGAGCTCGTCGCGGCCGACGATTGCGACCTCGGCGATCACCTCCGGTTGCACGACCTCGAAGTCGACGCTGTGGACCAGCTCGCCGTTGGCGTAGAACTCCACGTTGGCTAGCTCTTGTCCGGCTTCAGGCGACTCGAACTGCAGCTGCGCCCAGTCGCGGGCCTCGTCGAGGTGGACCTCGCGGGTCTGGAGGTTCATCGCGCCGGGGTGGCTTGAATACACGGCCAGCGATCCCGTGCCGAACAGCGCTTGTTCACCCGCGAACCACTCGACGAGGAAGGTCGCGGTCCCGTTGGCGAGGATCTTCGGGGTCTCATCGACGAGCGTGGGGACCTCGTCTGGGCGATTGATGAACAGCGGCCCCGCGGCGCGCAGCACCGCGCGATCCGGTTGCATGACCACGACCTCGGTCGCGCGGATGAACTTGTCGTTGGCGTTGCGGACCTCGAGGATCGCCGTGCCCGCGCCGGTCGCCTCGACGTGGGCGACGAGGATGTCCGTCTTCGCCTTCTTGTCGTCCTTGTCGTCGATGTCATCGCGGCGGATCTCGATGCTCTCGACCTCGAGCACGCTGGGGTCGAGCGAGACGATCGTCCAATCGTCGAGCGCGTTGTCCTCGCTGATGTCGTAGGCGTAGATCTCGAAGCTCGAGCCGGCCGCGTAGGGGCCGTGCAGGAGATCGTCGTAGCCCTGGTTGGGGGGCAGGAGATCGAACTGGGTGTCGATGTTGTCGGACAGGCGGATCCGCGGACCGCAGGCCGTGAGCGTGGCGACCGCGAGGCAGGCGAGCGTCGCGTGGGAGGGGAGTCGGGGCATGATCGGGACCTCTTGGGGGTGGGTGGATGATCTAAGCGTAGATCCGTGGGGGCGTGGGAAATTGTTTTCGCCTGGGGCTGAGCTTCTTTGGGTTGTCGCTCTTGGCAGGGGGGCCTGCTTGGCTCTGGGAGGCGCGGCGCAAGCCGCGTCGGGCGGCTCTGGCTTCGCTTTGGCGTAGACGCGACACGACGCGTCGGCAGTGCTAAACTGGCCCGCGACGATGACGACGCGAGCCGCCCTTCGACCTCGGTATACTTTCGCCGAGTACCTTGAGATCGAGCGGCACAGCAGCGCAGTCAAGCACGAGTATGTCGGCGGCGAGGTGTTCGCCATGGCCGGGGGCAGCGTCGAGCACTCGGCCCTCGCAACTTCGATCGTGGGCTTGCTGTTCGCTCACTTGCGCGGGCATCCATGCCACCCGCATGGCTCGGATCTGCAGATCAGTATCCGCGCCGCCGACGTTGCGACCTACGCTGACGCGACGGTGATCTGCGATCCAATCGAGCGCGATCCCGAGTCCCCGGCGCACGTGACCAATCCGCTGATCATCGTGGAGGTGCTCAGCCCCTCGACGCAGCGCTACGATCGCGAGCAGAAGCGCCTCTACTATCAACAGATAGACTCGCTGCGTGAGTACGTGCTCGTCGCCCAAGATCTGCGCCGCGTCGAGCTGTGGCAGCGTGATGACTCGTGTCGTGACCGCTGGACGTACACGAACCATGAGGCTGGTAGCTCGGTGCCGTTGACGTCGATCGACTACGCGCTCGACGTCAACGAGCTCTACGACGCCGCCGGCGTCGCGTAGGCGGGTGTGTCAGCGAGGCGGTCGTCGACCACCGACGCATCCGCTCAGCACTCGGTCGGCACCACGATCGTTGGCTTCTCGACCGCGTCGAGCGAGAGCCAGTGGGCTGCGGTCGCACGCAGCTGCTCGCGCACCGTGTAAATGCCATCGGGCCCCTCGACGGGGTGCCGCGTCTCAGCTTTCTCGGCATCGAACGTACCGATGTACTTCCGAGATCGATTGAAGTGCAACCGACAGATGGGCTTGCGGTTGTTGTCGTCGACGAGGACCGCGAAGTACGTCTTGCTGTCGCGGTAGGTCACTCGCTCGGGGACCAAGAGATCGCAGACGATCGCCTTGACGATGCGATAGCCCTCTTTCTCGGCCTCGGTCGTGACGATGCCGTCGTTCGCTTCCTGCTTGGCGTCGTCCTGTTCTTCGGGCGCCGCCTCCGAGCCGACCTCGCGGGTTGGGAGGCTGTCATCGACCGCCGAGCCATCTGCCCGCGCGAGCGCAGAGCGGAGCCGGTCACCAACCTTGTCGCTGATGAACACCGACAGCGTACGTTTGACGAGCTGTGAAAATTGCTCCTTGGCTGATTGCACGAAGCGACCGTTCGGGTTCGCCTGCTGAAAGAAGAACTTGACCAGCTCCTCATCGGGCGTCTCGAGCTGACGTTCGAGCGTTGCCCGGATCTCTCGCATGTACTTGAGATCGCTGGCTGCCACCAACATGTTGTCGAGGTCGAAGCTGGACTTGGACAGCTTGTTGACCTCGTTGATGAGGCTCTCGCGCAGGTCGAGCAGGTTGAGCTCCAAGAACGGCTTCTCGTCCATCTTGTTGTTCTCCTCCAGGTCTGAGAAGAACCGATAGACAATGCCGTTGGTCAGCACGGCGATCCTGGCCTTGGTGACCGTGAAGTAACGGAACAGCTGGCTCGAGTGCTCGATAGCGAGATCGGCCGCCACCTTCTTGGCTTCGATCAACATCACGATGTCGTCGCCCCGCCGGATTACGTAGTCGACCTTTTCGCCCTTCTTGATGCCCACGTCCGCGGTGAACTCGGGCACCACCTCGGTCGGGTCGAACACGTCGTACCCGAGCGCGGCGATGAATGGCATGACCAGCGCGTTCTTGGTGGCCTCCTCTGTCTCGAGCATCCCTCGAGTTTTTTCCGCCTTGGCCGCGAGGCTCTTGATTCTTTGTTCAAAACTCATGGTGAATTTTCTCCTCGCAACACAATGCCCCAGTTGCGACCGGGTGTGGGGACTTTCTGGTGCGTCCATGGGCCAGGTCATGGACTGAGGCGCGGAATAGCGCGTCGAACCGCTGACGACCGCGAACATTGGTCCATGCCGTGCCAGACCCCACTCAGTCGCGCGGAGGGGCCTCGAAGTCGGGCGGGACCTTGACCGCCACGGACTCGATCAAGTGTTGCTCACGCATGTGCTTGGCCAGCCCAGCTGGGATCTTGGGAGCAGCGAGCGCGCAGCGAACGTCCGTCTCGCCCAGATCATGCAGCACCCGCCAGATCGCGCGATACTTCGCCGCTTGAGCATAGAGCCCAATATCGCGGTCGCCGACGTTGGGCTTGACCTCGATCAGCACGCGCCGCCCGTCGCAGTCGCGAACGACGACGTCGATCCGGTCCTTCGTGGGTACCCGCAGCGGCAACTCCAAGGCCGAGCGCGTGTACGGGCTGCCGGGCAGCTTGGCCAGCGCGAGGCTGGGTTCTTCATTGATGTAGTGTTTGATCCGCCAGTGAGCGTCGCTCTCTCGCAGCTCACGGTCGTTCGCAGCAAGTCCCCCACGGGGCGGTCGCTCACTCGCGGCCTCGTCGTAGCGATAGGGGCGGTCGCTGGGCGACGAAGCGGTCCACCAGCGCAGCGCGATCGTGCCATCACCGTGGTCATCGACCAGGTCCGGGAGCGCAGCGGGCAGGAGCGCGAGCGTGAAGTAGTTTGGTCGGGCTTTGCGTGTGGACCCGTGTTTCACAAGGTCCCGCCAGACTCGCAGCAGCTCCCCGCGGTAGATCGGCGTGGTGTTCTTCTTGCCTTGCTCGGACGCCCGCTCGATCCGCGCGCCGACGACGTCGGTGATCAGGTTGTTGACCCCCTCGCTCAGCGTGGGGACCGGCTTCTTGTCGCTGGCGCGCTGCTCCGCGAACGCCCGAACGCGGCTCCACACCTCGTCGTCTGTCGGCAACCCACGCTTGCGAGACATCGCGAGATGTTGGCATGGCTTGCCGAAACTTGAAACTGATTCGAAGCCGGCGCCAATTCGCCCCGCGCGACTCACCAGCAGTGCAAGCTAGTATCGCTAGCGATCCCACAGCTCAGCTCATTCCCCACAGACACGCGAGAGAACGCAACCCCAGCCGGCGGAGACAGGTGCGTGTAGTTCGGATCCCCCGCGTTGTCCCCCCAGCACAACACCTCGCCCGTGGTCGTCACCGCGCACCCGTCGTCGTAGATCGACAGATCAACATAAGATGACCCCGCAGGTGGCCCCCCGGACAACAACCCGGAGAAGTCATAGCCCCAACACTGGATGCTGCCGCCGGTCGAGAGCGCGCAGCCGACATGGTCACTGGTGACGACGCGCGTGAAGCTACCTCCGGGAGGGTTCAGCGCCTCGTCGAACACGAGGGAGTCAATATCCCAGCACTGCAGCTCCAACGAGGATTCGAGCACTCCACATGCGAGGTCCTCGCTCGCGCCAACCGAGACAAACGGCCCGGGAACGTTGGTCGCATCCGGCCAGCATCGCGCGGCACCGGACAAGGCCTGAAGCCCACAACCAGCGTCCGAGCTACCGCTCACGGCGCTGTAGAACTCGCTCAGCTCAAACCCATCGCTGCCGCGAATGTCACACCGCAAGGTGCCGGCGCCCGTGACCCCGCAGGGCTCACCCCAGCCATTCTGGCTGACGCTGACAAATGGCCCTTCGTCGACCAGGCGCAGATCTCCCTCGTCGGCGCCACACCAGATCGCGCCGTCTGCATCGAGCGCGCACAAGTTGAAGGCAACCGAGAGATCCGTCCAGCCAGTCGCGGGTCGTGGCGTGGAGGAGGGCCCGTCGGAGTCGGTGGTGAAGGGCGGGTCGACCAACAGCAGACACCCCGAACTCGACGAGAGCCAACAAACCAGCAGCCCGCAGGTGGCCAGGTAATGAATCGTTGATGAGCTGCACCGCATATTAGAAGCTCCCCTGTAGCATCGCACCAGTTGGGTTCGGCATGATCTCCAGCCTCGCAGCGGCGCCCGACTTTTTGACCCGCTTGGGGAGGGCGATTCCTACGATCAGCGCCCCGGCGCCGACCCCCGCGAGCGCCCACCCGATTGTGTTGACGGCCACCAGCGCGCTCCAGCTCGACTGCGTGGTTTCGCCAGAGATCTTCGTGATGTAGTAGACCCCGCCCGTCGCGGCGACCGAGACGACGCCCACGCTCATGCCCAGGATCCCCGCGGTGATCAAGCCGCGCTTCACCCGTAGTCGCTTGCGCTGCTGCGGGTCCGCTGGCGATGCGTGGTCGACGTGCGTGGGCGCTCCACCGGGTGTGGCCTTCGGCGCGAGGCTTCGACGGCCGGTGTGGGTGTTCCAGTCCGGCGATGAGGCGTCGCCGAGCTCGACGTCGAGCGCGGACAGAGCAACGTCGCAGGGGACCGCGAACGAGAGCCCCTCGAGCGAGACGTCGGAGAGCTTCCAGCTGGTGATGCCGACGATCTGCCCAGCTTGGTCCACGGCCGGACCGCCAGAGTTGCCGGGGTTCACGGCCGCGTCGAACTGAACGAACTGCAGACCACCGAGGCTTCGGTAGCCGCTGATGATCCCCTTTGCGACCGAGAACGAGAGCTCTTCCCCGGCGGGGCTCCCCAGCACGAACACGTCCGAGCCCAGCGGCACCTGACCCACGGCGGGGGCCAGGCACGGCGTCGCGCCCGGTTGGGTTTCCATCTTGAGCAGCGCGACGTCTTGCGCCTCGTCGACGCGCACGACGGTCGCGGACAGCGTGGCCCCGGCGCGCGTCACCAGGCCCACGGTCTGATGGTTCTCGACCACGTGCGCGGCCGTCAGCGCGAAGCCATCTGGCGAGATCAACACCGCGCTGCCGACCCCATCGGGGACCCGCACGATGAGCGTGGCGTTGAGCGCGAGCTCGGTCTGTGCGGGCAGGACCGGGGCCGCAAACGGACAGCGCTGAACGCTGAGCTTGCCGCCCCAGCTGGCGCCGTTGGTTGCACTCGCCGGGGCTGGGGCCGGCGGTTGAGGAGCTGGCGGTCGAGCAGCCGGCGACGCGGGTACATCCGACTCGGCTGGTGCGACGTCCGAGCCAACCGGTTCCTGCGTCTCCGGTGTTGGTTCAGGCGGCGCCTGAGCGTGCCCCGCTGCGGGGACCATGGCCAATGCGACCACGATCGCCGTCAACCCTCTGTAGCGCGCTGGGTGGAACAAGGCCGGAGCCTCTCCCACCGGGTCGGCCTTGTCCACCCCAAAAGTGCCCAATCGAGCGCGCTCGAGCGACGACTGGGGCGATCTCGGACATGCGCTGCGAGCAGCCCTCAGCTGCCCGAGGTGAGTCGGTAGACCTTGCCCGAGTCTCCGCTCGGGCCAAGGTTGTCCGCGGTCAGCACGTATAGCTCGCCCGCTTGGTCCCGCCCAAACGCGCGCACAAACTCGCCGATGCGTCCATTGCTGCGATCACGGACTGCGACCTCCTTCAGCGTCCAGGCGCCGTCCGTGCCGGTGGGCGGCGATCCGAGCAAGAGCGTGCCGTCGCCTGCACCCCAACCCTTCGAGAAGTCCCCGAACACGTAGCGGCCGCGAAGCTGATCGAGCGCGGCGCCGCGGTAGACGTACCCACCGATCACCGAGATGCCCAGCCCCTCGTCCTGATTCGCGTGCCGGTACTCGAGGATCGGATCGATGAGCGGCTCGCCCCGGCTGTCGGTGTCTGGGCACGAGTCGAGCGACTCGTTGGGGTTCTTCGTGCTGAAGCAGTGCGCGCCCTCCTTGACGTTCCAACCATAGTTTCCGCCAGCGTCGACGATGTCGACTTCCTCCCACAGGTTCTGCCCAACGTCACCCACGAACAACTGACGTTTGCCGCCGCTGTCGAACGAGACGCCGAACGGGTTGCGCAGTCCGTACGCCCAGATCTCGTCCGCGACGTCCTCGTCGTCTACGAATGGATTATCGGGTGGAATTGCGTACGGCTCCCCGCCATCCACGTCGATACGCAAGATCGAGCCCAGCAGGTTCTGCTCGATATCCTGGCCGTTGCCGCCCTCGTTGACATCGTACCAGTCTTCGGCATGGCCGAGCCCGGTGTCGTCGGCGTCGCCGCCGTCGCCGAGTGGAATGTACAGGTATCCGTCTGGACCAAAGGTGATCTGGCCGCCGTTGTGGTTGCTCTGAGGCTGGTCGACCTGCAACAACAGGCTCTCGGAGTCTGGATCGGCGCGGTTGGGGTCATCTTGAAGCACCTGGAACATCGCCAGGTGACTGGTGTGATCGAAGCCATTTTGACCCTCGGACCGAAGCGGGGCGCTGTAATACACGAAGAATTCGCCGTTTTGGGCGTAGTCGGGGTGAAAGGCCAGGCCGAGCAGGCCGCGCTCGTCGTAGCCTTGGTTGAGACCGACGAGCTCGTCGCTGATGTCCAGAAATGGCTCGGGACGCAGCTCGCCGTCTGCGTCGATGATGCGGATCGTGCCAGTCTGCTCGACCACGAACAGGCGCCCGGTCTGGTCGGGGACGGGCACCAAGCCCAGGGGGGCTGTGAGCCCGTCGGCGACGATCTCCAGGCTGACCGACGCGACAGACGCCTCGCTCTGGGGCTCGCTGCAACCGACGCCGCACCCTCCAGTCACTAGACATACAGCAGCGAGGATGAACTTGTTGGACTGAACGAAATAGATGGAATCGCGCATGATGGAGAACACCGATTGGACATCGAGTTCATCACAATCGCTGCAACCGATATGCCATATAGACGAGTGGCGCAGGGTGTCGGGTGCCTGGCTCGCAGCGCGCCGAGTTCATCGCCAGCCGCCACATACGCCGACAGCAAATTACCGAGATGTCGAGCACCCGCCAGCGGCTACTGTTGCCTCACCGAGTCCGCTCTGGCCTACTCATAATCGAGGTACAGCACGGGTGGGAACGGCCCGGCGTGCGAATAGAAGTAAGCCCCATCGCCAGAGAGCGGGTACGCGCACAGGTAGATCGGCACATTCGGAGCCACGAGGTCGTTGGGGAGCTTCCAGTAGACCGGCTTGAAGATCTTGCCAGGTCCAGGGTTGGGTGCGAGCGGCGAGACGCCGACCCGAAGCGGCAGCGAGGCGGCGAAGCTCGCCTCTGTGAACGGCTCGACCGCCCAGATCTCGCCCGCCGCGTCCGAGCTGGAGTAGCTCGCGTCGATCGTGTGCATCTCGAGCAGCACCTGGGTGACGGTCTTGTCGGTGATCGTGTCGTCAATGTGGAAGATCATGCAGGCGATCAGGTAGTCGCCGGAGTTGCTCGACTGGTCGATGACGATCGCCTCGAACATGCCTTCGCCGGCCGCCATGGCGCACTCGGTGGGGCTGGCGGTGGTGCCCCGACAGGCGGAGAACGTGGCGGGCGAGGCCAGGGCGTCCCATCCGGGGCTGAGGGGATCGGCGCCGCCGGTCTCGCCATTGGAGCCCGAGTCGGACTCGCCGGCCCCGCCGCTGTCTTCGTCGTCACCGGCCTCCGGGCGGGTCGACGCGCCGCCTGTGTCGGCCCCGGGTTTGTCTGTATCGAAGTCCTCGTCGAAGGCTGGGTTGTCCATGACACACCCAATACAGCCACTGAAGAGCAAGCACGCCGCAAGCATGCCTCTCGCTCGCACATGACCGAACATCGCCTGGTCAACCATGCACCCAACCTAGCATCAAACCGACACGGTGGAAGCCGAGAGCCGATGACCGATACCCAACAATAGTGAGACATTTGGTTCTGCGGTCGGCTCGCCGCGAGTTGCTCGGTTCAATTACGCAATCGTTGCTCAGGCCGAGCTTGGGCGACGCATATTCTGCATTGTCACGGCGCGAGCTTGCGCAGCAACCATTCGGCGCCGAACCGATAGCCGACCCGCTGCCACTGCCACGACGCCAGGGCAGCGAGCGCCACGAACCCAAACAGCACGAGCATCGCGGGCGCGACATCCAGCGCCTGCCACACGCCGATCGGCCGGGTGGCCTCACGAAACAGCCACACGTGCAAGATCAGCAGCGTCAGCGAAGCCCGACCAAGCGTGACCAGCGGGTTGTTCTCGCGCAGGGGCCAGCGCCGCTCCCAGGCCATCACGGCCCAGATCCCCAGCAGCACGGCGGCCAACAGCAGCGCGACCAAGGTGGGCGAGGCCGGAAAGAACGGGATCCTGAGGGTGGTGGTGCGCCACAACGCGCCGCCAGCCGGCGCAAACGCGAGCTCGCCGACCAGCAGCCCGAGCGCACCAACGACGCCGACGCCGCCAGCGAGGGAGGCGATCCGGCCGAGCTGCTCCTGCGCGACCCAGCGGCCGCAGACCAGCCCGGCCAGGAAGAACGAGAACCACGGGAAGATCGGGAATTGGCCCTCGGCGACGGCGATCCGCAGCCCCGTCCACTCGGTCGGCGAGCTGGGATGACGCCCGCGCATGTACTCGTTGGTCAGCGAGATCGGGACGTCGAGGGTCGCCTGGACCCAGCCGGTTAGCAGCAGCACCGCCAGCCCGAGCCCCAGGAGCGCGGCGCTGGGCAGCCGTCGCAGCGCGGGCGTCAACAGCATGCCGAAGCCCATCAAGTGCAGCACGAACCAGGTGTGCACGGAGAACCAACTCGGGGTCAGGAAGCTGAGCAGGTAGCCAAAGCCGATGACGGCGAGTCCGCGCTTGGCGAGGGTGAGGTCGAGGGCGGCTCCAGTGGCCGCGCGCTTGTGCACGAGCAGGCTAGAGCCGATGCCCGCGAGCGTGACAAAGGCCGGCGCCGCGCCACCGCCGAGCGCGTTGAAGATCAGCAGGCCGAGGTGATCCCCGGTCATGGTCTGGCCAGGGTCGAGCCCGCGCCACAGCCACACACCCAGGTGCTGCTCGATCATCAAGAACACCGCGATCCCACGCAGCGCGTCGAGTCCGAGCAGGCGCTTGCGTGTTCCGGTGGGGCTGGCCGTGGTGGCTGGCGTTGCGCTCATCTGAGGTGCTGGGCGACGTTCTGGGTCATGGCCTGGGTCATGTACCGGGGTCGGGGGTACTACCGGTGCGCCGGGCAGACAACATAGCTCGCAGATGCGCAGTGGCTGGCGCTCGAATGACCTGCTCGGGGCTGCCCTCCTGGGCCAACTTGCCGGCGTCGAGCACCAACAAGTGATCGGCGAGGGCGACCGCGTCGTCGAGCTCGTGCGTGACCAGCAAGCTGACGCCCGCGAACGCGCCAAGGGTCTCGCGCAGGACCTCGCGGACCTCGAGCCGGGTCTGAGCGTCGAGCGCGACGAGGGGCTCGTCGAGCAGCAGCGCCTGGGGCTCGCAGATCAGGGCGCGGGCCAGGGCGACCCGCTGGGCCTGGCCACCCGACAGCTCTCGAGGTCGGCGCTGGGCGAGCTCGTCGATCCCGAATCGCTCGAGCCAGGTGTGGGCGCGGGCTCGGGCGCTGCGCTTGTCGAGCCCACGCGCGCGCAGCCCATAGGCCACGTTGTCGAGCGCGCTGAGGTGCTCGAACAGCGCGAGGCCCTGAAACAGCACGCCGACCCGGCGGGCCTGGGGCGGCAGACGGATACCCGTGGCCACCCGCTCGAGCAGGTGGCCGTCGAGCACGATCTCTCCGCGCTGCAGCGGGATCAGCCCGGCGATCGCGGCGAGCACCGTCGACTTGCCCGCGCCGTTTTGCCCGACCACCGCCAGCACCTCGCCTTCCGGAGCCGAGAACGCGAGGTCGAGGGTGAACTCCCCGAGCGTGAGGTGGAGGTCGGCGCGCAGGGTCATCGCCGCAGCTCCCCGCGCAGGGCGATGAGGATCGTCAGCGAGACCGCGAGCAGGATCAACGACAGCAACAGCGCGCCGTCGTGATCGCTCTGCAGGGTCTCGTAGACGGCCAGCGGCATGGTCTGAGTCCGGCCCTGAAAGTTGCCCGCGAACGTGATCGTGGCCCCGAACTCACCGAGCGCGCGGGCCCAACACAGCGACAGCCCGGCCAGCAGCGAGGGGCGGATCGTGGGCAGGGTGACGGTCCACAGGATCCGCAGGCGCGAGGCCCCGAGCGTGGCGGCGGCGGCCTCGAGCCGGGGATCCACGTTCTCGAGCGCGGCCTCGCAGCTGAGGATCAAGAACGGGGCCGCCACGAAGGTCGCCGCGAGCACGGCCCCCGTGGTCGAGAACGCCAGGTCGACGCCGAGCCACTCGATCGCGGGACCAAACAGACCGCGTCGCCCGAACGTGGCCAGCAAGGCCACCCCCGCGACGACCGGCGGCAGCACCATGGGCAGGGTCAGCAGCGCGCGGACCAACCCGCGACCCGGGAACCGATAGCGCGCCAGCACCCACGCGCACGGCAGACCCAGGATCAGCGAGAGCGTGACAGCCGCGAGCGAGACCACCAGCGACAGCCGCAGCGCCTCGAGCAGCGCGGGCGTGGTGAACAGGGCCCCGAGCTTGGTGAGCGGGGCTCGCACAACCAGCCCGAGCAACGGGAGCACAAACAGCGCCAGGCCGACGAACGCCAGCGCGAACAATGGGTAGTGGCCCCAGCCCTGGCCGCGGGATTTTGGGTCGAGCTTGGGCGCCGTCGCCGGTTTGGGTGTGCGCGTCGTCGTCATGGGTCCGGTGTTGGGCGCACGATACTTCACCGGGCGTGGGGCGGCTCGGTGCCCTGCTCGATGCCGAGCGCGTCGCGGCTGTCGTCCCGCTCTCCCGCCGCGGTCGTTCGGACACTGAGCATCGGTTGTGCCCAGCGGTGCCCAGCGAGCGGGCTCCAACCGGCTCGCGGCTATGGACACCCGGACCCAACCTCGGCTCAAATGCCGAAATGCAAAACCATTACCGTGTCTCCCTGCTGACCGCTTCGTTGCTGTGTTCGATGACGGCCTCGTGCGCCGATGATGTGATCGAGGCCGGAGACATCGGGGCGGGGAGCAGCTCCGACTCGACGCTCGGCGACGGCGATGGTGACGGCGATGGTGAGGGCGACGGCGATGGTGAGGGTGACGGCGATGGTGAGGGTGACGGAGATGGCGACGGCGATCCCGGCGATGGCGACGCAGACGGCGACGGCGACGGCGATCCAACCTCCTGCGGCGACGGCATCACGGATCCCGGCGAGGAGTGCGACGACGCCAACGCGGACGACAGCGACGATTGCACGAGTGAGTGCACGATCGCGGCCTGCGGCGACGGCTTCGTCCAAGCGGGCGTCGAGACCTGCGACGACGGCAACATCGACGACGGCGACGGCTGCAGCGCCGAGTGCCTGCTCGAGGGCTGCGGCGACGGGATCATGCAGCCGGGCGAGGCCTGCGACGACGGCAACATCGACGAGTTCGACGGCTGCGGTCCCAGCTGCCAGATCGAGGCCTGCGGCGACGCGATCGTGCAGCCCCCCGAAACCTGCGACGACGGCAACATCGAGGACTTCGACGGCTGCACCGCCACCTGCGAGCTCGAGGGCTGCGGCGACGGGGTCATGCAGCCGGGCGAGACCTGCGACGACGGCAACACCGACGCGTTCGACGGCTGCGGCCCGAGCTGTCAGGTCGAGGTCTGCGGCGACGGGATCACCCAACCCGGTGAAGACTGCGACGACGGCAACCAGGACAACACCGACGACTGCACCGACCAGTGCGTCGGCGCGGTGTGTGGCGACCTGCTCGTGCAGGAGGGGGTCGAGGAGTGCGACGACGGCAACCTCGACAACACCGACGACTGCGTGAGCTGCATGGACGCGACCTGCGGTGACGGCTTCGTGCAGGAGGGCGTCGAGGCGTGCGACGACGGTGACAACGTCGACGGCAACGAGTGCACCAACATGTGCACCGACGCCGTGTGTGGTGACGGCGTCGTGCACGAGGGCTTCGAGGAGTGCGACGACGCCAACGACGACGACACCGACGCGTGCGTGGCCATGTGCACCAACGCGACCTGCGGCGATGGCTTCGTGCAGCAGGGCGTCGAGGCCTGCGATGACGCCAACGCCAACAACAACGACATGTGCACCAACGCCTGCGAGCTGGCGGCCTGCGGCGATGGCTTCGTGCAGGGCGGCGAGGAGTGCGACGACGGCAACCTCAACTCGTTCGACGGCTGCTCACCCATGTGCAACTGGGAAGCTCGCCTGGTGTTCGTGACCAGCACCCTGCACACCGGCAACCTCGGCGGTCTCGTCGGCGCCGACGCGATCTGCCAGGCGCGCGCGCAAGCGGCGTTGCTGCCCGGCACCTACAAGGCCTGGATCTCGACCGTCCAGGGCTCCCCCTCGACGCGCTTCGTCCAGTCGACCGTGCCGTACTTCCTCCGCAACGGGACCAAGGTCGCCGACAACTGGGCTGACCTGGTCGACGGCACCCTCGACGGGGCGATCAGCATCACCGAGCTCGGCGGCGCGTCCCCGGCCACGGCGGACATGACCTGCGGCACCAACCGGGTGGCCAGGACCGGGACCGGAGCGGACGGCACCGCCGCGGGTGGGCTCGGCCGCTGCAACAACTTCACCTCGTCGGCGGTCAGCGGCCTCGGCACCCCAGGCGTGACCACGGCCGCGAATTCGACCTGGACCAACTGCGCCGCCCCGGGGCCGGCCTGCAACATCTTGATGCCGATCTACTGCTTTCAGCAGTGATCGGTCGGGCGGGGGTTGGCGTGGGCCCCGTCGGCCCACGCCACCAGCGCTCGCCGCTCGGTCGCCCGGCCTTGACTCTACCGGGACTCAGGCTAGCTTCCCGGCCCGGAGAACCCCTGTGTCCAACTCCAAGCCTGGTGATCAGCAAAACTTCGACGACGGCGAGCTCGAGCACGAGTGGGCCGGAGGCACCATTGATCTGGCCGTCGAGCGTCAGACGACGGCGCTGCGGGATGACCCCCGGCAGCGAAAATTTCTGATCGGTGGGGTGGCTGGGTGCGCGCTGCTCATGGTCGTGTTGGTCGGGGCCGGGTTCGCCGTCCGCGGCGGCTCGGAAGTCGTCGAAGACGCGACGCCCGATCCTGTCGAGGCGCCGTCCGCCGAGGTCGCGGTCGAAGCCCCGGTCGAGCCCGCCGCCAAGCCGACGCTCGTCGCGGCCAAGCAGCCACGGCGCAAGCACGCGGGCGCGTCCACACCCGGGCCGACCAAGCCGGCCGCGGCCAAGGCCTCGCAGTCCTCGTCGACTAGCTCGGCGACGGCGACGGAGCCCGCCGCGGAGTCGGCCGCTGGCGTCGATGAGCTCCCCGATGTCGAGCAGTGGGACGCCGCCGACGACGAGGCGCTCCGCGATCAGATCGCAAACCCGGCTCCCGAGTGAGCTGCCCGAGTGATCTCAGGGCGGCTTGCGGCGCCCGCTGACGCCGGCCGGAGACAACGCCTTACCGCCGAACCGCCGGCGGACCTCGCTGAGCACGTCTTGCACGGCTTCGGCCTTGCGCGCGCCGTCGTCGACCGGCTCCGCCCCGCCCAAGCCCCCGTCCAACCCCACGAGCTCGAGCTGCCGGGCGGGCGCGGCTTCGTGGGCGTCGACCAGCTCGCTGACGCCGAGCCCGGTCAGGCGAAACCGACGCCCACGCAGCAGCCCTTCGGCGTCGAGCTTGTCGAGCAGGCCCCGCGCCGCCTCGAAGATCGCCTTGGTCTGGGCCGAGGGCCGCTCGAGCGTGCACTGCCGGGTCCACGTGGTGAAGGCCGTGTCGCGCAGCTTGATCTGAACCTTGCGACCGCGCAGTTGCTTGGCGGCGAGTCGATCGCCGACCCGGGTGGCCTGACGCAGCAGCCACTCTTCGATCTCCGCGCGGGTCGTGAGGTCGATTTCAAACGTGTTCTCGTGGCTGATCTGCTTGCGCTCGCGGCCGGGGGTGACCTCCCGATCGTCGAGCCCCAGGCTCAGGCGGTGGAGGTGCAAGCCATGCTCGCCGAGCTCCTGCTCGAGCGTCGCCGCGCCGAGCTGGGCGATCTCGCCGACCGTGCGGACGCCGAGGCGCTGCAGCGCCTGGGCGGTCTTCGGACCCACACCCCAGAGCTGCCGGATCGCGAGCGGAGCCAAGAACGCGCGCTCGTGTCCGGGCGGGACCTCGGTCAGCCCATCGGGTTTGTCGCGCTCGCTGGCGATCTTGGCGATGAACTTGCTCGTTGCGAGGCCCACCGAGCAGGTCAGGTTCAGCTCGCGGCGCACGGCCTCGCGGATCGCCACCGCGATCGCCCGCGGTGGCCCGTGCAGTCGCTCGGTGCCGGCCAGATCCAGGAACGCCTCGTCGATCGACAGCCCCTCGACGACCGGCGTGAAGCGCGAGAAGATCTCGAACACCTCGCGCGACACCTCCACGTATCGCTCGTGACGAGGGGCGACGACGGCGGCGTGGGGGCACTTGCGCAGCGCGATCGCCATGGGTTGGGCGGAGTGGCAGCCGAACCGTCGGGCTTCGTAGGACGCCGCCGCCACCACCCCGCGCTTGCCCGCGAACCCAACGAGCACCGGCCGGCCTCGAAGCGTGGGATCATCGCGGATCTCGACCGACGCGAAGAACGCGTCCATGTCGATGTGCGCGATGCGACGCGGCGGGGACATGACGGGATGCTAGCCGAAGTTTTACACTCGCGGCGTGTACGAGTTTGACGATAGCCGGTGGCCATTGGTGGTCATACGCATCCGCGAGCACGCACGCGGTGGCGTGACCGAGCGCATGCGCGACGATCTCAACGCGCTCTTGGATCGTCACGAGCCGTTCGCGCTGATCTACGACATCGTCGACGTCGAGATCCCCCCGCGCGCCGAGATCATGGAGATCATCCGATGGACCCGAGAGATGCGTGAGCGGTTTGTTCGGGAGTTCGAGGATGTGACCCCGCGGATCCCGACCTTCACCGCGTATCACATGCCGTCGATGCTCGGGAACCTGCTGCGCTTCATCCTGCAGATGTTGCCGTCGGTCCGTAGTCAGTATGTCGTGTGTGCGACGTACAGCGAGGCGATGAAGCTGTGCGAGGACGCGATTGTGCGGCTGGGGATCGAGTCGACGGGCTCGCGTCAGGTTGGGTAGGGGGTACCCGGACCTCGCGAGTTGGTGGCCGTTGCTCTCGCCGCCCGAGGACTACGCCGAGGAAGCGGCCGTCGCGGCCGACCGGCTCGATCCCGAGCAGCTCGAAGTGCCCGATGTGGCGCAAGCGATCACGCAGCGCGAGCAGCCGGCGCTGGCGATTGAGGGGCGGCGAGCGGATCGGCGCTCGAGTCCTGACCATCGAGGCGGACGCCGGCCGACTACCTGCGCATGTTTGGCCAGTGTTTCCGCATGGGTCGGGCCGAACTCGAGGCCGCGATCGACGAGACCCTGACCACCTTCGATCTACATACCCGGCCACTTCTCGAGGTGATCCCCGGTATCATCAAACACGGCTACGTGCTGATACGCAGACCGAAGAACAAGATCACGGGCATCGTCACCAAGAAGGACCTCGGTCGCCAGCTGCTGGACCTCGCCTCGCCCTTTGTCCTGCTCGGCGAGATCGAGCACGGCCTCCGCGCGCTGATCGAAAACGGCGACATGGGTGGGTCGTGGCGAGCCTGTTCGGCGCGCTAACCCGACAGCAGGGCGCAGACGCGGGCCCCGACGGCATCGATGGCCGGGATGGCCAGTGCGAGTAGCAGCATCCCCCAAGCGAGGAGCATCCGGTCCGCGGCGTGCTTCATATCCGGCGAGGCTTTTCGAAGTGATGCCCACTCGTAGAGTGTTAGGGCCGGGCCAATGATCCCCCAAAGGAGACCCCCGATCCAACCGCCCCCCGAAAAACCATGGATGGCGACCGCGAGCCCGCCGGCGACGATCCAGCCGACCAATATGCTGGTCACCAAAGCGGGCATTTCATATCCTCGAATTCCTCAATAATCATGGGGAGGCAGCTGCACGCGCTTGCGATGGCGCCCCCGATGACCCACGGATTTGCCGTCGCCGCCGCGATCACTGTCCCGGTTGCCGCGAATGCACAAGCGCCCCAGCCAACCGGGACGTCTGGCGGGTTCGGCACCACGAGTTCGTTTCCGATGAGCGCGGCACGCTCTGCGGCGATGTCGGGGTCCAGGGTCGAATCAATGACCGGAATGCCATCGACGACCGCGACGTGCAAGTAGCCATCGTCGTAGTCCGAGTCTACGTGGACCACGCCTGCCGAGTCGGCCCAAACGCTGAGCACACCGATCGGAGACCCCATTGAGTCGAGAGCGACGATTTCGGTTGAATCGCCATGCTCTTCCATGTGCACGCGCTCGAGGCGAGACCCAAAGTCTGGGGGCGATTCGAGCTCACCATCATAGCGCGGTGGCACCGATGCCCCATCGAGGGGCGAAGCCAGCGCCATGAAGAGGAGGATTGCTTGCGGGAGCATCGTACGAGCGGTTTAGTTGGCGCGAGTGCCCGCGCAAGGCTCTGTGATGCGCAGGATTTTCAGCGCGCCGAGCTTCTTGATGTTCTCTTCGTCGGTCCCGGCCTTCATCGCCTCTTCGTGCTATTTGTCGTTCGCGGGCGCTCCGACAGCGCCGGGTGATCCGACAGCGCGGCGCCCCAGCGAAGACGACGTCCGCTCACACAGCGGCCAGCATCGCCGCCATGCAAGCACACGTGCGCTCCGTCTTCGCCAGCGCGCTCGGCTCTGACGTCCCTCGCAGGTAGCCCCCGGCGGCCGGCCAAGGCCACCCCGACGCGATCTGGACCCTGCACACCCACGGCTCACTCGCCGAGCTCACGGGCTGAGCGCCGCTCGATGTACGATGCCGACGATGCCAACCTGGTGGGAGCGCACGAAGGCTAAACTCCTGGGCCATTCGCCCGGGTCCAACGACGATGCTGCCGGGGGCTCGGCCGTCCAGCAACGCGCCAAGTGGTTGGCCGCCGACCAGACCCGGTTCGGGGTCCCGGTCCTCGATCTGTTCTCGATCACTGGCCAATTGTTGTCGACGAGTGAGAATCCCGAAGCCGCCGCGCGGTCGATATCCTGGTCCCAAAGCGTCGGCGCGGAGCTCGATGGCTCGAGCCTGGCCGAGCTCGAGCCGCTCGCCTGCGCCCTGCGGTATCCGGCCGACCCCTTGCTCGGCGACGGGCTGTTGTTCACGCCGCGGGAGATGGAGCACAAGTGGGTGCTCGCCCTGCGCGACGGCCAGGTTCTGGCTGCCCGTAGCTGGACCGGGGAGGTCCAGGCGGTCGCCGAGGCCCGGCGCGAGGGCGACGAATTGGTGCTCGATGTCGTGCGGATCAGCAAAGCCGCTGGGTTTGACGTGTTCGGCGATCCAGTCGAGACCTTCGATTGGCTGATCCGCAGTCACGCTCTGGACCAAGTCCTGCCATTGCCCGCCGACGCCGATGGGGCTGCGCTGCTCGAGGCCGCGCCGTTGACGGTGTTCGGGCCGTTCGGCCACATGGCCAAATGCGCGGCGCTGTCCTGGGATCCGCCCAGTTCGATTCGACCGCTGCGCAGCGACGGGGCCCTGGTGTTGGCCGTGCGCGACGCCGATCTCGAGCGGGTCCGCGAGCTCGCTGCGGCCGGCGTGGCGATCGATGCCCCCAGCCCGACCCGCGGCCTGCGACCCCTCGCCGTCGCCGTGATCAAGCACGAGCCCGCGCTCGTCGAGCTGCTCTTGGAGCTCGGCGCCGACCCCACTTTGGGCGACGACCGAGCCCAGGTTCCGATCGTTTGGGCGATCGTCAGCGGTGGCGAGCTCGCACTGCTCGACACCCTGTACTCGGCCGGCGCCCGAACCGACGTCGTCAACCTCGACCTGTTCAACCTTCTGCACGCCGCGGCCGAGACCAACCGAGCCGAGCTCGTCGAGTGGCTGATCGCCCACGACGTCGACCTCGAGGGCCGGACCCGACACGGACATACGCCCCTGCACATCGCCTGCGGCCTTGGCCACGTCGAGGTCGCCGACGCGCTGCTGCGCGCTGGCGCGGATCCTCGGGCCGAGGCTGACGGACTCGACGCGCTGGCGATCGCCAAGCAAGAGCACAAACCGCAGAGCGTCGAGCTCCTCGAGCTCCATCATGCCTCGCCGCTAGCAACGCCACAGGCTGCTCGGGCCCTCAGGCGTAAGTGATCGCCCGACCGCAATCGGGACACCGAGCGTGTGAGTCACCGAAGCGCAACCACTGCCCCGGCGCGGCGCATGGACAGGCAGCCGGTCCAGGCCGCACCGTAGAAAACCGGACGCATGCATGCAACACCTGGCCAAACCAAGTGGTTGGCCGCCGACCAGACCCCGTTCGGGGTCCCGGTCCTCGATCTGTTCTCGATCACTGGCCAGATGTTGGGGCACGCGCCGTGCTCGAGGCGACCTCGCCGTCGTGACGTACTCGACGCGTTCATCAATGCGGCGTTTTTCACCGGGACACCCCGCACAGTTCCGCCACGTTCTGGCCGCCCACCGGAACGATGCTCGCAGTGTACAGATAGCTCCCAGCCGTGACGACCGAGACCACCTCTCCCGCAGCTCGGGCCAGGTCCCAGCCGGGCTCCCCACTCCCAAAATCTGGAAAGTACCTAATCCTCTGCACCAAGGTGCTGCCGTCGACCTCCGAGCCAACTAGATATGCCCCGCCCGCGGCGAGCGCCACATCATGGACTGTTGAACTCTCCGCGTGGCTGGGGGCAGGCGCACGCTGGAGGGTATCGCCAGCGATCGTCCACGCATAGCCGATGCTCGCCAGGCCGACCACCCCGTTGCCACCAGCCACAGCTAGCGAGTCCGAAGTGGCGACGGAAGCCAACGCCCAAGACAGATCCTCGTCCGCAATCACCTGGTCCATGACATCTGCCTTGTCCGGGCTGTAGGTTCGTACGAACCCATGGGTGATCGGAGCCCCCTCTGATTCCAGGTCTGTCTGTGCCCGTCCAACTACGATGATCGACCCGTCAACCCGCTGCGCGACGTCCATTGCGACATCCTCAATCCCGACGACCGAGAAGCGGTCCTCCCAGACGATCTGCCCGGAGCCATCGAGCTGAGCGACCCATGCGCGAATTCCCATGGAGCCCGCGATGATCGGCCCGTCCCCACCATAAAACACGGACGAAGCAATCGCGCCATCGGGGTCTGAGTAGGTCTGGCTGGACACCGCACCCGACGCAGAACGCGTCCCCACCCAAGCGGATGCAGGCACTCCGAGCTCCTGAGTTCTTCCCACGAGGATGGCCCCACCATCAGGCGCCGCAGCGACACCCCGGATCGTCAGGTTCGCGTCATCTACGAGCACCGGGCCGTCCGACGCGGGCGAGCCGTCCAGTTCCACCTCCATCACCCAAGCGGTGAATGACGGATCTCCGGCCACGGCCCCCCAGCCAGCCGCAAGTACACGCCCTTGCTGAACGGCTAGATCAATTGATGCAACGTCCGCTCCTCCCTCGAGGCCGTACTCGACACACCACCGAACGACTCCAGAGCTCAAACAGTCGACGTTGCAGCCGTCACCGTCAATCTGATCTGCATCGTCACACTCTTCCGGGCCCTCGACGACTCCATTCCCGCAGACGCCCTCTGAGTCATCATCCGAATCGCTTCCGATCTCGGCAGCGGTATGTGGCCCCTCGTTCGCACTACACCCTGCCAACGCCACCAGGCCAGCGAAAACATGAACGTACCGCATCAGATCACGAACTCCTCGAGCAGCGCAAAAGCTGCACCCCCGCGTTGAGCGTGAGCGAAGGATCAAAGCTCAATTTCCACCGCCGCCCCGGCTCCGCCAACACCAGATCATGATGCCGCACGATCCCCGCAGTCGCAAGCAGCAGCATCGCCTCACCCATCCCGGCACCCAAACACACATGCGGCCCCCCGCCGTAGGGCATGAACACATGCTTCTGTCGAGTCTCAGATCGCGGCGCCACGTGACGCGTGACATCGAGACGCTCAGGCTCGGGAAAATAACGCGAGTCAAAGTGCGTAGCGCTGGTAAACACGGCGATCTCGGTCCCGGCGGCGACCCGATACCCAGCAAACTCGAACTCACGCGCAGCCCCGCGGTACATCGCAAACGCGGCCGGATACAAGCGCAGGCACTCGAGCACCAACCCGTGCAAGGTCGGCTGCTGACCGAGCGTCGCGCTGTCGGGCACGCCGTCCGCGTAAACTGCCTCGACCTCAGCGCGCACCGCCGCAAACAATCGCGCGTCTCGATACAGCTCGTAGAGCACGAACCCCAGCGTCGCCCCGACCGTGTCGACGCCCGCGACAAACGGCAACAGCGCAGCAAACCGAACATCGCCCGCAGTAAACAGCTCCGGGTAGCGCTCACGCCCCTGCCGAATCCGCTCGAACCAACCCCCAAGCACCTCGGTGGTCGCGGACGGCCCCGCTCGCTCACTCAGATCGATATCCCGTCGAACCAACTCATCAATAAACCCCTCGGCCCGGCTCAGGCTGCGCCGATACGCGGGGGCAGCCAGCGCGAGCCTGGGCCACTTTCCAAGCAGCAGCGTGTTGGTCTCCCAGCGAAACACCTCCATGAGCGCGCGGGCGGTGTGCTCGGGGATCGGCGCGGCGCCACCGGTCAGGCAATGGTGGACCAGCCGGGCGATCAGCAACCGGGTCTGATCCTGCACGCTCACGCGGGCGCTGAGCTGGCGGTCGGACGCGCCAAAGCTGTCGCGGATCAGCGCGTCGCAGCCATCCCGCTGGCTGTCGACGATCTTGCGCGAGAGCACGTCGGCGTAGTGCTTGCGCTGGGTCCGGTGCGGCTCGCCGTCGCTGGCCAAGATCGCGTGGGGGCACCCGCGGCGCTCGGTGAGTCGGCCCCAGAAGCTGCGCGACTCGAGCAGCTCGCGACCTTCACGCCCGACGAAGCGGTTGGCCCCGCGTCCAGCCAGCACCACGAACCGCCGGGTCGCGGCGCGGACCTCGAAGATCTCACCCTGCTCGGTGTGGGCGGACCGCAGGTAGGCCAAGGGGTCGCGCAGCAGGCCCAGCGCGCTGCCGAGGATCGGCCAGCCTGACGCGCGCGGGGGCTCCATCGCCGTGATGATCACCATATCCAGCGCTCGCCGCAACGCGCGATCGCCTGCTATCACGTAGCCCATGTCCGACGCGCAACAGCCCCCACAGCACGTCCGCTACGAGCACGCTGGCGCGCTCGCAACGATCACCCTCGATCGCCCGGAGGCGCGCAACGCCTACAGCGACGAGATGTGCACGCAGCTGGTCGAGGCGCTCGACCGGGCCGACCTCGACGCGGAGATCCGCTGCGTGATCCTGACCGGCGCGGGCAAGTCGTTTCATGCGGGCGGCGACATCAAGGCGATGCGCGAGCGCTCGGGCATGTTCGCGGGCGATCCGGCCGAGCTGCGCGCTCGCTACGTCCACGGGATCCAAGCGGTGCCGCGCCGGATCGCGGAGTTCGGCAAGCCACTGATCGCGGCGATCAACGGCGCGGCGATCGGTGCCGGGTTGGATCTGGCGTGCATGTGCGACATCCGAATCGCGCGGGCGGGCGCGCAGCTGGGCTCGACCTTCGTCAAGGTTGGCCTGGTGCCTGGTGACGGCGGCGCGTACTTCCTGACCCGCGTGCTCGGGTTCGCGCGGGCGCTCGAGCTGATGCTGACCGGCCGGGTGATCACGGCCGAGCAAGCGCTCGAGATCGGCCTGGTCCACGAGGTCGCGCCCGCCGAGCGGCTGCTCGAGGTCGCGACCGAGCGGGCTCAGGCGATCGCCCAGCACCCGCCCATGGCGGTTCAGCTGACCAAGCGCGCGGCGTATCGCAGCTATCACGCGGACATGGCGACGGCGCTCGAGCTGGCGGCGAGCTATCAGGGCATCGTCCAGAACCTCGAGGACCACCAGCGGGCGCTCACGCCGAAGCCGTGAAAAAGGTCACAGCTCGCGAGGGTGGGCAATAAAACCCGCACGTCTATTCGCTGGGTCGAATCGGGCATGCTGCCCGGAATGTCGAGGCGAAAAATTGTCGTGTGCGCTGCGCTGTGTGTTCCGCTGCTCGCGTCCGGGTGCAAGAAAGATCGCGACGTGGCCGAGCCGAAGCCGGAGGTGGTGCCGCCGGTCGTCGAGCAGGAGCTTCGGTTCTCGCTGAGCGGCACCAACGAGATCGGCAGCGAGGTCGTCGCGCAGATGGACCTCACCACGGATCCCTGCGACGACTTCTACCAGTTCGCGTGTGGTCAATGGATTGCGAACAATCCCCTGCCGGAAGATCAGCCGCGCTGGGGTCGGGGCTTTGGTGAGCTCGGCGATCGCAACAACGAGGTCCTGCGCGAGATCCTCGAGAACGACACCGAGCGCCCGGGCACGCTGTACGCGGCGTGCATGGACGAGGCCGCGATCGACGGGGCCGGGATCACCCCGCTCGCGCCCTACCTGAGCAAGATCGACAAGCTCGACCCCGCGAACACCAAGGCGTTGTTCAAGCTCATGGGTGAGCTCGACGCGGGTGTCGGGCTCGGGGCGTTCTTCGACTTTGGGCTCTCGATCGACTTTCAAGAGCCGGATCTCCACATCAGCGACCTCGGCCAGGGTGGCACCGGGCTGCCCGAGCCCTCGTTCTATCTGGACCCGGACAAGTCCGCGTACTTCTTGCCGCCGTACGAGGCCCACATCGCGCGGATGCTGGGCTTCTTCGACTATGCCCCCGCAGACGCTGTGGCCGCAGCCAAGCGGATCATCGCGCTCGAGACCGAGATCGCCAAGCTGCAAAAGACCCCGGAGGAGATGCGGGACCCGGAGTCGGTCTACTTCCGCTGGGATCGCAAGGGCGTCGAGGCCAAGTCCAAGCTGCCGTGGGCGATCTACTTCAAGGCGATCGGGGTGCCGAAGCTGCAGCTGATCAACGTGAGTAACCCGGAGTTCGTCGAGGGGCTGCCGGCGGTCATCGCCGCCGCGGATCCCCAGGCGGTCAAGGACTATCTGCGCTTCAACTTGATCAGCAGCACCGCGGACTTGTTGTCGGCCGAGATCGTCGCCGCGAATTTTCAGTTCACCGCCGCGCTGACCGGGCAACAAAAGATCCAGCCCCGCTGGGAGCGCTGCGTGGGGGTCGTCAACCAGGCGGTCGGTGATCTGCTCAGCCAAAAATTCGTGGAGCGCCAGTTCCCCGGGGACAGCAAGGACATTGCGATCGACATGATCCAGCGGGTCGAGGCCGCGTTCGAGGCCGGGCTGCCCTCGCTCCCGTGGATGGACGACGCCACCCGTGCGGCGGCGGTCGGCAAGATGAAGAAGATCGAGAACAAGATCGGCTACCCAGAGAAGTGGAAGAGCTACGACAAGCTCAGCTTCGCGGGCAACTACTTCTCCGACTCGATCGCCGCGCGGACCTGGTCCAACCGATATCAGCTCGGCAAGATCGGCCAGGCCGTCGACGAGAAGGAGTGGTACTGGCCGGCGTCGATCGTCAACGCCAGCTACAACCCGCTGCAGAACTTCATGAACTTCCCGGCCGGGATCCTGCAGCCGCCCTTCTTCCACCGCGAGTTCCCCAAGGCCATGAACTTTGGGGCCATGGGCATGGTCATGGGCCACGAGCTGACCCACGGGTTCGACGACAGCGGCCGCAAGTTCGACGCGGACGGGGTCATGCGCGAGTGGTGGGCGCCCGAGGTCGCAACCAACTTCGACGCGCAGACCCAGTGCGTGGTGGAGACCTACTCGGCGCTCGAGGTTCAGCCCGGGGTGCACGTCCAGGGCAAGCTCACGCTCGGTGAGAACATCGCGGACTTTGGCGGCATCAAGGAGTCCTACGCGGCCTATCGGGCGTGGGTGGTCGAGCAGGGGGCCGAGCCCCAGGTAGTCGACGGGCTCACGAATGAGCAGCTGTTCTTCGTGGCCACGGCCCAGAGCTGGTGCACCGTCAGCTCGCCGGAGATCGACAAATTGTTGGTGTCCCTCGATCCACACTCACCGCCCAAGTTCCGCGTCAACGTGCCGATGTCGCATCTGCCGGGGTTCTGGGAGGCGTTCTCGTGTGGTGATGGCACGCCTATGCACGCCGAGCCCGTCTGTTCGGTCTGGTGATCCCCGGGTGGACCGCGGGTCGTTAGCGGCCCGCGGCTGGAGCGGTTCGCGCTATCCTGCAGCCCGGTATGGGTCAGACGCGGGAGACGGGCGAGGAGCTCGGGGCGGGCGAGCCGGCTGAGGGTCAGGCCGCTCGCTCGGTCGTGGCCGAGCCCGACGCGCCGCGTCCGCCCGAGGACACGACGCAGGTCGACATGCGCAGCCCCTCGGAGGCGCTACTCGCTGCGGGTGTCGACGCGGTCGCGCCGGGGACCCGCGTCGGTCGCTACATGATCGTCGAGGTGGTCGGCTCGGGTGGGGTCGGCATGGTCTACGCCGCCTACGATCCCAGCTTGGACCGAAAGGTCGCGCTCAAGCAGCTGCGTCGCAGCAAGCTGATCGGGCAGACCGAAGCGGTCAACCAGCGGCGCGGTCGCCTGCGCCGCGAAGCCCAGGCGCTGGCCCGGCTCTCCCACCCCAACGTGGTCCCCGTCTACGAGGTCGCGACCTTCGACGAGCAGATCTACGTCGTCATGGAGTTCGTCGAGGGCCTGACCCTGAGCAAGTGGTTGAAGCACCAGCCGCGCCCCTGGTCCGAGGTCGTGGGCATGTATGTGCAGGCCGGGCGTGGGCTCGCGGCTGCGCACGCGGCCGACATCGTCCACCGCGACTTCAAGCCCGAGAACGTGCGCGTCGGCACCGATGGTCGGGTGCGTGTGCTGGACTTTGGCCTGGCCTCGCCGCTGCGCGGGGCCGAGGACGCCGAGCGGGTCCGCGCGCGCCTGCAAGAGATCAGCGAGCAGTCGGATCGACCGCTCGACGAGGACAGCTGGAACGACTCGGGTGACACGTCGGGCGAGTTCGGCTCGGACCCGGGCTTGGTCACCCGCGAGGGCCAGGTCATGGGCACGCCGGCCTACATGGCGCCCGAGCAGGCCTCGGGCGGGCACGTCGACGCGCGCAGCGATCAGTTCAGCTTCTGCGTGGCGCTGTACGAGGCGATCTACGGCACCCGCCCGTTCCGCGGCCGGTTCGACAACCCGCGGCGGTTTCGGGATCTCAGCCGCGCGCGCGCGCTGCCGGGCAACCGGCCCGACGACATGCCGGCCGAGATCGAGCGAGTCCTGATCCGCGGCTTGAGCCTGGTCCCGGATCGGCGCTTCGAGAGCATGGACGCGCTGCTGGCCGAGCTCACCGAAGTGGCCACGGGCCCGCGGCGGCTGTGGTGGGTGCCGATGTTGATCATGCTGCTGGCGATCGTCTCGGTCGTCGCGTTCTACGAGCGCCGGGCCAAGCCCAAGGCGGTGTGTGACGACGGCCTGGGCATGCTCGAGGGTGTGTGGGACGCGGCGGCCCGCGAGCGGCTCGACGCGGCGGTCGTGCGCTCGACCCAACCCTACGCGAGCGCGACCTGGGACAGCGTCGCGTCGCGGTTCGACGACTGGGTGCAGCAGTGGTCGCGGGCCCGTCAGCGCGCCTGCGAGGCCACGCACCTGCAGGGCGACCAGAGCCTCGCGCTGCTCGAGCGGCGGATCGCGTGCCTGGATCTGCAGCTGGTCCGGGTCGAGAGCATGGTCGCGGTGCTGCGGCGGCTCGAGGACCGACCCGACGAGCTGCTCGAGCGGCTCACCCCCCTGGAGTTGCCGAGCGTCGAGAGCTGCGCGGCCGCCAACGTGCTCGAGCGCCTGCCGCTCGAGCCCAAGCAGGCCGACGTGGCCGATCAAGCGACGAGCATTCGCCAGGCGCTCGCCGGGGTCGAAGGTCTGACCGACGCCGGCGAGTACGCCCAGGCGATCGAGCAAGGCGAGCAGGTGCTGGCGCTGGCGCGGGCGCTGGACTTCGACCCGGTCACGGCCGAGGCCCTGCTGGCGCTGGGTCTCGCGGTGGATCGCCAGCGCGCGCAGGAGCATCGGGGTGAGCAGCTGCTGCGCGAGGCGGCCTGGACCGGGCAGCGCTCGGGTCACGACAGCGTGGTGATCCGCGCCGCGGCGGCGCTGGCCGAGACCCTGGGGGCGGATCAGGCCAAGCTCGAGCACGCCAACACCTGGGCCAGCCTGGCGCGGGCGACCTTCGTGAAGCACGGCGAAGATCCCGGGATCGAGGCCGAGGTCCGCGGACATCTGGGCAAGCTGGCGATGGCCGCGGGCGACTACGACGTCGCGCTGGTCGAATATCGGCGCGGGCTCGAGCTCGCGCGCCAACGCGACGGTGAGCGGAGCCCCGCCCACATCACGGCGCTGTACTCGATCGGCAACGCGCAGCACGAGCTGGGCCGCTACACCGAGGCGGCCGAGTCGCTGGGTCGGGCCCGCGAGCTGGCGGCCGCGTCGCTCGGCGCCAAGCACCCGATCGTCCCCGCGATCCTCGACGCGCTCGGCAACGTGGAGTCTTCGCAGAGCCACTTCGATCGGGCGCTCGAGCTGCACCACGGCGCGCTGCAGATCAACGAGGAGATCTACGGCTCCGACCATCGTCGCGTGGCCAAGAACCTCAACAACCTGGCGATCATCTACGACGAGACCGGCCGCTATCAAGAGTCGCTCGAGACCCTCGAGCGGGCCCGGGAGATCCTCGTGGCGCAGCTCGGGGCTGATCATCCAGACGTGGCCTTCGTCGACGTGAACATTGGCTCGGCGCTGCAGAACCTGGGTCGCAACGAGCAGGCGCTCGCAGGCTACGAGGTCGCGCTGGCCGTGCTCGAGACCAGCCTGGGCGCCAACCACATGGCGGTGGGCGTGACCCTGCAGAACCTGGCCTCGGTTCGCTCGGCGCTGGGCGACGACGTGGGCGCGCTGACCGACTTCGACCGGGCCCAGGCCGTGCTCGAGCGGGCGTTCAGCGAAGATCACCCAACGATCGCCGCGGTCGAGGTTGGCCGGGCTCGCTCACTGCGTGCGCTGAATCGCTACGACGAGGCGCTCGCGGCTGATCAGCGCGCGCTGGGCATGCGCGAGCAGATCTTTGGGATCGATCACACGGAGCTGCTCGAGCCGCTCGCGGGGCTGTGCGAGACCCAGCTGGCGCTCGGGGATCCCCAGCGGGCGCGGGAGCTCGGCGAGCGGGCGCTGCAGGTCGCGGGTGAGGCGAACACCCCCCACGAGCTCGCGCAGGCGTGGATGGCCATGGCCAAGGTGTTGATTGCGGGCGAGCCGCGGGACCGAGCGCGGGCCGAGCAGCTCGCTCGCCACGCGCTGGTGGAGCTGGGCAAGACCAAGGCTGGCCGCAAGGGGCAAGCGCGCGTGCGGCAATGGTTGGTGACCAACGGGTTCGTGGTGCTATGACGCGGCTGCTCATAGGTCACGGGGGCTGGCTGGTCGTCGTTCGCGCTGCGGTGCATGATGCCGCCATGAAGCGCTTGGCGGTCATTGTGATGTGCGTGGGGTTGGCGGGGTGCACCAAGCTCAATTCCGCGTTCGACGAGCGAGTTAGCGAGACCGGGACCGGCGACGACCTGATCGGCGACGGCGACGATCCCTATCCCAGCACGGGCGACGGCGACGACGACGATCCAAGCACGGGCGATGGCGACGGGGATCCAAGCACGGGCGACGGCGACGGGGATCCAAGCACGGGCGATGGGGACGGGGATCCAAGCACGGGCGACGGCGACGGCGACGGCATGATGTGCGAGGACGACACGCCGGATCTATGCGGAGACACCTGCACCAACCTCGACAAAGACCAGCTCAACTGCGGGTTTTGTGAGATGGCATGCGACGACGATCAAGACTGCAACGCGGGCAGCTGCATGCGCCCACGGATCATGTTCGTCACCCTCGACGCGTTCACCGGCGGGCTCGGAGGCCTGCCTGGCGCCGACGATCTCTGCCAGGAGACCGGCGAGGGCTTCTATCCCGAGAAGCTGTTCTGGGCGTGGAACTCGACCCAGATCGAGTCCCCCAACAACACCTTCGAGCAAGATGGCTACTTCGTGCGGACCAATGGCAGCAAGATCGCGAACTCCTGGGATCAGCTGATCAGCGGCCAGCTGCTCGTCCCGATCGATCACGATGAGGCTGGCGATCCGATCCCACTCAGCGGGCCCTGCGACATCGAGTCACAGGTGTGGACGGGAACCGACGCATACGGCGACGCCGTCGAGCCCCAGTGCAGCAACTGGAACACCAGCTCGTATCTCTACAATGGGGCCTACGGCCTGCTCCACGCGACCGATCCGAGCTGGTCCTTCGTCGAGCAAAACTGCGGCGAGCCGCCGCGCTGCAACCAGCCGCGTCGGCTGTACTGCCTCGAGCGCTGATTCACATGCCCACGACGTCGTCGTGGACCACCAGCACCCACGTCAGCTCCAGCGACTCGTGCCCAAACCCGCGTAGCTTGGCCTGCCAGGTCACGAACCCGTCGGCGTCAGCGGTGGCCCCGTGGCTGGCCTCCGTCAGCTCGACCTCGACCTTCTCGACCTCGGACACGGCGATCCGCTCCTTGACCTCGACCGTCTTGGCGACCGGCGAGAGGTTGCTGAGCTTCACGGTGACCCGCCTGGGCTTGCGCGTCCACGAGCTCATCATTCGCCGCTCGCGCTCGAGGTTCTCGAGCGTTCGGTGCACGCGCAAGCTCGAGTCGGGGCCCCAGCCCAGCTCGAAGCGCTCGCCGGGAGCGATGAACAGCAGCGAGGTGCGACCGACCAGGCCGCTGTTGCGGACCAAGTCGACGGGCCCAGCGAGCAGCGGGTGAGCGGCGGCGTTGTGCTGGCGGCTGCGCAGGATCACCGACCCGTCCAGCTCGGGCGCGCAGACTAGCGCGGTCTCGGCCGGCGACTCGAAGCTGAAGATCGGCACCCGGTAGGGCCGACCATCTGCGGGGATCGTGGCCCTGGTCCGACCGCGCAGCTCGATCGCCTCGCCGCCGTCGTCGATGCCGGGCAGGTCCTCTTCGGCGACCGACTTGGCGGGCGCGCTCTCGGTCTCGGCGCCGAGGCCTGCGGTGTTGACCGTCTGTTCGCGGGCCTCGACCTCGACGGTGCTGCTCTTCTTGCGAAACCGCAGCATGTCGGTGGTGAGCGTGGGTGGCTGGACGCCGAGCGACGGTCGCTCGGTCGAGAAGATCAGCTGGACGTCACGCCAGTCCTCGCCGGTCGACTGCCAGACCGCGCCTTCACACTGAAACTCGACCCGCGGACTGGCTTGGTCCCCGTCGGGCTCGATCAGGCGGGCGGTGTGCCACGGTCGCCACAGCGCGCCGGGGACCAGGTAGTCGATGCTGAGCTCGAGCTTGCGGGGCAGCGGCTCGGGGTTGATGAGCTCGAGCGTGAGCTCAGCGGTGACCTCGCTGTTGGGGTTGCTGCTCGCGGCCTCCAGCGTCTGCAGATCTTGGAGCTCGCGCGTGAGCAGCTGATTGGCGTGCTTGATCCGGCTGGCTTCGAGCGCGAGCTCGCGCAGCTTGGCGTCGAGCAGATCGAGCTGCTCGCCCCACTGCGCCGCCGCCTGCCCGCCCCAGCTGACGTCCTCGTTGATCTCTTGCAGCGTCAGCGCGAGCAGCTGCTCGATCGACGCGTGCTCGGCCGAGAGCTGCTCGACCCGCGCCGCAGCGGTGGCCAGCGCGAGCTGTTTGTCGCGCTTGGTGGCCCGGAGCTGGGCGAGGTCGGCGGGTCGGTCTTGCTCACGGGTGACCCGCCAGCGCCGGATCGACACGCTCCGGACCCGCAGATCTTCAGACAGCTCGGCCACCTCTGGACCCGCGCCACGCGGCAGCGCGAGCGTGGCCGCGAGGGTCTTGTCGACCAGGACCGGCGCGACCTCGCTGACCACCAGCTGCGAGCGACCCGGCGGGAGCTCCACGACCCCACGGCGCACGACCAGCGCCCGATCCTCGAGCAGCGTGACCTCGGCGACCGGGACGTCGGCGGTGATCCGGCGCAGCGTCTGGGCTTGATCCGCGTCCATCTCAGCTCTCCCTCCGGTTGCCGCCGATCAGCTCGTGATTGATCGGGATCGTCACGATCCAGGTCGCGGACAGCTCGCGCTTGCCGCTGGCGGGGACCTCGACCTTCCACATGCGCCCGCCCTCGAGTGAGGGCACGGCGTCCTTGGGGTCGTAGTCCTCCCACTCGGGGCTGACCTGCTCGACCTCGATCGAGATGTCGTCGGCGAGCGCCTTCGCGGCGATCGGGAGCCGCTCGCGGATCTCGACGGTGGCCGCGCTGCTGGTGTGGTTTTGGACCTCGAGCTCGAGCGTGTGCCTGAGCTCGAGCTGTCGCTTGAACATGCCCGGGGTGTCCTCGGAGAAGCTGACGTTGCGGGCGATCTTGATCGCTTGCTCGACGCCAAGTCCAACCTCGATCCGGCCGTCGATCGGCGTGAGCTCGACGCTGGAGGTCAGCGCGAATTTTCCGGCGACGTACACGTCGGCGGGACCCGCGAGCAGCGGCGCGGCCAGGGGGTTGCGGAGCGCGACGATGCGGAACACATCAGCGCTCTCACGCGGGACGCTGACGTAGCGCGGGGTCGCCTCGGCCTCGCGCAGGTCGATCGGCAGCGAGGTGAACACCCCCGTGCTGGCCAGATCGACCGGCGCCTCGGCGACGTAGGCGTAGTCGAACCCACCCTCGCTGGAGGGCCAGCGGTGGCCTTCGGGGGCGCGCTCGGTCTCCAGCAGTCGCGCCCACGCGACCGCCTCGTCGATCTGCTCGATCGCCACGTCGACGCGGACGTACTCGACGCACAGCTGCTGGTACTGGGTCCGCCTGTCGATGCGCCGCAGTGAGCCGCGGCGATAGCTGGACGCAGACGACAGGCGCAGGCGGCCGTAGTCGAGCAGGTCGCGACCGGCGACGAGCTCGGGCTCGGGGACGAACCCGCCGCCGCCGGGCGCCATCGGCCCACCACCGCCACCGCCGCGTCCCTCTTCCGGGGCGAACGCTGACGCGATGCCACCGATCGCCCCACCGACGAGGGCGCCGAAGCCCGCCGAGCGCTTGGGGGCTCCGAGCGAGGCCGGCATCGGATACTGCATCGGCGCCGACGGGGGCGCACCGCTCAGTGACGGAGGCATCGAGCGTGTCGGCGCGTCCATGCTCATCGGGGCCGCAGATTTCCTCTGCTTGGCATCCGGCTGCGGCATGCCTGCGTCCGCCATCTCTTCGGCCTCGGCCTCGTCGTCGTCCAAGTCGTAGACGAAGGTCTCGCTCTTGGCCGCCTCGACCACGGGCTCGTCCTCGACGGGAGGCTCGCCCAAGCCGCGGTCATAGTCGGCATAGAGCTGATCCGCGCCGACCGGCGGCGGGCGCCAGCCCTTCTTGGCTGGCGGTGGCTGGCGTCGACCGATCCGCCGCGACTTGAGCTCGGGCAGCTCCGTCCACTGCTGCGGGCTCGCGGTCGACAGCGTGAGCGCGACGTCGTGCCAGTCTTCGCCCGTCGACTGCCCGACCATCGCCCGCAGCTCCAGGGTCGCGGCCCGCATCGCGCGGTCCAGCCTCACGGTGTACGCGGGCGCCCAGCGAGCGCCAGGCACGAAGTAGTGCAGCTTCACCCGGACCCGCGAGACCAGCTCCGGGCCGGAGCCGTGATCGAGCTCGAGGATCGCCGCCTTGCGCAGCTCGTGGGTCCGCGCGTTCTTGTGTGAAGACGCCAGCCGCTCGCGCTCGCGCAGGGTCTCGAGCTGCTCCTTGGCCACCCGCACCCGCTCGTTGGCGGCGTCGATCGCTCGGCCCAGCTGCTCGCCCCGCTCGCGCCGAAACGCGAGCAGCTGCAGGCGCGCCGCCGTGGGCGAGGGCGCGGGGGCCTTGCCCTCTTCGGGCCGCCCGCGGGCGAGCCCCTGCAGCGTCGCGAGTCGACCCTTGGCCCGGGTCAGCTGGGTCCGCGCTTCTATCGCGAGATCCAGCTCGAGCTGGGCGAGGTCGAGCTCGCCGTTGCTCGGCGGCGGCAGCTCGGGGTCGTCGCTGGGGACCGACAGCGTCACGCGCAGATCCCCCGCGATCGGAGCCTGCCCCTCGCCCTCGGTCTCGACCTCGACCCGGATCGAGCTGTCGTCCAGCGCCAGCGGCAGCCCGACCAGCTGGATCCGAGCCGGGAACGCCGAGCCATCGCGGACCAGCTCGGCGGCCCGCGTGACCATGGCGCCGCGGCGATAGATCGTCACGGCGCGAACCCGAGAACTCAGATTAAGCGGTGCGCTCACGTTGTCATGACCCCAGCAGGCGGCAGGTTACTACGCGCAGATACACTCCATCTGCACGGACGAGGTCCCGTCTTGCAGGGTGTCGCAGGCGGATCCGAGCAGCTCGACCTCGGTTGGATCATTGAGCGACCACCCGTTGGGATCGTCGAGCCCGACCGGGTTGCCGTTGATCACCACCGTGCAGTTCTCCGCGTCCTCGGCCGTCAGCGGGGTGTCGAGGTCGAGCTGGCACGAGCGCACGCTCGCGAGGATTTGATCGAACGCGGTCACCAGCGCGGCCTGATCCAGCGCCTGGTAGAACTCCGCGTCCGGGTCGCCCGGCTGCACGCCCTGGCCGGCGTTGGCCATGTCCTGCAGGTGCGCGTTGCTGACCTGGTCGCCGACGCTGATGATGTAGGTCTGGATCCCGGCCGCGAACGCCCCCTGCGCGGCGGCGACCGACTCTGGCTGGCCCTCGTTGGGGTTGGGCACGGCGCAGGTGTCGGGCTCGCCGTCGGTCGCGAGCACGATGAATTTTTTACCGGGCACGTCGAGCACGTCGAGGGTCTGCCACACCGCGTCGAGGCTCTCACCGGTCGGGGTGTCGCCGAGCGGCGCGTTCGAGCCCAGCGTCGTGTCGATCGCCCCGAAGTTGTTCAGCGCCGGGCTGACCTCGGTCAGCATCGGGCACGGCGCGTTCATGTCGTTGGTGTCCGAGGTGTAGAGCGCCAGCCCGAACCGGATGTTGCCCTCGAACTGCGGGACGATCCCGCCGTTTGGATCGGTGAGCACGTTGGTGACCACGTTCCAGCGCGTGTCCCCGCCAAAGTCGGAGTCCATGCTCAGCGACTGATCCACGAGCAGCACCAGCGTCGGTGTCTGGGGGATCAAGATCACGTCGAGCACCGAGCAGGCCTCCGTGTCGCCCGCGTCCATGGTCCCAGCCTCGGCGGTGTCACCGTCGCCGTCGCCGTCGCCGGCCGTGCTGTCACCGGTAGCGACCTCGGTCTCGGCCTCGGGGCAGAAGGTCTGCCCGAGTCCGTCATCGAGGCAGGGCACCGCACACCCTGGCAGCGCGGTCGCCCACGCGAGCAACGGGAGCGCGAGCACGGGCAGCAGCAGCCACGGCCCCGCGGAGCGAACGTCAGTCGAGTCCGAGTCCATGCGAGCATGGTACCGCTGTGCCGTCTTGGAGGTGCGACGAACCGACGGCGTCGTCGAACTGCGGTCATCCCGGCGAACAAGCTGTAACAGGCCAGACGTTAAGTGCCCACGCCCCGGCCCCGTGGGTGTACGTTTGTGTGGAGACCCGCCACGCCTCAGCCGGCGTGGTTGAACACGAACAGGTAGGTGGGCCCCTCGTCGTCGTAGCGGTACAGGCTCAGCTCATCGACGTTGCCGCTGTGTTCACGCTGCTCGAGGCCCAGCGGTGTGACCGCGGAGGGCAGCCCCAGGCCGAACAGGTGCTCGCGCAGCCACCCAAGCTCGCGTTGGGCCCGCGCTGGCGTGGGTGTGCCCGTCCAGCTGGCCAGCGACGGGTCACCCGCGGCGCGAAACCGGATCACGATCATCGAGCTCATGAAGATCGGCAGGGCGCAGCCTTCGATCTCGCTCAGCTCGCTCACGTCAAACCCACCGTGATGACTCAAGAAGCTGTGGGCGCGCCCCTGTGTCACGGGGTTCCAGCGCTCGGTTGGTGTCGGGCTCTCGGGCGCCCACGCGCAGTGCTTCGGCCTCGATGCCCCGGGCTCGCCCTGACACGCGCCGAGCATGCAGAGCATCGAGACCAAGGCCACAATCACGAAGACGTCGCGCACACCCCCTGCATACCAAGCAGATGAGGCGAATCCGTGCAGCGGCGGTGGCAAAATTCGTCAGAGACTCAGTCGCGCTCGATCGCCTCGGCCGCAGCCTCGGCCAGCATCGACACGAAGTAGCCGAGCGCAGCAAACCGCGGATCGTGGGTCGAGCCCTGCTGATACCGGGCGAAGATCTGCTGAACGATCACCGCGATCTTGAACAGCCCAAACACCCGATAGTACACCCCGCTCGACAGCTCGATCCCGCTGCGCGCCTGGTAGCGGTCGAGCAGCTCGGCGCGGGTCAGGCTGCCCGGGAGGTTGGTCGGACCAAACGCCAGACCCTGCATCCGCGCGTCGTCGCCGGCCTCGACCCAGTAGCCGAGGGTCGTGCCCACGTCCATGCGCGGGCTGCCGATCGTCGCCATCTCCCAGTCGAGCACGGCGTTGATCCGCACGCCCTCTCCGGTCTCGACCCCGCGGGCGTCGAGCAGCACGTTGTCGTATTTGTAGTCGTTGTGGATCAGGGCCGGGTCGGCGTCGGCGTCGACGGGCAGCGAGCTGGCCAGCCACGCCGCGACCGCGTCGAGCTTGGCCACGTCGTCGGTCTTGGATCGCTCCCACCGCCGGGTCCAGCCTTCGATCTGCCGGCGCGCGTAGCCCTGTGGCTTGCCGAGCTCGCCCAGGCCCACGCCGGACCAGTCGATCGCGTGGAGATCCGCGAGCCCGTCGATCAGCGCGCACGCCAGCGCCCGACTGGTGCTCGCGTCGAGCTTCATGCCGGGCGGCGGCCGACGCCGAATGATGATCCCGCGGCGCCGCTCCATCACGTAAAACGGCGCCCCGAGCACGGCTTCGTCATCGCAGTAGGCCAGGGGCGCGGGCGCGAGCGGGTAGACCGGCGCGAGCTTGGACAGCACCGTGAACTCGCGGTGCATGTCGTGGCCACTCTTGACCTTGTTGCCAAACGGCGGGCGACGCAGCACCACCTCGCGCTCGCCGAGCCGCAGCATGTACGTCAGGTTCGAGTAGCCGCTCGGGAACTGCAGCACCTGGATCGTGCCGCCGTCCAGCAGCGTCGTGTTGGACCGCAGCCAGGCCGCGAGCGCCTCGAGATCCAACTCCTCGCCCTCGCGGACCTGCCGGGGGCGATCGAGCAAGCCATCGGGTAAGGTTCGCTCGGAGTCGTTCACTTTGTGCCTCGGCTGCGCAGGTTCAGGCCGTAGCGCTCGAGCAGCTCGCGGGCCACGACCGTCTTGTGGACCTCGTCGGCGCCATCATAGATCTGCGCGCCGCGCTCGTGCCGATAAAAGAAACTCAGCACCGTGTCGTCGGTGATCCCCAGCGCGCCGTGGGTCTGGATCGAGCGCTCGAGCACGTTGCGCAGCACCTTGGCCACGTGGAACTTGATCCCCGAGACCTCCACGCGCGCGGCCTTCTGCCCGACCGCGTCGATCCGCCAGGCCGCGTGCAGCACCGCGAGTCGGGCCGAGTCGATCTCGACCCGGCTCTCCGCGATCCAGTTTTGGATCGTCTGCTTCTCGCCCAGAAATTTACCCGGCGCGAGCTCGCGGGTCGCCGCGCGCTGGCACATCATGTCAAAGGCCCGCTCACAGATCCCGAGCCAGCGCATGCAGTGATGGATGCGCCCCGGCCCCAGCCGCGCCTGCGCGATCAAGAACCCGGCCCCCGGGAACCCGAGCATGTTCGCCGCGGGCACCCGGCAGCCCTCGAACCGGACCTCCGCGTGGCTGGCCCAGCCGCCGCCGACGTCGCCCATCACCGAGATGTTGCGGACCAGCGTGTACCCGGGCGTGTCGGTGGGCACGATGATCATGCTCGCGCGCTTGTGTGGCGGCCCCTCCGGCTCGGTCACCGCCATCACGATCGCAAACGCGGCCCCGTCGGCGCCCGAGGTGAACCACTTGTGACCATCGAGCACCAGCTCGTCGCCCTCGCGCCGCGCGGCCGTGCCCAGCCACACCGGGTTGCTGCCGGCCTTGTCGGGCTCCGTCATTGCGAAGCAAGAGCGCGTGTCGCCTGCGATCAGCGGATCCAAGAAGCGCTCCCGCTGCTCACGGGTGCCGTACTCCGCGAGGATCTCCATGTTGCCAGCGTCGGGCGCCTGGCAGTTCAGCGCCCAGTTGCCCAGCGGGCTGCGACCCAGCACCTCGCTGACCAGCCCGTGCTCGAGCAGGCTCAGGCCCATCCCGCCGTGGCGCTTGGACAGCTGCGGCAGCCACAGCCCGCGGGCCTTGGCCTTGGCTCGGACCTCGCGCATCGCTGCCTCTACGGGGGGCATCTCGTGATCGCGGAACAGCGCCTCGACCGGGAGCACGTGGGCGTCGAGAAACTCGCGGATCTCGTTTAGCGTCGCTTGAATTGGTTCGGGGACGGCGAAATCCATCGCGCGTACTATCGCAGATTGCCTGGGGTGTCGGTAGTCTGCGCGGAGAGCCACCGGAAGCCTGATATACGCTCGCACGATCTCGCGGATGTCCGCGTCGTCGGTCGTGTCCACGAGCACATCGCCGAGCCCACGCGGACGCTCAACCTCGTGCTGAATACGGCCATCGGCAGTGAGTCGTCCAGATCGGCGAGGAGCGCGATGTCGTCGTGCCGGGCGCGCGGCGAGCGAACGATGTCCGAGCGGGACCTGCTCGAGATCGTGGCGCGGGCTCGGGCGATGGGCATGCGGCTCGAGCTCAACACCGTCGTGAGGTCGGAGTCGAGCGAGCGTGGAACGAGATCTCGTTCCACGCCGAGCGGTTCGTGGGACGCGGCGGCGACTACGAGTTCGACGTGCCCGCTCGAGCGCTCCGACGACGCTAGCGTGTGGGCAGACTTCCGCGCTGACGACATCGCAGGCGCTCGCCGGAGCGATGAGCATGCCGACGGAGGTGAGCTGCGCTGTCGACGCTTTCACGGCTCCGGGTCGGATGTCTGTTTATCCGCACCACACCTCGACTTCGAGCCACTTCGAGGCCACCTTTGCAAACACCGAAACATCAGCGAAGATCCGGCAGGAGGGCAACATGAGGATCGAACGACTGAGCGTCCGCAATTTTCGCGTCTTTCGCAGCGTCGACATCCATGAGATTCCTTCGTTGGCTTTCTTTGTCGGCGCCAACGGCACCGGAAAATCGACCTTGTTGGATGTGTTTGGTTTCTTGCGCGACGCGCTGCAAGACAATGTTCACGTCGCGATGACCCGACGGGGCGGCTTCAACGAGGTCGTGAGCCGAGGTGAGCCTGGACCGCTCCGGTTTGAGATCGCTTTCCGCGACGATAACGGGCCGCTCGTCACTTACACTCTGGAGGTTGGGGTCCGCAACGGTCGCGGAGTCGTCGAGCGCGAGGTGCTCGCATATCAGCACGGCCAGCACGGTCAGCCATGGCACTTATTGGACTTTCGGCTTGGTGAAGGTACAGCTGTGACCAACGAGGTCGAGTATGGTACGGATGCCGAAATACGCCGAGAAGAGCAGCGTCTGGACTCGCCCGAGATCCTCGCAATCAAGGGGCTGGGCCAATTTCAGCGCTTTGCTGGCGTGAGCAGCGTGCGGCGGCTGATCGAACGCTGGCACCTGTCCGACTTCCAGATTCAGGCCGCGCGGCCCAGTCAGGAAGGTGGCTACGCTGAACATCTCTCGGCAGCGGGGGACAATCTCCCACTCGTGACCCAGTTCTTGTATGAAAACCACCGCGACCAATTCGACCGCATCCTGGAGCGCATGAAAAAATGTGTTCCCGGGGTCTCGGAAGTCGAAGCGACCGAGACAATTGACGGTCGACTGGTCCTGCGGTTTCAAGATGGCTCATTCAAGGATCCGTTCATCGCCCGCTACGTCTCCGACGGCACGATCAAGATGTTCGCCTATCTCGTGCTTCTCAACGATCCTTCTCCGCACCCTCTGTTGTGCATCGAGGAGCCTGAGAACCAAATTTATCCCACTCTGCTCGCGGAACTGGCGGAGGAGTTTCGAGACTACGGCCGGCGGGGAGGGCAAGTCATGGTGAGCACCCACTCGCCCGATCTGCTCAACGCGGCCCAGATTCACGAAGTCTATTGGCTGGAAAAGCACGGTGGCTTCACGACAGTGCGCAGGGCCTGCGATGACGAGCAGTTGCGCGCGTTCGTCGACGGCGGCGACCAGCTGGGCGCGTTATGGAAGCAAGGGCTGTTTGGAGGCGCCCATCCATGATGCTGGTCTTCATGCTCGAGGAATTGTCGATGAAGGTCTTCCTCGAAGGTCTGTTACCCCGCGTGCTCCCCGAGCAGGTCACATACAAACTCATCCCTCATGAGGGGAAGTCCGATCTCGAGAAATCACTGAGGATCAAGCTCAGGGCGTGGCGCACTCCCGACACTCGATTCATCGTGGTCCAGGATCAGGACAGCGGCGACTGCCACAGGGTCAAGGCGCGGCTGCGCGAGATCTGCGATGACGCGGGGCGTCCCGATGCGTTGGTGCGGATCGCCTGCCGCGAACTCGAGGCGTGGTTTGTCGCTGATCTCGACGCAGTGGGGCGTGCCTACGATCTCCGCGCTCTCGTGGAGTTGCAGAACAAGAGCAAGTACCGCAGCCCCGATCTGTTGGGTTCACCAAGCCGGGAACTCGCCGCGCTGGTGCCCGGCTACGGGAAGGTCAGCGGCGGCCGCAAGCTCGGCCCAGTCGTCAACCTCGACAACACGCGCTCCCCAAGCTTCAAGAACTTCGTCGCTGGTGTGCGACGGCTGGCTGCGCCTGAGCATCGACAGTCTCGACCATGAGCGTAGGCAAACGCTCTGCCGGGCGTGGCTCGCAGACGCTGTCCGAGCGGGACTACCGGACGCGATGCAGGATGAATGGCAGCATGCGATCCCGCGCGAGCCGGGGCGGGACCGCGGATCAGCGTGACTTCCAGGCAGCTGCGCGCACGCTGGACGGGGACGAGTAGGATGTCTCCGCCAGACCTCGTCGTGCGCGCAGATCGAAGTCCACACGCTCGACGATCAGGGCGTCGACGCTCCCTATTTTCTTCGCCAGAGCTGGACCCGCGGCGAGGCTTGCCTCGACAGCTGCACGAGCGGACCCAACGGCGAGTACATCGGCGATCCGATCGTCAGGTACTGTGCGCCGCCTCCTTGCTGACGGACGCTCGAGCGCGAGCACCCAACGCAACTACGACAGCATCCGCGTACCGATCAAACGGTGCAACATGGGCATCGATGACTGCATGAACGGCGACGTGATCTACTATCGCAGCGTCGCCGGCATCTATTCGTACGGCGTGAACGATAGCGCGATCACGCCGGTCCTACTCGCCAACCCCGGGTCCGACGGCTCCGAAGTCAACATCCACTACAAGGGCATCATCATCGCCGAGGACGTGATGTACGTGAACGGACTCGAGAGCGGCTCGGGCTCGACCGGGTCCGACGGGCCGATCTACCGGGTCCAGCTCTAAGCGCGGCCTCTCGGGCGAGCGCGGCACGTTGCACGGCCTCCACGACATCGGCCCTGTGATTCCGGCCACCGCGAGCAAGTGGGGGCTCCGTCGTGTGTGGCTCGTGTGCTAGGTTCCGCGGCTCGTGACTCGCCCCCGCCCACTGTTCCTCGCGTTCCTCGCCGTTGCGCTCGCGCCCAGCACTGGTTGCTTCGACGATCCCGCCCCGGTCGGCGCCGGTCAGGTCTGCGACGCAGATCCCTGCTTCGGCTGTACGGTGCCCGCAGCCAGCAACTACAACCCGCTCGCGGACGTGGACGACGGCACCTGCGAGTGCACGGCCAAGGGCAACCCGGTCGTCGATCAGTCCCAGCTCGAGTCTGACGCGGGTGGCGGTGGGCTCGACGAGTGGCAGTCGTTCACGGTCGGCATCGGCGGTGGGCTCGCGCGGCTCACGATCGAGCTTGGCTCGCCGCTCGATCCCCAGCCGTCGCCGGCCACGCTCGAGATCTACGCGGGCGAGGGCGTCGGCGGCATGCGTCTCGCCACGACCGAGGTCACGCTGGAGCCTGGGCTCTTGAAGCTGCAGGCGTTCGAGTTCGCCGAGCCGGTCCCGCTGGCCGCAGGTGAGGTCTACACGTTCCGCCTCACCGTCCCCGAGCAGACCATCGGCCATATCAGCTACGGACCGGGCGACGCGTACCCGGGCGGCATGCACAACGGCGATCCGCAGCGTGATCTCGTGTTTCGCACGGACATGGTCCAGTGCGAGTAGTTGGGTAATCATGCGATCGCGATCGCAGACTTCCCCCGGGCGTGTCCCTCGCCCTGGCGACGCAGCGCCTGCGGCACCTCGCTCAGCGTGTAGCGCTGGTCGATGACCGGCGTGATCGCGCCAGCCTCGACCATCTGCGCGAGCACCTGCAGATCGGCTTGGGTCGGCTGCGCCGCCAACACCACCACGTTGCGACCAGGCGCGAGCGAGAGCAACAGCGCCCTGAGCAACCACCCGGTTCGGCCAACCGAGGACACGTACACACCAGACGGGCTCAACACACGCCTACAGGCCGAGATCGACGCGCTCCCAACCAGATCGAAGATCACATCATAGCGCTCCGCGGTAGCTGTAAAGTCACCCTTCGTATAGTCCAACACATGGTCGGCGCCGAGCGACCGGACCAAGTCGAGGTTCCTGGTGCTGCATACCCCGGTGACCTCGGCGCCCAAGGCCTTGGCGATCTGTACGGCGAAGGTACCGACCCCCCCGGATGCACCATTGATCAAGACCTTGTGCCCAGGCTGAACCTTGGCCTTGTCACGGAGCCCCTGCAGCGCTGTCATTGCAGCGACCGGCATGCAGGCCGCCTGCTCGAAGCCGAGGTTGGCGGGCTTGAGCGCGATCTGATCCTGGCGAACGCTCACGCGCTCGGCGTACGCTCCGGCGATCTCACCGTAGACTTCGTCGCCTGGCTTGAACTGTGTGACGGCGGCGCCAACAGCCACGACCTCGCCGGCCATGTCCATGCCAATCACCGGGTTGCGGGGCCGAAGCAGACCATAGACCAGGCGCAAGGGGAGCGGCTCACCCATCAAGATCAGCCAGTCGGCGTGGTTGATCGAGGACGCCCGAACGCGAATCGAGACCTCGTCGTCACCGATGAGCGGTGCGTCGATCTCTCGCAGCTCGAGGACGTCGGGCCTGCCATAGCCGAGCTGGACGATCGCCTTCATGGTCATCGCTGTGTGCATCCCGCTCAACATGAGCGGGCGCTCGCGGCCGGGCCACAGTCGATTCCGCCCACGCGCTGTGCAAAGATGCACAGGTGAACTGGGACGACTTGCGGTATGTACTGGCGATCTCCCGCGACCAGACCCTGAGCGGCGCGGCCGAGCGCCTGGGGGTGACCCACACGACCGCTGGGCGGCGCCTGCGGGCGATCGAGGAGGCGTTGGGGGTACGCCTGTTCGATCGAACGCCAGAGGGCTTCATGCCTACGGCCGCCGGGCAGGACATCGCGGAGGTCGCCGAGCGGCTCGAGGGCGAGGTCTTGGCGCTCGAGGGGCGGGTGCTGGGCCGCGACGCCCAGCTGCGCGGCAAGCTTCGGGTCGCGACGATGGACATGCTGTTCCGCCGGTACCACGGCGCGTTCTCGTCCTTCATGACCCGCTACCCGAGCGTCGAGCTCACGGTGGTGTGCAGCGACAACGAGGTGTCGCTGACCCGACGCGAGGCCGACGTGGTCCTGCGGATGACCAACACGCCGCCGGAGTACCTGGTCGGGCGCAAGGTCGGGCGGGTCGAGTTCGCGGTGTTCGCAAGCACGGAGCTGTACGAGCGCATGGGTCCCGACGCGACCTACGCCGACTACCCGTGGATCCACTGGGACGAGCGCCTGAACATGCGCTGGCTCGACGCGTGGCTGGCCGACAACGCCCCCAACGCCCGGGTTGCCATGCGCATCGACTTTCAGCCGCTGTTGCTGCGGCAGGCGATCGCGGCGGGGATCGGCGTGCACTTCCTCGCCTGCTTCGAGGGCGACGACGATCCCGGCCTGACGCGCGTGGGCCCGGTCCAGTCGGATTACAGCCGCGACCTGTGGCTGCTGACCTTGCCGGACCTGCGCAACACCAACCGCATCCGCGCGTTCATGGATCACATCGCCGAGCGGCTGTGTACCTGAAGCCGATCAGTCGTCGGTCTCCATGATCGGGGTGAGCTCGCTGAGGTCGGGCAGCAGCACGAGCTCGATCCGCCGGTTCTTCTTGCGCCCGTTCTTGCTGTTCCTGGCGACCGGGTCGAACTCGGCGTGGCCGGCGGCGCTGAGCCGCTGCGGCGTGACGCCCTTGTCGATCAAGTAGCGGGTGACAGTGAGGGCGCGCTCGGTCGAGAGCTGCCAATTGTCGGTCCACTTCGACTTCTTGGTTGGCTGATCGTCGGTGTGGCCAGAGACCTGAATACGCTGATCCGTCATGCTCGCGAGCGCGGCCCCGACTCGCTCGAGCGACCTGCCGCCCTTCTCCGACAGCTCGGCGCTGCCGACCGCAAACAGGACCTCCGAGGGCAGGGCGATCACGGGCAGGCCGTTGCGCACGTAGACCTCGAGATCACCAGCGGCGATCAGCTCGGCGAGCTTCTCATTGAGCTGCCGAAACGCCTCGAGCCGCTTTTCTACGGCCTCGCGCTGGCGGCGAAGCTCGGCGAGCTCGGCCTCGGTCGCGGCGAGCTGGTCGGCGAGCTGGGCGTCAGAGTTGACCGAGTTGGTCGCCATCTGAGCCTGGCATGCCGCGAGCTGCTCGGCGAGCCCAGTGTGGGCCTTGCGGGTCGCGTCGAGGTCTTTGAGCGCGCTGTCGTACTCGGCTTGTGCGACACAGCCCGCGAGCGACAACAGCATGACCAAGGGAAGCGAGGAGCGAAACATGGTGACCAGGCTACGGCAATCCGGCGTCGCGGGGGGATAATTGGGGCTGCGTAATTTGCGCGAGTTGATTGAGTGGCTCAGCTAACCATGACTACGATCATGCCCATGAACTGACCTAGTTGTAATTGCACATATCTAACTTTGCTCGCGCTACCGATAGTCAGTCGCCTCGACCCCAAGCTCGTCGACCCAGGGGAATGGGTCGTTGCTAGTCGGGAGCTCATGGGTCGGGCCGCGCTCGACCAACCGCAGGATTAGGGTCGAGGGCCTCTGGATCGCGCGGAGACCCGGCCGCCGGACGACCCGAGCGCGCTCAGGGCGAGGAGTCCCAACAATGCGAGCCATCCTTGCCACCAGGTTCCGGTCCGCGACGCTCGACACTCGCACCCGTCGCCTTCGACCAGGCCAGCGCCACCGGTCTCGCCGCCGGCCGTCTCATCGCCTCCCGTGCCGGCCTCGGCCGGCTCGTTGGCCTCCTCCTCTTCGTCGACTACTTCGAGACCACAGGCGACGCAGCCGTCATCGGGGACGTCGTTGCCGTCGTCACAGGTCTCCGCTCCCTGCACGATCCCGTTGCCACACACGACCGCCCGGGGCTGAAACATTCGCGGATGGGGATCGTTCACGCTGCCCCACAGCCCCACGCCGAGCGGCCATTCGTCGTTTGGATTGGGGAACGCCTCCGTGCCGTCTGCCGCCAGCCCAGGGTAGCTGCCCAGCGAGAATCGCCGCTCACCCGTGCTACCCAGCAAGGTCTCGCCGCCGTCGAGCAAGCTGAGGGCGCCGTAGGTGTTGACCGTGTCCAGGACCTCGGTCGACAGCAACAGCAGGGCCTTGGTCCGCGCGTCGATCTGGATCTCGGCGACGCCGAAGTCGGGGCCACCAAACGCCGACTCCGAGAATGGCACGAGGCAGCGATCACCCGCGCACAGCGGCGCACCAACGCCATAGGCGTGCACGCCCTCGAGGTTGAGCACCGGCCCCAGCGCGGCGCCGTCGAGGTCGAACAGCACGACCTCGAGCTGGGTCGTGTCCGCCTCCAGGGTCGTCACCACAAACACCCCCGGAGCCGGGGCATACGCGGCCGACAGCCGATTGACCCGAAAGTCGCCGGGGTGGTTGGAGAAGGTCCAGTCGAGGTTGTCCGTCGAGCGCACGCCCGTCCGCAAGGTCATGAGCGAGCTGTTCGGCTGTTCGTTTGCCATCCAGGCCACGAACACGCGGTCGTCAATCCCGTCACCGCCGAGCGCGACCGCGGGCATGGCCCAGGTCCGCCCGCTCGAGCCCGGGTCGACCACGGCGTCGCCTGGTGCGGGCGTCAGAGCACCCGCCTCGTTCATGAGTCGGTGCAGGACTCTACCATCGGGCCCGGTGGTCACCAGCGCCTGGGTGCCGACAGGCGAGCGGTTCGAGACGACCACAGAGCGCGAGACCGGCATCCCGACCACGGAGGTCCCGGCGGCGTCGAGCGGGTAATCTGGATAGTCGGTGTCGGGCCACCACGCGATCTCGAGCGGCTCGACCGCGGATCCATAGATATGCTCGAAACCCGAGAGATCGTCTCTGCGCCATGATCTATACGCGGCAAAATTGGAGGGCACCGCGGTCTGCATGACCCCGCTGGCGCCAGCGTCGAGGCCCCCGTGCACGAGCCCTTTGTCGGCGCACTCGGCCTCGGCCTGATTGGCGTGATGCAGGCCCAGGGTGTGCCCGATCTCGTGCAGCAGCAACTGGCTCGCGTCGACATACCCGGTCATCAGCAAGCTGTCGTTGTTGGCGCCGTCGCAGTTGGGCGGCACCACGGCCACCATGCCGATCGGATCGCCCCAGCTCGCCACCTCACCGAGCTTCGGGCGGGCGACAAAGCGTGCGCAGGCCTTGGCGCCGCCGTTGCAAATGGGCTGCTGGGCCGCCTCGGCGCAGGTCATGCTCAAGATGTTGACCCCAGCTGGCAGCTCGATCTCCGGGATGCTCGGGTCCTGCGCGAGCGGGTCATAGGGCGCGCTCGTAAAGCCGGCAAAGTACAGCTTGGGCGCCGAGACCGACTCATTGTGACGCGCGATGACCTCGATGATGAGCCTGGCCACGTCTTGCGGTGTCTGCCCCGTGTGGGCGACTGAATAGTTGGTCGAGATATTGAGCCAGACCGGTAAGCGAAGATCCGGGAACTCCGTCGACCAAAACGTCACCATGCCAGCAGGGGCCACGCAGTAGGCGTGGGCCGGAGCGGGCACTGTACAAAGGGAGAGCACAATGGCTGCCAGTATTGACACTGACGCGGCTCGTCCGGTTCTAGTTCTAGTTCTAGCTCTTCGATTCAGCTGCATTGTTCACCTCGATGGGTTCGCCCTCAGTCTCTAGTACGATATCAGACACGAGCGGAGCAGGGACGAGTCGCCGGGCCCCCACGCCTTGCTAGCTGCCCGGATCCGGCCCTCGGCATCGCGCACCAACACCTTGTACTCGTTGTGGTCGTGGTCGGCTGGGCGGTTGGCATGTTGCCACCGAAGCGCGCCGTCGCTGGCCACGCTGCCCAGCCAAGCGTGGATGCTGGGCGTGTCAGCGTCGGCTGTGATCAGCTGGCCGCCGGCCGCGAGGACCCCGTCGTCGACGCCCACGATCCCCGCGAACCCAACGCTGTCGAGGAGCTCGTCGCTCGTCCACTCCCAGCGCTGCTCGGGGTCGACTCGCGCGACCCACAGCTGCGCGTCGACGCCAACACTTCGGGGCCGTTGCACACCACCGACAAACCACCGGCCCGCAGCGTCCGCGCTGATGCTCGACGCGTGCCTCGCAATCGGTGAGTCTGGCGTCGCGGGCAGCAGCGTGCGCGTGCGCTCGGTGCCTTGCAGGTCGAGCTGGATCACCAAGATGTCGGTCGTGGCCGTGAGCAGCAGGTCGTCGTCAAAATTGGGGCTGGTGCTCACGGTTGCTGCAATCGCGAGCTCGGTTGGACTGACGCCCATCGCCTGGACCTCATCTTTGAACCCGAGGTGGTCCTCGAGCAAGCGCGTGGTCGTGGCGTTGGTCGTAGGATCGTGAACCGCCAGCCACATGTCGGCCTGACTCGTGCCCGCGACCCAGATGCCCGCGCTCGTGGCCGCGATGGCGCGCGCGCTGACGTAGAGTCCGACCTCTGCGTCGAGATCGACCGTGCTGACGCTGGCGCCGTCCTGATCGAGATGGACCAAGTAGTCCATCGTGGGCGACACCGCCAACGCCCACACACCACTGGCTTGATCGGGCGCGAGCGCGAGCACCCGGACGTCGACATCGACGTCGTCGGAACTGGGGAGCTCGATCTGGGTGAGCCATCGCTGCTCCCCGGACTCACTGAAGCTCGAGACCCAGCCGCGCGTGGTCGACCCCACCTCGATCGCGCCGGCCGCGAAGAACTGGCCGCTATCGGCAGGTAGCAGCGCGAGTACGTCGTTGTTCGACGAACCCTCGAGGAGCTCGACACACCCGCGCTCGGTGCCCACGGGTCCGCAATCTGGGCCGCAGTTGTCGTCGGCGGAGCCGTCGTACTCGATGACCTCGACACTGCACCCGCTACTCAGCGCGACCACCAGACCAACCACTCGTATTCTCGTGCGTGCGCAACATGGGAGCCCTCGGCCTGCCATTGCAGGTACGTAGCACGGGGCGATGGGCGGGCTACGAAAGCGCACCTTTGGCAGCGTAATCGCTGCCCCGGCGGGACAAGTCTGACATGGTGTGAGTCGGGTGAGGTCGATGCTGCTTGTCTCGGTGGCCCTCGACACCCGAAGATCGCCAGGTGTGCGGGGCGGTCGAGACCACCAGCGCGATCAACTGGATAGTTGCGTGAAGATCCGCCGGTCCAAATCAGCGGAGCGCTCGCGTGAGAACCGAGTCACCTCCGCTTCAGCTGGATCTTCGGTAGACTTGGCCGTGGCCGAGCTCCAGACCAAACCCACAGACGCAAAGGTTACGGACTTTCTCGCCGCGATCGCTGACGAACAGCAGCGCGCCGACGCCCAGGTGATCGTCGAGTTGATGCGCGAGGTGACCAAGGCCGAGGCGCAGATGTGGGGACCGAGCATCGTTGGCTTCGGCTCCTGCCACTATGTCTACGAGAGCGGTCGTGAGGGCGACTGGTTCTTGACCGGCTTCTCGCCGCGCGCCCGCAACCTCACGCTCTACATCATGCCGGGCTTCGAGGACTACGCGGAGCTGCTCGGCCGGCTTGGAAAGCACAAGACCGGGAAATCTTGCCTGTACATCAACAGGCTCGCGGACGTCGATCTGAAGGTCCTGCGCACGCTGGTCAAGAAGTCGGCCGCGCATATCAAGCGCAAGTACAAGCCGTCGTCGCCGGGCGCCGCGAAGGGGGTGGCGAAGCAGCCCGTGGTGAAGAAGCCCGCGGCGAAGAAGGCCGCTGTGAAGAAGGCTGCGGCGAAGAAGAAGCCTGCGGCGAGGAAGAAGTCCGCGAGTCGGGTCTGAGGGCCGGTCGCTGGGCAGAATTGCGCGGCGTCGTCGGGCGGTCCTATGATGAGGGCATGTCTCGCGCGTGTTTGACCTCGATCGCCCTCGCCCTCGCTGGTGGGCTCGCCTGCGGCCAAGGCCAGACCACTGGCGACGACAGCAGCACCACGTTTGGGATCACGCTCGGACCCAGCGAGACCAGCGGCGACGGCGATCCAACTGGTGACGGCGATCCAACCGGCGACGGCGACCCGACTGGCGATGGCGATGGCGATCCAACCGGCGACGGTGACGGCGACCCAACCGGCGAGCCCAAGTTCGACATCGCCGCGGAGGTCGACCTCATGCAGATGGAGTGCATCGACTGCGCGCTGACGATCGCCTCCATGCAGTCGGGCGTGTTCGAGATCACCGGAGACGACGTGTTTGCGAGCGCGACGCTGATGAACGAGATCGTCTACGCGTTGGGCAACCATGGCAACGGTCGCTTCATCGCTTCGGCCGACAGCAGCCTGCCCTTCAACGAGTCCACCAACTGCCCGCTGCACGCGTGGCTGGCCGGGACCGAGGGCGATCCGACCATTTTGAGGTTCGGCTGGACCGACTCCGACGGCCCGATTAACTTCAACATCAACGCGACCGTGGCGGGCATTCACATGCCCGCGCAGTATATCGGAAACCCCGGGCAGCTCGCCGCGGACTTCGACCTCGTCATCTACTTGGAGGCGTCGGGCCAGTTCGACGGCGGCGACGAGCCCAGTGACGCCGAGATGCAGACCCTGATCGACTATGTTGCGATCCACGGCGGCGGGCTGTACATGGTCTCGGAATTCGCCAGTCCCAACCTCAACGCCTACCTCAACCAGAATGACCTCGACAGCGTCAATCGGGTGATGCAGCCAATGGGGGTCACGGCGCTGCAGGTCAGCCTCAATTGGGGCAACGTCGACGGCAACATCGAGTTCGACTGCTTCCCCGCGCCGGTTGGCTGAGTGATCAGCGGTGGGTCCACTCGCCGAGGGGCAGGTGGGCGACCTCGTTGAAGCCGTCGAGGGTCATGCGATCGCCGCTGTAGATCACCCGCGTGATCGAGGTGTTGTACAGCCGCCAGGCCTGCTCGAACGCCCGCTCGGGCGGCAGGCCCAGGACCTCGTGAAGCACCACGGCGGTCGGCCCCACCGAGGTGAACAGCGCCACCTCGCCCTTGGCGGTGGCGCGCAGGGTCGCGAACGCGTCGCGCACTCGCTGGTGAAAGCTCGGCCAGGTCTCGACGCCGTCGAGCTCGAGCCCGCCGCGTAGCCAGCGGCGCATGATCGCCTCGAACAATTGCTGCCACGACTTGGCGCGCTGACGCGGGTTCACGGTCGTGTCCATCGCGTGCGTGGCCAGCTTGGCGAGCCCAGGTTGATCGTGTGGAAGCTGGCCGAGCGCCGCGACGACCAGCGCCTGCCCGTCGTGCTCGTCGAAGCCCGCGAGCACGACCGGATCGGGAAAGCTCAGGTCTGCGCTGGCGAAGCCCGCGGCGGCCAGCGCAGCGGTGTGCTCGTGGCGGCGCGCGGGCCCGCTGAACACCGCGTCGAACCCAGGACGCTCGGCCGCCACCCAGCGCCGCGCCAGCACCTCGCCGAGCGTGCGCGCCTGCTCACAGCCGTGGGCTGACAGCTTGTCGTAGTCGGCCGCGAACATCGAAGCTTGGGCGTGGCGGATCACATGGACGGTGCTCACGGCCGCAGCCTACCGCCTGGACGCGGTCGCGGCAGCCGTCTAGAACCACAGGCATGAGCGAGACCACGCGCGCCACCAAGTTCGACCTCAGCGGCAAGGTAGCGATCGTCACGGGCGGCTCGCGGGGCATCGGCCTGGCCGCGGCCACCTCGCTCGCGGCCGCCGGAGCCAAGTTGGTGTTGGCCTCGCGCAAGCCCGAGCCGCTCGAGCTCGCGGCCGCCCAGATCCGCGAACAGACCGGCGCCGAAGCGATCGGTGTCGCCGCCCACACCGGTGACGAAGAGGCCGTCAACCGCGTCGTCGAGCGAGCCGTCGCCGAGTTTGGCGGCGTCGACATCCTCGTCAACAACGCCGCGACCAACCCTCACTTTGGGCCGATCCTCAGCTCCGACGACAGCCACTGGGACAAGACCTGGGACGTCAACGTCAAGGGCTACTTCCGCATGGCGCGGGCCTGCGTCCCGCAGATGAGCGAGCGCGGCGGCGGGCGGATCATCAACATCGCCTCGGTCGCCGGTCGCCGCGTGCAGCCCGGCATGGGGATCTATTGTGTGTCCAAGGCCGCGGTTGTGATGCTCACCCAGGTGTTGGCCGTCGAGCTCGCGGATCAGAAGATCAACGTCAACGCGCTGACCCCCGGGTTTGTGAAGACCAAGTTCTCGAGCGCGATCTGGGGGAACGAGGCGATCTCCGACGCGGTGATGAAGGCGATCCCGCAGCACCGCATGGCGGCGCCGGAGGAGATTGCGAACATGATCCTGTTCTTGGCCTCGAGCGAGAGCAGCTTCGTGACCGGGTCGATCATCGACATCGACGGCGGCCAGCTCGCGGCCTCGGGCGTGGTCGTCTAGAGCACCGACCAGTTTGAATTCACGACGCCAGGCCCTCTCGTCGACCGGCGGGCGCCGAGCGCCATGGTCGTTCGCTCGACGACCTCGACGACACCAAGCTCGCGCCGATCTGCAACCCGACGCTGGAGCGGCTTGGGTATGAGCCCATCGTGCATCGGCGATGACGACGACGGCGACGAAGAAGACTACGCCGAGGCGGCCCGGCGTCGCTACGAGTTTGGTTTGCTGCTCAACCGCATGAAGAAGCAGTGAGGGGCTCCCGCGCTCAACCGCAGCTGGCGTCGCAGATTGATGTGGCCTCGTGCACGCAGAGGGGGTCCCAGGCCCCGTCCGGATCACAGCAATAGGGGTCGACCGCACAGACCTCGGCAGCGCACGGATCATCGCAGCTCGATGCCAACGACTCGCCGAGATTACAGACATCATGGGCGCAGGCGGTGGTCGACGCCGCCGTGATCGCGACGGTGCCTTGCCAATCCCCCCTCAGACCGACCGGGGCATACCAGCCGGTGTCCGGGTTGACGCGCCACAGCGTCCCGTTCTGCACGATGTACAACCAGCCATCGTCCGTCGTCATGCTGACGGTGCTCCACCAGTCGTCCTCGGTCCCGATTCGAAGCCACTGTCCGTCGCTCGGCTGGGCCTGCCACAGGGTGTCGCCCTGCACGATGTACAACAGCCCGTCGACAGTCGTCATCGCGGCCGTATCCCCCCAGCTTCCGGGGGAACCGAGTTGTTGGTAACTGCCGTCCTCCGGGCTGGCCCGCCACAAAGTGCCGCCCTGCACGACGTAGAGCATGCCGTCGATCGCGGTCATCGCCGCGGTGTTGGACCAGGCGCCGGGTGAGCCGAGCTGTTGAAAGCTGCCGTCTTCCGGGCTGGCCCGCCACAAGGTGTTGCCTTGAACGATGTAGAGCATGTCGTCGATCGCGGTCATCGCCGCGGTGTTGGACCAGCTCCCCACGTTCCCGAGCCGCCGCCAGCTGCCGTTGGCGGGGTCGGTCTGCCACAGAGAGTTGCCCTGCACGATATAGAGCATGTTGCCGAGTGAGGTCATCGCGGCCGTATTCGACCAATTGATCTCGGTCAGGCGATTGATCGGCGTCCCCGTCAACACGGTTTGGTCGGTGACATACAGGCGGTCTTCCGCGACGGTATAGAGGCTCACGTCCGGGAAGTCGTGGTCGGGGTCGAGGCCGCAGTCGCGTGGGGGCTCGGTGCTCAGCGTTGCGCCAACCCGGATGTTGCCGGACATATGCGTACCGCGCCGGTTCTCCTCACAGTAGGCTGCCTGGACTTCGCCCGACCAGTCCATGACGCCGTGCGCGAACCCTTTGGCGAGGGTCTCATCAAACGCGTCGTCGTCATACCAAGGGTACGGATAATGGTAATTGACGATAAGGGCCTGAGCCGCGTCGGCGTGTGCGAAAGCGTCATCCCAGGTGGCGAACCAACTACAGTACAGGATGTCGTAGGTGCCGGTGAAAAAAGTGTCGACCTGAGCCCACTCGTTATAGTCGAGTTCCCAGATTGCGTTGTCCAACTCGTCGACCCTGCCGAGCGGCACGTTGTAAAGAGGCGGGCAACAGGTGACGAAGCGCGACGAGGCCGATGCGTCACGATTCCAGATCTTCGACGCCTCCGCCTCGGGGGCGACGAGACACAGACCAATGCTCAGCAGGGTGAGAATGGGCTTGGTTTTGATGCTTCGATATAAACACGACGCTCGCCACGGTCCATGAGGGGTTGACCCTAATGGCGAAGGGGTCTCTCCCAGGCGCGCCACGATCTCCAAATTGATACGAAGCCGGGGGCGGGCACACAGATCCGCGTGCGCCTGCCTCCGGCTCCGACTCCGACTCCCGTCGATACTTCCTATGGACGATAGCGAAAGCCGAGCTGCCCGGGTGGATAGGATGCACGATGGGGGTCGGGCTGCGCGAACGTCGCGCCACTACTGTTCAGCGTGCGGATCGGCCGGCGCAGGCAGCCGGCGCAGGCAGGCGAAGTGGTCCCAGGCCAGGTCGGGTGACGAACAGGCCCCCCGACTTCACCCGGTTCGGCGTGGTCTCGCGCCGAACCTGCCTCGGTCCCTGAGCCCAAGCCACGGCTCGACCATCACGGCCTGGTGCGCCTAAGACATCCAATCCATGGTCGGCGGGGGCGTGAACATCGCGCGACTGTGTTCTCGGTCCGGGCAGCCGCAGGTCAGGTACCGCACAGGGGCCGGCTCGGCATGAGTCGCCCCCAAACTTACCCAGATCCGTGAGCCCGCACTCGATGTCGCCCCGAAGCTGCCCAGCTGCGTCCACGCGAGGCACGGCTCGACCATCACGACCTGAGCAGAGTCGGGTCGGTCACGCAGCGAAGTCGAGCGCGAGCTGTCCAGTCGGAGGAGGCCTCGGCCTCGGCGGCGGACGGGCACCGAGGCCCAAGTCGGCGAGCACTCGTGCGATCTGGCCGGGCCTGTTGGCGATCTTGACCAAGCGCATCGCACCGCGGCAGCGCGGGCAGGTCATGATGTCGACCGCGAACACGCGCTGCAGCAACCAAGCCCATGGATGCCGAGTGGGTTGTTTGGCGAGGCCCTCGAGCGCTGTCGGAGCGCCCGCGAACGACAACGGGATCTGCGTCGGCTCAGCGCTCTCGGGCCGACGACCTAGCACGACTTCGGCCCGCGCGTTGACTGCGGTCGGCCTGGCGGCCGTCCTCGTCTACCTACGCGGACTCCGGCCAGCAAGCTGGCCTCCATCCGCTCCGGTTGGCGTGGGCCGCGAGCACGCCATGGTAGCGCAACATGTGGAACCTTGGTGGCGGGATCAGGGCACACAGCCGCGCAATGAGATCGAGCGGATCGAGCAAGACCGCGTGCACACCATTCTTCCACGCATGCCGAAAGTTGTAGCGGCAGCGGCCGTCGGCGGTGAACTCGAGGCGCTCCTGAGCGAGTGGCGGCCGTGCGACGTAACGACACAATCGCTCGAGCCGCCGGCGATCGCGGCTGGGCACGGCCGCACCCGCGTGCACGTTCACTCCACCAACCTCGGCGAGCGCATCGTTGGGCTTGGGCTCGGCGACTTCTCGCACTGCGTGCGCGAGCTTGCGAGTCTGCTGCCCGGGCGCGTCGCCCAGTAGCTGTTGGTCCGCAGCCGAGGCCCCGTAACACGACGCCAGGACCGGCTGCTCTTGCACGAGCACATCGGCCGCGGTGTCGTCGTCCGCGAGCCGGGACCGGCAGTTCTAGTTGTCGCCAAGCGGCAAAAATAGATGTCGTCGATCAGGTGTCTTGGTGAGGTGCCGGTGAGGTGCTAGGATCTGCCGCATGCCCAGGTCCTACAACTACGTGGGTCCCCTTGAGATCAGAGCCGCCGCCGCAGGTTGCCATGTCGGTGTCACGATCCATTCGGCCGAAGACCTTGCCACGTGGGTCCGCAGCGAAACTGAGTGGGATGGGAGTTCTCTCACCGCAACTTTCGTTGTTCTGCCCAACGGTATACTTCGCGTGGCTCCCCGCCGCTCCGAACACGTAGCGTGTGCACTTGACGGAGCCGTGTGGGCTGCTGGTGAGTTGACCATCTGTTTGGAACCACAGCTCGAGATTGTGGGTGCGACGAATCTATCAACAGGATACTGTCCGCAGCCATCTTGCTGGGATGTTGCCTACAAAACCTTGATCGCCATCAAAATCCCATGCCCAACGGAACTCACCTCAGCATACCATTTTCGCCGATGCCCCGCCTGTGGTGAACACAATCTAGTAAAGGAGAACTGGTTCGTGTGTACATTTTGCAACACCGAACTCCCCCTGGAGTGGAACTTCGATGGGTAAATCGTAGCCCATCTTATGCCACGATCTAAATGCTGGGTTTGGGTGTCGACGGGTCAGAGTTTCGAGAATGAATGGGATCGCAGCGACTTGATGGTGGCCGTCTCCACGGCGCCAGTCCAGATCTCCGGCTTGACGGCAAGAACCCAATAGCGCAGCGCGGATTGCGAATCTGTCGCTATCCCTTGGGTCCACTCCAACTTCCACTTGGGGTCGCCGCGAAACCGTACAAGTACCTCCCGTCCGAAGGATCGACAGAACTGGTAGACCGTTTCAGTCAATTCGAGATTCTTAAGGAAGTCCCACACGCTCTGCACCAGGGGCTCTGGCGGCCCCTGCACGACTGCCGCCACCGCCTCTACTGCTGTACCTAATAAGTAGCTCGACCACACCAAACAGTTCGACTTGTCGACAAACCGTTGCAGCATGTGGGCGCAGAGAGCCTCGAGATCCGAGTCCGATATCACAGTGCCTTGTGGTCGCGGACTGGGTAACGGCGGAGCAAGGCCCAGCCATGCGAAGATCGGATAGGATACAGCCCATTGCGGTCGAGACCAGTCGTTTGGGACTGCGCGGCCTTGCGCGACGGCCTCCAGGTATTCGGTAATATCAGTCATGAAGAAGAATCCTGACTGGAGTATCTGCTGGGAGAGTGCCGGCCGCTACTCGGCGCTGTATCTCGTTGAGTCGGTGATGTCCACCGGTGACGTTGAGGCTGCCGTCTGTCATTCCATGGGAGCTAATGGGGTCGTCCGGTCGAAATTGAAGAAGCTCGTCGTTCGACAGTGAGCCAGCTTGAGTCGGATTTGTGGCATGGAGTGTTGAATTTACGTCGATGTCCCCGGCAGAATCCTCGTAGACTCGTGGGTTATAATCAGAAACTGCCGGTGCGGTCGGGTTCGACGGTGTCCCGAAGTGACGTCCTTTCGAATCTGTCCGGCTGATTCGAAAGAGAACACTATCTGGCAATCACCTACGTCTGGACCATCGCCGGCTGGGTGTACCTCGCCGTCGTGATCGACCTGTTCTCGCGTCGGGTCGTCGGCTGGTCGAGCGCCGACCATATGCGCGCTGACCTCGTCCTCGATGCTCTCAGCGCCGCGCTCGGGAGCCGTGAGCCCTCACAGCAAGGCTTGCTCTTCCATTCGGATCAGGGCTTCCAGTACAAGGCCACGCGCGTCCGCGAGACACTCGGCGACGCAGGGATCACTTGCAGCATGAGCCGCCGCGGCAACTGCTGGGACAACGCGGTCGCCGAGGCCTTCTTTGCCTCCCTGAAACGCGAGCACGTCTATCGCAAGATCTTTCTCACCCACGATGACGCGATGACGTCTATTGCAGAATGGATCGAAGTTTGTCGACAGCGGTCAGATTCCGCGGCTAGATGACGGCGAGTCGGACCCCCGAGCAAGCGCGGCTCGACCCGCCCGGTATCTCGGCGGCCCACTCGTGCAGCTCAATGCGCGATTGTGGCCTCGCAGCTGCCACCGCTTCTGCGAAGACTCCCCGCCCGGTTTGTCGCGGGTTCTCCCTTCTTGGGGAACCTCAACCTATTGAGTTTTAGCGAATTCAAGTAGACTTTCGCCCTCGAAGTCTGAAAACACGCTCGGCTGCCTTTCACCGATCGCACAATATCCAACAGCCAGAACGTCACCCAAGACGCCCGTTTCCACCCGAGATGGATCTGGCTGAAGCAGCAAGATTTCCATGACTTCGTGCTTCGCAGCGAGTAACCCGATCTCTCGCACGACAGCGGCCGGAGACTCAGGATCGCCGATGAGCAGGAGCCGCCTTAGATCTCCGCCTGCATCCTTTTGAAGAGAGACGGCAGTCTCCACTGCATGCTCGAGTTCGACAGTTGGCGTGATATCCATGGTCCTGCGAGCCATGCCTGGGTCCAGTACGACCGCCCTCGACGGATCGTCCGTCGCGCGCCCATCAGCGGTTACAAACAAGAAACTGTCCCCGTCAACGGGGAAATCTGGCTGCCAAGAGATACAGTCGACGCCAGGTTGGCGACCGAACTCATATACTCCGCCAACCCAGCGGTTGTCATTCTTAAGTCGCCCGCTTGACGTAATGGAATAGGCCGCACTCATCACAACGCGAACACCGGCTTCGAGGCTCAACGTCACCAGACAAAAGGCGCCCCACGCGATCACCTGCGGCGTGGAATATGCGGACGGCGTCCGTCGCTCGCCCCATACCCACCACGCGATGCTCCCGGCCAAAGCCAGAGCGAGTGCCCCGCGCCCATGCAGGGGAACCAGTGCGTCGTGAGGGGCGGCGCTTGCGATGAGACTCAAACCAAGCACCGCAGCGCATGCCAAATGCGCCAATGGATTGATCTTCTCATCGTCGTGTAGGATTTTACCGAATGATGCAATAGCCCAAGCGGCTCCGTACGCGGCCAATGCGACAACCCCAACCCGGACCTGGATCTCGTCCACCTGCCTCAACCGTGGCTCGGTCAACTCGGTGTAAGGAATAGCGAACCACGCACCACCTTTGAGCACAAACAAGGCATCGACGGTGAGGCAGACCTGGTACATGAGAAGCAACGCCAGGAACCCGAACGCCACGAGCGGGCGCAGAAGTAGACGCAAGGCAACACCGGCAGAAGCCCACGTCATCGCCCGAGTTGCTCCAGAATGACGTTTAGCCAGATGAGCCTCAGGCTGCAGTAAATAAAAAGTCCGACCGCCCCCGAGCGAAGCAGCCGAGGCCAAAACTCGCTCGACAACATGAGTCCTTGATCCTTAGCGAAAGACATCCCTGCCCCCCATCTTCCTCGTTGAGATGACCTCGGGAATTGATCCGCGCAGCACCGGACCGAGACCGATCGAAGATAGAAAAGCGTCTGAGAAAACGACGTCGAAACGGACGATGCCTTCGAAATACGCGGATCCACCCAATGTGGACTGTGACCTCGGCTCGACGAGCGCGCCCTGGTCACCTTCTTCAATCTGGAGCAAGTTTCCGATACGGCCTTTGGCAGCGAAAATCTGCCCCCGCGCCAACGTCGCCACCAAAGGATCTAGCACGGCGAACGGGAGATTTTTGTCCGCCAAATAATCTGCCGACCCAAAACTCATCGATCGCCCCTGGCTTTCTTGGTCATAGTCATGCCGATTTGCCCATCGCGTGCGTGGCCAGCTTGGCGAGCCCAGGTTGATCGTGTGGAAGCTGGCCGAGCGCGGCGACAACCAGCGCCTGCCCGTCGTGCTCGTCGAAGCCCGCGAGCACGACCGGATCGGGAAAGCTCAGGTCTGCGCTGGCGAAGCCCGCGGCGGCGAGCGCAGCCGTGTGTTCGTGGCGGCGCGCGGGCCCGCTGAACACCGCGTCAAACCCAGGACGCTCGGCCGCCAGCCAGCGCCGCGCCAGCACTTCGCCGAGCGTGCGCGCCTGCTCGCAGCCGCGAGCTGACAGCTTGTCGTAGTCGGCCGCGAACATCGACGCTTGGGCGTGGCGGATCACATGGACGGTGCTCACGGCCGCAGCCTACCGCCTGGACGCGGTCGCGGCAGCCGTCTAGAACCACAGGCATGAGCGAGACCACGCGCGCCACCAAGTTCGACCTCAGCGGCAAGGTAGCGATCGTCACGGGCGGCTCGCGGGGCATCGGCCTGGCCGCGGCCACCTCGCTCGCGGCCGCCGGAGCCAAGCTGGTGTTGGCCTCGCGCAAGCCCGAGCCGCTCGAGCTCGCGGCCGCCCAGATCCGCGAACAGACCGGCGCCGAAGCGATCGGCGTCGCCGCCCACACCGGTGACGAAGAGGCCGTCAACCGCGTCGTCGAGCGAGCCGTCGCCGAGTTTGGCGGCGTCGACATCCTCGTCAACAACGCCGCGAGCAACCCCAACTTTGGGCCGATCCTCAGCTCCGACGACAGCCACTGGGACAAGACCTGGGACGTCAACGTCAAGGGCTACTTCCGCATGGCGCGGGCCTGCGTGCCGCAGATGAGCGAGCGCGGCGGCGGGCGGATCATCAACATTGCCTCGGTCGCCGGCCGCCGCGTGCAGCCGGGCATGGGGATCTACTGTGTGTCCAAGGCCGCGGTCGTGATGCTCACCCAGGTGTTGGCCGTCGAGCTCGCGGATCAGAAGATCAACGTCAACGCGCTGACCCCCGGGTTTGTGAAGACCAAGTTCTCGAGCGCGATCTGGGGGAACGAGGCGATCTCCGACGCGGTGATGAAGGCGATCCCGCAGCACCGCATGGCGGCGCCGGAGGAGATTGCGAACATGATCCTGTTCTTGGCCTCGAGCGAGAGCAGCTTCGTGACCGGGTCGATCATCGACATCGACGGCGGCCAGCTCGCGGCCTCGGGCGTGGTCGTCTAGCCCAGTAGGTCGAGGTTCGGCGCTGCCTCAGCGCCATCCCCGCACACGTCACCGCACGAACACTTGAATGTAGTTCTCGCCGAGTTCGGCGGTCCCGCTGTTGAGACCGAGTGCCCCAGCGAAGCCCCGACCGCCAGATTCGAGCATGTCTCTGCCTAGTTCACAGCAACCACACTGGCTGGCGGGACCCAGTCCCGCGAGATCTGCATCGTCGAATGGACATCCGTTGTTGCCACCCCGATTCCATGCCAAACCGTGGGTCGCGGTGGAGCACACATCCGAAACCAGGCAATAGTCCAAGCTGGTCTCGTGATCCCCGATGTTGAAGTAGAGGTCTGTGTCGCACAGCCCGACATCGTTCTCGAGGTTGGAGGCCAGCGTTCCGTCCGTCATCTCGATACCATTTCCCGCCATCGCGTAGTCACAGTTAGGTGAAGGCTCCGCGCCCACGTAGTGCCCGAGGTCTGTGCTGCCCTGCGTGACGTCGTCGTACTGTGCCCAGATGTCCGACGGTGCATGGACGGCGAGAATGTCTCGAAACACCATCTCGTTGTAGGCCCGCGACTTGTAGTCACGATTTGTCTCGTCGAGGCTACCGACGACCGTGGCGTCCGTCGTCAGCCATGCCCGGTGCTCCCACGTCCAGGTGTGTTGGGCGTCGTCGCTCGAAACCAGCACCAAGGTCCAACCACCACCACCTCGTTCGAGTTCACACAGGACCTCGAACGGTGTGTTGGGACCATCCCCGTCGACATCGATCCAGTAGCGACCACTAGGGGCCTCCGGTGTGTTGCTGTTGATCTCCTCGCAGCTCTCGGTGTAGCCACACACACCCTCGAAGCAGCCCCAAGTCTCACAGTCGCTCGAGGCGTTGCAGTTGAGCCCCACACCGCAAGGTAGGCAACCTCCGCCACAATCGACGTCGCTCTCCATACCACTGACCAAGCCGTCACTACAGCCGGGGGCCTCGCACAGGGTCGTGCATGTGTCGTCATTTGTGGCGTTGCCGTCGTCGCAGGCCTCGTGTCCAATGTGAAGTAAGCCATCACCACAGACAGCCAACATGCAAGTGGTCGTACAGCCGCCGTTGTCCGAGTTGAGTGGACCAAGGTCGCACTCTTCTTCCGCGCCGACCTTGCCATCGCCGCATCGGGGTTCGGCTTCGCCGGAGTCCGACGTATCCGTGACGCCGCTGTCGTCCCCGCTTCCACCATCCCTGGACCCGGTGTCGCTCGCATCTGTGCTGGTGACGTTGGTCTCGGATTGAGTCCACGACACATTCGAGTCGGATGTGGGTTCGCTTGATCCACAACCGACAACAACGGTCACGATCCAGGCAGCCAGTGCTCTTGTATTGGAGGGATATTGCCGCATCGGCGGAGGCTACGACAATGGGTTGCGGACCGGTGACCCCGCATGACTCAGCGCGTTCGCCCCCCGATCAGGCCGCCCCGGCCAGGCAGTCACCCCTCCTCCGCCGGGGCAGATCTACATGGGCATGGGTGGCTCCTGCCAGCAGGCTCCCACACATTTCCTGTCGGCGGCCTCGGGAGTGGTCGTTTAGACCAGTTGGTAGGAGGGTCGCTTCTAGACCAGCGTCATCGCCGCACCGATCAAACTCAGCGCGGACGCGGTGCCGGGCGCTGCGGTTGCGCGGGGGCGTCGCGGATCGACATCAGCTCGACAGTAAAAGTCAGCCGCGAGTCAGCGGGGATCTTGCCCTTGGCGCGGGCCCCATAGGCGAGGTCCGACGGGATCGTCAGCCGCCGCAGACCACCGACCTTCATGCCCGCGATGCCCATGTCCCAGCCCAAGCTGCGCAGCGAGGTTGTCCCGGGCCCCGCCCCCCGAGCCGGCCGAGCCCACGCAGCTGAAGCTGTTGTGCGAGGGGCGAAGCGACCGAGTTCGAGCCCGGCACGAAGCCTCCGAGCCGTCACCCTTGGGCCTGGCTGCCGCAGCGAGTGTTCGCAGTCGACATCATGGTCTGCCCGGGTTGGCTCGCTGAAGCTGGTCGAGATCGCCAACGAGCGCGACACGATCACCCGAGTCCTCGCCACTGTTGGACTCGGGCCGAGGCCACCACCGCGACTTCGGCCGCCGCTTCCCGGCCAGCTCGCGCTAAAGTTCGCCGCCTGAGCGCCGCGACTCCAAACAGGTTGCGATGGCGTCGCCGTGTCTCGAAGGGTGAGCTCGACCAGGCCAGGCCCGAAGTCGCTCACGGAGATTGCCGAAGTCGCTGATGGCCATCACCCAAGGGGGTCGCTCGCCCGGACCCGGACCCGGAGACTTGGCCGAGACCCGGCCCGCCCGACACCGATACGTGTTTCTCGCCATCCAGACCGGCGTCTCTCGCTGCCAGACCACCGTTCGGAAGTCCTTGACGCACAGCGACTGCGTGGTGACCATTGATCCCACCGAATGGCTGGAAATTTGAAGTATCAATGGGGACCTAAAACTTTTTGGGAACGCTGGGACAGGCGGCTGTCGGTCGGTCGCCAGAGACTCTACGTCATCTGGATATCTGGCTGTCTCGCCTGCAGTGAGCAGTCGGAGGCAGGTCCCCAGTGCATCAACGCTATCCTCGAGGGTGACGGGATCAACTTCGGTTTGCTCGGCCTCGATCCCGAGGACATCTGCGCGTCGAGCTTCGAGGCATCGGAGTCACACGTAAAGTGGATGTCCGCGGCGTGGGGGGTCGAGTCATCGCCGATCCGATACGCGCTATATGAGTCGCACGACGCAGGCTGCTGGATCTGCTCCGATACTGTATCCGCATGCGGAATCGACGGCAGGCTCGGCTCGACCTTGATTCCCCACCGTCACGAACTGTCCCACGCTGGCCGTGGGCCGAACTGCTCCTCGTTCATCGAGGAGGGGTGGGCAACCTTGTATTCGGACGCTAACGAAAATGCGGAGTCCGTCGGGACCCTGCGCGACGCGATGCTTGCGATTCAAGAGCATGGTCGCCTGACGGGAATGTACTATCCGCTGGCCCAGCGGGTCGTTGCGTTCTTGCTGGAGACTCGCGGGCTCGGGACCGTGCATCGGATGTGTTCCAAGCCACTCGGGAGTGAGGAGGAACTCGAGGTGGCGTTGCTCGACGAGCTCGGATTGTCGATCGACCAGTTCCAAGCCGAGCTCGACGCCTACCCGCCGTGGAGTGTGGCCCAACTTCGTCAGGATCAGGCCTGTGAGGGAGCCGACGCCGTCGTCAGCCAGGCCGCATGGACGATCGAGCTGGGGTGTTCGGCCCCCGGGGTCGAGGGCCGGCTCGGCGGCGAGGTCTCCAGTCACGTGCTCGTCGAGATCGCCGAGTTCGGCCAGTACGCGTTCGACTTCAACACCTCCGAGCCGCTGCAGAACCTAAAGGTAGAGCTACGCGGCTGCGAGCGAGACGGCCTCGCCTCGATCTACTACACGACGTGGATCGGGAGCACCGGTGAGAGCAACCACCTCGCGCCGATCTTCAACGACTTGACGCCGGGCGTCTACGTGCTGCGCTTCAGGCTGAAGGACTCATCCAGCCTTGGACCCGACGTCCAGATCGCGCTCAGCGTCGCCCAGTGGCCGTGACGCTCCACCTTCCATGGCAGCTGTACCGGGCGACGATTGCACAACGGGGGGCATGTCACATTCTCGCGATGGACAACGCAGGGACCCGTACCAGTTGGCTCGATCGTGGTTGGCTTCGCGCCTCGACGAAAAATCCGGCGCGAGGAGCCGCGATGCATTGCACCACCGGCCGCTAGCGCGGACGCGGTGCCGGGCGCTGTGGCTGCGCCGGGGCGTCGCGGATCGACATCAGCTCGACAGTAAACGTCAGCCGCGAGTCAGCGGGAATCTTCCCCTTCGCGCGCGCCCCATAGGCGAGGTCCGAGGGGATCGTCAGCCGCCGCAGACCACCAACCTTCATGCCCGCGATGCCCATGTCCCAGCCCTTGATCACCCGCCCGGTCCCGAGCACGAACGAGATCGCCTTCTTGCGGGTCACCGACGAGTCGAACACGGTCCCGTCGTCGAGCTTGCCCGTGTAGTGCACGGCCACGTTGTCGCCGTCGGCGGCGACCCGGCCTTCACCCAGGGCGAAGTCTTCGATCACCAAGCCACCCTCGAGCTCGGATTTTTGCAGCGGCTCCCCGGCGAACGCGTCGTCGCCCTTTGGATCGGGCAGCGGCGGCACGACCTCGACCAGCTCGAGCGTGAAGGTCAGCCGCGAGTCAGCGGGGATCTTGCCCTTGGCCCGCGACCCGTAGGCGAGGTCGGCGGGGACCGTGAGCCGCCGCTTGCCGCCAACTTTCATGCCGGGCAAGCCCTGGTCCCAGCCCTTGATCACGCGGCCCTCGCCGATCGTGAAGGTGTAGGGGCGGTTGCGCTTCTTCGAGGTGTCGAACACGGTGCCGTCGTCGAGGGTGCCGGTGTAGTGCACGCTGACCTCGCTGCCGACCTTGGCCTCTTCGCCGGTCCCGATCAGGAAGTCGTCGACGATCAGTCCGCCGCCGAGCGTGGCCGTGGACACTGGCTCGCCGGTAAACCCTGGCTCGGCGGTGACCGCTGGCTTTTGCTGCTCACCCGCGGTGGCGGCCGGCGGGGCGGCAGCGGAGGGCTTGCCACCGTCGGCGGCGCTCGGCGGATCGATGCAGGCCGCGAGCGAGACGAGCAGGCACGAGCAGAACAGGGAGCGGGTCAGGGCAGTCATCGCGGCGCAGATATATCAGCCCGAGCGGAGGAAACAATCGCGCCTGGCGATCACCAGTCGGTGGGCTTGTAGTCCTTCAGAAACCGGCCCCACGCGTGCTCACCGGTGATCTGACCCTGGAAGATCGGGTCGACGATCCGCGCGGCGCCGTCGACGATGTCCAGCGGCGGATGAAAGCCCTCTTCGCGCTTGCGATCCGCGATCTCGGCGGGGTCTTCGTCGGTGACCCAGCCGGTGTCCACGCTGTTCATGTGGATCCCGTCGCGCACATAGTCCGGCGCCGAGGTCCGCGTGAGCATGTTGAGCCCGGCCTTGGCCATGTTGGTGTGGGGGTGCCGCGGGGTCTTGAAGGTCCGGTAAAACTGCCCCTCCATCGCCGACACGTTGACGATGTGCTTGTCCCGCTCCGGCGTCCGCGTCATCAGCGACTTGAGCTGACCGTTGAGCACGAACGGCGCGACCGCGTTGACGAGGTGGACCTCGAGCAGCTCGACGGCCGAGACCTCGTCGAGCAGCAACCGCCAGCTGTTGACCTTGCGAAAGTCGAGCTGCTGCTCGTCGGCGTCGAGCGCCCCGGTCGGGAACAGGCGCACGGAGGTGTCGAGATCCTCGGCGAGCAGCGGGACTTGGCTGAGCTCGGCGGCGCCTCCGGTGTGGGAGGACAGTTGGGCGGTGAGCGGGGCAGGCAGCGTCTCGACCCGGGACACCACGCCGCGCGCGGCGGCCGAGAGCTGCTCCGGTTGGCGCTCGGCATCCATCAAGTGCGCATAAAAACCAGCCGGTCGCCGGACGGTCTGGCAGGCGTTGTTGATGATGAAGTCCAGGCGCGACTCCTGGTCGAGCAGCTCGCGGCAAAACTGCTGGACGCTGGGCGTGTGACGCAGGTCCAAGCCATGAATGGCCAGGCGGTGGCCCCACGCTTCGAAGTCGTCTTCGGCGGCGTAGCGGCGCGCGGCGTCATGCGGGAACCGAGTGGTCACGAGCACCCGAGCCCCTGCGCGCAGCAGCTTGATCGCGGCCTGGTAGCCGATCTTCACGCGGGCGCCAGTGATCAACGCGGTCCGCCCGGTGAGGTCTGCGGTCTGGTGGCGGCGCTCGAGGTTGAGCTCGGCGCAGTCGCAGCAGAGCTTGTCGTAGAAGTGGTGGACCCGGGTGAACTTGGACTTGCAGACGTAGCAGTTGCGCGCTGACTCGAGCTCGGGTTGCTCGAAGCTACCGGCCTCGGCCGCGAGCTCGCGGGGGGCGTCGCGACTGGGGGTCGCAAACACGGGCTGGGCTCGCTTGCGGCGGATCATGAGGGCGTCGAGCACCTTCTCGTCCGCGCTGCGCTGCTTGGACTTGCGCTCGCGCTGCTCGGCCCGACGAAACACCCGTTGCTCGGTCCGCGACGGTCGGGAGGCCATGCCCGCGGCCTTCATGAGTCGCGTGCGGAGCTCGGGGTCGACTTGGGCGAGCAGGCCACGGTCGGCGACGATCGCCTCGAGGACGTCGACCGCGTCACCAAGCTTTTGCGCGAGGTTGTCCATGCGGGGGGTCTATAGTTTGATCGCGGGATCGGGGGCAACTGCGGCCGGGCGGGTGATCCGCGGGCGGCAGCTGGTAGCCGCGGGCGGGTATAGTGCGGCCTCGCCATGTCACGGTTCACGCAGGTGTGTCTGGGTCTGATGGTGCTCGCGCTCGCGGCCCTGTTCATGTGGCCGGATCGGTCACCGGGGCCGCAGCAGGCCGAGCCGGTCGCGGACCGTGCCGATCCCGCGGGTCCGCAAGCCGCGTCCAAGTCTGCGACCCGCACGATCGAACGCCCGCCGAGCCAGGCGAAGGCGCCCCCGTCGGAGCCGACGCCGCAGGACGCTCGGGTCGCGCGCGAGCAGCTGCGGGCGAGCATCCTCGCGCAACAGGCTCGGCGCGCGAATGAGCCTGCGCCTGCGCGGCCAGATCGCGCGGAGCCAGTCGAGGCCGCCGCGCCAACCGGTGAGCTGCGCAATCGCATCGGCGGTCACGAGGATCTGCTCGCGCAACTCAACACGGACTTCATGCCCTTGGCCGGCGAGTGCATCGACGCCGCCCGCGAGCGCGACCCCGATCTGGGCGGCATGCTCACGGTCAACGTCGAGATCATGAGCGACGAGGAGCTCGGCAGCATCGTCGAGACCGTCGAGTTTGGGGATCAGGACGGGATCAATGATGAGGAGCTGCGCACGTGCATCCGCGAGACCACGCTGAGCATGATCTTGCCCGAGGCGCCGACCGGCCAGGAGCAGTTCATGCTCACGCTGCCTCTGGAGTAGTTTCTAGGCCATTCGCTCGCCGGGCAGCGGAAACCAGCGCAGGTGCTCGAAGTCCTTGGTCGGCGCCACAACCGGCTCGCGCTGTCCGGGCTCCGCGTTGGCAAGGATCTCGCGCGCAGCCTCGAGGTAGCCGGGGAGCGCGTCTTCGCTGGCGTAGACCCGATGCGGCCGGTGCGACATCCCCTCGGGTCCATAGCTGATGTCGCGGAGGCTGAGCGGCTCGGCGCCGCCGCCCTTGCGGTGCTTCCACAGCCCGGTCTTGGCACAAAAGTCATACTCGTCGAGCAGCTTCCAGCCCTCGCGCGCGACGATGTGCACGGCCTCGAGGATGAACTCGAACACGGCCTCGGAGATGAAGTAGTTGAAGTTGACGCGGACCCAGCCGGGCTTGATGCCCTCGCAGCCCCGCCCGATCTCGCGCTCGAACTCGTGCGAGGTCTCGAGATCGATCCCCAGCAGTCGGTGGCCGTAGGGGCCCGCGCACGAGCACCCGCCGCGAGACTGGATGCCAAACACATCGTTGAGCAGCGCGACCACGAAATTGTGGTGCAGGTACTTGTCGCCGTGGCGGACCACGAACGAGACGATCGACAGGCGCTGGGCCGTCTTGTTGCCGAGGATCTGGATCGCCGGGTTGCCCGACCACGAGTCGATCGCGCGGTGAATGAACGACTGCTCGCACTCGCGGATCACGTCGGTGCCGACCGCCTGCTTGAGCTGAAACACCAGCCCGGCGCGGATCGACTCGACGATCGCCGGGGTCCCGCCCTCTTCGCGGTGCTCGGGGTTGTCGATGTAGCGGTGCTCGGTCGGGTTGACGTACCAGACCGTGCCGCCGCCGGGCACGGTCGGGATCGTGTTGGCGCACAGCTCCTTGCGGAGCACCAGCAGGCCCGGCGTGCCCGGGCCGCCGATCAGCTTGTGCGGCGAGATGAAGATCGCGTCTTTGTACGACAGGTGGCCGTCCTCACCGTCGTCGAGCGGTCCCATGGAGATCGAGACATACGGAGCCGCGGCCGCGCAGTCCCAGAACGAGAGCGCGCCGTGGCGGTGCAGGGTGATCGCAATGTTGCGGGTGTCGCTGACGATCCCGCTGACGTTGGAGGCGGCCGAGAACGAGCCGATCTTGAGCGGGCGATCTGCGTAGTGGATCAGCGCGCGCTCGAGCTCGGCGAGATCGATCTGGCCGTGCTCGTCCTCGCGGATGACCACGACCTCGCAGATCGACTCGCGCCAGGGCAGCTCGTTGGAGTGGTGCTCGTACGGGCCAATGAACACGACCGGGCGCTCGTCGGCGGGGATGTGCTTGGACAGGCCGTAGCGCTGGTCGAGATCCCGCGGGATCCGGCAGTTGAGGATCCCGATCATGCGATCGATCGCGCCGGTCGAGCCCGAGCCGCTGAAGATCACCGCGTGCTCGTCGGTCGCCCCGACCGCGTCGCGGATGATGCTGCGGGCGTCCTCACGAAACCGCGTGGTCTGCAGCCCCGTGCCCGAGCTCTCGGTGTGGGTGTTGGCGTAGAGCGGCAACACGGCGTTGCGGATGAAGTCCTCGATGAAGCTCAGCGAGCGGCCCGAGGCTGTGTAGTCCGCGTAGGTGACCAGGCGCGGGCCGTAGGGCCCAACGACGGCCTCGTTCCCCCCAATGACAGAGGCCCGGACGAGTTCGATGAGCGAGGCGTTGGACATCGGTGGCCGAGTCTATCCGAAGCCCACGCCCGACCCCAGCCGCCTACCCGGGCAGCCAGCCGACGTAGACGTCTTCGACGATCCACGAGTCGACCACGACGGGCTCGAGCCCCTGCGCCTCGAACGTGACGTTGGTCAGCTCGAGGGTGGCGTCGGCCGGCATCTCCCATGGTTGGGGCTCGCCGGTCGGGACCACGGTGAGGGTGACGGTCCCGCTCACGGCCGTCCACTCGTGAGTGATCTGCGGGCCGCTGCCCGTGTCGTTGCAGCCGTCGTCCAGCAGCGTGCCGATCGCCGCGGTGAGCGTGACGTCGGGGCTGGGGAGCTGGCTCTCGCGGACCTGGGTCTCGCCCATGTCGTGAGCGGTCGCCGCGATCTCCGTGCCGCTAAACAGGATGCCGACCGTGCCATCTTGGTTGGTCACGCCAATGTAGACATCACCGCAGCCGCCGGCTTTGGTCAGCGAGGCGGGGAAGTCGGCCGGGAGACTGGTGGGGTCGTCGCCGTCGCCGTCGCCGTCTCCGGTGTCACCGTCGCCGTCTCCAGTGTCGCCGTCGCCATCCCCGCTGTCGCCATCGCCGTCGCCATCCCCGCTGTCGCCATCCCCATCCCCATCGCCATCGCCATCCCCAGTCTCCTCGTTGGCCGCGTCGTCGTTCCCGCCGTTGACAACACAGCCGAGCCCGCTCGTCGCGCTCAGTACCAACACACCAGCCAAGCCAAAGTTAGTCAGAGTCGTTCGCATCTGGCGAGGATAGCAGAGCTCCCCAGCGTGGACAGTGGGCTCACTTCGGACCGCGACCGTCCCCAAACAGAACCTCGCGATTGCCGACATAGGGCAGCGCCGGCCTCGGGACCGTCTGCGACCCCTCGACCGGCGGGATGTCCCAGCGCATCAAGCCTTGCCGGGTCGAGATCAAGAACAAGAACGAGGGATCGTCGAGCGAGCGGGTAAAGCTGAAGCGCAGCCGGGTTGGATTGCCGCCGCCGTCATCCGCCAACACCTCCACGTCCATGGTCGGATAGTCAAAGGTCGAGCCGGCGGCCAGCGAGTGATCCGAGCGGCGAAAGAACAGCTCCCCCGCGGTCAGCAGCCACGCGCCGCGGATCGCCGCGAGCTCGAGCACCTTGTCGCTGGGGCGAAACACCCAGATCGGGTAGTCGCCGCCGAGCGCGAGCGAGCGCCAGCTGTTGGGCTCGGGCATGCCGTGGACGTGGAGCACGAACGGGCCATACATGCCGACCGACTGGCTGGGGCCGTTCATCACGATCACGTCGCGGCCGGCGAGCTCCTGGTCGAGCAGATCCCCCTCGGTGAACGCGGCGGCGTTGGACGCCTGCATGCCGTCGAGGTGGACCAAGTAGCGACGCGTCCACTTTAGATCCTCGACGGTGTGGAGCCACAGCATGACCGCGGCGATCGGCAGCAGCGCGACGCCGAGCACCCGCTGCACCACCAGTTTCGCCGCCCGCCCGCGACCGAGCAGCAGCCGCGCGCAGCCAAACATGATCAGCGAGACCGCCACGCACGCGCCCAGCTGCGCGACCACCAACAGGCGCGAGTGCGCGGGCGCGACCGAGATCGGCAGCAGCCCGAGCGCGGCGCCAAGCAGCACGGCGCGCAGGGTTCGGCGCTCGTCGTCGCGCAGCCCAAACCGCGCGAGCACCAGGCCGACCGCCGCGACCGCGACCCCCACCCGGCCGAAGTTGGCGTGAGACTGGTGGTAGCCAGTGGGCGTGTCGCTGGGCCACAGCTCGTTCCACCACTGCGCCCCGGGGTGCCGAAACACCTCGATTGTGGACGCTGGCACGGCCCACAGCGCGCCCGTCGCGAGCTTGGGCAGACGCAGCTGAACCCACCCAAACCACGCGCGGGGCGAGTTGATCGGATCCGCGTAGACGTCGGCGCCGATGGTGCCGTAGCCGAGCAGCTTGTGGCAGGTGAGATACACGAACACCGGGACGATCGCGGGGACCAGCGCGCGCCCGCGGTCGCGCAGCCACGCGCGGGTGGTGGACGTGGCGACTCGCGGACCCGCGAGCAGCTCCCACGCGGCCACGTACACGACCACGCCCAGGCCATACTCGCCGGCCGCGAGGCTCAGGCTCATCAGCGCCAGCTCGATGATCGGCCCGTGGCGGCGCAGCCAGCCCGGCGTGTCTGGATCCGGCTGGCGCCACTCGATGTGGGCCCAGATCGCCGCGAACCCGAGCGTGGCGCAGACCAGCACGCAGCGGTTGGCCAGCCACCCGAGGGGGGAGTCGAACGCGGCCTCGCAGGCGTAGAGCAGCACCGCCAGCGCGGCGGGCCAGCGCGGGAGCATCCGTCGGACGCACAGGCCAAACCCGAAGATCGAGGCGGCGAACCACAGCAGCGAGTGCACGTGCCACAGCCGGACCGCGTTGGGTGCGATCACGTGATCGAGCCACAGCAGCAAGCTCGACAGCGGACGCAGGACCGCGCCGTGAAAGTCGGCCTCCACGAACCACGGCAGCGTGCCCTGCTCGACGTGCGGCACGACGCTGGCGCCGCTGCGGGCGAACGCGTAGAGATCGAAGGGGACGTAGTGCTCGCCGGGGTACGACCCGTTGATCATCGCGTCCTGCATGTAGTCGTCGCTCAGCGGGCCGATCTCGACGGCCGGCCAGCGCACGGCGATCGCCGCGATCGCGACCAGCAGCAGCGCGATCAGCCAGCGGCGGCGCTCGTCGCGAGCGAGGGGCTCGCGCGCGAGCGGGACGGCGGGGAGCATCGCGGTGGAGTCTACCGCCCGCGGCGGTCAGCGTCGCCCTCGCTCAGAAGCTGGTCGGCAGATCCCAGGTCGACAGCGGCATGTTGCCGACGAGGTACTTCGCCGGCACCCACCACAGCTTGCCGTCCGGGCTCACCGTCACGCGCCCGAGCGCTGGCATCACGCCAAAGTCGGTCACCTCGGCGCTGAACGGATCAACCGCGACAATCGACAGATCCGACAGCGAGGCATAGACGAGACCCGAGAAGCTGTCGTGGCTCAATGTCGTGATCCCGGCGTCGAAATCCATGACCGGGGTGGCCTCATTCAGCGCGGTGTTGAATCGCAGCAATTCCCCGGTGTCGAGGGCGATCAGCAAATGCACGGAGGTGAGCGGGGCCGCGGCCGTGACCCGCGACTCGAACATGGTCAGGAACTGCTGGGTCTGCTGGTCGAGATCCGCGGTGTCCAGATTGCCGTTGGCCTCCGAGTTGCCGACGTACAGGCGCAGATCGTCGCCCCAGGTCAGGCCCATCGGCCCCGCGTCGCCCGCGTTGCTGCCAAACGGCCCGTTGGCGCCCTGGGTGGGCGTGCCGGGCAGCACGATCGGCAGCGGCACCATCGCGCCTTCGATCAGCCGCGCGACGCCCTGCGGCGGATCGACGAAGCAACCGCAGGTCGGGCAGCAGGTATAGGTGATCGCAACTTCACCGAGCATGTCCCCGCCGTCGGTCATGGGCGGGCCGGCTGGGCTCTGAATGTCGCCGACCAGCGGCGCGGCCGGGTACTGCGGGTTGAGGGCCTTGAGCACCTTGACCTCGCCCATGTTGAGGTTGGCGACCCCGTCCCACTGGGTCAGCGTCGCGTCCACGGTCATGCGCCGCACGTAGTCGGTGCCGCTGCGCAGGGTGACCATCCACGCGGTGCAGTCATCGGCGAACTCGAGGTCGAAGATGTCGGTTGCGAACGGACCGTTGAGGTCGGCCTCGCTGGCGGGGTTGCAGGGGATCGGGCGGTCGCACACGCAGCTGTCGCCCCAGCACTGGTCGCCCTCGCAGGCCACGGAATTGCACGGCGCGATCGGGATGCACGCGCCCTGATCGTCGCAGACCGAGCCTGGGCCGCAGTTGAAGTTGCCGCAGGCCGTCGCGTCGCCCGCGAGGGTGCAGGGCGCGTCTGGATCCACGCACTCGCCCGAGATCACGTCGCAGACGAGGTCGGGCTCGCAGACCTCGGGGTTCGGCTGGCAGCCGTCGCCGTCGCCGTCGCCGTCCCCGGGATCGCCGTCACCATCACCGGGATCGCCGTCGCCGTCGCCGGGATCCCCGTCGCCATCCCCGTCCCCGTCTCCGGTGCTGTTGGTCTCACCGCTCTCGCTGGGATCGCCGTCGCCGTCGCCGTCGCCGTCGCCCGCAGTCTCGGCTGGCCCTGAAGTCGCGTCCGCGACCCCGTCGTCACTGCACGCGAGCAGGAGCAGCGAACACGAGGTCAGGACGGTCAGGGTCAGGGCAGCGGGGCGCATCCGTGGACCTTACCACTCGCCCACGGGCGCGCCCACAGCTCAGTGCTTCTCTTCGTAGAACGCGTCGAACAGGTGCCCGTACTTGCTGCTGACGACCTTGCGCTTGACCGACAGCTTCGCGGTCAATTCGCCGGTCTCGATCGAGAAGTCCTTGTCCAGGATCTCGAACTTCTTGATGGTCTCGTAGCTGGCGAGCTCACTGTTCGACTCGCTGATCAGCCGCTCGACCTCGGCGCGGACCTTCGAGTCTTTGCACATCTGCTCGTAGGTGCCAGACACCCCAACCTGCTGGGCGAACGAGCCGATCTGCTCGGGATCAATGGTGATCAGCGCAGAGATGAATTTGCGGCGATCACCATGGACCACACATTGCGAGATGATCTTGTGGGTCTTGACCAGGTTCTCGATCCGGGTTGGCGCGATGTTCTTGCCGCCCGCGGTGATGATCAGGTCTTTCTTGCGATCCGTGATCCGGACCGCCTGGGTCTTCGGATCGAGCTCACCAATGTCACCGGTGTGCAGCCAGCCGTCTTCGTCGATGGTCTCGGCGGTGGCCTCGGGGTTGCGCCAGTACTCGCGCATGACGCCGGGGCCCTTGATCAGGATCTCGCCGTCCTCGGCGATCTTGACCGTGGTCCCGGGCAGCGCCGCGCCGACGGTGCCGATCTGGTTTTGGTGGGGCAGGTTGATCGTGGTCGCGGCCGAGGTCTCGGTCATGCCGTAGCCCTCGATCACCGTGATCCCGGCGTCGCGGAAGAACCACGCGATCTTCTTCGAGAGCGGCGCGCCGCCCGAGATCATGACCCGCATCCGACCGCCGAGGATCTGCAGCACGCCCTCGCCGACCTTGGCGAACACGGCCTTCTTGAGCATCCCAAACATCGCGCTCTCGACCAGCCCAAGCCGGTCGCCGCGCTCCTCGAGCTCGCCGTTCTTGACCGACAGCTCCATGGCCTTGACGAACAGCGTGCGCTTGACCCCGTCCGCCGAGGTGCCCTTCTCGACCACCGCTGCGTAGAATTTCTCGAACACGCGCGGGACCCCGGCCATCAGGGTTGGCCGGACCTCGCCGAGGTTGGGCTTGATCGTGTTCATGCTCTCGGCGAACGCCAGCACGTGGCCCGTGCCCAGCCACCCGACCTCGAGCACCTTGGCGAACACGTGCGCCATCGGCAAGAACAGCAGCTGGATGTCGTCTTGCCGGATCACGTCGGCCTCGGCGGTGACCTTGGCCTCGTAGAGCATGTTGCCGTGGGTCAAGACCACGCCCTTGGGCCGCCCGGTGGTGCCCGAGGTGTAGATGATCGTGACGAGCGAGTCGGGGCCGAGCGTCGCGCCGCGCTCTTCGAGCTGCGCGTCGGTGGTCGACTCGCCCGCGGCCAGGAACGCCTCCATGCTCACGACCCAGTCGTCGTCGACGCGCGTGTCACCGCGCCACTGCACGACCTTCAGCACGTCGCCGAGCTCGTCACGCTTCTCGATGAATTTGTCGACCTGATCCGCGTTCTCCGCGAACACCAGGCGCGCGCCGCTGTGGTCGGTGACGTACTGGCACTCGTCGGGGAGGTTCGACGGGTAGATGGGGACGGTCACCGCCCCCGCGGCCAGGATCCCGAGGTCGGTGGTGATCCACTCGTACGCGGTCCCGCCGATCACGTTGACCCGATCGCCCGCGTTGACACCCGCGGCGATCAGCGCCTTGCCGACCTTCTTGGCGTCGTCCCAGACTTTGGCCCAGGTCACCGGTCCATACTTGCCGTCGACCTTGGCCAGACAAGCTGTGTCGTTGCCGCGGTTTTGGGCGTGATCGTGGAGCAGATCGAGGATCGAGTTCTTGGCCATGGCGTGGAGTTCTCTCGTCGGCGCTGCGCGAAGTTGCGCGTCACACTGTCGGTCGTGATTTATCTAGTTATGGAAGGGCGTTCAAGTGACTGCGCAGATGCTCGGTCCGAGCGCACTGTCGGTGCACGGATCGGCCATTGCGATGGCGTCGTGGTCTGTGTAGATCGGAGGTATGCGCGCCGATCTGACTCGAATTTCTGCCTTTTCCATCCTCTCGTTGGTCATGCTGTCCGCCTGTGGGGGCGACGACGTGACCGAGGGCGGCAGCGGGGCCGAGTCCGGCACCGAGACCGCGGACACGACCGGCGAGTCCAACAGCGAGAGCGTGGGCGAGAGCATGGGCGATGGCGATGGCGACCCCACGGGTGATGGCGACGGGGATCCGGGCGACGGCGACGGGGATCCGACCGGTGACGGCGACGGGGATCCGACCGGTGACGGCGACGGGGATCCGACCGGTGACGGAGATGGGGACGGAGATGGGGACGGAGATGGCGACGGAGACGGAGATGGAGACGGCGATGGCGATGGCGATGGCGACGGAGATGGCGACGGCGATCCGATCATCCTCCCCGGATGGATCCTCAGCATCGACGAGGTCGACGCGACCACCGACCGGCTGATCCGCATCAGCGTCGACGACAACGACGTCGGCACGGTCACCGAGATCTGCGCGGACATCATCCTGCCCAACAACATCCCGGCCAACACCAACTTCACCTCGCTGACCTTCAACCAGAACGTGCTCTACGCTTCGGCGCAGGACAACGCGATCGGCGACACGCTGATGGTCATCGATCCGTGTACCTGCGAGGCGACCGAGATCGGCAAGTACGGGTTCACGAGCGTCAACGGCATCACCTCCAACGAAGCGCAGAGCATGTTCGGGGTGGCCGTGACCGAGGACGTGATCATCGACATCGACCCGGGGGACGCGAACTCCGTGGAGCTGCAGCCGCTCGGCTCCAACTGGGGCTCGACCGGCCTGACCTGGTCGCAGCCAGTGGACAACGTGCTCTACGGCATCAACGCGACCACGGATCGGCTCTACACGTTTGACGGCGACACCGCGATGGAGCTCGATCAGATCCAGCTCAACGGCAACTTCTCGTCGGTCGGCCTCGAGCTGCACCCCACCTTGGGCACGCTGTACGGGTGTGGAATCGCGGGTCAGCAGCGCTCGCTCTACACCGTGGACGTGCAGAGCGGCGACGTCACCCAGATCGCGGCGAACGTGTGGGCGGCCAGCTGCGACAACATCGCGGCGCCGTTCGGGCCGGTCGACTGCATCCCCATGTGAGCTTGGGGGCTCCTCGCCATCTGGGCCACAGGAGTCTGGCACCAGGTGCAGGGCGTCGTCCTCACCGATGCAAAACCAGGTCTCCGCATCGTCACACACCGTCTGATCAGCGCGCCGTGGTGCCACCGTCGATCGGAAGCTCGACGCCGTTGAGGAAGCTCGCCGCCGGGCTCGCCAGAAACAGCACCACCTCCGCGACCTCCTCGGGCCGGCCCAGGCGACCAGCTGGGCTGACGCGCTCGAGGATCTTGCGCGCGCGCGCAGGGTCGGGCGCGGCCTCGATCATCGCGTGGACCATCGGCGTGTCGATGTACGAGGGGTGCAGCGAGTTGCAGCGAACCGCGTCCCCTCGCTCGGCGCAGTGCAGCGCGATCGACTTGCTCAGCAGCCGCACGGCCCCCTTGGAGGCGCAGTACGCGGCGAGCTTGGCCGCCCCCCGCAAGCCCGCGACCGACGAGAGGTTGATGATGCTCGCGTCACCGGTCTCGCGGGCACTCCGGCGCAGCAGCGGCAGCGCGGCCTTGCAGCCCAGGAACACCCCCTCGACGTTGACGGCGTGGACCCGGCGGAAGTCCTCGAGGCTGGTGTCCTCGATTGTGCCCATGATCCCGATCCCGGCCGAGTTGACCAGCACATCGAGCCGCCCGAGCTCGGCTTGAATCGCAGCGACGACCGCCGACCACCGCGCCTCGTCGCTCACGTCGTGAACCATGAAGCGAGCGCGTCCGCCAAGTTTGCCGACCAGCGCTCGACCGCGCGGCTCGTCGATGTCGGTCAGCACGACCGTGGCCCCCGCGGCGATGAACCGCGCTGAGCAGCTCGCGCCCAGCCCCGAGGCTCCGCCCGTGATCAACACGACCTTGTCTGTGAAGTCGAACACGCGCGCAGCTTGACCGCCGATCCCGGCGCGGGTCAACACGGCGTGGTGACGCACGCGCTGGCCTTCGATATGCTGGTTGGATGCTTCGTTCGTCGTTGGCCTGGACTTGCTTCGCTGCGTTCACCCTCACTGCTTGCAACGGAGCGCCGCCCTCGAGTGAGGCCGGCAACGAAGGTGTGTCGACGACTCCGATCACCACCGAGACCGGCAACGACGGAGATGGCGACGCGGGCGATGGCGACGGTGACCCCGGAGATGGCGACGGAGATGGCGACCCGGGCGACGGCGACGGCGACGGCTCGACCACCGGGATCAAGTTCGATCTCAACCCTGCCAGCGACGGTGGTGACGGTGGCGGCGTCCTGTGCTCGGACGACCTCAAGCAGATCCTCGACGAGAACAACACCGTGCTGGCCAACTGCGAGCCTGGGACCGCCTGCTTCGAGGGCGACTGCATCGAGATGTGCCTGGCCGCCGGCCTGTCCAAGGGCTCGATCGGCTGCGAGTACTACGTGCCCACCCCGCCGTTTTACTCGAACCAAGCCGGCAACGGCACGACCTTCGACGGCTCGTGCCACGCCGTGATGATCGCCAACTCCTGGGACACCCCCGCCCAGCTCGAGCTCAGCTTCCTCGGCCAAGACTACGACTACGCCGCGCACGCGCGGATCCCCAGCGGGATCGGCAACAACGTGGTCTACGACCCGATCCCACCCGATGGTCTGCCCGCCGGTCAGGTCGCGATCTTGTTTCTCTCGCACAACACCAACGCCGCCAACGGCGGTAACCCGCTGACCTGCCCGGTACCCCCGGCGCTGGTCAATCAAGATGCCGTCGTGTTCGGGACCGGCTCGCTCGAGGCCTGGGAGATGATCTCCGACACCCCGGTGACCGTCTACGACATCCTGCCCTACGGCGGCGCGAGCAGCTACCTGCCCTCGGCCTCGCTGCTGCAGCCGCGCACCGCCTGGGGGCAAAATTATGTGATCGCCAATCCCCACGACACCTCGGGCTACGCCTGGCTGCTCGCCGTCGCTCGCGAGGACAACACCACCGTCTCGATCAACGTCAGCACGCCGGTTCAGGCCGGCACGATCATGGTCCCGCCGGTCAACACCCCGACCGACTACATCATCAACGCCGGCGAGACCTTGCAGTGGATGAACGCCACTCAGCTGGCGGGGACCATCGTCGCCTCCGACAAGCCGATCGGCATGTACTCGGGTAACACCTACCTGCGGGTTGCAACCATGGACGTCAACGGCGGCGGCCAGGACTCATCGCACCAGCAGCTGCCGCACGTGCAGGCGCTCGCCAGCGAGTATGTCGGCCCCGGCATCCCCACCCGCAAGTCCAACATGCAGCCCGAGAGCGTGCTCTACCACATGGTCGGCATGGTCGACGGCACCGAGCTCAGCTACGATCCCGCCCCGCCGGCCGGCGCCCCGGCGATGCTCGACCTCGGCCAGATCGTCGAGTTCGAGTCGTCGACCTTGTTCACGATCCGCTCGCAGGACGACGATCACCCGTTCTCGTTCACCCAGTACATGGCCGGGGCGATCAACCCCCACTTGGGCGGCTGTCTGGGTCAGTGCGCCGGGCTCGGTGACGAAGAGTGGATCAACCTGGTCGCGCCGGCCCAGTACATGCGGCGCTACGTGTTCTTTGTCGACCCCACCTACGGCGTCAGCAGCTTGGCGATCGTGCGCACCCAGGGCACCAACGGATTCGAGGACGTCGAGCTGGCCTGCTATGGGGTCGTCGATGGTTGGTCGTCAGTCGGCAACGAGGGGCTCTACGAGGTCGCGCATCTCGATCTGTACCGGGGCGGCGTGGGCCAGTGCGCGCAGAGCCAGCAAGAGGCGTGGAGCGTGGCGCCGTTTGGGATCATCGTGTGGGGGGTGGACCACTACGCGAGCTATGGGTATCCGGCGGGTGGGAACGCGCGGACGATCAACGACCTCGTCGTTCCGGTCGGGTGAGTCAGTCAGCGGTCCATCATGTACAGTCGAGTCGATGTCGGCCGACAGCCGCGTCACGGTCGGAGAGTCGCGGCGTGAACCAGCAAAATCGACCAAACTCGAGGCCGCATTGGCTGGTGCTCGTGGGCCTGCTGATCGGTTTGCTGGTCGTCGGTTTCGCGGTCCGTTTGAGCACGGCAGACAAGCCGGACGACGACGGCGCGACCGGGTCGAAGATGGCCAAGCGGGCCGGACCGGGGCCGGCGCGTGCGCGTCCCGAGCAGCCCGAGGCGCAGCGCCTGTCGGTTGGTGTGGTCGATGGCACCGGACAGCCGATCGTGGGGGCGCAGGTGTGCCTGCTGCTGACAGGGCGCGAGGTCCTGGCGCAGCGCTGCGCGGCGACGGATGCGGGCGGCTTTGTCGACGACCTCGAGGTGAGCGCGGGCGAGCGCTGGCGAATCGCCGTCTCGGCCGAGGGCTACCGGCCGGCCATGGTCCCCCGACCCGGCGAGCTGGCGCCACGCGGCGACCACGTGCAGGTGACCCTGCGACGCGGCGGGGTTCGTGTGACCGGGGTCGTGGAGGACGCGACCGGGGGGACGATCGAGGGGGCGCTAGTCCGAGTCGAAGACGCTAGCGGCGCGGCGATGGCCGCGAGCGTGTCCCGGGCGGGCGGCGAGTTCGAGCTGTGGGCGAGCGAAGGCCACGCGAGGATCGAGGCCGCCGCCGACGGCTATGTGAGCGCGAGCGAGCGACTGGTCGTGCCCAGCGGACCGGTCCAGCTGGTGCTGCTGCCCGAGGCGGTCATCGCCGGGCGGGTGCTCGACGCTCAGACCGGGGCGGCGATCCCCGACGCGCTGGTCTCGGCGCGGCGGACCGACAACGACGCTCGTGAGGGCAGCGACGACGGTGTGTATCGAGCCCGGAGCGACGAGCAGGGGCGCTACGAGATCCGTGGGTTGCCGGGCGGAGTGTTCGGGCTCAGCAGCCACGGCCCGTGGGGCGAGGGGGCGAGCGAGGGCGGCGTCACTGTCGAGTTCAGCAGCCGGACCGAAGGCGTCGACATCTTGATCCACCGTGGAACGACGGTTCGAGCGCGGGTGGTGATCGCCGAAACTCAACACGGCTGCCCCGGCGCCGAGGTCTCGCTGGTGGAAGAGGACGTCGGACGTCGACTGGCGAGCTCCGCCGACCTCGACGGGCGCGTCGAGCTGTCGGTTGCGGGAGCCGGCAGCTATCGAGTCGCGGTGCGCTGTGAGGGGCACCGGCTCGTGGGGGATTCGCCGGTCCTCCAGCTGAGCGGAAACCCGAGCGACGACGAGTCGATCGAGCTCATGGTCGAGCGCGGGTTCGTCCTCCGGGGTCGTGTCTCGGGCGACGGCGAGCCGATCGCCGAGGCTTCCGTCGCGCTCATCGCTGCGCGCGGGGGCCCGCCCGCGGCGGTGGCCGTCGCCAACTCGGCGGGCAAGGTCGAGCTCTCGGGCCTCGACGATGGCGAGTACGTGGTGACCGGCGTGGCGCCGGGCTGGTTTCCCGTCGACGCACAGTTGCGCGTCACGATCCCGCGTGACGACTCGTTCGAGCTGGCCCTGCGCGCGGGAGGATCGCTGCGCGGCGGGGTCGTCGAAGTCGGCGGACGACCCGTCCCCTCGGCGCGGGTGCTCGCGGTCCGTCGCTCGGTCAACGGTCGCTGGCGGGGCGAGACGCTCACCGACGCCGAGGGACACTTCGCGTTCGCCTCATTGCCGCCGGGGAGCTATCAGGTCGACGTCTTGGCCGAGGGGGGCCAGCCGCTCACGACATCGAGCGGCGCAGCTGCGTCGGCGAGCGCGAGCGTCGAGGGAGGCGAGGCGAGTGAGCTGGAGTTCGTCGTTGTCCCGCAGACCGGGGTGATCACCGGGGTCGTCGTCGATGGCGACGGCGAGCCGCTGACCGCTGCGTTCGTGTGCGCCAAACCGGATGTTCTGCCGCCGGACGCGGTCGTGTCGCGCGGTCGGTGTGCGCCGCGGATGACGGATGTCGACGGCAGCTTCGAGATCCGCCGGCTGTCGGGCGGGCAGTTCACGCTCGAGGCTCGGGTTCGCGGCGGCGGTGAGGCGGTTCTGTCCGGGGTCGCAATCGGCGACGACGTCGAGCTCGTGGTGCGTGACACCGGCTCGTTGCAAGGCAGCGCGCACTACCGCAGCGGCGCGTCGATCCCAGATCTGCTCGTCGTCGAGGTCGTGCGAACGGACGCGGCGGTGCGTCGGCGGGACGTGTTCCTGCGGACGCGCGGCGAGTGGTCGATCGCGGGGCTGCCAGTTGGTCGCTACCAGGTGCGCATCAAGGCCAGCCAGGGCGCGGGTGCGGTCGAGGCCGAGGTTGGAGCGGGGCGCAACGACGCTGGCGACGTACCGCTAGACGATCTGACCCAGCTGATCGGACGCGTGGTGCGACTCGAGACCGGCGAGCCGCTCGCCGACTTTCGCGTCGTCGCGACCGCGCTCGATGCCCAGCTCCGCAGCCGCTACGTCCACGAGGACGCGCGCAACGTCAGCGACACGAGCGGGCGCTTCCTCATCTCCGATCCGCCGACCGGGCGGGTCACGCTGCACGTGATTCCGAAGAACTTGCACGCGCGCCCGCCCGATCTCACCGAGGCGCACCTCAGCGTGACCGTGAACCCGGGCGCCCCGCTCGACCTCGGCGACGTTGGCGTGCCGACGCGCCGACTGAGCCCCGACCAGCGAGCGGCGTCGTTCGGGTTTCGCCTGGTTCGTTGGGACCACGTCGCGGATCAAGCCGACCAGGTCGCGCGGGTGATCAGCGTGGAGCCGGGAGGCGCAGCCGCGGCGGCGGGGTTGGAGGTCGGTGACGTGATCACGGCGATCGACGGCTACGACGTCGTGGGCCGCCGCTACATCCTCCAATATCTGCTCGCGGCGCCGGTTGGGACGTCGGTCGCGTTGGACACCGAGCGCGCGCCGGGGCTGGTGTTGGTCGGGAGCTGAGATGGGCGCCTCTAGCTCAGATCCACCAGCTCATGAATGTTCCCACGCACCCGCTTACCCGCGGGCGCCCCCCCACGATCCCGCGCGAGCAGATCAACCGTCATGCCCGGCAGCGGCCCCATCAACACACCACGAGTGGTGTACGACACCCGGGCCCCCGCCGCCAAGCTGACCCGAAACCGGCGCAGCAACATGACGAGGATGACACGCTGGATCTGTGCGCCAAGGCTCATGCCAACGCACAACCGCGGACCAGCGCCGTAGGGCATGTACTCGTAGGGCCCCGGCGAGCAGCTGAGCCAGCGGTCAGGCACAAATCGGCGCGGCTCGGGAAACACTGACTCATCGCGATGGCTGATCAGCGGGCTCAGAATGACCGTGGCGCCAGCTGGCAGCTCGTGGCCCCCGAGCGTGAACGAGTCGGTGCTGCGCCGAAAGAACAGCAACGCGACCGCCGACAATAGTCGCATGCTCTCTTTGATCACCCGATCGAGCAGCGGCAGGGCCATGACGGCGGCGTGATCGTGCACGTCGACGCCGTCGACCTCGTCGATGAGCGCCGCTTGAATCTCGGGGTGCTGGGTCAGCAAGAACAGCGTCCACGCCAGCGTGTGGGCGCTGGTGTCGTGCCCCGCGATCAACAGCATCGCGACCTGACCGAGCAGCTCGTCGTCGACCGCCTCCGATGACCGCTGATCCGGCTCGCTCGCGTAGGCGGTGATCAACGCCGACAGCATGTCGTCGCCAGCGCTTCGCTCACGGCGCTCGCGGATCATCTGCTCGACGCGGTCTCCCAGCCGCTCAGAGGTGGTCAGGAACCGGCGGAAGGGCGTGCCCGGAACGTTGACGGGCAGCAGCATGTTCGCTGGCGAGAACACGCGCGACAGATAGTCGAGGACCAGCTCGCCCAGGTCATCCGAGGGCCCGCCCGCGGCCGTGGCGTCCACGTCGAACAGGCAGCGCAGCGCGACGCTCAGGCTGAGCTCGACGCACAGCGAGTGCGCATCGAGCTGCTGCCCCACGGCCAAGCGATCCAGCGTGCGCGCGGTCGTGTCCGCCGTCATCCGGGCGTAGGTTGCGAGCCGGTGCTTGGCGAACAGCGGCTGGATCAAGCGTCGGCCGTGCTGATGCGCGAGTCCGTTTTGGTTGACCAGACTCAGCGAAAATTTGGCCGCGGCGCTGCCGGCCGGGAGCTTGACCGGATGGTCGGCAAGATTGTGAAAGCGGTCGCCGTTGGTCAGGACCTCGCGGTTGTGCGCCGAACCAATTGCGAGCAGCCAGCCGGGATCGTCGCGGGTCAACGGCGCGACATCTCCGTACTGCCGTTGCAGGCGGAGCATCGCCTGGACCGGCTTGGCGAGGAATCGAATCAGGTTTCCACGCGCGCCGACCAGTGGCATTGGCCGGGGGCCAGGCAGGACGACCGGCGGGAGCTCGACGAACAGTTGCATGGACCCACGACCCTAGCCGAAGCACGCGGCGCCATCACGCAACATCGTTGACGAGCGAACGCGAGCGAGGTCGTGCGTTTCTGCGCTCGTGAGTCGCTCTCGCGCCTAGAGCAGTGCCGCGAGCGCGAGCTCAACGCGCCGTTGCTGCTCGGCGGCGGGATCGTGAACACCGAGGCCAAGATCGATCGCGCGGCGCAGCAAGGTCGAAGCCTCGAGCAGCCCGTGAAAGGTGGTGGTGCGCCGATCCTCGAGGCTCCGCAGTCGGTCGAGCCCGTCGAGCAGGCGCTGGCGCTCGAGCTGACGCTTGCCAGGATCGCTGGCGCGCGCGTCGACGGCCGCGAGCGCGCGAACCATTGTCGCTTCGTCGAGCTCGCCGAGCTCGCGGTCGAGGCGGGCGAGCTCGCGTACTCGCGCCTCGAGCTCGGTGATCAGCGGCTCGACCGGCCCAGTGAGGAGCTCGAGCTCGCGCGCCTCAACCAGCCCGGTGAGCTCGGCGCGACGATCGACGAGGCGCTGGACCAACAGCGCGAGCTCGCCGAGCTGCGCGCGGACGTCGGCGGGGGTCGGCCCCGCGGAGGTCCCGTCGAGCAGCGCGGCGATCCGCGAGACGAGCGGATCCGAGGCCGGCAGCGCGGCCGGCTGCGCTCGCAGCTGATACAGCGGCCGAAGTCGCCGCTCGACGATCGCCGAGCTCGCGCGGCTGCCCGCCACCACGCTGGTGATCACCCCCGCGGCCACGGTCCAACCGATCACGGCCCCCGCCACGCCGAGGCTCGCCATGCCCGCGCCCAAGATGGTGGTGAGGGCCAGCGCGCCGATCGCTATCCCCGTCCAGCGGCCGCTGCGGTTGGGTTGGACCACGCGCACGTCGAGGCCCAGCTCGGTCAAGCGCGCGCACAGCTCGTGGGCGGTCTGCTCGTCGAGCCGGTCGAACAAGCGAGCCGGCAGGCGCTTGCGCCAGACCAACTCCTGGTCCGAGTACAGCGTCACGTCACCGATCACGAACTCGTCGGCGCGCAGCGGACCCTGAGCCACGGAGTAGACGAACTCGCGCAGGCTGGCGAGCAGCTGGGCGTCCTCGCGCAGGGTCGTGAGCTCGACGCCCCACGTGGGCGCGCTTCCGTCTTGGTGCACGAAGCGGACGCCGAGCCGGCCACACGCCAGACACAGGCGCTGACCCAGGCGCAGAGCGGCGCCGCAGTGCTGGCACACGGTCTGATCACCCTGCAGCAGTCCATCGCCCGCGCCCCCGCGCAGCACCCACGCGATCTCGGCCGCGCTGTCGGGCCGCTGCTCGGGCTGCTCGGACAGACAGCGGCGCAGGAGCAGATCCAAAACCGGCGGGGCGTCGCGCCGCAGCGCCGTGATCAACGGCAGCTCGAACCGCTCGCGCAGCAGCGCCGGGCCCTCGCCAAACGGGAGGTTGCCGGTCGCGGCCTGCCACAGGATGACCCCCAGCGAGTACAGATCCGCGCGCTGATCCACGACCGTGCGCATCAGCTGCTCGGGCGCCGCGTAGGCCGAGCCGGTGATCAACAAGCTCGATGCGGTGTGACTCGACAACAGATCCACCCGCGCGAGGCCGACGTCGGTCAGGACCACGCGCCCTTCGGCGGTCCACACGAGATCTCGCGGGTGCAGGTTGCGGACCACGGCGCCACCGAGGTGCACCGCGTGCAGGGCGTCCGCGAGCGCGGCTCCGCGGTGCGCGAGCTCGTCGATCGGGATCGGCGCGCGCTCGAGCCAGGTCGAGAATCGCTCGCCCTCGGGCTCGAGCCGCAGCCGCCATGGGGGCGGCGCGGCGGGATCTCGGGGATCCGGGCGGGGGCCGGTCGCCAGCACCGGGGCCACGCTCGCTGCTGCGCACTCGACCAGGCGCTCGACGTCCCGGACCCAGCGGCGTCGCACCGACTCGTCGCGCGCGAACTCGGGCGAGAGCCGGCCGAGGACCGCGAGTCGACCGTCGGCCAGCCGCAGTAGCCAACGCTCCTCGGAGCCGGCGTCCCACGGCCCCTCGACCAGCTGCCAACCATCGAGCGGCAGCCCCTCCAGGTCGGCGAGTATGCTGTTCAAGACCCCCACAGCCATCGTGCACCTCGCCGCCTGCGGCCGAGTCGCGGCCGGTCGTTGCGCTGCTCGGGCCGCGCAGGTCCACGAATCTACCAAGTATTGACCCCCGCGGGCACACTGCACTTTGTCAAACTGATCCGCGGCTCAGGGTGCGTCACTGGCCTTCGCGGCCGCGAAGCCAAGACGAAGCTGTATCGGGCCGCGCCGAGAATTTCCCCGGCCTGCTAGCGCCGACGCCCAGTTTTGGCTTAGTTTTGGGCGGTGCAGGTCACCGGCCATGTCATTCGCTCGCGCTATACGTACGTGCGCAGGCAAGGCGAAGAGGCCTTCGCGCGCGTGATCGCCGAGCTTGGCACCGAGGGCCGCAAGATCATGGAGGAGGGTCCGCTCGAGACCGTCTGGTATCCCTACGACGTCTACATCGAGCTCAGCACCACGATCGACCGCGTGCTCGGCAAGGGTGACCTACAGCTGGTGTTCGAGATGGGCTCGTTCTCGTGCGAGCACAATTTGACCGGTATCTACCGGGTCTTCTTTCGGTTCGGCAACATCAATTTCCTGGTCGACCGCGCCGCCAAAGCGTGGCATTCGCAGTACGACTTTGGCGTGATGAAGACCGTCCGCGACCCAGACAACAAGAACCGGGTGACACTCGAGCTCTCGGAGGTCCCCCGGCCCAGTCGCGTGCTGTTCCTCGCGGTCAAGGGCTGGGTGGTCAAGGCCGCGCAGCTGTGTGGCTCCGAGTTGACGAAGACCGAAGACGAGTTCAGTGAAGAGCCCGGCTCCACGATGCGCTGGGTGTTCGAGTACCTGTGAGCCGGCCATCGCCCAGTCGTGCCAGCTTGGTGGAGGCCGCTTGTCGGCTCGCCCGCGAGCTGCACCACATCACGCCCCCGGAGTCCGAGCTCCGCGAGCGCATCGAGTACGTGATGTGGGGCCGCAAGCGCGCGTGGGACTGCCTCGAAGACGGGCTGATCACCGAGGTCGAGCTGCGCCAGCTGCTGATCGACCACATCGACTACGAGTGCGCCCACGCGTCGGGGCACTCATGGCCGGAGTTCGATCCCGACGCGCGCCAGCGCTTCATCGAGCTGATCGACCAGCTCTTGTTCGGCCGCACCGCGATCTGACCCTGCGACCCGCTCGGCCTCAAGACGCGCTGTCGCCGAGCGCGGCCTTCATGATCAGCACGCGGCGCCGCCGGGGAAGCCGCGCGAGCAGCAGCGAAGCGAGCTTGTTGGCGATGCCCGGGATCATACTTGGCGTGCTCGGCCGCCAGCTCAGACCGGCGAGCGCCTCTTCGACGACCTGGGCGGGATCCATGACCGGGCCCTGGGCCGTGCTCGCGGCCGCCTCGAACCCGGGCGTGCGCGTGGCTCCTGCGACGCAGGCGAGCACGTCGACGCCCGCGCCCTTCAGCTCACCCCACAGGCTCTCGGCCAAGATCAGATCAAACGACTTGCTGGCGGCATACACGGCCAGGCGCGGGGTGCCTTGCATGCCCGCCATCGAGCTCATCAAAACGATCCCGCCGCGCCCGCGCGCTCGCATGGCGGCGCCGAGCTCGTGACACAGCACGATCGGACCCCGGCAATTGACGTCGAGCATGCGCAGCTTGTCCTCCAGGGTCTGCTCGAAGAACCCGCCAATGCGCGAGTAGGCGGCGTTGTAGATCAGCAGGCCAACCTCGCGCGGGCCGACGCCCGCGCGCACGCGCTCGAGCAGCTCGGGGTCGGCCAGATCCAGCGCCAGCGTGTGAACCTCGACGCCGTGTCGCTCGCTGATCGCCGAGGCCGTGGTCCGCAGCGGCTGCTCGCGCCGCGCGATCAGGATCACGTTGAGTCCACGCCGCGCCAGCGCGTGCGCGTAGGCTTCGCCGAGACCTTCGCTGGCCCCGGCGATCAGCGCCCAGGGCCCGTAACGCTCCACGAATTGCGGCTGGATCGTCTCGCGCATTGGCAGGATGATACGTCACGGTATAACTCGGCCGTGCTCGTGCCCGAACCTCGCCTCGCGCTGGCCTTTGTGGTGCTGCTGACCGGCTGCAAGAGTGAGCCCGCGCCGCAGGTCCAGGCCAAGCCCGACCCCAAGCCCGACCAGACAGAGCAGGCCGTGACCAACGACGCGACTGATCCAGCGACGAACCCGACCCCGAGCCTGCTCGCGGCCGGCCCCGATCCGCACTCCTTCAGCCGCCCGGATCAAGTGCGCGTAGTTCACGTCGGGCTCAACTGGGTCGTCGACTTCGACGCGCAGACCCTGACCGGTGACGCGGTGCTGCTGCTCGATCGCGTGGACAAGACCGCGCCGCTGGTCCTCGACAGCCGCGACCTCGACATCAAGCAGGCCTACGCGATGACGCTGGATGCCAGCCCGGGTCCGCTCGGGGCCCCGGAGCTCGGTCTGGATCAGGTCCGCAACGCCCCGGGTGACGCGGACGCGGCCGGCTGGGTCGAGACCAGCTGGGAGGTCGGCAACACCGAGTCGAGCTTCGGCGCGCCGATCTTCATCGACCTCCCGCCCGAGGCCAACGCGGTCAAGCTGCGCTACGCGACCCGACCGGGCGCGACCGGGCTGCAGTGGCTCGAGGCCCAGCAGACCGCGGGCAAGCAGGCGTCTTACCTGTACAGCCAGTCCCAGGCGATCCACGCCCGCTCGTGGATGCCGTCGCAAGACAGCCCGGGCGTGCGCGCGACCTGGGACGCCGTCGTGGTGGTTCCGCGCAAGTACACCGCGGTCATGGCCGCCGAGCAGCTGGGCGAGCTGTCCAGTGAAGCCGGTGAAGCGGGCGAAGCCGGTGACGGGGCGACCCGCGCGTTTCGTTTCGTCATGCCGCAGAAGGTGCCCGCGTACTTGATCGCGCTCGCGGTCGGTGATCTCGAGCGCCGCGAAGTCGGGCCGCGCACGGCGGTGTGGGCCGATCCAACCGTGGTCGCGGCCGCGGCCGACGAGTTCGCCGACATGGAGGCGATGCTGACCGAGGCCGAGCACCTCTACGGCGACTACGCCTGGGGTCGCTACGACGTGCTCGTGCTGCCGCCCGCGTTCCCGTTTGGCGGGATGGAGAACCCCCGCCTGACCTTCTTGACCCCCACGCTGCTCGCGGGCGATCGCTCGCTGGTCTCGGTCATCGCCCACGAGCTCGCGCACTCGTGGTCCGGCAACCTGGTGACCAACAAGACCTGGGGCGACCTGTGGCTCAACGAGGGCTTCACCGTGTACTTCGAGCGCCGGATCATCGAGCAGATCTACGGCACCGAGCGGGCGGCGATCGAGGCGGTGATCGGCAAGCGCGAGCTGGTCGACGAGCTGACCGACCCCGAGCAGATGGGCGACAAGCCCGACTTTCAGCGGCTCGCTCAGGATCTGCGCGGGATCGATCCTGACCAGGCCTTCTCGGGGGTGCCGTATGAAAAGGGCGCGCTGCTGCTGGTCGCGCTCGAGCACGCCTACGGGCGCGAGGTGTTCGACGAGTTCTTGCGCAAGTGGTTCACGACCCACGCGTTCGGCAGCGTCTCGACCCCCGACTTCATCGACTTTGTCGGCATCGAGCTGGTCGGCAAGCACCCGGTGCTCGACGGCCATCACCACCCGCCGCTCGCCGAGTGGATCGACGGCGCCGGCCTGCCCGACGACGCGCCCGAGCCCTCGGCCGAGCCGCTGGATCTGGTTCAGGCCGAGGCCGAGCGGTTCGGCGCGGGCGAGCTTCAGGCCAAAGAGATCCGTGCCAAGGGCTGGACGCCGTGGCACTGGCTGCACTTCCTGCGCTCGCTGCCGCCGGCCGCTGGGGCGGAGCAGATGGGCGAGCTCGACCAGGCCTTCGAGCTGACCAAGTCCAGCAACGCCGAGATCCTTGGTGAGTGGCTCGAGATGGCCGCGCGCCACCGCTACGAGCCCGCGTACGCGCGCATGGAGTCGTTCTTGATCGAGGTTGGGCGGCGCAAGTTCCTCACGCCGATCTACCGGGCGCTGACGCAGACGCCCGAGGGGTGGAAGCAGGCCAACGCGATCTACGCCAAGGCTCGGCCGGGCTACCACTCGATCAGCCGCGCGACCCTCGACAGCCTGCTGCGCGTGCCGTAGCTGGGCCCGGGGCTACTCGCTGGTCTCGTGGAGAATGTAGCCCTGCCGGCTGCAGGGATCCGTCACCAGCATCTCGATCCGCTGGTTGGCGGCGAACGACCAGTTGAAGACCTGAACCAGCACGCTGCTCAGCTCGTACCAGCCCTCGCTGGTGGTCGTCAGCGTGCTCGAGTCCGCGACCAGCTCACGGACGATGTCCGTTCGCCAGCTGCCGGGGTCGTCACAATTTTCCTCGCAGTAGGTCATGCTGATGCGGACCTTGAGCAGCGGCCGCTCGAGGTCGGCGTTGACGACACGCACGCCCAGCCACAGGTGTTGACCGCCTTGAAACCCGCTGTGGACCTCCGCGGGCTGATCCGCCGCGAGCGGCGAGAACTCCTCTTGGCCCTCACCGAACTGCAGCTCGAGATCACCGCTGAGCTCGCAGCTTGGGTCCTCGACGAACTTGGCCGTGTCGTCCGAGCAAGACGTGAGGTCGTCGTCGCAGGGCGGGCCGCCTGCGGGTGGCGGCTCCGGACACCCGGTGAGCAGGATCGCGGGCAGCACGAGCGCGGGCGCAAGCAAGGATCGAGGCATGGGTCGGATCATATTACGCGAGACACGATCGCCCGGGCCCGGGCCTCGATCGCGTCCCAGTTGCCCGCGTCGATGTCGGAGCCGAACAAGCTGGCCACGAACCCGCCGGCCCACGCACCCGCGGCGAACCACTGATCCATGTTGTCGACGTCGATCCCGTTGGTCGGCACGACCTTCAAGAACGGCAGCGGCCCTAGCACCGAGCGCAGCCAGCTCGGCCCGCCCGCGGGCGCGGGGAACAGCTTGCACAGCTGCGCGCCAGCCCGATGCGCGCGGAGCATCTCGGTCGGCGTGTGGGTGCCGGGCATCGCCGCGACCCCCAACGCCCCGGCCGCGGCGATCACCGCCTCGTCGACCACGGGCGAGACCAAGAACCGCGCGCCAGCCTCGACCGCGAGCCGGGCCTGCTCGACCTCGAGGACTGTCCCGGCGCCAACGATCACGCCCTCACGCCGGGAGAACTCGGTGATCAGCTCGTAGACGCCGGGGGTCGTCAGCGTGAACTCGACGATCTCGAAGCCGCCGCGGATCGCCGCGGACATGGCTTGCTCGGCCTTGCGTTGATCGTTGGCCCGAAGGATCGCGGACACGCGCGCGCGCCCGAACTGCTCGACGAACTGTGCCGGAGTCACACCGCGAGTATGCACGGGTCTGGAAGTCGCTCGACGGCCAAGTTCTGGGTTCACCGAGTGAAGCGCAGGGCCTGGCCAAGTGGCCCGCCTGCGGGCCACCGTCCCGGCTACGGGCCACCCGCGTGCACGCACACACGCACAAGTACCCGAGATCACAGCCCTCCCACCTGGCACGAGCCTCGAATTACACCCGGACATGCACCTCGAGCTCGCCCCTGATCTCTCCACCTTCGAGTCCACCCCGAAAGCCGAGAACGCCGACGCCGAACCCGAGCCGTGCACGCTGCTCGAGCGGCCCCGCGAGCGCATGCTGCTGTACGGCCCGGCGGTGCTGGGCGACGTCGAGCTGATCGCGCTGTTGCTGGGTGGTGGACGCGCCCTGCACCGCGCTCGGGCGGTCCTCGACGCAATCGGCGGCCTCGCTGGGCTGTCGCGCGCGTGCCCCCAGGAGCTGCGCGAGATCAGCGGGATCGGCGACGCGTCCGCGACCGCGCTCGCGGCCGCCGTCGAGCTCAAGCGCCGCATCGATCGCATCGAGCTGTCGTGGGGTCGGCAGCTGGTCACCCCCCGCGACGCCGAGCTGTTCTTGCGCTCGATCCTGCACGGCGCGTCGCAAGAAAATTTTGTGGTGATCGGTCTCGACGCGCGGCAGCGGGTTCGGCTGGTCCGCACGGTGGCGGTCGGCACCCTCACCCGCGTCGAGGTCCACCCGCGCGAGCTGTTTCGGCCGCTGATCCGCTCGGGCATGCACAGCTGCTTGCTCGCCCACAACCACCCGAGCGGCGACGCGACCCCCAGCGAGGCCGACGTGCTGCTGACCGAGCGGATGGTCCGGGTCGGCCTGTTTCTCGGGATCCCGGTGATCGATCACATCGTCATCGCCGACGACAGCTTCGTCTCGCTCGCCGAGCTCGGCCTGCTGCCCACCGACCTCGCGTGCTTCGACGACTCTTAGTCACTGCGCGAGAGATCGTGGTGCCTGACCACGTTGCGAATCACAACGGCTGCCGAGTTGCGACACCCACCGACATCGGATCTGACCGCCAAGTATTTGAAATTATTGGAATAAGTTAGATTGTCCTATCTGGCGCGAGATTCGTAAGTACCGTCACTCATGGCCCGCAAGACTTCGCTCCTCCCCTCCCTGCTCGGTGTCGGTGTGCTGCTCGCAACCGTCGCTCCCACCAGCGGCTGCCTGTTCGGCGGCTACGATGGCGTGTTCTTCGAGGAAGAGGACGTCCGCATCGAGATCCCCTCGAGCGGGTTTCGAGCGGATGACATTCACGGCGACGCGTGGTGGCTGATCAACGAGACCACCGAGCACGTCAACGGCTGGGTCACGACGGTCGTCGAGACCAGCGGCTACGTCGTCGAGTTTCTCAGCAACCACCGCGAGAGTGGAGTCGACGGGACCTGGCGGATCTACGGTCCGTTCGACGATCAGGGCGGCCGCGACGTCGCGTGGCTGGTTCGGATCAACGGCACCGACATGGACACCAGCTTCGAGTTTCTCGTCGCGCCGAAGGGCACCACCAGCGCGGACGAGTTCGAGATCATGGCCGAGGGCAGCCTGACCGTCGAGGACGAGCTTCGGTTTGGCAACATGCGGATCGACTTCGACACGATCGAGAATTTCCCAGACCTCGACCTGACCTTGCTGTGGAGCTACGCGGGCGACATCAACATCGAGTTCGAGCGCAACGTCGACACGGGCGAGAAGCGGATCGACCTCGACTTCGATGGCTTCGTGGCTAACCGCACGGGCTACCTGGACGACGATCACTTCGAGAGCGACGAGACCTACGCGTTTCACAAGGCGGCCGACGGGTCGGGCAGCTTCCACCTCGCGCTGATGGGCGAGTGGGACACGTACCCCTACGGCTGGAGCGGGCCCGAGCAAGAGCGCATGCAGCTGGACATGGTCTGGACGCCGACCAACGAGGGGCGCGCGTTCGGGACCATCACCGAGGTCGAGGGCAAGGGCGACATGTTGCACGGGGATCTCAGCCTCGACGAGTGTTTCGACGGCTCGGGCTACCTCACCTACCGATCCCTGTCGGAGCTGTACGCCGCCGAGGTCCCCACTTACAACTTTGGCGACGCGGCCGAGTGCGTGGTGGCGCTGCCGTAGATGGTCCCCGGTTGCGGGTGGGGCCGCGGTGATCGCAATCGTCGACTCCGCAGCCAGTCGTCCCGCCGCCGCCGAATAGACTGGAGCGCCCGACTGGGGGCGAAGACTCGCGCACCAAAGCCGACCACGACTCCACCGGCGGCGGTCAGGCTCGAGGCGACGATGAGCGCGCCGTAGCTGGACTCGGCGAAGGAGGCGCCCACGAGCAGCCCGGGCGCGAGGGCTGCCGGCCACACAGCGGGGGTGAGCAAGGTCGCCGCGCCGATCCATGCCCACCCACGGGCCGACCCGTCCGCGCGAGAGACAGTGGCGGCAACGAGCGCGAGCAGCACGAAGCCGCCGGTTCCGATCCAGCATGCGGCCACACCGACCCGGGCGAGCGTGTCACCTGTCATGGTCGCGCCGGCGACGATCCAGCCGACTGCGGCGAGCAGGCCCACGAGGGTGAAGGGCAGAGGCAGTCGCTCGCCACCCATCACCGCACGAGATGCGCGCGGCAGCAGGGCGAGGGCCGCGAAGGTCGGCAGGCTGGCCAGTGCGCCACCGAGGGGAGTCAGGCGGTCCGACGCGTCGCGGAGGTCACCGAGCGCGTCGAGGCCGTAGGGAGCGAGGAGCCCCTCGTGAAGGAGGACCAGGCCGGCGGCGACTGCCGCAACGATCAAGAGGGCGGGGGCGCGGTCCGTCGTGGGCGCGACCTTGCGCGGCGGAAGCTCCTGCGCGCCGAAGGTGGCGAGCCACCACGCCATGACAGCGATCGTCTGCAGCAACACGAACCCGGTCACGGCGAGGTTGATGTGCTCGTGATCCAGCGGGAGCAGGTAGTGGAAGACCACCCAGTCCAGCCGCAGCATCGGCGCGGTGCCGAGCGCCGCGAACACCAGCGCCATCCAGACCATGTGGGACCGGAAGTCGCGAGCAAAAACGGTGATGATGGCCTGGGACAGGAGGCCGAGGGTCAGCAGCGCCAGGGCCCAGAGGGCGAGCCAGAAGCCAGGGCCGGACGCGGTCGCCGTCATCGGCGTGACCGTCAGATACGCCATCGCGCCGATCATCGACACAGTGGTCGTGACCCAGACCGCGACGCCGCCGAACCGGTGCAGTCGAGGAAACCGTCGGCGCATGCCGGGGATGAACTGCAGCGCTCCGAGCCCGAGGGCGGTGCCCCCCAGCGTCATGTGGAACGCCATCTTCAGGGCTTCGACCGGGTAGTGCTCGTTCGCGTAGCGGATCGAGCCCTCACCGAAGATGAAGCTCGGCGAGGTCAGCAAGGCGTTGACGACCGCCTCCAGCTCGGGCCCGTCGCGGTAGAGCGACAGGCCGTGCTCGATGGCGAGGCCGGCGAAGAAGACAGTGACTGCAAGGGTAGCGATTAGCGCGATACCCCCTGCGACGGTGCGTCCGGTTTTCGTGGTCATGTGTGCCCCCAAAAAGGATGTGGGTTCGAAAGCGGTGACCTGAGAAGGTCAGGACCCAAGCGTAAGCCAGGGAGCGGGGTGCAGGGGCGAGCAACGCCTCAACGTGTGTCAGACGGGTGCTGCGTTCGGGGGCGCAGTGTTGCGTTCCCCGCAGCGGCCGGTGGGCCGCTTCGAGGTCGCCTCCAATTCGCTCGACGTCTCGCTCCAATCGCTCGGAGATGCAGTGAAGAGCTTGACGAATGAGCGGCTCATCGTCTCGGCGTCCGGGGTACACCCGGACTCGACCCAGGTCTTGGTCGAGGAGGGGGGCCGCGAGCACGTCGCGGAGCACGTGGAGCGGGTGAACTTTCTCGGACACGGGCGCTCGAGCGCCGGGTGGCCCGAAGCAACCGACGAGTGAAACGACGAGGCCTCCGCGCTGCGCGACGGCTACGACCCGACGCGCGAGAACGAGGACTTTCACTGCGACCGTCTCCCCTGGTTCGCCCTGCGAGTCCTCGTCACAGACGAGGCGGTCCTCGAGGGGCTCCCGAGGTCTTCGGCACCACCGCCTACGACGTCTGGTGCGATGAGCCGACGAAGGAGAGGGCAAACCCGTGCGCGAGCTGGCGAGTCTGCTGACCAGGTGCGTCGCCAAACAGCTGTCGATCCGCTGCCGCGGACCGGCCGAGTGCGTGGTGGCGCTGCCGTAAATGGTCCCCGGCTACGGGCGCGCTATACTCCGCGCCGCACATGGTCGACACCCCCCCGAAGCCCGCGTCTCGCGGCGGCACATCTCGACTCCGTGTCGCGGGCCGGCTCGCGGCGCTCGCTGGCCTGCCGCTGCTGGTGATCTTTCTGATCTTCGCCAGCGGCGTGTACTGCGGGGCGTCGCGCTCGTATCGGGTGCAGACGCTCGAGGCCAAGTGGTTGGGCCTCGACGGGCCAGAGTCGGACGCGGCTGCAGGCGGCGCGGCCGAGCCAACGAGCGGCGAGACGCCGGATCAGGTCACCGCCGAGCCAGACACAGGCGACTCGAGTGGGGGCACCAGCGGGTCCGAGCAACCGCAGCCCGAGCAACCGGATCCCTCGTTGACCGAGGTGGGCACCGACACCGGGGACGAGCCCGAGCCGCCACCCACGATCGACCCGCCGACCACGGAGCCCGCGGCCTCGGTCAGCGGCTTGCTCACCGCTACCGCCGAGCCGGTCGGGTCCGAGCTGCGGTCGCGCTTCGACGAGACCCGGGTGGTGCGGGTGAAGGTCCTCGTGGATCCGGCCCTGGTCATCGCCCGCGACGACTGGCTGAGCTACATCGCGGAGCTCGTCGACGCCACCCACGCCAGCTTCGAGGTGTTGTTTGGCGTCGACGTGCAGCTCCACGGCGTCGTGATCTGGGATCTCGCGACCGACGCCAACGTCGACGCGCTGCTCGCTGCCCTGACCGAGCACGACCGCGAGGGCGCCGACGTGATCCTGGGGATGCTCGCCCGGCCCCGGCCGCAGGGCTTCGAGCCAACGCGCTGGGTGGGCGCCGAGCATGGCGACCACGCGCTCGTGTTCGCCGACCTCGCCCAGACCGATCGCTTTTATCGCAACATGCTCCGCGCGCTCGCGGGCTTGCTCGGCGCCGAGCCGGTCTCGCAGGCCGAGAGCTTCATGAGCGACACCGCGCCGCCGCCCGGCGCCGCGCCAATCCTCGACCCCGACAACCGCGGCAAGGTCGTCTTCAACAAGCGCCGACCGTTCGCCAGCTCGGCGACGCCGGGCGACGGCACCGACGAGCCCGAGTCCAAGCCCGGCGAGCGCAAGCCCAACAAGCCGAAGCCGAAGCCCGCGGCCAAACCCGAACCCAGCGAGCAGCCCTGAGATGGCCAAGACAACCGCCAAACCATCGGGCGCCGCGGGCAAGTCTTCGGACGGCGCCGCGGACAAGTCCTCGAGCAAGCTCGGCTGGCTGCTGGGCTGGGTCGTCATCCCCGGCCTGCTCGTCGCGGCCCTGTTCTTCGCGGGCGTGCACGTCGGCGCTCGTCACCCGCAGATGGGGCTGTCGCGCGCGGTGCTGTGGGTGCTGGGCAGCGAGGCCCAGCTTGGCCCCACGACGGACGCGCAGCGCCAGCCGCTCGCGCGACGGCTGCGGCTGATCGCGCTGCCCAGCAAGATCCAGACGCTGGAGGCGGAGCTGAGCAAGGCCGAGTTCGACGCATTTGTCGCGGCCGGTGCCGGCCCCAGCATCGCCGAGCTCGACTGCGCGGCGGTGTGCGAGATCCGGTGGACCGCCAAGCACGCCGACAAAGAGTTCATCAGCGCCGAGAGCTGCGAGCTGACGCAGCCGACGCTGTTCACTCAGGGCAAGCTGCAGTGCGACGCCAAGGTTCAGCGCTGAGGGTTGTCATGCGCACCAAGCTTCGCGCAGCTCCCTCACGCGTGGCTGCGCTGCGGGCAACCGACAACCTGGAAGCGACGCCATAGATCGCTTACGTTGCGGCCTCACCCCAGGTGAACATGGCCGCGAAATACCCGCTCGATAGGCTCCAAGACCACCCCACGCTCACCCCCGAGCTGCTGCGCCTCGCGTATCGCGAGATGTGCATGGCTCGCTGCCACGTCGAGCGCGTGGTTCAGGAGTGCTCGAAGGGCAACATCAAATTTTCGATCTGGGGCCCGGGCGAAGAGCTGCACGGCGCGGCCCAGGCGATCGCGTACAACGAGGTCGCCAACGTCGAGGCGTTCGGGATCGCTGGGCACTACCGGTCGGCGGGGTTGATCTCGCTGTGGTCGCGGCTGCGTGGCTACGACGACTTTCACCTCGATCACATGCGCCAGCAGCTGTCGCGGGCCACGGATCCATGGAGCGGCGGCCGGCAGATGACGGCGCACTTCAACGACCCGCGCTTCAACATCCTGCCGGCCCAGAGCGCGCTCGGGATGCAGCTGGGCAAGGCGGTCGGCTACGCCCACGGCATGCGCCAAAAGGGCCACGACGACGGGCTCGCTGTCGCGATCGTCGGCGACGGGACCATGGCCGAGAGCGACTTCCACGAGGGCGTGACCGGGGCCTCGATCCTCGACGTGCCGCTGCTGCTGTGCGTGACCGACAACGGCATTGCGATCAGCGTCAAGCCCGAGGACGGCCGCGGGCTGCGGGACCTGCAGGCCTACGCGAAGGCGTTTGACTTCGAGTTCTTCACGGCCGACGGCAACAACTTCATCGAGATGTACGAGGTGACCAAGGCGGCCGCGAGCTTCTGCCGCGACAACCAGCGCCCGGCGCTGTTTTGGATCCGCGGTCTGTCTCGCCTCAACGGCCACTCGAACGCGGGCATCTACAACTTCTCGTTCGACGCGCACGACTGCATCAACGACTTCGGCGAGGCGCTCGTCGAGCAGGGCATCCTCGAGCCTCAGGACATCGTCCGGCGCAACGACGAGACCCGCGGCGACTACTACAAGCGCCACGACTTCGGCCGGGTCGGCAAGCAGGCCGACGACTACATCCTCGAGACCATGCGGATCGCGGAGTCCGAGCCGGAGCCCACGCCCGAGTCGATCTGGGAGCACATCTACGACCCGTACCCGGAGGCCGAAGAGGCTCCGCTGGTCGGTCGCGAGACCGTCATCTCGCTCAACGGCGCGATCCGGGCGGCGATGCGCGACATTCTCGAGCAGAACCCGATGACGTGGATCTACGGTCAAGACGTGGCCGAGCGCGGCGGCGTGATGCAGGCGACCAAGGGCCTGTGGGACCGGTTCCCCGAGCAAGTCCGCGATGCGCCGATCAACGAGCCGTTGATTTTGGGCACCGCGGTCGGGTTTGCGATGCACGAGGGCGCCACGGCGCTGCCCGAGATCCAGTTCTCGGACTACAGCCTCAACACCCTGCACTGGCTGGTCTACATGGGGAACCTGCTGTGGCAGACCAACGGGACCGTGCGCGCCAACGTGATCGCGCGGCTGCCCGTCGAGCCGCTCCACGGCGGCGCGATCTACCACTCGATGTGCATGGAGGGCTTCTACGGCTCGATCCCCGGCCTCACGATCATCGCGCCCACGACCTCGCGCGACTTCTACGGGATGCTGCGCTCGGCCGCCGAGTACACCGGGCCGGTCGTGGTGTTCGAGTCCAAGGGCCTGTACCGCATGACCCTGGGCGACGCGTTCCCCGGCGAGCCCAGCGACCCCGAGGAGATCAAGCGGCTCAAGCGGGCGATCGGCATGCAGGGCTTGATCCCGGACCTGCCCACCGACTTTCGCGTGCCGCTGGGCAAGGCCGCCGTCCGCCGCGAAGGCAGCGATCTGACGATCGTGACCTGGGGCCGCTGCACGCTGTTCGTGTACGAGGCGATCCAGACCCTCAGCGAGCGCGGCGTCGACGTGGAGATGATCGATCTGCGCACGATCGTTCCGCCCGACATGGACACCGTGCTGGCCTCGGTCCGCAAGACCGGCCGCTTGCTGGTGGTGCACGAAGATCGGGTGTTCGCCAGCATCGGCCGCGAGCTACAAGGCCACACGATCGAGGCGATGGCGGATCAGCCGGTCGTCACGCGCGTGCTCGGGCAGGACCCCGTCCCGGGGATTCCGCAGAACGTCAACCTCGAGCATCACATCGTGGTCTCCCCCGAGAAGATCGTCGCTGCGGCCGAGCAGGTCATGGCGACCAAGCGGGTCAGCGCGAGCCAGCCGGTTGCGCAGCCCAGCGCGAGCGCACCCACGGTCGCCGAGCCGGCCCGCACCCGGGTGCTGTGGACGCCCAGCCGCGCGTTCGTGGGCTAGCGAGTTTAGGACCCCCACAGGCGGCTTCGCACTTCGCGGTCACTCGCTTCGCTCGCTCCCATCGGGCTGGATGTTTGCGACCGCATGTGTGGCCCCCTGGAAGGGGGCTGGGTATGACCCCCACAGGCGGCTTGGCGGCGAAGCGACTGCAGCCGCTGGCGCGTCTGGTTGCTGCGAAAGCCTGCTAGGCTGCGTGTTCAATGGCCGGCCTGTCCGACACCTCACCCGAGGTTCGCGCGCGGATGCTCGAGATCTACGCGCGGATGACTCCACGTGAGAAGTTTCGGCGGGTGCTCGCGCTCACGGAGATGTCCTGGCTCATGGCGATCGCGGGTCTTCGCACGCAACACCCGGACGCGTCCGAGCGGGAACTGCGACGGCTGCTGGCCCAGCGCATGTACGGCAAGGAGCTGGTCCCCGACCTCCCCAAGACTACGCCTCCTGAACCGGCGACGACGCCAGCGTGAGCTTCGCCAAAGACATCCTACAGACGATCGACTGCTTCAGCGCCGAGCTCGACAAGCTCGGGGTCGAGTGAGCTGTCGGTGGCTCGGTCGCCAGCTCGATGCACGCCGAGCCGAGGTCGACCAACGACGTCGACTTCATCGCAGCGCTTCGCCCGGCCCACGCGTCCGCGCTCGCGCGTTCGCTCGAAGCAGACTTCTACATCGACGAGGCGACGGCCCTCGACGCCATCCTCAATCATCGTAGCTTCAACCTGATCGACGAGCAGACGTTCGTGAAGATCGACGTGTTCGTTCCCCCGCCAGGGCCGCTCGGTGCCGACCAGCTTCGACGCCGGGTCAAGGTTGCTGTCGCCTTCCATCAGCAACGCCATGGGCTTCAGGCGCTTCTAGGCTTGGGCTGGCGTTTGTTGCCGCACCACGATCAGCTTTTGTCAGCTCAGCGCGAGTCGTCTTCGGCTCCGTCGTCAAGCTCTGGGATCCAGTGACCAACGCGTTGCGCCAGGGCCACCACGGGCGACATGAACGGGCTGCGCCGTGCGTGGTTCGACATCGGCCCGTACGGCAGCAACAAGCACGAGAGTGAGCTGCACATCGCAGACGCCGACTTCGCGCGCGAAGCCGGCTCAGGGCGTCACTTTGCAGCCGATCCGCTCGCGGGCGACGACGACGTCGTCGTACAGGATCGTCTGCGTCTCCTGAACTGGATACCCGTTGTCCTCTTTCTGGTCGAGGGTGTTCTTCTGGTAATAGGCATCGAGGACGACGAGCCGCCAGCCAACATTTTCACTGGTGCGGAAGTTGAACCCCTCGAACGGGCCCTCGTCGGCGTAGTACTGCCCGTGAGTGTAAAAGTTCTCGCGCAGCCACCGGCCATTCGGGGTGCCGGTCCGGTAGTCGGCGGCGAGCTCATTGTTCAGGTAGAAGCTGAGCTCGCCTCCGTAGGCATCGATCTCGTTGGCCTTGCCGTGTAGCTCGAGGCAAAACCATTGATCGCGGGGAAAGCTCTGTTGCTCGGCGTAGTGGAAATTGTTGCCGTAGTGGGGGGTGTCGCTCGGGCCGTTGTACCCTGCGCACCCGGGATCGGTGCTGCCGTCGTTACACATCCACGAGCGCATCTCGTGCCAATACGTGTAGAACTTGAACGTGTCGTTGGTCAGCACATCAAAGTCGAACCAGAATCCACCGTCGCCCTCGGGCGCGTAGCCGGCGTGGCCGTCGGCGCTGTAGTCGTCGCTGAGGGCGATGGTCCGCACCCAGTGGTGAGGTGGGGCGGTGTTGCCCTCGAACCGGGCGTAGAAGCGCCAGTACAGCTCGTCTTCGGGCTCGAACGTCACCCGGGCCTGCGCCGATATGTAGGGTTGGTCCTCGAGCATCGTGCGAGTGATCGACGCACGCAGGTAACGGCTCCCGCCGTTCGCCAGGTCCGGCTCTTCATCGACGTTCAGCCGGTCCGAGTTTTGTGTGTAGGAGTCCCAACCGGCGAACCCATTCTCGAAGTCGGAGTGGAAGATCACGCTTGGGTGCTCGCCGATGCCTTCGTCGTTGGGGTACAGCGCGCTGAGGCCAACACCGTCGCCGTCGCCGTCGCCGTCGCCGTCGCCGTCGCCAGGGTCATCGCCATCGCCATCGCCATCGCCATCGCCATCGCCATCGCCGTCGCCGTCGCCCGATCCGCCTTCGGCCTCACCGGCGTCGGTCTCGGTCTCGGTCTCGCCGGTGTTGCCGAGTTCCGCGTTGGAGCCTTCGTCGCCGCAGCCGGCGAGCGCGAGGGCAAGGGTGAGCAGGTGGGGGATGGTAACGCGGCGTGAGCAGGTCATTGCTCTAGTCTACTACGTGCAACCCACCTGACGCTTATTGGGATTGAGGACCGCCAAGCAGCCCCAAGCGCAATCAGGGACACACAAACACGACCGGGATCGCCCCAGTCTGCTGGATCACGCACTTCTCTTCGGCGAGCCAGTTCGGATTCTCGAGCCACGAGCAGCACGGAAAGTCGGGCACACCCTCGGTATCGAACTTGGGGCAGGGCGAGCCCTTGGCCAGGCAGCAGCCGAACGCGTCGGGGCCCGGGGCGATGTCGTCGGGCGGGGCGAAGCCCGAGCAGCCCGCGTTGCACTCGAAGTCGCACAAGACCTCGACGTCACCGTTGATCGGGCTGTCGCTCGGGCACAGCGGCGCGCAGTAGTTGATGAGCAGCTGTTGATCCGCGACCTGTTGGCCGTCGCACTTCTCCGACGGAAACTCGGTCAGCTCGCCGCTGGGAAACACCAGATCTTTGTACTCGGGGTCGAGCACGCCATCGCCACAAAAGCCGCAGTCGTTGCGACCAAAAAAGCACTCTGAGGTGCAGCGGTCGATCGTGCCCGAGGTGTAGGGCTTGTCGACGCCGATCGCCTTGTTGTTGTAGGCCCCGCAGGCCAGGTTGGGCGCAAAGTTCTCGCCAACGGCGACGCACTGACCAAACGCCTGGTAGCAGACCGTGCCGAGCGGGCAGTCGTCGTCCACGGCGCACGAAGCCGTGGGCTCGCACTCCTCGACGCCGCTGACGACGTCGTCACCACACACCGGTGGGCAGTTGGTGTGATCGAGGGTGCAGTCCGACTTGCAAGTTGGCAGGCCGACACCCGCGCTGCAGGTGGTGCCGCGCAGATCCTGGCCGTCACACTCTTCCGTATGGGACGCCACGCCATCGCCACACCTGGCGCAGTCTTCCTCGGTCGCGCGCAGCTCACAGGTGACCGGATCACAGACCGCGTCCTTGTCCCAGCCCTTGGCGCGGCAGGCGTTGAGGTGCGAGGTGTCTCGCGGGTCGCACTCTTCGAACTCGGGATCCCACCAGCCGTCGCCACACGAGACGTCGCGCTCGAGCTCGAGCGGGCACCCAGACACGACACCCGCGGTCAGCCCCACCGCCATCGTCAGGATCCACCTGCGAACGCGCAGGCCGATCCCAGCGCTAGCGGTGGAGGCTCCGAGCATGGGCCAAGCATAGCCCCAGTCACGGCTGTGTGTCCTGACCGTGAACAGCATCGCGCCCGAGCGCGCGGCTCATGGCAGCGAGTACTCTCGGAGCCGCCGGTACAGCGTTGTCTTGCTGATCTGAAGCAAGCGCGCGGCCATGCGCTTGTTGCCTCGGGCCAGCCGCATGACTCGCTCGACCGCGCGACGCTCGGCCAGCGCGAGCGCGAACGGCTGGTCAGGGGCCGTCGAACTGGACCGGTGCGGAGCTCGCTGGCGCAGCTGGGCGGGGAGATCCCGCCGCTCGATCTGCGTGGTGGATCCGACCGCGAGCGCCTCGGTGATCACGTCTTCGAGCTCGGCGACGTTGCCGGGCCAGTCGTAGCTGCGCAGGCAATCGAGCGCCTCGTCCGAGATCGCACCGACGGGCCGCGTGGTCGCCACGCGGTGCAGCAACCCGATCACGAGGGCCTCGAGGTCGTCGAGCCGCTCGACCAGGCTCGGCAGCTCGATCCGAATCGAACAGCCGCGCAGCAGCTCCGGCGACAGGCGGGCCTGGGCTTCGGGGCTGTCGGGGTCGAGGCGGGTACCGACGACCAGGCGACCGTGCTCGAGGTCGCGCAGGAGCTCGGCTTGCTGATCCAAGCCGAGCTGCTCGAGCGGAGAGATGAACGTGAAGTCAGAGATGTGACCGCCCGCGAAGTGCTGCAGGATCTCGGCGACCGTGCGCTTGCCGGTCCCAGCCGCGCCAACCAGGAGCACCGCGGAGTTGCCGCCAATGGCGACCTGGATCTGACGGCGCACATCCCGAGCGGCGGCGCTGTGGCCAACGAACAGCGGCGCAGGCTGGGCCAACCGCCCGCCATGGCTGGGGCCTGGAGGCGAGATCGCTTGGTGATCTGGGATGAGATCGTTGGGCATGACGCTCCGGCGCGAAGCTCGAAGCGAAGGTGAAGGTCGACCGGTGTTGGATTGCCACGCCAGCTGCGATTGATCGTGTCTAAGCTCACAAATTCGTCGGTCGCCTCGAGCCGTCGCCAGCGATCGCCAACGACCCGGGCCCTCGCTAACGTGCGGCCGCCGCATGAAGAACCTCCCGGCCAGCGTGTTCGTGCTCGTGCTCCTGACCCTCGGCGGCTGCAACGCCACCGACGAGGACTGCGCCAAGCTCGGCGACAAATTCGTCGAGCTGTACAGCAGCGAGCTGAGCGACAACAGCAAGAAGCTCAGCCCGCAAGTGCTGGAGAACGCCGCCGAGGCCGGTCGCGAAGAGGTGGTGGATCAGTGCAAGAAGCAGTCGTACTCGAAGGCCAGCGTCGAGCGCTGCCTGCAGGCGACGAGCATGGACGCGTTCAAAAAATGCTAAGCCGCCGGGCATGACCGAGAACCTCCAGGGTCTGATCCGCGCCGCCTACGACGATCGCTCGCTGCTCGAACAGACCGAGTACGCCGCCGCGGTCGAGCAGACGATTGGCTTGCTCGACGCAGGCGAGCTGCGAGTCGCCGAGCCGGGCCAGACCCCCGAGTCCGACTGGGTCGTCCACGCGTGGGTCAAGCAGGCGATCCTGCTGTACTTCGGCCTCTCCAAGCTCGAGACGATCGAGGTCGGACCCTACGAGTACTACGACAAGATCCCGCTCAAGCGCGGCTGGGCCGAGGCTGGCGTGCGGGTGGTGCCACCGGCGACGGCGCGCCGCGGGGCGTTCATCGAGCGCGGCGCCGTGCTGATGCCCAGCTACGTGAACATTGGCGCGTGGGTCGGCAGCGGGACCATGGTCGACACCTGGGCGACCGTGGGCAGCTGCGCGCAGATCGGCCGCAACGTGCACCTGTCCGGTGGGGTGGGGATCGGCGGCGTGCTCGAGCCGCCGGGAGCGACCCCGGTGATCATCGAAGACGGCTGCTTCATCGGCTCGCGGGCGATCGTGGTCGAGGGCGTGCGGGTCGGCAAAGAGGCCGTGCTCGGGGCCAACGTCGTCATCACCGCGTCCACGCCGGTCATCGATGTCTCGGGGTCCGAGCCGGTCGAGTATCGGGGGCGGGTGCCGGAGCGGGCGGTCGTGATCCCCGGCACGCGAGCGAAAAAGTTTGCGGCCGGCGAGTTCCAGCTGAGCGCAGCGCTGATCATTGGCCACCGCAAAGCCAGCACGGACATGCGCACCAGCCTCAACCAGGCGCTGCGCGACTTCGCCGTGCCCGTGTGAGCGCAAAAAATTTGAGCAGCCAGCTGAGCAACCACCGAGCGCCAGTTGCGCAGTCCATCGGGCGCGAGCGCCTCGTTGAAGCTGAGCGCTCGCGACCGTACGCATGTGATGCCCGCGGTACCGTTCGCCGGGGATCGTTGGCATGCTGTGGACGAGCCCACGCATGACCGAAGGCAAGTCCAAAACGGCGAGGCCTCTGGCCCGCCGGCCTGAGTCGGGTGAGCCGGAGCGCCGCGCCGAAACTTCACAACCCAGGGGACCGCTCAACGATCGCGGAGAGGTCGGCTGGGACCATGACGCCCTGCCGAGCCCCGCGCGGGTGACCAGCGCCAGCGATGAGCACAGCCCGCTCACGGCGCGGATCCTGAGCCTGTTCTCGGAGCCAACGGTGACCACGATCACCGCGGTCTCGGCCGGTCGCGCGCTCGAGCGTCCCCGCGCCGACATCCAGACCGCGATCGATGTGCTCGTGCAAGCCGGCGAGCTGCGCCCCGTGTCCGACAGCAGCCTGCGCTACATGGTCAGCCCCGAGCGCAAGGCCCAGCTCGAGGCGATGTTTCGGGAGGCCGCCCACGAGCTCGGCGAGACCACGGCGCTGGTCTTGCGCGAGCCCGACGAGATGGTCGTCTACGACGACGAAGAGCCGCGGCTGCCGGTCACCGCCGGCTTGCTCAGCCTGTTCTTGCCGGGCACCGGGCAGCTGCTCAACGGCGACGTCGGCCGAGCGTCGCTGGTGTTCGCGGTGTGGAGCCTGGCGCTGCTGACCCACCTGTCGCCGATCTGGACGTTCGTGGCGCTCTACGCCGGGGCCGAGGCCTTCTTCACGGCCAAGGTCCGGGGCATGGAGCGCAAGCTCGCAATGGACGGCACCAAGAAAGAGGGCGAGTCGCCGGCTTGAGGCGCCGCCCGGCTGCTCGTCACTTCGGGATCTTCAGCGGGATGTACGGCATCCGAGCGGCGTCGTCGCCGGAGCCGTAGAGCCAGCGATAGGCCGCCCAGCGACCCAGCACCGACTGTGTGTAGTGGCGGGTCTCGTCGAACGGGATCGCCTCCACGAACAGATCGAGGTCCCAGTCGCCGCGCAGCTTCAGCCACTCGTCGGTGCGGCCGGGGCCGGCGTTGTAGCTGGGCACCGCCAGCGCCGGGGCGCCGTCGACGTTGTTCCAGCGCGCGGTCAGGCCCGCGAGGTAGCGCTGACCAATGTCGAGGTTGGTGGCGGGGTCGTAGAGCTGGCTCGGATCGACGTCGAGGCCGGCCCGCTGGGCCACGTTCTTCGCGGTCTCGGGCATCAGCTGGATCAGCCCGCGAGCGCCCGCCCATGACGTCGCGCCGGGGTTGAAGCGGCTCTCGCTCTGCATGATCGCGTAGGTCAACAGCGCGGGCACGCCGTGGTCCTGCTCGCCCGGATCGACCAAGCTGCGAAACGGAACCGGGTGCGCGAGCTCCCACAGCTGACGGCGGGTCCCGCTTGGACCGCCGCCGCGCCAGCTGCTGCCGACGCTGGCGAGCGCCCGCTGGGCGTCGCTGTAGAGCCCGGCCTGAGCCAACACCGCGACCGCTGGCCAGCCTGTGATCGCGGCCGCGTCGAGCTCGTCGCGGGCTTGGTCGCCGAGCCCAAGGCTGGCCCACATTTTGACGCGAGTGGCCGTGGGCGTGGAGGGCAGCGCGAGCTCGGGCAGCGGGGCGTCGCTGCTCGCGGAGATCTTGGCGAGCCCAGCCGCGGCCGCGGTCTCGCTGCGCTCACGCAGTCGCGACAGCGCCTGCAGCGACGGATAGCTGAGCGGCCGGGTCTCGATCGTCTGCAGCCACGCGGCCTCGGCCTCGTCGCCCTTGCCGAGCCGATCGAGCGCCTTGCCGCGAAAATAGTGGAGCTTGGCGAGCTCGTCGCCGTCGACCTTGCCGCCCGCGATCGACTTATCGATCAGATCCACGGCGTCCGGGAGTCGGCCCTCGGAGAAGGCTTGAACCAGCAGTCGGCGCAGCGCCTCGCCGTACATGTCGCCGCCTGGGTGCTTGGCCAGGGAGGACTCGTAGGCGGCGCGGGCCTTGGCGGGATCGCCAGCGGACTCCCACGACTCGCCCGCTTTGATTAGGCAGTCGTCGGCGTAGCTGTGATCCGCGTGGTCGCGGGCGAGCTGCTCGAACCGCGCGGCCGCCTGCTCGTACTTGCCGGCCGCGTACACCCCCCGCGCGGCCTGGTAGCGGGACTTGACCTCGAGCGAGACGTCGCCGGCCTTGGCGCAGTGCTTGGCCGCGCTGTCAAACACCGGCTGCGACGCGGTCCGCTTGCGCATCTTGAAGATCGCCGAGCCCTTCACGAACAGCACCTCGCAGCGATCGCCGTCGTCCGCCCCGTGCTGCTTGGCGTGCTTGATGAAGTCGTCGACGGCCGCGATCGCGGAGCCGTAGCTGTGCTGACCCAGGTGGCGCTCGGCCTCGGCCTTCGCCTGGTCACGCGCGAGCCGCTGCCGCTCGGCCTTGCTGCGGGTGATCAGCTTGGCCTTCTCTAGCTTGGTGAGCTCGGCGTCGGCCTCGACGCCGTAGTCCGAGAGCGGGACCTCGGCGGTGAGCTGCTCGAACAGCTTGGCGGCGGCGCGCTTGTCGTCGTCGTTGCCCTCCAGCAGCAGCACCGCCAGCTTGCGCCGGGCTTCGTGGCGGTCGCTGCCGCTCGCCTGACGCAAGAACGAGTTGTAGGTGGTGATCGCCCCGGCGCGATCGTTGGTGCGGGCCTGGGCGTCGGCCTTGACGAGCAGCACGCGAACGGGGACCCCGGCCGCGAGATCGGGGCTCAGATCCGCGACCAGCTTCAGCGCCGCGTCGCTCTCGCTGGCGTCGAGCCGGGCCTGGGCTTCGAGCATGCGCAGGTACGGCTCGATCGGCGTCAGCGCGGACGCGACCCGGGCCTGGGCCAGCAGCGCGGCCGCCTCGGTGAACTGATCGACGCGCAGATGTTCGAGCGCCCGCAGCAGCTCGGCCGCCGCCCGATCCCCGCTCGAGAGCTTGGGATCCGCGAGCAGCTTGTCGAGCAGCGAGATCGCGCTGGCGTGATCCCGGCGCTCGCGGGCGAGGATCGCTTCACGGCCAGGGCCCGTGCGAAACCACAGGTCGCGGGTGTCGAGCTGTGGTTTTGCCGAGTCAGCCTCGTCGTCCTCGAGCGAGGGCAGCTCGTCGACGCCCGCGCTGTTGCTCTCTGCCATCGACAGCGAGGGCAGCTCTTGATGACAGCCCAGGCAGGCGACCAGAGTCAGGCAGGCGCCCGCGAACGAGCTTCGGAGCGCGATCGAGCGAGGTGGGGCGTGCCTGGTCATATCTTCAGCTTCTAACTCTGCCCGCGCCAGCGGCCAAAAACGAGAGGAATTTGCGATGCCGTGTGTGGTTCGAGGTCCGACGGCCCGGCGCTGGCGTGTGTTCCCGCGCTCATGGGCTGGCCTCGGCGACGCGTGCGCCCAGGCTGGCCGCGACCTCGGGGGGGCCGTGCTCGGCGTAGAACTCGATCATTGTAGCGAAGATCGTGTGAGGAGGGGAGACGTAGCGGAGCCGGCGGCGGCACTCTTCGGCGAGGGTGCGTGCCGCGTCGAGCTGACCCAGGCGATCACGCAGGCGCAGCGCAACGGTGAGGGCGGCGAGGGTGCCGAGGTGGAGGGGGCCGAGGAGCTGGTCGCAGCGGGCGAGGGTCGCGTCGAGGTTGGCGGCCGCGGGCTCGAGGTCGCCGGTTGCGAGGGCGAACTCGAGGGCAAGCAGGTGGGCCCGCAACAGCGGATAGGCGAGGCCCCAGGTCTGCGCCGTGTCGGTCACGCGGTCGAGGTGGTGCCTGGCTTCGACCCAACGCGCACCGCGAAGCTCGAGGATGCACAGGTGAGCGTGGACGAAGTGGTCGTAGAGCTCGGGGTGGGCGGTCTGCTTCGCCAGGTCGGTGAAGCGGGCCGTCATCTGTGCCGCGTTGGCGTGCTGCACCAGCGCATCCGCGAACGCACGGATCGCTGGCGGCTCATGGTCGCCGGCGTCCGACAACTCATAGCGCACGCGGGTGAAGGCGGCGGCGTCTGGGTGGGCGGCGGCGAAATCTGGCCCTCGCTCCAACAGCAGCTTCGCAGCTCCCCCGTCGTCGAGCGGGGCCGGGGGCATGAGCGCGAGGACCAGCGTGGTGTCGAACAACCAGACGGGATCGGGGTTCTCGCCAGCCAAGGTCGCGGCGGCGCGCGAGAGCAGCCGCTGAGCCCGCCCAAGCTGGCCGGAGTTGATCGCCGCCACGATTGCTCGATGGATCCAGGTGGAGGCTTCGTCGGTGCCACGCACCTCGGCGAGGCCAGCAGCAAAGCTCGCGCGCTCATCCACGGGTAAGCTCTCGAGAGCCTGCAGCGCGAGCGCCTCGGAGGTCGCTCGCCAGTGTCGACTCCACTGCACACGGGCCTCGGACTCGTAATCGTCGGGTTCGCAGGTCCAGTCGCGGGTACGCGGCCGTGAGCCCCATTGTTCGAGCTCGGCCCGGGTCACGGTGTCGTCGGCCGACAGCGGCCCGACCTCGAGTGTCGTGTCCGCGCTCGCCGAGCCCGTGGTGGCTTCTTCGATCAGCAGCGAACCCAACGCCGGAGTCGGGAGCTCGAGGTTCTCTTCTGGGTTTCCCGTCAGCTCCACGACGATCAACACCCGCTGGGTCCGCGTGAGCTCGTGATAGCGCGCCTCGGTGTCGACAGGATCCGCCGGACATCGCCCGCGCACATCTAGAGCCCGAACGACCGCGCCGAGGATCGCCGACACCGTGTGCGCGGCCCATCCCTGCAACCACAAGACCCGCTCGTAGTGACCCTCGAGATCGCGGACCGCCGCAGCAACCACGGCGCTCTTGCCGACCCCGCGCGGCCCCCAGACGCGGATCCGCCCCGGACCCCGAGCCATGGCCGCACGCAGGCGGCCGACCTCCGCAGCGCGACCGAGCAGCGGGCTCGGGACCTCGGGGACAGCCTCGAGATAGCTGGGCATGCCGTCGATCGTCGGGGGCGCAAACGCCTCGCCGACGCCGAGCAACCCAAAGACCTCGTGGGGCAGCAGTAGCCAGTCTGGGTGTCCGGCGTCGTAGGCCGAGCTGAAGTGAAACTGGGCCGCGTGCACACTAAATAGATCAGGCGCGACGTCGCTGAGCACGCGCAGGGCATCGACGCGAGTGATGACGACGAGCGGGCCGGCGAGCTGGGTGATGATCTGATCGCGGCGGCCGTTGAGCTGGACGCAACAGCGCTCGAACGCCTCGCGCTCGCGCTCTAGACTGCCGTGGGTGCGCAGGACAGCCAGCGGGCGCTCGCCGAGCTCGCTCGAGAGCCGTTGGACCGGGGCCTCGGCCCCCGCCGCTCGAGCGTCGAGCGAGATCGGATCGCGGTCGAGCTCGGCGGCGAGCTCTTGCAGCCCCGCGAGCGCGAGCGACTCGGCTTGCAGGTTCGCAACGACGACGAACAACAGCGCAAACCCCTCGCTCAGCTCGAGCGCCTCGCGCAGCCGGGCCCACTGCGCGGCGTTGTCGGCCATGCCAAGCAAGTCGAGCCAGGCCCGTGTGGCCTTCTTCGTGGGGCTCGCCGAGGTGGCCATGGTCGCAGCTCAGCCTGCGCCCTCGAGCCGGGTCCAGTCGGGGAGGTCGGCGGCAAAACCCAGCTCGGCCCACGACAGCGGGTGCGCGTCGTACCAGGGTCCGCCGTTGTGGTAGCGGAACATCTTGAACCCCTGCAGCAGGCTGTCCATGCGCACCTGAGAGGCCTCGTCATCGGGAAATTCCTTGCTCGGATGCAGCTGGCGAAGCAGCTGCTTGTCCTCGAGCACGAGCGCCTGCAGATAGTTTTGCCGGACCTGGGCGACGGCCAGCTCGGCGTGCTCGCGGGTGAAGCACGAAGCCTCGCCGACGCGGTAGGTCATCTCGGTCAAGAAGCGCAGGAGGTCGCGAAAATAGCCCCCGCAGCGCGAGACCAGCCAGCGCGGGATCGCGGGATCCGCGAAGTGCTTGGCGGCCACCCGGCGATGCAGCGCCTCGACCATGGCCTCGACGCCCGGCAGGTTGAGCACGCCGTCGCGCTCGTAGAGTCGGACCATCGGCAGGAACTGAAGCTCGACGCCGAAGTTGGCCGTGAGCTCCGAGGCCCGCCGGACCATGAAAGGCGGCACGGTATAGATGGTGTGAACCGGCGGCTTGAGATCCCGCGCCTGAAGGATGAAGCTGGCGAACCAGTGGTTGTGGAACTCCTCGCGGCGCGCCGAGGCGTCGAGGTCACCCGTGGCGCGCTTCTCGGCACCGTCGAGAATGATCACCAGCTCCTGACCGTGGGTGCGCGAGCCCTCGGCGGCGCTGGCGAGCAGCGCATGGATATCCTCGCGCAGGCCGTCGAGATCGCGCAGCTGCTTGGCGACACGCTGAAACAGGGTCTCGTCCGTGGTCAAGCTGGCCTTGACCGCCGCGATGCCTCCTTGGAGCTCGACCTTCGAGTTGAGGAAGTTCCAGGCTTGCGTCGCGTACTCGCCGACCCAACCGCCGACGTCCTCGGGCCTGCCGTCCGGGAACAGGGCGAGGACCAACGCGAGCATGAGATCCTCGGTGGTCAGCGGTCGCTCATTGCTGAGCCACTGGCCCGCGTCGGCCATCACGACGCGGTATCCACGCTCGGTCAGATCGCGCTCGAGCTGCCGAAGCTCCGTCGTCTTCCCGCTGCCCCGCAGGCCCGTGACCAGCTGCGCCGTCGGTTCGGCTGCGAGATCGATGACCGCTGAGAGGCGCTCGCGCCATGGCTCACCCCGGAGGCGCAATGTGGGCGTGTCAAAGTCGTAGTGGCGGGGATCTTGGGGACCGACCGGCTCATCGGGCTTGCAGCTGGCGATGAAGCTGCGCTTGAGTTCACGATCCATCCGCGAGCCATGCTATCGCCGGGCTCCGTCGCTGTCGATGCGAAGCTCACGTGGCTTCGCCAACCGCGACCGGCTCGAGCTGCTCGAGCGCGCCTTGATCCGCGTCGAGCCGCGCCCGCACCCCGAACCCCAGCGCCGCGTTGCGAGTCGGCGCGTGGCCAAACGGCAGCCCGATCAACACGGGCACCCCGAGGCGCCCGAGCCGATCATCGAGGACCTCGGACACCGTCCAGCCGCGGCTGCCGCCGTGCTCGGGCTCCTCGCAGCCGTGCAGATCCCCGACGGCCACGCCCACGACGCCGCGCAGCGAGCCGCTGTCCAGCAGCTGCGTGAGCGCGCGATCGATCCGGTAGGGCCGCTCGCCGACCTCTTCGAGCGCGAGGATCGCCCCGCTCAACGAGGGCATGTGCGGCGTGCCGATCAAGCTGCGCAAGACCTCGAGGTTGGTGGCGATCAACCGGCCCTCGACGCGCCCGCCATGCAAGCTGGCGCTGTGCTCGTCGGCGCACAGCGGCTCGGGCAGCTCACCCTCGAGCAGCGTCCACAGCCGCTGCCGATCATCTTCGTGGAGCTCGTCGAGCTGCCCGACGACCGGCCCGTGGATCGAGGGCACCCGCGCGTGGGTCCACGCCCAGCACAGCAGCGCGCTGATGTCCGAGAACCCGACGAGCAGCTTGGGTCGCTCGAGCAGCGCCGGGTCGAGGCGCCCGAGCAAGCGGGTGGCTCCGTAGCCGCCGCGCGCGGCCCAGATCACCTGGGCATGCTCGTCGCGCAGCGCCAGCTCGACGGACGCGAGCCGCTCGCGGTCGTCACCCGCGAAGTAGCCCGCGCGCCGCTCGAGGTTGGCGGCCAGGTGCGGCTCGCCAAGCCGCCGACGCACGTGCGCGAGCCCACGCCGGACCCGCTCGGTGTTGACCGGGCCCGACGGCGCCACCACGTGCACCCGGGCCCCCGCGGACTCGGTCGCGCGCGCCAGCGCTGGGGGCCAGCGCGGCTGGTCAGATCCCGGACTCGTGGGGGTAGCCTTGCGCTGGTCCGCCATTGTCTGCCCACCGAGCATACGCGAAGGTGCCCCCGCGACTGGAACGGACTCATGCCAGCGCCGCGCGTAGACAGCGCGTGCCCCCCCACATACCCTGACGCCCCCACCATGCTCCAACGCGTCCTCAAGAAGGTCTTTGGCACCAAGCACCAGCGCCAGGTCAAGAAGATCCAGCCCCTCGTCGACAAGATCGGGTCGCTGGAAAAGACCCTGCAACCGCTGCGCGACGACGAGCTCAAAGCCAAGACCGCCGAGTTCAAGCAGCGCATCGACAACGGTGAGTCACTCGACGAGCTGCTGCCGGAAGCCTACGCGACCGTGCGCGAGGCGGCCACGCGCACGCTCGGCATGCGCCACTACGACGTGCAGATGATCGGCGCCATCGCTATGCACCGCGGCATGGTGCTCGAGATGCGGACCGGCGAGGGCAAGACCCTGACGGCGACCGCGGCGCTGTACCTCAACGCGCTGTCTGGTCGCGGCGCGCACCTGATCACCGTCAACGACTACCTCGCGTCGCGCGACGCCGAGTGGATGGGGCAGATCTACAACTACCTGGGGCTCTCGGTCGGCGCGATCGTCCACGGCCTGTTCCACCACGAGCGCCAGACCGCCTACCGCCGCGACATCACCTACGGGACCAACAACGAGTTCGGGTTCGACTACCTGCGCGACAACATGAAGGAGACGATCGAGAAGTACGTTCAGCGCGAGCTGAACTACGCGATCGTCGACGAGGTCGACTCGATCCTGATCGACGAGGCCCGGACCCCGCTGATCATCTCGGGTGAGAGCGCCAAGCCGGCTGAGCTGTACAAGACCGTGGACCGGGCGGTCCCGCAGCTGCGCAAGGATCTCGACTACGTGGTCGACGAGAAGGCCAGCAGCGCCCAGCTGACCGACGCTGGCGTCGATCGCATCGAGAAGCTGCTGGGCTGCAAGAACCTCTACGCCAAGGAAAACACCGAGCTCAAGCACCACGTCGACCAGGGCCTGCGCGCGCACGTGCTCTACAAGCGCGACGTCAACTACCTGGTGGAGAAGGGCGAGATCGTCATCGTCGACGAGTTCACGGGCCGCAAGATGGAAGGTCGGCGCTGGAGCGACGGCCTCCACCAGGCGATCGAGGCCAAGGAGAACGTCCCGATCCAGCCCGAGTCGCAGACCCTCGCAACGATCACGTACCAGAACTACTTCCGCATGTACGACAAGCTCGCGGGCATGACGGGCACCGCGGACACCGAGGCGGAGGAGTTCCACAAGATCTACAACCTCGAGGTGTTGGTCGTCCCCACCAACCGCGAGATCATTCGTAACGACATGGACGATGTCGTCTACAAGAGCGAGCGCGGCAAGTTCATGGCCGCGGTCAAGCAGATCCGCGAGTGCCACGAGCGCGGCCAGCCCGTGCTAGTGGGCACCACCAGCGTCGAGAAGTCCCAGGTCATCCACCAGCTGCTCGAGCGCTCCGGCGTCCCGCACTCGGTGCTCAACGCCAAGAACCACGAGCGCGAGGCCTATATCGTGGCGCAGGCCGGTCGCAAGCACGCGATCACGGTCGCAACCAACATGGCCGGGCGCGGCACCGACATCATCTTGGGCGGCAACGCCGAGCTGATGGCCAAGGCGCACTACGACCCGGACAAAGAGCCCGAGGCGTTCGCCAAGCTGCACGCCGGGCTCAAGGAGCAGTGCGAGGCCGAGAAGAAAGAGGTGCTCGGGGTCGGCGGTCTGTTCATCCTGGGCACCGAGCGACACGAGAGCCGCCGGATCGACAACCAGCTGCGGGGCCGCGCAGGCCGTCAGGGTGACCCCGGCGCGTCGCGCTTCTTCTTGTCGCTCGAGGACGACCTCATGCGCATCTTCGGGGCCGATCGGATCAGCGGCCTGATGGAGCGGCTCGGCATGGAAGAGGACGTGCCGATCGAGGCGCCGATGGTCAACAAGGCGATCGAGAACGCCCAGACCAAGGTCGAAGCCATGCACTTCGACACGCGCAAGAACCTGTTCGAGTACGACAACGTCATGAACGAGCAGCGCAAGGCGATCTACGCCCTGCGCCGGCAGATCCTCGAGGGCCGCTACCAGCCAGAGATCCTCGACGACGAGGCCCGCAAGGAGCAAAAGCGCAAGCTCCCGCCGCCGCCCGAGACCTCGGGTCCGCACACGATCCCCTCGCTCGCCGAGTCCATGCGCGAGCGGACCGTGGCGATCATCGATCGTCACTGTCGCGAGCAGCTCGTCAAGGCTGGCCTCGATCCCGAGGTCGAGGCACCGTTCCCGCCCAGCGGCATCGTCCCCCACGAGCTGACCCACGACATCTACCGGCACTACGGCTCGCTGGTGAGCGTCGACGACGTGCGCATGGATCGCGACAAGCTGATCGCGCGCGCGCTCGATGTCGTGGCGGCCTCGCTGATCCAGCAGCGCGAGCGGATCCACGATCTTTGCTACGAGCACATCGAGAAGGCCGTCATGGAGCAGTGCCCCGAGGACGTGCACCCCGATGAGTGGGAGCTCGAGGCCCTCGAGAACCAGCTGCGCGCTCGCTTCTACGTAGACGTCGATCTGTCGAGCGTGCAGGACGACATCGACAAGCTCGTCGACACCTGCTGGGACCGCATCGAGGCCTCGCTGCTCGCCCGCGAGCAGGAGTTTGGCCTCTACGTGTTCCTGTATCAGGTCCGCCGCATCTACCTGCGCGAGATCGACGAGCAGTGGATCGGCCACCTCAAGGACATCGAGCAGCTGCGCGCGGGCATCGGCCTGCTCGGCTACGCCAACAAGAACCCCAAGAACGCCTACAAGATCGAGGGGTTCCAGCTGTTCCGCGACATGTGGGAGAGCATCGCCCAGACCGTGCTCGACCAGGTCCTGCAGATGCGCCTGTCCGAGGAGGACAAGCGCCGCGCAGAAGAGGGCGCCGAGTACGAGAGCACCCTGACCAAGGCTTCACGACGGCGCGAGCGGTCGACGGTGGCCGGTCGCTCGGACGGTCAGCTTCAGCGGCTCGACGCCGCCGCCAAGGCAGCCGTCGCCAAGCTCAAGGAGCAGAGCCTGGGCACCCGCACCAGCTCGGGCCTGGGTGCGGGGGTCGGGGCGGGTGAGCGAGCCGCGGCCGCGGCCGCGATCGCCCAGATGCAGCGCGAGGCCCAAGCCGCCGCCCCGGCGCCGACCGCCGACGAAGTGATCGAAGCCAGCGCGGCCGAGGCCGTCGCCTCGCTCAAGATCCAAAAAGACGCCAAGCAGTCGACCGGGCGTCGCAAGCGACGCAAGAAGGCCTGAGTCGCCGGCGAACCTCCATGCGCGCGCTCGCCCTCGACGTTGGATCCAAGACCATCGGCGTCGCCGTCAGCGACAGCGGCGGGGCCATGGCCCACGCCCGCGAGGTCCTGCGTCGCGCAGGCCACCAGGCTGACGCCGTCACCGTGTGCGCCCGGGCCCGCGAGCTCGAGGCCGAGGTCATCGTCGTCGGCCTCCCGCTCGAGCTCGACGGCAGCGAGGGTCACCGCGCGCGGCTCGTGGGTCGGTTCATCACGGTCCTCCGCGCCACGATCACCGAGCAGGGCCTGGGGCTGGGCCTCGAGACCTGGGACGAGCGGTACTCGACCTCCGCCGCCGAGCGGACCATGATCGAGGCCGACGTGTCCCGGGCCAAACGCAAGCGCAGCATCGACGCCGTCGCGGCTCAGTTCATCTTGCAAGGCTGGCTCGACGCCCGCCCCGAGAACCGGGAGCGCGCACGGTGAACCGAGCCGCTCGCAAGCCGCATCCTTGGTACCTGCCCCGCAAGTCGAGCCGGCCGCAGCGGTGGGCGCTGGGGATCATCGTGACCCTGCTGGGTCTGGCGCTGTTCACCGCCTACTCGGGCTACAAGCGGCTGACCACCTACCCGGAGCGGCCCGGCGTGGGGTCGAGCGAGCCGATCACCCTCACGATCCCAGCCGGCGCCAGCTTTCCGCGGGTGCTCGAGCTGCTGCAGGAGCACGAGGTCATCGCCGCCGACGAGGCCCAGGCGTTCAAGCTGTTCGTCCTGCATCGGGGCGCCGCCGCCAAGGTCACCGCAGGCAAGCATGAATTCCGCGGCGACATGACCCCCACCCAGATCCTCGACGAGCTCATGCGTCGGCAGGGCGCGCAGGAGCGGCGGGTGACGATCCCCGAGGGCAAGCAGAGCCTGCAGATCGCGCAGATCTTCGCGGAGGCCGGGCTCGGGGGCAGCGAGGCCGAATTGATCGCCGCCATGCGCGACCCCGAGCTGCTCGCCAGGCTCGAGATCCCGGCCGCCAGCGCCGAGGGCTATCTGTTCCCCGACACCTACAAATTCTCGACCGAGGCCACCGCCACGCAGATCGTCGAGCGCATGATCAAGCGCCACCAGCAGGTCTTCAACGAGGTCCGGCGGGCCAACGGCGAGGGCGCCCGCGAGCTACTCGACGAGCTCGGCTGGGGCGACCACCAGATTGTGACCATGGCCTCGCTGATCGAAAAAGAGACCGGTCAGGCCGCCGAACGCCCGCGGATCGCCAGCGTGTTCATCAACCGGCTGCGGTTCACGTCCTTCAAGCCCAAGCTGCTGCAGACGGACCCGACGATCATCTATGGATGCACCGTCCCCGTGCGCAAGTCCGAGGCCTGCCAGCAATTCGAAGGCCGAATTCGCCGCATCCACCTGCGCGACCCGGACAATCCGTACAATACGTACACCCACGAGGGCCTGCCTCCGGGCCCGATCTCGAACCCCGGGCGGGATGCGCTCGCGGCCGTGCTCGCGCCCGAGAAGACCCGCTATCTGTATTTCGTCGCGCGCAACGACGGCACCCACCAGTTCTCCAAGAGCGTCGAGGAGCACGAGGCGGCCGTCAACAAGTACATCCTCGGCGGAGCCAAGGGCGACGGCTCCGTCCAAAAATGACCTGCGTTTCTAGACCCCACAGGCGGCTTGGCACTTCGCGGTCACTCGCTTCGCTCGCTCCGATCGGGCTGGCTGTTTGCGAGCGTTTGTGTGGCCCCGTGCGGCAGGCGAGCGGTCGTGCAACGGCCAAGCGGGAAACCGCCTGTAGCCGTCTAGACTTGTGATAGCCTGCCGCATGGCCTCCCCTGCGGGTCGTTCCCGATCCATGGTCGCCGCCTGTGCGACAGCCACGGCCCTCGCGCTGGGGCTCGCGCAAGCGCCAGTCGCCTTCGCCGCGCCCCCTGACGGTTCGGCGGAGAGCTCGGCCAGCTCCACGGACGTCGCTGGCAAGGCCGCGATCTTGCCGCTCGTGGTCGACGGTGATCTACCCGACGCCGACCGCGACACGCTCACGGGCCAGCTGGTCGAGGGCCTGCAGCGCGGCAGCTTCGAGATCGTCACCCCCGATCAGGTCGCGGCGGTGGCCGGCAGTGGCGACTGCGACAAGCCGGGCTGCATGAAGAAGATCGCCGGCCAGACTGGCGCGACCCACATCGTGCGGGCGACCGTCCAGGTCGTCGATCGCGACTACAGCGTCCGGGTCGAGCTGTTCGACGGCAGCGACGGCACCAAGATCGTCTCGGCCAGCGAGGGCTGCGAGATCTGTGGCGTCGTCGACGTGGGTGGCCTGATGCAGACCCAAGCCGCGACTCTGCGCACCAAGCTCGACGCCCTCGCGAGCGGCCCGGCGGCGGTCAACATCACCTCCGATCCCGAGGGCGCCGAGGTCACCCTCGACGGCGAAGTGTTCGGCACCACACCAGTCGACAAGCCCTTGATCCCGGGCGACCACGTGATCCGCGTCAGCAAGGACGGCTACATCTCGGTCCAGGAGAAGCGAACCTTCGTCGAAGGCGCCCGCGAGACGCTCAGCTACGAGCTCGAGAAGGTCCCGAACCGCCTGCCCAAGCGCCCATGGGGGTACGCCTCACTGGGGGTCGGCATCGCGGCCGTCGGCGGCAGCTTGGCCCTGACCTATCTCGACTACGAGGATTTCAGGATCGGGGGCGCGTGCAAGGGCGAGAACGTCGACTTCGAGGGCGACTGCCGCCACGTGTTCAACACCAAGTGGTACGGAGTCGGCCTCGGCCTAGCCGGCGGCGCACTGGTAACCCTCGGCGTGGCGATCCTGATCAGCACCGCAAAGAGCCCCCGCAAGCAGGCCAAGATCGAAGCCGCGGCCAAGCACCTGCAAGTCGGCCCCGGCGGCGTTGGAGTACGGTTCTAGAGTTTGCGGATCGCATGCGGAGTCGTGCGCGCCGCCCCCAATTCACAGAAGCCCCCGAACACAACGCCCTAGATCACCCCTTTGGTCGACGGAACCACCCCCGCCGCCGCCGGATCCCGACCACAAGCCATTCGCAGCGCCCGCGCCAGCCCCTTGAACGACGCCTCCACCACATGGTGAGCGTTCCCCCCCGCCCGCAGGTGCACGTGCAGGTTCATCCGCGCCTGCACGGCCAGCGCCTGATAGAACTCGCGGACTAGTTCGCAGTCGAACCGCCCGATCCACTTGCCCGAGATCGCCGGCAGGTCGTAGACCAGGTAAGGCCGGCCGCCGAGATCCAGTGCGACGTCGACGAGGGTCTCGTCCATTGCCAGTGAGAAGTGCCCGTAGCGGTAGATCCCGGTGCGATCGCCGAGCGCCTGATCCAGGGCCTGCCCAAGTACCAGGCCGACGTCTTCGACGGTGTGGTGATCGTCGATCTCCACGTCGCCGCTGGCCTCGACCTCGAGTCCGATCGCGCCATGCCGGGCGAGGGCCTCGAGCATGTGCGACAAGAACGGCACGGGTGTGCTGATCTTCGGCGGCGCCGGGGCGTCCCCGGGCAGCGCCAAGGCCACGCGGATCTGCGTCTCACGGGTGGTCCGCTCGACCTCGGCTCGACGAACGCTGGCGACCGTGTCTTGCACGGGCGGAATCTTAGCGGCCAGCTAGGGCCTTGACGACCGCGACATGCAGGTTGCGCAAGGGCGGGGTCTCTTCGAGGGACAGCCCGAGCTCGCAGTCGATCCACGCGCCGTTGAGATCCCCGGTCTCGTACTTGCGCCGTCCGGCCCGCAGGTAGATGCGGGCGAACGGGTTGGAGACCTGGCGCTCGTCGGCGTCGAGGCGGCGCGAGCGGGACTCCGCCGCGAGCCGCACGGCCCCCGATGGCAGCGCCTGATCGTAGGCCGAGCGCAGCTCGGGATCGCTGAGCACCTGGTAGGCCTCGGTCATGCGCTTGTAGACCGTGTAGACCGCCCGCTTGACGGTCTCGCCCTCCATCGACACGAAGCGATCCGGGTGGAACTGCTGCGCGCGAGTGTAGAACGCGTCACGAATGCCGATGTAGTCGGCCCTGGGCGTGACCCCGAGAAAGTCGTAGTAGCTCAGCGTCTCGATCTCATTGCTGAGACGCGCGACCTCAGACACCAGCTCTCCCATGCCGGACTTCGACATTTCCCGACGAGCCTATCAGAAGTCTCGGAGACCTCACAGGCGCAGTAGAAACCCAGGGCTCAGAGCCGTCGCGCGACGGAGCCGTCGCCGGGGCCGCGCAGCTCCTGCGCGCGGGCCATGATCGCCTCGACTTCGTCCTGCGGCAGGCCACCGAGCACCCGCATGGTCGCGACCTGCTCCTGACCAGTGTCCTGGTCGAGCGCGCGGACCTCGAGCAGGCCGTCGGTGTTGATCTCGAATGTGACCGCCACGCTCACCGAGCCGCGCGGGGCCTCGCGCAGGCCCGTCAGCAGGATCTCGCCGAGCTTGGTGTTGCCGTCGAAGTTGGCGCTCTCGCCCTGGCACACCTGGATCCGGACGTAGCGTTGGCTGTCGGTCGTGGTCGTGAACACCCGGGTCTGCTCGACGGGGATCACCGAGTTTCGCTCGATGATGAAGTCGACGTTGCCGCCGATCGTGCCGACGCCCAGGCTCCGCGGGGTCACGTCGAGCAGCACCGCGCTCTGAGCCATGCTCGGCATCGAGACCCCGCCGCTGGCCATCGGCACCAGCGAGCCGAGCAGCGCGGCGCCCTGGATCGCGGCGCCCACGGCGACCACGCTCATCGGGTTGATCGAGGTCTGCGGCGGCTTGCCAAAGATCTCCTGGATGACCTCGCGGACCAGCGGCAGGCGGGTGGTGCCGCCGACCAGCACGATCTCGTCGATCTGGGAGGCGCCGACGCCCGCGACCCGCATCGCGTCCTCGCAGACCGGGATCGTGCGTCGGATGATCGGCCCGGCGATGCTGCGCAGCTCGGCTTCGGACAGCGAGAACTCGAGGTCGCGGTTGCTGCCCGGCGGCACGTTGGCCACGCGGATCGACGAGTGCGAGGTCTCGGACAGCTGGATCTTGACCTGCTCGGCGACCGCCCGCAGCTGCTCCATCGCCCGCGGATCCCCGCGCAGATCGACCCCGTGCTGCTGCATGTAGACCGCCGCCATGCGCTCGAGGATCACCGCGTCGACGTCGTCGCCGCCCAGGAACATCTCGCCCGAGGTCGACAGCACCTCGAACACGTTGCGCGTGATCTGCAGCAGCGTGACGTCGAAGGTCCCGCCGCCGAAGTCATAGACGGCGATCCGCCGGTCCATGTCTTCGATGTAGCCGTAGGCCAGCGCCGCCGCGGTCGGCTCGTTGATCACCCGGATCACATCGAGCCCGGCCAGCCGCGCCGCGATCCTCGTCGCGCTGCGCTGCGAGTCCGTGAAGTTGGCCGGGACCGCGATCACGGCCTTCTTGACCCGCCGACCCAGCGCCTCCTCGGCCATCTGCCGCAGGTACTTGAGGATCAGCGACGAGATCTCGACCACGCTCAGGCGCCGTCCGCCGACCTCGATCATCACCGACTCGTTGTTGCCTTCGACGATCCGATACGGCATCGACCGCACCATCCGCTGGACCTCGGGCGACGAGAACCGCCGGCCAATTAGCCGCTTGGCGCTGTACACCACCTGGGCCGGATCGATCGCGCGCTGCAGCTTCGCCTCGCTGCCGACCGCGAGCTCGCCGTTCGACAGCACCGCGATCACCGACGGGACGATGCGATCCTCGCCACGCCGAACCACCGACGCGCGCCCATCTTGAACGACCGCGCAGGCCGAATTCGTCGTGCCCAGGTCGATCCCCAGGACGATGTTCGGATCCGTCATCCGTCTACGAGTGTATCCGAACCCGCCCACGTACAAAAAAATCGCCAAACCCGCACTGGTTCAGGCCACCGATCGTCATATCGGAGCGAGCGGAACGAAGATGATGTCGCCGGGCTGCAGCAGCAGATCCGGCTCCCGCCCCTCGGTGATCGCCTTGATCGAGACCTCGTAGGTCCCGACCCCGGTCGGCCCCTTGCGGGTCAGCTTCACCCGCCGCGCGTGGGCCAGCTCGTTGAGCCCCCCAGCCTCGGAGATCGCCTGGACCAGCGTCAGCTTCTCGGCGTAGGGGAACGTGCCGGGCCGGGTGACCTGGCCGAGCACGCTGACCTCGAGGTTCTCGCGCGAGGTCAGGACCACCGTGACGTGCGGGCTCCGCAGGTAGCCGTCGCCCAGCTGCTGCTCGAGCAGCGCGGCGAGGGCCGCCTGCGTCTTGTCGGTCACGTCGACCCTGCCGATCAGCGGAAAGTCGATCGTCCCGTCGTCTTGGACCTGAAACGTGCCGCCGATGTCCTCTTCACCGAACACCCGAACCTCGAACACGTCCCCGGCCGTCAACCCCGAGGTCACCTCGACCGGCTGCGCAGGCGGGATCAGGCTGTGATCAGGCTCGAAGCAGCCGCCAGCCAGCACCACCAGCAAGACCCCGAGCAACCAAGCGCTGAACCTGCGCACGTCAGTACCTCACGGCCACGAAGCCCATGAGCAGGTGGCGGGTGAAGCGGCCTGCGTTGGAGTACCCGTCGGCGTAGTCGACGACGAAGTCAGTCAGATCCGCCGCGATCGAGTAGCGAGCCCCGACCACCAGGTACTTCCCGAACGGCTGCTCGAGCTGCAGGTTGAGCGAGATCAGGGTGTCGCGGCGGACGAACCCGTCGGCGCCGGTGTAGCCGGTGATCTCCTGGGTATCCACGCCGGGGATCGGCAGGCCCGCGTAGCGCCGGCCGTAGACCCCGAATCCGGCGTCGAGGCCCATCTTCCAGCGAAACACATGGCTGGCGACCAGCGACCCGCCGACGTCGTTGAAGTAGTTCCCGAACACCGAGTCGTGGAAGTCGTGACCGACCCGCAGCCCGATCTGGGTCTTGGGGGTGGGGAACACACCCAGCGCCGCGTAGCCGATGAACTTGTTGTGGTTGGGCCCGCTGGTGTCTTGCTTGTACAGGCCCCAGCCCCAGCCGCCGAACACGTCGAGCACGACCTTCTTGCCGAGCTGGCCCACGTAGCCGCCGAGCAACCGGTGCGCGTGCGAGTCCTCGTTGCGGCCGATCCCGACATCCGTGCAGCACAAGTAGTAGGTGTAGTGGTACGAGTAGCGGACCGCGAACGCGCTGCGATCCCGAAACCGGTACTTGGTCTCGGTCTCGGCGCCGTTGATGATGCGATCGGCCGTGCTGATGCTGCCGCTCTCGAAGTACAGGAGCTCGTTGCGATAGGCGACGTTGAGGCTCAGCCGGCCGCCGCTGGGCCGGAGCAAGAACCGCAGCGCGGCCGAGTTGTCGATCCGGTTGAAGTTGTACGAGCGCCCGGCCTCGAAGTTGGTCGGCTCGCCGATCCGGTTGAAGTCGTCCTCGATCGCAAACGAGAACCGCCGCCCGGGCGCGAACATGACCCTGGCGTTGGCGGCGATGTTGAGCTTGCTGGCCTGCCAGACCGTGGGCCGACCGGTCAGGTACAGGCGCCAGCCCGCGAGCAGCCCGAAGTGATAATCGACCTTGCGCCCGCTGCTCTTGGGCGGCGTGTCGAGCAGGCCGCGCCGCAGCGGACGGTTCTCGATCGTCAGCCACACCGAAGGCAGCGCGTAGGCGGCCGGCTGCGGCCGACGCTCGCGGACCTCGGAGAACACGTTGGAGTCGAAGCCGATCGACAGGGCCGCGCCGCCGTGGAAGGTCGAGTTCTTGCCGGTCTTGAGCCCCGGGCCGTCAGCGACCCGAGGAACCTGGGTCGCCGGGTTGCCGGGCGCCATGCTCGGACCGCCGGGGGTCGACGCATGCACCAAGCCCGGCGCCAAACCCAGCACCAAGAGCGACAGCACGAACGCGAGCAAGAGCTCGAGGCGTCCTCGTCGTGATGTAGACCTGCAGTTCAAGGTTAAGTGGTGGCCGATTCGGCCGCCCCGGCCGTCGCGGCCGTCTCGGTCGTCCCGGAGCCGAGCGAGATCATTCGATCGGGCTCGCTACCGGTGGCCACCCGCCGTCGAGCGGCGGTGGCACAGGGTTGTGGCCAAGGCCCAAGCTGGGATCCCACATGGGGACCGTCTGAGGCTCGTCGGACTGGTTGCGCACGATGTCGACTTCGTCCTCCGGGCCCTCCTGACCTGTGCAGGCCTTGGCTTCTTCGACGAGCAGATCGATGCGGTTCGCCGCGGCCTCGAGCTTCTCGAGCGCGAAGCCTCGCGCCTGCTCACTCGCGCCAGGGTCACGAATGACCAGCAGCTCGCTGGTGCCAAGATCCATCACGTCGTTGGCGCGATCTTGCTTGTCGAGCACACAGGTCGCGCGAACGAGATCCGCGTCGTTGCGAGCCTCGACCGCGAGCTCGCCGAGGTCGGACATGCCCGACTCCATCTGCCCGCGCAGGGTGCTCGCGCCTGGCACGGAGGTCTCGGGTAGTTCTTGCGCTGGAGGCAAGCCAGCGTCGGGTGGCGGGGGAGGTGTGGCCGCGCTCGACGTCGGATCTGCGTCCATGATCGCGTCGAACTCAGCGCTGGCATCAGCCCCAGGGGCGGCTTCCGAGGGCGTCGCGGCAGGGGACGCACCCTCGCCAGCGGAGTCAGCGGCGGAGTCGGCCGGGGGCGCGCCCCAGACCGTGCGGCCGAGGCCCAAGCCAGCGGTCAGACCCACGATCACGACCAGCGACGCAATCGGAACGAGCCGGGTCCGAGAGCGATGAGAGAGTTGGCGGTCGGTCATGAGGTCCTCCACGGGGTTGATGGCCGGCGCCAGCGGATCCTTTGCGGCCAGTTGATTTTCTAGGTCCCGCGAGAACCGCGAGCCTGCTGAACCAGCTTGCCCGGCGTTGGCCGTCAAATCAACTTAGCCCCAGTCGCTAGAGTGTTCCGCACGTGTGCTCGGAGCCCCCTGCCAGGGGGCCACACATGCGCCTGCGAACAAACAGCCCCGAGGAGCGAAGCGACCAGACGCGCCAGCGGCTGCAGTCGGCGAACTGCCACGGTGTCTGTGGGGGTCATCTACCCGCTAGCCGGTGAAGGCTACGGAGAAGGTCACCTCGGATGACTCCTCGGCGCCCTCGGACAGGAACCGCCAGCTCTTGATCTTGGCGATGGTGCAAGAGCGGACCGAGGCGTCGCCTACGGTGTCGTCTTCGATGTCCACGTCAGTCACGCGCCCGGACGGGTTGATCGTGATCGTGTAGGTCATCTTGCCCTTGAGGCTCTGGTTGGACCGCAGCGCCTTCTCGTAGCAGGCCTCGAGGCCCGGCATGCGTCGGCGGATCGTGGCGGACACCGACTTCTTGTCGACGTCGCCGACCACGTCGTCGGTGCTGCTCTTGGCCTGGACCTTGCGCTCCTTCTTGTCGGTCGCGCCGACCTCGGCCGGACCGTCGCCGGTCTGCAGGCCGGCGTTCTTGGCCATGTTGCCGGTCGACTCGATGCCACCGCCGCCCGCGACAAAGTCACCGATCTCGCCGCCCCGGTACTCCTCTGTGCTCGACATGCCCTGCGCGAACAGGTCACCGAGGTTGTTCTCGGTGCCCTCGATCACATCGAGCACGGTGCCCTCGCCCGGTCCACCGTAGGTGCCGAGCACACGCGCAACACCGACGCCGCGCGCCTCCTGGAACGCCGCCTCGGACACGTTCTCGGGCTTCTCGAGCTTGTCGTCCTTCTCTTCCTTCTCCTCTTTCTCTTTCTCTTCCTTCTTGTCTTCCTGGACCAGCGCGTCTTTTTCTTCGGTCTCTTCGGGCTCCTCTTCCTTCTCTTCGTAGAAGGACGCGGGCATGCCCATCTCCCGCATGAACCGCTCGGCCGGGGGGGCCGGGGTCCGATCCGCGAAGTACACGAACCACACGCTGAGCAGCACCGCGATCGCGGCCGCGGCTCCGAACGAGGCCGCGTCGAGGCTGGACGGACGAAGGTGGGTGAGCGGGTCGACGTACTCGACCGGAAACACCGGGGTTGCGGCTGCGCTGGCCGGCCGGGTGGTCTGAAACAGGATCTTGGTCTGGCCGATGAGCAGCTTGCCCTTGGCCTTGGTCCCGAGCTTGACCCGCAGCGGGTCGCCGGCGCCCGAGCCGGCGCCGAAGCGCTTGCGCAGCTGCTCGACGGTGGCCTTGTTCGAGCCCAGCGCGATCTTGCCGCGGGTCTCGGGTGGGATGTTGATGTAGTAGAGGCCCTCGGCCGCGACCCACTCGAACAGCGTATGCTCACGCGGCGCGTGCCCGCCCTTGGGGGGGCGCTTGCGCGGTTTGACCGGCGTTTCCTGGAGGTTCATCGTGCCGATGACCAGCGGGACCAAGCCGAGCAGCCCGATGATCAGGCCCAGGCCACCAGTGCCACCTTGTTCCTCGGCCTTGAAGGCCTGCATGTCGCCGCGCTTGACGTCGGCGTTGACCGAGGAGGGCGCGCGCTGGTTGACCTCGTAGGCGAACAACCCGCCGCCGCTGAGGGCCACGACCGCGCCGATCGCCAGCCACACCGGTGCGCGCTTGCGGTAGTCCGTGGGCCGCGACCACCCGTCGTAGACCGTCAGCGGGCGCTTTTGGCGGCTGCGTCGGCCACGCAGCATCGTGGCCCCGGTCATGAACGGAAACACCCCCAAGAACGCCAGCGTCAGCGCGATCGTGCTGGTGAGCTCGGTCTTGTCCTCAGCTGCGTCGCCGTCAGTGGGCGCCGCGAGCACCGCATCGGCGGTCACGTACTGGCTGACCTCGTACGCGAACAGCCCGCCCATGATCACGATCATCAGGGCGCCGATGACCATGAGCGCGCGGGGGAGTGTGTACGCGTTCGGGCCACCCTCGGCGGCGACCCCAGTCTCGAGGTCCAGGCTGGGACCCATGCTCAGCGACGAGCCCGAAGCCCGTCCGATGATCACGTCTCCCGGCTCCGTCTGGTGGAGCTCCTCGCACGACTCGCCGTCGACGACGACGGCGACACGGAGGACTTTGGGGCTCGTTGCGGCGGACATTTGTAAGGGTCATTGAGAGGCGCGGCAGGCCCGGGGTTGTGGCCGGGTGCCGGCGCCTCAGCGAACTGGAGTACTGGTCGTCAGCGACGCGTTGCGGAGCATAGCAGCGAGAGCATTGAGGCCAAGGGATCGATGTCCCCCCTGGATGAAGCCTTCACAACGAAGTGGTTGCAGCTGCCGGGGGGATCGATCAAAGCGCGAGTCTGGCCATGACTGCCATGAAGGGCATGAAGGGCATGCCGAGCATACCGGGCATGACGGGCATGAGCGCCAAAACGAGCGAACCCGATAGCGCTATTGGCGCTATCGGGTCCCACGGCTGCAATTGCGGCTCAGCCCTTCTGGATGATGCAGAACGAGTACTCCGAGTACTCGAGACGGCCTGCCGTGTACATCAGATCCACGATCGTCGAGAACTTGAGCGCCTCGTCACCAATCAGGATGACGTGGCCAACCCACTCCTCGCCGCGACCCTCGAACACCTGTTTGGACTTCTCGGTCTCCTCTTCGAGCTTCTCGAAGAGCGGGCGGATCACGTGACCCTGCACCACGTTGGGATCGAGCTCGCCGTCGGTCAGGGTTGCGACCTGCTCCTCGTTGAAGATCAGCTCGCGCGAGGAGATGTAGATCGCAATGCCCTCTTTGATGGGCATGTCCATGCGAGACATGGGGATCTTCTGCTCGGAGATCGGCTGAATCAAGATCGGGTCCGAGGCATACGACTTGAGCAGATACACAACGATGATGGCGACGATGTCCATCAGCGAGGTCAGCCCGAGGTTCGCCGTGTCCTCTTTCTTGTGGCGGCGTTTGGCCTTCTTGATTTCCTTTTTGAGCTTGAAGAGCTCATCGGGTGTCATGCTCATGACGACTCCTTGACCTGCGGTTCGGGGGCGGAAGGGGAAGGCTCAGCCGGCGCCGGCTTCGACGATTGGTTGGAAGAACAGACATTCCGGGGGAATCTCTTCGTCTTCCTTGATAGCGAGGAGCTTGCACTCCGACCCGCGAACGGCGTCCATCGTGTTGATCAACACCGCCATCGGGATGTCGTTCTCTGCGCTGATGGTCACCACGGTCTCGTGCTTGGCGATCTCTTTGAGCTCTTTGGCCTTGGCCTCGAGCGCATCGTAGTTGTAGCGGCTGTAGTCGCTGGCATCGGCGCTCGGCTTGGCGAGCGGGATGCTGGGACCCGTGCTGTCTTGCTCCTTGCCAGCCTCGGCGCCCTCTTGCTGGGACGCAGTGGTGACGCGGAACCCGTCGTCGAGGATGAAGACCTTGAACTTCAAGGGCTTCTCTTCCTTCTTCTCTTCTTCCTTCTTGGGGGAAGGAGCCGCCGCGAACTTCGGCGGAGACACGGCGATTGCCGCCAAGCTTGCGACTTCCATGGCCAGCAGCAGCGCCGGGATGAGAAGGAACATGATGTTCATGACGGGAAGCACGTTGGCTTCCTCGACTTCCAGCTCTTCGTTATGCCTTACGCGCATGGTGTACCTCGAAGGAAGTGGCGAGCGACGCCCGTTGCAGTGTCTTGGTCAGGTGGCCGCGAGGGGAGTTCCCCCGCGGCCCAGAAACCGCAGCACCTGGACGCCTGACTGACTAGCTGTGGCGCACGCGCGCCGCGAGCAGGTTCTCCAGCTTGACCGAGTAGAGCTCGACCTCGTCGGAGATCTTCTTCGCCAAGTTGGAGATGAAGATGTGAGCGGCGAGCAGCGGGATCGCGACCATGAGACCGAAGCCGGTGGTGTTCATGGCGATACCGATGCCGCGTGCCAGAGCGGTGGAGCGCTGGTCGGCGGGAGCGTCGGCGACGGCGCGGAACGCCTCCAACATGCCGAAGATGGTGCCGAGCAGACCGAGGAGGGTCGCGATGTTGGCGATCGCGGCGATCATCGGAACGCGCTTGTTGATCGCGGGACCGACCTCGAGCATCGACTCTTCGATGGCAGCCGAGATGTCGGACTCGCTCTTGTTCGCGCGGGTGAGGCCAGCCTTGACCACGCGTGCGAGCGCGGCTTTGTCGGCGGCGTTGCAGAGCTTGATGGCGCGATCAATGTTGTTCGCCATCACCAGCTTCTGGATCTGGTTGAAGAACTGTTGTCCGTTGATGTTGAAACGGAAAAACAGGAAAATGAAGCGCTCTACCATGACGGCGAGGCCGAGAATTGCGCAGAGCGCAATAGCGTGCATGAACACGCCGCCGTTGGCGTAGAACGTTGCGAAATCACCCATGACCGGTGTCCTCCTGAAGGGGCTGGCGATGCTTGCCCGAGTGCTGCGTTGCCCGAGGGGGCTTGGTGTGGTTGAACGAAGAAGTTGGTGAATGTCAGCAGCGCACTTCGCGCTTTTGACTGGTGTTAGAACAAAGGATCTTGAACGGATTCGAGAACGAGAGGCGCAAACTTCGCGTCAAGGCGAGCCCAGTCGTGGTCGAGCGCAGAGCGCTTGAACACGAAAAAGGCGCTCGGCTTCTCCAACTTGCCCTCGACGAGGAACTCGTCGTCGAGAGATATCCGCTTCGTGCCGGCCGAGGACCGCGATCCCGTTGCCCCTGATGTAGGAGCAGAGGAGCCACCTTCCGGTGTTGGATCCTGTGCGAGTGCCTGGCAAGGAAGCAGCATCGTAGACAAAACCCCAGCGACTGCCAAGACCCAAAAAGCGAGCTTTCGTATCAACACGGTGTCGCTCCCATGGTCTTGTGTTCAGATCGCCCCCGTGTGTTCAGGCGATCGAGGCCCACTGGTGGGGCGATCGCGGGGCGTGCGGGGGAATTTGGCATGGGCGGGCGCGGCGTCGGGCGGAGCGTTGAGCAGCGTGGGTCGGACAGTGACGCCAGCGAGCTGCGAGGAATACCGCGTTTCCCAGGTGTCTGCGGGGGGAAGACCGCCAGCTGCGCGCCGTCGAATCGCGTCGGTGCGCTTGCGATCGCGCGCATCTTAGATCGAACGGGCACCGCAATGAAAGTACTGTGTGCGAATGCTCCGTGGGGAGGGCGAGATGATCCGTGGCGCTGGCCGCTCATACCACAAAACTGGTGCGTGATGGCTCGCATGCTCCGGGGCCGACGAACGACTGACATTCCTGAGGGATCTCCCGAGACCATCATCAACCCCCAGGTTTGAGCACTTTTGGCTTCTGTGGCGCCGGCTTCTGCGGTGACTGCGGATTTTGGGTGGGTGCCTGTGGCTTGGCCGGCCCCGGTGGCTTCTCGGCCGGCTTTTCGGCTGGCTGAGCCGGTTTCTCGGCGGGTTGCGCCGGTTTTTCGGCTGGCTGAGCCGGTTTCTCGGCGGGCTTGGCCGGTTTTTCGGCTGGCTGCGCCGGTTTCTCGGCTGGCTGCGCTGGTTTCTGCCCAGGGGTCTGGGGCTTCGCGGGCTCGGCGGGCTGAGCTGGCGGGTCAGCGGGCTTTTCGGCGGGCTGAGCCGGCTCGCCGGACTCCGGGCCGCTAGCGGGCTCGGCCTCGGGCTCGGGCGGCGCCTCGGCCTGCTTTTGCTTGCGCTTGGCCTCGCGCTCTTGCCGACGCTCCTCGCTCTCGATGCCCTTGTTGGCGGCCTTGATGTAGAGGTCGGCCTGGGCGACGGACACGAGCTCGTTGCCCATGGCGTCGGTCGGCCCGCGCTTTTGCTTGCTGCGCTCGACGGAGGTCTTGCCCTTCGCGACCAGCGACTTGTAGGTCTCGAACTCCTTGATCGCGGCGTCGAGCTTGGCGGTCTCGTCGTGCTTGGGGATCTGCTCGGCGTCGAGGTACAGCACGCCGAGGTTGAAGTGGATCTCGGCCCAGTCCGGGCGCAGCTTCGAGGCGGTCCGGAACGCGGCCTCGGCCTCGACGAGCTGACCGTTGGCCCGCTGGGCCGAGCCCAGGTTGAGGTGGGCCTCGGCGAACTTGGCGTCGAGTGACACGGCGTACTCGAAGCAGCTCTGGGCGGTGGCTGGCTCCCCGCGCCACATGTACTGCACGCCGAGGTTGTTCCACGCCGAGCTGTTGTTCTCGTCGGTCTCGGCCGCGTTCTTGAACGCCTCGAACGCCTTGCCGCGCGAGCCCCCCTGCAGGTACGCGAAGCCCATCAGGTTGTAGGCCTGCGACTTCTCTTCGGGGCCGAGGACCTTGGGGTCGACCTTGAGGATCGAGCCGGTGACCGACAGCACGAGCTCGTGCTTGCCCTGCTTGTAGAACGCCTCGGCGATCACGAGCATGGCTTCGACGTTCTGCTCGTGGTCGCGCAGCGCGTTGCGGGCCTCGGTGATCGCCTTGTCGTTTTGACCCGAGCGCAGCAGCTGCTTGGCCTTGGCGCTCGTCTGCCGCGAGCGCTTCATCTTGGCCTTCTCTTGGTTGGGGTCGCGATCGAGACCGGGGGTCACGACCGGCTTGGCTGGCGTCTCGACCTTCTTGGCGGCGACCTTCTCCGCGTTCGGGTCGGCGCTCGGCTCTGGCTTGGACCCGGCGGTCTTGTCGGCGACCTTCTTCTCCGGCGGCAGCTCGAGCTCGTCGGGGGCGTCGGTGTCCTGCTGCTGCTTGGCGCAGCCGACCGAGGTGACACAGATCAGCGCCGACAGACCCAGCCCCAGCCCCAACCCCAAGCTGGTCGCGAGCGCGCGTGGTCCATGGCGTGGGGGGATCTTCATCGTCGGTCCTCCAGCTCGAGGGTCAGCGCGGCGTCGCGCAGCGAGGGGTACTCGTCGGCCTTGAACACGTTGAGGCGCTCGAGCGCGCGGGCCGTCCACACGTTGTTGACGCGGAATTCCTTGCTGCGCGCGATGCATTCCTCGTAGAGCCCGATCGCCTTTTGGTTGAGCGGCTCCATCTGGTCCTGGATCGTGATCTTGTAGGCGTAGTAGGCCTCCGAGCCCTTGCGCAGCTGGCTGGGCACGGGCGAGTCGGTCACGGTGGCGGCGACGGTCTCGAACGCGTAGCCGCGCCGGAACATGGCCGCGAGCGCCCAGTCGAACGAGCGGTAAGGGAAGACCTTGTCGTACTCCGACGACACCCTCACGAGCGAGTCGAACAGCTTCTTGGCCTCTTCACCGATCTTCTTGTTGCTGGTCGACTTGATCTTGAGCTTGACCACGTCCTCGAGCTCGTACTCGGCGAGCAGGAACTGGGCCTCGGCCGGGAGCGCGGCCTCGGGCGTGCCGTTTTGCAGCCCGCGGGCCGCGTAGAGGTCGATCGCGGCCTGCAGCTCGCGGGTCGCGGACTTGCGATCCTTGCCGTTGCGGTACAGCTGCCCGAGCCGGAGGTGAGCCTCGACCTCGCGCAGGGCCTGATCGGCTTGACCGCCGTGAGCCTTGAGAAACGCCTTGTAGGCCGCGATCGTCTTGCTGTCGTTGCCGGCCTTCTCGAGCACCTCGGCGGCCTGGTACATGGCCTCGGCCTTCTCGGCTGGGGCCTCGGCCTTCTTGGCGACCTCGTAGTAGAGCTTGGCCGACTTCTCGTACTCTTGCAGGCTGTCTTGCAAGCTCGCGGCGTTGCGCAGCGCGGTCAGCCGGTACTCGCTGTTCTTGTAGTCGTCCTTGGTCGCAAGCACGATGTACTTGTCGACCGCCTCTTCGAACTCGAAGAAGCGCGAGTGGTTGAAGCCGGTGCGCAGCAGCGCATAGTCGGCGAACTCGCTGCACTTCTCGCCCTCTTTGAGCTTGGGCGCGCTGCACGGCTTGTAGGTGGTGTAGATGCGCTCGTAGGTGTTTGACGCGCTCTCGAACCGGCCGATGTTCTCGTAGGCGACGGCCGCGTTGTTGAGCGCGTTGTCGGCGTGGGGATCGTCGGGCGCCTGGTCGACGAGCGCGACGTAGCGATCCGCGGCGGCCTCGAACTCGCCGGCCTCGAACAACAAGGTGGCCTCTTGAAAAATCACCGCGTTGCCGATCGAGCGCAGCTTGCCAGCGAACTCGGTCTTGGCGTCGCCGCTGCCGCAGTTCTTCATGTTCTTGACGATCTCTTCGGTGAGCTGGCCCTGCAGCGCGTAGCCGTCGATCAGCGCCAAGCTGGCGTTGATCGAGACGTCGGCGTCGCAGTGGCGATCGATGACCCGCTGGAAGCGTGGGCGGGCGTCGGCGAACAGGTTGTGGCGCTGGCTGATCTCGCCGGACTTGAAGATGATCGTGGCGGCGTCTTCGTTGTCGGGGTTGAGCTCGGCGTAGCGGTCGTAGGCCGACTGCAGCGCGGCGGCCAGCGGCGGGACGGTCAGCGGCTCGTACGGACCCGCGTCGGGATCCTTGGGCATGTCGGGCAGGGTGTACTTGCCGGCCGCGGTCTGGATCTCGGCGTAGGACTCGAGCGCCGAGACCACGCCGCTGGCGGCGTCGGCCTGCAGGCGGTTGTCGAGGTTGGAGTCGCGGACGATCGCGAACTGCTTGGCCGAGTCCAGGAATTGATCCGAGTAGTACAGCGAGTCGGCGAAGTTGTAGCGGTACTCGTAGGAGCTCGCGGTGTTGGGGAACCGCTCGAGGTAGGCCGCGTAGGCCCGCGCGGCGATCTGGTACTCGACCTTGGCGGCCTCGGTGTTGCCGTCGGAGCGCAGCGCCTGGGCCCGCGCCTGGTGATCCACGGCGGTCGCGACGAGGGCGTCCTCGGCCAGCTTGAACGCCCGCTCGATCGCGTCGGGGTCGTTCTCGTTGGCGTAGTACCAGTTGGTGCCGCGCAGGTAGTTGGTCGCGAGCTTGTCGCGGGCCTCGGTGATCCGCCGGTCGTCGCGCTGGGCCTTCCAGGCGTCGAGGATCTTGGACTGGATCTCCGGCGCCGCGGCGGCCAGGGGCCAGCGCGCGAGGGCCAGCTCGTAGATCTCCACGGCGCCCTCGAACTCGGTCTCGTAGGCGAGCAAGTCGGCGTAGGCGGCGTAGATCTCCGGGACGTGCGGCTCGTCCTTGCGCTCGGCGTAGTCCTGCTCGAGGCGCTTGAGCCCGTAGACCTTGTCGCGGCGGCCGTTGCCGTCCCAGTCCTCCTCGTTGTAGGTCTTGGCCATCCAGCGGATCACGTCGCCGCGGTAGGCTGCCTCGTCGTCGTACTTGTCGGTGCCCTTGAGCGAGTCCGCGTAGAGGATGTACTCGTCGAATCGGGCGATCGAGCCGGCGAAGTCGCGCTTGAGGTAGGTCGTGAACGCGATGCGCAGCAGGGCCTGGGCGAACAGGCTGCTGCCGCGCTCACCGAGCGCCTGGGTGTAGGCCTCGAGCGCCGGGTCGAGCTCGTCGACGTCGTAGTGGAGCTCGCCGACGCGCAGCCAGCTCTCGGCCACGAAGGTGCTCTTGTCCGACAGCGGCACGCAGCTCTGGTAGTCGCCGAGCCGAAATTGCGAGGTCGAGACGATGTTGGAGAAGTCCTCGTTGGGGACCCCGTACCGGTTCGCGCACGACAGCGCCAAAAACGCCTGGCGGCTGGCGTCGAATTCTTCGCTCTCGTACAGCAGCACGCCCATGCGGTACAGCGCGGCGTCGTTGAGCGCGTAGCGGGGGAACCCGCCGACGACCCGGGTCAGCAGCTCGATCGAGCGCTGGTAGTCGACGGTCGGCGGCGGGCGCATGTCGGGCAGGTTCTGCTCGCCGGCCTCGCGGCGCTTCTCGAGCGCGACCAGCTCGTCTTGCCAGGCGTCCTCTTGTCGCTGATAGCGCTCGAGCGACGACTCGAAGTGCAGCTCCGCGAGCCGGAACATGATCTCCGGGGTCCAGGCGGCGTCGTTGGGGTGGAGCTCGAGGAAGTCTTCGTAGCGGGTGATCGCCTTGGCGCGCAGCGATCGGGCCTGGGCGCGGTGCTCTCGCAGCTCGCGCTCGAACTGGTTGTCGAGCTCCTCTTGGCCGGCCTCGAACTCGATGATCAGCTGATCGCGGAGCGTGTCCTCCGTGGCGATCGCGGCGGACTCGAAGCGCTCGAAGATCTCCTCGAGCTCGCCGATCGCCCTGGCCTCGTCCTCGTTGCGGGGCCGGCGGGGCAGCGGGGCTTGCAGGCGGATCGGATCGCCAGCGCCCTCGACGACCCGGCCCACGCCCGAGCCGGGCTCACCGGGGAGGCCGATCAGTTGCTCGCCGCCGCTGGCCGACTTGGTGGGCCCCGAGGCGGCGACCTCCGCAGCCAACAGCAAGCACAGGCTGCCGAGGCTGATCGCGCTGACAACCGACGACCTGAACACGCGTCGAGAGCCGTTCATCACTCCTCCTCCAGGGCTTCGTCGATCACGCGTTGGAGCTCGCGGGTCTCGCGGTCGCGGGTGGTCTCGAGCCGACGGATCTCCTCGGACTCGACCTCTTGGATGGCCCAGGCGACGTCGAGCAGGCCGACTTCGGAGCGGGTCACGAGGTTGGCGAGCTCGCCGACCACGTCGCGGTAGCTGGCCTGCATGACCTCGCCGACGAGCTCGCGGGCCTCACCCTTGTTGTCCTCGAGCTCGAGCTTGTAGCGATCGAGGTTGACCCGCTCCTCGCGGAGGATCTGAATCGCGCGACGCAGGCGGCGGCCGGCCGCGTTGTCGAGCCGCTCGCGGCCCTCGCTGACGCGACCGTGCAGCGAGACGGCCCGGTCCCAGACCTTCTTCGCGCTGGCGTCGGCGCGGACCTTCATGAGCGCCGCGAACGCGCGGTCGAGGAACTTGGTGTACTCGTTCACGGCGCGGCGCTGGGCCTCGGCCCAGGGATCCGAGAACCGCAGCGCGGTCTGAACCCGCTCGACGTCGGCCTCGAGCGTGGCGACGGTGAGCTCGAGCCCGGCGACCTCGTCGCGCAGCTCGGTGGCCTGCTTGAGGAACCCCTCGGGGTCGATGCGCTGGTCCTTGCGGGTCTCTTCGTAGTAGCGCTCGGTCGCGATCAGCTGGGCGCGCAGGGCCTGAACGGTGAGGTCGAGCTGGTGCAGCTGCTCGGCGCGCTCGCGCAGGCTCCCGGTCACGTCGTCGCGGCTGCTGCCGTCACCGAGCGGGTTGTCGACTCGCTTTTTGAGGGCTTGGCGCTGGGCCTCGATGTCGGCCATGCCGGCCCCGGTGATCCCGGTTCGGGCCCGCACGAGCAGCTTCTCTTTGAGCTCGATGATCTCGAGGTCGGCGGAGTCGAGCGAGCTCAGGTGCGCGCCGAGATCCGTGAACAGGCGGGCCCGCTCGCTGGCCTTGACGGCCTCTTCCATGCGCGCGAGCAGGGCCCGGGTCTCGAACAGCATCTGCTCGACCTCGCCGACCTCCTGCGCGAGCTCGACGGTCTGGACCGCGCGCGGGAGCGTGTCGGCCACGGGCACCGCTTCGACGGGCATCACCGCGCCGAGCGAGAAGTGCTGCATGTCCTCGGCGGCGACGGCCGAGAAGTACCCGGCGGCGTCGGCCTTGGCCTCGAGCTGCCGGCCGAGCCGCTGGGACAGCTCGTCGAACTCGCGGCGCAGGGCCAGGAACTCGCCCTCGGCCGCCTGCCAGTCGCGCATCTGGATCTTGACCTTGCCGCGCAGCTGCTTGATCTCGGGCACGATCGGGCCGTCGGGGTCGTAGACCAACAGGAGATCCAGGGCCTGCAGCGCGCGCTCGTGGTTGCCCGCGCGCAGCAGGGTCCAGGCGGTCTCGTACATGGCCTCGGCGAAGAACGGCGAGTCGCGAGAGATGCGCCGATAGGCATGGACGGCGAGATCGGTCTCGGCCAGATCGTGGTGGATGCGGGCGCGGGCCAGCCACGCGAGCTCGACGATCCGCTTGTCTCGCTCGTTGATCGGGGTGGCCACGGTCATGGCCTCGAACCGACCGATCGCGTCGTCGATCTCGCCCATCGCCAGGGCTGAGGTCGCCGCGAAGTACGACGCACGGATCCGCCACTTGGCTCCGAGCCCGCCGCCGGACATTGGCACGCTGAACGGGGAGAGGCTGTCGAACTCCGTGATCGCGGCTGCGTAGTCGCCACGAAAGTACAGCCAGCGACCGAACGCGTAGCGCAGCTCGAGCTCGCGCTGCTCGGGGGCGATCGCGGCGACGCCGACGGCGATGCGGGTGATCACGGCCTCGTCGACCTTGCCCTGCGGCGGCTCGATCTCGACGTTCATGCCGATCGCCTCGAGCCGCGCGCGGACCTCCGGGGTGGCCGAGAGCCCGGGGCGTCGGGCGAAGCCCTCGTCGCGGCGCGGGACCGCGAGGTCGAACATCCGGGCCATGCTGCGCTGGTGGTAGCGGCGGCCGTCCTCGGAGTTGTCGATCAGGTTGCCGCTGAAGCACTCGATCGCCCAGCGATCCATCTGCAGCAGCGCCAGCGCCTCACCGAGGAAGTACAGCGCCTGACTCGCGGCGAGGCTGCCCGGGTGGTTCTCGAGCACGTCCAGGAACACGATCGCGGCCCGCTCGACGTCGCGGTCGACGAGCATGAGCTGCCCGGTCACGACCCGCTTGGCGAGCTCTTCTTCGGTCTCTTCGTGCTCGAGGTTGGCGGCGTTCTCGGCCGAGACCAGCACCGACTCGATGTCCTCGATCCGCTCGATCGCAACGTCGAGGTCGAACTCGCGACCTGGAGCGGCGACGGCCGGGGCCGGGCGCATGACGATCGCGGCGTCGACGAACAGGATCGCCGCCAGCGAGATCAAGAGTTTGCCGCGTTGCTGCATTGCTGGCTGCGTTGCGCGGGTGCTCACTCGCCCGCGGGCTTGGGCTCGGCGGGCTTCTGGGCGGCGGGCTTCTGAGCGGCGGGTTTTTGGGCGGCCGGGGTCGCGGGCTTGTCGGCGGCCGGGCTCGAACTGGTACCCGGGCTGGCCGGCTCCGAGGGCTTCTTGGTCGCGGGCTTGGTCTTCGACTTGGACTTGCTCGGCGACTTGCCGGGCTTGCGCTGGACCTGCGGGAGCGGCTTGCCGGAGGCGTCGAGCGGGATCTCTTGCCAGTCGATGCTGGGCCGATCCTTCATCTCCGTGGTCACGTTGCCCTTCTCGAAGCCCGAGCTCATGAGCCGGACCGAGCCGTTCTCGGGGGCGGTGAAGTTGTGCGAGCTGCGGCTCTCGAACGTGTAGCCGTTGAGGTAGCTGAACACGCCAAACCCCTGACCCTGGTAGGTCAGCTCGACCGTGATCGTGTGGGGCCCGGGGACGATGTTGCCGTCGAGCACGGTCAGCTCGTCTTCCTGATCGAGGGCGCCGCTGTCGTCGGTGCGCGCGTAGATCTGCGCGCCGTCGAGGATCACCGCGAGCTTGGTCAGGCGAAACTGCGAGCCCATCAGGTTGCGGTGAGCGATGATCACCCGGCTGCCCGCGAGCACCCCGTGCAGCACCGTCTCTTTGAGGACCGACAGCCGCGCCTTGCTACGAAAGATGCGCTCCTTGAGGTCGTCGACCTCGCCCTGCAGGCCGTCGATCCGGGCCCCGTAGATCTCGCTCTCGCGGCGGCTGGAGTCGACCCCATCGGGGGTCTCGGTGGTCTGAAACAGGTCGGCCGTGTCGTCGTCTTCGGGCGGCGTCGCTGGTTGTTCGGCCGGCTGGCCCTGCGGCAGATCGTCAGGCGGGATCGCTTGACCGGTCGCCGGAGGCGGCGCGGCGAGACTCACCGAGGTGAGCGAGCCCGACAGCGAGACCACGAACGCCAACGTCAACACCGCGAGCCAAGCCCACGGACGAGAGTTCCACTTGGAACGCGACACCCCACAACGGTATCAGGGCGACTCGGGCCTCGCCAGCCGCGAAGCGGTCAGGATCAATGATCGAGAGCGGCCGTTCAGTGCCGGAACTCGCGGCCTGGGGCCAACGCTTGGGTGGCCACTAATTGGGGTGAAGGAACCAAACGACGGCGGCCATGGAGGCTGTTCGACAGGTCAGGACGAGGGCTCAGACTCGGCCGTGGACCCAGTGTTTGGGCCGCTCACCTGGCTGTGCAGCTGCAGCCGTCGCCACAGCGCTTCGAGCAGGGCGTCGGTGCCCTCGCCGGTGACAGCGCTGATCGCAAACAACGGAATGTTGCGCTTGCGAAGCGCCCGGCGGGTCTGCTTGATCAGCTCGCGGCCTTCGTCGGTGTCGATCTTGTTGAGCGCGACCACGCGCGGGCGACCCTCGAACATCGGGCCGTAGCGACGCAGCTCACCCTCGAGGGCGTCGAGATCGCGGAGCAGCTCGCGCCCGGGGGTTGGATCGGGCGCGAGCAGATGCAGGAGCACGCGGGTCCGCTCGAGGTGACGCAGGAACTCGTGACCCAGGCCACGCCCCTCGCTGGCGCCGTCGACCAGGCCGGGCACATCGGCGACGACCATGCTGCGGTGGTGATGATCGTCGCCGGGCAGGCTGACGACGCCGAGCTGCGGGGTCAGGGTCGTGAAGGGGTAGGCGCCGATCTCGGGCCGCGCGCGCGAGATCTTGCTGATCAAGGTGGACTTGCCGACGTTGGGGTAGCCGACGATGCCGACGTCGGCGAGCAGCTTGAGCTCGAGCCGCAGCCACATGCCCTGGCCGGCCGTGCCCGGCTCGGCGCGGTCGGGCGAGCGGTTGGTCGAGGAACGAAAGTGCACGTTGCCCCGCCCACCTCGGCCGCCGCGGGCGATCAGCACGCGCTCGCCGTCGTGGTCGAGGTCGCAGATCAGCTCGCCGGGTTCGTAGCTGCGGGGCTCGTCGCGCTGGCCCTGACGGCGTCCACGCGGGCGGATGTGACGGCGCTGGGCGCCGCTCGAGATGGTCTCGCCGGCCGCGATCACCTCGGCGGGCGCGCCGAGCTCGATCAGCTCGAGCCGCTGCTGGTCGAGCTCGCCGAACTCGACCAGCGAGGCGGTGGTCTGTGGCTCGGCCTCGGCTTGCTCGGCCTCGCCGCCATCAGCGTCGTCAGCTTGCTCGCCATCAGGATCGGCGTCCGGGTCGTCTAGACCTGGATCATGATCGACGACGCGATCGCCGACGACCCAGAAATTCTGCATGCCCTCGCCGTCATCGCCGTCATCATCGGACTCGATCGTGATCCCGTCGGGCGCACCGTCGAGCCACGGAGGTGTCTCACCGTGAGCGGTGGCCTCACCCTCGTAGTAGACCGCGGTGCCAACTGGCACGCGGATCTCCAGGAGCTCCCCGCCGCGCCCGTTCTTGCTGGCGCCGCCGCCTGGGCGGCCGCTCTCGGCGTCGTGGTGCTGGCGGTACTTGAGCTCGAGCAAGGTCGACAGCTGGGCGTCGACGACCAGGCACACGTCGCCGCCGTCACCACCGTCGCCGCCGGCCGGGCCGCCCTTGGGCACGTGAGCCTCACGGCGCCACGCGACCGCCCCATCGCCACCGTCGCCGGCACGAACCTGAATGCGAACACGATCGATGAAGCGCATGAGCTGTCCAGATGATCCAGATGATCGGAAACGTCAAAGGCCCTCTCGACCGGGGTCGGAGGGCCAGGAGGATGCCAAAGCGCCGATCAGACTGATCGGCGCCCCGTGCTTACTCCGCGGCGGCTTCGAGGTCTTGCGCGACCGGGTCCACCGAGATGTAGCTGCGGCGCTGCGCCTTGCTGCCACCCTTGTGGAACCGGACGACCCCGTCGCGTGTGGCGAACAGGGTGAAGTCGCGCCCGCGGCTGACGCCCTCGCCGGCCCAGAAGGTCGAGCCGACCTGACGAACGATGATGTTTCCGGCGCGGATCGCTTGGCCGCCGTAGATCTTGACGCCACGCCGTTGGGCGTTGGAGTCGCGGCCGTTTTTGATCGAGCCCTGGCCTTTTTTGTGTGCCATTTCAGTGCTCCCTTTCTAGTTCGAGTCTAGTTCGAGGCTCAGGCCTCAGGCGGAGATCCCGGTGATCTCGACCTCGGTGTAGGACTGACGGTGCCCGTTCTTGCGCCGGTAGTTCTTGCGGCGGCGAAACTTGTAGACGATCAGCTTCTTGCCGCGGCCGTGGGACTTGACGAGGCCGCTGACCTTGGCGCCCGCGACGAGCGGGGTGCCGATCTGGGCGTCGTCGCCAGAGCCGACGAGCAGGACCTCGCCGAACTCGACGGACCCGCCAACCTCGGCGGAGAGCTTCTCGATACGCAGCTTGTCGCCCACGGCGACGCGGTACTGCTTGCCGCCGGTCTTGATGATGGCTTGGTCGCTCACTGTCGTTCTTCTTAGCGACGATGCGCTCGTCTCGGCGGGGACGTCGACCCAGGTCCCGGGGCCACCGCACATGCGCGGGGGAGCGAAGGATATGGATCTGCTGGCGGCGGTCAAGTCGGATGGTCGTGAGGGGTACCGGTCCGGTTGCCGGCCTGCGGGAGCGGCACGGATGTCTAGGTGGGCCGCGGGTTTGTCGATAAATTCGGTGTCGGCGCGGCTTTCCTTAGTGTGGCGGCCATGCGGCTGTCCCCAAATCTCCATCTTGGCTTGGTTCTCGGTGTTGCGACGGCTGGCGTGATCCTCGCGCTCGGCGGCTGCGTCGCGGGATCGACGACGGCGCAGCCGAGCGCTGCACCCGCGGGACAGGGTGCGGTGAGCCCAGCGCCGGTCGTCGCGCTCGAGGCCTTCAGCGACAACGAGCGGGCCCGGATCCTGGCCGTTCAGGAGATCGTCGAGCACGCCGCGAGTGAGCACGGCGTGGATCCGGTCCTCATCAACGCGGTGATCTGGGTCGAGAGTCGGTTTGATCCCCAGGCCAAGTCCCCCGCGGGGGCCCGCGGCCTGATGCAGCTGATGCCAGCGACCGCCGCGTACCTGGCCAAGCGCATGGGCGAGCGCAGCGCCCACGCCTACGATCCGAAGTTCAATGTCCGCGCGGGATCGCTGTACCTGGCCGAGATGCTCGCCAAATTCGGTGATGAGCAGAAGGCGGTCGCGGCCTACCACGCCGGCCCCGGCAACGTGAAGCGCTGGCTCGAGGCTGGCGAGACCTTCCCCGACTACAGCCAGACCTACGTGGCCAAGGTCATGGAGGCTCGCGCGCGGTTCGAGGGCGTCGCCGTCCACGGTCGACGCAGCGGCGCCGCGACCATGCCCGCGCCCACGCCCGCGCCCACGCCTACGCCCAGGCCGGCGCCGGCGCCGGACCCGGAGCCGCAGGTCGTCCCCGATGTCGCCACGCTGCCGGACGCGGCCGACATTCACGGCGTCGCGCGGGTGATCTACGCGGAGCCCGAGCCGGACGAGTTCGAGTCCGCAGAACCGGTGTTCGAGGTTCATCCCGAGCTCGACGTCGATCCGAGCGCGTCGGGCTGGGGGATCTCGCGTCCGCGCACACGCGAGCCGAGGCCGGTCGTGCCCGCGCCGAAGCCGAAGCCGGCGCCGAGCGAGCCCAAGACCGACGAGGCCGGCCTCGGCGTGCTGCCAGATCTCTGAGCGATCGAGGGTGTAACCTGAGTCCGTGCCCGCGCTCGACGTCGACTTTGTCCGCTCGCAGTTTCCGGCGCTGGCCCAGCACTGGCCGGACTGGGCGCTGATGGACAACGCTGGCGGGTCCGTCGCGCCGCAGCAGGTTCAGACCCGGATCGCCGACTACCTGCGCCGCTACATGGTCCAGCTCGGGGCGAGCTACTCGCTGTCGCAGCGGGCCACGCAGATCGTGAGCGAGGCCCACGCCTTCGCCGAGCGGCTGCTTGGCGCGCAGCCGGGCGAGGTCGCGATCGGACCCTCGACGACGCTCAACGCCAAGATCTTGGCGATGGCCCTGCGCCCGCTGTGGCGCGACGGCGACAAGATCATCGTCAGCGAGCTGGATCACGAGGCCAACATCGGCCCCTGGGCAGCCCTCGCCGAGCAGGGGATCGAGGTGCTGACCTGGCGTCTGCGACCGGAGACCGCCACGCTCGAGCTCGACGACCTCGCCCCGCTGCTCGACGAGCGGGTCCGCCTGGTGTGCATGACCCACTGCGCCAACGTGGTCGGGCGCATCCACGACGTCAAAGCGATCGCCGCGGCGGTCCACCAGGTCGGCGCGCAGCTGTGCGTGGACGGGGTCGCCTACGCGCCGCATCGGTTGGTCGACGTGGCCGCGCTCGACGTCGACTACTACCTGGTCAGCCTCTACAAGATCTACGGGCCGCACCTGGGCTTGCTCTGGGGTCGGCGCGAGCTGCTCGAGGCCGCGCGCTCGCAAAATCACTACTTCGTCGGCGAGCAGCAGGTGCCGTACAAGCTCGAGCCCGGCAACGCCAACCATGAGCTGTGCGCGGGCTTGCTCGGGATCGGCGACTACCTCTCGGCCGTCGACGCCCACCACCACGAGCGGCCTGCGACCTCCGATCGCCACGCGTTTGGGCGCAGCTTCGAGCTGTTCGCCGCCCACGAGGCCCAGCTCGCCGAGCGCCTGCTCGGGTTCTTGCGTGAGCACCCCAAGGTGCGGATCATCGGCCCGCGGTCGAGTGATCCTGCGCTGCGGGTCCCGACGATCGCGTTTGTCGTGGACGGCCGCAAAGCCAGTGAGATCCCGCCGCTGCTCGATCCTCGCAAGCTCGCGATCCGCTGGGGTGACTTCTACGCGCGGCGCGGGATCGAGGCGCTCGGACTCGCCGAGGCCGACGGGATCGTGCGCGTCAGCATGGTCCACTACAACACCCTCGACGAGGTCGACCGTCTCGTGCGAGCGCTCGACGAGGTGCTGTGAACGCGATCACGTGGGCTCGGATCGGACTGCATCACGGGGCGCTCGCGCTGGTGTTGGTCAGCGGGTGCAAGCCCACCGTGGTCCTCGAGGCGCCCGCGCCCGCGCCGTCGGTTGCCAGCGCGGACCCGCTCGTCGAGTACGAGGCCGTGCGCGAGAGCGTGCGTCACTACGCCGCCGCCCTCAGCGCCCATGATCCCGCCGCCGCGCGCGAGTGGGTGGTCGGGGAGACCTCGAACCTCTACGAGCACCTGCGCGTGGCGGCGCTGCGAGCGACCCGCGACGAGCTCGAGGACTTGGATCTGATGCGCGTGATGCTGGTCTTGCAGATCCGCACCCAGATCACGCGCGAGGAGCTCGAGGCGCTCGATGGTCGCGGCCTGTTCGAGCGGGCCGTCAGCGCCGGCCTCGTTGGCGAGCAGCTCGAGGACATCGTGCTCGACGACGTGTGGGTCGACGACGCGGGGGAGCACGCCGAGATCCGGCTCGATGGTGAGCCGGTCGTGTGGCTGCGCAACGAGGCACGCGAGGGCGATGGCGAGCAGGGGCGCTGGCGCGTCGACATCCCCGAGATGATCCGCCTGCTCGGTCCCGCGCTCGAAGCGATGGCACACGAAGCCGTGAGCGCCGACGGCAAGGTTCGCACCGCGCTGACCTTTGTGGAGCTGAGCACCGACACGTGGGTTGACGTCGCGGTGCTCGATGGGCCGCTGTAGGCGCTGCCCAATACGACTGATCCATGTGGGGATAACTACATTCAGTGCGATGGCACCGGCTGGCGCGCAACCTCGCCTGAGCTGCCGAAAAAACCGCTTGCGTATTCGCAATCGAGGATCCGACAATCAGAGCACTGGAGGTGTGAATGATTCCGACCCTGTTTGTCGTCGCTGACCAAGGCCAAGCCCACCTGTATAAAGTTGGTGGGACCAAGCTCAACCCCACGCTCGAAGAGATAGAGCAGCTCGAGCACCCTGAGGCGCGCGAGCGCCTGGATCCGACCGATTCCAACGCCCACCTGCACATCGACACCAGCGGCGCAGAGGCTGAAGAGCAGCGCCGCTTCGTCCGCGAGCTGGTCGAGCGTCTGCGTCGGGGCCAGTCGTCGGGGGAATTCCGCAAGCTGTACATCGCCGCGCCCGCCAACTTCGTCGGCCGCCTGCGCAAACATTATGGTTCGCTGTCGCGCTTCGTCGAGCGCGAGATCATCGGCGACTACACCCGCCAAGACGAGCGCACCCTGACCAAGCGCTTCGCCCAGTGGACGAGCTGACTTAGACCCCCACATGGGGTTTGGCACTTCGCCGATTGCAGCCGCTGGCGCGTCTGGTCGCTTCGCTCCTCGGGGCCGTTTGTATGCGAGCGCATGTGTGGCCCCCTGGGAGGGGGCTCTTGGGGTGCGGTAGGACGTCACAGTGGGTTTGGCACTTCGCCGATTGCAGCCGCTGGCGCGTCTGGTCGCTTCGCTCCTCGGGGCCGTTTGTATGCGAGCGCATGTGTGGCCCTTTGGGAGGGGGCTTGGGGTGCTGTAGAGCCTCACAGTGGGTTTGGCACTTCGCCGCTTCGCTTCTTAGTGGTCCAGGAAGTGCGACTCGGGGACGACCACGCCGATCCACAGCTTTGGGCGGTCGGGGCGAGTTATCTGGCGCACGCTGACCCAGTAGCGCCCGTGGGCCATGAGGTCGAGGACGAACGGCTCTGAGGCGCGGCCGAGGGCGCTCCACTCGAGCACGGCTGCGCGCGAGAGGGGGGCGGCGTCGAGCTCGGTGATCGGGACGAGCAGGAGGTCGTTTGGATCACCCGATGACGGTGGGATCTCGCGCGGGAGTCCGAGTACGCGCAGGTGTTCGTCGAGCACGAACACCTGACCCTGCTCGATGCCCTCGGGCAGCCGTCGGGTGATCCGCGAGAGATCGTCGAGCTTGACGTCGAACGCGAGCACGAACTCGCGCCCGCCGACGCTGGTCACGGGCGTCGAGACCGAGATCCCCAGCTCCTGGGTGGTGAAGAACCGGTACGGCTCGGTCCAGAAGATCGGGCGGGGCTTGGCCTGGGCGACGGCCTGGCGGGCGTGCTCGCGCAGATCTGCGCCGCCCTGGTACCACGGGCGCGTGTGCGGGTCGTAGGGTGTGGCCGGGCTGACGTCGGCGGGCGGCTCGAGCAGCTCACCGTGGAGACCCCACACGCGCAGCACCCGATCCCCGCTCGCGCTGGTGCTGCGCGTGCGCCAGCCGGTGGGATCGCGCAGCAGCATGTACTCGTTGCCCTCGGCGTCAGCCCACAACACCGAGCTGGCCGACTCGAGGCCGTCGAGCAGCGGCATGAAGTAGCGGTTGAGCAGCTGCGGATCATCGAGGTCGAAGTTGCCGTCGGTGGCCCACCAGGCCGCGGTCATCAGGGCGCCGTGGATCGGGCCGTAGTGCAGCTCGATCTGGGCCTCGACGCCGTTGGCGGTCTCGTTGAGCAACACCTTGGAGATCGTGTCTCGCTCGGCGCGGGCCCGGTCGCGCTGGTTGGCGAGCGCGATCCGGCCGACCACGAGGATCACGAGCAGACAGACCCCCAGCACGCCCGCGAGCGCGGCCGCCCACCACAGCTTGCGCCTGCGTCGCTGGACCGCCTGCTCGCGCTCGCTCAGCTGCTGGCGCAGCCGGTGGGCGGTGGCGGCCAGCTCGAGCTCATCGTCGCGGAGCGCCTCGGTGCTGACCTGCTGGATCTGCACGCTCGCCACGCTCGCCACGCTCGCCAGCCTCGCCAGGGTAGGGTGCTCCTTGCGGCGATCGAGCCGAGCGCCGCTGCCGGTGGTGGACTCCACGTGGATCGTGCCTGCGACCTCGCGCTTGCGCGCGGGTGTGTCGGTCGGCGCCTCGGCCGAGCCGCTCCACTGGTTGGAGCTACTCACCGCGAGCAGCGAGTCGGTCGGACGCGGGGCGCCGACCAGGGTGCCGTCGACCGGGTGGAGCGTCAGGCGTCGGCTGACGCGATCGGGCTCGGGCTCGGGCAGCGGTGGCAGCCGCTCGTAGGCGTCGATGCTGAGCTTGGCGAGCTCGAGGTCACTGTTGGTCAGCGCCACCTTTGCGAGCTCGAGCTGGGCCTGGCCCAGGGTCTGGCGGGCGGCGAGGTTGCTCGGCCATGACTCGAGCGCGCCCTCGAGCCGCGCGATCAGGGCCGAGAGGATCCGATAGGAGTCGTCGCCATGCACGTCCTGCTCGCTCCAGGCGTCGAGCTGCTCCTGCGCCTGGCTGGCGATCTTGGCCGAGTCATAGTTGCGGATCGCCAGACGCAGCGCCTCGACGAACTCACCCGCGTCGGCGAAGCGCAGGCTGGAGTCGCTGGCCAACGAGCGGTTGAGCACCGGTCGCAGCAGGGCGTCCCACGGCTTGAGCCGACCGGGGATCTTGGCGGGGAAGGTCCACGCGTTGACCTTGGCCTTGGTGATCACCTGCTTGACGGTCTTGCCGTGGTGCGGCGGCCGGCCGTAGAGCACGTGAAACAGCACGGCGCCGAGCAGGTAGACGTCGGTCGCGGGGCCGATGCGCTCGCGCTGGGCGTTGGCGGTCTCGGGCGACATATAGGCCGGGGTCCCACAGACCAGCGCCGAGCGGGGCAGCGAGGCCAGGGTGCCGGTCTGGACCCCGCCCAGCGACGGCAGCGGATACAGGGCGACCGCGAGGCCCCAGTCGACCAGCAGCACCTCGCCGTAGTCGCCGATCATCACGTTGGCCGGCTTGATGTCGCGGTGGATGATCCCGCGGCTGTGCGCGAACGCGACCGCCTGGCTGGCCTCGATCAGGATGTCGAGGTGATCGCGGAGCTCGACCTGGACGACGGAGCCATCGCCCGTCCGGCGCTGGCCAGAGGCGATCACCTCGCGCCAGGCCGTGCCCTCGATCCGCTTCATCGTGTAGAACACGCGGCCGGCCTGATCGCGCCCGAGCTCGTGGACGGTCACGATGTTGGGGTGGTCGAGCGCCCCGGTGAGCCGCGCCTCACTCTCGAACTGCTGCTGGATCGAGCGCGAGGTGTCCTGCCGCTCACGCAGGCGCTTGAGCGCGACCGGGCGGCCAAGCGAGCGCTGCCGGGCCTCCCAGACCTCACCCATGCCGCCTGTGCCGATCTGTTTCAGCAACATGTAGGGCGCGTCGACCCCTGCGCCAGGCGGCTGGCTCTGCGCACCGCCGGGCTCGTGCACGGGGATCAAGAACGGCCCCGTCTCGTGGGTGACCTGCTCGCCCGGCTCACCGCTCGACCCTGTCGGGGGCTTGTACGTGGTCTCCAGCTCGCTGTTGCTCGAGCGCGCCGAGTGCTGCGAGAGCTCTACGGTCGCGGTGACGAGCGGCGGATCTCCAGACAGCTCCGGGCGGATCGACGCCATGGGGTCGCCACCCTCACGCGCGACCGGACCCGCCTCGGTCGGCAGGTGCGACTGCTTGACCGGCGCGTCTGGATCCGGCCTCTCGTGTTCGGCTGAGTCCATGGGCTACCCGAGAAGCACCCGAGCCAGTGTCCCCGAGCAGTGTACCCGAGCGCAGGCTCAGAATTTCGAGGTCGCCGTCAACATCATCAGGCGGTCGTTCGAGTCGCGCAGGCGCGCGCTGAGCCCCCGGACAAACCGCCACAGCAGCTCGTAGGCGAGCTCGCGGTCGACGAACATCAGGTCGCGCAGATCGAACTTGGGCAGCTTGAGCAGCCGCGCGTTTTCGTGACACACCGCGTCGGCCGAGCGGGGGATGTCGTCGTCGATCAGCGACATCTCGCCAAAGTGCTGGCCCGGGCGCAGGACCGCGAGCGCCTCTTCGCCCATGCCCCCCATGTTGCGCGAGATCCGGATCGCCCCGTCGAGCACCAGGTACAGCCCGTCGCCGTCGTCGCCGTGGCGAAACACGTACTCGTTGCGGGCATACTCGTAGACCCGCGCGAGCTTGGCGATGCGCTGCAGGTGGGTGGGCAGCAGGCCGGTGAACAGGTTGACCTCTTCGAGCGCCTTTTTGACCAGCGCCGGGTCAGTCTCGCGGTCGTCGACTGGCTTGCCGCCGGTCAGCTCGGGGGAGCGAGCGATCGGGGCGTCATCATCGACGATGCCAAATTCTTCCAGACCCGAGGTCATCCGGGGCGAGGGTAGCCGACGCTCGGGCCAATCTGGAAAAAACCCACCTGGGGGCCGGCTCGGGGCTCGGGGCGAGAGATCCAGGCGAGCGAGCGCGGCCGCTCGGCACGGCCGTGCGTGACCGGGGTGTGCCTCGCAAGCGCGCGATTCGGCCGCGGCCGCGCCTAATTAGCCACTGGGGACGCCCGCGGCCGACAGCGCAAACCCAGTCATGTCGCTGTAGGTATACGCGCCGACCAGGCCGCCAACCGTGTCGATCGTGAGGTTCACGGGATCCACCCGAAACGCCTCGTCCCCGCTAAACTCGACGCCCCAAATGTAGCCTTCGAAGTCAATGCTGACCCCGTGCACATACGAGGGAATGTTGATCGACTGCACGAGCTGGACGGTGTCGGTGTCGATCCCGACCAGCACCGGGTCGGGGTAGCGAGCGGTCCACAGCACCCCGTTGGCGTCCTCCATGCACCCACCGAGCGCGCTGCCGCCATTGGCCGGCGGCAGGTGGGTCCACTGCTCGGTCTCGGGGTCGAAGCGAGACGCGCCACCGCTCCCGCACAGCCACGCCCGGCCCTTGGAGTCGACCGCCAGCCCATAGTGGACCTGACCCGTGACCGGCCAGGTCTGGTAGGTGAACATCTCGCGATCGACGTACACCAGCGTGCTCGCGCCGTTCCAGTTGTGATCGACGGTCCAGAAGTTGCCAAGCCCGTCGACAGCGCCGCCGTACAGCCCGGCCCAGCCGATCACGTTGGGGATGATCACCGTCTCTTCGACGACGCCCGTGTCGCCGTCCATGAGCACGACCTCGGCGTTGCCAATGTTGCCGGCCGTCCACAGCTTCTCGTTCTCGTACTTGCAGCTGCCCTCGTTGAAGTCGCCCTGCGCCCACGCCAGCGGCCGCTGCGTGGAGTAGTTGAACGGCGTGTACCAGGACATGCACTCGTCTTGCCCAAATGGCAGCACGTCGTTGGGCCCGCTCGAGGTCTGGATCCCGGGCACGCCGTTGGTGTCTTCGCACTCCTCGACGTTGGAGATGAACTTGACGACGCCGCCGCTGCGGTTGGCGACCGCGACGTTACCGGACAGCGCGACCGAGGTCCGCGACGGGTTACCGGGGGTGTCGCGGGTGCTGTAGCGAGCCTCTTCGACCAGGGTCTGGGTGTTGATCTTCGAGACGGTGCTCTGGCTGCTGTTGGCGATCCAGATGTACGACTGGGTCTCTTCCCCGGTGTTCTCGCAGTTGTGGGCGGCGTCGGGGATCGTGCCGAGGTCGAACTTCGACGAGCCGCCCTCGCCTGAATCGCCGTCGCCGTCGCCTGGATCACCGTCGCCGTCGCCTGGGTCACCGTCGCCTGGATCGCCGTCACCCGAGTCCCCGTCACCGAGCGAGGTGACACCGGTCTCCGAGGCAGAGGCCCCCGTGGTGCGCCCCTCGGAGCCCGAGGAATCACCACAGCCGAGCGCGAGCGCGAGCGAAGCAACCGATGCAAGACGAGTCAGTCGAACCAGTCGAATCATGGCTGGAGCGTACCAAGCTCGCCATCCGCAGCCCAGATCATCTCCGCGCGTACTCGCCTGTGTGATCAGCAGCCCACACCAGGGTCGGGCGGTCAGCCCGCTTGCTCGGCCAACCACCGCTCGGCGTCGATCGCTGCCATGCACCCGGTCCCGGCCGCGGTCACGGCCTGGCGGTACACGTGGTCGGCGACGTCGCCCGAGGCGAACACGCCCTCGACGTTGGTGTAGGTCGTACCGGGCTTGACCTTTAGGTAGCCGGTCTCGTCCATGTCGAGCTGGCCCTCGAAGATCTTCGAGTTGGGCACGTGGCCGATCGCCAGGAACAGGCCCGTGCAGACCAGCTCCTCGGTCGAGCCGTCGACGGTGTTCTCGAGCAGCAGGCCTTCGACGCGATCCTTGCCGAGCACGTCCTTGACCGCGCGGTTCCAGTGGACCTCGATCTTGGGGTTCTCGAGCGTCCGCTTTTGCATGATCTGGCTGGCCCGAAACTCGTCGCGGCGGTGGATCAGGTGGACCTTCTTGCACATCCGCGTGAGGAACTGGGCCTCCTCCATCGCCGTGTCGCCGCCGCCGATCACCGCGACCTCCTGACCCGAGTAGAAGTGCCCGTCACAGGTCGCGCAGGCGGTGACGCCGCCGCCGGACTTTTGCAGGCGCTGCTCGTTGGGCAGCCCCAGGTACTTGGCGGTCGCGCCGGTCGAGATGATCAGCGCGTCACAGGTGAACACCTCGCCGCCGTCGACCTCGATCTCGAACGGGCGCTTGGACAGGTCCACGCGCACGCCCATGTCGTAGTGGATCTGCGTACCAAACCGCTCGGCCTGCTCGCGCAGCTCGTCCATCATGTCGGGCCCGGTCACGCCCTTGGGGTAGCCCGGGTAGTTCTCGACGTCCGTGGTCGTCATCAGCTGACCGCCGGGCTCGTTGCCCGTGATGATCAGCGGCTCGAGGTTGGCGCGCGCGGTGTAGATCGCCGCGGTGTAGCCGGCCGGGCCGGAGCCGAGAATGATGACCTTGCGGTGGAGCTCGCTCATGCCGCGCGAGAATACGGTCGGGCCCCAGTGCCGGCAACGGCCGAGCCTCGCCCGGATGGGCGGGCGCGGGCCCGCGATGCGCCGCGGAAAACCGTGACATAATTACTTTGACAGTAAACACTGGCACGGTTATAGATGTCGCAGTAAGAAGTGCAGGACATGCACGTCAAACCCTCCAACGCGACCTCTCAAACCATGAATTCGACCGACTACACCACTTCTGGGCCCGATTCTGGAACCACTTGGGCGACCGAGGACGAGCGGCTTCGCTCGTTTGGACAGGCGATCGACGGGATCCGCAGGCGCACCCTGGCCAAGGTCGGCCAGGAAGATCTGCGCTACATCCGCGGCGTCGACCGGCTCTCGCGCGTCGCCGAGCTGGTCGGGCGCACGCTGATCGCGGTCAGCCCTGGCCCGCTCACGTTCAGCGTCGGCGTGGTCTCGCTGTGGGTCTACAAGCAGCTGCAGGCGACCGAGATCGGCCACGCCGCGCTGCACGGGGCCTACAACCGGATCGACGACGCGGGCAAGTACCACTCGCGGCAGCACAGCTGGCAGATCCCGATCGACGAGGCCTCGTGGATCCGCGGCCACAACGGCCGCCACCACGGCCTGACCAACGTCGCTGGCCATGACGCCGACATCAACTTTGGACCGGTGCGCCTGACCGAGCAGACGCCGCACCGGTTCGTCCACTACTTTCAGCTGCCGATCACCTTGTTGTTCGTGTTTCCCAGCTTCGCCGCTGCGATGAACCTGCACTTCACGGGGGTCTCGGACGTGCTGGCCGGCGACAAGGGCGGGCGCGAGTTCGACTTCATCGAGGATCGCTCGCCGGCCTCGGTCCGCGACGCGTTCGGCCGAGCGCTGCGCAAGTTCGTGCCCTACTACGCCAAGGAGTACCTGCTGTGGCCAACCCTCGCGACCTTGGCGTTTGGCTGGTGGCTCGGGGTCCTGGTGTTTGCCAAGTCCGTGCTCGGCAACCTGCTGTCCGAGCTGCTGCGCAACGTGTACTCGGCGGCCACGATCCACTGTGGCCACGTGGGCGAGGAGACCAGCTCGTACCCGGCGGGCACGGTCCCCCGCAGCAAGGGTGAGCGGTACGCGATGCAGGTCGAGGCGACCAACAACTTCGAGGTCCCGTGGCTGGTCTCGGTGTTCTGTGGCGCGCTCGATCGGCAGATCGAGCACCACCTGTTCCCGACCTTGCCGACCAACCGGCTGCGCGAGGTCTCGCGGGAGGTCCGGGCGGTGTGCACGGCTCACGCCGTCGCGTATCGGTCGGACAGCTGGGGCCGGACCCTGACTCGGGCGCTGGCGCAGATCGGCCGGCTGAGCCGCCCGCTGGCGCATGAGCGCCGCCGCGCCGACGCGCCGCTCGCCGGGGCCAACTCATGAGCATGATCACCGCCGAATTCAGTCCGCTCGCGTCTTCGGGTACGCTGAGCCTCAGCCAGCGGAGCCCTGTGCCGAGCAAGACCAGCAACTCGAGCACGTCCCGTCGTGCGAAGCGCCGCGCCGCCAAGCGTGGCGAGGGTGAGTCGGCCGAGGTTGAGCCCGAAGACGCTCCGGCCGAGCAGGTCGAGGCCGAAGCAGCTCCGGCGTACACGATCGACGATCTCGCCGCGGCGACCAGCATTCCCAGCCGGACGATCCGCTTTTATCAGTCGTCGGGTGTGCTGCCCAAGCCGGAGAAGATCGGGCGCATCGCCTACTACGGCCAGCAGCACATCGAGCGGCTCGAGATGATCGGCAAGATGCAAGATCGCGGGCTGCGGATGCGCGCGATCAAGGATCTCGTGACCCAGGTCGAGCGTGGCGACGTGGTCCTGCACGAGTGGCTGGGGCTCGAGGAGCAGCTATCGTCGGCGTGGGTCGATGATGGGCCGAAATTGCTGACCCGGGCGCAGCTGCGTGAGCTGATCGGTGAGCGACGGCCGGGCTTCATCGCCGAGCTGGTCCGCGCGGGGACGCTGGAACAGCACGGTGATGACGCCTATCTCGCGCCCAGTCCTGGGCTGCTGCAGGTCGCCGCGCGGCTCGACGACGCTGGCGTGAGCGTGGACGTGGCGACTGGGGCTGCGGGGATCTTGCAAAAGCACCTGGCCAAGGCCGCGAAGGAGCTCGCGGGGTACTTTGCGGATCACGCGGGTGACGGGTTTGGCCACGGTGACTCGGTCGTGAGCATCAGCGACGCGTTTCGCGAGCTGCGGTCGACCGGGCCCGAGTCGGTGCGGTTGATCTTCGCGCGCGAGATGGAGCAGGTGCTGCGCAAGATGGTCGAGACCGGCGAGACCTCGCGGATTGAGAAGAAGATCGACAAGAAGAAGCGCCGACGCAAGCGCGGGGCTGCGGCTGGGGATCAGTAGTTGGTTGCGTTGTGCAGGGCCGTCGCCATGCGTGAGGCGGCCTCGCGTGCGCCGGGTAGCTCGTCCTGAGCGGCGCGCTCGAGCAGCTGGACGCCGTCGGTGAGGTGGGCGATGCGCTCGTGTTGGCGGCCGAGATCTTCGGCGAGATCGGCGAGGAACAGGAGGCCGCCAGCGAGCAGCGGGAGTGAGCGTGGGAGCAGCTCGCGGCCTCGCTCGACGAACGCGGTGGCGACCGTGTAGGCGCGCTCGAGCTCGCCGATCTGCGCGAGCGCGAGCGCGTGGCGGGACATCACCTCGGCGAGCTGTAGGTGCTCGGGCGCTGTGGATCCTGGGAGATCGATCAAGATCGCGTAGCCGGCTGTGGCTTGCTCGTAGGCAGCGGCGGCGCGCTCGAACTGGCGTAGCTGTTGGTAGCAGCGACCGAGGTTGTCGGTTGCGCGGGTGAGCAGGGGGAGGTAGCGGGGGGGATCGTTGCGGGCGAGGGTGGTGATCAGCCGTAGCGCTCGCTCGGCGGGATCGAGCGCCTCGGCGACGCGGCCTTCGGTGCGCAGTAGGTTGGAGAGGGCGTCGAGGGACTCGGCGAGGGCCTCGGTTCGAGTCGAGTCTGGGTCGGGGGTGTCGAGCGACTCGGCGGCCTCGCGTAGGGCGAGGATCGCTTCGGTTGGGAGGTTTCGCTGGAGCAGGTCGGCGGCCTCGCGGCGCTTGGTCAGGGCGTCGAGCAGGGGCTGCGGGACCGGCATCTCGCGCAGCGTAGCAGGGTCTGGTGGGTGCTCAGTTAGGGTGGGTGTACATTCCCGGCGTGGCAGACACACAGCCGTGCATCGTCCTCCACACGTTTCCCGCGGCGATGGGCCTGCCGCTCAGCGAGAGCCCGCCCTGCGCGAAGGTCGAGGTCTACCTCGTGCTCACGGGGACGCCGTTCGAGGAGGTTGTCGGAGACACGCGAAAGTCCCCGACGAAGCTCGTCCCTTATGTGCGCTGGCCGAACGGTGAACTTCAGGCTGAGTCCGGGGAGATCATCGCGCGGCTCGAGGAGACGATCGGACTCGATGCTGGCATTGATCCTGAGCGCCTCGCCCGTGGGAGGGAGCTCGCGGCGTTGGCCGAGGAGATTGTTTATGATGCGATCCTCCACGATCGCTTCATCACGCCTGAGGGAGCTAGGCTGCAGCGTCCGCTGACCGAAGCTTTGGTTCGCCACTTTGTGCCTGGGTTTCTCGCCCCTCTCGCGGCGATCTATGTCGACTATACGCAACGCCGTCGGGCCATGCGTACGCGGATGGTCGACCCCGAGCTGGGCTACGCGGCTGCTTTTGACGTTATCGCGCAGATCGTTGGTTTGCTCGGTGACGACCCCTTTCTGTGCGGCGAGGAGCCCTGCACGGTCGATTGCTCGATCTGGCCACTCGTCGTCCACGCAGGCGCGACGCCTAATCGGACTCCGCTTCGGGACGTCCTCCGGACTTACCCCACGCTCGTCGAGTGGGTGGTGCGCTTCGGCGAGCGGCTCGGCCGTCCGATCGAGCCGCGGCAGTTCCACGCGTAGGGGTGGTGGTCGATGAGGTTACGCGAAGTGCAGAGGATGGCCGCCCTACTCCATAGGGCTCCTGGGGCCCTGTTGGCCCCGCTGTTCCTCATGCTCGTCGCGTGCGGAGACACGACCGGACCGCAGGACGACGGGCCCTGCGAGTACCAACTACAAGCCCTCGAGACGAAGGACTTCACCCCGTGGGGGGTCCCCGTCGGTGAGGAGCTTGCGAAACTCGCCGGGCCCTACGTGGGCACGTGGACATGGTCTCCGGGCACCGATGAGATCAACATCGAGAACGCCAACGCAGTGTTCGAGGCCGAGGCCACCTTCGAGGTGGACCAGAGCAGCTATCGGATCAATCGCTACGTCGGAGGCGGTGCCGGCGTGGCATGTGCTGGAGATGCCGTCCAAGCCGACGGCATGGTCTCGTTCGCCGACTCCGATGGCATGGTGTTCGTGTCCATCCCCATCACCGTCGAGCGGACCAACGACCAGCCGGTCTACCAGGTCCACGCTCAGCTCTCGCCGATCTCCGTGTTCTCTTCCGACCTCACCGAGCTCGTCGAGGTCAGCGGGACGTCGATTCGCGGGCTAATCAGCTGGGGGCTCGAGGGCGAGTCGCTGCGGGCAACGTTCGAGTACACGGGGCAGACGACCGGCCCGAGCGGCGGCCAGGGCTTCATCGTTAGCGTGGCGGAATTCGAGTAACGCTTCCGCAGTTCACGTCGCACGTGCTGCGAGTCTGACTTCCATCACGGCGGCAGCTCGACCTCATCCGCGAGTCGCTCGGCGCGCCCGTGCTGGGGGTCGAGCTGCGAGATCAAGACTCGTTCACAGCCCCCCGCAGTCGAGTTCGTAGTCGATGCGCTGACCGTCGTCACCGATCGCGAGAATCTCACAGACATGGTCATAACCCAGAGCGTCCGGCTCGTAGTCGTAGCCAGCAAAGCTCATATAGGCGCGGTCTTGGACCTGAGAATCGGGCGGGCAGACATATGAGTTGGCGGTCTCGGGGCACTCGCCCGGCTCGCAGCTCTGACGAGAGATGAACACCGCGCTGTGGCTGATGCTGTCGACGTTCTGGCCGTTGGGGAACCATGAATCCATGTCGCCGGCAGCGACAAAGAACACATCTGCGAAGGCGCCCTCGTCTTCATCGACGATCTTGGCGCTCTCGCACTCCCCCGCGTCGACTTGGACGCTCATGCGCGTCCTGACCGCGCCAGACCACAGCTTCTTGCTGCACAGCAGGTCGTCGCGGGCGCTGAGCTCGAAGGGATGCAGCCAGCTGTCGAAGGTCTCGCCGATCGCGGCGAGGACACCCCCGGGGAGTGTGGGGGGGACGTGCCAGTGCGAGTCGACGAGCCCGAGGATGAAGCGCTCGCTCGGGTAGGCACGGACCACCACCGACTCTTTGACGGAGATGTCGTCATCACAGCAGTCTTCAAAGCTGCCTTGCACGTGGACGTGTGCGCCGACTTGCAGCTCCACGGGCGGCTCGGAGTCGATCGTCCACAGGCGCAGCTCCATATCCGCGACGCCGTCGCCGACGAAGAGATCGGGCTGAGGGCTGTCGATCTCGCCGAGACAGGAGCCGGGCGGCTCCGGATTGCCGGCCCCGCCCGAGTCGCTCGGTTCGAGGTCGGGGTCGCTCTCGAGGACCATGGCCCACGAGACCAACTCCCCGCCGACGGCGTCCTCGCATGGGTCTTCCTCGCCGTCGCCGCCGTCTTCGCCGTCTTCGCCGCCAATTGAGTGGTTCTGCACCTCGCTCGTCTCGACCGCCATCGCGTCGAAGCGGATCGCGCGGTACTTCTTGCCCCCGGACTCCAGATGGGTCCACGGGAAGCCTTGGGCATCGATGACGGCCTCGCCGTCCGCCGTGGCGAAGCGCAGATCGTAGAGCTCGCCTTCGGCGCAATTGGACTCGCAGGGAACCGGGTTGATGGCCTCGAGCGCGAGGCCATTCTCGTCGAGGTGGGTGAGCGTCGAGCCGACCGAGTAGATCGGGAGCTCGGGGTTGTCGGGATCGACGATGTCGACGCGAGCGAGCCGGCAGGTGTCATCGCCCGCAGGCTCGGTGAAGAAGTACATGTCTACACACTTCATCATGTAGAGCGAGTCCTCGTTCCACTCGGGCTCCCAGTTGTTGTTGGGGAGGCCGAACCGAAACTGGAACTGGAGCTGGGGATTTTCTTCGCTGTTGCAGCTGTGAGCCGCGGGAGTTCCGCCCTCGTACTCGAAGTCGAACGACGCGACCGCGGGGAGATCGCACGAGGTTTCGTCGATCGGGACCCAACCCTCGAGAGTCTTGATCGCGCCCGTCAGCCGCAAGTGGGGGAGTGTGGGAGAACTGGGACACACACCGTTCTCGGCCTCGCCCTCGCCAGTCTCGCCCTCGCCAGTCTCGCCCTCGCCGGTCTCGCCCCCGCCGGACTCGCCCCCGCCGGACTCGCCCTCGCCGGACTCGCCCTCGCCGGACTCGCTCTCGGTGTTCGGGGCAGTGTCCGAGCTCGGCATGTCCCCCGAGAGCGACATCTCGCCAGCGCTGGCGCCCATCGAGTCGTCGTCGTGGCTCGTCGAAGCGTCGTCGTCAGCAGGGCAGGCAGTGCACAATGCGCCTGCCAGCGCGACCACAGGAATTCCAGGTTTGAACATCGACATGACGAGGAAATGTTATGAAAATGTATGACGAAAGGAAATCCATACTTTGCGTCGACTCTGTGTCATTCCTGACAAGTGGAAGCCGTACGCGCGACGAGTGATGGTGCGCGGCCGCTCGGGTTCCAGGGGTGCTCGTGTTCGGCGTGGCCTCGAGCGTGGTAGTCTATCCGGCGTTGCGGCGCATGGGCGTGGCGCGCTCGACCCGAGGCGGCCACGCAGGCGCGGTATCCCGAAGGCCAGATGACGCTCCCGCTCCGCACTGCCACCCGCTACGTCACGCCGCTGCGCGAGGGCGGCTCGATGCCCGCCGTGGTCGAGGCCGACGACGATGGCCTGTATGTCCTCAAGTTTCGCGGCGCCGGCCAGGGACCGAAGGCGCTGGTGGCCGAACTGATCGCCGGCGGCCTGGCGAAGGCGCTGCAGCTGCCGATGCCGGACCTGGCGCTGATCGAACTGGATGCCGAGCTCGCCCGCACCGAAGGCGACCCGGAGATCCAGGACCTGATCAAGGCCAGCGCCGGGCTCAACCTGGCGATGGACTACCTGCCTGGCTCGGTGAACTTCGACCCGGTGGCGGAACAGCCGGATGCCGACCTCGCTTCGCGCATCGTCTGGTTCGACGCCTTCATCAGCAACGTCGACCGCACCGCGCGCAACACCAATCTGCTGATGTGGCACCGCCGCCTGTACCTGATCGACCACGGTGCATCGCTGTACTTCCACCATGGGTGGGATGGCGACACCGCCGGTGCCGCAAAGCCGTTCCCGCTGATTCGCGACCACGTGCTGCTGCGCTGGGCCACGCGCCTGGCCGACGTCGATGCAGAACTGGCGTCGCGCCTGTCCGACGACGTGATCGCCGGCATCGTGGCGGACGTGCCCGATGCCTGGCTGCAGGGGCCGGACGCGTTTGGGGATCCGGCGAACCAGCGCGCGGCCTATGTGGCCCATCTGACGCGGCGCGTGACCCAGCGCGGAGCGTTCGTGCAGGAGGCGGTCCGTGCACGGGCATGACACCTACGACTACGCGGTGATCCGCGTGGTGCCGCGCGTGGAGCGGGAGGAATTCGTCAACGTCGGCATCATCCTGTCGTGCGAGCGCGCGGGCTTTTTGGAGGCGCGCATCGAGCTCGACGAGACGCGCCTGCGCGCGCTCGACCCCACGCTGGACATCGAGTCGCTGAGTCGCCACCTGGAGACGATCCCGGCGATCTGCCGCGGTGGCGAATCCGCCGCGCCGATCGGATTGCTGGAGCCCCGTGCGCGCTTCCACTGGCTGACGGCCAAGCGCAGCTCGATCATCCAGACCTCAGCCGTGCACATGGGTCGCTGCAATGACCTGCCCGCCACGCTGGAGCACCTGATGGATCGCATGGTGCGGCCACCAAAGGCCACCGCACCGCGATGAGCGCGGTCGTCGCTGGGCGCACCAAGGGCCAAGCGAGGTGGCGCAGTCTGGACTTCATCAAGAGCCCGCCCGCGCCTCGGGGGGGCTGGCCTGCATCTCCCGCACGACCTGGGTCGGCGTCGCGCCGAACAGGCGCTTGAACTCTCGACCGAATTGCGACTGGCTCTGATAGCCGACACGGAAGGCGGCCTCACCAGCGCTGAGTCCAGCGCTCAGCATCAGCACGCGGGCCCGGTGCAGGCGAATCGTCTTGAGGTATTGGATCGGCGTCAGGGCGGTCACGTCCTTGAAGCTGCGATGGAGGGTCGAGGTGCTCATGCCGACCATGCGGGCGAGGCTCTCCACGTCGGTCGGCTGGTCGAAGTGATCTTGCAGGTGGCGCACCGCTCGAGCGACGCCACGACCGGCGCCAGCGTTCAGGGCGAGCTGGCGCAGCTGCTCGCCCTGGTCGCCCCGCAGCATGTGGAACAGAACCTCGCGCATCGCCCCGGGACCGAGGACACGCGCGCGTGTCCGGTCGATCGACGCCTTGGTCAGGCGGGTGATCGCGTCCGCCAGCTCCGGGTGGATCGGCGAGACGTAGATGCCCGGCTGCGCGTGGCGTCCGATCTGGGCGTCGGCCTCCTCCATCTCGAGCAGCAGCTGCCCGACCTCCGCCACGTCGACCTGAAGTACGAGCCCCAGGAGTGGTTTCTCGGGCGTGGCCTCGGGGATCTCCACTTCCACGGGGAGTGGCAGCGAGACCACCAGGTAGTTCATCGGGTCGTAGCGGTAGGTCACGCCGCCCACGTGGGCCCACTTGGCACCCTGGGCGACGAAGCAGATGCTGGAGCTGTAGATCATCGAGCTTCGCGCGCTCGGCTCGCTCCTGCGGAACAGCGTCAAGCCGGGCCAGTGCGTCTCGGTTAATCCCTCGACCGGGGTGTGGGCGTTCAGAAACTCGACGAAGTCCGTCGCCATTGCCAGAATCTGACCAGGTTCCGACCAAAAAAGCCACCGTGCCCGTGCCCACTGACAGGATTAGGCAAACCCTCGCCAGGATCTTCGGTGGCAGTCCCGCGGGCTGCGACCTAGGGTTCGAGCAGCCGCTATCACAAACAGGAGGACGGCATGAAGTATCGATTCTTGGGTAACACCGGTCTACGCGTCTCCGAGCTGTGCCTCGGGTGCATGACCTTTGGTCAGGGTTTCTACGGCATCGGCCAGGTCGAGCAGGACGGGGCCACCGCGCTGGTGAAGCGCGCCCTCGATGGGGGCATCAACTTCTTCGACACCGCCGACATCTACAGTCGTGGGCAGTCGGAGACGCTGCTCGGCGGGGCCCTGAAGGAACTCGGCGTGAGCCGTGACGCCGTGGTGATCGCCACCAAGGTCCGCGGGGCCATGAGCGACGACGCGGAAACGGGCACCGGCGACATGAACAACGTCGGCCTGTCCCGCAAGCACATCATCGCCGGCTGTGAAGCGAGCCTGCGACGTCTCGGCACCGACCACATCGACCTCTACCAGATCCACGGTCCCGACGACTTCACCCCGCTCGAGGAGACCATGCACGCCCTCGAGGATCTCGTGCAGCAGGGCAAGGTCCGCTACGTCGGGTGCTCCAACCTCACGGCGTGGCAGGTGGTCAAGGCCAACGACCTCGCACGATCGAGCGCCCGCTTCGTCTCGCTGCAGGCCTACTACTCGCTCCTCGGTCGCGAGCTCGAGCTCGACCTCGTGCCAATGTGCGAGGACCAGGGCCTCGGCATCATGGTCTGGTCGCCGCTGGCGGGTGGCTTCATCACGGGCAAGTACCGCCGCGACCACGCGAACCCCGAGGGCTCCCGCCGCACGATTCTCGACTTCCCGCCCATCGACAAGGAGAAGGGCTACGATCTCGTCGAGAAGCTCGACGCGCTGGCGAAGGCGAAGGACTCGACGATTCCACGGCTGGCGCTCTCGTGGGTGCTGCGGCAGCGTGGGATCTCCTCGGTGATCGTGGGGGCGAAGCGGGTCGAGCAGCTCGAGGATAACCTCGGTGCGATCGACATCGAGTGGACGGCGGAGGAGCTCGCGGGCCTCGCCGAGCTCACGGCGCCGCCGAGTCTGTATCCGTATTGGATGCAGGCGCGTCTCGCTCGGAGGTGATGCTGCTCGGGTGAGCAAGATTGCGCTCGCCGAGGGGAGGCTACCCCTCGGCGAGCGTTGAGCCGCACGTCGTGCGACCCATGCGTCGATGGATTCGTCGGACTCGCGCAGCAAGACGATCGCGCGCTCGGCCTGCTAGACCGTCGGAATTGTGCCTCCGTCGATCACGTGCTCAGAGCCCGATATCGAGCCAGCCCGCGGTGATACCAAAAACGTGATCAGGTCGGCGACCTCTTGCGGCTTGGCGGGCCGTCCGAGGGGGATGCCGCCCAGCGATCGCATGATGATCTGCTTGCCGCCCTCGTAGTCCGTGCCCGCCTGAGTGGCTACGCGCTCGGCCAGCGCGATGGCGGCGTCGGTCTCGATCCAGCCGGGCGAAACGCGCAGGACGCGAACACCTCGTGGCGTGACCTCTTTCGACAGAGCCTTGCTGTAAGTGGACAAGGCCGCCTTGGCCGCTGCGTAGGCGGTGGTCGACTCCGGCAGCGGCAGCAGGCGCTGAATGGAGCTGACGTGGATGATGACGCCCGAGCCTCGCGCCAGCATGGCGGGCAGCAACGCCCGGTCGAGGCGTACGGCAGGCATCAGATTCTGGTTCAGCTCGCGGTACCACTGCGCGTCGTCTAGCGCCGCAAAGCCCCCGCCCGGTGCGCTGGATCCGCCAACCACGTTGACCAGGATGTCCACGCCGCCCCAGCGCTCGAGCACCGCTTGCGCGACATCTGCTGCGCCCGCTGCGGTAGCGAGATCCGCAGCGACAAAGGACACGCCTTCGGTCGGCGTGGAAGGTGCCGAGCGCGCTGTGGCCATCACCTGCGCACCGGCCTCATGCAGACGTTGCACGACCGCGAAGCCCACGCCTTTGGTGCCGCCGGTGACCAGCGCCCGCAGGCCCTGCAGCTGAAGATCGAAGCTCATACGACGATCTCCAGCGATGCGATCAGCCCGCGCTCGAGGCGAAAGTAGTAGCGAAGATCGACGGGGCTGCCGGGGAAATTGCCCGCCACCCGACTGGTGACGATGTGGCAGCCATCGGTCTGCTCGAGGGCCAACGGCTCATTCGTGTAGGTGTACTTGGCCGATGCCGCCGCCTTCCACGCTCGGATGGCGTCGCGGCCGACGTGGCTGTGGCCCTCATCCGTTACGGTGGCCCGTGCGGTGAAGCACTGGGCAAGCGCTTCGGCGTTTTGTTTGTCGGCCGCAAAGTAAGCGGCGATCGGATCGGGGAGCGTCAGAGTGGTCATGTGATGGGTTCCTTGGTGGCTGAGGTGGTCAGGATGCGCCCGGAAATAAATTAGAAAATGGCCTAGAATCTTGATGGGTTATGAAGCAAACAGTACAGAATGCGCGGATCGGAATTCGCCGAACTGAAGGCCTTTGCCGCGGTGGTCGAGCGGGCGAGCTTTGCCCGCGCAGCCGAGCATCTGGGGCTCTCTCCTTCAGCGCTGAGCCAGACCATTCGCCAGCTCGAAGCCCGGCTTGGCGCGCGGCTGTTGAACCGCACCACCCGAAGCGTGGCCCCCACGGCGACCGGGGAGCAGCTCTACGGGCGCATCGCACCGCTGTTTCGGGACATCGCCGACGCGGTGTCCGAGGCCAGCGCGTCAGCGGGCCGGATGAGCGGAACACTGCGCATCAACACGCTGGGCATGGCTGCCCGACAGGTCATCGCGCCGCGGCTGGGCCGGTTTCATCATGCGCACCCGGATGTGGTGCTGGACATCGTGATCGACGACGGGTTGAGCGACATCGTCGCGGGCCGCTTTGATGCGGGCATCCGAGTGGGGGGGCGGCTGGAGAAGGACATGATCGCCGTGCGCTTGACTCCAGACGTGAAGATGATCGCCGTGGCGTCGCCCGACTACTTGGCGCGGCGCGGCACGCCGCAGTCACCCGCGGACCTGCACGACCACGCCTGCATCAACTGGCGGCTTCAGGCAGACGGCCGTGCCTATCGCTGGGAGTTCGAGAAGAAGGGCAAGCGGGTGGAGGTGGCAGCGGATGGCCCGCTGGTCACCAACAACTCGGACATCGGCGTCGCCGCGGCCCTGCAAGGGTTGGGCATCGCCTATGCGTTCGACCGTGAGCGCGTGGATGAGCATCTAAACCAGGGCCGGTTGGTACAGATCCTCTCCGACTGGTCGGTCGCGCGGCCCGGCCTCTTTCTTTATTACGCGAACCGGCGCCACCCATCACCGGCATTGAGCGGCTTCATCGACTGCATGTTGGACCGTGACCTGGCCCCACCCAAGGCCGGTTCACAACGCCCTTCGAAGCGGGCGGTCGCGGCCCGGAAACCACCACGTCGGTGACGCGCCCGGCGACCCGCCCGTTCGCCCGTCGGCGGCGCCCGTGTCGTTGGTCAGCCTCGAGCTGACCCCGGCCGAGACCAGGGTCCTCGAATGTCTGGCCGAGACGGCGACCAGTGGCGACGCTGCGGCCAGCGGATCGCGAGCCGCATGAGCCTCACGGCAGCAGGCTAGCGACGAACACGTCCGAGCCGCCGGCCGAGCTGAGGGTCGTATCTGCGACCGGTAGCGTCGAAGCAAACGTGCCCACCATCGCAACCGACCCCGAGGGCGCAACCGAGAGATCGTAGCCCTCTTCGGTCGCCGCGGTTCCGAACCGGGTGGACCAGCGGTGGGCCCCGTCATTCGCGGAATAGCTGGCGAGGAATACGTCGTATCCGCCAGCGCCGGTCAGCGCCGCACCACCAAAGTCGGCCGCAGTGCCAAAGAATGATCCGGTTGCGACCACCTCGTAGTCGTTGTCAATGGTGATCCCGCGGCCGTAGTCGAGGCCGCCGCCGCCGACCCGCCGGGACCACAGCAGGATGCCCGTCGGGCCGTAGCCGGCGAGCAGCACCTCGCTGCTGCCGGCCGCCGTGCGTGGGCCGTCGCCGAGGTTCACGGTGCCTGCGAAGGTGCCGATCATGTACGTCCTGCCCTGCGCGTCGAGGGCGACGTCCTGGGCGATGTCGATTGACGTGCTTCCGTACCTGCGCGCCCAGTCGGTGGAGCCGTTGGGCTGGAGTCGGACCGTCGCGCCATCCGAGGAGCCGGCGCTGATCATCACGCCGGTGCCAAAATCGACCGAGCCCGAGAAGTGACCAGTGATCACGGCGCCGCCGCTCGAGTCCACGGCGACGCCCGTTCCCGCGTCGGAACCGGTTCCCCCGAGCGCCCGAGACCAGCGGTGGACACCGGCGTTGTCGAGCGCCAGCACGAACATGTCGGTGGAGCCTGCGTCGGTCAGCACGGATCCGCCCAGGCTGACCGAGCCGTCGAGCCGGCCGACCACGACCAAGTTGCCCGCCGCGTCGACGGCGAGGTCTCCCGCGAGCAACGACGTAGCAGCGGCGCCATGACGTTGCGACCAGCGGTGGGTACCGGTCGAGGTGTAGCTCCCCACAAACAGGTCGCGCGTGCCTGCGCTCGCCGGCAGCGAGCCGCCGCCGAGATCGAGCGTGCCTTCGGACTCGCCCGTCACGTAGACGTTTCCGGACCCGTCGACCCCGACGCCCCGCCCGTAGTCCCAGCTATCGCCGCCGATACGTCGCGACCAGCGGTAGGAGCCGTCGGCCGCGAAGCTCACCAAGAACACGTCACTGTAGCCCTGGCGCGCCTGCGGCCCGCCGCCGAGATCGATGGTGGCGCTGTAGAACGTGCCCAGTACGTAGACATTGCCGCTCGCGTCGGTCGCCACGGCGCCGCTCGGCTCGACCGTCTCGGACTGGCTGTCGCCGATGCCTACGGCCCATCCCATGGCACAGCTGCCGCAGCCGAGCGACTCGACCTCGTTCGTGCACGTGGCGTCCCAGGCTGTCGTGCAGCAGTACGAATCCACCGCGCACACGCACGACTCGACCGACGGCAATACGCAGCCGGGGGTGGTCTCGGCGGCGCAGCAATACGCCGTATCGCACGAACCGCAGCCGAGCGATTCGACCTCGCTCACACACAGCGCGTCCCAGGCCGTCGTGCAGCAGTACGAATCGGCCGCGCACACGCACGCCTCGACGCTGGCGTCGACGCACCCGGGCGAGCTATCAGTCGTGCAGCAATCGCCGCCCGCGACCGGCGTGGGCTCGGGGCCGGCATAGGAAGCTGACTCTGGATCGGAGCCCTCGGCGGGCGCATCGAGGTCCTCGGCGGGCGCATCGAAGTCCTCGGCGGGAGCATCGAGATCCTCGGCGGGCGCATCGAAGTCCTCTGTGTCGCAGGCGAATGCGAGGCCCGCGAGGCAGATGACTAGAGATGCTGTGCTAAACGAAATTGCTTGGTTTGTCATGACCGTTCTCCGATGTGGTTGCATGTCGTTTATCACGACTATGTTGGTCACGGTCCCACCAAAATGTGCGAAATCCAGCTACTGCCGGCCTCGCGGTGGGGTGTCAACCCAACTCGACGTGTGCAACGCCAACCTCGAGACCCGGCCGCGAGTTTTCGAAGTCAATCACGAAATCACACGAGAACGCGCCCTTGGCCGCGATCGGCGCCCCGGACGCGGTGATTGGCGGTGGATGATGGCGGAACGCCTCGGGCTCTTGCCCACCATCGCACGCTCCGAGCAAAAGGAGGATCATGGCGATGAAGCCGGTTGTCACGGGTATGAACGGTGTATTCGCATGTTGCACTCGGCTCTTTCTTCTCTTCGAACATCGACGCAATCCAACTTACAGGGCTGAATGTATCAGTCGAAACCCCACAAATGGGTATCCGCGCCAGATAAATTGGCGCACATTCACCCCTAGTGGGGCACACGCCGATGGGGGTGGCGGAAGTCAAAGTCGTCGAGCGGGCCAGGACTTCATCGCAAGCGTGGCGGAATTCGAGCAGCGCGTCCGCAGCTCACGTCGCACGTGCTGTCCATGTGCTGCGGGCCTGACGAGCATCCTGCACCCAGCTCAGCCCCGACGAGGCATCGCGTACATCACGTCGGTCCGCAGCACATACTTCAGCCCACGCTCGACAATCCCCCCCTCATGATACATCCCATGCGGAAACACCAGCACCCGCCCGGTCCGGGGCACGGCGCGATCCAGCTCGCTCGTCCCGGCGCCAAAGAACAAAGTCTGACCACCCTCAAAGTCCTCGTTGAGATAGACGAGCAAGCTCAGCCGCGAGCGCTCGCTGCCGTCGGGTCGGGTGTAGTGGCCATCACGGTGAAGCGCGAACCGCTGACCGGGGGCATAGCGATAAAAGCGAAGCCGCTCGTTGAGCCCAGTCAGCGGGAACGCCTTGCCGTACATCTCCGTGTCCGGTGGCAAGACCGGCTCGAGACGCTCGAACAGCGCGGCCGCGGCCCCAGGGTCGTCGAGCATGGTGCGATCGTTGTTGCGGATCTCCGGCACGCGAAGCTCGCCACGCCCCGTGTTGATCGGAGCGTCACCAAACCCGAGCGCCTCGGCGCGGGCGATCCAGCGGGCGCACTCGTCCGCGTCAAACAGGCCGTCGACCGTGAAGCAGTGGGCGTCTCCGGCCAGCACTTGGATCTTCGGCCCATCCAATTCCATCCGCAGAGCCTAGCCGATTGAGACCTCGATCACGCACGCCAACCCACCAAGATCAACCCTACTCAGACCCCGCGTCGTGGTACATCGCTCCGGTGAGGACCGACCTACGGTTTTGCCTGCTCCAGATCCGCAACCCCGCCGACATGGTGCGAGGCCACGAGGTCGAGTGCTTCGTGGACCGGCTCGCGGTCGAGACCGAGCAGGTCCACGCCCTCGACGTGCTCAACGATCACCTCGACGCCAGCATCTACGAGCGCTTTGACGCGGTCCTGATCGGTGGGTCGGGCGAGTACTCGGTGCTCGACGATGTGGCCCCGATCCGCGCGATGCTCGACTTCCTCGGGGAGACGGCGACGCGCGGGTTCCCGGTGTTTGGGTCCTGCTTTGGGTTTCAGGCGCTCTCGCTCGCGCTTGGCGGCGAGGTCGTGCACGACGCGGGGCGGGCCGAGGTCGGCACCTACGAGGTGCAGCTCACCCCGGCTGCGAGCAGCGACGAGCTGTTCGGGCACCTGTCCAACCGGTTCGCGGCCCAGCAGGGCCACAAGGATCATGTCACGCGCCTGCCCACCTGCGCGCGGCATCTCGCGGGCAGCGAGCGCAGCCCGTTCCAGGCCGCGCGGTTTGGCGACGCCCCGGTCTGGGCGACCCAGTTTCACCCCGAGCTGACCGAGGCCGACAACCGCAAGCGCGTGCTGCACTACCGCGACCGCTACGCGAGCGAGCTCGACGCGGTCCTGGACATCCTGCGGCCGTCGGTCGAGACCCACGACTTGCTGGCCCGCTTCGCTGATGTCCTGGCTGCGCAGCCACGCCGTGTAGCCATGTAGCCCAAGTAGCCCAAGTAGCCCAAGTAAATCGGCGCTCACGGACGAGTCCGCGAGCGCCGATCGACGCGTCAGCCGCGTGAGGGATCTAGATGGATCCCTCGAGCGCCTCGACCTTACCGGTGCCTTCCCACGAGAAGCCCTCGCGGCCGAAGTGGCCGTATGCGGCGGTCTGCTTGAAGATCGGCTTGAGCAGATCCAGCTCGGCGATCAGCTTGGCCGGTCGCGCGTCGAAGTTGGCCCGGACGATCTGCGCGAGCTTCTCGTCCGACACCTTGCCGGTTCCGAAGCTCTCGACGCGAATGCTGACCGGCTCGGCCACGCCGATCGCGTAGGCGAGCTGGACCTCGCAGCGCTCGCACAGCTTGGCCGCGACGAGGTTCTTGGCGATGAAGCGCGCGTAGTAGGCCGCGCTGCGATCGACCTTGGACGGGTCCTTGCCCGAGAACGCGCCGCCGCCGTGCCGGCCCATGCCGCCGTAGGTGTCGACGATGATCTTGCGCCCGGTCAGGCCGGCGTCGCCCATTGGCCCGCCGATCACGAACCGACCCGTGGGGTTGATGTGATAGGTGGGCTTGATCAGCAGCTCGGCCGGCAGCACCGGCTTGACGACCTCTTCGATCACGAACTCGGTCAGGCGCTCGTGCGAGACCGACTCGGAGTGCTGGGTCGAGATCACCACGGTGTCGATCGCGACGGGCTTGTCGCCGTCGTACACGACCGAGACCTGGCTCTTGCCGTCGGGCCGCAAGAACGAGCTGGCGTCCTGCTTGCGGACCTGGCTGAGCCGCTCGGTCAGCTTGTGCGCCAGGTAGATCGGCAGCGGCATCAAGACCTCGGTCTCGCGGCAGGCGTAGCCGAACATCATGCCCTGGTCGCCAGCGCCCTGATCACCCTCGCTGCGATCCACACCCTGGTTGATGTCGGGGCTCTGGGCCTCGATCGCGACCAGGACGCCGCACGAGTGCCCGTCGAAGCCCATGTCCGAGCTGACGTAGCCGATCTCGGTCACGGTCTCGCGGACGATCTTGGGGATGTTGACGTAGGTCGAGGTCGTGATCTCGCCGCCGACGACGACGAAGCCAGTCTTCACCATGGTCTCGCAGGCGACCCGACAGGTTGGATCGTCCGCAATGATCGCGTCGAGGATCGCGTCGCTGACCTTGTCGCAGATCTTATCGGGGTGTCCTTCGGTGACGGACTCGCTGGTGAATAGGCTTCGTGACATGTGAAACTGCGTGCTCCTGGGGTCGATCACCGCGGATTCGGCGGTCGAGAGTGGCGCAGGATAGGGGCGGGTCGAACGGGTCGTCAACCGCCGCCCGAACGGCCAATGGGACTAGTTTGAGGCGATCTCCACGCTGACCATGATCGGGTCGATCGGGTCGATCGGGTCCGTCGCGGTGTCCAGGCGCGGGAGCTCGATGAACAGCAGCGGTGCCTGGCCGGCCTCGGCCATCGCGGAGAGCTCGCCATCGCCGCCCCACTGAAGCAGGGTCTGCGCGGCGCCAGGCTGCGCGGGTGAGCAAACCAGCTCGAGCTCGGGCAGGCAGCTGGGGTCGCGCAGCGCGAGGCCAACCCGCGGATCATCGGCGCGAACCACCAGCGTCGCGTCGACGGGCAGCACCGCGGGGAGCAGGAGCTGCTCGACGCGATCGGGTCGACGCCAGCCCGTGCAGGAGTGCTCGTGGGCGTCGCTGTGAGCTTCGTCGGGGTCGATCATGATCGTGACCCCGGCGCCGGGGTCGGGGCCCGGGTCGGGGATCGCTAGCTGCCCCGGCTCGACGCAGCTGTCGGCGGGCGGTCGGTGGCAGCGCTCGACCTCGAAGCCACCATCATCGCTGGCGAGGCACACGGTCCCCGCCTCGCAGCGGCCCTGGCCCGACCCGCAGGCTTGGCCCTCACCGAGCACCGCGCGAAGATCGAAGTCGAGCTCGAAGTCGAGTGGATCGGGCTCGCCAGGTTCGGCCGCGGCCAGCTCGAGCGCCGGGTCGTCGGCCGAGATCCCAACCGTGACCAGCAGCTCGGCGCCGGGCCCCAGATCCATGAAGGTCTGCGGGACCGGACCGTCGACGCAGCCAAGCAGGCGGTCGGGGTCGTCCTGCGCGGACACACAGCCAGGCAGCTGCACGGCGACCCGCGGCGTGTAGGCGCGACCGCGGGCGTGGATCGTGAGATCGACCCGAGCCTCGATCTCCAACCGCAGGTACACGACCGGACCACTCGCGCCGCAGCTCGACCCGAATTCGGAGCCGAGGCTCGAGACGGTCGCATCGCGCAAGCTGGAGGTGACGGTGGTCGGGGCCTTGACCAGCACGGCCGCGTCGCAGGTGTCGCCGGGCGCCACCGCGGACTCGCCGGTCTCGGCTTCGGCTTCGTCGTCGGCCTCGCTGGTGCTGGCTTCCGCAGCCTCGCCATCGGTGTCATCCCCGCCGTCGCCGCCACAGCCAGACCCACACAGCAATGTGAGGGCCGTGAGCAGGCTCGCGCGTGGGGCTCGGCGTCGCACCGGTTCGCAGTGTAGTCCACGCAGTCGCCGGCTCGGGTGACACAGTCACCGAGCTGCGGTGTTCGAGCCCCCACATGCAATCCAACACCGAATCCCGACGCGCGCCGACGCCTGCCATGTGCGGGTTGCTGGCGCTGACCCTGTGTGGCGGACCGCTGGCGGCCTGCAAGGACGACCCCGGGCTCGACGACGGGGCTGACACCGAGACCGGGCACGGCCACGGTGACGGTGACGGTGACGGTGATCCCGGTGACGGTGACGGCGATCCCGCCGCAGCCACCTACTGGCAGGAGGTCGCCCCGATCTACTACGACAGCTGCGTCAGCTGTCACCGCGAGGGCGGGATCGGCCCGTTCGAGCTCGACAACTACGCCTCCGCCGCCGCGTGGGCGCAGGCGTCGGCGATCGCCGTCGAGAACCGGGTGATGCCGCCGTGGCTGGTCACCGACGACGGCACTTGCAATAGCTGGCAGCACTCGCGCGCGCTCTCGCAGACGGAGATCGACACGATCGTCGCGTGGGTCGACGCGGGCGCGCCCGAGGGGGAGCCGCGCGATGACCTCGAGGTCCCAGCGCTGCCCGGGCTCGATGGCGCGACCGCGTTCGTGACCCCCGAGTTCACCCCCGAGCCCGAAGGTGGGTTCTTGTCCGAATTCGACGAGTACCGCTGCTTCTTGATCGATCCCGAGCTCGACCACGACCAGTTCATCACGGCCTACGAGGTGCTCCCCGGCAACGAGGCGCTGGTCCACCACGTGCTCGCGATTCCGGTCGATCCCACGCTCGACGTCGGCGGCGGCATGACCAACCTCGATGTGATCGAGGCGCTCGACGCCGAGTCGCCGGATCGTCTGGGTTGGTCCTGCTTTGGCGCCGCGGGCGACGGGGTCGAGATCGACAGCCTGCCAGTGACCTGGGCGCCGGGGCAGGGCGTCGTCGAGTTCCCGGCGGAGTCTGGCACTCGCGTGAATGCAGGGGATCTGCTCGTGGTTCAGGTCCACTACAACATGGTCGACCCCGAGTTGATCGGCCAGAGCGACAGCACCACGGTCAAGATCCGATTGGAGGACGAGGTCGCGCACGAGGGGCTGTTCGACGTGCCCGACGCGCTGCTCGGCAGCCTGTTCGAGGGCGACCCCTACATGATCCCGCCCGGCGAGGAGGCCCATGAGTTCACGTGGAGCTTCCCGGCTGACTGGTACGTCGGCTGGAACGGGTCCGAGAGTCTCGAGCTGTGGGGCTTCTTCCCGCACATGCACGCGTTCGGCACCAAGATGCGGGTCCGCGTGCTCGACGAGCAGGGCCAGGAGCTCGGGTGCGTCGGCGACGTGCAGCGCTGGGACTTCAACTGGCAGCTCTACTACTTCATGCAGCAGCCGATCGTGCTCGAGTCCGGCCACCAGATCGAGGTGACCTGCACCTACGACACGACCGACGTCGACGAGCCGATCTTGCCCGGCTGGGGCACCTACAACGAGATGTGCCTCGCGGGCGTGTACCTGGTCGCGCCGTAGTCGATCGGCTTGCGGCGTGCGAACATCGGGCCGTGAAGCCCGAGCGAGATCCGGCGGCTGGCCCACGTCGTCGCGTCGCGTTCGTGATCACCCGCAGCGACTCGATCGGGGGGGCCCAGCTGCACGTGCTCGAGCTCGCGCGGGCGCTGGGGCAGGCTGGGCATGCCGTCGCGGTGTTCGTGGGCGGCGATGGCCCGTTCATCTCGCGCCTGCGTGAAGCTGGCGTGAGCGTCTGGCCGATCGCGGATCTGGTCCGCGAGATCGATCCCGCGGCCGAGCTGCGCGCGCTGGCTCAGCTGCGCACGGCCATGCGTGCGTTCAACCCGGATCTGATCACCGCGCACAGCACCAAGGCTGGCTGGCTGGCCCGCGTGATCGGCTCGGCCATGCGGATCCCCGTGCTGTTCACGGTCCACGGCTGGCTGTTCACCTCGGGCAAGCTCAGCGCGCGGCAGCAGGTCGCGCGGCTGGCCGAGCTCGGCACCGGACCGCTCGCGGATCGGCTCATGGCCGTGTCGGAGCACGACAAACAGATCGGGGTCGAGCACGGGATCGCCCAGGCCAGCGGGTTCTCGGTGGTCCACAATTCGTTGCCCGACAACCCCGACACGCTGCGCGCGGATCCGAGTCGATCACCGCCGCGCCTGGTCATGGTCGCGCGCTTCGACTACCCCAAGGATCCGATCACGCTGATCCACGCGCTCGCGCAGCTGCGTGAGCTGGCCTGGACTTGCGAGCTGATCGGTGACGGCCCCGATCGTCCCCAGGTCGAAGCTGCGCTGCGCGAGACCGGGCTCGAGTCGCGGATCGAGCTGCTCGGGACCCGCGACGACGTGCCCGAGCGGCTCGCCGCCGCCCAGGTGTTCCTGCTGTCGAGCATGCGCGAGGGGTTTCCGATCTCGATCCTCGAGGCCATGCGCGCGGGCTTGCCGGTCGTCGCCAGCGACGTCGGGGGGATCGCCGAGGCGGTGCTCGACGGCGAGACGGGCAAGCTGGTGGCCCCGGCCGCGGTGCCGGAGCTCGCCGCTGCCCTCGCGCCGCTGCTTGGGGATTCCGAGCTGCGCCGGCGCTGGGGCCAGGCGGGGCGGCGCCGGTTCGTCTCCGAGTTCGGGTTCGAGACCCATGTTCGCCGCGCGTGGGCGGTCTACGCCGAGGTCATCGAGCGAGGCTCGAAGTCGCTGCCGGCCAAGCTGTGGTCGCGGCTCAGCGCTCGAAGCTGAGGTTGCGGATCCAGTCGGCCAGGACCTCGGCCTCACGTCGGGTCACGTTGGCTGGGAGCGCCACGCTGACTCGGAAATCTGGACGCAGCACGTAGGTGTGCTCGATCTGCTCGCGGGTCGCGTGCTCGGTCGTGGGGGGCTGGGGCAGCTCCAGGGGTAGATCCAGGGGCAACTCCAACTCGGGCGCGGGCTCGGGCGCGCCGATGACCTCGAGCGAGTCGGGTGCATGCGGCTCCGGCTCCGGCTGCTGCGGTTGTTCGGCGGTCGGCTGGTCTGGCAGCTCCCCGCTGACCACCCGCCTCGCGATCTCACGGGGGTCGCCGACCCACACCAACCTGCTGGGGTGTCCCTTGCGGCCGACCTTGAACTCGCCGCAGCCAGCTTCCTCGAGCTCGCGCAGCAGCGTGATCGCCTGGCGCCGAGTCGCGGAGCTCGCTTCGATCAGCTGATCGACGGTGGTGCGCCCCTGGTCGACGCCGACCTGTATGATCGAACCGAACAGCTCACGGGCGGTCGGTCGCAATGTGTAGAGCTTGTGGAGCATGTCATAATTGATCGGCATGAGCGCGACCGACGGGCACCCGCCGAGAGGCAGACGCTAACGCAAGCAGCGGCCCAGGAGCCAGGCCAATACGGTGTTTGCGGGCTCCGCGCTGAGGCCAAAATTGGGACGCTTATGCTCACACTAATCAGGGCGCTATCGCCCCAGTTGTGCCTTTGGCCCGGGCGGTCTGGACCCGCTCGGCCAGGGCCTTGCGTCGTCGCCGGGCGTCGGGCTTGGCCCGGCGGGCGAGCAGTCCATCGAGCAGCGACTCGGCGCGGTTGAGCGAGGTGTCGTCGGCCAGGCGCAGCAGACCCAGGATCAGCAGCTCGTCGATGACCCCCAGATCGTTGACCCGCCCACCCGCGTGGGCGAGCTCGAGCTCGGCGACCGCCGCCTCGTCTTGCGAGCGGGTGTTGTGGGCGAACCGAGCGTTGGCGCGGAGTCGATGGGCGGACTCCTCGTGTGGCTGCAGCTGCACGAGCAACCGGGCGTGGTGCAGCGCGAGCCCGGGGTTGTTGGCCTCGAGCGCGAGCGCAGCCTGAAGCCGGAGCGGCTCGGGGTCCTCGGGGTGGGTGCGCGCGCGTGCGGTCGCGAGCGCGCGCGCGTGGGCGGGAGACTGGGTCGCGACCGCCCGGGCCAGCGCGACCCAAGCCTCGCCATCTTCGGGCGCGACGTTGGGCAGCTGCTCGGGAGCTGGAACGCCCACGATCAGCCAGTCGACCAGCGCCTCGGGGACCGGCTCGCGCAGACCCTCGAGGCCTTGCTTCACGTGCGCGATCGAGTCGAGCGGGGCGCCGAGCTCAGCCGCGATCTTGGCCGCGAGCAGGTGGGCGTCGAGCGAGGCGGGGCGCAGGCGGATCGCAACCTCGGCCCGCTGCAGCGCCGGCTCCCACTCACCCGCGCCCGCGAGCTCGCGCGCCATCGCCAGGTGCAGCCAGCCATCGAGCGGGGTCTGGCGCAGGGCTGACGCGACCGGGAGCTCGCCCGCCAGCACCGCGCGGTCTCGCGGGCGTCGCTGCGACCAGCTCGCGGGGATCGATGTGATCGCCACGAACTGCGCGAGCACGAGGCCGACGATCGTCGTGATCATGGCCGCGCGACGCGGCAACACCCGCCCGCTCGCCGAGGCCCCCAGCGCGCCCGCCAGCGCCACCGCTGGCCCCGCGACCCCCAAGTAGTCCAGCGAGAAGTCGGCGCAGCTCTGGATCCCCAGCGCGAGCAGCCCACACAGGGCCAGCCGCCGGCCCAGGCTCTGGTTCGCGCGAAAGCTCCGAACCCACCACCAGCCCAGCCCCAGCACGATCACGGCGCCCGGCACCGGGCCCCACTCGACCAGGAACGCGATCGGCGTCGACTCGAGGTGGGTGAACTGGATCGGCCCCGGCCGGCTGTCGACCAGCGGGAACAGATCCACGAACGCGCCACGACCGATCCCCAGCACTGGCGAGAGTGAGATCAGCTGCAGGCCCTCGCGCGCGATCCGAAATTTCTCCGTGAACGTGGTGGGGTCGCGCAAGCTGGCTAGCTGTTGCCACGCGCCCTGGGTCAGCGCGAGCGCCAGCATGCCGACCACGACGACCGTCAGGCCGACCCGCCGACGGCGGCCGTGCTCGGGCTCGAGCCCGCCGGTCCTCGCCTGGCGCAGCGCCAACACCAGGACCAGCGGACCGACCAGCGCCAAGCTAGCGAGCGCGCCGCGGGACATCGAGAGCACCAGCGCGGTCGTCTGGATCGCGACAGCGCCCGCGGCCAAGTACGCGCGGTCAGCCAGGCGCTCGCTCGGCTGACGACCGCGGGTCTGTTTGGCCCGGGCGTGCAGATCCACCGCCATCGAGGCGGCCGCGAACAGCCCGACCAGCAGCAAGCCCGACTGGTGATTGGGGTTGATGAAGCTGGTCAGCAGCGGGGAGCCCAGCGCCTGCCCGAGCCCGGCGAGCTGCTGGCGGGGCACGTACAACCCGTAGATCGCCGTGGCGCCAGTCAGCTTTTGGGTCAGCCCGATGATCGCCACCAGGGTCCCGGTCAGGCTCACGTAGGACGCGACCATCCGCCAGCTCAGCTGCGCCGCGGCCACGAACAGCCCGGCCAGGCCCAGGACCCGCGCGAACTCCAGGCCGGTCTGACCTGGGTGGATCGACAGCCGGTTCCAGCCGTCGAGACCCGTGCCCGCGAGCATCTCGGTGATGGTTTGGGTCAGCTCGGGCGCGAGGAGCCGCAGCAGCGCGGGCGGCAGCGGCATCCACTGGATCAGGCACAGGGTCGCAGCCAGCAGGCCCAGCCACCAACCGGCCGGGACCCGCAGCGGGGTCTCGCTTCGCAGGCAGCGGCGGATCAGCAGCCCGGCCACGAGCAGCACGAACGCGGGTATCACCCACGGCTTGACGCCGCCGAGCCACAGCGCAGGGCCGGCGACGGCCAACAGCAGCAGCGCGCGGGACCACGGGACCCGGCCGCTGTGGATCGATGATCCACCCCGATCCTCGTCGGGATCAGTGGGCTGCTCGCGCATGCGCTCATGGTAGCCGGGCTACCCGGCATTGTCGTGGTCGATTGGTGAAGTGCTGTACTCTCCGTCCCCGGTGTCTGCCGACACGCCAGTGCTCGAGTCCCTCGTCCTCCTGCGCCTGACTTTCCAGCTGTCCGCCGACGAATGCGGTCTGCTCGTCGTGAAGCTGCGAGCGAACACGGAGGTTCGAAGTCGGTGACATCGGCGAGCTTCTTTGTCGCGCCGTCAGCAGCAAGAAATTGGACGATGACAGGCCCGACAAGGCGCGCGAGATCACCACGTCGATCGAGGGCACACTCGACGACGATCAGCAGCGTTGCGAGGCGCGACTGGCGACGCCGCCGCCGACACGGTCGCGGTCGGGCGTCGACTCGCCAGAGTAGCCGCCAGTAAACTGTTGGGCCACGCGTGCGGCCGGGTGTGTACACTGTCGCCGTGACCGAGCAAACCCGCGAGCAGAAGATCTGGGCGACGGTCTACGAGCGCTTCGACCCAGAGAAGCCCGCGGACAAGCCTTGGCGGGTGGAGCGTAAGTACAGCCCTGCCAAGGAGATCGTCCGCGAACTCGCGCGGCCCATGGGCGGACACAAGCGTTTCATGATCCTCGGTGGGCTTGGCAGCGGCAAGTCGACTGAGCTCATGGGCATCGCCGAGGCACGCAGCGAGAGCGGACCCGTGGTGTTCCTCGATTTGGTCGAACACTTCGAGCAGCGGCTCGGTGATATCGCCGCGTTGGATCGGGTTCAGCCCTGGGAGGTCGTACTGCTCGTCGGGCTGGGCGTCTTCGCGGCGGCGGAGGAGCGATTCGGCCACAAATGGGACAAGCAGCTGCGGCAGGGTCTCGAGGCGGCAGGTCGGAACTTTGCCGAGGACAAGGGAAACAAGGGCGAGTTTGATCTCGCCAAGCTGGCGTCGTCGGTCGCGGCGCTCGCCGGTGGTGCGCTCACGGTCGGTACCAGTGGTACGGGGGCGCTCGTCGGTGCGGGCTTGGTTGCAGTCAGCGAGGTGGCCAAGTCGTTTCAGTTCAAGATAGGCATCCCCGGCCGCACGCCGCGAAGCGATCAGGACCAAGCCGTCCGCCAGCTGCTCGAGGCTGTCAATGCCCTTATTGGAGATCTACAGAGTCGTCACGCGACTCGTTTGACCGTGTTTGTCGACGGACTCGACCGCGTCAAGAAGCGAGCGCAGACCGAGGCGATGTTCGTTGACTCGTCGCTGCTCGGCAGCCTCGAGTGCGACGTGGTGTTGACAGGTCCCATGGCCCTGCACTGGGGCTCGTTGCGTAAGCAAGTACGGCAATTCACGACCAAGATCCTGACCAACGCGCCGGTCATCGATCGCGACGATCCGCGGAGCTGGGAGCCTGGGGGCAGGGGGATCGATCTGTGCGTGGAGGTCTTTCGTCGGCGGACCGACGATCTCGGCGGAATGGTCGCAGAGCCGCTGTTGCGCAAGCTGGCGTACTACTCGGGCGGGCGCATGCGCGAGTTCGTGCGGCTGATCCGCGAGCTCTCGGGTCCGGCCTGGGACGACGGCTTGGAACAGGTCAACGAGGCGATCGTCGATCGAGCCCTCGACAATCTCCGCGAGGAAACTGAGGCGGGCCTGACGCAGAAGCACCTCGACGTTCTCCGGCGACTGCTCGACAACCCCGACGTGCTCCCCGATGACGGAGTTGTCGCCGAGATGTTGGATCTGTGCCTGATTCTCCCCTATCCCAACGAGAGCGAATGGTTCTTCCCACATCCCCTCCTGCTGAAGATCAAGCTGCCGAAGGCGAGTGGCTGAGGGCGCTGCGGCGCTGGCTTCACCTCGGGCGCAAGGGGGTCATCGTGATGATCCGCGACGCTCAGCCCGCGCGGCTGCGAGCGTTGCTGGGAGTACTGCGAGAGATCGACGGCGACGCGAGGGTCACGGCTGACGCCGCAGACCTCATGGACTGCGAGCCAGGCGCGCTTGTGCTGTTGCTCGTGCTGCCGATCGATCTCGACTGGTTGAACATCAACCGACCGATCATCGCGCAGCGCTCGCTGCGTCTGGTGCTCTGGACGGAGGCGGCGGTGAGCGACCGGCTCAAATTCGAGAGCCCTGATCTGCATGATTGGGTCTCCCACTTCATCAAGTGCCCACCGGGGGTGCCGCAGTTCGCAGCTGAGGGTCTGCGTATCGGGGCACGTTGGTGGCCGGGCGTAGCCTGGCGCGGCGGGGGCCTCGAGTTGGCGCTGGCCGAGCTGGACATCGAAGTTGAGACGCTGGAGCCCGACTCGGCGTTCGCCGGACTGGTGGAGACGCTGAGGGCGAACCCTGCCAAGTCGGTATGCTGGGTAGGCGTCGACTCGCTGCGCGAGCTCTGGCGAGTGCGCTGGGCCGTCGCCGAGGCCCGGCATTGCGGGTTTTGTGTGCTGGACAACCCGCGGGTGAGCGCGCCCGGATGGTTCCCCGTGGATAGTCGGCAGTATGACCTCGCGTCGGCGTTGACTCAGCACGACGGGATGCTAGAGGCGGGGATCGAGGCTGAGTTCGAGCCGGAGGACAGCGCTGGCGAAGAGGTCTTGCGCGATGTGGGTCTGCTGCTGCACCCAGGTCTGCGCTTGCGAAGCTTGCATGAGTCGGCGGATGTCGTCGCGTGGCGGCGAAAACTGGTCGCTGCGATTCGCAAGCAGCCAAACCATGCATGGTCGCGTCATGAGCTGGCCATTTTTGCGTCGCTGGAGCGCGATCGGAGGGGCTGGCCCTCGTTGACAAATGGAGAATCTCAGCAGCGTCATTTTGTAGAATGGAGCCTGCGACATGAACCAAGCAAGGATCGCCGATTAGGATGGATGACGGCGGCACGACTCGCGGATATCGAGCTGAGCACACATTGGACTGCGGGCGACACGGCCTGGGTCGACGTCGATGTCGTGCAATTCGGGAACGAAATTTGGAGCCCGCCGAGTCGTGAGCAGTGGTCGAAAAAGTGGGACTGGGACTCACTCCCGCAATTTTGTCAGGGCGTTGGTTGGGATGCACCTTTTTGTATTCGTGCTGCATCGATCGTTCTTTCAAACCACATCGATGATTCAACGAGTCTTGCTCAGATCACTCCGGACCTGCAAGCCGCCGTTGAAGGCGAACTCGGGCAAGATGATGCGGTCCGTGTGCAATATGTGTACATGATAAACATCTCCAGGGCGCTCGCGGGCGATCCCTGGAGCGCCCGCGACGAGATCGAGACGCTCACTGAGCACGCCGTTCAACATCCGGCGTATGCACTCCCGGTCTACGCCGCAATTCGTGTTCTCTGCGGCGATTATCAGGCCTCCGCCGAGTTCTTGCGAAAACTGTCTCTCGAGGACCCGCTGCAAATCCGACTTTATCTCGAGGCCCTGCTCGCCGCCGGTCAGCCCAAGCGAGCCAAGGCCGAGCTCCAGCGCCTGCTCGCCATCGACGCCGAGCCCCGCGAGTACCTGGGCCCGGAGTCCAACGCGAAGGATCTCGCTCGCGAACTACTGCTCGCTCAACTTCAGGCCTACTGAGCCCGCAGTAGCCACAATTCTGTGGCGCGCTGACACCGTCTTCACGCGCGGGAGCACGGCACGGACGCGATCATTGCCCCCGCGTCCTCAGGCTCGGCGCCCTCGCCCTTCAAGCCCCGCGCGCGACCGCGTCGATGATCGCGGGCGCCACGTCATACTTCTCCAGAAACGCCTTGCGCTCAGCCTTCATGCGCGCGACCCAATCCGTGTACTCGTCCATCCGCCCCGACTCCTCGAAGAACCGCCGCGGTTGCAAGATCTGCCCAGGCACACGCTCGAGCAGCGCAGCGTTGGCGGGCGCGTCCACGTCGACGATCTCGTAGCCAAAATCAGGGTCGGTCGCCCACACGATCTCACCGCCGAGCATCGCCTCGAGCATCGCGGACGAGTGCCGGATCTTCACCTTCAGCGCCTCGCCCCGCTCCTCGCCCCTGGCGTCGCCGCCGATGTACCCGGTGTTCATCAGCCACATCGAGGTCGCCCCAAACGTGGCGGCGAGCTCTGAGAACCGCTGGGCCTGAAGACTGTGCGCGAGCGGGAAGAACGGCTGCGTGAACGGCGAGCGGGTCTTGCCGCGCTCCTTGCCGGCCGCCGAGGTCTTGCTGGTCTCGCCGAGCATCAGATAGCCGGCCGCCTGCTCGGGGCTGGTGAAGCGAACCAGGCCGGGTGTCGCGGCGTCGGGGCCCTCGTCGCGGTTGAGGATCCCGAGCGAGTGCAAGTCCTCGAGCTCCTCGAGCACGGCGGCGTCCTCGACCGCGCTCATGGGGATGATCGAGCGGCCGTTCTCTGTCCACATGACGAAGTCCCAGCCGTCCTTGGGGATCCCGTCGTCGACGACGTCGGCGAATTTCACCTCGCCAGCGATGTAGGCGTCGACGTTGTTGGCCGCCGCGCCCGTGCCGATCAGGGTGTCGCGGAGGCGCTCGACGTCGGCGGGCGAGAGGTCGCGCTTGAAGAAGTCGGGGTTGCCGTCTGCGTCGAGGTAGACGTTCTCGATCCACGCCTCGGACGAGATCGTGCCGCGATAGATCACCGGCTCGGTGTCCTCGGCGAGGCCCCAGGTCTTGGCGAAGCAGCCGTTCTCGGTCACCGAGATCTCGCCGCCTGGCCACAGCGTGATCATGTCGTCTTGCACGGGCTTGGTCGCGTCGCCCTGCTTGGAGAAGGTCGTGGTGGTCTTTCCGGTGCCCGAGAGCCCGAGGATGCCCATCGTCACGCGCCCGTCGCCGTCGATGATCTCTTTGGCGCCCGCGTGCATGACGAGCCCGCCGTTGCGGTACATCAGGGCGGCGAGCATCCGCAGCGCGCCCTTCTTGCTCTCGCCGAAGTAGTCGGCGCCCATGATGTACGTGACGTAGTTGTCGAGGTCGACGATGATCGCCTGCTTGCCCGGCATCTCGGGCACGAACTCGGGCGTGTAGACCAGCCTGAACGCGGGCGTGAACGCTCGGGTCGCGGCGTCTGGCCCTTCAACCCGCTCGCGCGGGAACGCCAAGACCTGCTGCATCGCGGCGATGTTGGCGGCCTCGAGCGTGTAGCACCACTGGACCGGGACCGCGCGCGGGCCCACGCCGACGTAGCCCTCGACCACGATCAGCTGGCCCTGGTCACGCACGTAGGCCGCCTGTTGATCGATCAGCTGCTGCGCTTGCTCGGCGCCGATCGTGGCGTGCGAGTAGGCCTCGGGCTTGCCCGCGCGGTCGATGATGTACGTGTACTGGGCCATCCGCGCCTTGTTGCGGGCGACCTTGTTGATGCTCCCGTGCACGGTCTGCACGCAGTACGGCGTGTGCTTCAGCGCGAGCTCGCGCAGCGTGGCCTGGCTGGGGTTGACCAGCGTCTGCACGGCGAAGGGGAGGGCAGGCTGCTGGGGCAGTTCGAGTCGGCGCGTCATCACGTCAGTCCACGGGCTGGACCGCTGCGATATCATTTTGAGCGCAGGCTGACCACCGATCGAGATGCCGCCGTAGGGCTCGCGCTGCCTGCAAAATCTAGCCGCTGCGCATGTGGTCGAGTGCTCGACGTGCCAGCGCTCACGCGGTGTGCGGAGTCCAAACTGCGAGGACATTTCCGCTGGGATCAGAGAAGTGAAAGCGTCGGCCTCCGGGAAATTCGAAGGGTGGCACGACGACCCGTCCACCCGCGCGCTCGACCGCCGTGACGCTCGCGTCCAGCGCGTTGGAGTAGAGCACGACCAAGGGTCCGCCCGCCGTGACCTCGTCGGCCTGCGCGAGCCCGCCGACCTCTCGCTCGGGACCCTGGATGCCAGCATACGTCGGGCCGTAGTCATTGAACGCCCAGCCAAACGCGTCCGTGTAGAAGCGCTTGGCCTCGGCGAGATCAGTCACTGACAGCTCGATGTAGTCGATGGCGTGGTGCGTGTGCATGATCGCCGCGGACCATACCCCACTCGCCACCGATCGCGGGCCATGAGCGCAGCAAGGTTCGCGGTGCGGACGCGAGGTCGAGCGCGAGCGCAGCGCCCCAGCAAAGAAAGTGACAAGGCTCGCGATCCCGGCGTAAATTCCTCGCGCATGTCCACGGCCCGAGACGTCTTCCTCGCGCACGTCGCCGCGAGCGCGGATGACGAACGGTACGCCGTCGTCACCGAGGCCCGTGGCTCGCTGACCAAGGCCAAGCTCGAGGCGCTCGATCAGGTCGAAGGGCTCGACGAGGGCGGGTTGCGCCTGGTCATGCCGGGGCTGTACCAGCAGATCGTCGGCACCACGATCCAGATCGCCGCGCGGGTTGGCGTCGCGGTCGGGCTCGCGCTCGAGGCCGTCGACGAGCTGCGCAGCGAGGCCGCGATCGGCAGCTTCTCGCGACCTGTTCGCGATCAGATGACCGAGACCGGCGTCGCCATGAAGCGCCGGCACTCGAGCCGGATCGCCAAGCTGGTCGCCGAGGTCGAGGCCCAGCGCCTGGCGTGGCGACACAACCACGAGTTCATGTCGTGGCTGGGGTTTCGCCGCGACGACGAGCGCTACCCGGCCGCAGACCGCCGCGCGCGGCTCGAGGCGTTCAAGATCGTCGACCGTCTGCTGCGCAGCCGCGAGGCGATCTCGGCGTTGCTCGGCCACCCGCTCGCGGTCGCGCTCGAGGCCCACGATCGCTTCATGCTCGGCAACCGCTGGCGCCTGGATCCCCGGGTCCCCGAGCACGCCGTCGAGAGCTTCATCTGGCCGCTGCTCGGATTTCAGACCGCCGAGGTGACGCAGATCGAGCTCGCGCGCTACCACTATGACGCGCTGGTGGCCGCCGGGGCCGACGACGCGACCCGCGTGCAAAAGCGCGGCGAGCTGCTGACGCTGTTCGCCAAGCAGCTCGCCAACGCGCTCGAGCACGTGCCCGAGGGCATCGGGACCGGCGTGGTCTGATCCTCGCTCTAGCTCGCCATTTCAGGAATGATGATGACCTGCTCGGTCCGCTGATCTATCGCCCGCCGGACCGTGAGCGTGACCTCGGCGCCGACGCCCGCGAGCTGACTCAGGTAGGCGACCTCGGACACCCGCGTGATCGGCCGGCCATTGATGCTCAAGATGACATCGTCGACCGCGAGCGAGGCGCGATCCCCAGGGCCGTCGGGGTCGACGCGGGTGACCCGGACAGCGGTGGGGAGCCCGTCGACCTCGTTGTCATTGCGGGCCTGAATGCCCAGCCGAGCGTGGCGCATGCGTCGGTAGGTGCGAACCTCGTCGATGAACTGCAGCGCCATGGCCGAGGGGATCGCAAACGCGAGACCCTGGCCGTCCTGGCGCACGGCGGTGGTGATGCCCAGCACCCGTCCGTCGAGGTCGACGAGCGGGCCGCCGGAGTTGCCGATGTTGATCGACGCGTCGGTCTGGATGAACGACCAGATCCCCTCGGGGTCGAGATCTGGGGGGCGGCCGAGGTCGGCGTGGTCGCGCCCGAGCCCCGAGATCACGCCGACGGTCACCGTGTCGCCGAGCCCGAACGGCTGACCGATCGCCATGATCCACTCGCCGGGTGTGGGCGGTCGCTCGGGGGCGCGAAACCGGACCGGCTGCAAGGTGGAGAAGGTCCCGCGCAGCTGCAGGACCGCGAGGTCGAACAGCGGATCGGCGACCACGATGTCGGCGTCGACCTGGGTGTGATCCGACAGCTGAACCTTGATCGACGCGGCGTCGCGCACGACGTGCTCGTTGGTCAGGATCTCACCCTGAACGGAGACCACCATGCCCGAGCCGATGCCGCGCATCCGCGAGCTGCCGACGTCGACCGTGGAGATCACACCGACCACCGAAGGCCCGACGACCTGCGCGACCCGAGCGAAGTCCGGCAGCGTCATCTGGGCGCGGACGGGCTCGCTGTCGACCTGCAGCTGACTCGGCTCGGCGGGACCCGGGATCTCTTGGTTGGGCGCGGGGGCTTCGATCTCGCGACAGCCAAGGCCCAACAGCGCCGCGACCCCGAAGACTTGTAAGCTGACTCGAAGGCGCGGCACCGCGGCTACTTTAGACCCCCGCTAGCCAGTTTCGCACTGGACATGTGACGAGGGATCGCGGGATCAGGCGTCGGGGAGCGAGCCCGAGGGGGGCTCGTCGGCGGTCTGGCTGGCGATGCTGCCGCCGACGGGGCTGTCGACGATCGGCGCGGCGACGTTCACCGGGCTCGGCGGGCTGACGGGCTCGGCCTGGCTGACGGGCTCGGCCTGGCTGGCGGGCGCGGCCTGGCTGACGGGCGCGGCCTGGCTGACGGGCGCGGCCTGGCTGACGGGCGCGGCGACGACGGAGACGGCCGGGACGCTGGGCGCGTCGTCGTCGTCGTCCTCATCGTCGTCGTAGTCATCATCATCATCGTCGTCGTCGTCGTCTTCGTCGTCGTCGTCGTAGGCCACGCGGGTGGGCATGGTCGCCCGCAGGCCGAGCGGACGCGGCTCACTGGATGCCTGGCCCCGCTTGCCACGATTCTCGAAGCCGTCGTCATCGCCACCCTCGTCGTTGGGCTTGACGTTGTCCGCCAGGTCCGGCAACGCGTCGAGGTACGCCTGATAGTCTGCCTCTGACGCGTGCCCACGCTTGAGGTGTCGCTTGATCGTTCGGCTATCGAAGTAGCGCTCGGGGTCGCGAATCGCCATGGTCGCGCCTTTTAGTCTCCGGCGCAGCTGATGTCAAAGTGCGCCCGCGTGTCCGGCGCATGGCTGTTCAGCGGGCATCCAGGGAAGTGTGCGGGACCCGGAATATGCCCTCGCGACTTGGGTTCGCGGCCGCCCGGCATATACTCCGGCCCCGACCGCCTGCGATGGGCTCTGGAGTGAGCACCGAGCAGGCGGCTCCGCGAACGGCGGGTCGACACCCCCCACACCGAGATCATGACTTCGGCATACGACATCCGCGTAAAAAACGAGCTGGTCGAGCGCGAAAGCGAGTTCGTCGACCGGCTCTTCTCAGAGGTCCAAAAGGTCATCGTTGGCCAGCGGGACATGGTGGAACGCGTGTTCATGGGCCTGATCTGCGGCGGCCACGTGCTGCTGGAGGGCGCCCCGGGTCTGGCCAAGACGCTGACCGTGAACACCCTCGCCCGCTGCATGCAGCTCGACTTCAAGCGGGTCCAGTTCACCCCCGACTTGCTGCCCTCCGACGTGCTCGGGACCGTCATCTACAACCACCAAAAGGGCGAGTTCACCAACAAGCAGGGCCCGATCTTCACCAACCTGCTGCTGGCCGACGAGATCAACCGCGCGCCGGCCAAGGTCCAGAGCGCGCTGCTGGAGGCCATGGCCGAGCGCAACGTGACGATCGGCGACACCACCTACCCGCTGGGCCGTCCGTTCTTGGTCCTGGCCACGCAAAACCCGATCGAGCAGGAGGGCACCTACAACCTGCCCGAAGCCCAGCTCGATCGCTTCATGTTCAAGATCCGGGTCAGCTACCCGAACCCCGAGGAGGAGCTGTCGATCATCGATCGCATGGCGGTCCCCGGTGAGGTGCGGATCCCCAACGTCGAGTCGATCATCACGGCCGAAGACATCGCCAACGTCGGGCGCGTGCTCGAGCAGATCATCGTCGAGCGTCCGGTCCGCGAGTACATCGTCTCGGTCGTGGGGGCCACGCGCGAGCCAGCTGGCGCGCAGCTGCCCGGCCTGACCCCCTTCATCGACTTTGGCGCGTCACCGCGGGCCTCGATCGCGCTGTTCCAGGCTGCGCGCGCCCACGCGTTCTTGCGCCGCCGCGGCTATGTCTCGCCCGAGGACGTCAAGGCGGTCGCCCCCGACGTGCTTCGCCACCGGGTGATCCTGTCCTACGAGGCCGAGGCCGAGGGCAAGACGGTCGAAGAGATCGTCCGCGTGATCCTCGAGCACGTCCACGTGCCCTGACCTGAGGAGAACTCACCGTGACAGCTCCCGGTCCGACCCAAGCCGAGGCACGCGAAGCCACGATGGCGCTGCTGCGCGAGGTTCGGCGCATCGAGATCCAGACCTCGCGGCTCGTCGATCAGCACCTCTCGGGCTCGTATCAGTCGCTGTTCAAGGGCCGCGGCGTCGCGTTCTCGGAGGTCCGCGCCTACGAGGCCGGCGACGACATCCGCTCGATCGACTGGAACGTCACGGCCCGCACGGGCGAGGCCCACGTCAAGCTGTTCACGGAGGAGCGCGAGCTCACGGTCATGCTGCTGGTCGACATGTCCGCGAGCTTGGACCTGGGCTCGACCAACGCGGACAAGCGCAACCTGGTCGCCCGGCTCGCGGCGACCTTTGCGTTCTCGGCGATCCGCAACAACGACCGGGTCGGGCTGATCGGGTTTAGCGATCGCGTCGAGGTGTTCGTGCCGCCCCGCAGCGGTCGCAAGCACGTGCTCGCGGTCGTCCAGCACATCCTCACGCACCCGCCCGCAAGCCGCCGGACCGACCTCACCGTCGGGCTCGAGACCATGGCCCGGCTGGGCCGCCGCCACGCTGTCGTGATCCTGATCTCGGACTTCATAGACGCCGGGCTCGGGGACGCCGGGCTCGGGGGCGCCGGGCCCGGGCAGGCGGGGTCGGGCAACCGGGCGGCCGCGTTCGAGCGCGCGCTCAAGCTCGTGCGCCGACGCAACGACATGATCCCGGTCCGCGTCGAAGATCCGATCGAGCTCGACCTGCCCAACCTCGGGCTCGTCTCCGTCGAAGATCTCGAGCTGCTCGAGCTGGGCGGCATCAGCGTCATCGACCTCGGCGGGCGTCGGGCCAAGCGCTACCGCGAGCAGGTCGCCCGCGAGCGCGAAGGGTTTGACAAGCTCATGAACCGCCTGCGGCTCGAGGCCATGACGATCCGCTGCGGCGAGAACTGGGAGAAGCCGATGGTCCGGTTCTTCGAGCGGCGCGCAAGGAGGATGCGGAAGTGACCTTGTCCCTCACAGGCTGTCTGCACGTCCTGCACGTCGCCACGGTCGGCCGCTTCGCGTCCGCTCGGTCGCAAGGGGGCCGGTCGTGATCGGCGAGGCCCTGCTGGCGCTGGCGCTGGTGTTTGCGTCGCCACCCGTGGATCCCGGGACCTCGGGCGGCGCCGAGACCGGTGAGCCCGAGCTCGCGGCGCCTGCCCCAGCTGCCCCGCCGGTCGCGCCGCGCAAGCAGCCAGCGAGCAGCGCGGACGCGCCGATCACCGTGACCACCCGGCTGACGCCGGATCCCTCGCACATCGGTGATCTCCTGACCCTCGAGGTCATCGTCGCCTACCCGCGGGACCACGCGATCAACCTGCCCAACGGCCTCGACTTTGCCCCGCTCGAGCTGGTCTCGATCGTCGAGGGCGAGGTCGAGTCGACCGGCAACGATCTGCGCCAGCGGTTCACGATCACCTTGCAGCACTTCGACGTCGGAGCCGCCGAGGTCCCCAGCTTCCCGGTCACCTGGATCGACCCCGACGACGCGGTCCACACCTACGCCGTCCCGCCCCACGTGTTCGTGGTCGAGAGCCTGCTGGTCAACGAGGCCGAGCCGCAGCTGCGCGGCGAGGACCCGATGATCTCGCTCGAGTACCCCAACGTGAGCTTGGCGGTGATCATCTACTCGGTGCTGGCGGGCGTGCTGCTGGCGAGCGTGCTCGCTGCGCTGTTCGTGATGTGGCGTCGCCGCGAGCGGCCGGTCGTGCTGCCGCCGCCGGTCCCCCCGCACGAGCGCGCGCTGGCTGATCTGGTGACCCTGGCCGGGCAGCGCGAGGCGCTGATCGAGAACGGCGCCTACCAGGACTACTACTTGCGGCTGACCGAGATCGCCAAGCGCTACGTTGGCGGGCGGTTTGGGTTCGAGGCCCTGGATCGCACCACCGAAGAGATCCAGGATGCGCTGCGGCGGGGCCAGCTGCGGGTCGAGCCGCTGGATCCCAAGCAGGTGATGACGTTCTTGCAGGACTGCGATCTGGTCAAGTTTGCCCGCTTGTCGCCCTCGAACGACGAGGCACGCGAGGCGCTGGAGGTCGTGCGCGAGATGGTCGATCGCAGCAAGCCGGTCGAGGGCCAAGTCGAGGGCCAAGTCGAGGACCCAGACGAGGGCCAGGACAAGGTCGCGGGCGAGCCGGGCGCTGCTCAGGACGCCGCGGCCGACCGCGAGCGCGCCCGCGCGAGGCGGCCCGCGGATCCGCAGCCGGTCGCCAAGCAAGCGCCGCCTGCAGACCCGAGCGACGCCGAACCGCCGGCGCCATCGCCCGAAGCCGACACCCACCAAGCCGAAGACCGCGCGCCGGGGGACTCACCGTGAGCTGGTACCTGCGCACGCTCGGATTTGGGGTCGTGGCCGCGGCGATCAGCCTGGGCCTGATCGCGGCGCGGCTCGGCGACGGGGTCCGCCACGTGATCTTCGGGCAGCCGTTGTGGCTGTTGTTGCTGCCGATCCCGCTCGCGGCCATGGGCCTGCGGGCCTGGCTGGCGCCGCGGCCCGCGACCATGCACTTCACCCGCAAGCGCAGCCTGGATCGGATCGGCGGCGGGTTTGCGACCTACCTGGCCGACCTCCCCGACGGCCTGCGCCTGGGCGCCGTGTTGGTGCTGATCGTCGCCTGCGCGCGGCCGCAGTCGACCCGGCTGAGTGAGCGGATCGAGCACGAGGGCATCGACATTGCGATCGCGCTGGATCTGTCGGAGTCGATGAAGAACGACGACCTGCGCCCCGATCGCCTGACCGCGGCCAAGCTGGTCATCGACGACTTCGTGGCCCGCCGCCACGACGACCGGGTCGCGCTCGTCGTGTTTGGCACCAACGCCTCGACGATCGCCCCGCTGACCATGGATCACGGCGTGCTGCGCAACCTGATCGCGCAGCTGCGACTCGGCGTGATCGACGGGACCCAGACGGCGATCGGGGCGGGCCTCGGGGTCGCGCTCAACCGCCTGGAAGACTCACCCGCGGCGAGCAAGATCATCGTGCTGCTGACCGACGGGGTCCACAACGCCGACGGGGTCGACCCGGACTCGGTCGCGCAGAAGGCCGCCGAGCGCGGGGTGATCATCTACACGGTGCTGATGGGTCGGCAGGCGAGCGGGGCGGCCAGCATTGATCCGGGCCAGCTCGAGCGGCTCGCCAGCGCGACCGGGGGCTACGCCTACCTGGCCGAGGACGTCGGCGAGCTGCAGACCAGCTTTCAAGATCTGCTCAACAAGCTCGAGCGGTCCGAGATCGAGGGCGAGCAGATCCGCGCCGAGCTGTTTGGGTGGTTGCTGTGGCCGGTGCTGCTGCTGCTCATGCTCGATATTGGTCTGCGAACTACTCGGCTGCGGAGGTTCCCATGAGTTGGTGGCAGCAGCCCCTGGCCCACGCGTGGGTCGAGGTCGAGTCCGGGGCCAACCTCGCGGAGCTGGTGTTCGCCAAGCTCGGGTATGCGTGGCTGGGCCTGTTGGTCCCGCTCGCGGTCGCGGCGTACCTGTGGGCCGCCCGCCAGCGTCGCGCGGCGGTCGAGCGCCTGGGCAACCCGATCTTGCTCGCGCGCCTGCTGGCCACGGTGGATCCCGGCAAGCGCTTGATCCGTGCGCTGCTGACCGTGCTGGCGCTCGCGGCGGTCGTGCTCGGCATGATGCGGCTGCAGTATGGCGGCAAGGCCAAGGTGCTGCCGACCCGCGGCCTCGATATCGTGCTGGCGGTCGACTACAGCAAGTCGATGCTGGCCCAGGACGTGTACCCCAGCCGCAGTGAGCGGCTCGAGGCCGAGCTGACCCGGTTCCTCGACGAGTCGGGCCGTCGGGGCGATCGCGTGGGCGTCGTCGTGTTCGCGGGCGCGACCCGGGCGTTCCCGCTGACCAGCGACATGGGCGTGCTCTCGCTGTTCTTGAGCCACGCGGATCCCCGGTTCGAGAACCCCGGCGGGACCGCGATCGGCAAGGCGCTCGACAAGTCGATCGAGCTGTTGGTCGCGGTCCGGCGTGACGGTGGCAACGACGAGTCGGAGATCGACGCTGGGCTGCTGCCCGGTGCGGACGACGACGACGCGGCGGTCGCCGAGCGGGCCGACCAGATCATCATCTTGCTGACCGACGGCGAGGACACCTTGGGGCGCCCGCTCGAGCTGGCCCAGAAGGCTGCGCAGCTGGGCATCCGGATCTACCCGGTTGGAATCGGCTCGACCTCGGGCGAGCCGATCATGCGCTACGACGAGAACGGCGAGCCGACCGGCTACGCGACCGACGCCGAGGGCAAGCCGCAGATGACCCGGCTCGACGCCGAGACGCTGCAGAGCCTGGCCAAGGCGACCAAGGGCGAGTACGTCCACGTCGACGCCGATCAGTTTGGTCTCGACGAGGTCCGCGGGCTGGTCGAGGGTCTCGCCGCCGCCCAGCGCGAGCACTCGATCGAGATCCACCGCGAGGAGGGCTTCTTGTTCTTCTTGATCCCCGCGGTGCTGCTGCTGTGCGGGGCGCTTGCGATCGGTGATCGCCGCCGGCCACCAGCGGCCCAGGGACGCGACGCCCACCTCGTGGGTGCCAGCGCCAAGCCCACCAACCCCAAGCTTCAGGAGCCGCAGTCATGAGGGCCAACGCGCTGATCTTGCTCGCTGCTGTCGGACTGTTTGGGATCGGCAATCAGGACGAGCCGGGGTGGCTGTCGACGGCGCTGGCGAGCACGGATCCCGACGTCGAGGCGGCGATCCAGGCGTACGAAGCCGGCGAGTTCGACACCGCGGCCGAGCGCCTCGACGCCGCGGTCGCGCGGCGGGGTGAGCGAGCGGAGCTGTACTACGACCGCGGTCTGGTGTTGCTCGCGCAGGGCGACCACGACGCCGCGCGGGCGGCCTTCGAGCACGGCACCGAGTCGAGCGACGTCCAGGTCCGGGCGTCCTCGCACTACGAGCTGGGCAACCTGGCGATGGCGGCCGAAGACTGGCAAGCGGCGATCGAGGCCTACATCGAGTGCCTGCGCGCCCAGCCGGATCACGAGAACGCCAAGTGGAACCTCGAGCTCGCGCTGCAGCGCAAGCAAGAGCAAGAGGAAAAAGACAAGCAAGAGCAGGAAGAGCAAGAAGAGCAGGACAAGCAGGACGGCGAGGACGGCGAGCAGGGGGAAGAGGGCGAAGACGGCGAGCAGGACGAGCAGGACGAGCAGGACGGCGAGCAAGAGCAGGACCAAGAGCAGGACCAACAAGACGGCGAGGACGGCGAGCAGGACCAGCAAGAGCAAGACAAGCCGGACGAGCAACCCGGCGAGGACGGCGAGCAGGACCAGCAAGAGCAAGAGCAAGAGCAACAGCAGCCCGAGCCCGAGCCCGGTGAGCAGCAAGAGGCTCAGCCTCAGCCGATCGAGTCAGGCGATCTCGACTCCGCGCTCGATGAGCTCGATCGTCGAGACGCGTTCATGTTCGGCCGGCCGCGCGGGTCGAACCGCGAAGTGGAGAAGGACTGGTGACGCGCGCCAGCTCACCGGCTCCACGGGCGATGCCCCGGCGTCGGTTCGTGGCGACGGCGATCACAGGCGTCGCCGCGCTGGCCGTGGCTGGGCTCCCGTCGCTCGCCCGCGCCGCTGAGGTCCAGGTCCACGCCACGCTCGGGCGCGCGCAGATCGACGTTGGCCAGTCCGTGTACCTCCAGGTCGAGGTCTCGACCGAGGGCCAGTCGATCCCGTCGCCGCGCTTCGTTGGCCTCGACGAGGTCGCGGTCAGCTCGCGCGGGACCTCGTCGGGCATGTCGGTCGAGTACAGCAACGGCCGCTCGGTCCGGCGCTCGACCAAGACCTTCACCTACGTGCTGACCCCCCGGGCCGCGGGCGAGCACCCGATCAAAGTCGAGGTCGAGATCGCCGGTCAGGTCTACCGCCCCGCGACCACGCCCACGCTGCTCGCCACTGGCGAGGACTACGAGCCCGAACTCGAGCACGACAAGGCCAGCGACGCGCCGACCAGCCCCGACGCCGAGGTCATCGTGTGGCCGGTCGTCGACAAGGCCACCGCGTACGTCGGCGAGCAGATCATCTACGAGCTCGAGATCTACGAGCGGGCTCGCGGCAACCTCACGATCGCCGCGGCGCCGACCTTCAAGGACTTCTGGTCCGAGGATCTGCAGACCGCCCAGCAGCAACAGCAGCAGCGTCGCAACACCGAGCAGCGGCTGGTCGGCGGCGTGCCCTATCGCGTCCACGAGACCATGCGCCGGGCCCTGTTCCCGCAAAAGGCCGGGACGCTGACGATCGGCGGTCCCGAGGTCCAGCTGCAGGAGCTCACCGGGCCGTTCTTCGGGGGCAGCGGACCGCCGCAGACCTTCATGGGTCGCGGCCTGGCGATCGAGGTCCAGCCGCTCCCGACCGAGGGCCGGCCCAAGGGGTTTCGAGCCAACAGCGTCGGGCAGTTTCGGATCACCGCCGAGGTCGATCGCGCCCAGCTGACCCAGGGTGAAGCCGTGCGGCTGTCGCTGCGGATCTCGGGGACCGGCAACATCGCCCTGATCGAGCTGCCCGAGCCGCCGTCGCTCGCGGGGCTGCGCAGCTACGAGCCCAAGCCCGAGACCCCCAAGTTCGAGCTCGGCAAGGCCAAGCTGCAGGGCTCGCGGGTGTACACGATGCTGGTGATCTCCGACGAAGCCGGCGAGCTCGAGATCCCCGCGTTCGAGCTGCCCTACTTCGATCCCGACGCGGGCGAGTACAAAGTCGCCCAATCCAAGCCGATCAAGCTGGTGGTCGAGGCCAACCCCGACGCGGCCCCGGCTCCCGAGCCCACGAGCAAGCGCGACGACGGGGGGGAGCGCGGTGACGACGAGCTGCTCGCGCCAGCGATCGCGAGCGACACCCTGCCCCGGGTCACGCCGCGCGAGCGCAGGCTGACCTCCAAGCGCTGGTGGGTGGGCAGCCTCGCCGCCCCCGCCGTGCTGGGTCTGGGCTGGCTCGGCGCCAAGCTGCGCGAGCGCTTCGGCCCCGATGACGACGCGCGGGCCCGCAACCAGGAGCTGGCACGCCGCCGCGCGCTGCTCAACGAAGCCAACGCCGCGGTCGACAGCGGGGAGGGCTTTTATCCGAACCTCGCCGCGCTGCTGCAGGCGGCCGCGGTTCAGCGGGCTGGGTCCGAGGGTGTCGGGCTCACGCGCGAGCGCCTGATGAAGCTGCTCGACAAGCGCGGGGTCGCAGCCGAGGAGGTCACGCAGCTGCGCGAGCTGCTCGACGCCTGCGACGCCGCGCGGTTTGGGGCCGGGAGCGGCGACGTCGCCCAGCGGCGCGAGCACCTCGAGCGTGCGCGGGCGCTGCTCGGGCGTCGCACCTGGAGGCGGGCATGAGCGCTGAGGTTTACGGATGTGGGCAGGCAGTCGGGCGCCAGCGCGGGTGTGGGCGTGGGCGTGGGGTGGCACGTGGGCTCGCGCTGGCACTCGCGCTCGGGCTCGGCTGGTCGAGCCAAGCCCGCGCGGACGTGGTCGACGACGCCTACGCCGCGGGCAGCGAAGCGGCCGCCGCCAACGACTGGGCCGGGGCGATCGAGCACTGGCAGCGGGCGCTCGAGCTGCTGCCGGGCCGCTCCGCTCAGCTCGACTACGACCTGGGCACTGCGTACGCGCAGCTGGGCGAGCTCGGCCGGGCGACCTATCACTTCGAGCGCGCGCTGCAGCCGGAGGCGCGGCCCAGCGTCGAGGTCGCCGAGGCGGCGCGCCGCAACCGTGGCATCGTCCGCCGTCAGGCCGAGGTTCAGGCCGAGGTCAACGACGCGAGGATCTCCCGCCCGCCGACCTGGTGGGATCTCGTCGTCGGCGTGCTCGCCGGGCAGGCGCTGGCGTGGATCAGCCTGATCAGCGCGTGGCTCTTGGTCGGCACCGTGGCCGTGCGTCGCTGGCGTGCGCGCATGGGCACGGCGGGCGAGTCCCGCGGGATCGGCCGCGCGCTGGTGCTGGTGTTCGCGCTGGCGTTTGGCCTCGGCGGAGGTCTGCACGCGCTGGCGATCACCGCCGACGCGGATCACCCAGACGCAGTCGTGCTCGACACGGTCGTCGAGGTTCGTGAGGGACCCGGCGCACATCTTCCCGTGGCATTCACGATGCAAGGCGGCTCCCGCGTTCGTGTGCTGGACCAGCGTTCCGGCTGGCTGCGCGTGCGGCTTCCTGGTGGGCTCGAGGGCTGGGTCGCCGTCGACTCGATCGCGCGCCTGTATCAGCCACCGAAGCGCGCTCGCACGAACGCGAGCGGAGCCGCGCCGGCCGCCAAGCCGATCTAGAGCGAGCCACGATTCACGCGGTGGCAGATTTCGCGGCTCGAGCTCGCGGAGGTACCGCCCACCCGTCCCACATCGGTGCACATGCCATTTAGACCATTCCAGCGCGTGCTGGTGCCGTTGGCCGCGCGCGAGTGCAAGCCCACCGCGCAGGATCGAGCCCCAAAAATGCCGTGGCGCCCTTGCGGCCTCGGCGATACTCTACGAGACGGTGCTGTCGGTGGTCGCAACGAAGATCCGAACTGCCCGGGATGGTTCGCTGAACACGTCCACGGTCGGCCGGATCTACGAAGGCTACCTGCTGTCCACCCCGGTCGTCGGTCGGGGCATGGTGCTGTTTCGCGATCCAAATGGTCGGCGCATGGTGACGACGTCGGTCCGTCGGGTGTTGACGACCTCCGACGACGCGGTCCTCTACGTCGAGACCGAAAATAGCGTGTATCGCCTGCGGATCCGATCCAGTCAGCCCGCAGCCGCGATTGCGGGCTGAGGCCTGTCAAGACCAGATTGCCTCAAAACCAAATTTGATAGCCGAGCAGGATCTCGAGCCAGGTCCCAAACGGACGGGTCGTCGCGGGCTCGGCCGCCTGGGGATCGATCACGACCTCGCGCGGCGAGAAGATGTGATGCACGCCCGCGCCGATCGTCAGGCCGTGTCGATTGAGCACAGGCACGCCAAGGCTCACACCGCCGCGCAGCATGAAGTTGCTCGTGCTCACGGTCTCGTCGTCGCTGGAGTCGGCGGAGTGGGGGCGAAACAGGGTCGAGAGCGCCACGCCACCGCTGCCGCCAAACTGCAAAAACAGCGGCCCAAGCGGGATCTGCAGCGACGGGCCCGCGCTGAAGTCGGTGTCGGTCAGCAGCGTGATTCGCTTGATCGCGGTGCCCCCGTCGACGCCCTCGTACTGGTTGCTCTGGGTGAAGCGGGTGTGGCCGGCGTGGACTTCGACGCCGAACCGCGACTTGAGCACGCCAACGAAGTGGATGCGCAGCTGCGCCGCGAACCCGTAGCCGAATGGCTGGACGACCTCGGCACCGCCGGTCAGCAAGGTCCCGAACCGACCCGAGGCCGCGATCGAGTAGACCGGCCGCGAGAACGGGCGAACCAGCACGTCGTTGTTGCGCTGCACCGCCGACTTGCGAGCCGCTGTCGCGCCGTAGGGGAGCTCGTCGAGGTCGCGCTCGGGGTACTCGTACTCGGCGGGCGACGGCGGGTACTGGCTCTGGCTCTGGCTCTGGCTCTGGCTCTGGCTCTGGCTCTGGCTCTGGGTTGGCGTGCCCCACGGTGATCCGCCCGCGCTGTTGCGCGAGTTGGGAGGGATCGATCCGGCTGGGTTGGCGTCGGGGTCGGAGGTCAGCGAGGGCGGTGGAGCGTCGGGCGGCGGAGCGTCGGGCGGTGGAGCGTCGGGGGCCGGACCCTCGACCTTCGGCGGCGGTGCAGGTGGGCCCTCAGGCGCGGGCGCGGGCGCGGGCGCGGGCGCCGGGCTGTCCGCGATCGACGGCGCAGCGAGCAGCAGCACGAGCGAGAGCAGGTTCGACACTCCAGCGAACATAGCCCCCATCGGGTCCCACGGGTAGCATCCCGCGGGATGGTCGTACGCATCGAGCTGCGTCGGGACGCGGGCCGGATCGATCCGGGTCGCGTCCGATGGATCCGCGAGCGCCAGGTCGCGCGTGTGCTTGGGCCCCCCGATCCAACGGCGATCGCCGAGCTCGTCGATCATCGCGGTCAGGTGGTGGCGCACGGCCTGTACTCGCCCGAGTCACGGATCCTGCTGCGGGTGCTCAGCGCAGGCCCGCAGCCGCCCGCAGCGGACTGGCTCGAGCGACGTCTGGCCGCCGCGCTGGGCGGACGTGAGGCGCTGGGTTTGGCAGCGAAGGCCACCCGCGAAGTCACGACCGGATATCGTGAGGTCAACAGCGAGGGCGACGGTCTCCCGGGTGTGGTCGTCGACCGATTTGGCGACTGGCGCGTCGTGCAGATCACGACGGCGCCGATGGCCGCTCGGCGCCACGCGATCTTGGCGTGGCTGAGCGCGCGCGCGCCGGTGCCAGGCGGACAGATCCTGCTGATGGCCCAGTCGGCGGCCGCGCGCGAGGGGTTTGTTCCCGGGCTCGAGATTCACGCGCGCGACGGGACCAGCAACGGACCGCCCGCGCTCGAGTGGCTCGAGCACGGCCTGACGTTCACGGCCCCGTTTCGGGCGCCGAGCGGGCAGGGCGAGGCCGAGCCGTCAGCGGCCCCGGCGATGCAGAAGACCGGGGCCTACCACGATCAACGCGACAACCGTCGGCGCTTCGCCGAGCTCGTGGCCGCCCGGTCGATCGACGCGCCGCGGGTGCTGGACCTCGGCTGTCACGTCGGCGGCTTTGCTGTCGCGATGGCGGCCGCGTGTCCGCGCGCGCAGATCGTCGCGGTGGATCAGAGCGCGACCGCGCTCGATCACCTGCGCCACAACGCGGCCGCCAACCACGTCGCGGATCAGATCCAGGCCGTGGCCGCCGACATGTTCGGCGATCTCGCGCAGCTCGACGGTCCGACCGTCGGTGGTCCGTTTCACGCCGCGATCTTCGACCCACCCAAGATCGCCAGCAGCCGGCGAGATCTCCCGCGGGCGATCAAGGCGATGGCCCGCACGCTGTCGCGGGTGCTGCCGCGGCTCGCTGACGCTGGGGTCATCGGCGTGTGTTCGTGCAGTCACCACCTCGGCTGGGATGAGCTCGAGCGCGCGGTGCTCGACGCGGCTGGCTCCACTTCAATGGCCCGAGTCGCGCGGTGGGGGGCGGGCCCCGATCACCCGATCGCGCCAGGCCACGATGAGGGCCAGTACCTGCGCGTGGCTGTCTACCAGCGGCGCTGATATAGTTCGCGCGGGAGATCTGCCGACTTGCACGAACTCAAATACTGCACGCTCGCCGTTGGTGTTTGCCTGGTCACCGCGTCGCTCCCCGATCTAGCGCTCGCGGCCCCGGCCAAGGACGACGCCACGGCCAAGTCCGAGATCGACACCGAGCAGCGGGCCATGAAGGCCTACAACGACGGCAAGGCGGCGTACGACGCGGGCAACTATGGCGAGGCCCTGCAGCTGTTTCTCGACGCCCAGAGCCTCTACCCGTCGCCGGTGTTTCACTACAACGTTGGCCTGTGTCAGGAGGCGCTCGGAAACCTCGCGCAGGCCGTGATCTCCTACGAGGCCTACCTGCGCTCGTACATGAGCGCGTTCGATGAGCAGCCCGCGGACCAGGTCAACACCGAGAACAAGATCCAGCGCATCAACGAGCAGATCGAGCTCGAGAAGGCCAAGCAGGCCGAGCAGGCCGAGCAGCCGCCGATTGTCGAGCCCGAGCCCGAGCCCGAGCCCGAGCCCGAGCCCGAGCGCAACCCAGGTCGTGGCCTGATCATCTCGGGCGGTGTGTTGACCGGTGTCGGGGTGGGCGTCGCTGCAGTCGGTGGTGTGGTCTTTGGCCTGCGCGCCAGCGACTTCTCCAAGTCGCTCGACGACGTCGTCTCTGGTGGCAACCCCGAGCGGGTCACGCTCGAGCAGGCCCGCGGGCTCGACTCGAGCGGCCGCGCAGCGCAGCTCAACCAGGTCCTGACGATCTCGGTCGGTGGCGCCGTCGCGCTCACCGGGGTCGCGTTGCTCGCGGTCGGCCTGGCCAAGCAGAACAAGGCCGCCGGCGCCCACGCTACGCTGGTCCCCAGCCTCGGACCCGGCCACGCCGGCCTGCTACTCCACGGTCGCTTCTAAGGACACCCGCCATGTATCGCTCACTCGCTCTCGTGTTGCCTGCCACGCTCGCGCTCGCTGGCATGGTCGCCTGCTACACCGCCGACTTCGACGAGACCCTGTCGGATGTCTACTACTGCCAGACCAGCACCGAGTGCGGCGAGACCCAGACCTGTTTTCAGTTCCGCTGCGTCGACGACAGCGGCCCCCACGTCCGGGTCACCGGGCCCGAGTCGCTGCAGAACGTGCAGTTCGGGACCGCCACGCTGACCGTGAATTACACCGCCGAGGACTTCACGGTCAGCGACAGCAACGCCAAGACCGAGGGCGAGGGCAAGCTCGTGGTCAGCATCGCAGGCACGGAGATCTCGACCACCTCGATCATCTCGCAGGGCGCCCAGCTCGACATCAGCTCGCTCGCGCCGGGGGCCCATCGGTTGCTCGTTCAGGCCGTCTACGGCGACGGCACGCCCTACACCAACCCAAGCGCCACTGGCTCGGCCGTGTTCTATCTCGAAGCCGAGAACCCATCGCGGCCCCAGGCTGCGCTCGTCTCGCCGCTGCCAGGGTATGTGCACGTGCTCGGTGAGGCGCTCGATGTCACCGTCGCCGCGCGCAACTTCGCCTTCGTCGAGAGCGGCGAAGACTGTCGGGTCGAGGACCCCTGCGATCCCTGGGGCCCCGACGCTGCCATGTGCCTGCCCGCCTGCGCGGTCGTGCCCCAGGGCCACGCGCACGTGTACATGCTGTCGGACTATCCGGCGTGCCTGAACAATGCCATTACCTGTAATGGTGACTATGTGCTGAGCCTGCGCCCCAGCGAGAGTGTGGGGGTCAGCGGGACCACGGCGACTGCGAGGATCCCGGCAGATCGGTTCACGGAGGCGGGCCCTGTGACGTTCTCGATTGGGTTGCAGTATAATGATCACCTGCCGTATCCGAATCAGAGCGTGATCATTTATGATCAGATCACGATCGAGGTGGTGGAGCGGTAGCGCTCGACCCGGCCGAGCGGTTGACAGTCGAAAATCGCGATGGCCGAATGACACTCATGCGACGCGCGCTCGGGATCCTGGCGTGCTCATGGCTGACTGCTTGCGCGACGGCGGAAGTCCCGACCACGAGCGCGCCCGCTGCGACCGCGGAGATCACCGAGACTGAGCTCCCCCCGAGCTGGGTCTCCGGCTTCCGGCCGTCACGGTTGCGTGACTTCGCCTACGCCACCACCCCTACCGCGAGTTGATAGATGTACTCCTCTACGCCTGTGCGCATGGGTGGGCGACGTGTAGGCAAACTGGGCTGTGAATAAATTTGGCGTGGGGGTGCATCCGACGTCGTAATTGAACGTTGGCCGCTGACTCCAGGACAATTGCGGCCATCGTTGCTCAATGGTGGCTGCCAATGCAGCCGATATCAGACGCACTGATATCGCCACTCGGAAGATCGTACCAAATGACCAAGCTCCAACTCTCCGTCAATCTTTTGCTCGCCCTTTCACTCTCCACCGCCTGTGACCCTCAAAACGGTAACGGCAACGGCAACGGCAACGGCACAGGCAACGGCACAGGCAACGGCACGGGCAACGGAAGCGGTGACGGTGACGGCGACCCCGATCCTGGGTGCGACACCGACACCGACACTGACACTGGGACCGACACCGACTCGACCGACACCGATACCGACTCCACTGACACCGACTCCGAGACAGAGACAGAGACCGGCGGCCTGCCGGACATGGGAGAGCCGGAGCCGGAGCCAGGCCTACCCGGCTGTGGAAACGGGCTGCCGTACCCGGGCGACCTGTGCTTCTTGCCGACCGCCGAGTACGCGCTGTCAACTGTCTGGGACGTCGAGATCGCCGAAGTCACGGGCGACGAGCATGTCGATGTGCTCGTGACCGCGAGCAATACCCTGCGCGTGTATGCTGGCGACGGCACGGGCGCGCTCGTGGCCGTCAGCAGCATCGCCGTCCCGAGCGTGCCCGGCGATTTCGCTGTCGGTGATGTGGATGGCGACGGCGACATCGACGCGGTCACCCCATCCGCGAATACCGACCGCGTTCGAATCCACTTCAATGATGGTGCTGGCGCGTTCTCGACCTTTACCGAGTACGTCACGTTCAACTCGCCTCGCGGTGTGCTACTCGCCGACCTCGACCTCGATGGAGACCTCGACCTCGCTCATGGCGACTCGGGCGACCGCAAGGTCTCCGTCCGCCTGAACAACGGCGCGGGCGTGTTCGGGGCCCAGACCGCATACGACATCGAGAGCTCCGGGGGACCCACCAACATCTTCGCCGCAGACATCAACGACGATGGCGCGCCCGAGCTGATCGTGGGTGCGTCCTCCGGTGTGCCCACAATCCTCTACAACTTTGGGAACGGGGAATTCGACGGGGTCAACGAGCAATACCTGCCGATGAGCGCGAACTTGCCCTTCGTGGCTATCGACGACTTTGACCTCGACGGTCACGTGGACCTCGCGGCCGCCCGCTACACCGCCAGCTCGATTCGCGTCGCCTACGGGACCGGTCAGGGCATGTTCCACCCGATGCTGCTCGACTTCCCGACCTCCTTCACGAACCCGACCCCGCTCGTCACCGCTGACTTCGACGCTGACGGCATCCCCGATCTGGCGACCGCGCGGGACGGCAGCCCCGGGAACCTCGGGATCCTGATCGGCGATGGATGGGGCGGCTTCTATGACGCCGTGCTGTTTCACGCCAAGCCCAACGCGATAGCGATGGCTGTCGGCGATCTCAACGCGGACGGCGAGCCTGACCTGGTTGTCGGGAGCGACGGCAGCAACGGCTTGAGCGTGCTGATCTCGAATCCCTGAGCGGGGTTCGAGCGGTGGGCGCTCGGACAGCCGGGTGCGAGCGGCTCACTCGCCAACTACAACCAGAGCAACAACAGCACCCACATCAACGTGTTCGCCCACCCCAACGGCGCCGCGCGTTGGGGCCAGCACGATGTCGCTGGCTCGGTCTGGGAGTGGACGCTGGATTTCCATGATCCCGATTGGTACGCGGGCGCGGGCAACGACTGTCAGGACTGCGGCAACGTCTCGGGCAACGGCGCGAGGGTCCTGCGTGGCGGATCGTGGAACTACAACGTCGTCAGCCTGCGCAATGCCAAGCGCTTCCCGGGCTCCGCTGCTGCGTATTGGCTCGGCGCGGGCATTCGCTGCGCGCGAAACTGAGGCTGCGTGTACTCGCGCAGTGTGGTCAGCTCGGGCCCCGCTTTAGGTCCGCTTGCGGGCGCCAGCGACCTGACACGGACTCGTCAGGCCCGAAACTGCGACGGGCACACGCCGGTCCTGCGCTTGAACAGCGTCGAGAAGTGCTGCGGGTACTCGAACCCCAGCGCGTACGCGACCTCCGCGACAGTCTGCTCGGATCCAAGCAGCAGGTCCTTGGCCTTGTCCACGACCCGGTCGTGGATGTGCTGACGCGCGCTGAGGCCGGTCTCCTGGCGCAGCAGATCGCTGAGGTAGTTGGGGGACAGCCCCAGCTCGCGGGCGCACAGCTGCACGCTGGGCATCCCCTCGTGTGTGAGCCGGTCCGAGTCGACGTAGCGGTGCAGGAGCGCCTCGAACCGGATGACGATGTCCTTGTCGGCGTGGGCCCGGGTGTCGAACTGGCGCGCGTAGAAGCGCTTGCAGTAGCCAAGCAACAGCGCCAGGTTGCCCACGATCAGCTCGCGGCTGTGGCCGTCGGCTCCTCGGCCCTCGCTGCACTCCGCGCGGATGTTGTCGGCGATGTCGCACACGACCCGGCGCTCCTCGTCGTTGACGTGCAGCGCCTCGTGGCTGGCGTAGTCGAAGAATCGATAGCTGCGCTTGTGATCGCTCAGGGCGGTGCCGCGGAGCAGATCGGGGTGAAAGATGAGGGTCCAGCTCGGCTCGTCGGGGCGCGGTTGGTCGGGTTCCGCGATCGGCGTGACGACCTGACCGGGCGCGACGAACATCAGGCTGCCCGCCTGAAAGTCGTAGCTCCGGCGTCCGTAGTTGATCCCACACTCGCTGCCGTTCTTGAGGCTGATCGCGTAGAGGCGCGAGACGATTCGGACGTTCATCACCAGCGGCTCGATCGGCTTGTCGCGGTGGTTGTCGATGAACGTAATCAGCGGATCCACGACCGCGCCCATACCGAGCATCTGGTGGATCTGGGCGACAGACTCGATGGTGATGGGCGGGGGCAAGTGAGGATCTCAGTCGACGGTGATGACCACGTTACCGCGCTTTCGGCCCGTGTCCACGTAGGCGTGCGCGAGCGCCAGATCCTCGAGCGGGTAACGTCGGTCGACGACCGGACGAGCGGCGCCCTCGGCCACGAGCTGCTCGAGCTGCCGCAGCTCGGCGTGCTTGTCGACCGACATCCCAAACACGAACTTCCTTCGGCCGACTCGCCGCGACCACGCCGAGCGGACAAACGCCCCGAGCCCGCCGATCGTCGGCAGGTAGCGGCCGCCGTCGGCGAGCGCTCGCCTGGCGTGTCGGAAGGTCGTCTTGGTCACCGTGTCGAAGATGACATCCCAGGTCCGGCCTGTCTCGGTGAAGTCCTCGCGCGTGTAGTCAATCACATCGTCGGCCCCGAGCGACTCGACGAGCTCCCGATTGCGACCGCTGCACACCCCAGTCACCACGGCGCCCCGGTGCGCGGCGACCTGGACCGCCGCCGATCCGACGCTGCCCGACGCGCCGATGATCAGCACCCGCTCGTCACGCTGGAGCTTCGCCTTGTCGAAGAAGAAGATCGCCGTCGTCACCCCGTCGACCAGCGCGGCCGCGTCCTCGTAGCTCAGCTGATCGGGGATCGTGATGAGCGACGCCGTCTCGCGCAAGCAGCAGTACTCCGCGTAGCCGCCCAGCGAGAACCCGCAGAATCCGAACACCCGCTGACCCTGGGCGAAGCTGCGAACGGATCGTCCGACCGCCTCGACTTCGCCGGCGATCTCGATCCCCATGATCCGAAACCGGCTCCGCGGCCGCAGCAGACCGAGCACGAGCCGGCCCTGCAAGGTCTCGCCCCGGCGCATCAGCGCGTCGGCAGCCGTGGCCGTCGTGGCCCGCACCCGGATCAGCACCTCGTCGGGCTGCGGGGTCGGCTTGGGCACGTTGGTCAGGGTGAGGACCTCTGGTGGCCCGTATCGTCGGTATTCGATCGCCCGCATGTTGGCTCGCGATAGCAGCGAGCTCGGGGCCGGCCCATAACTGGATCCCGGAAGATCGAATACGGATCACTGAACGGCGAGTCGGGCGGACGGTGGGCGCACGACCCGGCCACCGGCATCGATTCGAGTTCGAGTGACACACGCAACCCCGTCGGTCCTCTCGCTGCGGGGTGTCGCTGCGATCGAGCCTACAGACTTTTTGTTCGTTGCTACCGAGCTTCGACGCAGGCCTTGAAGCGGTCGAGCTGCTCGCGGTCGGCCGCGACGACTCGCTTCTCAATGCGCCGACGCCAGAGAACGCCGAGGCCGTCGGACCCGACCGTCACGCGCAGCCGGACGGCAGTGTTGCCGTCATCGAGGCGCCGCAGGGTGTAGCTGTGCACGACCATGACGCTACGCTCGGCCCACACGAGGTCGAGGTGCTCGGGCGGCTTGCAGTTTTGGATCGAGCGCTCCTCCACCTCGCTCCCGAAGTGAAAGCTGACCATGGTGAGGTTGCGGGTGCCGTCCGGCGGCGGCTCGACGCGCTCGATCCCGGAGCGAAACCAGGCGCCCGCTGCCTCCCAGTCGGTCAGCGCCGCCCACACGAAGTCGGGCGGCCGGGCGATCGGGAGCTCGACGTCGATGGCGAACTGCTGTGTGGATCCCATGTCCATGGAGGGTCGCACGTCGTGCCGTACGGGTGTTCGAGCAGCCCGACGCCGAAGCGCTCGCGCGGTTGCCGAGCGTGCGACTCCACCCGCTGGAACAGGCGGTCGACCGAGCTCGTGCGCTCGATCGCCGACCCGAGTCGCGCTGCGTTAGGCTGGTGGCCATGCGCGCCCAGATCATGCCGGGGCTCCCGTTGCTTGGACTCGCGCTGCTCGCGTGCAAGCCCGGGCCCGACCCCAATCGCGTCGATCGACGCGGCGCCGCGGAGGCGCCAGAGCCCGCGATACCGAGCGCGGCGTCGGATCCTGCGACCCCGGCACGGCCGCGCGTGATCGTCGAGGGCGGGCCGGATGTCGAGGGCGGGCCGCGCTATCGGATCGAAGTCCCCGATCCGAGCCACGCGCGTGGAGCCGGGCCGCGCGTCGGCATTGACATCGCCCACAACAACTACGCCATGCCGCACAACTACGACGTGTTCGCCGACGCCCTGCGTGCGGACGGCTTCGTGGTCTCGACGCTCGAGCACTCGCTCGACGCGGACGCGCTGGCCGGGCTCGAGCTGCTGGTGGTCGTCAACCCGCTGCACGACAGCAACCTCGACAACTGGGCGCTGCCGGTCCCCTCGGCGTTTGGCCCGGAGGAGCTCGAGGCAATCGAGGCGTGGGTATCCGGCGGTGGGTCGCTGTGGCTCATCGCCGATCACATGCCGTTTCCCGGGGCGGCCGCCGATCTCGGGGCGCGCTTCGGATTCACGCTCAACAATGGCTTCGCGTTTCGCGAGCCCGAGCCCGGTCGCGTCGATCGCTCGATGATCCAGTTTCGGCGCGAGGACGCGACGATCGTCGCGGGACACCCGATCACGGCGGGGCTCGAGCAGGTGCAGTCGTTCACCGGTGAGGCGTTCGAGGCACCGCCGGAGGCCGCGACGCTGCTGGTCATGCCCGACGACGGCGTGTCGCTGATGCCCGCGGTCGCCTGGGAGTTCGACGCCGACACGCCGAAGCAGGCTGTCGGAGGCTGGCCGGTCGCCGCCGTGCGGGAATTCGAGGGCGGTCGCGTCGCGGTCTTCGGCGAGGCCGCGATGCTCTCGGCCCGGTTCGTCGAGCAGGGCGACGAGTGGATCCCGGTTGGGGTGCATGCTCCCGCGGCGCGCGACAACCTCGCGCTGGTGCTCGCTACCGCACGCTGGCTGATGGCAGACTCGCAAATGGGGGTCATTTCCAAGTAGAGTGCGGCATGACTTGGCCTTCCGTGTGCGCGGGCATCACTGCGCTCTGCGCCCTGTGTCTGACCCCTTCCCTCGCAGGCGCGCTCGGGCCCGAGGAGCAGTCGGACTTCTCGCCCACCTACGAACAGCTGCTGCTCGGCTTCGAGGACGCGGCGGTCGACACCGGGTGGATCCCGGCCAACTCGCCGGTCCAGCTGCGGCTGTTCGCCGACGCGGCAAACTCGGTCACGATCGATCTCCCGGGCACGGCGTACTACGACTGGGAGACCGAGGAGCTCCGCTTCGAGGGCGACCCGATGGCCGGGTTCTTCGAGTACGATGTCGGGCTCGAGCTCGTCGCCAGCGTCAAGGTCGACGTCTCGCTCGCAAAGTGGGAGTCGGACCTGCTCGGGCCCTACGACTGGGGCATCGAGGCCGCCGAGATGTTCACGCCCTACCTGCTCGAGGGCAACCCGGATCGCCCGGTCACGATCACCGACAAGAGCGGCGCCCTCGATCTGGTCTCGATCCCGCTCGTGCCCGACATCGTGATCTTGTCGGGCAACCTCGACATCGCGCTGTTCGTCGACATCGAGGCCTCGCTCGAGTGCAACCGCATCGAAGTCCTCGGGACCGACGGCGAGATCACCTCGTTCACGCTCGAGGGCCAGTCGCAGTGGATCGACCCCGGCGAGGGGCCCGAGGACGTGGTGCTGCCGGCTACCGCGTATTGCCAGCTGCGCACGATGCCAACCTTGATCATCTATCCGCACCTGGTCGTGACCGTGCTGTTTGACGAGTACGACATCGCGGGGATCGAGATCCCCGTGGATCTACCTGTCATCGACGAGGAGATCGCGTTCGACACGATCGATCTGACCCTTCCCTATTGGGAGGGGCCGGAGCCCGGCGATGGCGATGGCGATGGCGATCCGGGGGGCGATGAGGGCGGGGACACCAGCGACGACGGCGGGCGCGACGAGACCGGCGGCGAGACCGGGACCGGCGGCGATGACTTCGGCGGGCTCGACGATGAGGGCTGCAACTGTGCGACCGAGACCACACCGGGCCGGGGGCTCGGGTGGTCGGCCCTCGGAATTCTGGCGCTCGTGGGCTTGCGGCGGCGGCGAGAACGAGACCTGCGTTAGTTGCGTCGCGCTTCGAAGCTTTCTTTGATGCTGGGATGTTCGGTGCTAGCTCTCGGGCATGTCGATATCACGAGTCAAGAAGTTCGCTCTCGCGCTCGCCATCATGGGCGGGGTAGGACTTGCCGGCCTCAACGAGGCAAGCGCGGCCTATTCTTCGTACTGTGGTAACGGTACCCAGTACTGGAACTCGGGAGGCTACGCGTACAAGGCGGTCTACCAATATTCGGGTACTCCCAGTGGCGGTCAGCAGCCCAAGATGTACGACATCTACAAGGCATCCCAAATGTCGGGTTGGTGGAAGATCGCAGACGACGAGCAGCACTCTTGCCCGCTGTAGCGGCTATCTGGTCGAGTGATGCTACCTCCCGCGGGATCCGGTCTAGGTCCTCGGGTGATAGAGATCGTCGACGCCGAGAATGTGACGACGCTCGAGGCGCGAGAGACACGCCTGAATATCTCGATCATTGCCCTGCTCGCGCCACGGCTCTGGGATGTGACCTGTCTCGTACCACAATCCTCGTGTTCCCGGCATCTCGCCATCATGAGTCACGCTGTGATGGATGACGTCACACCACGGCCCGTAGTAGCTGAGCAGACAGTCCCCATCCGGGACCTCGAGGTTCACCATCACCAGGCGCAGATGGGGTTGGGCCTCGCCACCGAGCAGCATGTCGAGGTCTTCGCGCTCGGGCGGACAGTTCCAGGCCCCGCATGAATGCCAGGCCCAGACCGGGGGCGTACCGCTCGCGGTCCCGAGCCCTCGCGCGTCCAGCTGTCGCACCATCCACCGAAATGCCGGCCGCCATAGCTCGTCGACGTGACCCCAAGCGGGATACGCAACGCCTTGACTCATGGCGCGCCGACCATAGCCGAGGTCACGCTGGCGCGTGGGCAGACGGGGCGACGGCGTAGCTGCGCCAGCCCCACGGCTTGAGCGAAGGATCGGACGCTGGCGCTACTGCGCGGGCTTGGACACTCGCGTAGTGCTCGTCAGAGTTCACGACCGGCACACTGTCGATCACGCCGCGGCCCTCGAAGCTCGGCAGCGGGTCTGGCCCGGCGTCTGGTGTCATGAAGCTGATCTCGGGTCCTTCGCGGTCGTCGCTGCGTACCTGCAGGTACTCCGGCGTGTCGCGGGTGGCCGTCCAGCCCAGCTTGTCGACATAGAACGCCTTGGTCTCGCCAAGCTTGGTGGTGATGAACAGGGGCAGCAGCTTGGTGGGGTTCTGAAGCTTCGTGGTCATGGCGACAACCTACGTGAGCACTCCTGACAGCCTGGTGTCAGGAGCGACCGGGCCGCGCTCGCGCTGCTGACAGCGTCATGTCAGGAGTCATTCTTGCTGGCGCTGCACCGCGTCGACGGAGCACCGTTGACCCACCGCCAGCTCGCGCGGATACTGCGTCATGCTCGCATCAGCTTGGTCTCGCTGTTTGACGTCGTTCCTGCTCGCCGCCTCCGTCGTAGGCTGCGGCACTGGCTTCTACGGGGATGGCACCACCAGCTTGGGCCCGACCATTGGCGACGGCGACTTCGGTGATGGCGACGGCGACACCGGTGACAGCGACGGGGGCACAGGCACCACCACCGCCGCGCCCACCCGCAGCGTCGACGTCTTGTTCGTGGTCGACAACTCCGGGAGCATGGGCGAGGAGCAGATTTCGCTCGCGCTCGCGGCGGACGTGCTCATCGCCGAGCTCGAGGCGGCAGACGCCGACTACCGGATCGGCGTCACCACCACCGACAGCGGCAACCCATGGTGTCCCTCCGGAACGACCACGCCCGAGGCCGGCAACCTGGTCCTGAGCTCGTGCAAGTCCCGCCTCGGCGACTTCGTGTTCAACAACGGGGAGGTCGATGTCGGGGATATCGCCTGCAACGACATCTGCTTGCTGGACAACACCGAGCTCCAGATCCAGCCAACGACCACAGATGTCGACCCGGTCGCGTCCCCGCGCCCGTGGGTCCAGAGCATCGACGGTCAGACCAATCTCCCGCCGGGCACCAACGTCGCGGAGGCGCTGCGCTGCTTCTTGCCGCAAGGCATCAACGGCTGCGGCTTCGAGTCACAGCTCGAGTCCATGTACTTGGCGTTGATCCGAGCCCAGAGCGCCGATGAAGCCAGCTATGGCTTCACGCGCCCCGACGCGGTGCTCGCCGTCGTGTTCCTCACCGACGAGGCCGACTGTTCCTACAACACGTCCTTCGCAGAGATCTTCGAGCAGGACGGCAACAAGGTGTTCTGGTCCGACCCCACGGATTCGTTCCCGACCTCGGCGGTGTGCTGGAACGCGGGCGTGCGCTGCACCGGTGACCCCAGTAACTACACCTCGTGCGACCCGATCAACAAAGACGTCAATGGCCAGGAGGGCGTCTCTGATGCGAACGCAGTCCTGCACCCGCTGAGTCGCTACATCGGCCTGCTCGACGGATTCCAGCAAGTCAAGCAGGCGCTGGATCCCAATCGAGAGATCGTGGTCGCGGTGATCGGCGGGGTGCAGAGCGACGGTACGCCCTTCTACGCCGACGTCGGCGGGACGGAGCCACAATTCCAATACACCTTCGGGATCGGGCCCGGCTGCGAGGCCGCCAACCCCAATGATCCAGGGTCTCCGACCCAGGCGGTCCCGCCCGTGCGCATGCGCGAGGTCAGCGACACCTTCAGCCCGGGGAGCCTGTACTCGATCTGCGACTCGAACTACGCATCCCCGATGTCGGAGGTGGCGCAGAAGATCGTCGCTCAGTTCTGACGGTCAGCAACGCGAAGCCGCCCAGATCCTCGGCAGATCCTCGGCAGATCCTCGGCCGATCCTCGGCGTCGAGGACCTGGGCGGCGCGCCTGGTCGTCAGCCTGGCGTCGTTGTGGTCAGGCCACTCAGTCCTCGAGCGGGATACTCGCGACCGGATGATCGAGGTCGGCGATGTGCGCGACGTTGACCAGATCCCGGGCGATCGAGAACACCCAGTCCTCCATGAACACGGAGCGCTTGACCCTGGAGTTGGTCTTGGTCCACCAGTTGTTACACCAGCTACTCCAGGTGTTCGGCAGGTCGGGCTCTGCGTGCTTGACCCCGCCAAGCAGGACGAACCCGTCGTCGACGGTCACGCGATAGACCATGAGCCCGCTGAAGGTCATTTGGTCTCCGTACTGTCCGCCGCCGCCCTCGTCGCAGACGGTCATGGGCACGGCGAGCAGGTCGCGGGCCTTGAAGTAGGTGAATGCCAAGTGATTCGTAGCCGCGTCCGAGGTCGAGCCGCGGGTGCCGATCACCTCTTTGTGCAACAACGCAGGGTTCTCCAGATCGGTCGTGTCGATGACCTGGAGCTGGATCCCCTGGAACCATGCGAAGCTGCCCTGATCGTCGGCGTCGTAGCCCATGGTCAGGAGGTGCCCCGGGTCCATGGGGTGCATGTAAGTCGAGAACCCCGGGATCTTGAGCTCACCCAGCACGCTCGGCGCGACCGGGTCGACGATGTCGAGCACAAACAGGGGGTCGGTCTTCTTGAACGTCACCACGTAGCCCACGTCGTCGGTGAAGCGTACGGAGCGAATGTCCTCGGTTGGGGCGAGGTGATCGATCCGGCCCAGCTCGAGCATCTGCGGGCCGACCTGGCCCATCATCGTGATCGTGCTGTGCACGTCTGGTTGCGGGACGCGCCCGTGGGTTGTCGCAATACGGAACACGCCCTCGTGCTCGTCCATCGCAAACTGATTGAGGACGCGGCCCTTGACCACGCCGCTGGCTGTGTAGTCCGCCGCCGCGCCGCCGGGGTTTAGCGCGAACTTATGCACGACGGTGGCCTCTTTGTCCTCCTCCGCGAGCTCTGGGAACCAGGACTGGTCGTTCGGGTCCCGCCGATTTCGGACTGCGAGATACAGCGAGTTCGCCGTGCCGTATACAGCACCGGGGCGGCTGATGATCGTGCTCGCGGCCACGGGGTCCTCTTCGCCGATCTCGAACGACACCAGCGACAAGAAACCGAAGGCGTCGTTGGTCTGCGGAAGGTAGATCCCTTCGCAGGCCGACAGCGGGCCCTCGGTTGACTGAGTCACGTTCCCTTCACCGTCAAACAGCGTGTCGCGGACCGAGGGCAGGAGTTCGGTCACGTCCGTCTCCTCGATCGTCTCCAGGTTGGCGGCCCGCAGCTCCTCGAACAACTCATACACCTGAGCCACCGTGAAGCCCTGATCCTCCAGCCCGCAAGGCGTGTTTGGCAGCCCCTGCGGCCAGTAGGACAAGCCCTCGACGTTGAACTCGGGGAACGCCACGGCAGTGTGAACATCCATGCCGACGCGCCGAGAGTTCAAGTACGCGCCGTCGAACACCAGCTCGCGTGTGAGCACAGGGTTTGCGCGATCGCTGATGTCCAGGATCGTGATCCGCAGGGGAGCCCCGTCCCCGGTGAAGTCGCAGTCGTAGCCGTACGTACACTGCGAGTCGAGGCCGTTGGGCCAGTAGCCGTCGATCGAGGAGTAGACGACGGCCGTGTCCGCGTGCACGTACATCCGCCGCGGCGTGCCCTCGATCGGAAACGACGAGAGCGCGTGGGCCTGCTCCGCCGGCCAGGCGTCCAGCACCTGGAACCGACCATCGGCGAGCACGTACAGGTACCCGCCGTCATTCTTGACAAAGTCTGCCTCATCGACGTCCTGTTCCTGAACGTTGGTCTCCGAGTATTCGCTGGCTTCCTCTTCTTCCTCTTCCTCTTCCTCCTCTTCCTCTTCCTCTGCCCAATAGTCCTCGCAGGTGTAGGTGGCCGCCATCACGGCGCGATTTATGCTCAGCTCCAGGCGCTGGTCCATCGCCTCCACGAGCCTGAGCTTGAGCTTGACCTCGACGTCCTCACACGAGGCGGCGGGGATGAGCTCGGAGGGTCCGACGTCGACGTCTTCGTACGGGTCTTCCTCCTCCTCGTCGAACAAGCCGCAGCTGAAAAGCGGCATAACCATGATTGTCAGAATTGCTAGTTTGATGGGTCGTATGATCTTCATCACCAGTGTCCTATCGTGAATGGAGCAAAGCGTCGAAAGGGGGCTCGGGCAGCTCGACGAGCACACCGTCTGGGACGTGGTCGATCATGAACACATAGGCGTTCATGGCGTGGCAGACCGAGTCCGTGCGGACGTAGCGTTCGAGCGCATTCCAGAACAGGCCACCGTTGGCCATCTCTGGATTTTGAATTACGAACGAGTTCTCCGGGGTGTAGGTGTGCTGCATCAGCAGTCGAAACAGCATGACGACGGCGCTCCGGTACCGACCGCACTTGTCGGGATCAGTGTCCGGGCAGTCGAGGTAGAGCTCGGACAGGACCTCGGCCAGCCAACCGTTGCCGCTGCTCGACAGCGAGGCGGACCAGCGGCCGTGGCGGTAGACGTCGGTGGGCTCATTGATCTGGCGTTTGAGGAGATCGTCGGCGCACGCATACACGTTTGCGCGAAGCGCTGGATCGTCGCTGGCGCGGGCAAAGTCGAACAAGGAGAGGATCGTCCACGAACTCGAGATCGGGTTGGCCGGGCGAAAGTCGTCGCCGAGGTAGCACCCTTTGGCCTCGACCTTGGCGCTGAGATACGCGGCCGTACGCGAAGCAGCTTCGAGGTAGCGATGGTCGGCCGTGGCCTCGTACAGGCGCGACAGCGCCGAGAGCACCTGGCCGGTGTACAACAAGGACTCCTTCTCGATCACCTTCCAGGTCCCGTCTGCGGTCAGGTGCAGCTCTGCCGACACCCGCCCGTCGAGGCCCTGCATGGTCATCAGCCAGTCCGCACCCAACCGGGCGGCGTCGAGGTACGCCTGGTCTCCGGTCAATTTGTGCAGCTCGATCAGCGTGAAGATGGTCTTGGAGGTGGTGCCAACGACGAAGCGCGGCTCTGGCTGCCGCCGTGTGCGGTCCATCGAGTAGGAGAACCCGCCGTGCCCCGGCTGGCCCGGCGCGACACGCTGCATGGACAGCAAGAACCCGGCGGCGCGATCAATCGGCTCGCGCAGGGTCTCGTCATGATCGTGTTCATACAGCGCGAGTAAAGTATAGATGGTCGACGCGGTGTAGATCGTGTGTAGCCGATCGTCGAAGGTATCGGTGGGCGCGTAGTAGTATTTGTGCACACCCCCGAGGTGGGGATCCATCACTCGCAGGAGATACGCCTTGCCCGCGTCGATGCGCTGGCGCAGCATGGCCTTGTCGAACACCCGCACGGGCACCTGGCCACCGACCAATTCCAGGCCTTCTCCTTCGTACTCGATGATCCCATATTTATGGTGGGTGAGTTCTACGGCGAAGCGGGCCTGCGCGACGCGTTCGGGGGCCAAGCCCGCCGCCGCGACGGCCTGTCGCGTGGCCTGGGTCAGCGCTTCGCACAGATCGTCCTGCGTGGAGATCGCCCGACCGACGAGCTGGCCTGCGGCATGCATGGAGACCACGACGTGCAGCGGTGTCGTGATCGAGGGTAGCGTGCAAGGTACGTACGGGTTACCTGCGGCGACCTGGCGAACGAAGGCGATCACGCCGTCGCGAAAGCCAGCATTGTCGAGGTCGAGGGGTTGCGCTGCGCTCGAGCTCGCGACTGCCGTTGGCTTTGGCTCACTCGCCTCCGAGCTGCAGGCCCCGGCCAGGAGCGCGATCGCGGCCACCCACGTTGCAATCGCAGTTGAGATGACCGGCCGATGGGCCGGATCCTTCATGTATATTGTGTCGATCAAGATCAATTGTCCGGCGACGTGGCGTGCAAATTAACAACGAGCCATAGGCACGATGCATCAGAGCAAATTGCGCTGGTACATGCAAGCGCCGGCCGACCTCGAGCGGCCGCGACAGATGCGCCGTCTTGAAGCGACTTGGAAACACCATATTCGCGCGAAGCGGGCCAGGCTCGGTCGTTGCGACACAAACTAGCGTAGTGCCTGTCACGTACTCACCACCGTGCACCCGGTGACACTGGGCCCGAATCGGTGATTTGTACGACAGCGCGCTATCGCCCCCCAGTGACGGGTCGGCCTCGAGCCCGACCGGCGTCAATCACCTTCACTAGCCTACAGGGGGTCGCGTATCCTTACACATCAAATGCGACGACCCTGAGCCTGCGACGCTGGTCACGGAGCCCGCGCTGGGCTGTGCCCCAGTTCTCACGGCCAGCGATTAAACGCGCGGCTACTCACCCGGCGCCACGATTGGGCAGCCGACTGCCCGGCACGCTTGCATCGAGCCGAGACAGACCATTACCTGCGAGAACCCGGCCCGCTTCAGCACCGTCGCTGCGATGGTTGCACGCCTGCCAGTGCTGCAAAAGGTGACCACTGGGCGGATGTCCGGCACCTCATTGATGCGCCTCCCAAGCTCGCCCACGTAGATATTTGTGGCGCCCGGCAGCACGCCACTCGGGAGCTCGTCCATGCCACGTACGTCGAGCAAGGTGAACTGCACCCCGGTGTTGATCCAGTGGCTGAGATCCGCCGCATGCAGGGTCGGGATACTCTCGTATCGGCGCCCGCTGACCTCCCAGCCATGCAGGCCGCCGCGTAGATAGGCCTCGACCTGCTCGAAACCCAGTCGCCACAGCTGCCGGGTGACGTCGGCCCGAGTCTCGGTGTCGCCGCCGATCAAGCCGATCGGCGTCTGGTAGTCCAGGTACCAGCCAGCGAAGCCCGAGATCATGTCGTGTGGGCTTCCGTAGCTGTCCGGGACCATCGCGCCGATGATCGCCTCGGGGCTGCGCACGTCGACCGCGATCATTCCGGCGGCCATTCGGGCCGCGAAGGCCTCTGGCGAGAGCGGCTTGGGGATCGGCAACTTTGCACCGGGCTGGCCTTGCAGGTTGCGCCGCTCCATCTCCTGGAAATACGGCGGACTGTAGTGATGCTCGGCGAGCTTGCGCGCGATGAATTCCTCGCGGTCGAGCTGTAGCGCCGGGTTGACGAGCCGCTCGTAGCCCAGCGTCGAGAACGAGCGGTCGGCGATGGCACCGCCGCAGATCGAGCCGGGGCCGTGCCCGGGGTGCAGCGTGACCCCGTCACCGAGCGGCAGCAGCTTGTCGAAGATGCTGTCATGGAGGAGGCCGGCGACCTCGCGCGCGCGATCGGGATAGAAGTCCGTGCGTCCGACCTCGCCGAAAAATAGGGTGTCGCCAGTGAACACGGCCAGCGGCTGCTTGGCTGGGTCGGGGCCGCAAAGAACAATCGAGATGCTCTCGTCGGTGTGTCCCGGTGTCTCGAGGATGCTCAGGCGAAGCTCGCCGATGTCAAAGCTGTCGCCCTCGCTGGTCGGGCGGCCATAGGCGAAATTGAGCTTCTCTCCATGATACACCGCCGCGCCCGTCCGCTGCGACAGCACGAACGCACCGGAGATGTAGTCCTCATTTCTGTGGGTCTCGAAGATATGGGTAATTTGCGCGCGATTGTGCGCGGCGACCTGCAGGTAGATGTCCAGATCACGACGCGGGTCGACCACCACCGCCTGCCCGGCGTCACCGAACACATAGGAGTAATGGGCCAACCCTTTGGAGCGAATACGTCGGAAGAACATTGGCTGGTGCGTCTCGTGTGGGGGCGACGCAGGTCGACGCGCCGCGTGGCATCAAGATGAGCCACGCGTGAGGCCTGACAACCATGGCCTCAATTTTGCGCGCTCGGGGGCGGCGATCGATTCAGTTGGCCAAGCCGAGCCCGCTCGCCTCCCGCCCTCACCGCCGCGCGCTTTTCGCCTGCTCCACCGCCGCACACCCGCTCGCAGTCCTCCATGCGTCCAGACTCCGTTTTGGTAGCGAACCTGAGCCGTGAAAATACGAGCGTGCACGTCGGGCCGCGCGCACGCACTATTGAGCGGGTCAGATCATGCGTGCGTCAACGACTGCTTGGAGGGTTTCTGTGATGTTGATAGCGACCGGAGCGCTCGGGTGTGGCCCGGGTGGGTTCGCCTTCGACGGCAGCAGCTTCGGCGACACGGGCACCGGGTTCGGCAGCGAGACAGCGACCTCCAGCGACGATCCTGCATCCTCCAGCGCCAGCTCCGCCAACCCCGACCCGGGCACGGACACCGACTCGAGCGACGATTGGATCGAGACCGAGACCGACACAGGCGAGCCCGAGCCGCCCGAGCCGCTCGATCCGCCCGAGTGCGAGCGCACGTGGACGCACCTCGACACCACCCCGACCCACGGCCACCTCGGCAACACGCCGATCGGCGGTCGGTCCGACGGCGGCTTCGTGAGCGTCAACCCGGTCATCGGCGCGGGCAACGACGAGGTCAACGTCGACGCATGGTTTCGCAGCTGGTCCGCGACCGGCGTGCTCGAGTGGGAGCGCTACGTGTCCTGGGCGGATCACCGCGACGACCCGCTGGTGATCGTTCAAGACGACCTCGCGGACCTGTTCATCGGCGGCCGCACCAACGCCAACATGGTGTTCGAAGACGCGATCGTGGCCGCGCTCGACGGGCTCAGCGGTGACCTGCGCTGGACCCACCATCGTGGTGATGGTGGCGCCTACACCTCGCTCCTGCACACTGGCGCGGCGCTGCTGGCCGTGGGGCAGATCGGCAGCTTTGGCGCGCTCGGGCTCGAGCTCATCGCGTTCGATCCGGACACTGGCGCGGTGCTGTGGTCGGTGGCGCCGGAGCTTGATCTTGTCGACGTCGCCACGCGCGGGGTGGTCATGAGTGGTGGTCTGATCGACGTGCTCGTGGCCGACTCGAGCGGCGGCGGTGAGCTGCAGATCCTTCGCTTCGAGCCGCCAAGCACCGCGACCACGCAGCTGGTCAGTCTCGCGACCGGCGACCCGTTCACGCCCCACGCCCTCGCGCAGCTCGACACCGACTCGCTCGTCGCGCTCTACAGCGTCGGGGCGAACGAGACCTCGTCGTTCTTGGCGGTGGTCGAGCGCGACAGTGGGCAGCAGCTCGACAGCCTGGCGTTTGGTGACCTGATCCAGCTGCTCCCCGACGATCTGGGCGAGGCCACGAACGTCGAGGCTACGCAGCTGGTCATCACGCCCGACGGCCTCGGCGTGGCGGGGACGCTGTGGGGGGAAGACAACGAGCGCAAGACCTTCGTGCTGCGCCTGGACTCTGAGCTGAACCCACTGTGCGTGGGTGTGATGGGCAAGGACGACGTTGAGGGCTTGTTTCACCCGCCGCTGCTGCGTGGGCTGACGGTCGGTCCCACCGGGGAGCTGGTCACCGGTAGCTTCGCTAGCAATCCCCGGCGCAGCGTGTTCGCTCGCTGGAACTGAGCGACTCCAGCCGAGCGCCTCGTCTTCAGCGTCGATGCCACGTTAGGCACAACACGGTGCGGACAGTGGGGCCTGATGACGAGCCCACGTCGCCGCGGTGAAGGGGTGTGACGCGGGAAACGAGCCTACATCGGAGCGATCTCGGCCAACGAGCCGGGTGAGAACCCGTGCAGACGCCGATACATGCGCAGCGCCTCGGTGTCGGTCATGTTGGCGATGATGTCCGCTACCGTTCGGACCTGGCGTTGCTTTTGGTCCAGCGGGCCGTAGACTTGATCAGCGAGCGCTCCACTGAGGTAGTCCTGAAACCGGGGCGGGAGCACAGCCGGACGGGTAGATACAGCCTCCAGGTATGCCTCGAACAGGCCACGAATAATCTTGCGATGTCCCATCTGTTGGGTCGCCAGTGTCGGGCTCTCTATCACGTATTCCCACGTTAGGCCCTTGAGCAACTCGATCTCGTGGCGAATGTTGGCCGGAACCGTGAATGCTGGCCGGCCATCGTTCACGCTCACGTCGACTGCCTGCACATAGCGCTGGATCATCTGGGATGTCCAACTCCGGACTGCTGAGCGGTGGGTAGCGGTGCCCGTGTACCGGCGGTCGAATGCAAACGGCAGCGCCGACTCCCACGCGACGACCAATTGTTGCTGCGTAAAGCCGGTCCTCTCCTGTACTCGTTTGATCACTCGGTCGATCTCGGGCCCATCGGACACCAGGAACTCCATTGGGATCAGTCCAGCCCGATAGAAATCCTCGGCGTCGTGGATGGAGTAGGCGACATCATCGGCAAAATTCATCAACTCGGCTTCGAGGGTCCGGTCGCTGTGAGTGTTGCGCCGAGCGAACTCAAAATCATCCTTCTCCTCCGGGTAGGCACCCCACTTCTTCCTGTGTTTGCCGATTGACGCGTATTGCCAGGGGTATTTGAGCACGGCGTTCAACGTCGCCCGCGAGAGGTTGAGACCCGCATAGTTCTCCGACCTAACGGCGAGCTTGGCCAGAATACGAAAAGACTGCGCGTTACCCTCGTAGCCGGCGTCTAGCCCCTGTTCGCGGCATAGCCTGTGCAACTCTTTCTCTGTCACATGACCGAAAGGGGGATGCCCGAGATCATGTGCAAACCCAGCTGCCTCCACGACTTCGGGGTCAAGACCTCCGAGCGCTCGTACGGCGTCGGGGAAGCGTGTCTGGACATGTTCCGCAAGGCGGCGACCGATCTGGCCGACCTTGAGGGAGTGAGTTAGACGGTTGTGAAAGACATGACCCTCTTCGGGTGCAACGACCTGAGTGACTCCCGCCAGCCGTCGCAGCGCGGAACTATGAAGTATCCGGTCTCTGTCGCTCGCTCCTGCGGATCGCTGATCGTCACGCTTGATCAGGCCGTGCCGGCGTTCGTCTCGCATGTCATGCGGTCGCGCGCGCTGCCGGCATTGGCTCCGCCGGCCTAATTTTGCCGTCGATGCCGAACTCCACTGAGCCGTCGTTCATGAGTTGTAGAAGGGTGGTCCGTACGTCTCGAACGGGCTGTGGACCCCTCTCGAGCGTCCGGATCAGCGCCAGTGGTGTCTGGGCCTCGACACCGACAAGCGCGAGGATTCGTTCTCGGGTTGGCACATGGCGATCGTACTCCGGCCGGCTCCGAGCGTCCAGGCGAAGAACTCACGAGCGCATCGGGAGCAAAACAGTGCTGGCGACGACACGCGTGCCAGCCCACGCCAAGCCGGGCTGAAGGCGCTTGGCGCGGTCGATGTGCGACACGGCCCGTCCGGTCGTGCCCCTCCGGCGCGAAATCAAGCTGAGCACCTAAGCCGGCGGATTACAAGCCACGTTGTACAGCGAGCCGCCGGTCATGTCCGAATACGTATACGCCCCAACAAACCCACTGATCGACTGAAAGCTGAGATCATCCGGGTCAACCCGATACGCCCGACTTTGATTATCAGGGATCGCCCAGATATACCCATCCACGTCGACGCTGATCCCCTTCGACTGGATCGTCTCGTTCGGAAACAGCACCTGGGGCCCGAACGCCATGGACTCGGCGTCGAAGGCCTGAATGCCGCCGTTGATGCCGACCCACATGCGGCCCTGCTTGTCCTCGGCGAGACCAACCCCGGAGTTCATGATCGAGCCATTGATGCTCGTCCAACTGTTGAGGTTGGGGTCCCACTTGCCGGGCACACCGGTGCCGCCCCAGATCTTGCCCTGGTGATCAACGGCGATCCCGTAGCCGTAGAACGACCCCATCTCGGTGTGGGTCAACGTGTCAAAGTCGATGCGCAGGCCGCCGGGGCTGCCCTCGAACAACCGCGTGATCCAAAAGTCATTGTTGGCGTCGACGACCCCACCATACACGCCAAAGGTCGTGCACGGGTACATGAGCTCGATCGTGTCCTCGATCTCACCGGTGTCGCCGTCGAGGCGGTGCACGTAGATCCGGTCGTCACTACAAAACGCCCCGCCGTTGCCGCCGCGGCCTTCGGCGGTCCAGATCTTTTGATCGCTCCATTCGCAGGTGACCTCGTCCATCACCCCAGTCGTCCACGCGACCGGGCGCTGGCTCGCGGCCTGCGGGAAGTCGGTGTACCAGGCCACGCAGTCGTCCTGGCCCCAGGGCTTGACGTCGTTGGGCCCGGTCGAGGTGTTGGGGCCGGCGCAGTCGTCCGCGCGCGCCCAGATCTTGATGATGCCGCCGCGGCGATTGGCGACCGCGACGGCGCGGCCGTCGACGCTGACCGAGGTTCGCGAGGGGTTGCCGTTGGCGTCGGCCTTGGTCAGGTAGCGACCCTCTTCCATCATGGTCCGGGTGTTGACCTTGCTGACCGTGCTCTGGCTGCTGTTGGCGATCCAGATGTAGCTGAACTCGGCCTCGCCGCAGCACTCGCCAACGTCGCCGTCGCCGGTGTCTTCGGGGATCACGTCGAAGATCGTGCCGCCGTCTGCGTCTGCGTCGCCGTCGCCCGCAGGGTCGCCGTCACCGTCGCCCTGGTCTGCGTCGCCGTCGCCCTGGTCTGCGGTGTCGCCGTCGCCGTCCCCGGTGGTGCCCGCGGCGCTGGCGCCCTCGCCGTTGAAGGTCAGGCCGTCGCTGTCGGTCGCGTCGACCGAGCACGCGATCGCCATGGGGAGCAACAACACCGCGGGGATCCAACGTCTGCGCGTCAACATCATCGTCACCGGTCCAACGATAAAACCGTCGCACATCGCTGGGGCAATGTCGACGGTGCGTTGCGCAGGTGTGGCCTGCTGCTACTGGGCGAGCTCTTTGCGGAGCAGCTTGATCACCTGCTCGACCTGTCGCTTGCGTCGCTTGAGCTCCGCGTTGCGCTCGCTCTTTGGCAGCCGCTCGACCTGTCCGCAGAACCGCTCGAGGTGGGCCAGCGCCTGACCCTTGCCGCCGACCTCGAGCAGCGCTCGCGCGAGCCCATAGTGAGCCTCTAGCTGATCCGGGTCGTTGCGCAGGACCTGACGAAAGCCGCCGATCGCGAGCACGAAATCGCCGCTGCGCAGGGCCAGCTCGGCCAGGTTGCACTGGGCCTCGGGCTGATCGGGATCGCTGCGCAGGGCCTGGTCAAAGCAGTCGCGCGCGCGGTCGATCTCGGTGGTGAACGCCAGCAAGCTGCCGAGGTTGGTCCACGCGGCCGCGAAGCTGGGGTCGAGCTCGACGGCCTGCTCGTAGTGACTGAGCGCGGCCAGGAACTCGGGGGCGCCCAGGGTGACCCCGTCCCACTGCTCTTCGGCGGCGAGCCCGGCTTGAAACGCCTCGTAGGAGCTGGTCGAGCCCAGCGCGGGGGCGCGGCGATCGGGGTCTTTGCCCTCGACCCACGGCAAGGTCAGGACCTCGGCGACGTGATCGCGCAGCTTCTCGAGGTCGAAGTCGAGCAGCAGCTGACCGGTGGTGGCCTCGAAGGTGTTGTCGCCGTCCTCGACCAAGATCCGGTCGCAGTCGCTGCGGATCCGCAGGCGCGCGAGCGGAGCGTCGACCCGGGGCAGGTGGCCACGCAGGGCGTCGAGGCTTCGACGAACCCGCTGAAGCGGCAGCCCAGCGTCGAGCAGCTCCTTGGCGACCTTGATCGAGATCAGATCCTTGAAGGTGTAGAAGCGCCGGGCCCCGTTGCGGGCCGAGGGCGAGATGAAGCCGGTCTGCGACCAGTAGCGGACCCGGCTCTCGGGCAGCTCGAACAGGCGCGCGACCTCGGCCACGGTGTAGTGATGCTCGGTGCCGGGCTCGGAGCCAGCCTCGTTCAGCTCGAGTTGGTCGTGGGCCTCGTTCATCCGTGCACCTCGTACACCTTCTTGATGGGGGATCGTAGCGAGACGACTGCGTCGCCGTCGATCAAAATTCGTGCGCCGGACACTCGCACGACCGGGAGCAGCTCGATCCTCAGCGAGCGCGGCGCCGCGTCGAACAGCTCGGCGAGCTTGGGGCGCGCGAGCTCGATCAGGCGCCGACGGACCTCGTCGCTGCCGCGCATCAGCTCCGCGACGCGCTCGGCGGTGGCCTCGTCGGGGCGCTCGCGCAGCAGCGCCGCGCTGCGCGACAGGTCCAGGGTCAACATGACCGTGGCGTAGACGCGCTCGGCGTCGCTCAGCGAGGGCCGGGTCTCGAGGTCGCGGTCGCCCTCGATCAACAGCTCGGCCGAGCAAAACAGGATCTCGAGCGCGTTGTCCGACAACGACTCGCGCACCTCCCGACGGATCAGGGGGATGCGTCGAACCCGGGGCCAGGTCGGCTGTAGGAGCTCGCGGGCGAGCGCCGCTGCAGATTTGGGATCAGGTGTAGTCACAGGCCCTACAAGTATGCCTGGCCAAACCCAGGTCCCCCAAGATTTAGAGATCTTGGCCAAGCCCGAGCGCGGGCACAACTACCCGCCGGATTGGGACCGGAGCAAGTGCTCAGGTCGCGATCACGGGGGCGCGCGAATTGTGGTGCGGGGTGCGTGCGAGTCATCCACAGGTCGTCCACAGATCTGCCCACAGGCCCACCCACGGCGCGGCCCGGTTTTCGAAGTACCTTGGCGCCGATGGCCGACGTCCTGTTCGTTCTCGACCCGCTCTCGCTGATCAACCCCCGCGCCGACACCAGCTACGTGATGATCACGGAGGCCCTGCGCCGCGGTCACCAACCTCACTACGTGACCCTCGATGGGTTGTCGCTGTCGGGCAGCGTGGCGTGGGCGCGAGCTCGCCGGCTGGGACCCGCGAGTGACGAGCCGCTCGCGCCCATGGTCGATCGCGGCGAGCCCAACGCCCGGCCGCTGAGCTCGTTCGCGGTGGTGTTCATGCGCAAGGATCCCCCGGTCGATCCGAGCTTCATCGCGGCGACGTGGATCCTGGATCGGGCCGGGACCCTGGTGCTCAACAACCCCGGGGGGCTGCGCGACCTCAACGAGAAGCTCAGCATGCTCGAGTTTCCCCAGCTGATCCCGGACACCCGGCTGCTTCGGAGCATCCCGGATCTTCGTGCGGCGCTCGACGACATGGGCGGCAAAATGATCGTCAAGCCGCTGTTGGGCTACGGCGGCCGTGAGATCCTGCAGGCCAAGCGCGGCGATCCCAACCTCTCGACCGTGCTCGAGATCGCGACCGCGGACGAGACCCGCTGGACAGTGGCGCAGCAGTTCATCCCCGAGGCCAGCGCGGGCGACAAGCGGATCTTGCTGATCGAGGGCGAGCCGATCGGGGCGGTGCTGCGGGTCCCGGCGTCGGGTGAGCTGCGCGACAACTTCCACGCGGGCGGCCAGGGGGTGGCGACCGAGCTGACCGAGCGCGAGTGGTACATCTGCTCGATCGTGGGCCCGTGGCTGCGCGATCGTGGCCAGCTGTTCGTCGGGCTCGACGTGATCGGCCCGTACCTGACCGAGATCAATGTGACCAGCCCGACCGGCATGCAAGAGATCAACCGCCTCAACGAGCTCGAGGGCGACGCGACCATGCAGGCAAAATTTTGGGACGCCGTGGATGCGCGGCTGTCCCACTGACGCGGCCCAGAGTTGTTTCGGCGCGGGCCAGGACGCCTGAACGGAAGGGAGCGTCGGGGTGCAGCAAACAGTGATAGCCTGGACTCCGCATGTCGAGCCCGCCCCAGACCGTCCGCGAGCTGCTGACCCAGGAGCTCCCCAATCTCTACGCCTTCGCCTACCAGATGTGCGGCGCCCGTCGTGACGCGGCCCGCTTCCTGGAAGAGCTCACCCAGCAGGTCGCCAAGCTCGACGATCAGAAGTTGCTCCATGACGGCGACCCCGCGCGCACGCTGCTCGGGATGATGGCGCGGACCATGGAGGAAAACCTGGGGCGTCGCTCTGATCACAGCTTCGAGTCGCTCGACAACGTGCTGCGCTCGGACATCACGCGGCCGATCGATCTGAGCAACGTGGGCATGGGTGACGATCCGACCAAGGTCCACCTGATGCTGTGGGAGCTCAAGCGGACCTGCCTGACCTCGGTGCTGGGCTGTCTGCCGCCGGGCGTGCGGCTGTCGTTCGTGCTCACGGATCTCGCCGGGCTGTCACCGAGTGAAGCGGCGGAGATGCTGGGCATCAAGGAGAGCGCGTACCGGGTCCGGCTCACGCGCGCGCGCAAGCGGATCGAGGACTACCTGGCGCCGCGCTGCTACCACGTGGATCGCGAGAACCCGTGCACGTGCACGGGCCGGCTGATGATCGCCGTCGACGCGGGGTTCGTGAAGCCGCCGACCAACAACGCCGACATCCCGCACGAGCCACACGACACGGGCGGGCCGCAGCGGGATGTTGGGAGCTTGTATCGCGGGCTGCCCAACGTGGTGATGGGCCAAGGCGAGTTCACCCGCCTGCTCGAAGGCTTCTAGCTGGACCGTGTGTGCAGAGCCCCCTCGTAGGGGGCACACATGCGGATGCGAACGAACGGCCCCGAGGAGCGAAGCGACCAGACGCGTCAGCGGCTGCAGTCGGCGAAGGGCCAACGTCTCTGTGGGGGTCAAAGATAGCGGCGCAGCACCTCGCGGTGCAGCGCGGCGTAGTCGGCCCCCATGCGCGCGGCACAAAACGCCTCCCGCGCGAGCGCGACGGCGTCACGCGAGATCCCCAGCATCGCCTCGGGGTGCTCGCACAGCTCGTGGACCGCCTTGACCACGCCCTGCGGGCCGATCGTTGGATCCACGCGCGCGCCGATCTCCCGCCCGCGTCCTGCTGCGGTGGTGAACAGCTCGCGGATCGGCGCACGATCCAGCGCGATCAGGGCCAGCCCCTCGCGCATGCCCTCGAGCAACACCAGCGGGATGTCGAGGCGCCGATGGACCTCGTCGGCCACGAACAGCTGGATCGCGCAGCGGCGCAGCAGCGCGGGCATGTCGTCGACCTCGCCGCGCAGCTCCACCCGGCCCGCACCGATCGCCCCGGCCAGCTCGCGCGACAGCCGGCTGCGCTCGTCATGCTCGATGATCTGATCGGGACGGCAGGCGATGATCAGGGTCCAGCCTCGCAGCGCTGGCTCGCTCAGGGTCCGCGCCAGCTCGATCAATCGATCGGCCGCGCCCGCGTCGAGCTCACCCGCGTAGATGATCGCGCGACGCTGCTGCAACTCGTCCGGGCTCTCGATCGCGGCCGCGGTCGAGACGTCGACGCCCGGGTGGATCATGTGCACGCGCTCGGCCGCGACGCCGCTGCCGATCAGCCGATCACGAGTGTGAGCGGAGAGCGTGACGACGCCGTCGAGGACCTCGAGCATGTGCGCGCAGGCCTCGAGCCCGGTCGCGCAGGTCAGCGTTTGCAGCACCGGAGCCGGCCGCTCGTGGGTGCGCTTGCGGCCGCGCAACACCGACGACGCGACGGTGAAGATCGACCGCGCGCCCGAGGCCGCGCGCCGGGTCAGGCTCATCGTGTTCGAGGCCGGCTCGGGGGTCGCCGCCACGCCCGCCGCGAACCGCTCGGTCAGAGGCCCGGGCGAGAAGAACAGGTGAACCGGCTGGCGCCGATGCTCCCGCGCGATCAAGGCCGCGCCGATCGCCGCGCGCTCGAGCACTTGCGCGCCGCGCCCACCGGGCAAGCGTGGGACCCGAAGCAGACCATCGCCGCAGGTGCGCGCCCGCAGCGGACGGCGGGGATCTCCGAAGTAGTCGCAGGGCTCGGCGGGCAGGGCCGGGATCAGCTCCCGCAACAGGGCCGGCCCGCCGTCGAGCACCGGACCGACGACCGGACGCGAGACCAGCAGCCAGCGGGTGCTACTCGACGACGCCATGTGAGCCGCAGAGTAATGCGAGCGCCTCGCAATTCCCACGCCGCCCGCCAGCGTGCGATGCGCAGCACGGTCTGCTGGCACTGTGTGGGGATCCCGTCGGGAGGTCCCCATTTTTGTTCGCGAGCGCGCGGGCATCGAGGTCAACCCGCGACGGCCGAACGCTGGGGGCCTTCGGACCTCCCCGAAGCACCCAGCCGTGGGCTGATCACCCGCCGCGTTTGACGGGGCCGACCGCCCTCCCTATCGTTCGGCGCACGGGCCCATAGCTCAGTCGGTTAGAGCGGCCGGCTCATAACCGGTTGGTCCCAGGTTCGAGCCCTGGTGGGCCTACTCCCGTCCCAAACCGCGCGGCCGTCCTCTGACGCCGGGTGCGTTGGGAGTGTACCCCCCCCGAGAAAAGGCATTCAAGACCCGATGAAGGATCAGATCGAGGCGCTCCACCGCTTGCAGACGCAAGACCGTCAGCTGGTGTCCATCGAGCGCAAGCTCCGCTCGATACCCCGTCGCAAGCAGGAGATGGACCGCGACCTCGCCAAGCTCGAGGCGATGCTGCAGTCCGAGACCAGCAAGCTCGACGAGAGCCGAGCGTTTCGCATGGATCAAGATCGCCAGCTCGAGGATGAGCGCGATCAGATCCGCAACAGCAAGGCGCGCATCTCCAACGTCAAGACCCCGCGCGAGCTGAACGCGGCCCAGCGCGAGCTCGACGGCACCCGGCGCTTGGCCGAGAAGCGCCAGACCGAGCTGACCAGCATCGACACCGCGATCGCCGAGGCCGAAGATCGGATCAAGGCGATGGAGGGCGGGCTGACCGAGCTGCGCGAGAGCTTCGTCGGCGAGCGCGAGCGCCTCGACGAGGTCGAAGCCAAGCTGACGCGGACCTACAAGAAGGCTCGCAAGAACCGCCAGGGGCTGACCGCGAAGGTCGAGAAGGTCACCCTTCGCCGCTACGAGCGGGTTCGCCAGCGGGTCGGCGGCATCGGCTTCGTGGCCGTGCGCGAGCGCAGGTGCACCGCCTGCAAGATGGCGGTGCCGCACCAGACCTACGTGTCGCTGCGCAACGCCGAGCTCATCGCCCTGTGCGAGAGCTGCGGCCGGATGCTCTACTGGGGCGGCCTGTTCCCCGACGAGAACAAGCCGAAAGAGACCGAGCGCAAAGAAGCGCCGGCCGAAGCCTCAGCCGACTAGCGCCGACTAGCGAAGGCCGCAGCCGCTGTTCTTGTCTTCGGGTGGGTACAGCGGTGGCGGCACCATCGTGACGCGGGGCTCGACGTCTTCGGTGTCGTCGCAGGAGATCCGGCGAAACACGGTGGGGACGTCGATGTAGCGGCCGCCGTCGTTGTTGACTGTCTGGAACTCCTGGATCTCGTGGTCGATCACGCCCGAGAAGCGGTCGAGGTTGTAGCCGAAGCCACCGTCGATCCCGCACAGCGGGTCCTCCATCTTCCAGCTCAGGCCGTGGAATTCGACGGACTCGCCCGCGTCGCTGTAGCTGCCCTCGCCGGGCATCGAGACGATGTACTGCAGCCGCCCGACACACGGGCCGCGCACGTTCTCGGTCTTGGGGCCGTACCAGCTCTCGTTGACGATCTCGCCCTCGAGCAGGGTCGGGCTGTCGGGGACGCGGCGGATCGTGAGCGTGAACCGGCCCCACTCTTGATACATCTCGTTGAACGAGTGTGACTGCCACACGCCCGAGACTGGATCCTTGCACGCGGCTGGGGGCGGCAGGCGGGCGCGCTGCTCGGCGATCGTCGCGCGGCCTCGGCCGGGCGCCAAGGTCAGGGAGATCGTCAGCGCGACCAGCAGCGCTGGCGCGAGCCATCGAGGCCTCGACATGCGCAAGACGATACCAGGAGTAGGTGTTGGATGGCGATGTTTGGAGGCCGACGCCGCTGGTGGGCGCGCAGGTCGTGCACGGCCCCGTGGAGGACACACTCGGTGCCTGCACGATCGTGACCCGCCCGAGCGCGCAGGTTCGGCGCCCCGGATCCGCGCCGGGTCCGAGGCAACTGGCCGAGGTGGCGGTACGCGGGCAACTAGGCGGCCTGCGCTTCATCACGGGGCGCCGGTCGGATCGAGCGGACGCCGAAAATGCGGGGACCCGATATTTGACAATAGGGGGACCCCGAATAGAGTGACAAGGCGAATAGCGCAAGAACCAGGAACTGACCGTAATGACTGCCAATGGACACGCAGGCTCATGACCAAAGGATTCGTATTATGTTGACAATGGTGTCGCGAACATCGGAGTCGGTTCATTTAATCATGTGCCGTGAATCACTGTAATTGCCCCTCGGATACTCCCCGCTGAGCCGCCCGAAAGCCCGATCCATGCTGCCGCAGACCCCCTTACAGACCCCGAGGACGACCCGCTCATCGACCATGCGCGCGGCGGTGCTGGTCGAGCCGGGGCGATTCGAGATCCAGCGTCGACCGATCCCCGAGCCTGGCCCCGATCAGGTGCGTATCCGTCTCGAGGGCTGCGGGGTGTGTGCGTCGAATCTCCCGCCGTTCGAAGGGCGTGATTGGTTCGAGTACCCGTTCGAGCCGGGCGCGCCGGGCCACGAGGGCTGGGGCGTGATCGAGGCGCTCGGGCGTCGGGTCCAGGGCCTGGCGGTGGGCGATCGCGTGACCGCGCTCAGCTACCACGCCTACGCGACCCACGACCTGGCCGCGGCCTCACACGTGGTCAAGCTGCCAGACGCGCTGGCCGACACGCCCGTGCTCGGCGAGCCGCTCGGCTGCGCGATCAATATCTTTCGCCGCGCCGCGATCGAGGCCGGGCAGACCGTGGCGATCGTCGGGATCGGCTTTCTCGGTGCGCTGCTGGTCCAGCTCGCGGCCCACGCTGGCGCCCGGGTCCTGGCCCTGTCCCGCCGACCCTGCGCCCTCGAGGTCGCCCGTCAGTGGGGCGCCGCGGAGGCGCTGCGGATCGGTGATCACTCGGCCCTGATCGCGCGGGTCCGCGAGCTCACGAACGGTGAGCTGTGCGAGCGCGTGATCGAGGCGACCGGCGAGCAGCTGCCGCTGGATCTGGCGACCGAGCTGACTGGGATCCGCGGCCGCCTGGTCATCGCTGGCTACCATCAAGATGGGCCGCGCCAGGCCAACATGCAGCTGTGGAACTGGCGCGGGCTCGATGTGATCAACGCCCACGAGCGCGACGCGGCCCGCTACCTCGAGGGCATGCGCGAGGGCGTGGGCGCGGTCGTCGAGGGGCGCTTCGTCCCGCGACCGCTGCTGACCCACCGGTTCGAGCTCGACGCCCTCGGCGACGCGATGAAGCTGGCGGGCGCGCGTCCACCCGGATTCATGAAAGCGATCGTGACCCCATGAGCGGACCTACGCCGACGAGGACCAGCGCGAGCACGGTTCAGCGATGCACACCTGTGGCGACGAGCCGACCGCGGCTCGGCTGCGTGGGCACCGGGTGGATCGGTCGCCACCGGATCACCAGCCTGGTCGAGGCTGACGCGGCCGAGATCGTCGCGCTGTGCGACGTGGAGCCGCGGTCGCTCGTGGCCGCGGGTGCGCTCGCTCCCGGCGCGGCTCGCTACTCCCTGTTCGAGCAGATGTTGGCGAGCGAGGAGCTCGACGGGGTCGTCATCGCCACGCCCAGCGCCCTCCATGCGGATCAGTGTCTGGCGGCGCTCGAGCGGGGACACGCGGTGTTCTGTCAAAAGCCGCTGGCGCGCACGGCCGCGGAAGCCCGACGGGTGGTCGGGGCGGCCGCCGACGCAGATCGCCTGCTCGGCGTCGACTTCTCGTACCGGCACCTCCGCGCCGCTCGTGAGCTGCGGCGGCTGATCGCCAGCGGCGAGCTCGGTCAGATCTTCGCGGCGGACCTGGTGTTTCACAACGCCTACGGCCCCGATCAGAGCTGGTTCTACGACGTCGAGCGCTCGGGTGGTGGCTGCGTGATCGACCTCGGCGTGCACCTGGTCGACCTCGCGCTGTGGATGCTGGACTGGCCCTCGCTCGATGCGGTGCACAGCCGCTGCTACTTCGAGGGCCGCCCGCTGGACGACCGCTCGACCCACGCCGAGGACTACGCGGTCGCGCAGCTGGATCTGGCTGGTGGTCGCTGCATCCGGATGGCGTGTTCATGGCGCGCGCACGCGGGTCGGGACTGCGTGGTCGAGGCGAGCTTCTTCGGCACCCGCGGCGGCGCTTCAATCAAGAACGTCGACGGCTCGTTTCATGACTTCGTGGGCGAGCAGTTCCGCGGGACCTCGCGCGAGCTTTTGGCGTCGCCACCCGACGCCGCGTGGGCGGGCCGAGCGATCGTCGACTGGGCGACCACGCTGGCGATCGATCCGAGCTTCGACGTGGGGGCCTGGAACGTGGTCGAGGTGTCCGAGGCCCTCGATCGCATCTATGTGGGGGGCGCCGAGGGAACGTCTGAGGGCAGCGCCAAGCGAGAAGGTTCGACATGGCCAGCCGTATATTGATCACGGGCGGGGCAGGCTTCATCGGCTCGCACCTGGCCGACGAGCTGCTGCGCGCGGGCTACCGCGTGCGCGTGCTCGACAGCTTGTCACCGCAGGTCCACGGGGCGGTTGATGGTCCCACGCACCGGCCAGCCTACCTGGCCAAGCGGGTCGAGCTGATCCGCGGCGACGTGCGCGACCCCGCGGCGGTCCGGCTGGCCCTGCTCGACGTCGACGCCGTGTTTCACCTCGCGGCTGCCGTCGGGGTCGGGCAGAGCATGTACGAGCTCGTCCACTACACCTCGACCAACAGCCTGGGCACGGCGGTGCTGCTCGAGGCGCTGCTCGAGCGCCCGGTCGCGGCGCTGATCGTCGCGTCGAGCATGAGCCTGTACGGCGAGGGCCGGTATCTCACCCAGGCCGGGGCCGTGATCGACGACGTGTGCCGGACCCGTCAGCAGCTCGAGCGCGGCGAGTGGGAGCCACGCGACGCCGACGGCGAGGCCCTGCAGGCCACGCCCACGCCCGAGCACAAGCCACCCAACCTGGCCTCGGTCTACGCCCTCAACAAGTACGACCAGGAGCGCATGTGCCTGTTGATCGGCGAGGCCTACGGGATCAAGACCGCCGCGCTGCGCCTGTTCAACGTGTACGGACCCCGGCAGGCGCTGTCCAACCCGTACACGGGTGTGCTGGCGATCTTCGCCGCGCGGCTGCTCAATGATCGCGCGCCGATCGTGTTCGAGGACGGCGAGCAGCGGCGCGACTTCGTCCACGTCCACGACGTGGCCCGAGCGTTTCGGCTCGCGCTCGAGCTCGACGCTGCGGCCGGGCAGACCTTCAACATCGGCAGCGGGCGCAGCTTCACGATCCGCGAGATCGCCCGGCGGGTCGCGACCGCGCTGGGCAAGTCCGGTCGTGAGCCGCAGATCACGGGCGAGTATCGGGTCGGCGACATTCGCCACTGCTTCGCCGACATCTCGCGGGCCCGACGGCTGCTGGGCTACAGCCCCAGCGTCGAGTTTGAAGACGGGCTGGCCGAGCTCGCGGCGTGGCTGCGCGGGCAGGCGGCCGACGACAAGATCGAGCGCATGCGCAGCGAGCTGGCGTCACGCGGGTTGACGCTGAGCCGCTGAGCCGCTGATCCACTGATCCACTGATCCACTGATCATCGAAGGGACCACACACGATGGCGGAGCACGCACCCAAACCCCACGCGAACCACAGCCCGAGCACGCAGTCGATCCAGGTCGGGGTCGTCGAATGGTTCCCGTTCGAGGCCTACGTCGGGGTCGAGGACTCGATCGAACGGCTCGAGCGCCTGGGGGTGTCGCAGCTGCGCACGGGCGTGTCGTGGGCCGACTGGAACCGACCGGGCGGCCCGGCGTGGCTGGAGTGGTTGCTGCCCCGACTGACCGAGCGGTTCGACTTGCTGCCCTGCTTTCACTATGTGCCGCCGAGCCTGGGTGAGGTCCCCTCGACCTCGGCGCCGCCGATCAACCTGGATCTGTTCGCGCACTTCGTCGGGCACGTGATCGAGCAATATGGCGAGTCGTTCGAGTATGTCGAGCTGTGGAACGAGCCGAACAATCGGGTCGAGTGGGACTACACGCGCGACCCCGGCTGGATCAAGTTCTCGGCCATGGTCGGGGCCGCCGCGAGCTGGTCGCGCGAGCTCGGCAAGCGGGTGGTCCTGGGTGGCCTGAGCCCGATCGACCCCAACGTGCTCGAGATCTTGTTCGAGCGCGGCCTGATGCGCTTCATCGACGTGGTCGGCGTCCATGGGTTTCCCGGCACGTGGGACGCGAGGTGGAGCGGCTGGCCGGCCGAGATCCAGCGGATCCAGGCCGTGCTCGATCGCCACGGCAGCGACGCCCCGGTCTGGATCACCGAGGCCGGCTACTCGACGGCGCGCCACGATGAGCCCGCCCAGGTGCTGGCGTTTGTCGACGCGACCGAGGCGCCCGGGGTCGAGCGTCTGTACTGGTATGGCCTGCGCGACCTCGAGCCCGAGCGCTCGGCCCAGACCGGCTTTCACCTCGACGAGCACGACTACCACTGCGGTCTGGTCCGCAACGATGGCACGCCCAAGCTGCTGTATCGCGCGTGGGAGCGCGGTGGGTTCGACGCGGTCCGCGAGCTGGCCGGCTGGCAGCGCGAGCGCGTGTCGGTCGAGGACGGGCAGCCGCTGGTGATCGTGACCGGCGGCGCGGGGTTCATCGGCACCAACCTCGTCGATCGGCTGCTGACCGACGGTCGCGCGGTGGTGATCGTCGACAACCTGGCGCGCAGCGGCGCCGAGACCAACCTTCGCTGGCTGCGCCAGCGCCATGGCGGCCGCGCGCAGTTCGAGGCCGTGGATCTGCGCGATCCGTTCGCGCTGCGCCGCGCGCTCGAGCACGAGATCGACGCGGTGTATCACCTCGCGGGCCAGGTCGCGGTCACGACCAGCCTCGTCGATCCGATCAGCGACTTCGAGATCAACGCCCGCGGTACGCTCAACCTGCTCGAGCTGCTGCGCGCCCGGCCCACGCCGCCGCCGCTGATCTTCACCTCGACCAACAAGGTCTACGGCGCGCTCGAGGATCTGAAGTTCGTGGCCCGAGGGCCGCGCTACGAGCCCGCCGACACCAGGCTGCGCGAGCACGGGATCGACGAGCGCCGCCCGCTGGATCTGCACAGCCCCTACGGTTGCTCGAAGGGCGCGGCGGATCAGTACATCCTCGACTACGCCCGCAGCTACGGCCTACCGACCGTCGTGTTTCGCATGAGCTGTATCTACGGGCCGCGGCAGCTGGGCACCGAGGATCAGGGCTGGGTCGCCCACTTCATGCTCTCGGCGATCGATCGACGCCCGATCACGATCTATGGCGACGGCAGGCAGGTCCGCGACGTGCTGGCCGTCGGCGACCTGGTCGACGCGCTGGTCCTGGCCCGCGAGCAGGTCGAGTCGCTGCGGGGCGAGGCGTTCAACATCGGCGGGGGTCCGAGCCGCACGCTCTCGCTGCTGCAGCTGTGTCGTCGGATCGAGCGGCTGCACGGCGCCGCGCCCAAGCTGAGCTTCGAGGACTGGCGGGTGGGGGACCAGCGCTACTACGTCAGCGACACGCGGCGGTTCGCGGCGCGCACCGGGTGGCGTCCGCGACACAGCCTCGACGCTGGCCTCGAGCAGCTCTACGCGTGGCTGTGTCAGCTGCGTGGGGTGAACGCCAAGCGGCCGCGCGCCGCTGCGTTCGCGGCCCAAGAGGAGGCGGTCCGGTGAGACACCAGACTGGCCAGACCGAGCGCGTGCTGATGACCACCGACACGCTCGGCGGGGTCTGGACCTACGCGCTCGAGCTGTGCCGCGCGCTCGCCCAGCACGGCGTCACGGTCACGCTGGCGGCGATGGGCGGCGAGCCGAGCCCGGCCCAGCGAGCCCAGGCCAACGCGGTCGCGGGGCTCCGGCTCGAGGCCCGGCCCTACAAGCTCGAGTGGATGACGGATCCCTGGGACGACGTGGCCCGCGCGGGCGACTGGCTGCTCGAGCTCGCGGCCGCGGCCCAGCCTGACCTGGTTCATCTCAACGACTACGTCCACGCCAACCTCGACTGGCAGCGGCCCGTGCTGGTCGTTGGTCACTCGTGCGTGTGCACGTGGTTCGAGGCGGTCAGGCGCGAGTCGGCGCCGGCCGAGTGGTCGCGCTACCGAGATCGGGTTGGCGCGGGCTTGGGCGCGGCCAACGGCGTGGTCGCCCCCACCCACGCGATGCTGCGCGGGCTCGAGCGCCACCACGGTCGGCTGCCCGGCGCCCAGGTGATCGCCAACGCGCGTCGAGCTCGAGACTGGCCGGCGGGGGCCAAGGCGCCCTACGTGCTGGCCGCCGGGCGGATCTGGGACGAGGCCAAGAACCTGGCCGCGCTCGCACGGGTCGCCCCGCGGCTGGCGTGGCCGGTCGGGATCGCGGGCCAGGCACGCCACCCCGAGGGCGGCGGTCCGCTGCTCGAGCAGGTCGAGCTGCTCGGCTGCCTGACCCCGCCGCAGCTCGCCGCTCAGATGGCGCGGGCCTCGATCTACGCGCTGCCTGCTCGCTACGAGCCGTTTGGACTGACGGCGCTCGAGGCCGCGCTGGCTGGCTGTGCGCTGGTCCTGGGTGACATCGAGTCGCTGCGCGAGGTGTGGGGCGACGCGGCCACGTTCGTCGACTGCGACGACGACGACGCGCTGGCGGCCGCGATCACGGCGCTGATCGACGCGCCTCCGCGCCGGGCCGACCTGGCTCAGCGGGCGCGTCGCCGGGCGCGGCGCTACGGCCCAAGCGCGATGGCCGATCGCTACCTCGATCGCTACCGCCAGCTGTGCGACGCGCCTGCCCGGACCCAGACCCAGACCCAGACCCAGGCCCACAGGAGCGTGACCTGATGCGCGTCGCCGCGTTCTATCACTCGCTGGTCTCGGACTGGAACCACGGCAACGCCCACTTCTTGCGGGGGGTCGTGCGCGAGCTGATCGCCCGCGGTCACACCGTCGAGGTGTTCGAGCCGCGCGGCGGTTGGAGCCGCGCGAACCTCCAGCGCGAGCCCGGTGGTCCCGCGGCGATCGCGAGCTTCGTGGACGCGTTCCCCGGGCTCGAGAGCCGCGAGTACGCGCTCGAGCAGCTGGATCAAGACGCGCTCGACGACGCGCTCGACGGCGTCGAGCTGGTGATCGTGCACGAGTGGAGCGACCACGAGCTGGTCCGCCGGCTCGGCGCACACCGACGCGCTCACGCCAATTGCCGGCTGCTGTTTCACGACACTCACCACCGCAGCGTGACCCGGCCCGAAGCCATGGCCGCCTACGACCTATCGAGCTACGACGGCGTGCTGGCGTTCGGCGAGGTGATCCGCGAGCTGTACCTTCAGCGCGGCTGGGCCGAGCGCGCGTGGACGTGGCACGAGGCCGCCGACACCCGCTTGTTTCGCCCGATCGCGGGCGAGCGGCGGGCCGGGGATCTGATCTGGATCGGCAACTGGGGCGACGAGGAGCGCAGCCAAGAGCTGCACGAATTCGTGCTCGAGCCGGTCAAGTCGCTGGGGCTCGCGGCGATGTCTCACGGCGTCGGCTACCCGCAGCACGCCCTCGACGCGCTGGCCGACGCCGGGATCCGCCATGGTCGCTGGCTGGCCAACTACCAGGTGCCGCGGGCCTTCGCGCGCTACGCCCTGACCGTGCACGTGCCGCGTCGACCGTACGTGACGCAGCTGCCGGGGATCCCCACGATCCGCCCGTTCGAGGCGCTGGCCTGCGGGATCCCGCTGATCTGCTCGCCGTGGCACGACAGCGAGGGGCTGTTCGAGCCGGGCGTCGATCACCTCGTCGCGCGGGACGGCAAACAGATGGCCGCGCACATGCGGGCGCTGCTCGCCGATCCAGCGATGGCCGCCGAGCTGGCCGCGCGCGGGCGGGCGTGCATCGAGCGGCGGCACACCTGCGCGCACCGAGTCAACGAGCTCATGTCGATCTGCGCCGAGCTCGGGCTCGACACGACCACCCACAACCCGCCGCGCGAGCAGGCGCTGGAGGATCACCCATGAACATCGCGTTTTTTGGCTCGAGCTTGGTGTCGGCCTACTGGAACGGCGCCGCAACGTACTACCGCGGGATCATCCGCGCGCTCGCGGGCCGCGGCCACACCGTCACGTTCTACGAGCCGGACGCCTACGATCGCCAGACCCACCGAGACATCCCGGACCCAAGCTGGGCGCGGGTCGTGGTCTACGGCGCGAGCGACACCGCGGAACTCGAGCGGGCGCTCGACTCGGCCGCTCGCGCCGACCTGATCATCAAGGCCAGCGGCGTGGGGGTGTTCGATGAGCTGCTCGAGGCGGCGGTGCTCGAGCTCCGCCGCGCGTCGAACACGGTGGTGTTCTGGGACGTCGACGCGCCAGCGACCCTCGAGCGAGTCAGTCGCGACGGCCACGATCCCTTCGGCCCGCTGATCGCTCGCTACGACGCGATCTTCACCTACGGCGGCGGACCGCCCGTGGTCGAGGCGTATTTGGCCCTCGGCGCGCGCGCCTGTCACCCGATCTACAACGCCGTCGATCCCGACACCCACCACCGGGTCGCCCCTGATCCGCGCTTCGAGGCCGCGCTGGGGCTGATGGCCAATCGCCTGCCCGATCGCGAGGCGCGGGTCGAGTCGTTCTTCCTCGATCTGGCGCGGGCGCTGCCAGACCAGACCTTCGTGCTGGGCGGCAACGGCTGGAGCGACAAGCCGCTGCCCGACAACGTGCGCGCGGTCGGGCACGTCTACACCCGGGATCACAACGCGTTCAATTGTTCGCCGCAGGCGGTGCTCAACATCAACCGCGAGAGCATGGCGCGGTGCGGCTACTCGCCGGCGACCCGAGTGTTCGAGGCGGCTGGCGCGGGCGCGTGCCTGATCAGCGACGCGTGGGTCGGGATCGAGCAGTTCCTCGCGCCCGGTCGCGAGGTGCTGATCGCCGAGTCCTCGGCGGGTGTCGCCGAGCACCTGCGAAGCCTGTCACCCACGCGCGCGGCGACGATCGGCGAGGCCGCGCGCCGCCGCGTGGTCGCCGAGCACACCTACGCGCACCGAGCCGCCGAGGTCGAGGCGATCTTGGGCGGCCAAGACAGGCTGTCTTCACCGGGGATCAGCTGATGCGCACCGAGCTGGACATCGTGATCCTGGGCCTCTCGATCACATCGTCGTGGGGCAACGGCCACGCGACGACCTATCGCGCGCTGATCCGCGAGCTCGACCGCATGGGCATGCGCGTGCACTTTCTCGAGCGCGACACCGCGTGGTACGCCGCGAGCCGAGATCTACCGACGCCGCCGTTTTGTCGGACCAGCCTGTACGCCAGCTTGGAGGAATTGCGTGACGTCCACGCCGAGGCCGTGCGCGACGCGGACGTGGTCATCGTCGGCTCGTACGTGCCCGATGGCGTCGAGCTCAGCCGCTGGGTGCTCGAGCGAGCTCGCGGGCTGCGGGCGTTCTATGACATCGACACCCCCGTGACGCTCGCCAAGCTGGCCCGGCGTGACTTCGAGTACCTGCACCCCTCGCTGATCCCACGCTTTGACCTGTACTTGTCGTTCACGGGTGGCGAGACCCTGGCGACGCTCGAGCAGACCCACGGCTCACCCTGCGCCCGCGCGCTGTACTGCTCGGTCGACCCCGAACACTACGCGCCTCGGGCCGACGTCGCGACGCGCTGGGATCTCGGTTACCTCGGCACCTACAGCGACGATCGCCAGGTCCGGGTCGAGTCGCTGCTGTGCGAGCCGGCCCGGTCGCTGCCCGATCAGCGGTTTGTCGTCGCGGGCTCGCGCTACCCAGCGCAGCTTCGCTGGCCGAAAAACGTCGAGCGTATCGAGCACCTGCCGCCGCCCGAGCACAGCAGCTTCTACAACGCCCAGCGCTTCGCCCTCAATGTGACCCGCGACGACATGATCCAGGCCGGCTACTCGCCGAGCGTGCGCTTGTTCGAGGCCGCCGCGTGCGGCGTGCCGATCATCAGCGACATCTGGCCGGGGATCGAGACGATCCTGACGCCCAACGAAGAGCTGCTGCTGGTCCGCTCGGGCGCGGAGGTGGGCGAGCTGTTGGCGAGCCTGCGCGAGGATCAGCGCCGCGCGATCGGTCAGCGTGCGCGCGCGCGGGTGTTGAGCGCCCACACTTGCGCGCACCGTGCCCGTCAGCTGCTCGGCTACTGCCGCGAAGCCGCCGCGATAAAGGGGCGTGCGCGATGAGCCCCGAAACCCTGCAGTCGAGCGGCGCGCGAGCCAGCGGACCGCTCGAGCACGAGATCCGTCAGCGCGGGCCATGGTTTCACAACCTGCACCTGCCCGACGGCTCGCGGACCGCCCCCGACCACCCGCTGGGCGACTTCCCGGCCTACAAGTGGCGCCAGCTCGAAGCCAGCCTGCCCGCGGATCTCTCGGGCACCACCGCGCTGGACATCGGCTGCAACGCCGGCTTCTACAGCTTCGAGCTGGCCCGCCGCGGGGCCCAGGTCGACGCGGTCGACGTCGACGAGCACTACCTCGAGCAGGCCCGGTGGGCGCGAGGGCAGCTCGGGCTCGACGCCCAGGTCTGCCTGTTTCCGAGCAGTGTCTACCACCTCGCCCGGCGCGACGTGACCTACGACCTCGTGTTGTTCATGGGGCTGTTTTACCACCTTCGCTATCCCCTGCTGGCGCTCGACATCGTCGCGCGTCGGTGCGCCGACACGCTGATCTTCCAGTCGCTGTCGCTGCCCGACGCCGCCGAGCCGGCCCGCACGAGCGGTCTGCGCTGGCAAGAACGCCAGCTGATGACCCGCCCCGGCTGGCCGAGCATGGCCTTCATCGAGCACGACCTGGCGGGCGACGCCACGAACTGGTGGGTGCCCAACCACGCCGCGATCGAGGCGATGTTGCGCACCGTCGGGTTCCGGGTCGATGCCCGGCCCGGGCATGAATTGTACGTGTGTCGACGCGATCCAGCGCTCACCCAGGCCGCGCGCTGGCTCGACGATGAATACCGAGCGGCCTGCGGGCTCGAGTGAGTCGCGCCAGAGCACGAGGTCCACATGAGCCACAACAACTTCAAGACAGCGAACCAACTCCTGAACCGAGGGCAGGTGAAGGGCCGCGCGCTGGTGACCGGCGCCGCCGGGTTCATCGGCTCGCACCTGTGTGAGCGACTGATCGCCAGCGGCTACGCGCTGCTGGGTCTCGACAATTTCGTGACGGGTCGCCCGGACAACCTGAGTCGGCTGTGGCGCATGCCCCGGTTTGGGTTCGTCGAGCACGACGTGATCGAGCCGCTCTCGCTCGATCTCGAGGGCGCGCTCGGGGGCAGGCTCGACTGGATCTTTCACCTCGCGAGCCCGGCCTCGCCGCCGCAGTATCAGCGCCATTCGATCGCCTGCATGCGCAGCAACGCCGAGGGCTCGTTTCATCTGCTCGAGCTCGCCCGCCGTCACGGCGCGGGCTTCTTGCTGGCCTCGACCAGCGAGATCTACGGCGACCCGGAGGTTCACCCGCAGCGGGAGTCGTACTGGGGCAACGTCAACCCGATCGGTCCCCGCGCCGTCTACGACGAGGCCAAGCGCTACGCCGAGGCCATGACCGTGGACTTCCAACGCCGGTTCGGGGTCGACACGCGGATCGTCCGGATCTTCAACACCTACGGCCCACGCATGGCGCCGGACGACGGTCGGGTGATCTCGAATTTCATCACCCAGGCGCTGCGGGGCGGGCCGTTGACGGTCTACGGCGACGGCACCCAGACCCGCGCGTTCCAGTACGTCAGCGATCTGCTCGATGGGATCATGCGGCTGACCGAGGTCGCCACCCACGAGCCGATCAACCTGGGCAACCCCGACGAATTCACCGTGCTCGAGCTCGCGAAGCTGACCCGGGAGCTCGTCGACGCGCGGGTCGACATCGTGTTCGAGCCGCTGCCAATCGACGACCCCAGGCGCCGCCGGCCGGACATCAGCCGCGCGAAGCAACTGCTGGGCTGGCAGCCGAGGGTCCCGCTGCTCGACGGCCTGACCCGCACGCTCGCGTACTTCAGGGCGCAGCTGCGGGTGCCGCCGATCCCACGTCGGAGTCAGGCGCCGCGCCAGGGTCTGTGACGCCAGCAACCGGGGCCGCGGCGCCATTCGCGACTCGCGACCCTGACGCGCGGCCCCTACACCCGCCCGCCGAGCTGTGCTAGATACCGGGGCGGAAGCGAAAGGGTTCAGAGGCTGAGGTGATCGCGGTCGGAGCTGCTCACGCGGCTCGCAGATCGAGGAAAGTCCGGGCCCCACAGGGCAGGGTGCTTGCGAAACGCAAGTCGGGGTGACCCGCAGGAAAGTGCCACAGAAAGCAAACCACCGGCGTTCGCGTCGGTAAGGGTGAAAGGGTGCGGTAAGAGCGCACCGGGCTCTCGGTGACGAGGGTCGCATGGTAAACCCCACTCGGAGCAAGGCCGAACAGGGACATGTCCGAGACCTTCGGGTCGAAGACGAGGGGTGGCCCGCCCCGTCCCGGGTAGTGCCGCGAAGAAGAATGATCACCACCTGAGCGAGGCAACGAACTCAGGGACAAAACCCGGCTTACGATCCTGTGGGCCCCTTCGTCTTCCGCTTTTTTCATAGACCGATCGCTTCGTCGGTCATGAAGTCCATCTTCCCGGTCGAGACGTCGTAGAGCGCGCCAACAATGGCGATGCGGCGCTCGGTGACCAACCGCGCGAGGGTCTCGCTGGAGCTGACGATCCCCTGGACCACCGCGAGCACGTTGCGGCGCGCGACCTCGTCGATCAGCGCGCGCTGGCGCTCGCTCGACAGCTGGGTGAACCCCTCGATGACGCTTGGATCGATGTTGCGCTGGATGTCGTCGAGGATCGTGTGAAGGTGCTGGCAGTCAGCCGCGTGCTCGGGCGGCGGCGGTGACACGGCCTGGTGGACGGCGGCGGTGACGGCCCCGCAGTGGGTGTGACCGAGCACGACGATCAGGCGTGAGCCCGCGACCCCACACGCGAACTCCATGCTGCCGATGACCTTGGGGCTGATCACGTTGCCGGCCACCCGCACGCTGAACACGTCGCCGATGCCGAGGTCGAACAACAGCTCGGCGGGGGTGCGCGAGTCGATGCAGCTGAGCACGACCGCCAGCGGATGCTGGCCCTGCGCGGTCGCCCCGACCTGGCGCGCGAGATCGCGGTTGAGTCGCTGACCGTCGACGAAGCGGTGGTTGCCCTGACGCAGGATCTCGAGCACCTGCGCGGGCGTGACCTGATCTTGCAGCTCGCGCGTCGAGTAGTCGACGAACAGCACCTGGTCCTCGAGCTCGTACTTGTCAGCGAAGCCGACCATCGACAATTTCACGCCCCGGGCCGGGGCCGTCACGTCGCGATACTCGCGGATCAACGCCAGCACGTCAGGATCGATGTAGGTGCTGGCTTGCGCATCCAAGAGCACGTGGCTGCCGCGAGGGACATCCTCGAGCACGCGCTCGAGCGCGCTCTGGTTGAGAAAGCTGACCTGCTCGGCGAGCTCGATGTGCAGCACCTCGTTGGCCAGGTGCTTCTCCGTGATCTTCCGAACCGGGCGGTGGACCTGACGGTGAAGGACGAACAGCAGGCTGACCCCCATGCCGATGCCCAGACCGATGAGCAGATCCGTGAGCACGATCCCGAGCACGGTCGCCATGAACGGGACGAACTGGTCGCGCCCGCCGTCCCACATCTGCCGCACCACCTTGGGGCTGGCCAGACGAAAGCCTGTGACCAGCAGGATCGCCGCCAGACACGCCAGCGGGATCCGGTTGAGCGCCCACGGCAAGCCAACGACGGTGACCAGCAGCAGCACCGCATGCACGACCGCCGAGAGCTTGGTCTTGGCCCCATACTGAACGTTGACGGTGCCGCGAATGATCACCGAGGTGATCGGCAGGCCGCCGAGTAACCCGGCCACGATGTTGCCGGCCCCCTGCGCGAGCAGCTCGCGGTTGGGCGGCGAGCTGCGCTGCTGCGGATCGATGCGGTCGACGGCCTCGAGGTTGATCAGCGTCTCGAGCGAGGCGACCAGGGCGATCGTCACCGCCGCCACGTACACCGCCGGGTTCGACCACTGCGAGAAGTCGGGCAGGGTCAGGAGATCGACGAAGCCGGTCAACCCCTCGACGACCGGGACCTGAACCATGTGGCTGGCGGAGATGGCCCAGGGGCTGCCGAGCGTCTCGAACGAGAGCGCCAGGCTCACGCCCAGGATCCCGACCGCCAGCGGCGCCGGAAACCGCTTCAGGCTCTCGACGCGACCCCACATGAACATCAGCGCGAGCGACAGCAGGCCGATCACGGCGGCGCCAACGTGCAGATCGCCCGCGATCTCGAGCAGCTCGGAGAAGGTGTTCTCGCGGTCGGGCTGGGCGAACGACATCTCGCCCTCGGGATCGGTGTCGTGCCCGAGCACGTGGGGGATCTGCTTGAGGATCAGGATCACGCCGATCGCCGCGAGCAGGCCCTTGATCACGCTGGTCGGCACAAACGACGCCAGCGCGCCGGTCCGCGCCAGACCAAAGCCGAGCTGCAGCACCCCCGCGATCGCGACCGCGAGCAGGAACGCGTCAAAGCTCCCGAGCGCGGCGATCTGGGCCAGGACCACGGCCACGAGCCCCGCCGCCGGGCCGCTGACGCTGGTGTGGGAGCCGCTGAGCGAGCCGACGACCAGCCCACCGACGATCCCGCTGATCAGCCCCGAGATCAGCGGCGCGCCCGAGGCCAGCGCGATGCCCAGACACAGCGGCAGCGCGACCAGGAACACGACCGTGGCAGCCAGCAGATCGCTGGCCACCGTGGCGCCCAGCTTCGGGGCCGCTGCGGGTGGGTCGCCGTGATTACCCACCGCTCAGGTATGCACGAACTCGTGCACACACGAGGCAGCCCGCGGCCGGTGCCGGCCGCGGGCTCGTGTTGTTCGTCAGCTAGCGCCGCTCAAACGCAGCCAGAGCGCTCGCGGAAAAGTGTGCAGCGTGACCGCGAGCGGCCCGGGGACCCTGACGTCGGCGCGCGCGCGCGGCTGGTTGGGCCGTGGGGGCGCGCGCGACGTCAACCGCCGCGCGCGGCGTCACTCAGCTCGGGCGAGCTGAAAACCCTCGTCCGTGTGAGCGGCGAGGCCGATGGCGTCGTCGACCATGAACTCCATCGTGCCGGTCGACACGTCGTAGAGGACCCCGACAATCGCGATCCGCTGCTCGGCGACCAGCTTCGCGATGGTCTCGCTGGAGCTGACCACCCCCCGCACGGTTGCGAGCACGTTGGCGCGCGCGACGTCGTTGATCATCTCGTCTTGGCGCTCGGACGACGCAGCCTCGAACTCTCGCACGACGTCCTCACCGACGCTGGCCTCGATGTCCTCGAGGATCGTGTGCAGGTGCTGGCAGCGCGGTGGCTCGTCGGCTGGCGGCGGCGAGACGGCCTGCTTGACGGCGGCCGTGACGGCGCCGCAGCGGGTGTGGCCGACCACCGCGATCAACCGCGAGCCGGCGACCTCACACCCGTACTCCATGCTGCCCAGGACCTTGGGGCTGAGCACGTTGCCAGCCACACGCACGCTGAACACGTCACCCAGGCCCACATCGAACAACAGCTCGGCGGGGGTGCGCGAGTCGATGCAGCTGAGCACCACGGCCAGCGGGTGCTGACCCTGGGCGGTCGCCCCAACCTGACGCGCGAGGTCGCGGTTGAGCCGCCGACCCTCGGCGAAGCGCTGGTTGCCCTGCCGCAAGATCTCGAGCACCTGATCCGGCGAGACTTGGTCCTGCAGCTCGCGGGTCGAGTAGTCGACGAACAGGATCTTGTCCTCGAGCTCGTACGCGTCGCGGAAGCCGATCATCGACAGCTTCACACCCCGGGCGGGGGCCACCACGTCGCGATAGTCGCGGATCAACGCCAGCACGTCGGGGTCGATATAGACGCTGGCTTGGGCATCCAGCAGCACGTGGCGGCCGCGTGGGAGCTCCTCGAGCACCCGCTCGAGCGAGGTCTGATTGAGGAAGCTGACTTGCTCGGCCAGCTCGATGTGGAGCACCTCGCCGCTGAGGTGCTTCTCCGAGATCTGGCGAACCGGGCGGCGGAGCTGGCGACTGAGGATGAACAGCAGGCTGACCCCCATGCCGATGCACAGACCCACGAGCAGATCCGTGAACACGATCGCAACCACGGTGACGGCGAACGGAATGAACTGGTCGCGGCCCGCCGCCCACATCTTGCGAATGATCGCGGGGCTCGCCAGCCGATACCCGGTGAGGAGCAGGATCGCGGCCAGACACGCCAGCGGGATCCGGTTGAGCGCCCACGGCAAGCCGACCACGGTGACCACCAGCAGCACGCCGTGGATGATCGCCGAGAGCTTGGTCTTGGCCCCGGACTGGACGTTGACCGAGCCGCGGATCACCACAGACGTGATCGGCAGGCCACCGACCAAGCCCGCCACGATGTTGCCGGCCCCCTGGGCCAGCAACTCACGATTCGGCGGTGAGCTGCGCTGCTCGACGTCGAGCCGATCGACGGCCTCGAGGTTGAGCAGGGTCTCGAGCGAGGCGACCACCGCGATCGTCACCGCGGCCACGTAGATCGCCGGGTTGGACCACTGCGTGAAGTCTGGCCAGGTCAGCAGGCCGACGAAGCCCGAGACACCTTCTACCTCCGGGACCCGGACCATGTGACTGGCGGAGACCGCCCAAGGCCCGCCCAGCGCGTCAAACGCGAAGGTCATGCCCACGCCGAAGATCACGACAGCGAGCGGGGCCGGAAACCGCTTCACCGCCTCGATGCGAGTCCACAGCAACAGCAGCGCCAGCGACAGCACGCCGATCACGGCCGCGCCCACGTGCAGGTCACCCGCGATTGCGAGCAGCTCGGAGAAGGTGTTCTCGTGATCGGGCTGCTCGAAGGCCATCTCGCCCTCGGGATCGGTGTCGTGCCCGAGCACGTGCGGGATCTGCTTGAGGATCAGGATCACGCCGATCGCCGCGAGCAGGCCCTTGATCACGCTGTTCGGCACGAATGATGCCAGCGCGCCAGTCTTGGCCAGGCCCAGGCCGAGCTGCAGGACGCCCGCGATCATGACCGCCAACAAGAACGCCTCGAAGCTGCCGAGCGTCGCGATCTGCGCGAGCACGACCGCCACGAGCCCCGCCGCCGGACCGCTGACGCTCGTGTGTGAGCCGCTGAGCGACCCCACGACGATGCCGCCGACGATGCCGCTGATGATGCCGCTGATCAGCGGCGCGCCAGATGCGAGGGCGATTCCCAGACACAGCGGCAGCGCGACCAGGAACACGACGGCGCCGCTGAGGAGATCGCTGCTCAGCGTCTTGCCGAGACCGGCTGGGGTGGATTCGGATGTGGGTGTGGGTGGAGACGATTGCTTTTTCATGCGAACAACAACAACAGGACTAACGACACGACAGCGGGGGGCTGCGACCCGTGCTCATTGCACGTCAGTGCGTGGGAGCGAGGTGAGCCGCAGCGGCGATGACTAGATCGCGCCGGAGTCGGGGTCGGGGTCGTCGTCTGTTGCTGAGATTCGCCGAAGTCGGCGACTGATCGCAGGCGCACGCGGTGTGGGTGCGATCACCCGTGGCACGAAGAACCAATTGCGCGAGCGCGCGTGGGGTTCGAGGTTGGATCGGGCCCGACGTGCGTCGCACATCTCCAGGGCCTCGTACTCGCCCGACTCCGTGTCGCGCGACGGTTCGGTCAGATCCTCGTGGGACTCCTGACCGTGCTCGCCGAACTCGCCCCGCTCACCCTCGCCCTCACCCTTGACCGATGACGCGTTGGCGGTGCCCACCAGCGAGAGGGAGATCACCACCAAGATCGCGGCATGCAGCACGCGAGCGACGACACGGGCGACCGCGGCGATCCCCGAGGGACGCGAGCGCTGAAGCAGGGGGCCCAAGGAGCGCGGACTGTATCACCAACCGCGAGCTCGAACTACGAGTCGGGGGTTGTCGGCGGCGACAGCCCCAGCGCGACCGCGACCGCGACTCACCGCGCAGCAAACGCTACACGCCAGCGCAGGGCCCAGTCGCAGCTCGATGGGTTCGGACCCCGAGTCGGCACTGGGAACAGAGCCCGACGAGCAAGCTCACGGTGGAGGCTGACCTCGTCGTCGGGCTCGAGCGAGAACTCGAGCGGGCTACGGGCCTGGTCGTCGGGCACGCCAACACACCCAACGGCCTCGACCTCCTCTCGCCCGCGTCGAACTCCGCAAGCGCGCGGATGCGCCGGTTTCGCGCGAGCCCGCGTGGCTTTCGAGGCTGCCCAGGGCTCGAGCCCGAGCATTCGGCAGCTGGCGATCAGCGGCAGCCGGGCCCAGCACCAGAGCCGCCCCTCATTCTTGGCTGCAAGAATGCCCCAGACGGCCCCCAAAAGGGATCCGCGCCGGTATCGGTCTGACCGATGGGAGAGAACAACTCGGTTGAGTGGCCGGCGATACGCGCCCTCCCATACTCCCCTCCTCGACCGCTGAGGCCGACGTTCCGAAGCCACAGCAGACCCATACAAGCCTATGAAGACCTCCACAGAACTTACAAATCGTCACTCGACCAAATTGCTCGGGTTGGTGTGTTTACTCGGCCTCGTCGCTTGCAGCGAGGAGGTGGATACGAGCGAATCGACCGCGTTCGAGTCGGTCGAGATCACCCGTGTCGAGCTCGGACGCGACCTCGAGCCGGCCTTCCTCAACGAGCGAATCCCGATCACGATCGGCATCACGGCACACAGCGGCGTCCCCGGGGAGGAGCCAACCGAATCTGTGCCGCTGGTGGTCACCTTTGTCGACCCGCAAGACCCCGACGAGGTCGGGTGCAGCTCGAACGGGATGCTGTTCGATCTGGTCGGCGACGGCGTCGAGCACGAGTACGAAGGCTTCATCTGGCCACCCAACAACTGCGCCCACCTCACGGGCAAGACCGTGACCCTGCAGATCGAGCTGGACCCGACCGCCGAGCAGCCGTTGATCGAGCCCCTCGTGCTCTCACAAGCGCGGGCGGAGGAGCCTGCAAACGCCGCATGCCGCAACCCGGAGCCGGGTTGTGTGCAGGAGTTCCGCCTCGAGATTCCTGAGTCCAATCAGGTCGACATCGAGTTCGCCGGCTTCGATTCGGAGTCGTCGGTGGGCGTGATCCCGCCGCTCGCTCTCCCCACCGAGGGCACGCCGGAGCGGGCGACGCCTATCCTGGTCGCGCAGAACCTGCTCGTCTTCAACGGACGCGACCCCTACGAGTCGCCGATCGACGCCGACACGATCCCCGCGGAGCTGTTGGCCGCGAACCCGGACATCGCCGAGGAGCTTCGCTTCGGTCGCTCGCCGGACCAGGTCGAGACGCTCGACGATCTGCCGGGTCCGCTCCACCTCAGGTACGAGATCACGGCGGCCGCGGACGGCGAGACCTGGCTGCCCTTGGGCATCGGCGAAGGCGACGCGACCGTCGACGAGGCGGTGCTCACCGAGCTGCTGCCCGGGACGCCCAACGTCATTGCCCATGACCTGTACCTGGAGGGGGCGGCCTACGACGCCGTGCTCGATCCAGAGCAGTGGCTCGGCGAGGAAGCCTTCGTGGTGCGCAGCTGCTTCACCACCGACTTCCCGCAGTTTCGCGCGCTCGCGGACGAAGCCAAGTGCCGGACGATCGACGTGCTGCTGGTGCCGCAGGGCGACGTCGAGAGCGGTGCGACCTCGTTCGGGTTTGACAGGGAGAGCAACTCCAGCCACGGCAACAGTCGAATCAAGCTGGAGTCTCGCTTCGCGACCAGCAACCACGTCGGCCTCGACGGTGTGTTTAGCAACACCGAGGCCAACTTGACCGTGAAGGGCGACATCGGGAAGAGCTTCACGCTGGATCTCGTGCGGGCCAACGCGACGCTCGACGCTCCCCTGCTCGGGGACCGCTCGGTCGACGTGGGCCTGAGGATCTTCAACGACGACGTGTTTAGCTTCGCCGAGCAAGCGTCGGGTCTCACCGTCAGCGAAGACGTGGTGTTCAGCAGGAGCAAGACGATCGTCAGGGCCCGGTTCATGTTCGGCCCGGTCCCAGTCAGCTTCAACCTCGACGCGGGCGGGGCGGTCGGCATCCTCGCCGAGGGCAGCGCGACCTTCCTTCAGGGCGAGGAGGCGTGCCGGCCCCACCTGCCGCTGGCCTCTGCGGAGGACTTCGAGTCTCGCGCAGCGCAGGAGCAGGTCATCGCGAATATCGAGTCGACGATCGAGCAACTCCCAGCCGGACCTGTGAAGACGCTGCTGCGGCAAATTCTTCTGGCCCCGCTACGCAACGTCGTCACCGGCAACCCCTTCGACCCCGGCGAGTCGAGCCTCTCGGAGTGCGTCGCCCTCGAGGCGTCAGTGGGTCCGACGATGAACCTCACGGCCAGCGCGTTTGGTGGGATCGACATCGGCATCGCGAAGGCGGGCGTGCAGCTCGACCTGGTCCTTGCCCAGGTCGACCTGCCGCTGACGGGCAAGCTGAGCCTGGGGCGCAACGAACAGTCCCAGTTTCTCGCCTTCGCCAGCACCCAGCTCGACCTCATCTTTCAACCGCTGGACGGCGACCTGAAGCTCGTCGGCAAGCTCAAGCTCGGCCCCTTCAAGAAATCGAAGTCGGTCTCGATCGTGAAGTTCCGCGTCGACCCGATCGAGAAGAGCTTGCTGAGTCGTAGCACCCTCGCTGCCGAGGTCCTCACGCCATGAAACCCATCGTTGTCGGAGCTCTGGGCTCCTCGATCGTCATGTGCGCGACCGCAGCGTACTTCTTGCTAGCGCCCACGGCTCCCGCGGCTTCCTCTCGGCCCTCCGCCTCTCAGGCGGGGGGCCGCCCCATTGGCTGCACGTTCGAGCCGGGCTCGACCGTGGCCTACGACCTGAGCTCGACGGTGTCGGCGCGTGGCCAAGACGGCGCGCTTCACCCCGAGACCGACGAGTTCTCGGCGGTCGTCAGCGCCCACGTGGTCGCGGCCAGCGAAGCACGAGCTTCCTTGCAGATCGCCTTGTCCGAGGTCGAGCTGCGCCAGAACCTGGCCCAGCCCGAAGACCGCATTCACCAGCCGCTCGGCGATACGTTTGAGATAGACGTCGCGCCCTCGTGTCGAATCGTCGAATTCCGCTTTCCTCAGGACTGGTCGGACGCCGCCCAGCGCCTCGTGGCCGGCGCGCTGCGAACCCACGAGCACGTGCTGCAGTCCGACGCCACCTGGGAGGTCGACCAGACCGACACCCTGGGGCGATACCGGGCCCAATACACACGTACGGACAATGCCGTCAGCCGACGCAAGGTCCTGTATTACGACGACAACGGGCTCGCGGCGTTTGGCATGAAGATCCTGGTTCCGCATGCTTCGGCCCGGGCGAGCTTCGACGCTGAGGGCATCGTTCGCTCCGATGTGCGCGAGCGGGTCCAGATTCGAGTGGGCAGTGAGACCCGCGCGGACCTCGACCAGCGCTCGCTGCTCGTGCGCGACGACTCGAAGTACCAGGCACCCGCCGCGGCCGAGGTGCTCGCGGTGGCCGACCCCTTCGTCGTCCACGAGGCGGGGACCCCCGCTCTGCCCAAAGCACCGGCCAGCCTGGCCGAGGCGCGGGCGCTCTATGAAGCGTTGGCGGCGGTCCTCGATCCCTTCACCGTGAGCCAGGCACGATCGCTGGCCGGGCTCATCGCGGCCTACCCGAGCCTCGCCGACGATCTGGTGGCACGCCTCGAGGGGGACGAGCTGGGCGAGGTGGCCCGCTCGTCGATCTTTTGGGCGCTCGAGCTGGCCGCGACCGACCACGCACGGGCGCACCTGACCTCGCTCGTCGACTCGCCGCGGCCGAACGACCGGATCCGGGCTGCGGTCGCGCTGTCCGCCGTCGCACCGACCCTCGAGGTCGGTCAGCGGCTGCTGGACATGTACTACGAGGACTTGCAGCCGACCGCCGCCACGGCAGGTCTGCTCGCGCTCGGCGTGGTCGGGGCGAACGGCGACGAGTCGGCGCAACGCTTCGCACGCGAGAGCATCGGCGCCGCCTTCGAGGACGCGCAGACCCATGGCCAGACGCTCGCAGCGCTGTCCGCCATGGGAAACACCGGCGATCCCGAGTTCATGCCGCAGCTGGCCATGAGCCTGCACGACGAGGATCCGAGCGTCCGGGGCAAGGCCGCCGAGGCGATGCGCCACCTCGGCGATGACGCCCGCCCGCACCTTCAGGCGGCGCTCGAGATCGAGGTTGAACCGGGGGCGGCGAAATCAGTCATGAGGACGCTGCGCGAGATTGGCCCGCCGCGTCGCGACGATCTGGGTTGGGCGGCCGAGCGCCTCGACGCGGCGCCGTCCATCGCCGTCCGGGGTGAGCTCATCGCGTGGCTGGCCGCGGACCCCACGGCCGAAGGCTCGGCGATCCTCATCGACCGCTTCCACACCGAGCCGTCGAGCGCCCTGCGTCAGCTGATTGGCCGCTACGTGCCGGCCTCGGAGCTGCGATGATGAACGGCGTGATGCGGGTGCTGGGCGTCGTCGCGCTCAGCCTCACATCGACCGGGTGCGACTTTGCCGGGTCCGACGGGGCTGGCGACAGCGAGTCGCAGGCCGACGCGTCGGCCTGGACCTACGTCGGCGAGTTCGCCTACGCCCCGCACGACGACGAGCTGCTGACCCTGCCGGTCGAGCTCGCCGACGCTGGGCAAGGCTTCGCGCTGTTCGCCGAGGTCGACGGGTGTGCCCAAGTCGCGAGGCTCGAGGACGACACGAGCACCTGGGTCAGCGCGCTGGAGAGCGGCGCCTCGTGTGCCGCGTGTGAGGAACGGTTCTCGGTGATCGCGGGGGCCGGGCTGCTGGTCCACGCTCCCCCCGAACCCCGCTCCGGCCCCGCGCGGCTGCGGCTCGGCAAGATCGATTGTGGAACCCTCAGCCGTGTGCGCCCGAGCGCCGACGCACCCGCGAGCAGCGTACGTCTGTGGGTCCGTGAGCTGCCCACGCTACCCAACGAGCTGGTGGTGCCGCTTCGTTTTCATCACGGTCCCTTCTCGTCGCGGGCCTCGGATGCCGAGTCCGAGGCCCTGCTGGCCGAGGTCGCTGCCCTGCTCGCCCCGACGGGTGTTCGGGTCGTACTCGACGGCTCATCCAACGACGACACCCTGCCCGATTCGATCCACTGGTTCGAGGGTGACCCGAGCGCGCTCGAGCCCCACGTCGAGCCCGAGGACGGCGTGGTCGACGTGGTGTTCGCCGGCTGTCTGGAACACGTGCACCCCGAGCTCGGAACCCACACCCTGCTCGACGGCTTGGTCCCGCGAATCCCTGCCCAGGCAGCCCCGGGCGCCGGGATCTTCCTTCGCGGTCGAGCGTGCACCGCAGCCTCGCTCGGCCCCACGTCCGTGTCCGTCGAGGTGCAGGCCCGCGTGCTCGCCCATGAGCTGGGGCACTACCTGGGGCTACATCACGCGGTGACGACCGACGGCCAGGCAGCCACCCTCATGGCCCCCAACCCCTCGCTCGTCGTCGACCCGCGATTCAGCCCCGCGCAGGCCGAGCGCATGCGGCTGCACGCGGCGCTGCTCAGCGAAGCCATGCCCGATCGCTGACGAGCCGCGCGATGAACCATGCGCCGACTTCATCCCGCCAAGACCATCGCGACGATGTGCCCCGAGAGCACGAGACAGACCAACACCCCGACCAGGTAGAAGCGGTTTCGCAGGGGCTGGGTCGGCCGCAGGAAGGTCAGCGTGTGACCGATCCGAGCGAGCACGAAGATCGGAAAATAGACGTGCACGCCTGTCTCCCAGCAGCCGAGTTGCACGTAGGCGAGCGCGAGGAACGAGAACATCGGGATGTTCTCGAGATCGTTGCGGAGCGCTCGCTGGCCTCGCTCGGCGAGCGGATGATCGGCGGCGCCCGCCGTCCCACCGAACGCCGCCGCGTCCTCGGGGTAGGCGAAGGTCTTCGACTTCATCCGCGCGACCCCTTGCACGAACGCGGTGGCGAACATCTTGAGAAACAGCGCGACAATCGTGAGGGCGAAAGCCTGCCAAGGCGAGAGCATCGGCGCCAATCGTAGTCGCTCGAGTGTTCGTCGGCGAGCGCCTCGCCAGTGGGGGCTGCGCAGACCGGATGCGCGAGCTCGCGGGCGATGGAGCGACCGACTCAGCCCTTGCGGCGGCGCAGCGCCAGAATCGGGAGCCCGACGGGCACCGCCAACATGCAGACCCACAGCGACGCGACCGACTGCAGCCTGATCCCGCTGTCGATGCTGACCAACACGGTCGCGAGCAACCCAGCGGCCAGACCCGCGCGCACCCGTAGATGCGAGAGCGGCTGCGCGTCGACGTCCCCGAGCGAGCGCGGGCGTGGGTACAACCCAGCCGCGATCGCGCATAGCCCCGCGATCGTGGCGAACACGGGCGAGTGCGCCGGGAGCCCGAGCGGCGCGATGCCGACGATGATCCGCGCGACGACGACCAGCGCCAGCGCCCCCGCGAAGCCAAGGTGACGTCGGCGTTGCTGCTGCTCGCCGGGGACCGGCAGCAGCGCGTCGAAGCCGAGCGCGAGCACGCCGACCACACCCAGCGTCCAGCTCACCAGCCACGTCCCGGCTGCGAAGCCGATCATCGCGATCACGGAGTCGCCGAGCTCCGCCGGCTTGCCGGTGCTGCGGTTGAGCAACCGCGCGGCGAGCAAGGCCATCGCCAGGATCAACAGCGACTGGGCCCCGACGCGCGGCCACACGGCGAGCGCCAGTCCGACCGCGATAAACGCCGCCAGGTTGTCGTCGGGTGACAGCTCTCGCGTCAGCGCCCAGGTCAAGAACACCGTCAGGGTGACGTTGAACCCGGCCTGCATCGCCTCGCCAACAGCGACACCGTCGAGCAACGAAGTCACCACCCAAAACACCAGCACCAGCGGCACCAACACCAGCACAGCCTTGTTGGTCGCGTAGGCCGGATCGACTGGCCGGGCGATCCCCGACATGCGATAGGCCGGACGCAGCGGCGGTTTCTCGCTCTTGGGCTCGGTCATGGTGGAGCTTAGCTCGTATTGAGCCCGCAGCCGCCGCGCATTTGTTGGACTGAGCCGTCTGAAACGCCGAAATTCTACATTACGTGCTTGGTGCTCGTGGTCGACGCGGCCTGTAGCGGCGTCAATGGGGCGTCGCGTGCGGGTCGGGTCAAGCCAATCGAGTTGACGCCTCGTGGTCGTGATATTCAGATGTGGCCCGTGGCTCCCGTATCATGGCGGCCGGCCACGAACTCGAGGCGGTCGAGCGATTCGTGCACGGCTGGCCTCACTCCCCTTCGCCGCGGCAGCGAGGGATCGTCATCAGGCCCCACTGCCCGCGATACTCGAACACGTCGCTGACCTCGAACCCGGCGACGGGCGCCTCGGGATCATCGCTGACCTCTATCACGTTGATGATCTGATAGATCCGCAAGTCGGGACAGCGGTCGACCCAGTAGGCGATGAAGCCGTCATCGTCCATTGGCGCGTTCTTGCCGGCGACCCGCGCCTTGACCTCGGTGAGGAAGGTGTCCTCGTCGATCGGCGCAAACACTTCCTGACAGTGCGCCGCCGCGGCGTCGAGATTGGTCTCCGTATAGGGCGTGACCCCGACCGTATAATCGTGGCACATCGACTCGATCTGGCCTTCGGTCGCGATCGTCGGCCGGACCGACCCGGGGTCGCCCCTGCGCATCGCATCGAGCACCGTGACGAGCAGCTCGTCGGCGCTCGGGTAGAGCACCATGTTGTCGGCGCTCTGGGGCTCGACGGTCGGCGCGGACGAAGAACCATCACAGGCGGCGATCAGGGGCAGGACGCTGACGAGCGAGAGCAGGCGACGCATGCGCTCGGTGATGCCCGAGCGAGGCTGCGCCCGCAAGCGCGCGGATGCGCCGATGGCCTTCGAGGCTGGATCGGGCCCGACCGCGAGCTCGAACTACGAGTCGGGCGTTGTCGGCAGCGCCAGCCCGAGCTCGTGCGCGACCTCGACTCGCCTCACGGCAAACGCGACACGCCAGCGCAGGTCCCAATCGCAGCTCGAGGCGTCCGGATCCCAAGTCGGCACCGGGATCAGATCCCGGCGGGCAAGCTCCCGGTGGAGGGTGACCTCGTCGTCGGGCTCACGCGAGAACTCGAACGGGTTGCGGGCCTGGTCGTCGGGCAAGCTGGGGTACTTGCCGTCGTCTCGCTCGATCAGCTCGAGCAGCTCGAGCCCACGCGCATGCATGTGCGCCAGGAACTCCGGAGAGAACGGCGTCGGTGGTCGGGCGTGCAGCGAGGGCTCGCGCGCGACCCACTTGGCCCAGTCGAACCCGTACACGAAGTCGTGCACGTACGAGAAGTTGATCGCGGTGGCCTGACCGTACAGATGCTGGAGCGTGGCCATGCGCTGGAACTGATCCTCGACGTGGGCGATCGCGTCTTCAAATTCGAGCGCGCGGGCCTGGCTGACGATCGAGGTCGCGATGAGGTCGAGATCCCAAAATAGGTTGCCAGGGAACGCGTCGAGCTGGGCCAGGGCCAGCGCGCACAGTCCATGCGCGACCGGCCCGGCGAGCCTCTGCGTGAGCGCGTCGCAGCCAGGCCGATCCGCCAGCTCGACCAGCGCCCGTCGGTGGACCTCGAGCAGCGGCGTCGCGTGCTCTCGCTCGGGGTTGAGGCTGCGCAGCGGCCCGGCCCGGCGCTCGAGCGCCTGATTCGTGGCCCGCAGCTTCGCGTGGAGTTCCCGGTTGAGCGGATCGGCGCTCACCCCCATCAGCCACGCCACCCGAGCACGGTCAGGCCGATCAGAGCGATCGAGAGCAGCACGGCGCTGCGCCACTGGGCCTGGTGAAGAAAGTGCTTGTAGCGCCGCTGGGCCGCGAACTCGTTGGTCTTGGCGTCGGGGCTGACCGCTCGCAGCCGCCGCCAGTTGACCAGGATCACGATCACCGCGAGCGCGCCGATCGGGCCCGGGATCACGCCGCTGATCCGCATGCTCACCGCCCAGACCAAGCACGCGGCCAGGACCAGGCGCTCGATCAGCGCGCGGGCGGCCCGGTTGCCGTACTCGCTCGCGTAGGTCCGCTTGCCGCCGCGACGGTCGCTCTGCTCGTCGGCGAGGCCGCTGGCGATCGCGCTGGCGGTCGCCAGCAGGAAGAAGCCCGGCACCAGCCACAGCTCTCGAACCCACACCGACGCGCCGCTCTGCATGAACATGTGAAAGCAGGGCAGCGCGAGCCCGACGCCCAGGCCCTCGAGCCACTCGCCGCCGCCGCGGTAGTTGAGCCGCAGCGGCGCGAAGCTGTAGGCCAGGAACATCGACTGCAGCCCGAGGGCCGCCCAGCCCAAGCTCGGGCGCGCGAGCAGCAGCTCGGCGGCCACGGCCACGCCGACCGCGGCGAGGCCCGCGATCACCCCGGCCGTCAGCAGCGACGAGGCTGGCAGGATCTCGTCGGGGATCGTCTTGGGCGAGCAGTCGTCCGGGAACATCTGCCGCTTGATCCGATCGACGCGGCGGTCGCCCCAGTCGTTGAGGAACACGATGAACAGCAGCTCACAGATCGCGAACGCGAGCCCAAGCCCGAGCGCGAGCGCCGACACGCGGCCCGCCGCCGCGACGCCGAGCGCCTGGCCGAACAGCATCGGCACGAGCAGCTTGGGCCAGCTGTCGAGCTTGGCGGCGTAGATCCAGCGGCCGATCAGGCTGCGCGAGGCTGGGTGCACGCCGCGAAGGTAGCAGAGCCGCCCTGGCCACGGGAAATGTGGCTGCAGCACCCGCTTGGGAGCCCACCCAGATGCGATGACGACGCGGTAGCTGTCGGCGCCCGCGAGACGATCGCCGCGTTGCTCGCCGTGCTCGCGTTGCGCCAGCGCCTGCCACGAGCCGCCGAGTGCGGGTGAACCGTGCTCCGGTCCGGGCAGCTGTGGCGTCGCTCTCGTGTCGCTCGACCGATCCGACCGCGCTCGACCTCAGCGCTCTCTCGGCGTCGGTCCTGCCGGTCCGGCCATCGCGATGCCACTGCAGTGGTCATGGCTGGCGGTGGAGCCGTGCGCACGGCGTGCCGCGACCCCTCAGGCTGCTCACCCGGGATTGATCGACTCGCACCCGAATTCCACGCTGATCGCCCCCATCTCGTAGCCCTGCGCCTTCATGCACGTCTGCGGACACAGGGCAATCTCCACGGGGTCGAGCGGATCGTCGTAGTACCAGCCCTCGGGGTGGTTCACGCAGTCGGCGAGGTCGTCGACGCGCGGGATCACTTCTTGGTTGTTGTTGCCGTCGTCGATGACGACGTTGACCAGGTCCGGATCGAGCATCATGCCCATCGGCGGCGGTGGAATCTGGAACTGGCACGACAAGGGAACGCCCTGAATCACCGCGGCCGCGATCTCATCGAATACGGTCTGGAAATCCTGCGCGCATAGATCGCCGAGCACCCCGCCGGTTTGGTCGATCAGGTCCATGTAGATGTCACCGATATCCGCCGCCTCGGGGCAATCCCAGGGGCAGACGATCGCGTGAAACACGAAGGGATCGTAGCTGGGGTCGAGGTCCAGAAACCCGTTGTTGAAGGCGTTGACGCTCATGTTGGACTCGTCGTCGGAGACGACGACGATGTGCTTGACTGAGTTTGGCCGAATGGAGTCCTGCCAGTCTGAATGGGTTGAAATCAGCTTCGCAAGCGCGTTGCTGCTCCCGATGCGCTCGTCGACGTGGCGGTACACGGGCAAGTTGTCGTCGTCATTGGGGCAGCCACCGCCACCGAGCGGGGGCTCGAGACAGATCCCGTTGCCGTTATTTGGATACGATGAGATCAGAACGACGTGATGATCAATCCCACTATCTGCGATCTGCGCCGAGAAGCCGTTCATCTCCGTCTGTACGAACTCGGCTTCTTGCGACATGCTGCCAGAATTGTCGACGATGAAGATGATATCGGCTGGGACCTCGACGAAATCGGCGAGCTCCGACACCGACGCACAAGCCTCATCGCCGTCGCCATCGCCGGGGCCACCATCGCCGTCGCCATCACCATCACCGTCGCCATCGCCGTCGCCGTCGCCGTCGCCGGGGTCACCATCCCCGTCTCCGTCGCCACCGTCGGCGGTCGTGCCACCATCCCCGTCGCCATCCGCCGAGTTTCCCTCTGCGGTGCCGGTCTCACTATAGCCGGAGCTAACTCCGGGCTCCCCGGCCGAGAACTCGGTGTCGGCAGACGTGTCGTCGGCTCCGCACGCGAGGCCGAGCGTCATGGTCAACGTGAGGGGTACGATGTTGCGCTGCATGTCTGGTCTTTCCACACCCTCAGACGTAGCGATTTGCGCGATGTGAGAGGGGGTGTCTCATCGGTTTCGTCGCGTGGCTCGAATCACTTCGATGCTACACGATCAGGTAGCGCTTCACCACAGCAATGAGTGACCCTCGACTCTCCCGCGGTGCCACCGCAGCGACATATGTCTAACCTGCGATCTCGAACATGTTGCATCGAAATTTTGCAATAGCGTGGATCTCACGCGCGAATATGGGCCTGCGCAACACCCCCTGATACTTCCGGTGGCGAACCAGACACGACTGGCGCGATGTCGGCTCGACGCCCGGCGAGCGCTCGAACGCACCAGCGCGAGCCGCCGGCAACTGGCCGCGCTCGCACCGGTGTCGGTTCGGCATGCAAGCGCACAGAGAGATCCGCTGAGCGGCAGGGATCTGCGCGTACTCGCTCGGGCGGTCGCCAGCAGGAAGAAGCAAAGTGCGAAAGCGAGCCCGAGCCGGAGCCCGAGCGCGGACATCCGGCCCGCCGCCGCTGCGCGAGCTAAGTGCACGCCGCGAGATCGGCGAGGTCCTGGTCGGTCAGCGAGATTCGCGTGCCAGCAATGTTTTCGCGCAGGTGCGCTGCCGACGAAGTGCCCGCAATCAATAGCACGTTGGGCGACCGCTGGAGCAGCCACGCCAACGCGATGGCGATGGTCGTCGTGTTGTGCCGGGACGCGACCTTGCGGAGTGCCTCGGACTGGAGGGGGTTGAAGCCTCCCAAGGGAAAGAAGGGGACGTAGGCGACCCCGTTGTCAGCTAGGCGGTCGATGAGCTCGTCGTCGTGGCGGTGCGCGAGGTTGTACATGTTCTGCACGCAGACGATCGGCGCGATCGCCTGCGCTTGTGCGACCTGAGCTGCCGTCGCGTTGCTCACGCCGAGATGTCGAATCAGGCCTTGTCCCTGCAACTCGACGAGCGCCTCGAACGGCTCCGCGAGCGACTCTTCCCGAGGACCCTCGGCGTCGCCGAGCCGGAGATTGACCACGTCCAGAACATCGAGCCCGAGTGACTCGAGGTTGTCGTCGATCTGCCGGCGCAGCTGATCGGGCTGCCGAGCGGTGGGCCAGCCTCCTTGCGCATCCCGGTTCGCGCCGACCTTGGTCACGATGCGCAGTGAAGCTGCGTACGGGTGCAGCGCCTCACGGATCAGCCGATTGGTGAAGCGTGGGCCATAGGCGTCGCTCGTGTCGATGTGCGTGATTCCGAGGCCAACGGCGTCACGGAGAAGCGCGCGCGCACCGTCGGGGTCGGCGGGTGGCCCCATGGCCCAAGGACCCGCGAGTTGCATCGCACCGTAGCCAAAGCGAGTGACGGGCTGATCCCCGAGCGTCCAAGAACCGCCAGGAAGTGATGATGGAGGAGTACTCATGTTGACCTTTCGTGTCCAGCCGGGTGAATCTCGGCTCCTTGCAACATCATGACGAGCGACTCCCGAAAGGGAAGACGGCACCTCAAAGTGGGTTGGGCACCTCCGGGTACGTGGATCGAAGCATGGCAACCAAGACAGCAGCACAGAAACGAGCACAAGCCAAAGCGCAGTACGACGCGTTCCTCGCAGTGTGCCCGAGCCGGAAGTTGCTCGAGCGCATCGCTGGAAAGTGGGTGACCTTGATCCTGTGCGCGTTGGGTGGATCTCATCCGCCGAAGACTGCACCTGCCAACGGATCACGCCCGATGCGCCACTCCGAGCTGACCCGCCAGATCGCAGGCGTCAGCCAGAAGATGCTCACGCAGACCCTCCGTTCCCTGGAACGCGATGGCCTCGTCACGCGCACGGTGACGGCCACCGTACCGGTCACGGTCACCTACGAGCTGACAGACCTCGGAGTGTCCCTGCACCACACGGTTCGCAGCCTCAAGTCGTGGGCCGAGACACACATGGGCGAGATCGACGCGCATCGCACGGCCCAGGACGCCAGTGACTGACCAATATCAGGCCGATCGAAGCCCTCGAGCGCCGGCGCCGAGCCGCCCTCGGCGATCGCGGCAGAACCCCCTGGTGCGAGCGCGGGGTTGGCAGCGGCCGTCTGTGTATGCACCCTGCGCGTGATGAGCACCTCCACTGCACGCATCCTGCACGTCAGCATCGAACGCCCGTGGCGCGAGGTCTATCGCTTCGCGGCCAATCCCGAGAGCATGCCGCAGTGGGCGTCCGGTCTCGCCGACGGGCTCACCCGTGATGGCGACGAGTGGGTCGCGGGAGGTGGACCTCTCGGCCCCGCCCGCGTGCGCTTCACACCGGTGAACGAGCTCGGCGTGCTCGACCATCGCGTCACGCTGCCCGACGGCACGGTGGTACACAACGCGCTGCGCGTCGTGCCCAACGGCGACGGCGCCGAGGTCATGTTCACCTTGATCCGCCAGCCGGGGCCTGCCTGTCGAAGCGCGTCCCTTCGTTCCTTGGCCAGCTGCGCGCGGAGGGTGTCGACCACCTGATCGATGCTGACGCTATCGACGTGCTCGTCCGCGAGTGGGCCGACGCGCAGGCCTGCCCACTCCACGAAGCATCCGTGTTCGGCGGCACGGACGATGTCCACATCGAGGCCGGTGAAGGGCTCGGGACCCAGGCTTCGTACGATCGACATGCGCGTGACTCTACTACATGCCCGCGTCGTTCCTGACCCCGGACCGGATGCTCCGTTGCGCTGGCCAGACCGCAAACTGATTGGTGCTCGAGGGAGCGCCGATCAGAGCCAGTCATGATCCTCGGGTGGCGGCGTGCCTTCAGGCACTCCGTTGGCGTGGCAGTTCGTGCACGCCTGGCCGCCGCCGGGAGGGGGGGTGTCTTGGCACGAGGGATTGGTCCAGTCGGGCATTGTCCAGTCGCAGGGGAGGGTGCCCCCATCCGAGCAGGCCGGGTCGTCCCAGTCGGGCATTGTCCAGTCGCAGGCGCCGTCGTCCGGCTCATCGTTGGTACAGTTCCCCCATGAGCCGTTCGGCTGGCACTGGCAGTATCGCCATACACAATGGCCGCACTCCAGCCACGCCCCCTCTTCTACGCTCGCACCTTGCCAGAAGCAGGTGCCAGACGCCAGCGGGGTCACGCCGATAGCCTGGCTCGGCCCAGCTGGCGCCGGTCCAGAACACGCCGGGAGCAACAGCGCCCAGCCCAGTATCAGCAACGCGCTTGCATTCGCATATAGATTGTTCACAGTGCCACTCCTTGCTCGGGTAAGCGGAGAAAAACCACGACTCCTCGTCAATAGCTCGTGCATGCTTCGGCGGAACCCGAACAGCTTGCGTTTGCGCTTTTTGCTCGGTTTCGCCGTACGGCGTGCGCCCGTGGACACAGGAAAGTGTGCTCGGAGCCCGCTCCCACGCGTCGCGATTCTCGCGGTCGACACCAACCTCGGTCGAGCGCCGGCTGATCTCGTGGGCGCGCGCGCGAGCGCGATGGCGAGCGTCCCCCGCACTTCGGGCGAGGGGTGCCCCTGGCCCGGAGTCACGCCGGGACAAACTGATGATCGGATCCTGGGGTGAAGGTACCTCCCCACTGAACCACTCCAGAGCGCCATGAACACCAAGCTAATCGCTTCCACAATCGCTGTCTGTACCCTGCTGCTCCCCGCCACGGCACTCGCAGCGCCCGATCTCATCGTCTCGGATATCGACGCCAACTACGACGCCGCGACCGACTTGATCACCTTCGAGATCACGGTCAAGAACAACGGCACGAGCGTGGCTGCCAGCTCGTTCTGGGTTGACATATTTGGGGCGGAGAAGGGTAACTGGGACGAGTGCGCCGAGGTCGACTGGGACTGGGCCCTGGTCCAGCCCGGCCTGGCCCCCGGCGCCGAGGAGCAGGTGGTCGTGGAGATGGATCGCGACTACACCACGCTCGGCGCGGTGTACTTCTTTGTCGATATCGATCAGCGTGTCGTCGAGGCGAGTGAGATCAACAACGAGGGACAGGCCCTGGTCTTGGCTACGGACCCGAACGAGCCGCGGGTGGCGATCGGCAACTTCTTCAAGCCCAACCCCGAGTGTCTTCAAGACGCGGTGTTCGACGCGCTCGGGATCGTGATCCCGGACTGGGCACAGATGTTCTTCGCCAAGCTGCGCATCATTTGACAGGTTCGCCGTCGGCTCGCGAGCTGAGCGACGCGACCCCGAACAGGTCGGAGTGGCGTCGCCGTGGCTCGAACCGTGACGATCACGCGGGAGTGAGGGGGCGGCTCTACTTCTTGCCGTCGCAGGTCTCGAGCGCAGCCATGGTCTCGGCGTCGCGCATGCACTTGAGCTTCTTGACCCAAGGCCCGCGGCCGAACTCCGGCGGCGTGCCGGCCCGCTTCTCGCAAGTCTTGCGCAGCTCGGTCTTCATCGCGTCAGTCGCCTCGACGCCCTGCGACTTCAGCTCGGCGAGTGTCAGCTTCTCGACGTTGTCACAGACCTTCTCGGGCGCCGGGGGCCGCAGCCAGCCGAGGTAGAACACGACGATCGCGAGGACGATCGTTGCCAGGATTCCGCCGATGATCTTCATTGCCTTCATGGGGTGTTTCGCTTTCACCCGGCAAGACGAGCCGTCCTCGCGGTTGTCGGGCGCCCCGACGAACTTTTTTCGAGTTTTTTCTCAGCGCCGCGAGGCCGCGCGCGCGCTCGCCGGATCGTCGGCGCCGCGCTGCGCGACGAGCTGGCGTTGAACGGCGCCGTAGAGCCCCGCGGCGTAGCTGTGGTCGCCGAGCTCCCAGGCCAGGTCGGCGCGGGCCAGGCACAGCTCGACGACGTCGGGGTGGTAGAGGCCGAAGCCGGCGACCAGGCCCACGTAGGCGTCGTCGAGCAGAGCCAGGGCCGCCTCGCGGTTCCCGGCGGCGCGCTCGAGGTAGCCCAGATCGGCCTGGGCGCGGGCGAGCTGCGGGCCGAAGCCGAGCTGCTCGTCGGCGAGGGTCCGGGCGCGCTCGAGGGCCGCGCGAGCGAGCTGGAGCTCGCCGGCTGCGAGCGCGGCCAGACCGACGAGGCGCAGGCCGGCGAGGCGGCGCGGCTCCTCGGGCTCCCAGACCGCATCGATCCGGGCCCAGCCGGCCTCGGCGAGCGCACGCCCAGCCTCGAGCTCGCCCGCGCGTAGCTGCGTCGCCGCCTGGTGTAGGAGCGGCAGCGCGGCCTCGGCCCCGTCGTGCAGGAAGGTCTCGGCCCGGCGGTGGTGCTCGAGCGCGCCCGCGTGATCGCCCCGGGCCTCGGCGATGTCTCCGAGCAAGACCAGATATCGGCCGCGATCGAGATCATGCCGACGCGAGCGGCCGACCCCGGGGATCTTGCTGGCCGCGCGCGCGAGCGCTTCGGCGGCGTCGAGCTGACCGCGGGCGAGCGCGGCCTCGGCGAGCGCGGCCTTGGCCCGCGCGGTGATCAACGCCTCGGGCCCGAGCCCGGCGAGGGCGAGCTGCTCGGCGCGCTTGGCCGCGGCCTCGGCCGCGTCGGGCTCGGCGGTGGCCAGGCTCGCGTCGGCGCGGGCGAGCTCGAGCTCGATCGCAATCGGGTGGTCCGCGGCCAAGCGCTCGCGCAGCAGCGGCTCGGCCTCGGCGAGCTTGTCGAGCGCCTCGCGGTGCTCGGCCACGGCCGCGAGCGCCCGGGCCTCGGCGAGCAGCGTCTGCCCGCGAAAGCTTGGATCGCCGATTCGATCAGCCAGCGCCGAGGCGGTCCGCGACCATCGCTTGCCGTCCTCGAGCTGCAGCTGCGCGGCGCCGCGCTGGTCGATCAGGGCCAGCGCCGCGAGCCCGACCGTGCGCTCGTGGCCCGCCGCCTCGCCGGTCACGGCCGCCGCCTCGAGCGAGGCGACGGCGAGCTCGGGCTCACCTAGCAGCGCATACAGCCGCCCCTGAGCGAGCTGGGCCTCGGCGAGCAGCGGCGCGTAGGCGAGCGCCTCGGCGGCCGCGACCGTGCGCTCGGCCTGCTCGCGGGTCCCGACCCAGCGCTCGAGATCGATCGCGGCCTCGAGCGCCGCGAGCTCCTTGCCGAGCAGCGTGGCCCGGGCGGCGAGCTCGACCGGCGGCGCCACCCGGTGCAGGCGCAGCCAGCCCTCATGCTCGCAGCGGGCGAGCTCGGGCAGGCGATGGGCCGCGGTCTGCAGCGCGCCGGCGACCTCGAAGCCGTCGAGTTCGCCGGCGAGCGTCACGGTCGCGTCGAACCGGTCGAGCGCATGGTCGAGGCAGCCGCGCCTCGCCTCGCGCGAGCTCGACTCGGTCGCGGCGTCGCACAGCCGCCCGGCCTGCGCCGTCCAGCTCGCAGCCCAGCCGTCGAGCACGGGCAGCAGCGCGGCGATGATCGCTTGCCCGCCGTCCATCGCCGCGACGTGGGTCCGCAGCGCGTCGCGGCGCGCCGCCGTCCAGCGTCCGCGCGCGTCGGCGATCGCCGCGGCGCCGCAGCCCTCTTCGGTCGCAACGGGCTCGACCCGATCGGGCGAGCTCGAGCTGGGCTCCGGCGCGGCCGCAGCCGCCGGCTCCGGGCTCGGCGATCCCGTCGCCCATGCGAACACGCCGACCGCCGCCGCGGCGACGAGCCCCATCGCGCCGACGAACGCGAGCGCCCGGGCGGGCGCGCTGCGATCACGCTCGAGCGCGGCGAGCAGCTCGGCCATGCTCACGAACCGTGCGGCCGGCTCGCGGGCGAGGCCCCGCGTCAAGACGGCCTCCAACCACCGCGGCAGGCGACGCGGCGGCGCCCGCAGGCGGCCCGCGAGCACGGTCTTGGCGAGCGCCGCGACGCTGTCGCCAGCGAACGGCCGGACCCCGAGCAGCGCCTCGTAGAGCGCCACGCAAAACGAGAACTGATCGCTGCGCGCGTCGGCGGGCTCGCCCTGCCACTGCTCCGGCGCCATGTAGGCCGGGGTCCCGACGATCGCCCCGCGCTCGCTCGGCAGCTGCGTCGACGCGAGCAGGTCGGCGGACGCCGCCGCGCCGTCGGGCTCGGCGACGCGGCGGGCCGCGAGCGCGAGCCCGAAGTCGGTCACCCGGACCCGGCCGTCGCCGCCGACGAGCACGTTGTCCGGCTTGAAGTCGCGGTGCACGAGCCCGGTCGCGTGCGCGGCCTCGAGCCCGCGCCCGGCCTGCACGAACGCAGCGAGGATCTCGGCGCGCCGACGCTGGCTCGCGAGCCAGCGCGTGAGCGTCGCGCCCTCGACGAACTCCATGGCCAGGAATACCTGCTCAGCGACGCGGCCGACCTCGTAGACCGCGACCACGTTGGGGTGGGCGGTCCGAGCCATCGCCCGAGCCTCGTGCATCAGCCGGGCCCGGGTCTGCTCGAGCTCGGCGCCCGGGTCGGCGTAGAGGATCTTGAGCGCGACGCGGCGATGCAGCTCGAGATCCTCGGCCTCGAACACCATCCCCATGCCGCCGGCGCCGAGCCGCGGACCCAGGCGGTAGCGACCGAACTCGGCCGAGTCCGGCCCGCCGCGCGCACCCGTCGAGCCGCCGGAACCCAAGCCGGAACCCAAGCTCGAGCCCGAGCCTGAGCCCGGCCCCCAGGTCGCCGAGCCGAACAACCGCGCGAGCTCGGCGACGGTCACCGAGCAGCGCTCGCACCCATCGATGTGGCGCTCGACGGCGCTCCGGTCCTCGCGCGTGAGCGTGGCCTGGAACAGGCCCTCGAGCTGCCACGGCTCCGGACACGGGCTCACACGCGCGAACCTACCCGACGGCGTCGCCCGGATCCAAACCCGGCCGTGGTACATAGCGTTGATGCGCGCCCCGCTGCGCGAGCTGCTCGTGTCCGCACTCGAGCCCTCGGCGAGGGCCGGCGAGCTCGCGGCCGCGCCGGCCCTCGACGAGCACCTCGCCCGGATCGTCGCCGCGCTCGAAGCCGACGTGGCCTTCGATCCGAGCCCCGATCTCGCGCTGCTCGCCGCGACCCTCGCGACGGTCGTCGAGCAAGCCGAGACCCTCGAGTCCGCGCTCGCGTCATTGGCCAGGCTCGCCGTCGCCGACCTCTACCTCGCGGCCGCCTGCGCCCGCGGAGATCGCAAGGCCCTGCGCTGGTTCGAGCGCAGCTGCGGGCCCGAGCTCGATCGCGTGATCGCCCGCAGCCCGGGCCTCGGCCTGAACGCCGACGAGTTTCGCCAGCTCGTGCTCCTGCGCCTCGTCGTCGCCGAGCCCGAACGCCGGGCCAAGATCCTCAGCTATCGCGGCCAGGGCTCGCTCAAGGCCTGGGTCCGGGTCACCGCCGCGCGCATGGTCATCGACCTCTCGCGCCGCCCGTCCAAGCTCGACAACGCCGGCCCTGCCTTGCTCGACCAGATCGGCGATGGCGACGATCTCGAGCTCGACTACCTGCGCGGCGCCTACGGCCCGCAGCTGCAGGCAGCCTTCACCGCCGCCGTCGCGGCCCTCAGCGCCCGTCAACGAAACCTCCTGCGCCAGCGCTACCTGCATCAGGTCTCCGCCGACGCGCTCGCCAAGCTCTACGCCGTCCACCGCAGCACCATCTTCGTGTGGCTCGAGCAGGCCCGCCTGACCCTGCTCGGGGCGGTCCGCGAGGCCCTCGCCGCCCGCGTGCCCGGCCACGAGCTCGACAGCGTCGTCGGTGCGCTCGGGAGCCGGCTCGACCTCAGCGTCCGCCGGCTGCTCGACTCGCGGCTCGAGCTCGAACTCGAGGGGTGATTCTCCATCCGCTTCGACTCCGTCGAAGGTCCATGGAATCGCTCGAGCCATGCCGACCGTTTGTGAGCTGGCAGGAGCCTATCGCCGCCTATCGCCGCCTATCCATTGTCTCTTTTCATGGTGACCGCCTGTACCTGCAGCCCTCCCTGAGGAATGCCCTTGCGAAGGAGCAGGCGCAACGCTTCCCTCAGTCGCCAAAAATACGTCTCCCGAATCGTCCGGTTCGAGACGAGAAGCGCCGGGACGAAGACGAGAAAGACAAGGTCGAGGCGCTGGTGCGGGGTCAGCTCTCTCTGGTTCTTCAGCAGCAGATATACGTAGAACAACGCGTTCATCATGCCGCCGCGATCCATGTTGTCCTTGCAGACCAATGAGAAGTGGTCCGACCGGCCGCTGGTCAGTAGTTCATCAATCAGCAGGCAGTAGAAAAGTACCACAAACACCTTCCTCTCGTCCCTGTTCAGCTCATTCTTGGTGTCATAAAAGTGCCGATGGACGGTGTTGAACAAGTCCGCGCAGCGTTCTCGCCACGTCCTGTGCAGGGCGGCGATGGACACATGGAAGGTCTTCCCCGCTATATGCCGCAAGAATCGCCTGCGGAATTGCGCTGCGCTCGAGGAGCGCCGGAACTGCCTTCTTTGATGGAAGAGCGAAGAATTGCACGCGAGCGAGCAAGGGAGAAATGTGGGCTGCGCATGATGATGTCGCTCAATGCATGCGCTTCGGAATGACTCGGACACATCAGGCACTCGCCTCTTCATCAAGTTGACATACAGATACCGCTTGTCCGCCAGGTAGCGCTGGAATTCTTCAGCAATGCACCCGTCGACAAGCTCACCTCTCTCCCCCTGCCTCCTGTCGCTGACAACGCAGGGGAGTCGTACGTTTGTCAGTGATGCGCCCGAGGAAAGGGCGCAGGTGTAGTACGAAAAAGTTGGATTTCCCAGCAGCAAAGGGTCATAGAGGCCGGTGACGGTTCCAGAGTGTTGACAGCGATCATTGACGCTCTCCCAGACGTCACACAGCCGATCCACGATGTCGATGTCGCAGTCGAGGTCCAGCAGGTGTCGCTTTGAGGGAGCCATCTTCTGCCTGAGAAACTCGAGGCCAGGGCGATATAGGGAGATGCGCTCTATTTTGGCAGCAAGGAAGCTGTCAATGAAGGCAAGGCACTCCCTGGTCAGCGTGTCACCAGGTGGCGCTGGAAGATGGCGCAGCGCTTCACGCAAGAGGGAGATTGTCGTGCTGAAATACCGGCGATTGACCTCTCGCTGGTGGAATGACGGCGGGCGCTGTCGGTGAATGTGGCGTAGTAATGATAGAGTTTTTCGTTGAAAGGGCGTTCTGCCTTCCCTGCCTTGATCGTGAGCATGTTTCAGCGCCGGGCAGTCGTCGAGGGACGAGGCAACAAACGAGGCGATGCCACGTGCAAACGGCTCGAAGACAGTGGACCTGAAGAAATTGTCAACTCGACCGCTCCTGTAGCGCACAACAACCTTCTTTCTCACCCAGTCTCACGCGCTCATCTTAGTTGTGTGTGAGGTATGTCTCCATGTTGCCCTTTTGAATTTCTAGCAATACATAGTTCAGCCTGGCGCGCGCCTCCTCAAAGACGCACTCGTGAGGATCTGTGTCATGTGCGAAGTCAAGGAGGCTTCGGAAGCTCCACTTTCGCAGCATGAACTCCTCTGGGTTGTCGGTCATTTCGCCGATGAGATCTCCATGCGTGCCGTTGTCGACAACCTCCGAGGAGGGGACGAGGCGATCGCCGCGAGGCAAGAGCGTGCGCGCGCGCTTCTTGTTGGTCTGATGGGTGTCCTCGAGCCAGTAGTTGGCTTGTTTTGCCATGGGGAAACAAATCCCTGGAAGGGCGTAGGAATTTGAATCCAGGAATCCGTTGATCGTCGAATTTCTCGATGTCAAAAATTCATAGATAAACGTTGTGTTGTAGAAGTCGAGGCCAAGCATGTCGAGAATTTTGTGCCTGCGGGACGCCGTGCAGCCGGTGTCGATGTATAGCCAGGTGTCGGCGTCGTCAATGCCGACTTGTCTGAGATACCTCTTTAGAATTGACTTCTTGTATTTTTTCTCTTTTCCATATGCTCTGTCGACCACCTCGCGCGAGATCCATAGTAGTTTGCAGTGATCCTCTGTTGTCTCTGGGTAGCGCTCAGGGTATTTTTTCAGCAGGATCTTCGCCACTTCATAGGGTGGGATGCCATCGCGGGCGAGGAAGCATAGCTTCCTTTTTTCTAGCGATGCCTTCTTCAGGAGGTAGTCGGCCCACAGCAAAAGGACGGGGGCATAGTACCTCTTGCTTCGGCAGTAGTAGCGAAAGGTGCGGTCCAGGGTTCTCTTTTTGCAGTCCGCGGTCAGATACCATTGGTGCCTTTGTGAGCACGCCTCGAGCGAGTCCTCGATGGCTTGCTTCAGGGCGGCCTCTTCCTCGGGATCCATGTTGTAGCGCTCTGGTGGCGCAGGCGGCCGCTTAACTGGTGACAGCTTGCCTGCCACCACTCGCGGCACGAAGAGTAGAATGTCAAATATCACCGCTGCAACATAACACGCGGTCATCATCATGCGTGCAATTGCTTTGACTGGCTCATTGGCTCGCACATTGACGCGTGCTTTCTTTATTCTCTGCAAATTGCTGTCGCTGTTTTTCAAGGGGAGCATCGCGGGGGACCACCGCTTGGTATAGGGGGTGTAGTAATGGGAGACCTTGCGTGTCGCAAGAAAATAGGTCTGAAGGCAGGATCGAGAAAACATCGCATATCCCTTGCGTCATCTGTGGCATTATACTTCCACTCCTGATCGCTTGCAAACGCCTCAGGGCTTGCCGCCTTTGCATCGGCGGGCGTCATCCTCGACACCGCGGTGCTGGCGGCGACCGGTGTGCAGGCCAGGTGAAGCCTGTGGGTGTGGCTGCTGCCATTCACTCGAAGGCTTCGCTGCGCCATTCGTCGATCGTCTCCGTGGCCGACCTGACACACGACGTGCAACCGTCGTCGAGTCGCTCGGTCTTCGGCCCCGCATGGAGCGGCCCGAACTCGAGGGTGAACACCTCGTCGAGCCCACGCACGAGCGCGAGTGAAGCTGTCGTCCAACAGCCGAAGAGCGCCATCGAGATCGCGCTCGAGGTTCAATTCGTAGCCACGCTCGCCGTGCTCGAAGCGACCGGTGGCTCGTAGCGCACCTCGGCTCTAGAAGGTCATCCGATCACGCCGAGGGCTGAAGTCGAGAGCTCTGCTTCCCCCCACCCTCGAACATCAGTAGTATCGCGGAATGTCTCGCTTCACTTGGTCGGTCCGCGCGTCCTCGCCCCTCCTTCTGCTCGCCCTCGGTTCGGGTTGTCACGACGACGGGACCGCCGACGAGGGGAGCGAGACGAGCACCGAGACGACCGACGACCCGTCGACCGTCACCGAGACCGACGGGGATGGAGATGGCGATGGGGATGGAGATGGCGATGGGGACGGAGATGGAGATGGGGATGGAGATGGAGATGGGGACGGAGATGGAGACGGGGATGGAGATGGAGACGGGGAAGGCGACGGGGATGGGGACGGCGATGGAGATGGAGATGGAGACGGAGATGGAGACGGAGACGGAGACGGAGACGGAGACGGGGACGGGGACGGCGATGAGGCGCCCTTCGTGGTCGCGGTCACCCCCGCGCCGGGCGAGGTCGTCAACCCGGCTGTCGGCGTCGAAGTGATCTTCAGCGAGCCCATGGATCCGCAGACCGTCACGACCAACACGGCGGACGACAGCTGCTCCGGCACAATCCAGGTCTCGCGCGATGCGTTCGCAACCTGCGTTCAGATGCAGGCTCAGCCGAGCACCGGGGACGATTTGAGCTTCACGGTGTACCCCGCCGACGGCCTCCAACACAGCACCGAGTACGGCATTCGGGTCCTCGCCGACGTGACCGACGCCGGCGGCGCGCCGATGCTCGCGCCCTTCGACAGCGACACCTTCGCGGTCATCTACGCCCACACGATCGTGATCGACGGCATCAACGACTTCGCCGTCGGCGAGACCTTCATGAGCTCGACCCTGGGCCACACTGGCTACATCGCCTGGGACGCGACCTACCTGTACCTGGGCATGGACAGCCCCGACCTCGCCGGCAACGATTCAAACACCTGGTTCGTCGCCTATGTCAGCGGCGAGACCAGCACCACGACCGGCGTGGTCTACAACACGCAGCAGCCGACGCTCTCGTTCGACGCCGCCTGGCACCTGCGCTGGAAGGCCAGCGACGACTACGGCGGCGCGCTCGGGTTCGACGGCGACGCCTGGGTCGACGCTGGCTTCGGCCCGATCGCCGGCAGCGAGGACGTCGCCAGCGCGGGCGGCTTCGTCGAGATGCGCGTCGCCTGGGCGAGCCTCGGGTTTACCGACAGCTTCGGGGTCCACCTCGGGATGCTGCGCGAGCAGGCGCTCAACGAGGCGAGCTGGGCTGCCGTGCCGGCGCTGTCCTACGTGGATAGCTACGATCCGGACTACTCGCTGTACTACCAGTTCCCGACGGATCGCTGGGAGCTGCCGAGCAGCTACGATCCATCCTGAGCGAGGCCTCACGACCTACTCGAACAGGATGCTCGCGGTCACCGGCGCGAGGTTGAGCAGGCGAATCGGGTCGACGGGCTGGGTCGTGCCTCGTGGTGGACCTGGTGCGGCGTCCTACCGCCGAGCTCCGGTCGCGCGGTCGTGTTCCAGGCGTCCATCAGGACCGGGAACAACCGCTCCACGGACGCCTGTTTGGGTGGCCTGGCGAGTCCTTCGAGGACCGTGTTGATCACGGCCATCGGGCTCTCGGCGGTCGAGATCATGTGGCGCAGCTCCGAGGCCCTCATCGAGGAGCCGATCGCCGCCAGCACCGAGGCGAGTGGGTCATCCTCGACCGGGTCGGTCATTTCAGACACGCGCTGGGCCGGCTGATCCCGCGGGTCGGTCACCGACTCCTGCGAGACCCCGAACACCTCTTCGACCGGTACGGGCTCCATCGGCCCGCCCGCCCAGTCCGTCTCTTGCCAGTTGTGGATCAAGAACTCATCCGCGTGGCAGCTCGGGCAGAACGCATGGATGGACTCGCTCACTTCCTTGACGACCCACAGCAGGCCCGGGCAAGCGTGTCCATCTGGACGCCGACGACAAGGGATGACGGTCTGGCGAGTGTGTCCCACAGGCAGCGGGCCGCCCGCCTCGATGCACTGCGCGACCCGAAGGACCCGCGACCGCAAGCGGGGCTCGAGCGGCAGCGCGCCCGTCTCGGTCAGCCAATGCCAGGGGTCCACGATTGTGATCTGCGGCGGCACGGTGGTGATTCGTCGCCCGAGCTCCCGCACCCGTCAACCCCCCGGCAGCGGGCGATGTCGCAGGCTCGGCGAAGCGATTGGACGGCAGGTCTTCGATTGGCGTCTACGTCGCCCCATGGGGGGGCGGCGGAAGCAACCTCGAGCGGGTCGCGCTGGCCTTCGGCGACGTCGACTGCCGGACGGTGGCTACGGCCAGGTCGCGGGCTTCGAGGTCTGGGTTGGCCGGGCGGAGCGGATCCACTGCCCGCCGACCGACGGAGAGGTGGCCGCATACGAGTTGTTCGTGGCGCGCGAAGAGCAGCAGCCGGCAAAGCGCATCGAGGCTACCGGCTCGATCCTGATCATGGCACTACGCAGATTCCGACGTCTTCGTAATTCGGCGGTGGGTCTACGTCGAAGAAGGGCACACAGCTGGTCCCGGGCACCGCCGCGCACGATGCGTCGCCCGAGCTGAGGGCACAAAATGGCGAGCAGCAGGCCGAGCCCGCGCAATCTGGGAGCGACTCCCCAGACACACACATCAGGCCGAGCGCACAGTCGTTGATGAAGCCGCAAGGTTGACCGGCCGGAATGTCTCGTGTGGTGAAGATACAGTTGAAGTCGTCGTTGGCCCAGTAGCACGCCAGGCCCTGGTCGCAGTCCTGGACCAGCGGATCACACGTGAAGATACACAGCGTGATCGTGCTATCGCCCGAGATCAGGCACGCGCTCCCCGGCGGGCACTTGGGGTCGTCGGGCGTGCCCGTGCAGAATGCAGCGCAGGTCCCGACCGGCTCGCCGTCCACCAGTTGGACGTCCCAGCAATAGCTGATGGCGTCGCAGTTGTCGGTGGCTTCCATGATATCACTGAGTGTGCATGACTCACCCGGCGCTTGATCGCCCAGAATCGGCACGCACTTGTGATCGTCCCAGCTGCCGCCCGTGCTGCTATAGGGCACACACTTCTCGCCGTCGGGACAGTCTTGCATGAACATGTCGCACGACGCCGGGCTCGTCGCGCCGTCGTAGTCGGGCACGAATCCGAACGTCTCGGTGCCGTCGTCCGTGGACGAGGTCTCGGTCGTGCTCGTCGGCTCCGGGTCCGTGCTGCTCGACTCGGCGGTGACTTCGGCGGAGCTCGTGTCCGTCTCGTCCGTGCTCGTCTGCGCGGTGATCCCCGCCGGCCCGCAGGCGATCCCGGTCAGCAGCGACAGCAAGATGAAGCTAGCGTGGGTCTTACTCATGGCAATACGCGCGTTTGGATGGATTCGTAGCCCGGCACGCAGCTGGTCCCGGGCACTGCCGCACACTGGGCGCTGTGCTGGCGTGCCGCTCGTGGATTAGTTCTTCTCGCACACGCTGATGCGCGTGTAGTTGCCCGTGTAGGCGTTGTTCCAGTAGGTGCAGTTGGCGGCGCCCTGACAGCCGAGGCACGGACCCGTGTAGTAGTTGCTATTTCCGTTCATGAAGTGCCAGGCATTGTCGCCTCCGCCGCAGTTGTTCTGGCCTTCGCAGCAGCTGGCTCCGTTGCCGCACGCGGTCGCGTAGGCGTACTCGTCGCGGTACTTGGCGATCACCTCCTCGCAGTAGCCCTGGTTGAGCCACTGATCGTAGGTGACCTCGTTCCAGCCCATGCAGCTGTCGCACCAGTCGGCTCCGTCGTCGCCGGCCCGGCACGAGAACCGGATGCAGCGGCCGCCGTCGGTCAGGCAGCCGAACTCGCCCCAGCAGTCCATGCCGCACTCGGCGATACACATGGCGTCGCAGCCGTCGTCGCTGACGTTGTTGCCGTCGTCGCAGCTCTCGAAGCCCTCCTGCACGAAGCCGTCGCCGCAGTAGGCGTCCTGGCAGCTGCCCGGGCAAACATCGGAGTCGTCGAAATTGCCGTCGTCGCAGCCCTCGACCCCCTCTTGCAGGTGACCGTCGCCACAGATCGCGTTGGTGCAGGTCACGGAGATGCAGCTGTCATTGTCGAGCATGTTGCCGTCGTCGCACTCCTCGACGCCGGCCTTGGTGAAGCCGTCGCCGCAGAACGCCAGCTGACAGGCCGGGCAGTCGTCGGTCGTGTCGCGGTTGCCGTCGTCGCACTGCTCGCCGTCTTGGACGACCCCGTCGCCGCAGCTGCCGGGCAGGCACATTGAATTGCAGCCGTCGGCGTCGTTGTCGTTGCCGTCGTCGCACTCTTCGACGCCAGCTTGGACGAACCCGTCGCCGCAGGTTGCGACCGCGCAGCCCTGCACGCACGCGTCGGTGTTGTCGGTGTTGCCGTCATCGCAGGCCTCGAGGCCCTCGTAGACGAAGCCGTCACCACACGCGGCGATCGTGCAGTTGGGCGTGCAGTTGGCTGACTCGGCGTTGCCGGCCCCGAGGTCGCACTCCTCGCCGGGATCGACGACGCCATCGCCACAGCTGCCTCCGGTGTCGGTGCCGGTGTCGCTGGTCGCCGTGGTGTCGCCGTCGCCGTCGCCGTCGCCGTCGCCGGTCGTGTCACCGGGGAAGGTCGCGAAGGTGTTGAATCCTTCGCCCCCGTCGCTCGAGGGACACGCGGTTGCGAGCAGCGGAAAGCACACAGCGAAGACCAGCGAGCGAACACGTCCCATTGGCGCATTTTATCATCAGCGGCCACGCGCAAACCAAGGATCTGTAGCGGCGCGCGGGTGCCCTGCGACAGTGCCGCCGGTCGTGTGTTGCGGTCGACCGGTCTACCAGCGTAGCTTCGCCGCCATGCGATCGAAGAAGGCCCTGTGGCCGCTGCTGCCCGCGCTCACGCTGGCGCTCACGCTCGGCTGCGACAAGCCGAGGAGCACCACCACGGCGCCCACCGACCCCAGCGAGGGCGCCGACGAGCAAGCTGCTAGCGATATCGAGCAGCCCGACGAGCCAGGCGAGGCCGTGCTGCTGCGCGCGGGCAAGGTCATGAGCGGGACCGGAACCAGCTACTCGCCCGGCGCCGTGCTGTTCGTCGGCGCCGATCTGGTCGCGGTCGGCTCCCCCGACGACGTCACCGCCCCCAAGGGCGCGACCGTGATGGAGCTCGGCCCCGACGCCGTGGTCACCCCGGGGATCATCGACACCCACTCGCACATGGGCGTGTACCCATCCCCGAACCTGTCGGGCCTGAGCGACGGCAACGAGATGAGCGCCCCGATCACCGCCCACGTCCGGGCCGAAGACGGGTTCTGGCCGCAGGATCCTCAGCTCGCCCACGCGCTGGCGGGCGGCATCACCACCGCCCAGATCCTGCCCGGATCCGCCAACCTGATCGGCGGCCGCAGCTTCACGATCAAGCTGCGCCCCGGCGCGCGCTCGGCCGAAGACATGCGCTTCGAGGGCGCACCCGCCGGGCTCAAGATGGCCTGCGGCGAGAACCCCAAGCGGGTCTACGGGCAAAAGGGCGGCCCGGTCACGCGCATGGGCAACGTCGCCGGCTACCGCAAGGCGTTCGAGGAGGCGGTCGAGTACCAGCGCAAGTGGGACACCTACCGGCGCAAGCTCGCGCTGTGGGAGGTCGGGGAGACCAACTCGCGCCGCGCCCCAAAAACCCAGGACGGCGAGCCCGAGGTCAAGCGCGACGAGAAGCAGCGCCCCGAACCACCCGCGCGCGACTTCGGGCTCGAGACCCTCGTCGGTGTGCTCGACGGCGACATCCTCGTTCACATGCACTGCTACCGCGCCGACGAGATGTCGCTGATGCTCGAGTTCGCGGCCGGCTACGGGTTCGAGATCCGCAGCTTTCACCACGCGGTCGAGGCCTACAAGATCGCCGACCGGCTCGCCGCAGCCGACACCGCGGTCTCGATCTGGGCCGACTGGTGGGGCTTCAAGGTCGAGGCCTACGACGGGGTGCGCGAGAACGCGGCGATGGTGACCCAGGCGGGGGCCCGGGCGATCATCCACTCGGACTCGGCGACCGGGATCCAGCGACTCAACCAGGAGGCCGGCAAGGCCCTGTTTGCCGGGCGCAAGGCCGGCGTGGAGATCAGCGACGAGGAGGCGCTGCGGTGGCTGACGATCAACCCGGCGTGGGCGCTGGGCGTCGACGATCGGACCGGCTCGCTCGAGCCGGGCAAGGCCGCCGATCTCGTGGTCTGGAACGGCGACCCGTTCAGCGTCTACAGCCAGGCCCAGCTGGTGTTCATCGACGGCGAGCAGGTCTATGAGCGCGGGCCCAACAGCCGCCCGCGATCCGACTTCGACCTGGGCCTGCGCGACGAGCTGCGAGGTGCGCCATGAACCGCGCGATCAACCTGAGCCTCGCGCTCTCACTACTGGTCGTGCCCGCGCTGACCCCGGCCGCGCTCGCGGCCGCCCCACCTGCCGACCCCGCCCGCGCCGAGCAGCCGGAGGTGTCCAACAAGCTGATCCTGTCCAACGCCAGGATCGAGGTCGGCGACGGCACCGTGATCGAGGGTGGATCGATCCTGATCGAGGACGGCAAGATCGTCCGGGTCGAGGCCACCGCGATCACCAACGTCGCCAAGTCGGTGACCGTGGATCTGCAGGGCAAGCTGGTCACCCCCGGGCTGATCGCCGCGGACACCTCGATCGGCCTGATCGAGATCGGCGCCGAGGACAGCACCCACGACGACGCGCGCACCGACTCCAGCCCGATCAAGGCCGGCTACGATCCGGCCCCGGCGGTCAACGCCGACTCCAGCCTGATCTCGATCCAGGCGATCGAGGGCGTGACCACGGCCGCCGTCGCGCCCCAGGGTGGGCTGCTCTCGGGCCAGGTCGCGTGGATCGATCTGCTCCCCGGGGATCACGCCAACATCGTCGCGGCCGCGGGCGTGTCGGTGGCCGCCAACTTCGGTCGGGCCTACGCGGGCTCGCGCGCGGCCTCGCTCGCGCAGCTGCGCCAGGCGTTCGAGGACGCCAAGTGGTACCGCGACAACCAGCGTAATTATGAGCGCAACCAGTCCCGCGAGCTGGTCGCCCATCCGCTGGATCTGCGCGCGCTGTGGCCCGTGCTCGACCGCGAGATCCCGCTGGTCGTGCGCGCGCATCGGGCCAGCGATCTGCTCGCGCTGATCGAGCTCGGCGAGTCGCTGTCGATCTCGATCACGATCCTGGGCGCCGCCGAGGGCTGGAAGGTCGCCAGCGAGCTCGCCGCGGCCAAGGTCACCGTGGTGATCCAGCCAACCGACAACCTGCCCGGCAGCTTCGACACCCTGGGCGCGCGGCTCGACAACGCGAAGCTGCTCGACGATGCGGGCGTGATTGTCGCGATCGCGCACTTTGACAGCCACAACGCCCGCAACGTCACCCAAGAAGCGGGGATCGCCGTCGCCAACGGGCTCTCGCACGCCGCCGCGCTCCGGGCGATCACGCTCAACGTCGCCAAGGCCTACGGCATGGACGGCGAGTACGGCACGATCGCGGTCGGGAAGGTCGCCAGCCTGGTAGTCTGGGACGGGGCCGATCCGTTCGAGCTCTCGACCTCGGCCGAGCGGGTGTGGGTGCGCGGGCACGAGCTCGACATGAAGTCCCGGCAGACGCAGCTGCGCGATCGCTACATGGATCTCGAGCCATTTCAGCGCTGAGTGAGCGCCGTCCGCCAGACCGGGGCGGCCCTGTTCCCGGTTGGACACCGACTCGACCCGCGCTCGCACGCGCGGGCGGACTGTCGGACGTCGTGCTTGATCGACGGTCGTGAGCAGGTGATGCTTGGCGCACGCGCCGGTCATGCCCCCCGACTCACCATCGCCCTCCGGGGACAAGCCAGCGCGGGGCCAGCTGCCAACGCTGGGCTACGAGCTCGAGAGCGGCACCGGTACGCTGCCCGCCGACGTTCGGGTCCACCGGTTTCGCATGACCGAGGCGGTGTCCGAGCCCTATACGATCGTCGCCGACATCGTGACCGCCGACGTCGACTACGCGTTCGAGGGCCTGCTCGGTCACGACGCGCAGATCAACCTGGTCCGCGAAGAGTTCATCCGCTCGGTCTACGGGATCATCACCGCGATCGACTGGCTCGGGCTCTCGGGCGATCACCTGATGTTGCGCCTGACCATTCGTCCGGCGTTCGCGTTGCTCGATCAGCAGATCCACACCCGGATGTTTCAGGATCTGAGCGTGCTCGACATCGTCGAGCAGGTGCTCGGCGCCGAGCTCGGCGTCTACGACCGTACTTATGATCCGGGCTCGGTCCAGCGCGGGTCGACGCCGCGGGAGTACTGCGCCCAGTATCACGAGTCCAACCTCGCGTTCGTCGTGCGCCTGCTCGAAGAAGAGGGCATCTCCTATATCTTCGTCCACGACGACGAGCTCGACGCCGAGCAGCTGCGCCTGATCGACGATGGCACCCAGCTGCTTTCGGCCGCCAACATCGACACCAGCGACGTGTTTCCGATGATCGTCCACAACCCGGGCGAGGCCGACATCGAGTCGGTCCAGGCGATCGAGTGGCGCCGCCGGGTGACCAGCACGGGGGTGCTGCGGCGCGACTTCGACTGGCGCACGCCTACCCAGCTGCTCGACAGCGAGACCGACGCGCCCGACGAGCTGCAGCGCACCCGCCGGGTGTACCTGCACGGTGGCCGCCGCTACTTCAACGACGATCTCGCCGATCGTGCGGCCGACCACCAAGCCGCGCTCACGCGACCGGGGCGGCGTGGGTTCGGCCGCGGCAACGCGATTGGGTTTCGCGCCGGGCTCAAGTTCATGCCCGACGGCCACGTGCTCGAGCAGCTCGACGAGGAGCTGCTGCTGATCCGCGTCGAGCACGAGGGCCACGATCCCTCGGCGTTGCCCTCGCTCGAGGCCCAGAGCGGCGCGCACGGTGGCTACAGCAACATGTTCGAGTGTGTGCCCGCGAGCGTCGTGCTGCGCCCGGCCGCGCTCACGCCCAAGCCCCACGTGCGCGGCCCCCAGACCGCGATCGTGACCGGCCCCAGCGGCGAAGAGATCCATGTGGACGAGTCGGGCCGCGTGTGCGTGCAGTTCTACTGGGACGAAGACCCGCCCTACGACGACACCTCGTCGTGCTGGATCCGCGTGGCCCAGCGCTGGGCCGGACCGGCCTGGGGCGCGCAGTTCATCCCCCGCGTGGGCATGGAGGTCGTCGTCGAGTTCCTCGAGGGCAACCCCGACCGCCCGCTGATCACCGGCTGCGTCTACAACGGCGACAACGCCTCGCCCTACTCGCTGCCCGACAACAAGACCCAGAGCGGGATCAAGACCAGCTCGTCACCGGGCGGCGACGGCAGCAACGAGCTGCGCTTCGAGGACGCCGCGGGCAGCGAGCAGATCTACATCCACGCCCAAAAGGACTGGCAGATCGCCGTCGAGAACGACAAGAGCCAGACCGTTGGCCACGACGAGACCCACGAGGTCGGCAATGATCGCAGCAAGCACGTCAAGCACGACGAGACGATCAACGTCGACAATGACGAGACCATCACGATCGGCCACGACCACAAAGAGACGATCGGCAACGACATGAGCGTGACGGTTGGCAACAACCAGACCGTGGTCGTGGGCAAGGATCACACCGAGACGATCGGCAGCAACCGGACCGAGACCATCGCGACCAACGCCAGCGAGACCGTCGGCTCCAACAAGACGATGACGGTTGGCGCGGTCATGCAGGTCAGCGTGGGTGGGGCGCTCAACGCCAGCGTCGGCGGGGCCGCGGGCATAGAAGTCGGCGGCGCGATCGCCATGGCGGTCGGCGGCGCGGCCAGCGAGACCGTCGGCGGGAGCAAGCAGATCGATGTCGGCAAGGAGCTGGTCATCAAGGTCGCCGAGGCCGGTCAGGTCACCACGGGCAAGGCCCTGGGGATCACCAGCGAGGACGCGATGACGATCAGCGCGACCAAGGACCTCTCGATCGGCGGCAAGGCCAAGGCGCTGCTCGAGGCCGCCGATGAGCTCACGATCAAGTGCGGGAGCGCGACGATCGTGCTCAAGAAGAGCGGCGACATTGCGATCTCGGGCGCGAAGATCGACATCAAGGGCTCGGGGCCCGTCAACGTCAAGGGCTCGAAGGTCAACAACAACTAGGGTCGTCGCCGTGGGCGGACAAACGCCAGCAGCAGCGGCAGCAGGGCGAAGGCACCGGGAGCGCGCGAGGGTTTGACCGTGCAGGCGCAGCCGGGCGTCTCGCCGTTGGCTTGGCCGGCGTCGGTCTCGTCCGTTGCGCCTGTGTCCGCTCCGGTCTCGCCGCCTGGATCGCCGTCGCCGTCACCGCCTGGATCACCGTCGCCATCACCATCGCCGTCCCCGGGGGGCGCGGCGCAGTCTGGATCCTGCGCGTCGATCAGCGTGTCGCAGTCGTCGTCGACCTCGTTGTCACACAGCTCCGCAGCGTCGGGGTGGGTGCCCGGGGCAGCGTCGTCACAGTCACCTGCGCAGATCAGGAACCCGTCCTGGTCGGCGTCGATCTCATCGGGGCCGAGCAGGTCATCGCAGTCGTCGTCGATCCCGTTGCACTGCTCCGACGCGCCCGGATGAATCGCTGGATTCGCGTCCACACAGTCGTCGCCGCCACACGCCACGTCGAAGAAGGTGTCCGCGTCGGCGTCCGTGCAGGTGCAGTAGAGCTGCGCGGCCGCGACCGCGTCGATGATCCCGTAGCCGTTGTCGCTGTCGGGCGCGTCGGCCCCCAGCGCGGTCGAGCGCAGCAGCTGGGCCATGTCGGCCGGCGTCAGCCACGGGTAGGCCTCGAGCAGCAGCGCGCCCACGCCAGCGGCGAGCGGCGTCGACAGGCTCGTGCCGCTCACCTGCGTATACGTGTCGAGGGTCCCGGGGTCGACCGTCGACACGTCGTGGCCAGGCGCGAGCACGTCCGGCTTGATCCGGCCGTCCGCCGTTGGGCCCCGCGAAGAGAACCCCGCGAGCTGTCCGCCGAGGTCGACCGCGCCCAGCGTGATCGCCCCGGCGGCGTCGGCCGGGGCGCCGAGGGTCGTCGGCGCGGGTCCAGTGTTGCCCATGGGCGCGAACACGATCAGCCCGTTGGCGACCGCCGCCTCGACCGCGACCGTCGTGACCGCCGACGCGCCGTCGAGTTCGTCGGCCGTGTACCAGTCAATGTAGTTGAGCGACGCCGTGAAGATGTCCGCGCCCATGCCCTCGATCCACTCGAGGCCCTCGACGTAGATGTCCTCTTCAAACGGCTGCTCGATGTCGACGTGCTCGGTCTTGGCCAGGATCACCGACACCCCAGGCGCGGCCCCGCGGAAGCTGCCGGGATCCATTCCGGTGATCGTTGCGAGCACGACCGTGCCGTGGACGTGCTGCTCGGGGTGATCGCTGCCCTCGATCCCGACGTTGTCGTCGTCGTTGACGAAGTCGTGGGCCGCGAGCACCTGCGTGGTCGCGTAGGCCTGGTGATCCAGGACAAAGCCGAGGTCTTGCACGCCGACGACCACCCCGGCTCCCGTCAGCCCGCAGTCGTGCAGGGCGGGGACGCCGAGCAAATTCAGCTGCTCCCACGCGAGCCCGTAGTCGTCGGGGTTGGCGGCCAGCGGAGGCGCGTCGAGCTCGAGCACGAGCTCATGACCCGCGCTGCGGCCGACCGGATACAGCCCACGCACGAACGGCAGCGCCGCGATCTCAGCCTGGGTCTGGGGATCGGCGTCGATCGAGACGGCGTTGAGCCAGCGCGATTGGACCCGGGTGTCGGCGCCGATCTGCTCCACGGCCGCGACGTAGGGCGCGGCCGGGAGCAGATCCCACGCGTCCACCAGCTGATCGCCGCGGACCTTGGCCCGGCGCGCGAGCGTGCGCGGCCCCAGCTCGGCGGCGCGCAGCTTCAGCTCGATCTCCAGCTGCGTGTCGCTGCGGCCGTGATCCGCGAAGAACACCCACACCCGCGTCGGCTGCTGCGCGTCCGCGAGCTCGGGGGTCAACAACAGCGGCAGTCCGAGCGCGAGCGCCAGGCTCCTGGCCCGCGTGCGGGCGGTCGTGTCGATGGGTTCGGCCGCGGGAAGCCAGCGCATCGTGCAGCCTAGCACCGGGGAGACTCTCGACACGACCCAGAGCACGCTTGCGTCTCGTTTCCCAAGCTACGTACGCTCTACCTCGACTTTGCATCGTCGAGTCAGGCCGACATCGAGCCGACGCGCTGGACACCCGAGACGCTCGATCGGCCCGATCGACATGCCAAAACTCGGCCTGCAGATTTAGATCGCGTTTGTAGAACGCGTGGGAGTAGTGTGCCGACCTCCTCCGACGCTACACGGCGGAGCCAGCCGTCGATCCAGTTGGCCCAGTTGGCCCAATTGACCCGATCGCACCGTGCAAAGTGTTTCGGGGCGGTTGCTGGGAGACGAAGAGCGACGACTTGCGCGAGCCCGGCCGCGCCGCCATCTCGCCCGGATTTAGGGCCGACACTTTTGGCTTCCGCCTGGCGCGAGGATCGGGCAGCGACGGTGGTGTAGTGCAGGAACCGTGACTCACGGCGTCCATCCGACGGCTGGCCAGCGTCCTTCGCGGCCGCGCATCTCTCGTCGCCCCGGCCACCGTTTGGAAGTCCTTCCATGGTGCCAGTCCAGCGGAGCAGGGGCGGATGACGCGCCCATGTTAGACTCGAACCATGCCCGCGCCCGAGCCGACGCGCACGACCTACGCGGCCTATCTCGAGGCCGAGCAGCGCAGCGAGATGAAGCACGAGTACCTCCGCGGTGAGGTCTACGCGATGGCCGGCGGCACGCCCGAGCACGCGGCGCTATCGATGGCCGTTGGCGCCGCGCTCACGGCCGCGCTCGCGGGCCGACCGTGCCGCGTCTTCAGCTCCGATCTGCGGATCCGCGTCGAGTCCACGGACCTCAGCACCTACCCGGATCTCACCGTGATCTGCGGCAGCTTCGAACACGCCGCCGCCGACCCCAACGCAGCGACCAACCCCACCCTGATCGTCGAGGTGCTCTCGGACTCGACCGAGGCCTACGACCGGGGGGAGAAGTTCGCTCACTACCGGCGAATCCCGAGCTTGCGCGAGTACCTGTTGGTATCGCAGCGCGAGCCGAGGTTGGAGGCGTATCGCAAGAACGCCACGGGGGAGTGGGTGCTCAGCGAAGCTGGCGCTGGCGAGCTGCTGAGCCTCGCCTCACTCGAAGGTGTGCGGCTGGATACCGACGCGATCTATCGCGACCCGCTGGCCGCGGGCGGCTAGCCAAGATCAGGAGCGGCCCCAGACGCACACCGAACTGATCGGCGCTCTAGCACTCAGCCCCGCCGCCGGGGTGCCCGCTGGAACCACGCCAGCCCAAACAGCGCAAACATGGTCAGCATCGCCTCCGGCCGCAGCCGGGAGATCGAGCAATTCCACGGCGCCGGCCCAACCAGCTGATCGTGGTTGGACGCCTCGATCAGGTCGTTGATCTCGTCGAGGTTGTCGGCCTCGACCTGGGCCGGCCCGACCATGGGCACCCGCTCGATCCGCTGGGCGCTGGGCATGTCGGCGAACTGCGGGTAGACGCCGGCCTCCAGCGCGACCTGGCGACCGTCGTCGAACTCGATCCAGTCGGGGCCCTCGTCGCACGAGAACACGCGCGTGGTCGTGATGTTGTTGTCGACGGTCCCGAGCGAGCTGGTCTCGTGGAACAGCGGGTCCTCGATCATCTCGTGGGGCGAGATCAGCGTGAACATTCGGGTCAGGTAGGTCGCGTCGACCAGCATGTCGACGGCGTGCTGACCGGGGACGAAGATCCGCTCGTCGAGCTCCGCGGCCAGGCCGGGCTGGGTGTCCCAGGCGACCGGATCGATGCTGTCGATGTTGCTGAAAAGATCGGACCAGAACGCCTCTTCGTCCATGCCTTCGGGGGCGGGCAGGTAGCGCTGCAGGACCGGCCGCACCTGCGGGTGGAAGAAGTCGCAATTGCCGTTGCTGCACAGCAGCAGCTCCTGGTCGGCGAGCGCCGAGACCACCTCGACTGGCGGCAGGTCGACGAACACCGACCCGTCCCACTTCGCGCCGTTGATGCCGCTGGTCGTCACGACCGCGTCGGTGCCCGCGTACTCGGTCACGAACGCCCGGCCGCCAGCCTCGTCGATCGCCAGCCCAACCAGCTCGAGGTAGGAACTGGCCGCGGCGCCGAGCCAGTCCAGCTTGGCCAGGTTCAGCTCGACGTGCGGCCAGTTCTGCGGGACCGCGCGATCACTGCCCAAGAAGAACGCTCGGATCGCCATGTCATCGGTCGCGGCGATCCGCGTCAGCCGGATCGGGATGCAAGGCTCGACCCCGGGGTAGCGGATCGCCAGCGGGTGGATCTCGTCGACCCCAACCCCGCTGCGCAGCTTGAACGCCACGAACACGAAGTCGTCGTCCAGATACTCTTGCAGGATCGGCGGCGCGTCGGGGTCTTGCGCGTAGCCGGCCGCGTCCAGCCAGTCGACGATCACGTCGACGTTGTCGCCGGTCAGGACCACGTACTCGAACGCGCCCGCAAACCCGCGGTCGAGGATCTGTGGCCCTTCGCCGCCGTCTTCTTCACCCCCGAAGGTGCCAGCGCCGCTGTCTGCAAACCCAACCGAGGAGTCCAGCGACACCGCCCCGCACCCGAGGCCGACCCCGGCGAACCCGCAGTCGCCGTCGAACCGGGTGTTGACGGTGATCGTGGGCCCGGTGCCCGCGAGCATGTTGCTGAACAGCGCCTGCGAGCCGACGAGCACCTCGGGGACCTGCGAGACCGGCACCAACCATGCGAAGCGATCGGGATCGCCCTCATATTGGATCTGGATGTGCGCCTCGGTGTGCGGCCCGCCCTCGCCGTTGTCGATCCAAAACAGGATGTTCTCGCCAGATTGGTCGACCGGCATCACCTGCGGGCCGGCGTCACAGAAGGTCCCACCGCACGCATTGGCGACGATCGGGACCATGGCGAGGCTCGCAACCGCGGCGGCGGCGAGGGACACGGCGAGGGGCTTCAAGCAAGGGTATGTAGAATTCATGAGGTCATCTCGCGAGGTGGATGGGTCTCGCGATATTCATTCTTGCAGGTGGCGGGCCGACTCGCCAGGCACGAGTTTGCGCAGCGATTACGGCCCAGAACCATGGTCTGGGCCGTGATCGCAAGTTGGCGGCCGCTGACATGCCCCAGGAGCGACGGCGGCGTCGCTGATCCCCCCGGCGGTCACGACATCGGTGTCAGGCGAGCCCCACCGCTTCACCGCTGCCCATCCGCCGCAGCCAGCGGTAGTGCGAGCGGAGGGCGGTCCACAGCTTGGCGGTGGCGCGGTAGCGAACCCCAAACTCGGCGGCCGTCTGCTCGACGATCTTCGCCAGCGCCGGGTAGTGCAGGTGGCTGACCCGTGGAAACAGGTGGTGGACCGCCTGAAAGTTGAGCCCGCCGACGTACCAGCTCAGCAGCTTGTTGTCGCGAGCAAAGTCGACCGTGGTCGCGAGCTGGTGGGCCGCAAAGTCGCGGGTGTGGGCCTGCGCTTCGGCGACCGTGGGAAACTGCGCCTCTTCGACGCAGTGCGCCAGCTGAAACACGACCGACAAGGTCACGCCGCACGCGATCGAGAGCGCCGCGTAGAACACCAAGCCCTTGCCCAGGCCAAACACCAGGATCGGGATCAGCAGCGCCCAGGTGAAGTGCGCGAGCTTGCCAGCGATGAAGATCGCCAGGTCGGCGCCCCGCGGTCGGCGGATCCGGTGGTCGCCGAGCCGACCGCGCGCGAGGTTGCTGAAGTCGTCGAACAGGAACCACTTGGCGGTCAGCAGCCCGTACAGCGGCCACATGTAGAGGTGCTGAAACCGATGGAGGCGGCGGTGCGGCTGACCGGGGGCCATGCGCGCGAACGGGGCCGCGTCCAGATCATCGTCGACGCCCTCGATGTTGGTGTAGGTGTGGTGAATGACGCCGTGCTTGACCCGCCACACGTAGGAGCTCGCGCCGAGGAGGTCGAGCACCGTCGCGGCCGCGCGGTTGACCCCGCGGTGCTCGGAGTAGGCGAGGTGACCGCCGTCGTGCTGCACCGCCATGCCCAGCCCTGCGGTGGCCAGCCCACAGCTCAGCCCAAATACGACCACTGCGACCCATGAACCACCCAGCGCCAGCAACCCGGCGTAGCTGGCGAACAGCCACGCGAAGATGATCGCGGTCTTCACCATCATCCGCGCTCCACCGCCGCGCGAGCGCCCGGTGGCACGGAAGTAGGCGTCGACGCGACGTTTGAGCTCGAGCGAAAATTCGGTGCGTGTGTCGAAACGAATTCGAGTGTCTTTCACTGGGGGGTAGAAGAGCACCAACGTCCTGCACGCAGTAGTGGTCGCGCTGGGTTACGACACAACAAAGACAGCCCGCGACCAGCTGCGGACCGGCACTCGAGCGCGATCGCGCTTGCTACTGCGGCGGCGGTCCCGGCCCCACTGATCGGGCTCAGCGCGACCAGGACAGCTCGACGCGGACGTCGACCAGACCCATGTCACCGCGCCGCCCCTGCGGGATCAGGCGACTGTTGAGCTTAGGTTGCTTGCCACCCGCGTTGCTGATCGCCACGCTCGCGTGGCCGTCCAAGCTCGCGATCAACCACGCGCCCAGCGGCTGCGGGACCTCGTGGTAGGCGACCTTCGACAGCCCCCGCCCGGTCTCGACGATCTCCGCCTGACCAAAGTCGAACCGCTCGAGCGCCGCGAGCTGCAGCTTCTCGGCGATCTTCTCGGGCGACGACGCGATCATGCGCACGCGGCCCAGCACCCCGTGCTCGCGCCGGGCGAGGTCGCTGGCGCGGGCACGCAGCGAGTCCTCCCAGCTGCGTTGCTCGAGCTTGGCGATGATCTCGGTGAGCGGCCGGATCGTCAGCGCGTCGTACCAGCCGTCCGCGGTGAAGGCCTGCTCGACGAAGCTGCGGTGGGGCCCCTGCGGCATCGCCTCGAACACGGCCTCGAGCCCACCGGGGAGCGTGGCTTTGACGTGGTCGCGGATCCCCAGGTAGGTCGACCCGCGCACGTGAAAGGGGCTCTCACCAGGGGCGTACACGGGCCTACCCTGGCATGGAACCGCAAAAACCGCGAAAAAACGACACCGGAGCTGGCGCCGCGCTCGCAAGACAACGACTGCGGGCGCGCGGGCTGGGTCTGGAGATTGTTGCTGACAGCGACGCCAACCCAGCGCTAATGACAACTCACCAATGAACGCCTCCACCCATCGCCAGCACCACGTCAAGATCGTGGAGTCCTTTGATCTCGCGCAGTTCGAGCTGGGCTCGACCACCAAGCTCCGCGTGTCCATGGTCGGCAATGGGATCGGCGGGCTGATCAGCCTTCCGGTCGTGATCTTGCGCGGGGTCGAGCCCGGTCCCGTCATGGGTCTGACGGCGGCGATCCACGGCAACGAGCTCAACGGCATGCGCGTGATCCAGAAGGTCATCGCGCACGTCAAGCCCACGCGGCTCAAGGGCACCGTGATCTGCGTGCCGGTCGTGAACGTGCCCGGGTACCTCAACAACACGCGGCACTTCAACGACGGCTATGACCTCAACCGCGTGATGCCGGGCAAGCGCAACGGGACCAACTCGCAAGTCTACGCGCACCGGTTCATGACCCGCATCGTCGCGCACCTCGACTACATGATCGATCTGCACACGGCGAGCTTTGGCCGCATCAACACGCTCTACGTGCGCGCCGACATGACCAACCCCGACAGCGCATGGATGGCGCTGTGCCAGCAGCCACAGATCGTCCTGCACAACACTGGCGCCGACGGGACCCTGCGCGGCGCCGCCATGGATCGCGGCGTCAAGTCGATCACCGTCGAGGTCGGCAACCCCAACGCGTTTCAGTCGGAGATGGTCGACGATGGCACGACCGGGGTGCTCAACGTGCTCTCGCGCCTCAAGATGATCGAGGACGACGAGCAGCAGCACCCCGGTGAGCCGGTGGTCTGCGTCAGCTCGTACTGGATGTACACCGAGGTCGGCGGCGTGCTCGAGGTCTACCCGCAGCTCGCCGCCCGGATCCGCACGGGCGAGGTGGTCGCGTGCGTGCGCGACATCTACGGGGACCTGATCGAGGAGTACCGCGCGCCCGAGGACGGGATCATCATCGGCCGCGCGACCCACCCGGTGAACCAGACGGGGTCGCGGGTGATCCACCTGGGGATCGAGGGCACGATCGATCCAACACGACCCGCGCCCGCTGCCGGGCCGGTGGATCCCGACGTCCCCAACGGGGTCGACTGACCAGCGCTAGGGAACCGGCTCGGGCTCGGTCACCTCGACCTCGAACCAAAACCAGTTCACGCCCTGCCGGCCATCCCGGACCACGTAGTACATCCGCGCCCGGCCGTCCGCGGGGGCCTCGGTCTCGTCCTGCTCGTCCTGGGTCAGGACCCACTGGTTGTAGCTCATCGGGTCGTCGCTGGTCCCCGACAACAGCCGCCCCCAGGTCCGGTACCAGTCACCCTGGTACGCCTCACTGCGCTCTTCGTAGCTCTCGCCGTTGTTGACCGGGATCGAGTAGGTCTGCAGGTCCTCCTTGGGCGAGTCGACCTCGACCTGCAGCCTGACCTCGCGCGGGGCCGAGACCACGCCGCCGAATGGGACGATCTGCGCGTTGCCGACCTGCTCGCCCTCGTCGTTGATGATGCCCACGCGGACCTGGCTGATCCGCGGGTTGTGGTCGGGCTCGGGGATGTCCTCGGGGTCGGGGATCTCGAAGCCGGGGATCTCCAGGCCAAAGCTGGCCGCGATCGAGAGCAGCAGCTCGACCGGTCCGATGTTGAGCCGCTGCACGGCGTACAGGCAGTCATCGGGCAGGTCGTACTCGCCGCGCAGCAGCTCGGCGGCGCAGGTGTCGGTCGAGGTCCCGCCGGGGACCCCGGCGATCATCGTCAGCTCGATCGCGCCGCTGACAAACACGTTGGCCGACAGCGGCGCGACATACTCGGGCGTGCCCTCGCGGCCGATCACGCACGGGCTGACCAGCTCGGGCAGCTCGTCGCCCATCAGCGCGTCAAAGCTGGGCGCCGTGCACTCGGGGATGTCCGCGAGCGCGACTGGGGTGGCCGCCGAGATGCACGCGAACAGCCCCAGCCCCGGGGTGAGCTCGCAGGCCAGCCACACGATGTCGAGCGTGTCCGGGTCGACGATCCCGGCTTCGTTGACGATGTACGGCGTGATCGTGACGGTCTCGAACGGCAGCGCCTGGGCCTTGGGTCGCTCGGGGTCGGGAGCCTGATCCGGGAACGGCGACGCGGTGACGCCCGTCTGGATCGCTAGCACCCGATGGTTGATGATCAGGCGCGGGTCGGGCAGGTCCTGCGCGCAGCCAGCCATGATCAACGAGCTCAGGCAGATCGAGCTCGACGCAGCGAAGCCAACGAGCGAGGCGAAGGGGTGGCCGGAGGCAGACATGACGCTCACAGCTCCACGCGGAAGCCGATCGAGGGAATGATAGGCAGAGAGTTCACCGTAGAGAAGCTCTGATAATCGTAGGCGTAGTTGATGAACTCGGGGTTTTGCTTGTTGTAGACGTTCTGCACGTCGGCGTAGAGGCTGAGCTGCAGCGCGGGCAGCACCCAGGTCTTGTCGAGGCGCAGATCCAGCTGGTGGAAGGCCGGCAGGCGATCGCCGTTGACCGGGCCGGTGATCGGCGAGTAGACCCCGGACTGTGCGTCGAACACGCCGTTTTGAATCGCGGTGTAGGGGTTGCCCGAGACCAGGCGAAAGCGGGCGCCAAACTGCCAGCCGCGCGGCAATTTGTAGCTGGCGATCACCGTGAGGATGTGGGTCTGGTCGTAGTCGACGAGCTTTCGCTGCTGGCCGGGGGCGTCGATCCTGGTGCTGCGCGAGAGCGTGTACGACACCCAGCCGAACAGGTTGTCGCTGAGGCTCTTGCGCAGCAGCAGCTCGAGACCGTAGATGCGGCCGACCCCGGTGTTGGCGTACTGCTCGGGCCCGAGCTCGCCGCTGGTCCGCGACACCAGCTCCGCCGACGGCGAGATCAGATCCCACAGGTCTTTGTAGAAGCCGGTGACCTCGATGAAGCTGTCCCACGGCAGGTCCTGGGCGACCGCCAAGCTGGTGTGCACAGACTTTTGGAGGCCGAGGCGCGGGTTGCCGAACACGTCGTCGAGCTGCACGGGTTGCTGGACACCCTGGCTGTAGATCCCGACCGCCCCCTTGAGCGCGGTCGTCTCGGTCAGCTTCCAGACCCCGCGCAGACGCGGGTCCACGGCGGCGCGGTTGACCGTGGCGAACCACTCGGCGCGCACGCCCGGGTACAGCAGCACCCTGTCCGTGACCGCGAGGGTGACGGTGGAGTAGAGCGCCCCGCGAAACGTCGATCCCGAGAGCCGCCGGACCAGCGAGTCAGCGCCGCTAAAGCCCGGCCCGCCGCCGATCCCCGTGGCCGGCGGCGCGGTCACGTCGATGTCGAACAGGGTGCCGTTGAGGTCGGTGCCGATCCGCCAGCGCAGCCCCTTGGAGATCTGCCGGCTGAGCTCGGCGCGGCCGGTGAAGTCCTTGGTGCGCACGTCCAGATCGAACACACCGCCAACGCCGATCTCCGTGAACCCGGCCCGAAACGAGGGCGTGATCAGAAACTCCCACGGCCCGAGCTGCTTGCGATAGACCAGATCAACCCGCGAGAAGTACTGCGAGGTCTCGACCTGGTTGCGGACGTCCTCGGTCGCCTCGGGGTCGTCGTTGGGCCCGCTGAACGCGAGCCTGAGCTGGTCTGAGCTGCCAAACGCGCGCACGCTCAGCTCGCCGCCCGAGACCGGGTAGTCGAACAGCATCTGGTAGTCCCAGTAGCGCGGCGCGACGCTGAAGTTGATGCCCGCGTCGGACGGCAGCGCCTGGCCAAGCACGAAGTCGATGTAGCTGCGGCGTCCGGCCAGCGCGAAGCTGCCCTTGCCGATCGGACCCTCGGCCAGGACCCCAGCGTCGAACGCGTTGACGTCGACGTAGCCGTGGTAGCCGTCGCGGCGGCCGGCCCGGGGCTGGACGTTGACGATCCCGCCGATCGCGTCGCCGTAGCGGCTGTCGAAGTTGCCCGGGATGAAGTCGATCTGCGCGAGGATCTCCGAGGCGAACACGCTGCGCAGCCCACCAAAGTGAAACAGCAGCGGGATCTCGTGGTAGCCCAAAAACACCGCGGAGTCCTCGGGCGCCGCGCCGCGGATCGCCAGTAGCCCCGAGCCAAACGGCGCACGGGCGACCCCAGGAAAATTGAGCACGGCCTTGAGCGCGTCGCCCTGCGAGCCGGGGACCTTCTGGATCTCCTCGAGCTCGAGCGTGCGCTCGACGACCTCGGGCATGGTCTCGCGCTCGACGACGACCTCGGTGCGATAGGGGTTTTGCGCCTCGCGCCGCGGCCACACGTTGATCTCGAGCTGCTTGTTGGGCTCGAGCTCGAGCACGCGATCGCTGCGGAGGTAGCCGGCGGCCAGGATGATCAGCCGGACCCTGCCCTCGGGCACGCCGCGCAGCTCGTAGTTGCCGGCCGCGTCGGTCTGGGTCTGAACGGTCCACGCTGGCTCGCCGGGCTGCTCGTAGAGCGTGCCGCGGATCTCCCCGACCGGGAGCTCGCCCGCGGGGATCACCAGGACCGAGGCGCCCTCGATCGGGGTCCGGTAGCCAGCCTCGCGGACCCGCCCCAGCATGCGGATCGGCGCCTCGGCGGCGTCGGAGCTGGGCTGCGCCGGGTCCTCGTCGGTGTTGGTGTCGGTGTTGGCCGGGGAGGGCGGCTCGGGCTCGGGCGGACGCGGAGGCGCGACCACGAACGCGAGCGAGAGCTTGACCTCGACGAGCTCGCCCTCGTAGCTCGCGGGCTCGTAGCGCAGGTTGGCGACGATCTCGATCGCGGCTGGATCGAGCCCCGGGTCTGGGCTCTCGAGCACGGTGATCTCGAACGGGACGCCGTCGGTCCCGACCACGTACTCGAGCGTGATCTGCCCCGCTGGCGGCTGCTCGCGCTCGAGCAGGGCCGCCGGGTACTCGAACGCTCGCGGGCCTGTACCCGCGACCAGCTTGGGTGGGACCAGGGCGCTTGGGGCCGCGGGAGCAGCCGGCGGCTCGGCTTCGCTCGGCGGGCCCGCGATCGCGCTCGACCCACACAGCAGCGCAGCCACGAACACGGCGACCTCGCGCGACCGCAGCCGCCGTCGATACATTCGACTCAATCGCCTCAGTCCTCAGTTGTTGACGGTGAACGCGTACTCGTAGCGCAGCTCGAAGTCCACCGGCTGACCGTTGGTCCCGATCGCGGCCTTGAAGCGCGCTTGCTTGAGCGCCTTGACGGCGATCTGGTCGCACCCTTGACCGATCCCGGTGAGCACGCTGACGTCGCGGATCTTGCCGTCGCGCCCGATCTGGACCTTGAGGATCACGTCACCTTGGACCCCGAGCGAGGCGCTGGCGGGGCACTCGATCTTGGGCACCTTGACCGGCTTGGGCAGCTCCTTGATGAACAGCTCGCTGCGCGGCTGCCAGACGCTGGCGGTGCCCTTCTCGTCACCCTTGGGATCGCCGGCGGGCTTGCCTGGACCCTTGCCCTTGCTGTCGGCGTTGCCGGCCCCGCCATACTCGCCGCCGCTCCCCGGCGGGACCACGACCGGCCCATTGCCGTTGGCCGCCGAGAGATCCCAGCGCTTGGGTGGCGCGGGATCCTGGTTGATCGGCTCTTGCTTCTGCTCGGGCGCCTTCTTGGTCTTCGGCTTGGGCTGCTTGATCTGTTCGGGCTCGACCTCTTTGGGTTGCTCGGGCTCGTCGGGCTCGGGCTCGGGCTCGGGCTCGGGCGGCTTCTCTTTGGGCTTGGGCTGCTCGACCTCGGCGACCTCGAATTCGATCAGCGCGAGCCCGTTGTCCTGGACGCCGCAGCCAACCCGGCCGGCGATGTCGAGCGACAAGAACAAGAGCAGCAGCAGGTGACCCGCGACCGCGCCGACCAACGCGATCCCCGAGCGGCCCCTGTTGTCGCGGATGAACTCGTAGACGAGGTAGCCGGCGATCGCGGCCAGGACCACCAAGATGCCGGTGGTTGCATCGAACCCGCTCGACTCTGGCCGGGCGGCCAAGCCCAGCACCGAGCCCGTCCTCAGCGAGACGGGCGCGACGAGCTGGATGCAGGGCAGACCCATTGACGTTGCTCAGCCTTTGACCGCGGGGGGCTGCTCAGTCGCAATCGCGTACTTTGTCACGCCGTTCTCACGGAGCAGATCAATCAGGTGGACCATGGCGCCAACCTGAGCCTTGGTGTCGCACTGCACGATGCCCTGCAGCTCGGCGTTCTGGCTGACCCGGGCTTCGATCTCGCGGGCCATGGCCTGGTCGATCTCGGCCTGGGTGCCCTCGACTGGCTGACCGTCGATCGCAAACTCGCCCCCGCCATCTTGGCCGCGGCACATCAGGACGATGCTCTGGGGCAGCTCGTCGATGTTCTTGCCAGAGCTGGCGTCGGGCTTGTCGACCTCCATGCCCTCGATCTTGTTGATGGTGGTGGTCGTGACCATGAAGATCACCAGCAACACCAACATGATGTCGACCATCGGGGTGATGTTGATGCCCGTGATCTCCTCGTCGTCGTCGAGTCCGCCCGCAGCCATGGTCTAGTTCGCCTTCTCGTTGCGCTCGGCGAGCTGGGAGACGACCATGCCCGTGAGCGCGTCGGCCTCGGACAGGACCTGCTTCACGCGCCGCTGGAACGCGTTGTAGGCGATCACGGCCGGGATCGCGACGAGCAGGCCGATCGCGGTGGCGACCAAAGCCTCGGAGATGCCGTTCATGATCCCGCTGGCGTCCTCGCCGGTCGTCACGCCCTGCTCGCCGAGCAGGTGGAAGACCCGAAGGATCTCGAGCACGGTCCCAAACAAGCCGATGAACGGGGCATTGGAGCCGACGGTGCCGAGGAAGCCCAGGTGCTTTTCGAGCCGGAGTTTCTCCTGGGCTCGGTTGCCCTCGGCCACTGCGCGGGCCGAGCCGGGCCCCCGATCCGCGACCTCGAGCATGGACACGAGCATTCGCGCGCCCGGGGACGTGCCGTTCTTGACGACCCCGGCGGCCCCCTCGATGTCATCCTTGGCGAGCTTCTCGGACAGCGGCTTGAGCAGCGCGCTGTCGCGCCCCGCGACCCCGCGGAAGAACAGCCAGCGCTCGATCACGATCGCCACGCTGGCGACGCTCAGCGCGACCAGAATCCAAAGCACCCAGTTAGCACCGAGCAGCGCGAGTTGAAGGAAGGCTTCTTGCAGATCCATGGACTTGCTTGGGATATCACGGGTGGCGACGGAGCCCGGAGCTGCGGGTGTCGCAAACGCGCGAAAGGTAGCCGAAACATCGTTGCTCGGCCAGGCTGACCACTCCAATCCAGCATCCGCGCGGTGTTCGGGCCAGTTTGCGCCCGGAGGAGAACGCCCGCGGATTGGCGCACGACGCGTGCCTTTAGGTCTGGGCGCGAAGCGGCGAGCCGGCCAGACTGGTCAACCACACAGCTCGCGTAACAACACTGTTGCGTAGCTGCCGGCCGGAAGCGAGAACCGCAGCGCGAGACCGGGTCCGAGGCTGGGCCCGGGATCGGACCCGGTCGCGGGTGCACGCGCGACCTCGACCTGCGCGGGCCAGACCAGCAGCTGGCGACGCGTGCCGGGGGCGCTGCGGCCCAGCTTGGTCAGCTTCGCCGGGCTCAGACCGACGCTGGCCAGCACGGCTTGCTCGAGCTCGTGGGCCGGTGTTCCGGGGGTGGGCGCTCGCATCTTGCTGCCGAACATCGGCCCGGTCACGACGAGCTCGCCCGCGTCGAGGCGGGCCTGATCGGCGGCGGGATCGGTGGACTCGAACATCCCGCCGGTCTCGCGCTTTTGCAGGATGTCCCCGGCGAGCACGGTGCGGCACAGGCCACGCTCGGCGCGGGTCGCGAGGTACAGGTTGAACAGCGCAGACTGGCCGGCGCTGACGATCAGATCACCCTTTTGCTGACGCCGTCGCCGGCCCGCGAGCGCGGCGAGCCCGGGCTCGAGGTTGCGCAGATCCTTGCCGAATCGCTGGGCACCATAATAGTTGCGCAGGCCCTGGGTCGCGAGCCGCTCGAGCATGGCGTGGGCGTGGGCCTCGGCTCGAGCGAGGTCGAGCTCGGCAGGCAGCTGGCGCACGACGATGCAGAATCGATTGCCGTGCAGGTGCCCGCGACGGAGCTTGTGCGAGTGCGGGCGGGGGTCGCTCAGCTCGATCGCGCCGTGCTCGAAGCGAGCCAACGACGCGGCGACCCGATCGGGCACGCTGATCTGCTGGCGCGTGACGGCGTCGCGATCTTTGAGGCCCGCGACGCCGATCTCCACCTGCGCCACGCCGAGCTGGCGGCCGACCTCGCGGACCGCGTCCTGGGTGGTGAACGAGCGCTTGCGCAGCCACACGAGCAGGTGCCCGGGCCGCCCGTCGGCCGCGTACGCGGGCAGCTCCTCGACCTCGAAGTCCTCGGGTCGCTGGCGCAGCACACCGCCGATGCTCGCCAGGTCCTCGCAGTCACGCGGTGGATCACGGACCGCGCGGATCAGCGGCTCTGGAGGCCGCATGCGTCAACCCTCGCTGGCCATGCGCAGGTACATCCGCGCGCGGGCGTTGTCGGGCTCGAACTCCAGCACGGAATTCCACTCGGCCCGAGCTTCGTCCTTGCGCTCGGCCGACCAGAACGTCACGCCCAGGTGCAGCCGCGCCGACACATACTCGGGCTTGGCGTCGCGGACCGCGATCAGCTCGTCGATCGCCTCGTCGACGTGACCGGCGTCGCGCAGCGTGGTCGCGAGCTTGGTGCGGATGTCGACGAAGGTCGGGCACAGCTGCAGGGCGCAGCGAAATTGCTCGATCGCCTGGACCAGCATCCCGACCCCTTCGTAGGCCACGCCGAGCTCCCGGTGCAGGTTCGCGAGCTTGCCGCGCACGTAGCCATCGAGGTTGTCGACGGCCGTCGCCCGGCTCTCGCGCCCCTGCGCGGCCCGCTCGTACACGGCCTTGGCGTCGTCGTAGCGGCCCAGCTCGTTGTAGCAGACCGCGAGGTTGAGGGCGGCTTCCGTGTATGCCGGGTTGAGCTCGAGGGCGCGCTCGAAATTCAGGCGGGCTTCGTCGGTCCGGCCCAGGTGCTGCAGGCAGATCCCGAGCATGTTGTGGATGTCGGCGAAGTCGTCGTGGTGCTCGAGGACCTTGGTGAGATGGGGGAGAGCTTTTTGGTACTCGGCGGCGAGGTAGTGCTCGCGACCTGCGTTGATGTGGACTCGGATCTCGGACTCCATGGTGGCCTGTGGAGATTGTACTCTCGCGATCTCGTGCGCAGGGCGTCGGGTCCAATGCGGACAGGGCTGGCGTCGATCCGAGGGTTGCGGCCGTTGACCAGTTGGTCGTACGGGATGACGCGCCGCGAGTCATCGTTCGCCGCGCCGCGCTCGGGTGATCAGCCGCCCGGCGGGGACGAGGTCTCGGCTTCGGGTTCGGGCTCGGCTTCGGGCTCGGGCTCGGGCTCGGGCTCGGGCTCGGGCTCGGGCGGCTCGGTCTCGGCTTCGGGCTCGGCCTCAGGCGGCTCGGCCTCGGGCTGGTTGCCAGGCTTGGCCGCGGGTGGCTTCGCGGCTGGCTGAGCTGGAGTCGCACCGTCCGTCGCGGGGGCGGCCGGCTCGGTTGGCTCGCCCTCGCGCTTGCGGCGGCGCTGCTCTTGCCGCCAGCGCCAGTCCTTGAACTCGTCGGGCTTGGCCTGCGGCGGGGTCTCGGGCACGGGCGGTGAGCGATCCGGGCGCGGCCGGTTGGGATCGGGCGGGCCGTAGCGATCCGTCATGTACTTCAGGTACAGGCGGGCCTGCTGACCGTGGTGGTGCTCGGGGTGCTGCATCTGCAGCTCGCTGAAGATCTCGCGCGCGAGCTCGATCTCCTCGATCCGCAGGTAGGTGATCCCGAGCAAGAACAGCACCTCGGCGTCCAGACCGATCCCCGGGAATCGGTCGTGGGCGGCCTCGAGCCGCATGATCGCCGCCTCAGGCCGATCCGAATCGAGGTGAAACCGGGCGACGTAGAGCTCGTGCTCGAGCAGCCGGCGCTGGACCTCGGCCTCGAGCTTGCGGGCCAGCGGCTCCATCTGTGAGCCAGCGTGGTGATCAAAGAAGTAGTCGAGCTCGATCACGGTCTCGCGCAGCAGCGATTGATCTCGCTGGTAGTGCGGCGGCAAGAACGGGACGTTGCTGGGCGCGGCCATGTACGCGCCGACGGCCGCCATGTACGCGACCCAGCCGTTGCGCACGTGCTTGTGCGTGGGGTGCAGCCGCAGGAACTGGCGAAATGCGTCCTGCGAGGTGACGTAGTTCTTGAGCTCGAATTCGGCGCGGGCGATCAGCAGCTCGGCCTCGACGGCGTAGCGCGAGAACGGGAACCGGATCCGGACGAAGTCGGCGTAGGCGATCGCCTCTTCCCAGTCCTTGTCACCAAACTCCGCGACGGCGAGCTCGTAGTTCTCGCGCGCGGTCTGGCCGTACTCGTCGGACAAGTTGGGCCCGCTCGCGCAGCCCGTGCCGACCCCAGCGATCGCGAGCACGCCGACGAGCGAGAGCGTTTGAAGTCGCCGGCCAACTAGCAAGGCGCGTTCGCTGCCCACGGTGAACCGGTCTACGAATCGCGCGAGCGCACGCATCGGGCGAGCAACGGATGGCCGGGCCGATCCTTGCGAGCTCGGCGGACGTGAATCCGTGCCCTGAAGCCGATCAGCGTGAAGACCGCTGTGCACGGCCGCGAAACTAGCCGGTTTTGCCCCCCGGAGCCACCGCAGCGGCGCTCGTCACAAACGCGACAGCCTGACCGGGCTGAGATACGCTGCGCCGGATCGTGAGTGAGGCTGGCCAGAGCTCGGGCGACGACTCGCCGACGCGCCCGGAGCGGACCCTCGGTGGGTTGCCGGCGCTGGCTCTGGTCGCGGGCTCGATGATGGGGATCGGGATCTTCATCAGCCCGCCCGAGGTCGCGGCCCACGTCAGCGGCGAGGGCTCGTTCATGCTGGTCTGGCTGCTCGGCGGGATCGTGGCGCTGTTCGGCGCGCTGAGCCTGGCCGAGCTCGGCGCGATGATGCCCCGCGACGGCGGTGACTATGCGTACCTGCGCCACAGCTGGGGCCCAGGGATCGCGTTCGCGGCCGGGTGGTTGCAGCTGTTGGCGATCTTCCCGGGCTCGCTGGCGGCGGTCGCCGTCGCCACGTCCAAGTATCAGCTCCCCGCGCTGCTCGGGCCGGGGTTCGCCGAGCCCCTGGTGCTCGGGCCGGTGGCGATCCCGGCGTCGCACCTGTGGGCGGCGGTGATCATCATTGGCCTGACGCTGATCAACCATGTCGGCGTGAAGGTCTCGGGGGTCGTGCAGGTGCTGGTGACCTCGGTGCCACTGGCGGTCCTGCTGATCGCCACGTTGTTCGTGGTGTGGCAGCACGAGCCGGGCCTGGTGACGCCGGTGTTGGCGGAGACCGGGACCGAGCCGGCGACCCCGCTGACGCTGGCCCGCGCGTACCTGCCGGTCTACTTCGCCTACTCGGGCTGGAACGCGGCGATCTACGTCGGCGGCGAGATCAAGAACCCCGCGCGCAACCTCCCGCGCGCGCTGATCGGCGGGACCGCGGCGGTCACGGCGCTGTATCTGATCTTGTGCGTGGGGTTCCTCGAGGTGTTCTCGCTCGATGGTCTCGCCCATGTCGGCGAGGCCGGGACCGCCGCCGCGCGGGCGATCTTCGGGCCGCTCGGTGTCACCGTGATCACCGGGCTGATCGTGCTCGCCATGATCGGCTCACTCAACGGCTCGGTCCTGACGGGCTCGCGCATCGCGTTCGCCATGGGCAAGCAAGGCGACTGCGCCCGCGCGGCCGGGCAGCTGCATCCACGCTTCGCAACCCCGGCGGTCGCGCTGTGGCTGCAGTGCGCCATCGCCCTGGGCTTGCTGTTCTTCGATCTCGCCGCGTTCGGCGACGGCCTCGACACGCTGATCGCCTACACCTCGAGCGCGATGCTGATCACCGGGACCTTGACGGTGCTCTCGGTCATGATCTTGCGGCGCCGCCAGGCCGACCTGCGCCGGCCCTACAAGACCTGGCTGTACCCGCTGCCGCCCGTGCTCTATGCCGCGTCGAGCCTGATCGTGCTGGTGGTGCTGGCGCAGCAGGGCGACCTCTCGGTCTGGATCGCGGTTGCGTGGTTTGCGGCCGCGCTGCTGTTTCATCGCCTGGTCCATGGGGCTCGGGCCCGGGCCCCGGGGCGAGATCAAAATTGCTAGACTCGGGGTGTGCGAATGATCGAACGCGGCCTCGCTGGTCTGATCGCACTATTCGCCGTCAGCGCATGTGGTGAGCGCGACGGCCTGGTCGAGGTCGCGTGGCAATTCGACAACGCCAAGCTCGAGCGCATCTACCCGGTGAGCGACATCCCGGACACCTGCGGGCTCGAGAGCCAAAGTGGGATCCGCTACGACCTGCGGGTGCGGCTGTCGATCATCGAGAACACGCCCGCGTGCCTGAGCGATCCCACGAATCCTGATTGTCTGGTGCTCGCGCCGTCGCTGTTCCCCTGCAACCGGTTCCGCGGCACCGTCAGGGGCGTGCCTGTGTCCATGCTCGACGACGGCACCGACCCCGGCTACCTGATGGTCGTCGAAGCCGAGATCGATCCCACCGACACTCCGTCGTTTGTCCCCAACGCGAGCTGCCTGTCGGCGCCAGGCCCCCGCGTGCGCGCCGTCAGGCCCGGGCGCATCACCGACCTCGAGGTCTACCAGTTCATCGTGTCGGGGATCGAGAGCCAGGGCGCGCTGCTGGATATCGACATGTGCCGGCCGACCGAGGATGGCGGCGACGGCGACGGCGACGGGGACGGCGACGGGGACGGGGACGGGGACGGGGATGGCGACGGGGATGGCACCGGCACCGACAGCACGACCTGAGACCTGAAGGATCCGGTCTGCTTGACGTCGGACGGGCCACGGGTGACGCTGGTCCCCGATCGGCGATCTCATGGCCTGGAAGACCCCGCTGCGCACCGTCCTCACCGCTCTGGCTCTGGTTGGCCTGGCCGCGGATGTCGCGCTAGCTCCCGCCCCTGCCGAGGCCCACCTGGCCAAGTGGGGCAGCTGGGAGGTCACCCACCGCAACTTGATGCGCTTGTTCCCCGACGCGGATCCAAACGCGTGGCGGATCAAGCGGCACCAGTTCTCGCAAAAAGAGGTCGAGCAGCTCGAGCGTGAGCTCGGGTTCGAGCTGTACCCCGAGGACAAGACCCCCGAGTTCTACGTGGCCCACGATTCGGCGGGGCAGTTTTTGGGCGTCGCAATCTTCATTGATCCGCGGACCAAGCCCAAGATCCTCGATGGCAGCGTGCTGACCCTCGAGATCGGGATTGGCGTCGACGCCCGCGGCACGATCAATCGCATGCGTGTGTACGACTACCGCGGCGATCTGCGGCTGACCAAGGACCCGTTCCTCAATCAGCTCGCGGGCCGCGGTCTGGACTCGGAGTTTCGCATGGGCAAGGGCGGCCTGGTCCCCGTCGCCGGCGAGGACGAAGAGAGCCAGCTGGTCGCCAACGCCGGCCGCGAGGCGCTGCTGCTGATGAAAGTGGCGCTCGGGCGCGGCTGAGCCTGCGTAGGCGCACTTCGGCTAGATCGGGCCAGATCGGGGCCAGATCGGGGCCACAGCGGCGGGCTACAGGCCCAACCTGGCCCGCGGCCATGCCAGCCGGCTATCCTCGAGCGGTGCCGACTCACAATTTCACGCGCCCGCGCGGCCGCCTGGTCGAGATCACGATCGACTCCAAGGCGCTGCGGGGCAATCTGCTCGGTGATCCTCATGAGCGAAGCGCAGCCGTGTACCTGCCGGCCGAGTACGACGAGGGCGCGGGCGAGGGCTACCCGATGTTCGTGGCGCTCGCTGCGTTCGGTGGCAGCGGCTACAAGCTGCTCAACTGGCAGAGCTTCGGCGAGAGCCTGCCGCAGCGGATCGATCGGCTGATCAGCGAGGGCGAGATGGGCCCGGCGGTGGTCGTGATGCCCGACGGCTTCACCCGGCTCGGCGGCAACCAGTGGATCGACTCCCCCGTGCTCGGGCGCTGGGAGGCGTTCGTGCTCGACGAGCTGGTCCCCGAGATCGAGGCGCAGTTCGACGTCAGGCAGGGCCCCGCGCACCGGGCGGTGTTCGGTCACTCGAGCGGGGGCTACGCCGCGCTGATTCACGCGATGAAGCACGGCGATCGCTGGGGCGCGGTCGCATCGCACAGCGGCGACGTCGGCTTCGAGCTGCTCTACGGTCGCGAGCTGCCCAGCGCGCTCGCGAGCCTGGCCGCGTGTGACAACGATCCGCAGGTGTTCATCGACAAGCTGTGGGCGGCCGACAAGCTCGGCGGCAGGCAGTTCAACACCTTGATGATGTTGGCGATGGCGGCCACCTACGCGCCCGAGCCCGGCGCGCCGCTGGGCATCCGGCTGCCCGTCGACCTCGAGACTTGCGAGCGCGACACCGAGCGGTGGGCCCGCTGGCTCGCCCACGATCCGCTCGAGCTGGCCAAGCTGCCGGCCTCGCACGCGTCCATGCAGCAGCTGAGCGGGCTGTACCTCGACTGTGGATCGCGCGACGAGTACTTCACCCAGTTTGGCAGCCGGGCGCTGGCCCGTCAGCTGGTCGACGCGCAGATCAATCACGTCTACCAGGAGTTCGAGGGCGGGCACTCGGGCGTGAGCCACCGCCTCGATGTCTCGCTTCCGTTCTTGTACCGAGCGCTGAACGGCCGTGGCGCGGCGTGATACGGTCGCGGCCATGAGCGACGAGAGCAGCGCTGATCGCTCGGCAGGCAACGCCGAGACCCGGGCCGCAAACTGGGCCGAAATTTGGGAAGGTGGCCTGCGCGCCGACCTGCGCGAGGTCCTGTTCGATGCCCCCACGATCCACGATCGCGTGGTCGAGATGGGTCGAGCGATCACCACGCACTACACGGACAGGGCGAACATGGCGAACATGGGGGACAAGAGCCCGCTGCTGTTGCTGGGCATCCTCAAGGGTTCGTACCCGTTCCTCGCTGACCTCGCGCGCACGGTCAACCTGCCGCTGACGGTCGACTTCATGGCCGTGTCCTCGTACGGGGCCGGGACCAAGTCGTCGGGCGTGGTTCGGATCCTCAAGGACCTCGATCGCTCGATCGAGGGCCGTCACGTGCTGATCGTCGAGGACATCATCGACACCGGCCTGACGCTCCACTACCTGCGCGAGAACCTGCGTGGGCGGGGCCCAGCGTCGGTCGAGATCGCCGCGCTGCTGGACAAGAAGTCGGTGCGCAAGGGCAAGGAGCTCGAGGACATGAACGCGCGCTACGTCGGCTTCGAGTGCCCGAACGAGTTCGTCGTTGGCTACGGGCTCGACTACAAGGGCCGCTACCGGAACCTGCCCTTCATCGGCGTGCTCCGCCCCGAAGTCTATAGTTAGCCTTTGCTGTAGCAGGCATCCATGGATTTTTGGGTCGGCGGCTACGTTCAGGATCTGCTGATCATCATCTCGCTGCTCGCGGTCGCGGCGGGGCTGCGCCGGGTGATCCGGCCGCTGCAGACGCTGGGGATGCCCGACGCGTTGATCGCTGGGCTGATCGGGGTGGTGCTGGGGCCGGCGGTCGCGGGGCTGCTGCCGTTCTCGGCGGCGCACCTCGAGGTCGTCATCTATCACGCGCTGGCGCTGGTGTTCATCGCGGTCGGGCTGCAGGCGCCACCGCCAGGCACGCGGACCGGGACGGCCCGCTCGATCGCATTCGCAATTCCAGTGATCGCAACCGTGCAGGCGATCGTCGGGATCGGCTGCGTGCTGGCCTGGAACGCGACGCGGGGCGGTCCCGAGCTGCACACTGGATTTGGCGTGATGCTGCCGCTCGGGTTCAACCAGGGTCCGGGGCCCGCGATGACCTTCGGCGCGGCCTGGGAGCGACAGGCTGGGATGCGAGACGGCGCGCAGATAGGCCTGATCATGGCGGCGCTCGGCTACACCTGGTGCTGTGTGGTCGGGGTCGTGCTCGTGGCCTGGGGTCGTCACCGCGGCTGGGATCGGGCCGAGGGCGAGACCGCGGTGGCGGCCGCATCGATGCCCGCGCTGGCTGCCCAACTGGCTGCACAGTCGGCCGAGACAGACGCCCAGCAGCAGCGAGCGCCCGCGCGTCGGGCCAAGCACGGCGGCCTCGAGCCGCTCACCGCTCAGCTGGTTGCGATCGCGCTGGTGTACCTGGCGACCTGGGTGTTCCTCGAGCTCATGACCCCGCTGCTGCCCGCGCAGCACCAACCCACGCTGTGGGGGTTTCACTTTCTGATCGCCACCGGGTTCGCCCTGATGCTGCGCCCGCTGGCCGCTCGGCTGCCCGGCGGCTCGCCGCTCGACAATGATCTGCTCGCGCGGACCAGCAGCACGATCGTCGATCTCGCAACCTGTGCCGCGCTCGCGGCTGTCAGCGTCTCGGTCCTGGGCCAGCACCTGGCTCCGGTCCTGGTGATCTCGACCGTCGGCGGCCTGGCGACCCTGTTCGCGTGCGTGTGGATGGCCCGGCGCGCGTTCCCGTCTCGCCCGTTCGAGCACGCGATCGTCACCTACGGGTCGCTCACGGGCACCGCCACGACCGGCCTGGCGCTGCTGCGCATGCTCGACCCGCAGCTGGAGGGCCCCGCCGCCCGCAACTACGTGCTCGCGGTCCCGCTGTCGGCGCTGCTCGCCTTGCCGCTGCTGATCGTGATCCAGATTCCGGTCAGCGAGTTCCCGGCCGACTACCCCGGGACCGCGCTGACGGTGCTGGGCATGTTGGTTGGGTATGCCGCGATCTTGCTGCTCGCGTGGCGGTTCATGGCGCCGCTGCGGTTCGGCGAGACCCCGTGGAAGCTGTGGCCTTCGGACTGAGCGGCTCGAGTCGGGCTTGCGTCGCTCTGTGGGGCCTGAAATCCTCATCCCACGCTCGTGCCAGTGATTTCGCCCGGCCTCCCATGATCCCGCCTGCTCTCCGACGCTTCGTCCCTCAGCTGCTGGCGGCGCTGGTGCTGTGGTCTGCGCCTGCGTACGCGCAGTCGCCAGGCTCGGACAGCGCGGGCAATCCAGACATCCGCGCGCTGTGGTCGGACGGCGGCGAGCTGTTGCTCGCGGGTGGTCGCCAGGCGATCTACCTGTACGGGCGCAGCGGCGAGCAAGAGGCGACGGAGTCGGTCGATGTCGAGCTGTTCGTCGACGCCGCGGGGACCCGGGCGGCCGGGAGCGTGCTCGCGGTGTTCGCCGCGGCCGACGGGCGGATCGTGTCGTGGCGACCTGGCGCGGTCTCGCAAGAGCGGGCGCCGCTGCTGGCGGGCGACGAGATCGTTGCCGTGGTCGTGGACGCGAGCGGCACGATCTACGCGATCGGCCGCGAGCACGCGCTGTACGAGCGCAGCACCCGACGCTGGCGCGTCTATCCCTACCCAACCAAGATGCGCCCGCTCGCGGCGGCCAGCAGCCCGGGTGGTCGCGTGCACATCGTCGGGCGCGACGGGCTGCTGGTCCGGTTCTTGGACGGCGAGTGGGACCGGCCGCTGGTCCCCGGGCTCTCGCCCGAGACGATCCGGGCGCCGTGGTACGACGCCTGGTACAGCGCCGTGACCGAGTCTCTGTGGGTTCGCGTGGGCCGTGACCGGCTCGTCCAGGTCGAGTTTGGTCACCAGCGCGCCGCGACCCAGGCCGAGATCGAAGCCCAGCCACTCGTGCGCGAGTTCGAGTCCGAGTCCGAGTCCGAGGCCGAGGACGCGCGCGATCCCGAGGGCGAGACCCAGGACGCAGACCTGCACGTGTCTGGCTCGGTCCCAACACGCGAGCTCGCGATCCCGATCGACGCGCCGGCCGAGGGCGAGCCGCCGCCCGGGTTTACGGCGATCACGGGGGTGTCCTCGGCGGCTGGCGATCGCGTGGTCACGACCGCTGGCGGCCGCGTGTGGCTGTGGGATCGCGAGCGCTTCGTGCTGGTCGGCCGCGACGTTGGCCTGGTCCACGATCTCGTCCTCGATGAGGGCCAGGACGTGGCGTGGGTCGCGACCCTCGACGCGCTCGAGCGCGTGCCGCTTGTCGCGATCTCGGCTCAACAGGCCGAGCAACCCCTGGGCGAGTCCGACCAAAAGCTGCTCGAGCGGCTGCGACGGCGCGAGGCGTGGCAGCTTCGCAACGCCGACGCGCCGCGGTTTTTTTGGATGCCGACGGTCCGGGTCGACAACGGCGTCGTGTTCCCGCTCGGCGCCACGCCGGTCGCGGGCTACTCGCTCGAGATCGGCGCAGGCGCGATGCTGCAGCCGCTGGTCAAGGAGCGCGGCCCCACGTTGTGGGTCTGGCCCGAGGTCGGCTACCGGTTCGAGACCCACCCGAGCCGCGGCGGCCACCTGTTCGATCTTGGCGTCGGCGTTGGGTTTGGCACGCACATGGTGGCCGGGTTCTATCGCCCGCGGTTGGTGCTGGGCGGGATCGATCGCCCAACCGACGATGGCCCCGCCGTCTACGGGCTCCGTCACGGGGTCGCGCTCGAGGCCCTGTGGGGAGTGATCGGCGTCGAGTTCAGCCATCAGTACCTCGGCAGCAACGAGGGCGGTCTCAACGACGTTCGCCTGGGTTTGAGCATCAACCTGGCACCGCTGATCTGGATCGGGATCCTGTGGGCCACGATCCCGACCGGCGATTGACTGGCCGACCCATCGTGGTAACTCGGAGCTGTGAGCGGCACCGAACCCCAAGTCCCGGAACTCGACATCCGTCGCTTTGATCAAGGCAGCGACGCGGACCGTGAGGCGTTCGTCGCTGATCTCGGCGAAGCGCTGCGGGGCTACGGCTTCGTCGGCATTCGTGAGCACGGCCTCGACGATGCCCTCGTCGCCCGCGCCTACGGGGTGCTCAAGCAGTTCTTTGCGCTGTCGACGGAAGCCAAGATGAAGCTGCACATCCCGGGAGGCGGCGGCGCGCGTGGCTACACGGCGTTTGGGGTCGAGACCGCCAAGGACCACACGGTCGCGGATCTCAAGGAGTTCTGGCACGTCGGCCGCACGTTCACCGCCGACAGCGAGTGGGCCGGGACCCTGCCCGACAACCTGTGGCCCGCCGATCTGCCCGACTTTCGCGAGACCCTCGAGGCCCTCTACGCGGCCCTGGATCAGCTCGGCAACCGGATGCTTCGGGCGATCGCCATGCACCTCGAGCTCGGTGAGCAGTGGTTCGCCGACAAGGTCGACCACGGCAACAGCATCTTGCGCCCGATCCACTATCCGCCGCTCGCGGGCGCCCTCGGTGCCGACGGCGCCGTCCGGGCCGCCGCGCACGGCGACATCAACCTGATCACGCTGCTGGTCGGCTCGGGCGAGCCTGGCCTGCAGGTGCTCTCGCGCAAGGGCGAGTGGATCCCGGTCTCGACGATCGAGGGCGTGGTCGTCTGTAACGTGGGGGACATGCTCGAGCGGCTGACCAACAACGTGCTGCCGTCCACGATCCACCGGGTGGTCAACCCGCCCGAGCCGTGGCGCAGCCAGCCGCGCTACTCGATCCCGTTCTTCCTGCACCCCAACTCGGAGTTCTCGATCGAGACGCTCCCGGAGTGCGTCTCGGAGGCCAACCCCGATCGCTACCCGGAGCCGATCACCGCCGACGAGTTCTTGCAGCAACGTTTGCGCGAGATCAATTTAGTTTGAGGCGTCGTGCAAACGACGCCTGCGCGGGCCGACAAGCCCGTCAATGTCGGATCCTCGCTGCTTCCCCATCCTCTGCGCCCCCGTCCCCAACCCCGCTGTGACGGGTGAGTCTCAGCGTCAGCTCACCGGCTTCACGGTCGAGCTCGCGCTCGAGCTGGGCCCCCAGGTGCTCGCCTGCACCAACGACCCTCTCGCGGGCGCGACCCGTGCAGGCGGGCCCCCCACCGCCGCTGCGCCGCATCCCGCCGTCGCCCGTGCGAGCGACTGGGCCAGCGCCATTCCACCGCGTCGGCGGGTGGCCCGGATCCGGGCCACTGTCGGCAATCTTTATGTGGGAAAGCCGATCACCGCTCATGGTAGGGTCGATGGATCGGTCGTTGCCCCCACACGGCATGACACCGCGTACGCGCCCGGCGGTTGTTCCCTGTCCGTTCGCTTCGCTGTCCACGAAACTGGGCGCAACTTGGATACCGGTCGAAACTTTGGTCGCCATGTACGCAGCCTGCGCCGTGCGCGAGGGATGACCCAGGAGGTCCTCGCGGAGCGCAGCGGGCTCTCGCCAGATACGGTCCGGCGTCTGGAGCATGGCAGCTTCTCCCCCAGTCTCGACACGCTCCGCAAGCTGTGTGGTGGCCTCGATCTGATGCTCAGCACCCTGTTCGAGAGCTACGAGCTCGGCTCGCGCAACGAGACGCGCGAGCTCATCGATCTGCTCGCTGCCCGCGGCACGCGGGAGCTGGTGTTGGCCACTCGGGTTCTGCGCGCGCTGTTCGAAGAGCTGGACGGCATCGCGGCCGAGGCCGAGGAGAGTGAGTCCGATACCCAGGACAGTGACGAGTCTTGAGCTGTGTGAGGCGCTAGCCAGGTTGGATGCAACATTTGCCTGCAATCACCATGCACATTTGCCGGGCTGCGATCGATTTGGCGTGAGACCCGCTTGATTGCGAAGGGCTAACTGATGGCACTGGAGCCCCCGCGAATCAGCACACCGTGACCGGCCCCCGGACGTGACCGACTCGCTCAGGCGGCCTGCCCACCCTCGACCTGGTGCGGCGCGTCGTCGTCGGTGTGATCGAAGTCGTTGGCGGCGGGCTCGACAGTCTGCGACCTCGACCGCGAGCTCTGCCGCGGAAATTCCCGAGTCCGAAGCAGGCGCCGAAGCGCGGGCAACGGTCGATCCGGCAGGCTCGCAAAGTACCCGATCGCCGAGGGTAGGTCGCCGAACGTGCGGGCGATCTCGGCGAAGAAGGGGTTGCTGACGACGTTGTCGCGCTGCATCGGCTTGCAGCGGGTCGGGTCGAGCATGAACTCGCGGACGTGGGCCAGCAGCCGCTCGTGGTACTCGGGATCCTCGATGATTGCGCCGATCGACGCCGCCCGCGGATGGGTCCCGTCGAGGATCTGGACCAGCTGCGACTCGAGCTCGACGAGCCCGTCATCGATCGCGGCGAGCAACTGGAGATCGTAGATGGGATCCGCGTGGGTCACCTGCATCAGGTGACCGATGATCGCGTCGCGGTGGCTCATGAACCCGGTCGGGTCCATCATGCTCGCCGGGTCGTCGAGGAACCGAAGCAGCGCATGAAACGCGAAGGTGATGTTCTTGCTGCGGTAGTAGTCGGCCGCGCAAGGGACAATGAAGAAGCGAAACATGTCCATCGAGCCAAAGATGAACTGGGTGCGGTTGGGTCCACCCCCGATGTAGCCCAACGCCCGAAGCCGCTCGAAGCGCGCCTCGACCCGCTTGGGGTTGGCGTAGTTGGCCAGGGTGTGGCTCGCCCGCTCGACCTTGCCGCGGATCTCCTGGCGGGTGCCCAGGGTCCTGCGAAGCAGGGTTAGCGGTCGCTCACTGAAGCGTGCAAGCTCGGTGTCGATCATGGTGTGCAACACTTAGCACATGTGCACGCTTCGACGCAATGGGATCACGTGAAATCAGTTCACGCGCAGTGTGAACGACGTTCTAGAAGATTCCAGCGGGCTCGGCTCCGGGATCTGAATGTCATTCATTCGTTGTTCTGAAGCAGCAGCATCATCATACCACGATATGCGCATGGCGCGCTTGACGTGATCGACCGAGTGACCGGCATCCCGTAATCTATGCACCGTGATCGTCGACCCGTGCATGTTCTTGCACGACAAAGCCCTCGAGCGAGCGCGCTCGAGGGCTTGTTCAGCCAGCGGTCTTCACGCAGCCTGCTCAGCCACCGGCGCCGCAGGTCCACTTGCCCAGCGTCTTGGGGCTGTCCTGCAGCTGCACGATGCGCTCGCCGGCCCCGCCATCGAAGCTGATCCCAGTCCACAGCTCGCGCTTGCCGTCACCGTCGAGATCCACGGCCCCAAACAGCTTGATCACGTCCGCCCCCTTCTTGGCTTGGTCGATCAGCTGCAGCTTGGTGAGGTCGCCCCCCGGCGCCATGAACAAGCCCGAGAACAGGTAGGTGTCCGGGTCATTGGGGTTGATCAACACCGCCGACGCGAACCACTCGTCTTTGCCGTCACCATCGATATCGATGCTGGCCTTTTGCTTGGGCTGAAACTCCCCGGCAGACTTCTTGACCTGGGCGATCGCCGCTTGCACGGCCGTGCTCTCGGCTTCCTCGAGGCGGGCGCCGCGGTCGGACCACGTGTCGGGGCTGATCTGCGTGAACTCGGGCGCCAGCGACTTCGGCCAGACCGCCCAGTCGTAGTCCGCGCCGCTCGACAGATTGGCCACCGGGATCGCCCCTTCGTCCGCACACATCGACGTCGTCGTACCCGCGCCAGTCTTCTCGAGCGCCTTCTTGCCGAAGCTCGACTCCATGTAGACCTCGGAGCCCTCGGCGACCAGCCCGACACAGTCCGCTCCGCTGGCCAGCGCCCCCTTGTCCTTGTTGAAGCAGGCCAGAGGCGTCAGGGCGCCATCGACCGAGAACACCACCGTGCTCGTCTCGGGCGGCTTGGGCCCCGTCAGATCGAAGCGAGGCTCGACCGGCCCGGGATCAGGCAGCACCACCGGCTCGGGCGCCGTCTTCACTTCTTTCTCGGGCTCCGGCTCAGGATCTTTCTTGCAGCCTGGCAGCACCAGTGTGATCAGGGCGAGGACGGACAGGTGCCTAGCAGCGCGGGTCATGGCGGGAAGTTCTATCACGCCCCCCAGCCCCCCTGCACGGTGTACCCACCACGGACTCTCGGACGGGAGGCGGACCCTTCCCAGGCCACCCCCCGTCCTCATCCGGGGCTCCACCGACCACCACCATTTGAAATCGGGCAGTCACGCGCCGCAGGGTTCCTGTCCCCGACGCACGCCCAACATAGACGCCTCCGCCCCCCCACGCACTGGCCGTTTTGGCCACGAGAGCCACCCCAGCCCAGCCACACCCCATGTGGATGAACTGCAACACCCCCCGCCCACAGCCCTGAAAGCAGGACCGCCCGCTCACAACCAGCAGAGCCTCAAAGGAGAACCGGAGAACGGCCCGCTCACAACGAGCAGAGCCCTCTCAGAGGAGAACCGCCCGCCCACAGCAAGCAGAGCCAGAGGAGAACGGCCCGTTCACAGCGAGCAGACAGACCCCTCAAAGAAGAACCGCCCGCTCACAGCGAGCAGAGCCCCCTCGGGGGCCAATCATACCCCCGCGCACAAATTAACCACGCAGCGAGCGAAGCGAGTGGAGGAAGTGCGAAACCCTATGTGGGGGGCTGAATCAAAACGAGATGTCGAGGTAGAGGTTGCCGATCGTCAGCCACTGCTTGTAGATGCCGTCAGCGCTAGCCTGCCGGGTGGGCGGCTGAAACTCGTTGAACACGTTCTGCCCCTTCGTATCCAGGGTCAGATAGATGATCTGCCCGACCGTCGCGCCCACCGCCACGTGCTCGTGCGCTTGCCACAGGGCCCCGAGCGTCACGGCGATCTTGTCCATGTCGAACAACACCGGATCGACGGTCTGAGCGGGGATCGCCGAGCTGTCGTAACCAAGCCCGATGTAGGTCTCGAGCTCGTCGATGAACCAGTAGCCAACGCCGACTCGCACGCCGCCGGCGTCCTTCCAGAACCGCGGCAGGTGCTGGGTCACGTCAACGACGTTCTCGTCGCCCGCGCCGAAGTTCGACGGATCCTCGAGGGCGGTGTCGGCGTTGGGGAAGTCGCACTTGCGGGTGTCGGCGTTGGACGGGTCCTCCTTGACGATCAACACGCACTGCTTGTCGAACACGGACCAGCGGGTGTAGTCGGCGAACACCCGCAGCTCGAGCTTGGGGATCGGTCGCACGCGAAACCCCAGCCGCACGATGTCGGGGTAGGTCTGGGTGACCTCGACGTTGGTCACGGCGGACTCGCCGGTCGTGAAGATGTTGGTCAGCTCGCCCTTGAGCGCCATCCCGCCCGTGACGTTGGGCTGGCTGGTGTAGGAGCCGCCGATCCAAAACACGTCCTTGACCGGCTCGACGGTGAAGCCGGCGGCGAAGCCACCTTGCCAGCCCCCAGCCTTGAGCCAGCTGCGGCCTTCCTTGAGCCGGAAATTATCGGGATCGGTGCCCGAGACCAGGTTGTCGGTGCCGTCGGCGTTGCGGGCCCGCACGGTGTCGATCGAGCTGTAGATCGCGCTGCCGCTGAAGCCGAGGGTGAGGTTGGCCGCCGCCTTGATCTTGAACGCGAGCGCGCCGGTTATGTAGAAGGAGCGCAGGTTTCCGTCGATCGCGTACCAGCGCTGCACGCCGTCGTAGGCGCCGGGAAAGTCGGGGTCGTCCTTGAACTGATCGTTCTTGCCCCACGCCGCGCCGCCACCAAACGGCACGTACACAGCGGCGCCGCCGTAGATGAAGTCGGTGCCAAAGTCCGAGGTCGCGCCCAGGAACGGCGCGCCAGCCACGTTGAACAGGTTGGCGGTGCCGTTGTTGGCCCCGTTGGCGTAGTCGAGGCTGACGTTGGGGCCCATGGCGCCGGGCTGCGGGTTCACGGCGCTGTCGGGCCGGGTGTACTGAACCTTGCGAAGCGCGATCAGACCGTCGACGAAGATGTGAGTGCCCTTGGACAGGGCGATCGCGCCGGGGTTGTAATAGATCGTGGTCGCGTTGGTGCCGGTCGGGTGACCGTGCTCGCCGCCGAACCGCGCGGTGCCGATGCCGGACGCCTCGGCGCTGGACGACCACAGCCCAACGCCGAGCAAGCCGGCGAGCGCAGCGGCGAGCGGGGCGCTCAGACCAAGACGGGGAGTAGCGGAGAAGCGGGGGGTGCTCATGATGAAATCGCGTGAGATCGGGACAGGGGAGGAGAGGGGCACCTGGCTTCAGCTCAGAGCTGACCGCACTTGTAGGGGAACTCGGTCGGCAGCGTGTTCGGGTCCGAGCCGTCGTCGGCGAGCCGCTTGGCGGCGAAGGTCGAGCCCGCCAGATCGGCCTCGAGCGGGCTCATCAACATGCCCGTGAGCGTCCCGCACATGCTGTTGAAGTCACGGATCTCGCCGTCGACGACCAGCGAGGCCGTGATGTCGCTGCCCGTGATCGGGTTGGCGCCGCCTGCGACCGAGACCACGCCCATGTCGATCACGTACTTGCCGTCGGCGTCGATCGGGATGTCCGGGAACACGAGCGGATCGCCGATGAACTCGCGCGGAGTCAGGGTCTCGTTCTGGCCGAGGCTCAGCGGCTGGAAACTGAAGTCCGCGGTGTCGCCGAGCCCGTCGGCCGAGGCCGTGAAGGTCACCGTCGTCGCAAACTGCAGCGGAAGATCGGGCCCGAGCGAGGTCTCGAGCGCCCACAAGAAGGTGCCCGAGAAGTCTGGCTCCTCCATCTCGGGGACCATGTTGCAGCGGTACGGGAACTCGATCGGCAGCGTGCCTGGGTTGGAGCCGTCGTCGGCCAGGCGCAGGGCGGCGAAGGTCGAGCCGGCGAGGTCGGACTCGAGCGGGCTCATCAGCATGCCGGTCAGATCACCGCACAGCGCGTCAGCGTGGGCGATCTTCCCGAGCACGACGAGCGAGGCCGTGATGTCGCTACCGGTGATCGGATTGGCGGCGCCGTCGACCATGACGATGCCCATGTCCAGCTCGTAGTTGCCGGTCGCGTCGAACTCGACACCGGGGAACACCAGGGGATCACCCACGAACTCGCGCGGGGTCAGCGACTCGTTCTGGCCCAAGCTCAGCGGCTGAAACGCGAGGTCAGCGACCGCACCCGAGCCATCTTCATTGACCGTCATGTCGACGGTCGTCACGAACTGCAGCGGCAGATCCGGCCCGAGCGAGGTCTCGAGCGCGAACAGGTACGTGCCGGTCATGTCGGGGATGCCGTCGGCGTCACCATCGCCGTCGCCGTCGCCGTCGCCGTCGCCGTCGCCGTCGCGGTGATCATTGCTCGCCTCCAGAAACTCGTTGAAGGAGCCCTCGGGATCCGGGCAACCGCTGGCGAGCAGCATGAGCGCTCCCAGGCCAGTGGCCTGAAGCGTGACGACAAATTTAGTTTGCAGGGCCATGGATCGTGTCCTCCAGCGAGCAGACCGTTGCTCGCTGAGGATGGTACACGACCTGGCCGTTAGGTCGGTAGCGCTCGTAGCTTGGCCACGGCCGCAACAATCTCGTCGGGCTTGGCTTGAACATCTGCCACTTTGCACAGCCAGTCCGCGGCTTCCTCCAGCTCGCGGATTGTGCGCATCGGAATGCCCGTTTGGCCCTGGAAGATCTGCGTCATGATGCTCGACATAATTGACGCCCCGAGTCCCACGAGCCCGCCGACGACCGTGGCCATGGCCTCGACTCCGGGGTCACTCGTCGTCGCGGTCCGATAGTACGTCCGCACCTCCTGGCCCATGGGCGGCAGGATCTTGTCGGGCACCATCAACATCGGCGCGCGGCCGACTCGCTGGACGAGGACCTTGTAGAGATCGATCTCCGCCTTGGCCTCGTCGAGGTCTGGAGGCTCGGCGTGGTGGATGATGAACAGCCGCCCGACCTCGGCGACCCGCGGCACTCTCTCTGTCGACATCTGGTTTTTGTCTACCACGAACAGCGGCCGGACCGCGGGCCGCTTCTGCAGATTGTGGCCAGTTTGTGGGCAGACTCAGGGGCGCGTTCCGCTGCCTGCGAGCTGACTCATGAAGGCGTCCGCGAGCTCCTCCATGGTCTGGGTCGTCAGCTTCTCTTGATCGCGCACGTCGTACTGCTCGATCACGCCGCTGTCTTCGTCGGGAAGCTCGTTCAGAAACCGGCTGGGCAGCACTTCGAGCTCACGCCCGCGATCGACGCGAGTCGTCGCGCGCGTAAGCCACAGTCGATCGCGCGCGCGCGTGATGCCGACATACAGGAGTCGGCGCTCCTCTTCGATGTCGCCCGAGATCGCGTCGGACAGGCGCGGGGCCTCCGTGCGCTTGTGTGGCATGGTGCCCTCCTCGACCCCTAGAATGAACACGTTTCCCCACTCGAGACCCTTGGCCGAGTGAAAGGTCGAGAGCGTGACGAGGTCCGGTGGCTCCTCGTCCTCGTCTTTCTTCTTGAGGTTGAGGTTGCCCAGATACTCGTTCCACTTGGGCTTGGCCTGCTTGTCCCAGGCCCGGCGCTCGAACTTGTCGACGCTGTTGAGCAAGAATTCCACGCCGCTCCAGCGGTTCTGGGTGGCCTCGCCCGAGCCGGTGTCCTTGAGCACGTTGTCGCGCAGCCGGACCTCGACCAACAGATTGCGCAGCGCCTCGGCGGCGGTGGTCTGGTGGAGCTGGCCCTGGGCGTGGCGGATCTGCTGGGAGAAGCGCTCGATCGCGTGGCGGGGTCGAGCGCCGATGCCGTCGATCTCCGCGACGTGATGCACGGCGTCGATCAGGCGCTTGTCGTGAGACTCGGCCCACATCCCCAGCCGCTCGACGGTCTTGCGGCCGATTCCCTTTGACGGGGTGTCGAGGGCCCGACGCACGGCGATCTCGTCGGACGGCATGACCAGACACTTGAGGTAGGCCGTCGCGTCCTTGACCTCCTTCTTGTCGTAAAAGGGCTGGCCCCCGAGCACGCGAAACGCGATGCCGTGCTCTTGCAGGTTCTGCTCGACGATCCGGGCCTGCCGAGTCGAGCGATACAGCACCGCGATCTCGCGGCCCGGGATCCGCTCTTTGTGGACGAGCTCGTAGATCTTGTCGGCGACCCAGCTCGACTCCATGGGGCCGTCGCGGGTGACCACGATCTGGACCTTTTCGCCGCCCCGACGGGCCGGGACCAGCTCCTTGTCGTGCCGCGAGGTGTTGTGGACGATCAGCGCGTTGGCGCAGGTGGTGATCGGCGGCTTCGAGCGATAGTTGGCCTCGAGCCGGATCACCTTGGCGTCGCGGAAGTAGACGTCGAAGCCCAAGATGTTGGCGACCTTGGCCCCGCGCCAGCCGTAGATCGCCTGATCGTCGTCGCCGACCACACACAGGTTGCGCTCGGGCCCGAGCAGCTCGAGCAGCATCTGAAACTGCGCGGTGTTGGTGTCCTGGTACTCGTCGACGAGCAGGTAGCGGAACCGCTCGCGCCAGCGCTGCTGGCAGTCCGCGTCTTCTTGCAGGTGCGACGCGATGCGACACACGAGGTCGTCGAAGTCCACGCACGCGAGGCTGCGCAGGCGATCTTCGTAGCTGTCGTACAGCTCCGACGCGATGTCGTCGTAGTCGTTGGACGAGATGATGTTCTTGACCTGCTCGGTGCTCAGGAAGTCGTTCTTCCACAGGCTGATGCGCTGGACGATCGCGCCCAGGTCGAACCGCCGCTTGCTGGCCGGGCCGTGGTAGCCATGCTCGCGCAGCAGCGAGCGCACGACCCCGTAGACGTCGCCCTGATCGAGGATCTGGAACCGCTTGGGCACGTCGAAGCCCTTGGGATCCTCGCGCATCATCCACGCGCCGAGGCTGTGGAAGGTGCCGAGCACCAGCTCGCCCGCGCGCTTTTTGCCGACCATCTTGGCGATCCGCTCGCGCATCTCGTCGGCGGCCTTGTTGGTGAACGACAGCGCGACGATCTGCCCGGGCTCGACGCCGCGCTCGAGCAGGTGCGCGATCCGGTGGGTGATCACGCGGGTCTTGCCCGAGCCCGCGCCCGCGAGCACCAACAGCGGCCCCTGGACGTGGAGCACGGCTTCACGCTGGGCAGGGTTGAGGGCAGACAGGTCCATCGCGGCGACCGGCCGGGACTTTTACTGGGTGGACCTGTCGGGCGCAAGCGAAGCGAGGTGTGCGGGGCGCCGCCACCCGCCGCCACAGGTTCCGAGTCTCGGGCGACTGGGGTATGAACGCCCCGCCGTGACCCGCACCTGGCACCACGCCCACGCAGCGCTCTCGCTCGACCGGTGCCTGGTCATGGCGGTGGTCAACGTCACGCCGGACAGCTTTCACGACGGCGGTCGCTGGATCGTCGAGTCGCGCAGTCGACCCAACGTCTCGGTCGTCGTGGGTCAGTGTCGGCGCTGGGTCGAGCAGGGCGCGGACATCCTCGACGTCGGCGGCGAGTCGACGCGACCGGGGGCCGATCCGGTCGACGAGGCGACCGAGCTCGCGCGGGTGCTGCCGATCATCGAGGCGCTCCGCGCCGACCCTGCGCTCGCGTCGGTGCCGATCAGCGTCGACACCCGCCACGCCGTCGTCGCCAGGCAGGCGCTGAAAGCTGGGGCGGCGATCGTCAACGACATCAGCGGGCTCGCGGATCCAGCCATGGCGGAGGTCGTGGCCGCGACTGGGGCGGGGTTGGTGATCAGCCACCTGCGCGGCGAGCCGGCGACGATGCAGGCGCGGGTTCAGTTTGATGATCTGCTCGGAGAGATCGCCGACGAGCTCGAGCAGGCGGTCGCGCGCGCGCTCGCGGCTGGGGTCGCGCGCGAGCAGATCGTGCTGGACCCGGGGATCGGGTTTGGCAAGACCGGCGCGCAGTCGGCCGCGCTGGTCGCCGCGAGCGAGTTTCTCGAGGCGCGGTGTGGGTTCCCGGTGTTGATCGGCGCGAGCCGCAAGCGGTTCTTGGGCGTGCTCGCGGGGGACAAGCCGGTCGAAGAGCGGGAGCTCGCGAGCGTGGTCGCGGCGGTGGTCGCTGCGGCGCACGGGGCCGCTGTGGTGCGGGTTCACGATGTCGCGCAGACCGTGGAGGCGCTGCGGGTGGCCTCGGGGATCTCCGCTGCGCTGGCCGACTCGCGCTCGAAGCTGCGCTGAGAAGCTGTACTGAAATCAGGGCTCCGCCAGCTCCAAGACCTGCCCAACATTCACGTCGTCGATCGAGCTCTGGGCACCGCTGGCCCAGATCACCCGCACCCGCGCGACCGGCTCATCGCCAGGGCCAAGTCCGAAGTGGGCTCGGTACTCGCCGTGGCCGAGAAAGTGGCTGTTCACCCCAATCACCCGCACTTGCACGGGCCCGCCGACTTCACGCTGCAGCTCGACTCGCGCGCCGACTCCGTGGCGATTGCCCGCGTGTCCGTCTAGCTCCACATCCAGCCACGCGTTGGGGCTGTCGGCCTCGTCGCTGCGGTTGCGCCACAGCTTGGTCCCGCTCCCGTACTTGCCGCTGTTGTCGACAATCAGCAGGTCTTCATCGCCGTCGCGGTCGTAGTCGAACGCGACGAGTCCGCGGCCCTGGCCGGTGTCGCTCAGGCCGACCTGGCCCGACTGCTGGGCGAACTCGAGCTGGCCAGCCTGCTCCGAGCCGTTACGCCAAAATCGCAGCGGATGTCCGGTGAAGGCCGTGTTCGGCTGGCCGTGCGGCACTTGAAAGCCGTTGGTCTCGACGATGTCGAGGTCGCCGTCATTGTCGGGATCGAACATGGTCGTGCCCCAACCCCAGCCGCCGACGTTGAGCCCGTATGCCTCGCCGAGCTCTTCGAAGCAGCGCGGGCCAATGCTGCGATACAGCCGGTTGCCGCCGGTGCCACAGATCGGGTTGCCGCACTCGAGCTCCGAGTTGGGCGAGAAGATCGCGCTGACGTACCAGTCGAGGTGACCGTCGCCGTCGACGTCGCCGAAGGTCGAGCCCATGCCGTTGCGCTCGATCGAGACGCCGGCCTTGGGCGTGCCGTCAACGAAGCTGGGGTCGGCGCCGTCGTGGCTGGCGCGGTTCCAAAACAGTCGGCTGGTGGCGTTGTCGCTGACGAACGCGAGGTCTTGCCAGCCGTCTTCATCGAGATCCACGAAGGTCGGCGAGAACGCGTGGAGGCCCGCGGGGTTGAGCATCAACATCGAGGCGCCGCCGACGAGGGTGAGATCCTCGAAGCTGCCGGGTTGGTCGGGGCCGAGGTTGCGCAGCAATCGAGCGTGGTGGGTGGTGGCCGTCGGGCTGCCGCCGGGCCACCACTCGCTGGTGTGGAGGTCGAGCCAGCCGTCGCGGTCGTAGTCGCCCACGCCGATCGAGAACCCAAAGTGGGGGAGCCCGTCGTCGAGCGCGAGGCCCCGCGCTGCCGCGTCCTCGACGAACCTGGCCTCGCCGGTCTGGGCCAGCTCGTTGCGGTAGAACCAAAACCGGCCGGGGATCGCCATCGAGGTCACGTACAGATCGAGATCGCCGTCGCCGTCGACGTCGACCCACGCGGCTCCGTTGCCGCCGAACTCATCGACCAGGCCCACGCTGGCGCCGATCTCGAGGAACGCTGGCTCGCCGCCCTCGCCGAGCATGTTGCGAAACAAGAGATCGCGGCCGACCAGCCGGGTCAGGTAGATGTCGGGCCAGCCGTCGTCGTCGAAGTCACCGACCGCCGCGCCTCCGCCCTGCACGTACATCTTGCACGGGGTGCCGACCCAGCCCTCGCCGTTCGGGTCGCAGGTGGGGGGCCAGTCGCCGGGGAAGTACGCTGTGTCGAGCAGGCCGACCGCGCTCGTCACGTCGGCGAAGCTCAGCGTGGTCGGCTCGCCGAGGCCCAGCGCGGGTGGGGACGCGGGCCATGGCACGCACTCGAACGGGTCATCGCCCCCGGTGTCGTCGGTGCCCGTGTCCGCCTGGGTGTGGTCGCTGTCGCTCGTGTCGCCGGTCGCGTCCTCGCCAGCGGGCAGCGGCCCGCGGCAGCTCGCCATCACCATGAGCGCGAGCGGCAGCAAGGCGTGGGTCCGACGGCTCACGCAACCAATCTACACCGACCCCGGAGCGAGGCGAGTCCAGGTCGTGCAGACGAGGCGCCTGCGGTCCCCCCACCGTCTGGCCGCTGGTATCTTGGCGAGCGTGAGCGCTGAGCCGTCGAGCGAGGTCGAGCCCCACCAGGCCCCCAGCCTGCTGCGCAAGGTCGTGCGGTGGAGCCTGCTGGCGACGGTAGGCCTGGTGCTGGGGCTGATCGCGCTGTTGTTGCTCCGGCCCGAGGGGCTGTTGTTCTACCCGAGCCCGCACCTCGGCAGCACGCCCAAGCAGATCGGCTGGGACTACGAGCGCGTCGAGATCACCACCGAGGACGGCCAGACGCTGGTGGGGTGGTTCCTGCCCGCCGAGCCAGCGCCCGGGGTCGAGCGACCGGCGTGGGTGGTCCTCTATTGTCACGGCAACGCGGGCAACATCGGCGGCCGCATCAACGTGCTGAGCGGGCTGCGTGAGCTGGGCCTGGCGGTGCTGATCTTCGACTACCGCGGCTACGGCGAGAGCACGGGCCGGCCCACCGTCGACGGCACGCGGCTCGACGTGCTCGCGACCTGGCGCTACCTGGTCGACGAGCGCGGCTACGACCCCAGCGAGATCGTGATGTGGGGGCGCTCGCTGGGCGGGGCGGTGGCGATCGACCAGGCCGCGCGGGTCAGCAAGGCCGGCATGCCCCCGGCCGCGCTGATCGTCGAGTCGAGCTTCACCTCGACCATGGACATCGGCAAGCAGGTGTACCCATGGCTGCCCGTCGGGTGGTTCGAGCGCAAGCTCGACTACCCCTCGCGCGAGCTGATCGCGACGGTCAACTCGCCGGTGCTGATCGCCCACTCGTCAGCTGACGAGCTGATCCCGGCGAGCCACGGTCAGGCCCTCGAGGCCGCCGCGGAGGCCGGAGCCGCGACGCGGATCGCGTTCGTCGAGCTCGATGGGGGCCACAACGACGGGCACCTGACCGAGCCGCGGTTCATCCCCACCGTCGCCGAATTCTTGGGTGCGGGGCGCTAGATAAAGCGCAGCTTGAGCCACGCCAGGCGCAGCAGCTCGCCGCCAAACTGCAGGCTGCCGCCGAGCTCGGCGACCAGCTGATCGTCGCACAGCTCGCGGACGACCCTGCGGATCGCGTCTTCGTCGATCGTGGTCTCCATCGCCAGTTGTCGACGCAGGTCGCTCACGGTCAGCGCGTGTTCTTCGGCGAGCGCGAGCTGATCGAGGATCGACAACGCGATGCCCTGCTTCGGCTGCTCGTAGTCGTCGAGCACGGGCGCGAGCTCGCGGCGCAGCGCCCACGGCTCGCGGTCGAGATCGGCGACGGCGGCGACCATGCAGCGCTCGAGATCACCGTCGACGATCGGCTTGCGGCGCTTGACGAAGTGGGCGACGGCGCAGTGGATCCAGCGCGGCACGTGGTCGCAGTCGTCGGCGAGCGAGCGGGCCAGCGCGGCGCGATCTCGGGCGGTGATGCTCTCGCCCAGCAGCAGCGACGTGACAAGCCGAGCGCCGGCCTCGGGCCGCAGCTGCTCGAGGGTCACGCGAGCGCAGCGCTCGAACAGTGAAGTAGACAGCGACGGCCGGACCCGCGCGAGCGTGCGATCCAGGTGCGTGTTGCTGATCAACAACAACCGGACCCGCGTGTCCGGGCCGCTGAGCTCGGCGAGGCTCTCGGTCAGCGCGAGCAGGTCGTGACTCTCCGCGGTGGCGGACGCCGACAAGAAGCGATCGACGTCATCGAGGACCAGCATCAAGCCGACCGCCCGGTCGTCGAGCTGGGCTTCGATCGCCGCGCGCAGGGCCGAGGTTGGATCACCCTCGAGCTTGGTGGCCGACACCTGGCCCTTGCCGTCGAGCACCGACGCGACCGCGGCACGAAGTGTCTCGCCCGCGTCGGGGTCCCGCGCGAGCGACTCGATGATCGCAGCCGCGGCCGCGGCTGGACCTTTGAGCTGGCCAAGCGAGATCCGCCGACCCGTCCACCCGGTCGGGGCGTCGGCGATCGCTAGTCGGGCGACCGTGGTCTTGCCGACCCCGGGGCGCGCGGTGAGGATCACGTTGCTGGTGACCAGCGCGGTCCAGAGCCGATCGACGTCGGCCTCGCGACCGATCACCTCACCGAGTTCCACCGCGCCGCTGGGATCCGCTTGCACGCAGTGACGATACGATCCGCGGCGGCCACGAGGGTGACGTTTTAGCTGCGCCCGCCCAGACTTCTGGGGTGTCAGGGAAGCAGCTGGGCCAGGCGCACGAATGCCTGCTCACGCGCGGCCTCGCTCGGCATCAGGCTGTGCTGCATGGCGGCGATGTAGTCTGGGCGCGAACCGCAGCAGGCGCCCGCGATGATCAGTCGGGGGCGTACCTTCATCCATGCCTGGATCTGCGCCGCGAAGACTTTGGGTCCAATGATGCGGTCGATCCAGACCCCGTCGTAGCGGCGCCGGCCAAGGTGCGGGCTGAAGCCGAGCGGGAGCTCGAGCTCGGCGCTCGCGCGGATGAGGGCATCGAGCGCGGCCGGGACCGCGTCGATCTGTGTGCAGTTGATCAGCAGCGCGTCAGGCACGCGGTGGGTCTCACTGCGCAGCAGCTGACCGAGATCTTCGAAGCTGTCCCCGCTGATCAGCCGGGTGCCGTCGGGGGCTGATTGGCCGGGAGTGGGGAGCCCGGCGACGACCGACAGCCACACCGGCAGCTCGACACCCGCGAGGCCCTCGAGCGCGAGGCGGGCGGCGTCCACGTTGGTGAAGGTCTCGAGCAGCAGCAGATCCACGCCCGCGTCGGCCAGTCCGTCGGCGTAGGCTCGATACTCGGCCCGGGCCAGCGCTCGCTCGCCACCGGGCGGTCGCGGCGGGATCGAGCCGGCGATCCGAAACCGCGTCATGTCCGATCCGCGCGCGCGCGCCCGGGTCCGAACCTGCTCGAGCACCTCGACGCTGCGGCGCGCGAGCTCGGCCTGGCGCTCGGCGACCCCGGCTTTCGCCAAGCTGGCGGCGTGGAGGCCAAAGCTGTTGGTGGTCAACACCTGGGCGCCCGCGCACAGGTAGTCCCAGTGGATCTGCTCGACCAGCTCGGGGGCGTCGAGCAGCGCCCGCGCGCTGAACAGCGGCCCACGCAGCTCGAAGCCTCGCTCGGCGAGCTCGGTCCCCATCGCGCCGTCGAGCAGCACGGGCGGACCTTGCTCGAGCGTGTCGGTCATCCCCGGCTCAACACTCGCCGGAGTCGGTCGTGCAACAGTCGACCGTGTTCATCAGGCAGAAGGTTGGATCACCCTCGGACGCCAAGGTCGGCATCGTGCGGCAGCCGTAGCCCTCACGCCCGCACTGGCTGTCGTTCTCACACGGGATGATGCAGGCCGTGAACAGATCCTTGGCGCCGACACAGGTCACGCCGCCGGCCGGGTCACAGTCGGCCGCGTCGTGGATGTAGGTCGTCATCGTGTCGGGCAGCTCGCAGTACTTGGTGCAGAAGCCCCCCGGCAGATCGTAGACGCCCAAGATATTGGTCACGCACTCGGCGTCCTCACCCAGCACGGGGGTGCAGTCGGACTTCTGCATGCACGGCGCTCCCCAGGCGTCCATGATCGACTCGGTCATGCCGTCCTTCTCGGCCCACTCGGTTCCGCAGGGCATGGCGCCGGTCGTCGTCGTGGTCGCGTCGGCGTTGGTGTCGGCCGAGTCATCACCGCCGTCGCAAGCGGGCACGAAGCAAGACAGCACGAGAGCGAGGCAAGCGGTGAGCAAGGCGGGGCGCGTCATGGCGGGCAGGCTAGATTCGTGTCGCTTCGATCGTCAAACGCGAAGCGGCTCAAAAACCGCGCACGAGCGTGCGCAGCGGGATTTGCGGGGAATTGTCAGCGGCCGGTTCGTGCGGCAACGGTCGCAGATCCGCTCGCTGGCAGGGCGCATCGAGTGCTGCCGTCACCAGACCGGACCGCGACGACGTCGACGCCGGCCTGACGCGAGTCGCTCAGCCTGTGCGCTGGAGCACAATCGCGATGCCCTGGCCCACGCCGATGCACATGCTCGCCAGACCCCAGTCGCCGCCGGTCCTGCGCAGGTTGTGGATCAAGGTCGTGGTGATGCGGGCGCCCGAGCAGCCGAGCGGGTGACCCAGGGCGATCGCGCCGCCGGAGGGGTTGACCTTCTCGGGGTCGAGCTTGAGCGCGCGGATGCAGGCCAGGGTCTGGCTGGCGAACGCCTCGTTGAGCTCGATCGAGTCGAGCGCGTCGACCTTCAGGCCTGCGCGCTGCAGCGCCTTGCGGCTGGCGGGGATCGGCCCGATGCCCATCACGTTGGGGTGCACGCCCGCGTGACCCCAGCTGACGATCCGGGCGATCGGCTTGAGCCCCAGCGCCTCGGCCCGGGCTTGGGACGTGATCAGCAAGGCCGCGGCCCCGTCGCTGAGCGGCGACGAGTTGCCGGCCGTGACGCTGCCACCCTTGCGGAACGCGGCGGGCAGCTTGGCCAGCTTGGCCAGCGAGGTGTCGCGGCGGACCGACTCGTCGAGGGTCACGCGCAGCGGATCTTTCTTGCGCCCCTGCGAGACGGTGACGGAGATGGTCTCGTCGTCAAACCAGCCGTCGTCTTGGGCCCCGGCCGCGAGCTCGTGGCTGCGCAGCGCCCAGGCGTCTTGATCTTCGCGACTGATGTCATGGCGCGTGGCCACGTTCTCGGCGGTGCCACCGAGCGACTCGATCGGGTACAGCGCGTCCATCTTGGGGTTGATCATCCGCCAGCCCAGCGCGGTGTCGAAGATCTGCGGCTTGTTGTCGAACGGTTGATCGCCCTTGGGCATCACGTAGGGCGAGCGGGTCATGCTCTCGACGCCACCCGCGATGTAGACCTCGCCCTCGCCAACCATGACGGACTTGGCGGCCTGAATGATCGCCTCCATGCCCGAGCCACACAGCCGGTTGACCGTCATGCCCGGCACCTCTTCGGGCAGCCCAGCGAGCAGCGCGGCCATGCGCCCGACGTTGCGGTTGTCCTCGCCGGCTTGGTTGGCCGCGCCGAAGTACACGTCCTCGAGATCTTCGAGCGCCGCGGGGTAGCGCTCCTTGAGCGCCTGGATCACGTGGGCCGCGAGGTCGTCGGCGCGCATCGACGCGAGCACGCCGCGGAGCCGGCCCATTGGCGTTCGCAGGGCGTCGACGATCACGGGCGTGCGGGCGGCATCCAGAGCTTCGGCCATTGCTCGTGCGTACCACGGGCTCCATGGGCGCCGCGTTCTCGACTGTTTGCGGACCCTCACGGGGCGGACCTCGCGTCGTCAGAACGCGCGCGTCGCGAACTCACGGGGGGTACTCTTCCCCCACATGTCCGCGCCCTTCTCCCTCATGACCTGGAACGTCAACTCGATTCGAGCCCGGCTGGACAACGTGCTGACCTACCTCGACGAGCACCAGCCGGACGTGGCGTGCCTGCAAGAGACAAAGGTCGAGGACCAGCTGTTTCCGCGCGTCCCGTTCATGGAGCTGGGTTACCAGGTCGCGCTCAACGGTACGAAGGGCTACGCCGGGGTCGCCACCTTGACCAAGCGCGCCAAGCCCGAGGACGTCCAGCTCGGGTTCGCCGAGGGCAAGCCCGACAAACACCGACGGATCCTGGCCTGCACGTTTGCGGGCGTGCGTATTTACAATCTGTATGTGCCCAACGGGACCGCGCTCGGGACCGACGCCTTCACCTACAAGCTCGAGTGGCTCGAGCGGCTGCGGGTCGAGCTGGCGACCCGGTTTAGCGCGGGCGACTCCGTGATCCTGTGCGGTGACTTCAACGTCGCCCGAGACGAGCGCGACGTGTGGTCGGTCGAGGCGATGGCGGGCTGCACTCACTTCACGCCCGAAGAGCACGCGGCGCTCGATGGCTTCGAGCAGCTCGGGCTGCGCGACTGCTTTCGCAAGCACGACCAGGCCGCCGGGCGCTTCACCTGGTTCGACTACCGCGACGGGTGCTGGGAGAAGAAGCACGGGCTGCGGATCGACTATGTGTACGCGAGCGCGCCCATGTACGAGCGGTGCGCCGAGGTCGTGCATGACTGGGAGCCGCGCGAGTGGGACACGCCCTCGGACCACGTCCCGGTCACGGCGAAATTTTCCTAGCGCGGGTCCGCGAGCAGGCGACCGTTCGCCAGCCGTCGGCGCGGCTCACCGCCGCAGCGGGTTGGCGTCGGGATCGACGTCCGGCGGCTGCAGATCCAGCTCGCGCATCAGCGACTTCATCTGGGCGTAGGCGTCGTTCATGAGCGCGCGCTCGGTGGGATCCCCCGCGTCGGCCCAGGCCGAGAGCGCGGTGAACGAGCCGGTCGCGCGGTTGTAGAGCTCAGCCTCCTCGCGCGGGCTGAGCTTGCGATCGTTCTCGACCGCGGCCTCGAGCTCGTGGAGCACCTCTTTGAAGCTGGCGATCGCCTGGTCGGCGTCCAGATCACCGGGGTCGCCCTCGGGCGGCGGCTGCGGGATCGCGACCTGCCGGCCGTCGTCGTAGTCCCGGCCGCTGCTGTGCAACGGACGCACGAAGCGAGGCGGGCGGGCTCGGGCAGTCTGGCCGGAGCGATCTTTGTTGGCCATCCGCTCGAGGCCCTGCTCGAGCTCGGCCTGGGCGGGGTCGGGCCGCAGCGCCCGCCAGGTCAACAGCGCGGCGACCAGCGCGACCACGCCGCCGACCGCGATCAGCAGGTGGTCGACGCGGATCTTGAGGTTGCTGAGGCGGGGTGAGCTCATGGCGAACGGTCGGGCACGGACCAACTCGTGAGGAGCTGAAGCCTATCAGTCTGACGAGTCGAGTACAGTCGCCGCGCGCTGGCCGGCTCGCTGGCGGCGTGCTCTCATCCTGCCGCGAGCCTGGGACCAGGCTTTGTGCCATGAGCGCCTCGACGCCCGAGACCGAACCAACCGCTGCGCCCCAAGCCGCGCTCGCGCGGGTCGTCGGTGTTCCCGGCGCCGTGTTGATGGGGCTGGGCTCGATCCTGGGCACGGGGATCTTTGTCAGCATTGGCATCGCCGCAGGCATTGTTGGGCCGTGGGTGGTGCTCGCGGTCGCGCTCGCCGCCGTGGTCGCGCTGTTCAACGGTCTGTCGAGCGCCCGGCTCGCCGCGAGTCACCCGGTCAGCGGCGGCACCTACGAATACGGCTATCGCTACCTGAACCCGACGTTGGGGTTTAGCGCCGGGTGGATGTTCCTGTGCGCCAAGTCGGCGTCTGCGGCCACGGCGGCGCTGGGCTTCGCTGGCTATGCGCTGATCAATTTCGGGATCACCGATGACCGAGCCCGCGTCGCGCTGGCGGTTGGCGTGGTGGTTGGCTTGACCGCGATCGTGGCCGGCGGAATCCAACGATCGAACCGGGCGAACACGATCATCGTGCTCGTGACGCTCGGCTCGCTGATCGTGTTCGTGATCGCCGGCCTGCCCAGCGCCGTGTCCGGGTTCAGCGGGCAGTTCACCGCGTGGGACGGCGACTCGCTCGAGCCGTCGAGCTTGCTGCACGCCACGGCCTTGATGTTCGTCGCGTACACGGGCTACGGCCGGATTGCGACGCTGGGAGAGGAGATCCGCGAGCCATCGCGGAGCATTCCGCGGGCGATCGTGGTGACCCTGATCGTGAGCATGGCGTTGTACGTCGCGGTCAGCTTTGTCGCGGTCGGCAGCTTGGGCGCGGGCCCGCTCGCGGACGCGACCCAGGCCGCCGCCGCCCCGCTCGAGCTCGCGGCGCGAGGGTTTGGGCGGACCAGCGTGGCGTGGCTCATCGCGCTCGGTGGCGTGACCGCGATGTTGGGGGTGCTGCTCAACTTGCTGCTTGGGCTGTCGCGCGTGGTGCTCGCAATGGCGCGACGTGGCGACATGCCGAGCGGCCTCGCGGTCGTGTCCGCGCCGCACAGCTCTCCCCGGCGGGCGGTGATCGGCACGGGTGTGCTCATTGCAGCGATCACCCTGGTCGGCAGCGTGAAGCTGGCCTGGTCATTCAGCGCCTTCAGCGTGCTGGTCTACTACGCGCTCACCAACCTCGCCGCGCTGCGGCTGCCCGCGGACGCGCGCGGCCATACCCGGTGGATCCCCGGTCTGGGCCTGATCTCATGCCTTGGCCTCGCGTTTTGGGTTGAACCAATGATCTGGGCGACCGGGCTGGGCCTGATCGCCGTCGGTCTGGTGTGGCACACGATCGGGCAGCGCTACCGGGCGCGGGCCGGTACTTAGCCAGCCCAGCCGTTTTTCCACGCCCGAACCCGGCCACGATGTTGGTATGCTGGGCGCATGCGCAAGCTTGCCCTGGGTTTCGCCGGATTGTCTGCGTTGTTGGTTGGCCTGACCCTCGAGGGCTGCAAGGACGCCTGCGTGATCGGGGCCGAGGGCTGCGAGTGCACGGGCGGGGGCGCCTGCGACCCGGGCCTGACCTGTCTCAGCGGGCTGTGTGTCAACGCGGGGCCCAACCCCGATGACCAGAGCGGCAACGACGAGACCAGCAGCAGCAACACCACCGACCCCGGCGACGGCGACCCAACTGGCGACGGTGACCCGAGCGGCGACGGCGACGGCGACGGGACCAAGCTCGACACGCTCGATAGCGAGACCGGCGGTCCGTGCGTCGATACCGGCTGCAAGAAGGTCGACATGCTGGTTGCAATGGACGGCTCGCTGTCGATGCTCGAGGAGATCAACGCGCTCAAGGATGGCCAAGCGTTCTTGTCGATCGTCAACACCCTCGAAGGCCTCAACTGCGGCGGCATCGACTATCGCATTGGCGTGACCGGCGACAACAACAACGGCTGGGTGGTCCCCAACAATTGGGCGGATCCCAACCCCTGGTTCGACAGCGACACGTATACGCCCGCGCAGATCTCCGTGCACTTTCAGGCCGCGGCGACCAAGGTCGGAAACAGCGGGGGCGCGGCGGTCGGGTGCGAGCACGTGCTGACGACAGCCGTCGACTTGCTGGGCAACGACAACAGCGGGTTCTCGCGCGACGACGCGCTGCTGGTGGTGGTACTCATGAGCGACGTCGACGACTACGGCTGGTACGATCAAATGGGCGGCAACATCTGTGGGGTCGGCTGCAACGTGGCCGGCCAGCCGGTACCGGTGCTGTATGACACGCTCGTTGCGCTCAAGGGCGGCGACTCAGCCGGGGTTGCGGCGATCGTGATCGCGGGGAACCCCGCGGCCAACGCAGGTGTGAACTTCTGTCAGCAACCGCAGAGCTGCGGGGCGCCCGTCGAGGCGTACCACGCCGAGCGACTCTACGAATTCGCGGATCTGCAGGCCGGCATGAACGGCTTCACGGCGGATATCTGCGACGGGCCAACCGCGGTGCCCGACGCCGTTCAGACCGCGCTCGCAGACAACATCGACCTGGCGTGTCAGGAGTTCCAGCCCGAAGGCTGAGCTCGACGAGTCAGTCTGGCAGGGGACGGCGCGCCTTGATCAGCTCGCCGTCCTCGCCGTACGACCAATCGCGCTCGTAGTCCCACTCGGCGGGGGCGAACACGTCCCACAGCGCTTGGGTCAGGGCCAGCGCGACGTCGGCCTCGCGCGAGCCTTGCTCTTCGCAGTCGCGGTGGTAGTAGCGTCGCAGCCGGGCCGAGTCGCGCAGCTCGACGAGCAAGACTTCGTAAAAATCGGGATCGCTGGGATCGCTGCCGAGCTCGGACACACCGCGCAGGGTCCACAGCTCGTGGGCTTCGAAATTGGCGAGCGCGGTGTCCCAGGTGTGGCCGGCGGGGAAGTGGACGCGGCAGCCCTCGACGTCGCTCTCGCCCGCGCGCACGGCCTCGGGGCAGTCGACCCAGTCGTCGATCTCCATGTGGACATAGTGCGAGTTGTCGGACTCCGGGGCCGCCGTCCACCACACCCACGCGGCGCCACGCAGCGCGCCAGCTTCGGTCCACAGGCGCAGCGCGAGCCGGCGCTCGGGTCGGCGGTAAAACACCCGGACTTCGTAGTTGTCGGGTGCGATCGTCAGATCTTCGAGGGCCGGGACACCGAACGCTTCGAGCAGGAGCGCGCGCTCCTCGAGGATCGTCGCAATCCCGGGCGCCGACTCGCTGGCCGGCTGCAGACCGGGGCTGGCCTCGGCGGGGATCTTGGTGACGGGCTCGGGGATCGGCTCGGGCGTGACCGGCGGAGGCGGGGGCGCGCACGCGAACACGAGCGGGAGCACGAGGAGCGAGGCGAGGGGGGCACGGGACACGGTGAGCTACGGTCGCTGAACCTCGCTGCGCGATCAAGTCACGGCTGCGGCTCGATCACAAACGACTCTTTGTGGGTCATCAGCTGGGCCCCCACCATGTCGCGGATCCTGAGCTCGAGCTGATAGTGCCCCGGCCCCGGCACGGCCACGTGACCGGTGATCCGCCCGCCGCCGCTGCCGGACTGCGCCTGCGGAAACCGAATGTCATCATCCTCGGTCTGCCGGTACACCTCGTTGCCCGCGGCGTCCCGCACGGTCTTCGCAATCATCACATGGTGCTCACGCAGCAGCGCCTCGAGGCCCTCGAGCGCCAGCTCGTACGAGACCTTCGCTGGATCGAGCGCGCCCTCGACGGGCTGCCCCTTGGCGTCGAGGTAGCGAAACTCGGCGACCCGCAGCGAGCCAGCGGCGGCCTCGGCTGCACGGTCCACGAGCACCTGCCACTGTCCGCGGTCAAACTCGAAGCCCTCGAGCTTGCCGTTGACGGCGGTCACGCTCAGCCCCACTTCGCCGTGGCCGAACCGGACCAGGTACCGCCGATCTACGCCACCCGCGACCGGTTGCTCGGACTCGAGCTCGAGCGACTCGACGGCGCCGAGCCAGTCGAGCGTCGCCGTGATCACGGCGAGCTCACTGGCGCCGCGGCGCTCGAGATCACCAGCGAGCGCGGCATTGCACAAGCCGAGCGCGGCCTCCAGATCACCCGCTCGCAGCGTGGCGAGCAGCTCCCCGGTCAGCTGATCCGTGGGATCCTGCGCGGCCACGGGCGCACGGGTCGAGCCAGACCGCTCACAGCCAGCCACGCACACCAGCGAGAGCGCGAGCACCAGCGATGAGATCCCCCGCGGCATCACTCGTCCGGCCCGCGCCCGTGCTGCGCCGCGACCAGATCCGCGACCGACATGCCCGCCCGATACTGCTCAGCCCATGGCACCTTGCGATGCCAGCCCTGCTCCGCGGCCGCGTGCAAGGTCAGGTAGGGGTCGTAGAGGTGCGGGCGAGCCAGGGCGCACAGATCCGCGCGACCCGAGACGATGATCGTGTTGATGTGATCCCACCCCTGAATGTTGCCGACCGCCATGGTTGCGACGGTGCGCAGCTCGTTGCGGATCCGATCCGAGAACGGGGTCTGAAACATTCGCCCGTAGATCGGCTTGGCGCCGGGGTGGGTCTGGCCCGCGGACACGTCGATCAGGTCGCAGCCGTGCTCGTGGAACATGCGGGCGACCGCGACGGCGTCGGACTCGGACAGGCCATCGGGCATCCAGTCGGTCGCGGAGATCCGCACGGACATCGGCTTGGTGCTGGGCCAGACCTCGCGGCAGGCGTCGAACACCTCGAGCGGGAACCGCATGCGGTTGGCCAGCTTGCCGCCGTACTCGTCGGTCCGCACGTTGGTGAGCGGTGAGATGAACCCGGACAGCAAGTAGCCGTGGGCCGCGTGGATCTCGATCAGATCGAACCCGGCCGCGAGCGCGTGCTTGGCCGCGCGCACGAACTGTCCGCGGATCTCGGCGAGGTCGGCCCGGGTCAGCTCGCGGGGGGTCTGCGAGCTGTCGTTCCAGGGGATCGGCGAGGGCGCGACCAGCTCCCACGCTCGCTCGGGCGGGAGCGGGCGCCCGCCCTTGGCCAGGATCTCGGTCGCCCCCTTGCGGCCCGCGTGGGCCAGCTGAATGCCGATCTTGGCCCGGCTGTACTCGTGCACGTAGTCGACCACGCGCTTCCACCCGTCGCTCTGGGCCTGCGTCCACAAGCCCGTACACCCGGGGCTGATCCGGGCCTCGGCGGACACGTCGGTCATCTCGCACATGACCAGCCCGGCGCCACCGGTCGCGCGGCTGCCAATGTGGACCAGGTGCCAGTCGTTGGGCACGCCGTCGTGGGCTGAATACATGCACATCGGGCTGACCACGACGCGATTGTCGAGGGTCATGTCCTTGAGCGTGAAGCTGTGGAACATCGGCGGCGGCGCGGGCTCGGTGTCCGCGACCGGCTCGCCGACGTGGGCCGAGAACCACCGATCCAGGCCGTCGACATAGGCCGAGTCGCGGATCCGCAGGTTCTCGTGGGTGACCCGCTTCGAGCGCGTCATCATGCTGGCGACGAATTGCTCGGGCTCGAAGTGCTTGTAGCGCGAGATGTCCTCGAACCACTTTTGACTGACCGACGCGGCCCGCTGCAGCTTGGCGACGTCCAGCCGTCGGCGCCGCTCGTAGACGATCAACGACTCCTGGGCGCCGCGGCTGGGCTGCTCGGTCAGCGCCGCGACCAGGTGGATCGCGTCTTCCATCGCCAGCTTGGTCCCCGACCCGATCGAGAAGTGTGCGGTGTGAGCCGCGTCGCCGATCAAGACCGTGTTGCCGTGGTGCCACTGCGCGCACGAGAGCGTGGGGAACGACAGCCAGCGCGAGCGGTTGCCGAGCAGCTTGGCGCCGCCGAGCTCCTCGGCGAACAGCTGCTCACAGTAGGCGATGCTCTGGGCCTCGTCGGCCTCGTGGAGGCCGGCGTTGCGCCAGGTCTGATCGTCACACTCGACGATGAAGGTGCTGGTGTCGACGTCGAACCGGTAGGCGTGGACCTGGAACAGCCCGTGCTCGTTCTCGCGGACCAGGAACGTGAAGGTGTCCCACAGCTTGTCGCTGCCCAGCCAGATGAACCGCGCGGTGCCGGGGACGATCGTGGTCTGAAACGTGTCCTCGTAGCGGGCCCGGATCCTGGAGTTGATCCCGTCGGCGGCGACGACCAGGCCGCAGTCGTCGAACCGGCTGATGTCGTCGTCGATCTCGGTGTCGTACTCGATCGTGACGCCGAGCTGCTCGGCGCGCGCCGCCAAGATGTCGAGCAGCTTGACCCGCCGGATCCCCGCGAAGTCGTGGCCGCCCGAGTTGATCACGCGGCCCTTGAAGTGCACGTCGATCGCCTCCCACCGGGCGAACGCGTCGCGGATCGCGTTGAAGCTCTCGGCGTCGGCGTCGGCGAAGTGGCCCATGGTCTCTTCCGAGAACACGACCCCCCAACCCCAGGTGACCCCGCGCGGGTTCTTCTCGACCACGGTGATCTGCGCGGCTGGGTGGGCCTTCTTGAGCAAGATCGCCGCATACAGCCCCGCGGGTCCCGCTCCGATGATGCCGACTTTCGGCGGATCAGACACTTCACTCATCGCCGCGCAGTCTGCCATGAGCGGGCCGCGGATCGGCGAGCTAATTGTGTGATGCATGCGATCGCGTCAGTTGGCTCACGGGAGTTCGAGCGGGCTGCCGGGTAAGCTCTCGTCGATGGTCGGCCGAGCCCGTCGAGCCCACGCGAGGCGGGCTGGTCCGCGCCACGATCGCTCGCTGATGGCCGCCGCGGCGTTCGCTGGTGCGGCCGCGCTCGCGTGCGAGACCTCGTGGACGCGCCTGCTCGGGCTCGCGCTCGGGCATGAGCAGCTGGGCGTGCTGGCGGTGCTCGCTGGGTTCTTTGGCGGCATGGCGCTCGGGGCCGCGCTGGCGCACGCGCGCGCGGACTCGGTGCGGGCGCCAGCGCGCAGCTTCGCGCTGCTGCAGGTCGGCGTGGCCGCGTATGCGATCGCGTCGCCGTGGTCGCTGACGTGGTTTGGCGGGTGGCTGCCGGGTGCGCTCGGGCTCGCGGCGCCGGCTGTGCTGTCGGTCGTGGCTGCGGCGGTCATCTTGCTGCCCGCGACGCTGGCGCTGGGGGCCTCGCTGCCGCTGTTGGTCGCCGCGCGTCGACAGGTTGCGACCGACGACGCCCGCGGGCTCGCCCGGCTGTACGCGCTCGACACGATCGGCGCGACGCTGGGCGTGCTCGCGATGATCCACCTGCTGCTACCGGCCCTGGGTGTCCCGCGCGCGACGGCGGTGGCTGCAGCGCTTGCGCTCATCAGCGCCGGCTTGGCGAGCGCGGGCTGGGCGAATGAGCGTCCCAACGAGCAGGTTGAGCAAGCCGCGCCCGCGCGAGATCCCGACGACGGCCTGCTGCGCGAGCGCTGGATCTCGTACGTTGCGATCGGCGTGACGGGTCTGCTCGGCCTCGGCCTCGAGGTCATCGGCGTGCGGGTGCTGGCGCAGGTGTTCTCGGGCACGATCTACAGCTTCGCGGATCTGCTGGCGGTGTGGCTGCTGGGCACGGGTCTGGGCGCAGGGTGTCACGCGCGGCTGTCTGCGCGCGCGCTCGGTCGGCGACCGGCGACGGTGTTGGTCGCGCTGGTGTGGGCGCTGGCGCTGAGCGTCGCGCTCACGGCGATGCTGGCCAAGGCCGCGCCGGAGCTGCTCGAGTGGCTGGCCCCGCCGTCGAGCGCGTGGGGTCGCCGACAGCTGGCCGAGCTGGCGACCGCGGGGATCGTGCTGGGTCCGACGACGATCCTGATGGGCGCCTGCTTTGCCCACTTGCTCGCGCTGATCGCCGCGCCCGATCCCAACGTCACCCCAGCTCGCCCGCGATCGATCGGCCTCGCGCTGGCGATCAACGGGCTGGCCGCCGCCGCCGCGCCGGTCGTGTTTGGCCTGTGGGCGATCGGCTCGCTCACCTACGCCGAGGTATGGGCCGCGATTGCGTGGGGCTACCTGCTGCTCGCGGTCGGAATTGCATGGCTGCGCCGGTTCCCGCCGCGCGTGATCGCGTTTGGATCGATCGTCGGTGGCCTCACCCTGCTGAGCGCGGGCGCGGGCGCGGGCTCACTGGTGCTGGTCGAGGACGAGGGCGACGCGTGGACGATCGTCGAGCGCCGCGAAGGCTCGCTCGGGGTCGTCGGGGTCAGCCGCACCACGCAGGCCCCAGGTAGCATTGAGCGGCCGCTGCTGCGCCTGCGTGTCGATCGGCACTTTCGCATGGGCGGCGCGCTGAGCATCGGGGAGCGCCGCATGGGCCACGTGTCGATGTTGCTCGCCGGCCCCGAAGCTCGCGCGGCGCTGTTTCTCGGGCTCGGCACCGGGGCGACCGCGGGCGCGGGGTTGAGCTACCCGCTCACGCAGCTGACCGGCGTCGAGCTGGTACCCGACGTGATCGAGATGCTGCCCCACTTCGAGGCCGTCAACGCAGGCCTGACCACAGATCCACGTGTACGGCTACTACCCGTCGACGCCCGCCGGTTCTTGCGGGCCGACAACGGCGCCCACGATCTGATCGTCGCCGATCTGTTTCACCCCGCCCGCGACGGGGCCGGCAGCCTCTACGCCCGCGAGCAATTCACCGCCGCGCGCGAGCGCCTGAGCCCAGGTGGGTTGTTCGTCCAGTGGCTCCCGCTCTACCAGCTCGACTGGCGCTCACTGCAGATGATCGCGCGGACCTTCGTGGACGTGTTCCCGCATGCTCACGCGATGCTGGCGCTGTACAACGTCGAGACCCCGGCGCTCGGCTTGATCGGCAGCGCGTCCGAGATCCAGATCAGCCTCGCGCAGCTCGAGCGGGCGCTCGCTGACCCCGAGCGCTCGGCCCTGTATCGCGAGCTCGCGCTCACCGATCCCCGCGACTTCTTGGCCGGCTACATGCTCGACCGAGCCGGCCTGATCGAGCTCGCTGGCGACGCGCCGATCAACGACGACCTGCACCCGCGCGTGGAGCTGTTGGCACCGCGGGCCGAGCTGGGACCGCTGACCGGCGCCGACAACCTCGAGCGCCTGCTCACCCAGCGCCGGGCCTGGCCAGACGGCTTCGTGACCGACCCAGATCCGGCGGCGCTCGCCCGCTATCGAGCCGCCACCGCGGGCTTCGCTGACGCGCTGGCGCACTATCTTCAAGGTGAGCTCGCGCTGCGTCGGCGGCTTGCGAGTGCGCCCTCGACCGCGCCCGTGTTCACCCGTGAGCTGCTCGCGCCCTACCTCGCCGCGTACCTGCGCGAGCCCGCGTTCTTGCCCGCGCGGCCGCGCTTGTTCGCCGCCGCCGAAGCCGATCCGATCCTCGCGGAGTGGTTGTTGCCCGCGATGCTCGAGCGCACCCCCAACCACCGCCGCGCTCACCAGGCGTGGCTGGCCCACCTGGCTCGCATCCATGATCAGCCCCGCCTCGACGTCGCGCTGGCGGCGTGGCGCGAGCTCGGTGGGGACTGAGACCCGATTGGGGTATGAAGCTGCGTGGCAATCAGCGCAGCTCCACCCCGCGAGCGTCTGCTCGACGCCCTCGAACAGCTCGCAGCCAGCCGCGCTCGGGAGGCGCGCCTGGTCCTTCAGGCTGGCCCGATCTACCTGGTCTGGATCGCCCGTGCTGGCGACGACCAGCTCGAGCAAGAGAGCGTCTCGAGCACGGTCTTACCGCCGGCTTACAAGCTCACCACCGAGCGCGGGATGCTGCTGCGCGAGCTCGGCTTCGCCAAGCCCAGCGGTCGCCGCAATTGGAAGCGACGGCACCCGCGGACCCGGGCCAGCCTGGAGGAGGTCGTCGACCAGACCCTGGACATCCTCGCGCGGGTGTACGCAGTCGACCAGCCGATCCTGCTCGCGCTCCACGAAGATCCCAGGGACCACCCGCAAAACCCGGGACTGATCGCGGCCATGCGCGAGGTCGCCAAGGGCTGGGACGAGGCCAAGCGCCGAGCCATGTACAGCAACATGCTCAACGCGACCTTCCTGGTGCCGATCAATCTCGAGCCCGACCCCGACGCCGAGGGCAGCGAGGCGTTCCACGTGTTCGAGACCCACCCGAGCGGTCGCCCGACCCTGGGCGTGTTCACCGACTGGGCCTCGCTGCGGCTGTGGGAGCCACGGGGTCACGACTACTGGTCGATCCACGCCAGCCGCCTGTTCGTGATGGCGCTCGAGCGTCACCCCGTGACCCTTCAGATCAACCCCAACGGTGACATTGGCGGCGAGCTGTATTGTCACGAGGTCGAGATGCTGGTTCGCGCCGTGAAGAGCGTGCAGTCGTAGTCACCGGTATTGGCGCGGGCGCACGCGGTGCGGCTGCGAGCACTGCACGCGGCAACGCTCGCGCTTGTGGGCCGACACCCGCAAGAGCGACACGAGTGTATGAACAGCGAGACGAGCACGGTTGGCGATCACATGACCTCGAACCCGGTCACGATCCCCGCGGATCTGAGCCTGGCCGACGCCGCCCAGCGCATGCACGACCACGGCATTCGCCATCTCCCGGTCATCGATCAGGGCCACGTCGTGGGCATCGTCAGCGAGCGAGACCTGGCGCTGGTCATGGGGATCCCAGGTGTCGACAAAGAGCGCGTCGAGGTGACCGAGGCCATGCGGGCGCATCCCTACATTGTGGAGCCGAGCACGCCGCTCGTGCAGGTGGTCACGCTGATGCACGAGCGCAAGCTGGGGACCGCGGTGGTGATGGAGAAGGGCGAGCTGCGGGGGATCTTCAGCGTGATCGATGCTCTCGAGGCGCTGTTGATCATGCTTCAAGGTCGGTGAGACTCGAGGCTGCTCGAGTTTTCAACGCGGTGAGCGGATCTCATGCGTCAGACCGGGCAAGTCAGAAGCTGCGGAAGGGACGTGGGCCCAGCGCAGGGCGTGGTCTCCCAGAATAGCGCGGGATACGGCGTCGCCGCGAGGGCATCCACGAACACCGCCGCGAGCTCGAGATCCGTGACCCAGCCGTGCGCGACCTCGGCCCAGCTCATCGGCGCGCCCGCGCGAGTCAGCGTGAGCTCGACCCCGCGCTCGGGCGCGACGTCGGCGAGGGGTGTAGGTTCGATACAATAGGGGCCGAGGCGCATACCTGATTCTACCCCTTCGACGTCGAGTTCGAGGGCCAGGGCGCCTGTCGGCTTGGGGACCCGTTATTTCACAATGACAAGAATACGGTCAAATAGCGTGAACCGCCGAGCTTCGGGCGAGATCGTGGCCCAGGACAAGACGGCCTACGGTCACGTGCGCCTCGCAGCGAGCACGAGTCGTGAACTTTACGCCAGGGACACGCCATGCCAACCTGCGCCGAATGCCTCGCACGAACTTACCGCTCATCCTCGGTCTTCCGCTCATGCTCTCGACCACGCTGGCGACCGGTTGCGGGTGGATCGACAAGGCCGCCGCCAAAGACACGAAGGTCGTCGTCTACTCGGCCGGGCCCGCCACGAGCGTGGCGATCGACGGCGGCGAGGCCGTCGAGCTCGGGGCCGGAAAGTTTCAGTCGTTCGCCGTGGGCCCTGGCACACACGAGCTCGTGTTCGACGGCAGCCGCAAGGTCTCGGTCACGCTCGAGGCGTTCGATCGCTGGGTCGTGCCCGCGGCCGCCGACCAGTGCTTCTTCTCGATCGACGTGTCGAGCAGCCACTACAGCGCGGACGGCAAGAACCGCTTGGGCGGGCCCGACATCACCAAGCGACAGCAGCAGTCCGAGCCGTTCAAGTTCCCGCCGCAGCACTACTTGACCGAGAAAGAGCTGCCCGCCGAGGTCTCCAGCGGCACGCTGCTCTACATGCTGCGCAGCTTGCCCTGCGACGAGCTCGATCGGCTCGAGGCAGGCCTCGATGGCAGCCCGACCTCCGAGCCCGCGCCGCCGGCCGATCCGACGCTCGCGCGCTTGGTCGAGTTCAGCGCCGCGATCGGTTGCGATGCGCCCGAGGGCGTGGCCAAGGCGTGGTGTGTGGCCGCGGGCGCGTGGACCCACGTCGACGACGCCAAGCTGCCGCTACCGGATACGGGCAAGAGCTACGTCGGTCTTCGGGTCGAGATCCCGGCCGACGGGGAGCTCGCGTCGGTGCTCGATGGGGCCAAGCTCTCGCTGCTCGCGATTCGGCCGGAAGCCGCCGCCGGCTTCGGTACGCTCAGCGGAGTCAACCCCGAGAACGACGACGAGCGCCAGGAGCTCGATGCCGCGATGGCCTCGGTCCGCGCCGTGTTCACCGGCGACGCCAAGGCGGTCGAGCTCCGCGACGGAATTGGGGCCTACGTCGATACGCTACCGGCGAGCGCCGCGACCTCGCTGACGGCGACCGAGCGTGGTTGGACGATCGGCGATGGCGAGGCCGAGCTGCGCGCGGCTGGGCCCTTGGTCGTCGCGCTCGAGCACGACGGCGCCGGCAACCTGGCGCTCTCGTTCCACCTGCCGCGCTGAACAACCGGAGCGGGCCAAGGTTCGTCCGCACTCGATCGACGACGACCCAAACGCAGCGTTGTTTGCTGACGACCTGTGGCTGCGGGCCGAGACACCGGCGCGTCGCTGAGTGAGCACTCGAGATGCAAACACTTGCGCGATACACGGCATGCATGGACAATCAATCTCGATGCCGAAAGAAAGCGTCAAACATCTGCCTGTGCTGGGACGACAGGGAGACCGGCTCAAGGCGAAGCTCGCGGCGCGCCAGAGCTCTGACCTCGTGTTCGCCGTGGTGGGATACCTGGGATCGGGCGCATCGCTTGTGGCTCGGTTGCTCTCCGAGCAAGCGAACGTGCTCGGTTTTACCCCTCTGAAAATCGAGCTGTCCCGCAAAATCGCCGAGCGAAGCGGAATTCCTCTTCACGAACCCGCTAGCATCGCTCGGACCAGGAGTTTGCAAGACGGGGGAGACGAGCTTCGTAAAAAATATGGTGCGAGCTTCGTCGCGGGACTCGGAATCAATCAAATCTATGAAATACGGCAGCAGGTCGACGAGGCCAGGCCTCGGCTCTTCATCATCGATTCACTCAAACACCAAGCCGAGGTCGAGATTCTGCGTGAAATATATGGCAGCAGCTTCTATCTCATCGCGGTCGTTTGTAACGAGTCCACGCGCAAAGGCCGTTTGAGGAAGAAATTCAAGCACGAACCTCCCGGGCAGGACTCCGAGGTCTTGAATGCCTTGATGAAGGACGATCGCAAGGGCGCAGAAGACTTTGGTCAACAGGTCCGCAAGACCTCACAACTCGCGGATTTTTTCATCGCCAACGAAGATCAGGACGAGGAGGGGCTGGCCACCCAACTGGATCGTTTCTTGCTCGCGGTAACTGGACGCGAAGTGGTACGCCCAACCCGTGACGAGCGCGGCATGCATGCAGCCTGGAGCGCTTCGTTGCGCTCTTCATGCATGTCCCGGCAGGTCGGTGCGGCCATCGTTGGTCCAAATGGCGAGCTGCTCGCAACCGGCACCAATGATCCTCCCGCACCTGGTGGTGGCGTCTACCAAGTAGGGAGCGAACCGGACCACCGGTGCTTCAAGTGGCCGGGCGATCAGCAGCGAAGTTATTGCCGCAACGACCGCGCGAAACAGGACATCTACAAAGAGGTCTATACAGTGATGAACGAGGCGGGTTTACTCAGCGCGACGAACCCCGAAGCGATCGCTAGGGCGCTGGGCTCGACGCGAATTGGTGCGCTCATCGAGTTTTCTCGTGCCATTCACGCCGAGATGGACGCGCTGCTGCAGATCGCCCGTCACGGTGGAGGAATTCCCAAGCAGACCAGTTTGTTTGGCCGAGTTTATCCCTGCCACAGCTGCGCACGCCACATCGTGGCGGCGGGCATTGCTGAAGTGGTGTACATCGAGCCGTACGACAAGAGCATGGCCATCGAGCTGCACGCGGACGCGATCCGTGAGGTCTCGGTTCCCAAGACCACCGCCGACGACGACACGCGCGTAATTTTCAGGCTCTTCAGCGGGGTCGCGCCCCGCCGCTACGCGGCCTTGTTCGAGAAGCGCCGAGATCTAAAGGATGCGCGGGGGGCGCTGATCCAGGTCGAGCAGGCTCCGGGGCACACGGATCCAGTGCTCACCGGGAGCTTCCTCGATCTCGAGAAAGAGCTGGCGGCGGACGTTCAGGCTGCGCTAGATTCCTGACCGTGGCCCTCGATGAGCAGCGACCGCGTCTGCGCGCGCTCGACGGCGGAGGCGAGCCTTCTCTCGCGAGGAGGGGCAGCATGCTGATCGCCGCAGGCAAACGAGCTCGGGGCGCCGGGACACAGCTCGCGCTGCCGAACACGGATCTCAACCCGAGGTCGGTGGTGATCGCTAGCGTGGCAGTGCTCGGACATCTCGGTCTGAGCTGGGCGCTGCGGACCCATGGCGTGCGGCATCTCGTCGACCTTCGACTCGGACCGCTCTACCGACCCTTTGGGCTCGACGGTGAGGGCTTTTTTGATCTCGTTGCTGAGCTTGGCGTCCGCTACGAGCACCGTAGGTCCCTGGCTGATCCCTACATTGGCGACGCTTGGCACGAGGAGCGCTATCGGCAGCTGCTGGAGGAGCACTACCGTGAACAGGCCCAGTCCGTGCGGGCGCTCAGGAGCCTGATCGACGAGGGCCCGGTGATGCTGCTCTTGCCGAGCTACACTGGCTTGGTGCAGCAGATCTTGCTGCGGGCACTCGGGGCTGTGGAATCTGGCTTCGAGTATTTTCAGCTCGAGCGGTGAGCTCGACCACAAGTCACGCTGCCGGCGAGAATTCGCCGTCGAACCCTGACGACCTCCAAGCGCGCGGCGGTTAGAATGCGCCATGCCTCGCGCCCTCAGCTTGCCGCTCGCCGTGATCCTCACCAGCAGCGTCGCGTGCTTCTCCGATCCGCTCGCCGATGACGGCCGGGTCAGCAGCTCGACCAGCTCGACCAGCGACAGCGGCTCGACGACCGACGATCCGACGACGAGTGACTCGGACACGAGTGACTCAACCACGAGCGACACGGACACGAGCGACACGGACACGAGCGACGACACCACCGACCCGGGCTGTCAGGATCCGGTCTGCTACGAGCCGGGGGTCGACTTCGGCGCGGGGTTTGGACCCGAGGCCGTGATCGTCGCGGACATCGACGGCGACGGCGTGAGCGACATCGTCACCGCCAACGCCGAGGGCGACAACATCGCGGTGCTGCGGGGGCTGGGCGGGGGTGACTTCGCGGCGCCGAGCTTCTACGCGGCCGGCGACGACCCCGTGACGCTCGCGGCCGTGAACCTCGATCCGCAGGCGCCGGGTGACGGTGGCATCGACATCGTCGTGGGCAATCGGGCTGGCCAGTCGATGAGCGTGCTGATCAACACGGGCAACAACGTCGCGTTTGGGCCGCCCGAGATCGAGCCGATCGGGGTCGGGCTCGTCGATCTCGACACCGGTAATTTCACCCTCGACAGCGACTTCGAGAGCGTCGTCGGGGCGATCGGTGATCAGGGCATGCTGATCACACATGGGACCGGGCTCGGCATCGCCGGCGATCTCGACGCCGCGCCCACGACCGAGCCATCGGTGGCCGTGACCGCCGGCTTCCTGACTCAGGACGCCTACTCCGACTTCATCTCGCTGTCCAACGTCGCCCCCGCCCTGACCGTCGTTCACTTCATCGCGGAGGAGCCCTACCTGGACATCTTCGATCTGTTGATCGCCGACGCCGGTGACGATCTGGCGCTCGCCAGCCTCAACGCGGATCCCAACTTGGATCTGGTCATTGCCTCGCGCGCGCTCGAGATCATCACGGTGTTCCCCGGTGACGGCAACGGCATGTTTGGCGCAGCGACGGCGATCTCGATCGACGCTGGGGCCGACTCGCTGGCGGTCGGCGACGTCGACGATGACGGCAAGGTCGACGTGGTGTTCAGCGCGTCGGCGGTCGACGAGGTCGGCCTGATGTTTGGCAACGGCGACACGAGCTTGGCCCTGCCGGTGTACTTCGACGTCGGCATGCGGCCGATGGCCGTGGCGCTCGCCGACTTCAACGCCGACGGCCAGCTCGACATCGTCACCGCCAACGCCGACGCCAACAACGTCACGGTGCTGCTGTCCGCTATCCCCTGATCTGTGTGATCCCAGGCTCGAGGTTCAGCTCTGGATGGCGACCCCGCGTCACCTCGTGCCACGATATTCGGGTTTGATCGGGAGGCGGACTCGGAGCAGTGAACGCCGTTCCTGGGTCGCTGGGGCCGGTTGTGAGCCGTATCGACTTCATCGATGGCAATCATGTGACCAGCCTATTTGTCCGAGCGCCGTCGTCACGAATACTGGCTTGCGTCCGTCGAGACAGCGGATGTCGCTCGACGTCGTGAGTGAACCACAATCATCGCATGGGAAAACTGCGATATCCCCTATCAGGAGCACCCGTGACCCGCTTTATCAGTCGCCTTCGCCATCACATCGTCAATTTCTACTGCCAGAACACTGCGGCGGCAGGTCTGCTGGCATCACGCGCAGCTGAGGCGCCGGTGCTGGACGAGGTGCTCGCGTTGTTCGCCGCCCCTGGCACGCGCAGTGCGCCCAATGTCTCGTCACCACGCCCGCGCTCGTTGACTCAACGCGGGGTCGAGGGCGAGCTGGCTCGACTGGAGCGGCACGCGGCCGTGCTCGATGGCTGGCTCGCGGGGCGCCCCGATGCCCTCCGCGGATACGCGCGCGATGCCGAGGCCGCCGAAGCGCGGTGGTCGGGGCTCGAGACGCTCGAGCGGCAAGCTGGCGAGGCGGGGCGACGCCTCATTCTCGACTCCGGGGGCTCCGAGCGCGTGCCCCTGTTGTGCCGGCTGATGATCGTCCATCTCGCGACGCAGGTCGAGATGACGCACGCCGTTCACGGGGCGCGGCGAGGCAGCTGGGCGGCCGCGGACGAGCGCCTCGCGGCCACGTTTCGCATGTACGCCGAGGCGCTCCGGGAGGCGGCGGACGCCGCCGTGACGGAGCGCCTGAGGTCGATCGCTCAGGACTGTGACGGTAATATCACCGACCCGTGGGCCGACGACGAGTACACCGCGGACTGGACGGCCTGGTACGAGAAGGTGCTTGTCAACGAGCCCAACGGATCGCAGCTGCAGCACTACCTCGCCCACGTGACCCGAGACGTCACCCTCGAGCTGCGGGACGGGATCGCGGGCGTGGTGCGCTGCTGCGCTACCGCGGTCGGGGTGCCGCCAGAGGGCTGGTACGCGGAATCTAGCCCGCTGCAGCTTGGCGACCGGGTCATGCTCTGTGGCGGCAGCGCCTGGCCGATCGGCAGCGGCGGCCTGCTCGGCGCGGCGGGGACCCTCCACGAGGACGAGGGGCCAGCGGTGTGGACGTTGCTGGGCGCGCACAACCAGCAGCCCGGCGACACGCTGTTGACTGAAGACGTGTTCCATCTTCAGTCGACAGCGGACCAGCGCTACCTCCACGACTGCACGTCCGAAGCGGGCCCGATCCTGGCAGACTGCCCGCAGCCGGGCGGCAGCTTCTTCGTGCGCGCCATGGAGATCCCGCGCGGGGAGCCGGCGACGACCCGCGCGACCTATTTCCTGGTCGGCGCGCACTCGGGCGCCTATCTCCAGATCGGCGACGACGGGGCGCTGGGTCTGCGACCCTGGACCAAGACGGATCATGCCGGCCCCGTGTTTCCGACGTGGTCCTTCGTCGAGGCCCCAACCCCGCCGCCTACGCTCAGGGCCGCGACGGCCCCCAGTGAGAAGGACCTGACCGTGGCCTTCCTCAACACCTTGGGGCACCTGTCGGGGATCCCGGGCTTCCAGATCGTGGGTACCGTGATCGGGCTGGTGTGGCCGAAGGAGCCGGTGCCGACGTGGGCACAGATCCGGGCCGAGTTTACCCGGATGATCGGCGAGGCGCTCGCGACCTTCGAGCTCGGTCAACTGTCGAATTACATCGATGGGATCGAGCGGAAAATGGAGACGTATCATCACAACGCCATCACGTTCGGGCCGAACGCCAATCCGCTCCAGCTAGACAACCTGGCTGACGAGTTGAAGGCGATCAACGGGGACCTGCTGCTGAATCTCAGCAATGTGCTCTACTCGGCGAACGCCGGCCTGCTTCAGACGTTGCCCTACTTCTGGAAAGTGGCGCGCTACAAGGCGGTCCTGATGAAGGAATTGGAGCTGTACGAGAACACCGCGTTCGATACCCAGTTCCAGATCAACGCGTTCGTGGATGAATCCCGGTCGCCGATGGTCGCCGTGCTGGACCAGCTGATGTCGAATCGCATGGGCGAGATCAGCTCGTCCCCCGAGCGCTACAATGAAGGGTTCGGCGCCTATCTCCTGCGCTACCGGGACAGGCGCACCGGGCAGGTGTTCAACGTCTCGAACAGCGCGTTCATGACGACGAGTAACTGTCACGCGTCCGTGGACTACCCGGGGTACAATAATTATGCGCGCAACCAGCTCAAAGCGTATCGTCGCAACATCCGCGACAGCTTTCTGCAAGACGTGATCGAGACGGAGGTCGTGCCCTTCAACGCGCTGGTGGAGCTCACCGAGGACCTGGCCGATCCCGACGCGCCAGGGCGATCTGCTCCGATCACCATGGTGGCCAGCGGGGACGACTCCTGGACAGTGTCGTGATCGCGCGCGCGCACCCGCTGGTCCGCGCGGACGGGGGCGTCGATCCGCTGCGGATCATGGTGGACCTCACCCGACGATGCAACCTGCGCTGTGGGTTCTGTGCATCGCGCTCCGATGACCCTCACCCGGAGCTGTCGGGGCCGGCGCTGCTCGACATCCTGCGCGCCGCCGACGAGCGCGGGGTGTTCGAGGTGACGCTCACGGGCGGCGAGCCGCTGCAATGGCCGGGGCTCGAGGAGGTGGCGGCGGCGGTGGGGCTCCGGGATCTTGCGAGGTTTCGGGACGCAGGGATCGGGGCTCGGAGGCGTGCTCTGGGTCGTGAGGGGTTGCATCACGGGCTCCTGGGATTCACTTCGCTGCAGATCGCCACCAACGCCACACTGATCGACGCGCGCGGCCTCGAGCTCGTCACGGCGCTCGCGCCTCGTCGCGTTCGTATCAGCCTGGATGGCCCCGCGGAGGTGCACGACCAGGTCAGGGGACCGGGAACGTTTGCGCGCGCCCTGGCGGGGCTCCGCCGGCTCCGCAGCCGCGTCGACCAGGTCGAGGTGGTCACCGTGGTGCACATGGGGAACCTCGGCCGCTGGCGGGAGCTGACGCAGATGCTGGTGGCCGAGGGCGTGGCCGCACACGATCTCTCGCCGCTGCATGCGACACCCGGCTGTGGAATGATGCCGTTGACACCCGCGGCGCTGCGCGAACTGGAGATGGAGATCGCAGACACGCGCGACGACCTGCCGGCGGCGTTTGATCTGCGCGTCTCCAGTATGGCAGCGGGCACGCGCTCGCTGTCGGCTCCGATCTCCGAGCTGACAGGGGTCCATCTGCGCGGCCTGTACGTCCTGGTCCAGCCCGATGGAACGCTGCTGCGAGGCGCGCCCGCGAAGCCGGGCTTTCCCAGTGGCCACGACCAGCTCGGTCGTCTTGGCGACACACTATTGGATCACTGTCTCGATCGCCATCCAATGCACTTCAGCGAGCCACCACCCGATGCGCTCGACCTCAGCTGGGCGCACCCCGCCGCGCTCTTCGGCCGAACGCCGCGGCCGCTGGACAGCGCGCTGTTGCAGCACATACAAGACAGCCCTGGTCGGTTTCGAATTCGACGTGACGAGCGCGCCGTGCTCTTGTTCGATACCGGGACATTTCGTGTCCATGTGGTGTCTCCAGACTTGCTCGATACAATACATTGCGGGTCATCGACTCCAGATCGACCGCCGCGTTTGTAACAGCGTGGGCGCCGAGCAAAACCGTCCTGGCGGTGCGGGCCGCCAGATCGTGTCATGGGCAAACTCGAGCTCGAGGCTGGTGATCTGGACCATCGACGCCTGCCCCAGATCTTCGCCACGCAGCACCGTTCCCCGGGGCCCGGCGACGCAGCCGAACTCGGCGAGGACCGGTCAACGGCCGCACCCAGACCCGGTGACGATCGGTGACGCCCGCTCCGCCTCACCCCCAAACCCCGCCAAACGACGTGCCGCGCGACCCAGACGCACGTTTGATTCGGAGACCATTGGTGACGCTGCGGTCCCTGACGGTTCGCCCCCGCCCCGCGCATGGTGCCGCGCGAGCCAAGCCGCCATGACCACGGATCCCGCCATCTCCCCGCGTCTCTCTCTTCGTCCCCCGCCGGCCGCCGAGGACCACCGCGTCGCACGGATCAACGAGGTGCTCGAGCTCCTCGTCGCCGGCCTGCGCGACGCGTTCGGCCTGTCCGAGCGGGAGCAGGCCGTCGCGCACGCGCTGCTGTTCGGCCGCAACAGCTACGCGATCGCGGGCCGGCTCGGGATCGACGAGCGCCGGGTGCTGCAGGCGATCCAGGATCTATTCGCCAAGACCAATACCGACTGCCGCGAGAGCCTCATGCGGCTCGCGCTGCGACTCGCGGGCGAGCGCGAGCTCGCTGACGCACCAATCGACCGCGCGCCCGCGCCGATGCACACCCACGCGAGCCCGGGCCCCGACGCACCCGCCTCGTGCGCGACGGCGTCCCAGTCCCGCTACGCGGGCGCGTGGCCAGCCGCAAAGAAGCGGACCTAGCTCTCGGACTTCCAGCGCAGCTGAAACTCCAGCTCTTCGCCGCCGCCCGCGGCCTCGTGCTCGATCGAGAGCTCGGCCTTGGCGGGGACGGTGAAGCGCTTGCCAGCGACTTGGATCCGAAACGACTCCCCAGCCTCGATCGCATCAGCGAGCCGACGGAGCGACTCGACAAAGGCCTGAGGTGTGCAGTCTCGCTCAACGTCTCGATCGGACATGGCGGGACTCTACTTCGAACCTTGGCCCCCACGCGAGCGCCCGACCAACCGTGACTGCCGGTTGATCACTCCGCCGCGTTGGTCTCGATCCAGCGCAGCAGCTCCCGCTTCAGCTGCTTGGCGTTGGGCCCCTCGGCGTCGGCGAGCAGCGCGACCCCGGCTCGCGCCAGCTCCAGCGCCTGACCCCGCTGACCGCTGGCGACCAGCACCCGCGCGAGATCCAGGCGGACCTGCGCGCGCTCGAACACCGCGGGCGCGGCCGCCTCTTCCATGGCCCGAAACCGATCGAGCAGCTGCTTGGCGGCCGCGAACTCGCGACTGGCGACCAGCGCGTGGGCGTACGCGGCCAAGCTGGTGGCGATGTCCCGATGATCCGGCGCGAGGATCCGCTCGCGGGTCGCCAACGACTTGCGCAGCAGCGCCTGGGCCGGTCGCAGCTGACCGATCCCGACCAGCGCGACGCCGAGATCATGCTCGAGCTCGGCGATCGTGGGGTGATCATCGCCCAGCACGCGCCGCTGGGTCTCGAGCACGATCTCGAAGCTGGCCAGACCCTGGTCGCGCTCGCCCAGATCGATCTGCGTGAGCGCGAGCCCGGCGAGCGAGGTCATGGTGTCGCTGTGCTCGGGCCCCAGCGCCTTGGTCCGGCGCTCATAGGCGCGCGCGTAGTAGTCGGCCGCGCCCTCGAAGTCGTGCAGCTGTCGCAGCACCCGCCCGAGGTTGCTCCACGAGTTGGCGAGCTCCGGGTGCTCGGGCCCGAGCGTGCGCTCGTGGATGCCCAGCACGCGCATGTGTGTGTCGCGGGCCTGCTCGAGCTTGCCGCGCTTGGTGTAGACGACCGCGAGGTTGTTGAGCGTGTTGGCGAGGCTGGGGTGATCGATGATCTCGGTCCCGTCCGCCGCCACGGTCTTGTAGCTGAGCTCGTAGACCCCGATCGTACGCAGGAATTCCTGCTCGGCGAGGTCGAGCTTGCCCTGGCTGAAGTGCGCGCTCGCGAGGTTGTTGAGGGCCGAGCCGACCTCGGGGTGGCCCGGGCCGAGCTCGTGCACGAGGGTGTCGACGACCAGCTGAAATTGCTCGGCCGCCTCGTCGTGCTTGCCGAGGGCCCACAGCGTCGAGCCCAAGCCCTTGTGGACCCGCGCCTCGAGCAGCCACTCATCGTCGCCCAGCGCCAACGCCAGCTCCAGCGCGGCCTGGAGCTCGGTCCGCGAGCGCTCGAGCTCGCCCTGCCGCCAATGCACGACCCCAACCAGGTACTGCAGCTCGACGCGCGCGCGGGAGCGCTGATCGTCGTGGCGATCCAGGATCGCGTCGGCGATCCCCGCCCAGTTGTGCGCGGCCACGAAGTCTTGGCGGCGATCCCCGGTGACCTGGACCAGGGCGGTGGCCGCGTCGGCCGAGGCCTCGTCGTCGCCGACCGAGAGCGCCCGATAGAAGCCCTCGCGGAGGGTGGCCTCGGCCTCTTCGTAGCTGCCAGCGTCGATCAAGCACTTGCCGACCTCGATCCGCGCGGCCGCCTGGATCGGCGTGTACTCGGTCAGCGCGGCGCCCGACTGGGCCTCGCGGGCGATTGTGAGGGCGCGCTCGTGATCGCCTGCGTCACGCCGAGCCCGCGCGCGCGAGAGCTCGCGCCCGATGTGCTCGACGCGCTCGACCGCGGCCGGGCCCTGCGGCGGCGGGACCCGGGCACGCAGCACCTCGTGGTCGGCGCAGATCTCGAGCGGGCGCAGCTTCGTGACCGCGATGTAGCTGTTCTCGATCACGGTCGCGTCGGGCTCGAGCAGGACCTCGACGAGCGCGTCGAGGCCAAGCTTGCGATCCTCGAGGCAGGCCATGCGAAGGTCGAGCAGGGCCGCCGACTGCTCGCCGCGGACGTGGGTCGCCTGACACGCGTCGGTGTACATCGCCTGCCACTGCGCCGCGTAGTCGTCGAGGCTGGTGAGCACGGCGGGCAGGGCCTGGCCCGCGAGCGGGACCCCGGAGCTGGTGAACGCCTGCTCGAGCGCCGCGCGCCGCGACGGGTCCCACGCGCCGGCCAGGCGCTGCTCGGCGCCCGCGCAGACCGGCTCGGCCGCTGGCTCTGGCTTGTCGACGAACCCCCACACGGCCAGGCTCAGCGCGCCAACGGTGAGCGCCGCGAGGGCGATGCGATTGCGGATCGCCGCCGGGTCGCGCTCGAGGATCGCCAGCAAGCCCCGCATGTCGGCGAAGCGGTGCTCGGGCTCGACCGACAGACCCCGGTTGAGCGCGCGCTGAATGCCGCCGGGGATCCGCGTGGTCGAGGGCGCGCGCAGGCCCGCGTTGCGCATCGACTGCCACAGCGCCAGCGGCGACTCACCCGAGAACGGACGCTGGCCGTGGATCGCCTGCCACAGCGCCACACAAAACGAGAACTGATCGCTGCGCTCGTCGGTGGCGCGGCCCTCGAGCTGCTCGGGCGCCATGTAGGCCGGGGTCCCGATCAACGCGCCGACCCGCGTGACCTCGGCGTCGAGCGCCCGCGTGATCCCACCGCCACCTTTCGTGCGGGCCGAATTGTCACCGGCGCTGCTGAGCTGGCTGTCGAGGCCGCCGAAGCCGTCGAGCGACGAGCCGTCCCTGGACAGCCCGTCTTTCGTGAGCGAGGCCAGGCTGAACGCCGCCGAGTGCTCAGCGACGCGGCTGCGGATCATCGGATCTCGATCTTCGTCGCGCTCGACCCGGGCGACCGCGTGGGCGATGCCAAAGTCGACGACGACCACCCGACCGTCACGGGCCACGAGCACGTTGTCGGGCTTGAAGTCGCGGTGGACCAGGCCCTTGTCGTGGGCGGCCGCGAGCCCGTGCCCGGCCTTGACGAAGGTCGAGACGATGGTCTCGAGCGAGCGCTTCTCGACGCTCAGCCAGTCGCCCAGCGAGACGCCGTCGACGAACTCCATGGCGATGTAGACGCGCTCCTCGAAGGTGCCGACGTCGTAGACCTGGATGACGTTGGGGTGGGAGACCCGCGCGAGCGCCTGGGCCTCGCGCAGCAGCCGAATCGTGCGATCGCCCGAGTGCTCGTCGTCGTGGAGCAGCTTGAGCGCGAGCTTGCGATCCAGGTCGGGATCGTAGGCGGCATACACGACGCCCATCGCCCCGGCGCCAAGCTCATGGAGCACCAGGTAACGACCAATCCGCTCGGGGATCTCATCGTCGGGGTGCTCACCGTCGAAGCTCGCGCCGTCCGAGGTGGCCGCGATCGTCTCGTCGTCGAGCGAGAGCAGCGACAAGTTGGCGTGCGGCGCTCGCTCGCTCCCGTCGCTCGTGCCCGCCCCGCCAGTGCCCGCCACAGGGTCTGGCTACACCCATCCCACGGTTTAGACAAGCGCGAGCCGCTGGGTGTGGCGAAACTCCGCGGCGCGCGAGTCAGCTCAGCCGAGTAGGTGTGCGAGCGTACCGAGCAATTGCCGACGGTAGTCAATGGGTATCTCGTGCTCCGCCATCCCGATTCGATAGTGCTCAATGTAGTCAGCGCGCGGCTCGAGGGCCTCAACGATGTTCAGCGCGACGAAGCTCGAGGCGCTGACCGACATCCCAGACGCAGCGAGCTCGACGACGAGGACCGTGTGTCGATATCCGGACTCGAACTCGGTCAGGCGCGCGAACTGATCGTCGTCGAGCTCATAGGCGACGCCCCACACCGACGCGTCGGCGTGCGGCTCGATGTTGCCCTTGCCGCTGCCGTCGTTGCCGAGCTTCGAGAAGCGGTGACGGTGTTCGCTCAGGCGAGCGCGGCCGAGCGACTGCACGACGCCCACGCGGTGCTCGAGCCGCACCCGCGACATGTTGGACCCGTAGGCGAAGTAGGTCGGCACGCCCGGAGTCTACGGGAGCGCAGGCGCTCCGTACGTGCGGGTCGATTTCGCGCTTCGCGCGTGCGCCAGGCACGGATCAGGGCCGAGAACAGGCAAATAGGGCCGATCCAAGCGCGGTCCGTAAATTTTGTTGTCACACATCGGAGTACATCCCTATCCTGGGCGCATGGCGTCGGTGCAGATCAAACACCTCATGCTCTTGTTGATCGCGCCGCTGTCGATCGCCGCGGTGACGGGTCTCGCGGCTGGGCCCAGGAGCATCGACGTCCATGTCGATGCGAGCGAGCCGCACGACGACCACGCCCGCCCCGATCCATACAACCTACCGACGCTGCCCGAGGCGCTCACGCCGATCCCTTCGGAGGGGCCGGCCGAGTATCCGCTGGCTGTGGCGTTCATCCCAGCCGATCCGTCGAACTACACGGCGGGCGGGATCGTGTCCTACGACTACATCGTCGTGCACACCATGCAGGGCTACTACCCCGGGTCGATCAGCTGGTTCCAGAATCCCGCCGCCAACGTCTCGGCGCACTTTTGCATGCAGAGCGACGACGGCGAGATCACGCAGATGGTGAACCTCTCGGATCGCGCCTGGCACGTGGGCAACTCGAACAGCGTCTCAATTGGCATCGAGCACGAGGGCTTCATCGACGACCCCGCCTGGTACACGTGGGAGACCTATCGCAGCTCCGCGCAGCTCGCCCGGTGGATCGCCGACGAGTATCAGATCCCGCTGACCCGCGAGCACATCGTCGCTCACTCGGAGCTGCCCAGCCAGACGCACACCGACCCCGGCGACAACTGGGACTGGGATCTGTACATGGCGCTGATCACCGACCTGGTCAGCGAGGGCGAACTCGAGGGTTGGGTCGTCGATCGCAGCCAGACCTGCACCCTGACCGCGACCGGCGACACCTGGATCAAGAAGACCCTCGAGCCCTCGGGCGAGCTCAGCGACACCGACAAGTGCTTCGTCGCCGCGGGCACGCAGTTCGAGTACCTGCACGCCTCGGGTGAGCTGGTCGGGCACCGACGCCTCGACTATGACCCGAGCGATGGTCCGTGCGCGGGGTTCATCGATCTCGACGTTCAGGGCTACATGTTCGCCGAGCACTTCAGCGCGACCTGTGAGGACGCGAGCATGGGCGCGGCTGGGGTCACCGTCGTGCTCGATGGCGGCGCGCAGGTCGTGACCGACGCGACCGGCTACTTCAGCTTCGCGGAGGTCGGGCCGGGGGCGCACAGCGTCGATGTGCTGGGTGGGGCGAGCTACTTCGACACCCTCGAGCCCGTCGACGTCGACGTGCACCCGGGGGCGCGCGTGGTAATCGGCGTGGATCCGCAGGCGGGTCCCGGCGATGGTGATGGTGATGGTGATGCCGATGGCGGAGAGTGCTGGGTCGGCGGTGAGAATTGCCCGTGCACCGACGGTGGTGGGTGCGACCCGGGGCTGGTCTGCGACCCGACCCATACCTGCGTGCCCGAAGGTGAAGGCGACGCGGGAGGCGAGACCAACGGGGGCGCGGGTGGTGGTGATGACAGCGTGGATTATCTCGAGGCCGACAGCTGCTCGGTAACTGGTGAGGGTGGGGTTGGCGGTGTGCTCGGGCTGTTGGTGTTTGGACTGGGCGGTCTGGCGCTGCGCCGCAAAATTGCTTGAACCCCCGACTTTGTAGTCATACGATGATCGCCGACAGGCGTTCAGAGTATGCTGAGTAGTCGCCGTTGTGCATGTCTGCGGCATATTCCCGCTAGGCGAGGCATGCATGAAACACGCAGGACATTTTGGACCCATCGTTCTATTGGCAGTGCTCACGCTCATGGCCTGTTCCCAAGACGAGGTCATTCCGCCGTTGGGGGAGTCTGGCGGCACCGATGGTGGGGACTCGGGCCCGCCGCTGCCGGGTGGCGACGACTGTGACGAGAACTGGTACGCGATTGACGGCGCCCCTGTCCCGCAGGAGCTGAATGGACCCGAGGCGTTCGGCGGCTCGTTGGCCAACCATCAAAGTCGGATCGAGTTTACGGGTCCAGCCAGGCAGCCCGACCCCGTCGTGCCTACACCGATCAACGCAGCGTTCGGTCAGATGACCTTCGAAGAGTTCGCCGCGAGGTACGCCGAACGCGTCGGCAACTACTGGTTTGTCGAAGGCGACCAGGCCATGACAGACGCCGACCTGCACGCGCTCTACGACAGACTGCACGAGCAGGCGAGCAAAGGCGCCCAACCGCCCGTCCCAACCGCGGCCGCCTACGATGAAGGGGGCTTCGACGCCGCGTGGAGCTCGGGCCGCAAGCTCACGCTCACGTGGTGCGTCGGCTGGGTTCTGCCGTCATTGTCCGCCAACGAAGAGCTTCACGCCGAACACGTCGCGCTGCTGATCGAGACGATGGAGTGGGCCACGCGGGCGTGGGAGCGGGCCGGCGACGTCAACTTCGTTCACCTGGCGCAGTATGACAGCCCGGAGGCGCAGGCTTCCGGTCAATGTCAGCCCGGCGAGAATGGCATACACTTTCGTGTGCGCACCGGACCAGAGTGTACGGGGGCTTGCGGGGGTCGGGTCTTAATCGAGGCGCTCCCTCAGTACGAGTTTGAAGATCCGGCCAACATCGACGGGGACGCCGAGATCGTGTTTGGACTGCAGCGCTTCTTCGACAACGAGAACGAGGCCCGCATCAACGCGCTGCACGAGCTGGGCCACGTGCTGGGCTTCACCCACGAGCACCTGCGCTGGCCTGAGGAGCAGGACCCCGACAGCGGCTGCAACGGCCTCGGCGAGATCCCCTGGCGGGGCCTGACCCCACCCGACAGGAGCTCGGTGATGGCCAACGACTTCTGTGCGGGGGTCAACCCCAACGTGCCGTGGCTCTCGGCTTGGGATCGACTGGGCGCGTACTATCAATACACGTGGGGTCGGCGGCGTGCGTCGATGATGGGCCTGGTGAGTCAGGTCGATGACTATGCGTATGATGGGCTCGGGCAGACGGGGATCCTGTGGCAGACCAGCCGCAGCGCCCGGATGCAGCGCTGGTCGTCGACCGGGGCGCCAGGGCAGCCGATCCAGTTCGCGGTGGAGGAGCTGTGTGCGGACGGGAGCGCGCCTCCGTGCATGGGGGCGTTCGACAGTGAGGGTAGGGTGCGGCCGAGCCCAGCGCTGCTGAGCGGCGGGGTGTTCGATCTCGACATACTGTTTCACGGGCCGGGGTCAGTGCTGGCGGACTCGTTGCTGCTCAACGACGGCGCGGGGGTCGACGCGGTGAACCTGGATCTGGATTGGTTCTCGGTGCCGGTCGTCGGCAGCTTTGAGAGTGGGAACGCAGATCAGATCCTGTTGTACCGACCTGGGCCCGAGGAGGACGCACTGCTCGTGCTCGAGGATGGCGACGTGGTCACGTACCCGATGAACTTTGGCGGGTATGCGTACCCGCTCGCGGGGCGGTTCCGCGGGTTTGCGGGCGGGCGGAACGACATCATTTGGTATGATCCGCAGAAGAACCAGATCTCGGCCTGGCAGTGGGACAGTCAGCAGGTCTACACTTTTGTTGCAAATAGCCCGTTCGACGCTGGAACTCTGGGTCTCGACGACGGCGCTGAGTACACACCGCTGGTTGGTGACTTCAACGGAGATGCGAGGTCTGATATATTCTGGTATTCGGCTGGTGCAGGGGCGGACATCATGTGGTGGTCGCAGAGCGACGAGGGCACAATATCGTTCGCCGCAGCGAGTGCACAGGTCGTTCATGACTACCGCCCATTTGTCGGTGATTTTGACGGCAACGGGATCGACGATCTCCTCTGGTTTGCTCCCTTCGCGGAGATGGTGCACGTGACATCAAAACTCTGGTACTTTGCCGAGAACGAGACCTACACGTCCCGTGTCCTGTCCACCAATCGAGATTACAGCCCCTACATCGCCGACTTCGACGACGACGGCTGCTCCGACATTCTGTGGTACAAGCCGGATGATCCCAGCCTCCACAGTCCGCTGTGGCGATGTCTGCCCAACGACGTCGACTTCGCTTGCGAGCCATCGGTCACCATACCGGCTGGCGCCTACCCGGTGGGTTTCGGAGGATCGTACTGATGCGACCTCGAGTGCTGTTCGTGCTGACGCTGCTCGCCGGGTGCGGCTCACGGCCTCTCGACTCTAACTGCGACGGCATGTGTCAGCCCGCCGGCGCAAACTATCCTGGCGTCGGCGAATGCAACGCCGGCGTTTGCACCCCAACCTATCTCGAATGCGCGGTGCAGAGTGAAGTCTCGACCTGCGACGAGGCATGTGCTGCGCAAGGGAGCGTGTGTGTTGCCGGCGGATGCGGCGGCAATACCTATGCGCTCTTTGCGTCTTTGTCGTGGTGTCAGAATCCCGAGATCAAGGGGCCTGAGCGCGAACGCGAATGCAACGAGCCAATCGAGTGGCAGTTCAGCAGCGCGGTCAAGTGCTGCTGCGAGCAGGAGTAGCGCGTTCAAAGTGATCCGCGCACCGCGAGACGCCGAGAGCCCCGGCAGCTTCCGCTGTCGGGGCCCGTCGTTCTCAGCTCGAGCCCAGCTCGAGCCCGAGTCAAACCACCCTAGGGCAGCTTATCGCCAACGTCGCACATGATGCGATCGCTGTTATACCCGTCGCCAGAGATGTCGTTGTGCCACTGAATGGTGCCATCCTGGTTGAACGCGTAGTACATTGATCCGGTCACCGAGTTGTCGCCGTTGGGCTCGGTGATGTCGTCGCGCTCGTGGACCCACCAGGCCTCGCCGTCGCTGGCGCTCCAGCCACAGTTTTGGTTGTTGGAGTTCATCGGCTGCTGCGAACACGTCGCGCCCTGCTGGTTCGGGTAGATGCCCAGGATCCGCATGAAGTTCGCGTTGGCTTCGCCGATCATGCCGTCGTTGCTGATCGACCAGCCCGACAGCAGGTGCTGCTCGCTGCGGGGGATCCACAGCTGCATGCCGAGGCCAGCGCAGTGGGCCTCGGCCGCGACGGCGAACACGGGGCCGCCTGGATCGACCTTCAAGAAGGTGTAGCCGCCGCCGTCGGTCACCATGTCGCAGTGGACGTCGAACGCGTCGCCGTCGTAGCCGTCGGGCGCGATCATGTAGGTGCCGTCGACGAGCTGATCGTCGTAGTTGTAGATGTCGAGGCAGCTGTTGGGGATGATGCAGCTGGCCAGGCAGCCGTCGGCGGAGTCGTCGTTGAGGTCGTCACACGTCTCGGGGCCGTTGATCTCGCCGTCGCCACAGTTGGGGCCGAGCGCGAGGCAGTCGTTGGTGCAGCCGTCGTAGGAGCCGTCGTTGATGCCGTCATCGCAGACCTCGTCGCCGGTCACCATGCCGTCGCCGCACACGTCGCCGTCGCCGTCGCCGTCACCGTCGCCATCACCGTCGCCATCACCATCGCCATCGCCATCGCCGTCGCCGTCGCCGTCGCCGTCGCCGTCACCATCGCCGTCACCCGGGTCGCCATCGCCGTCGCCGGGGTCGCCATCGCCATCGCCATCGCCATCCCCGTCGCCATCGCCGGTGTTGGAGTCGCTGGTCTCGTTGGTGTCGCCGTCGCCGTCGCCGTCGCCGGTCTCAGTCTCCGTCTCGGCAGCCGTCGCACCGTCGGCCTGGGGGTCATCGCTGCACGCCAAGGTGAGACAGGCGCTCAAGCCCAAGGCGAGCGCGGAAGACAGTGGAATTTTGTTCGTCATGCTCACGATGATTTCTGTTCCCCACGCCGCTGTCTATGTGCACTTTCGTGAGTCATGAGTGGATACCCGGGCGTTGGGTATGGCCATTGCGCCGTGGTTGGTCACGGGTGACAATCTTCGGCACTGGGTCGTCTGGCCTCAAAGTTCGGTGAATTCGATCGCATCGTCGTTCGCGGACAGATCACGCCAGAGCGAATGTGCGCATACGATCGCGGCTCCACGAATCGTTAGGTATGCATCCCAACCTGGGGCAACTCGAACATGGAGTAACTCGTGAGGATTGATCCACCGGATCGTCGTCGCCGTCGGTCAATGCTCCCGGCGGAGCCCTCCGGTTTCGGTTGGGAAACAAGCCGGGTCAGCGACCGAGGTTGATGACCCTCGGGCGCAACACCAGCTCGGCCGGCTCGCTGAGCCTGCGACGCGCCAGGCCGTCAGGCTCGATCGTGAAGGTCCAGCCGCCGAGCTCGAGCTGGCGGGCGGCGGGGGTCGGCGCGATCGCGTGATTGGGGTCGAGCGGCGCCCAGCGCTGGCCACCGTCGATGCTGCGCACGCGTAGCGCACCCTCTACCGTGTTCACGAGCGCGTCGAGCTCGAGCAGCTCGGGCCCGACGCGCAGCGCCTCGACCGGGCCGTAGAAGTGCGGGTCACCTGGCGGCGAGCCGTTCACGCCGGGCGAGACCCGAGCCCAGCTGGCGCCACCATCCTCGCTCCGCAGCAGCTTGCCGCCCGAGCAAAAGTCGGCGGCCTCGACGTAGCAGCACTCCGAGCGCAGCAGCAACCGTTCGGGCGCGCTCGCGGCCGCCCACACGGCGTCGACCCCAGCACCATCGAGCTCCGGGATCTCGACGAGATCCCAGCGCGCGCCGTCGTCGGTCGAGCGCCACACCCCAGCCGCGCCCCGCGACTTCATGGTCTGTGCCTTCGTGCACAGGCCACCGCTGGACACCCACAGTCGCCCGCTGGGATCGGCGGCGATGCTGCTGACGTGCACGGCCGGGCGGCGCTGGGCGGCTCCAGCTGCGCCCGCGCTCGGTAGCTCGATGACCTCGGCCCCGCCCAGCCACTCGGCCTCGAACCCACACGGGCCACCGGTCACCACCGCGAGCTGACCGACGCCGGCCCAACCAGTGATGTAGTCGTCAGCGGTGACTGGGGCCTCGGCCATCCAGCACTCGGAGATCTGCGCGGGCTCGACGACGGGGCCCCAGGTGTTGGTGGCGTAGTCGAAAAATTGCACGCTCCCGGGGCTGTAGCTGAAGTACAGCCCGCGCCCGTCGGGGGTCGGCGCGGCCCACGAAAACTCGGCCCCATCGACGTGCAGCGCGACCACCTTCGCGCTCGGGTTGTCACAGGGGATTTGCCACAGCGTGTGTTGCTCGTCAGAGTGAATCCAATTGCGCCACGGATGCGCCCGCCCGACCGCGAGCAAAATTTGATCGTCGCTCCACGGGTAGCTGCGCAGGCGGACCTCGTCGTCGAACTCGGCGATCAGCCCGGTCGACCTGCCGGCGACGAGCACCTCGCGTCCTGGGCCCACGCTGGCTTCACATGCGGGGGCCCCGGTCCGGGCCACGACCGCCGGGCGCTCGGGCACGGCGCCCGGCTGGGGCTGCGCCGGGGTGACATGCACATTGCTGGAGGTCTCCCGGCACCCAGTGAGACAGGCGATCGTCGCCGTCACACCCAGTAGAATCAGCGCGCGGCGGCGATCAGTCACGCCTCATACTACTCGAAGCCCGACGGCCGACCACTGCAGGAAGCGCGGCCGCGAAGGTTCGAAAGATGCGCAGGCTGTCAAAATCGACGTCGAGACGGACCAGGATCATGGCCACCGCAGGCGACACCCCCGACAGCACGCACTCACAGCCCAACAGCCTGACCGCGCGGACGAGCTTGCCGAGGTGATAGGCCGTGGTCGAGTCGATGTCCTCGACACCAGTGAGGTCGAGGATCGCGGCGTGTGCATGATCATTGCCGACCCGGGCCAGCAGGGCCTCGGTCATTTTTGTCGCCCGCGTGTCATTGAGCAGCCCGACGAGCGTGACCGCGAGCACCCCGTCCCAGACCTGCAAAATCGGCGCGCCCAAGTTGTCGATTAGCTCGAGCTGATGCTTGATGAGCTCATCAGTCGCGACCCGCTGGGTGATATCCATGATGTAGCCATAAAAGTGGGTCGCCGCGCCCTCGTCATCGCGGAGCACGACTGTGTAGTCGTAGACCCACAAGATCTCTCCATCGGCGCGGCGGATCCGATAGGGAAGGTGCTCGAACCAATCGGCGCTGACGCTGTTGTCGGCGACCTCCTGGCCGACCCGCCCGACGTCTTGCGCGAGGATGAGGCTGGCGTAGGGCAACCGCCCGCTCGCAAATTCCACTGCCGGATGGCCAGTCAGCGCCTCGACGTTGGCCGACACGAACTCGACCGGCCAGCCCGCCTCATTGCGCCAGCGAAACACCACGACTGGACCACGCGAGAACAACGCGGTGTCCGCCGGACCGCCATACCGGGGCGCGTGGGTCGAGCGGGACTGGGCGATCCGGTTGAGGTCGGCGGCGATCTTGGCGAGGTCATCATCGCCAGTGAGTGCCAGTGCTTCGCCCTGTCGGCCCTCGGCGAGCTCGCCGATGAAAGCCGCTATCTGCGCTAACCTGTCGTCGCTCATCTTTCGAGCGACAGCGTATCTCATTGCGACCTGCGTGAATCCCGGGTGCTCCGACAGCTCAAAGCCGCCATGACGGGCGTCCCTGGCTCCCGTCGAGAACGCTGTATTGCTGATTGCCATGCCCACTTCGGCCAGCTGCGCGCTTGTCGGCCGCGCGCTTGCGTCGATTCGCGCGCATGTGCTTGGGCAAGAAATCATGGGCAAAGCCAACGTTGAAATAGAAGGTTCGCGGCCGCCCGACCAGGATCCCAGCGTTGCGATCGTCGGTGCGCGAGAAGTAGCGGGCGTCGCCGATATTCTTGATCCCCGTGGTGAATTCCAGCTGCCAGCTGGTCGCCAGGGGCGTCTGCATGCTCGCCCACACGTTGATCGTTGCATAATCCGGGATCGGACCGTAGGCGGCGGTGTCTTGGTCCTCTTGCTCACGATTCTCATAGTCGGTGTATTGCTTGCCGTAGTAGCTGAGGTCGGCACCAAACTTGAGGCCAAAGTCGAACCCGTAGCTGGCCCCGGCCCACAGCTCGTGCTCGGGGTACCACGGCATCTTGTTGCCAGTGTAGGTCAATCCCAGCACGTAGCTGTCAGTCCAGCCGTACCCAACATAATACTCGATGTCGTCGAGGCTGTCCCAAACCTCGCCGGGATACCAAGAAAGCTCGCTCTCGATCCCCCAGATGTGGATCTTGCGGATATTGTCAAAGCTCTCTTCGCCGACGTCGATGAAATTGGTGAATTCCTTGTACCACCCGGTCACTTCGCCATACACGCCGCCGAGCTCGAGCGCCTTGACACCCAGCTCCACGCTGTTGGAGGTCTCGGGCACCAGCTGATCGTCGACACCCACGACGATCACCTGAAGATACTGCGGTGGCCCGAACGAGCGCCCGTACGCGGCAAACAGCGCAAACTCGTCGATCGGCGCGTACCACACCGAGGCGGCCGGGAGCGGCGCCCAATACCTGCGATCGACGACAAACTCCTCGAGGTTGGCGCGCCGTGAGAGCCTGATGAATTCCAGGCGCACGCCGACGTCGATCGCCAGATCGCCACCCAGGAAGATCAGCTTCTCATTCACATAGCCTGCGTACGCGCCCGTGCGCGCGTCGTCGTCGCTCGTGCACTTGTCGCCAGCGGCGAGCTGCCCGTCGGCGTTCAAGCGGCACGTGTCGTTGTCGTCGACCAGCAGCGAGTCGTCGGGCCTGGCCGTGAAGGTCTGCATCGAGGCGATCTCGTAGGCTGCGCGGGCGCCAATCGAGAGCTGATGGGAGAAGTCGTGCTTGTCCGCGTCGAACCGCATGGTCCAGCGCGGCTCGATGCCCATCACATCATAGGTGCGCGGGCGAATCACGATCTCTTCAATGAGCGAGCGGGTGTCGCCGGGCGTGTTGGCGATCGTGGTGCTGCGGTAGCTGCGGTTGTACCAGGTCGAGATCTTGAGGTCCTGTCGCTCGCCGAGCTGCGCGCTCAGCTTGAGCGCGGTCCCAAACCGCATGCCCCGGAATTCGTCGAAGGGTCGGCGGCTCTGAAACGGGTCTTCGTTGTAGGCCGCGCGCGACAGCCCGCCGGGGAGCTCGCTGTCTTCGAAGTAGCCGTGGCTGATCGACTCGAGCCGGACCTTGGGGTTGAACTGCCAGGCAAACTTGGCGAGCCCGCCGTGGACGAGCTTGTCGCTGTGCTCGCGCCAGCTCCGACCGACCCGGGGCGCGTACTCGAGGTACATGCCAAACCGGCCGTGCGTGGCCCCGTACGCGCCGCCCAGCGAGAAGTCGCGGTTCGAGTCACCCTGCGTGAACACGGCGATGCGCGGGTGCTCGGGGATCGGGTTGGAGATCAGGTTGAACACGCCGCCCGAGGTCTGCGGCCCGTAGCGAGCCGTGGCGCCGCCGCGGACCACGTCGATATCGGCGATCGAGAACAGCGAGATCGGGAACAGGCTCAGCTGCGGCTGACCGTAGGGCGCCGGGGCGATCGGGATCTCGTCGAGCAGCACGGTCGCGCGCGCGCTCAGGCGCGGGTTGACCCCGCGCACCGCCACCTGCAGCTTGGTGTCCTGGCTGCCGAGGCCCGAGTTGCCCTCGACCGTGCGTACGCCCGGCTTGCGGTCCAGCGCCTCACCGACGTTGGTCGCGCCACGCTCGACCATCTCTTGCTTGTCGACGACGACGCGACCGCCAGCGTGGTTGAACACGTCGAGCGCGTTGGCGTTCCCGAGCGCGCTGGCGTCGACGATGATCTCGCGCACGTCCTCGTCACTCTCGAGGTCCTCCTCGAGATCCTCGTCGAGCGGGATGTCGTCGTCGACCGGGACCTGCTCGAGCGGTGGCTCGGGCTCGGGCTCGGGCTCGGGCTTGGGCTCGGGTTCGGGCTCGGGCTCGCGCTCGCGCTCGGGCGGCGCGGTGATCTCGACGGGCGCGAACTCGCCTCGCTCGCGCTCGGTCTGCACGTCATCGTCTGGGGTTGGTGGCTCAGCCGGTGGCCCGGCCAACCCCAACCAGAGGATCGAGACCAACATCGGGCGCTATCGGGTCGACGGGACCACGATCTCGGTCGCGCCGCGAAGCCGCAGGCCGTCGTCGGGGAACAGGCCCTCGAGATCGTCGATCAGCTCGACCACGCGCGTGACCTCGTCGATCGCGTAGACCTTGCCGTAGACGGACAGCCCGTAGAGCTTGCCGCCGACGCGCGCGAGGCCGTCGATCTCGTCGCCGCGTACGACGTCGTCGATGAACACGTTGTCGGACACGGCGGTCGCGACCTCGCCGGGTGTGGGCGCGACGCACGAGCTGAGCTCGTTGTGGCCGAGCGCCATCACGGCCTCGTCTTCGCTGCGCAGCCACGCCGAAGCGCCGACGCCCTGCAGGTCCTCGATCACATCGCCAGCGACGCCCAGCTTCTGGCCAAAGCTGCACCACTGCTCACAGACCACGTCGCAGGCGTAGTAGAGCGGATCTTGGCTGACGTCGCTGGGGTGCACGCAGTGGCCCTGCTCGAGCACCTCGAGGTCTACGCGCAGCAGCGAGCCGTCGGTGACCAAGCCCTTGCTGCCAGCGCCACGGACTCCGAGCAGCAGCTCGTCGCCCGCGAAGCCGAGCCCGCTGACAGCCTCGAACCAGTAGCAGGGATCCGTGCTCGGGCTCTCGGCCGGGCCGGGCGGGATCACCCAGCGCTCGAGCCCGATCAGGTTGTCGGTGCGGCTCCAGTCATCGACCGTGAGCTCGGTGATCGACCACTCGTCGTTGAGCGAGTCAAAGCTGGCGGCCCACAGGCCCTGGTCGGGGTGCCACGCGAGATCGTTGGCGACGAATTTGCGCAGGCTCTTGTCCGCGACCGAGATCTCCCCCAGCTGTTCGTCGAGGCGCAGGTGGCCGACCTTGCTCAACCGGCACGAATTGCCGCCGTCCTCACACTCGCGGGTTGGATCGTAGAGGTACAGCGCGTTGCCGATGTACGTGCCCTCCGCGTCGAGCGGCAGGTGACTCTGATAGGCGTCGCCCGACAGCCGGGCGTTGACGAACAAGATCAGCTCGCCGGACAGGTCGTGGGTCGGGTCGCAGGCCTCGTCGTCTGGCTCGCATCCGGACTCGCCGCTCTCGCCCGTCTCGTCTTGACCGGGCGGCGGCAACTCGAGGGCGACGCAAGCCGGCGCGATCGTCAGACCCGCCGCGATCACAAATAGCTCGCAAATGAAAGTCGCTTTCATTTGATCGAAGCTTGAAAGCCAACCGGGGTAGTCGTCAAGGCCAAAAAATTCAAGCTTTCTCGCGATGAGCGGACACTCACCTCTGTCATTCTTGCAATTGAAAACTGTTTTCATTAGCTTGCTCCGCGGCCCGCCGAGGGCACCTCAGGGACAGATCTTCGAACATGACTCGCTCCACAACTTGCCGCCAACTCCGCACTTCCCTCTTGCTCGCCGTGCCGCTCACGCTGTTTGGGTGCACCGACGATCCCATGCAGGACGTCGGTGATGACGCATCTGACACCGGTACGCCGGGCGACGGCGATGGCGACCCCGGCGATGGCGACGGTGATCCCGGCGATGGCGACGGCGATCCTGGTGATGGCGACGGTGATTCCGGCGACGGCGACGGCGACACCGAGAAGCCCGGACTTGGCGACACGCCCAACACCTTGTGCGAGGCGGCGACCGTCAACCTCGCGACGATCGTGGCCGAAAACCAGAGCGGGAGTCCTGACCCGCTGGAGATCGAGGCCGCCTACGTCGGCACGGGGCTGCAAGAGTTCGTGCAGCTCGCAGGCGCGGTCACCGGGCGCGTCGACGCCGGCACCCTGATCGACGACGCGATGATCCTGACCGCGCTGCAGGGCACCGAGCTCGACCTGTTGGATATCGAGTGGCGGATCTATCTGGTCATGCAGCAGTACATCCGCCACGAGATCAGCGACGTGGCCGCGACGCTGCCCGACCCCAGCAACGATCCCGCGGTGCTCTACGCCCGCTGGGACGCGGCTTGGTGCTACTGGGACGGCAACCTGCGCCCGCTCGCGCAGCTGGCTGACGGCATCGGCCTGGCTGGCGACACGATCGAGGCCGACATCGATCAGGGCTTCGAGTGGGGCCACAGCGGGATCGAGGGCGCCGAGTCGTGGGCGATCGATGACTGGGTCGTGCCGCCCGCCAAGCAGGTGGTCGAGAAGACCACCTACGCGCTGGCGCACCGCTTGACCATGCAGTGGTCGGCCGACGCCGCGAGCGAGGGCGACGCCGCGACCGCGGCCTGGTACGCGCACCAAGCCTACGGCGCGTTTCAGATCATCGAAGATCGCATGGCCACCAAGAACACGCCCGGCATTGCGATCATCGAAGACGCGCTGCTCGGTGACCCGGCCGAGATCGATGCCGACGACGTGCTCCGCCAGATGAACATCGCGTTCGTCAAGCGCACCCGCAAGTACACCGACCTCGCGCTGCCGAGCGTCGACAGCCTCATGGCCACCCCCGAGGGGCACACCGGGGCCAACGAAGGCTCGACCTACAGCAAGCTCGTCGAGCCGTTCATGGTCGATCTCGACGGGTTCGATGCTGCCGACTACCGGGACAACTGGACGGCGTGGATCACCGCGGTCAAGGACGATGACGTCCCCGCTGGCGAGGCCGCCAGCGCGGTCTTGACCGACTACAACTGCGCGCTGCAGGCCCAGCTGGGGATCGCCGAGTGCACGTCGTCGACCGACGAACAGTAGTCCCCGGTCGCTGAGTTCGTGCGATGCTGGGCGCCGTGCGCCCAGCGTTGATCGCGTTTGTCCTGTTGCCCACGCTCGTGTGCGGCAGCGCCTGCCAGACTGAGCCGGAGCCCGCGGCCGAGCCCAAGCCGGCCGCGGAGGCGAAGCCCACACCCGCCCCCATGGCCGAGCCGGAGCCGGAGCCCGAACCGGTCGCCAGCGAGGCCGCCGCCGCGATCGCCGACGAGGTCGACGCGGCTCGCTACGCCGCTGATCTGCAGCTGATCGCGGCCCCGCGCCCGCCTGGATCGCCGCACTGGCAGGTCGTTCAAGATCGCTGCCTCGAGGTGTTTGAAGCGGCAGGGTTCGCGGCCACTCGGTTCGAGGTCGACGGCGCAGGTGTCAGCGTGGTCGGCCGCAAGGGCGGCAAAGATTCCTCGCTGCCCGAGCTGGTGATCGGCGCCCACTACGATCACATCGAAGACTGCCCGGGCGCCGACGACAACGCCTCGGGCACCGCCGCGGTGCTCGAGCTCGCGCGGGTGCTCGGGGCTCACGAGTGGGAGCGCTCGATCACCGTCGCGTGCTGGGACCAGGAAGAGACCGGGCTGCATGGCTCGCGCGCCTGGGTCGACGCGGCGATCGCCGACAGCCGCGAGATCGCGCTGTATTTCAACCTTGACGCGATCGCGTACGCCGACAGCACCCCGAACAGTCAGCGGCTCCCGCCCGGCGTCGACGTGATGTTCGCCAAGCAGATCGCCTCGGTCGCGGCGCGAGAATTTCGTGCCGACTTCATCGCGATCCTGGCCGACGACGGCGCCCACGATGCGGTCGGGCTGCTCCACGCCCACGCGACCCGCCTGCAGCTGCACGACCTGGTCGTCGAGATCCCGGCCGCGCTCACCAACGAGCCGATGCTCGCGGATCTACGGCGCTCGGATCACGCGAACTTCTGGCGCCACAATGTGCCCTGCGTGTTCTTCTCGGACACCGCGGACTTCCGCGCGGACACGTATCACTGCGAAGGCCGGCCCGACAGCTTCGAGACCATCAACCTCGAGTTTGCGACCAAGGTCGTGCGCGCCGCTGCCGGGGCCGCGGCCGAGCTCCTGTAGCTCCGCATCAATTTTGTCGCTGGCCCAGGTTCGCGTTGAGCAGCGCCCCGTTGAGCGCAGGCGAGCGCGTGGCGAACTCGACGATCTCCGCGATCTCCTCCGGCTCGATCAGCCGCCCATACGAGACCATGTCCAGCACCTCGCGCTCGAACATCGGGTCGAGATCCAACACGGGCCGCAGCATCCCGGTGTCGACGAAGCCCGGCGCCACACACAGCGTGTTGATCCCCCGGCCCCACAGATCCTGGACCGTCGCGCGCATCAGGCCGAGCATCGCGTGCTTGCCGGTCACATAGCTGAGCCGCCTCGGCACCCCCTTCTCCGACAGCGTCGAGCCCACGAAGATGATCGACGAGCCGGGCGCCATGACCGGGATGATCGCCGCGTTGAGCAGCGCTGGCGTGACCACGTTGAGCCGCAAGGTCCGCTCGAGCACGGGCCCCTCGACCTCGAGCGCGTCGTCATGCGGCAACGCGGCCGCGTTGTGGATCACGTGGATCACCCCGGCGTTGGGGGGCAACAGCGGGAGCAGCTTGGGGAGCAGCTCCGGCACCACGTCGGTGCCGGCCAGGTCGATCAGCAGGCTCTCGACGATGTCGATCGGGCAGCGACGCCGGGCCAAGCTGATGACCCGATGACCGCGCGAGGCGAAGCGCTCGGCGATCGCCAAGCCAATGCCCGCGCTCGCGCCAGTCACGATCACGGTGGGTTCGCTCATGCGGCGCAGGATAGCCGGATGAGCGAGCGGCGCTCGGCCAACTCTGCGCCGCGCCAGCGGGGCCCGAGGTCGGCGGGCCGAGGCTTGCGATCTACGCAAGTCAGCCCACACGAACAGGGCCACGCAATCCGCTCGAGGTCGCAAACTGCGGCTGACACGCTGCCTCGGCGCCATCTCTGCGTCCCCGCACATGTGCTTGCGACCCTGTACACGCGCTCGCGCCAGCGGATTTACCGCCGCGCCCGACCTTTGCTAAGGTTCGCCCGCCGCCCCGACGGCCCCCGCCGACATGCAGACGCCCAAATTCACGTCGATCCTGCTCATCGCTCTCATGGCCACCGCCGGCCTCAGCCTGACCGCCTGTAAAAAAGACGGCGGCGGCAGCAAGAAGAAATCCGAGCGCGCGCGTTGGCTCAACAAGCCGACCACCGGAACCACCGAGAAGGACGGGAAGATCATCAAGATCCCCGGGATCGAGATCACCTTCTACACACCGGACGTCCTGTACGTCTACAAAGACTGCGTCGAGGCATCGCACGCGCCTGAGGGGCCCGACGCCAAGTGGATCCCGCTGGTTCGCTGCAGCAGCCCGTTCGAAGAGAGCAGCTCCGACAGCGACTGGGACTCCGACGACGAGGACGAGGACGAGGGCGGCAGCCGGGTCCTGACGATCTTCGTCACCGACAAGTCCGACATGATCATCAACGAGCGCTCGACCGCCAGCTACAAGCTGCAGTACGAGCAGGCCGGTTTCCAGGTCGACAGCCTCAACTACTTCGACGAGTACCTGTCCAAGCCAGGCCGCCGCGGCATCGAGGTCGTCGCCCACACCGTCGACAGCGACACTGGGTATCCGGATCAGGAGATCCGCCGGTTCATGTTCCCGAAGGACGACGTGGTGTTCATCGCCCATGTCGACTATCCGTACGGGCAGGATCGCAGCGGGATCAACAGCGACTGGGAGCGGATCCTCTGGAACTTGCAGTTCAACGAGGACGGGCCGCTGTTCGAGTAGCGGGGTCACTCGTCGAGCGAACCGCTCAGGAGCGCCGCCAAGACGCGGAGCACGCTTGGCGCACGGGTGCGGCGTCACCAGGCGCGCGGAACGGGTCCAGCTGACACCCGCGCCCGTTGGTTCGGCGAACGTCGCTCGTCCCACTGGAGCCGCGCAAACGAGCTGCGCGGCCTGTCCCTCCGGTTCAAGAGCCGCATGGGCAAGTTGGACAACACGAAGGGTGCGGAGAGCGAAGAAGCGATCATGCGGGTCTTGAAGCTGCCCACGTGACGTCGACATCCGGTCAGCTCACGGGCCGCCGAGGTGGCCCGCCCACGGGACGCTGGCCCGCTGGCGGGCCACTCTCGCGACCGCCGATCCCCGTAACTATGCAAGATCAATCAACCTTCGATCTGGCTCAGTCTTCGCTTTTACGGGTTCGTCATGGCACGAAACAAGCCACCGAACACAAGCTCCTCTCTCACCTCCAAACAAGACGACGAGTCGCCGCTGCGCCAGACCGTGCGCAACACCGTGGCGTCGATCTGCGAGCGCTTTGGCAAGGGCGCGATCATGGCGTTGGGCGGCGATCCTGGTGATCAGCCGCGTTACGACGCGGTCCCCACGGGCTCGCTCAACCTCGACGCTGCGCTGGGCATCGGCGGGCTCCCGCTCGGGCGCATCGTCGAGATCTACGGGCCCGAGTCGTCGGGCAAGACCACGCTCACGCTGCACCTGATCGCCGAGGCCCAGCGGCGCGGGCTCGTGTGTGCGTTCATCGACGCCGAGCATGCGCTCGACATCCATTACGCGAAGGCGCTGGGGGTGGATCCCAGCGAGCTGCTCGTCAGTCAGCCCGACCACGGCGAGCAGGCGCTCGAGATCGCCGACTCGCTGGCGCGCACGGGCGCGGTGGGGCTGATCGTGGTCGACTCGGTCGCGGCGCTGATCCCCAAGGCCGAGCTCGAGGGCGAGATGGGCGACCATCACCTTGGCTTGCAGGCCCGGCTCATGAGCCAGGCCATGCGCAAGCTGTCGGGCGTGGCGGCGCAGACCAACACGCTGATGGTGTTCATCAACCAGCTGCGCCACAAGATCGGGGTGACCTTCGGCAGCCCGGAGGTCACGACCGGCGGCAACGCGCTCAAGTACTACGCGAGCGTGCGGCTGGACATCCGCCGGATCGCCACGCTCAAGGACGGCGACACGCCGATCGGCTCGCGCACCCGCGTGAAGGTGGTCAAGAACAAGTGCGCGCCGCCGTTCGCCCGGGCGGAGTTCGAGATCGCGTTTGGTCGGGGTATCGACCGCGAGGCCGAGGTCCTGGATCGCGGCCTGGAGGCCGGCGTGATCAGCAAGGCCGGCAGTTGGTTCTCGTGGGGTGATCGGCGGCTCGGGCAGGGGCGCAACAATGTGGTCACCTGGCTGCGCGAGAACCCGTCCGAGCGCGAGCAACTGGTCGCGGCACTGAGCGCCTCCAAGCCGGAGGTGTCAGCCGCGGGCCAGGACAAAGACAAAGAGAAGGCTGCCGCCTGACCTGGCGTGGGCTGAGCGGGAGCGGCGGTGATCCCAGCCGCCGCTCCCGGTCCGCTCTGCTCACGACAGCTGTGTTAGACCCGTAGCATGAGCCTCGGCGCATTCTCGGTCTCGCTCGCGGTCAAAGACATAGACGTCTCGATCGCGTTCTACGAACAACTGGGCTTCACCAACTTCGGTGGGGAACCCAAGCAGGGCTGGGCGATCATGCGCTGCGGTTCCGCGACCATCGGCCTGTTCGCCGGCATGTTCGAGGACAACATCCTCACCTTCAACCCCGGGTGGAGCGACGAAGCCAAGCCGCTCGACACCTTCGAGGACGTCCGCGACATCCAGGCCCGGCTGCAGGCCGCAGGCGTGAAGATCGCCACGACCGCCGAGCCCGGCGATGGCGTGGCGCACATCGTGTTCGAGGATCCAGACGGCAACAAGATCATGCTGGATCAGCACGTGCCCCGCAGCGGGGGGTGACGAGCCAGCGGGGGTGACGAGCCAGCGACGCCCGTGGCAGTCTCCCGCCATGCTCGAGCTCATCTGCAAGCGCACCTGAAGCACCTGTCGCAAGGCGGTCGCCTTGCTCAACGACCGCGGCGTGGACTACCGCTACCGCGAGTACACAAAGACGCCGCTCGACGAGGCCGAGCTGCGCCGGATCCTGAAGCTGCTGAAGCTCGAACCAGCCGATCTCCTGCGCACGCGGGATGCCGCCAACAAAGCGCTGGGCCTCGACGGCAGCGAGCCTGCGGCGACCCTGATCCGCCACATGGTCGAGCACCCCACGCTGATCCAGCGACCGATCGCGGTGCACGGAGACGCGGCGGTCGTGGGTCGGCCGGTCGAGGCGATCTTGACGCTGCTGTAGTCAACGCCGACCGCCAGCCTGGTGCGGCGCAGCCAAGCTTGGAGCTGGGCGGCCGCGTCTGTGTGAGCGCCGAAAATATCGGCGGCTCGTGCCTGCCAAATGTCCGCGATCGACAGTCGGCAGCTGCTAAGCTGGGCCATGTCCAACTACCGTTGGCTATCGTTGCTGCGGCTGTTCTCGATCGGCGTGGTGTTGGCGCTGCCGCTCGCGTGCATGCAGGTCACCGCCAACACCAACCGGGTCGCGGTCGCGCCGGTTGCCGAGTGCTCGGTTGGGTCGCAGGGGTGTTCGTGCACGGCCGGCGGTGGGTGTGATCCGGGGCTGTACTGCGACAGCGGGATCTGTGTGGGCGACAGCGACGACGACGAGGACTATAGGTTCGAGGACGACATGCTGTCGCCTAGTCCCGCGCCAGTGATGGCCGAGTCCGCGACCTCAAGTCGCGACGCCCCGCGCGGAGGCGGCCGCGAGCGCCGGGTCGAGGCCAAGGGCAAGGCCAGTCGCAAGCTCGGCAAGCGCGTCACCAGTTCGGCCGAGATGGCGCCAACGGGCGGTATCGCTGCCCCGGCGCCCGCCGAGGCTCCAGAGCTCACCGCGACCGAGCAAGATCCCGCGGACCACGGCGACGTCACGCGCCAGGTCATCTACACGGCGCTGCTGCACGTCGCGGTGTTTGATCTCGACGCCGCCGCCGAGCTGACCGAGAGCCTGCCGCAGCGCTACGGCGGCTGGATCGAGTCGCGCTACGACTACCAGATCACCATTCGGATCCGGGCCAACCGGTTGTTCGACGCCATGAAGGAGCTGATGGCGCTGGGCGTCGTGCTCGATCGGACCTTGCTCGCGGAGGACGTCACCGCCGAGTACATCGATCTCGACTCGCGGATCCTCGTGCTCGAGGAGATCGTCGCGCAGCTCGAGGCGCTGCTGGCTCGGGCCACGAGCGTCGAGCAGGCGCTGAAGATCCGCGTCGAGCTCGACCGGATCCGCATCGAGCTCGAGGCCGCGCGCGTGCGCATGCGCCAGCTGGCGGAGATGATCGACTTCTCGACGTTGACCGTGATCCTGAGCCCGCGCACGGACGTTGGCCAACTGCCCACGAGCAACGATCCGTTTCCGTGGGTGGACGATCTCGGCGTCGAGATCACGGCTTATCGCTGACCGGGCTTGAGTCGCTCGCGTCCGCGCCGTATGTCTCGGCCGTGCCCGCGAAGACTCGCGAAGTCGCCCCCGGCCCCGGCCCTCGGCAAGTCCGCACCGAGGCCGGCGAGCTGCTCGAGGTCCCCCAGGACTGGACCCTGCTGCCCCCCGGTGACGCGGCGCTGACCCGTCGCGTCAAGAAGGCCGGCCCGACCTGGACGGTCAAGCAACGCCGCGGCCGCAAGAGCTTCTCGCTCGGGCTGTGGGCGCCGTCCAAGCACATCGCGGCGCTCCGCAGCGAGCTCGAGCTCGAGCGGGCCAAGCCCGAGTACGCGCGCAAGCTCGAGGCCGGCCGCCAGCGCCGAGCGGTCGCGCAGGCCGACTACGCCGACGAGTTCGAGCTCGAGATCCTGAGCTTCCTGAACTTCGCGCCCCGCCACGCGGGTCTGGCCAGGCGGCTGGCCGCGGCGATCTCCGCCCACGCGGTGCCGGTTGGCAGCGGCACGGTCGCGCGGACCAAGCGGATCCCGATCGAGCGCCGAGCCGAGGCCGCCACGATCGCGTGGCTGCGCCACCAGACCACCGGCTACGACTCGCTGACGATCCCCCGCGTCAAGGGCATGCGCCGGGAGGTCCGCCGGTTGCTCGCCCAGCGCTCGCGCGAGCTGCTCGAGCGCTACCGTCGCGGGCAGGTCGTCGACCCGCGAAGCTGCCCGCTCGAGCGCGGGCTGGCTGCGGTCGCGGCCGAGTCGGAGCCCGACGATCTCCTGTAGCGACTTGTCGCGACTAAGACTGCTCGAGCCCGTGGGCGTCCGCGATCGCGGCGTTCTTCTCGTTCGATCGGATCCGCGCCGGCCGCTGGTTCAGCCGCTCCACATAGGCGACGAACGCCGGCCGGGCCTCGAGCATCTTGAATTGCAGCATAAACGCGACCGTGCCGCCCAGGATCACGTCAGCCATGGTGAAGCGATCTCCCAGCAGCCACGGGCCCTCGCCGATGCCGTCTTCCAAAGTCGCGAGCATGTTCTCCCAAGTGCCCCAACCGACCGAGCCCGGCTTGAAGTCCCAGTTCGAGCTGTGCGCCGCGCAGCCGGGCTCGAGCACCGAGGGGGCGAAGAAGCACCAGCGCAGGTAGGGCCCACGCGCGGGGTCGTCGAGCGCGGGGGCGAGCTGGCCAAGGCTGTAGCGATCCGCCAGGTACACGCCGATCGCAGCGGTCTCGCTGACCACCGTGTCACCGTCGAGCAGCGACGGGAGCTTGGACATGCGATTGCGCTGGCGGAACGCCTCGGTCGACTGCTCGCCCGCGAGGATGTCGACGTAGCGCAGCTCGTAGGCTTGCTCGAGCTCTTCGAGCATCCACACGACGTTGGCGGCGCGCGACCAGGGATGGTGGTAGAGGACGATGGACATCGCCGCGGATGATACGCAATCTCAGCGAGCGGCGACGGCCTTGCGCCGGGGCCATCGCAGATCCAGGTAGCCCCGCGTGAACAGCCACAGCCCCGCCGCCAGGACCAGGATCGAGAACCCGCCGCAGGCCAGACCCCACATCCAAAACGGCCCGCCGACCATCTTGGACATGATCGCCACGTCAGACGGTGACACGCCCTCGCCGGTGGTCGCCTCGCGCATGAACAGGTAGTCCCCGCGCGAGAACACGCTGAGCGCGAGCTGGATCGAGAGGAACACGGTGGCGATCTGCGCTGGCTCGGCGCTGCGCCGCGCGACGATCCACGTGAGCACCGCCACGATCGAGAGCATGAACACCCACGCGAACGCGTTGCCAGCGACCGCGATCGTGAGCACCAGCAGCGCGAGCGCGACCACCCCCAGGCCAACCTGCGAGGCCCGCTCGCGCCGGGCGACCACGAACCCGATCGCGGCGATCAGCGCGGGCCCGACCAGTCCACCCGCGCAGGTCAGCGCGTGCCCCCACTCATGCTGGCCGTTGCAGTGGGCCACGCCGGACCCGTCGGTGAACATCACGAAGTGGTCGAAGCTGCCGCCGACCAGCCACGCCGTGATCCCGTGGCCGAGCTCGTGGACGAGCGTCGACAGCCACACGAGCGGCCGACCGACCACGTGCCCGTACGGGATCACGTAGAGCAACAGCGGGATCGCGACGCCGCCCCAGATGACGGCCCGGCGGCGTCGAGCGACGCGCTCCGCTGGGCTCGAGTCGTCGCTCATGCCTCTACCATCCCGTATCCGGGCCCAGCCGTCCAGAGGTCGAAAATCTCACCACCACCCATCGAGATCGCGCTCGATTACGTTACCTTGCTTCCAGCGATGACGCCTCGGCCCAACAAGACCTCCGTCAGCGCACTGGAAGCACTCGAGCGTGCCCAGTGGATTGCGTTCGCGCCCTTCGTGTTTCAGGCCGCGTGTGTGCTGCGAGATCGCGGCGTGTTCGCGGCGATCGAGCGCAGCCCCGACGGCCTGACCCTCGAACAGATCGCCGAGCAGGTCTCGCTGCCGCACTACGGCGTCCGCGTGTTGCTCGAGGCTGGGCTCGGGATCGGCCTGTTCAGCGAGGACGAGCAGCGCCGCTACCAGCTGACCAACACCGCGCACTACCTCCAGCACGACGGCATGACCCGGGCGAACATGGACTTCACGCGTGACGTGAACTACCGCGGCCTCGCCCACCTCGACGAGGCGATCGCGTCGGGCAAGCCCGCCGGGCTGCAGGTGTTCGGTGAGTGGCCCACGATCTACGCGGGCCTGGCCCAGCTGCCCGGTCAAGTTCAGCAGTCGTGGTTTGGGTTCGACCACCACTACTCCGACAGCGCGTTCCCGGTCGCGCTGCCGTTGGTGCTGAAGTCGAAGCCGCGCCGGTTGCTGGACATCGGCGGCAACACGGGCAAGTGGGCGATCGCCTGCATGCGCCACGACCCCGAGATCGAGATCACGATCATGGATCTCCCCGGCCAGCTCGACGTCGCCCGGCGCAACATCGCCGCCGAGGGGCTGCTCGATCGGGCCCGGTTCCTCGCCGTCGACTTGCTCGACGAGCGCTGCGAGGTTCCGCGCGGGTTCGACGTGATCTGGATGAGCCAGTTCCTGGATTGTTTCTCGGAGGCGGAGATCGTGGCGATCTTGCGTCGCTGCGGGGCGGCGCTCGAGGGCGACGCGCGGATCTTCATCCTCGAGACCTTCTGGGATCGCCAGCGCTTCGCGGCGGCGAAATTTTGCCTGCAGATGACGTCGCTGTATTTCACGGCGCTCGCCAACGGCAACAGCCAGCTGTACCGCGCGGATGTGTTCCTGGATTGTGTGCGCCAGGCCGAGCTCGAGGTCGACGCCGAGCACGATGGGATCGGGCTGGCCCACACGCTGCTCAGCTGCCGCCGCTGAGCGTCGACCGAACGGGCCTCGCTCCGGCGGGCTCGCGAGAAGCAAGAGGTCGGGGTGTTCGGTCTGCGCGTCAATCGGGCCGCCACGCGGTTCGCTGAATGGATACGACGAAGATGGGTCCGGGGTCGCGGCTCTCGCGTACTGCCGAGCTGCCTCGAGCCTCTGATCGTCGGATGTTCCCCCCGCAGACTCTCAGCCCGGGTCTCCGCGCACTCCTGTCAGGGCTACGTTGGAACGACAGTGAACCGCTCAATATGAGATAGCAGACTATCTTCAGAGAAGGGGGCCCATGCTGTCTGTTCTGTAGGATCGAGACTATACTCGAGTTCGATGCCAAGGTTCGGCTCGAGGTGTAGCATGAGCGCAATGCAAGGGCCCAGGCCCTCGTTGACCGTTGTCCACAGCCCTCGGTGACCTCGCCAGGCTTCGAGTTCGTAGACCTCCCCTGGGCGCCATTGATTTTGGGCTGCACTCTCGAGGGTGGCCGTGAGTTCGATAAGTCGAGCGGCGACCATCCCTCCCGCTATGAAGCCCTGGTTGAACCTCTCCAGGTATGCTGGCTCTCGCCAAAGAAAGAGAAAATCCGGCCTATGTCCGACCACGAGTGGTCCGCGCAGTGAGAGTTCGACTGCCTTGTTGTTTGGGCCCATTAGAATTGCGATCATGGCTACCTTACCGTCAGGTTTCCGCTATCCCAGACCTTCGAGACAACGATTTTGAGATCATCGTTCCAAACCCCATATTCTTTGCTGCTGAATGGGGGTCGTATGTGTTCGTGTCGGAGTGTAGAACTCAATTGCTTGACGCGTAGGCCTGAGTTGATCTGGCTTGGGAAGGGGCAGCGTGGGCGCTCAGCGATAGACCGACTTGAACGCCTCGCCGCACTGGCATGAGAACAGGTTGGTCTCGTGGTGGGCACCGCCGGCGAAGTAGGTCAGGTTGAGGCCAACTCCCACGCCGTCGGCGCGGGCCCACCACAGCACTTCTTGTACGCCATCGCCGTCGAGATCGGTCGCGCCGACAGCTTGGTAGTGGTACCAGGACAGCGGCGGAGTACCGAACACCCCGACGACCTCCTGGTCTGCGAGCGCCACGAGAACCTGGGAGCCCACCCAGTCGGCCGAGCTGTCCTCCACCTCATATACAACGAGGGTGTCAGCCTTCCCGCCGAAGCTGCCGACGCTCCCAATGATCTCGAACATGGCTGTCATCGGTAGCTCGCTGGCATCGTGCACTTCGTGCTCGATCGCTGCGACCGCCTTCGCCACCGCCGCCGTGGCCGCCTTCGCCCGGTCCGAGGGACTCGACACGCTCACTGGCAAAATCCGAGCATCTGCCGCCGGTGGCGGCTCGGGCATCACGAGCACGGGCATCGACCGCTGCGGTAGACTCGTGCCGTTTGGTATCAACCGCGGAGCGCCGCTTTGCTTGCCCATGGCCCCATGCTGGACAGTCCACGCCGCCACGCCGTTGGGATCTACCACGTGGACGGTCTCTTGCGTGACCGTGCAGGAGAACATCTCCTCGTCCTCGGCGTGCATCCAGTCTGCCGAGGACTCGCAGAGTAGTTCCATGACGGGATCGGGCCGCGACGCGTCGTACCAGCCGACTGCCAGGCGATCGACGGCTCGCACCGTGGGACTTGTCGGCTCCTGAGGCTCGGAAGCAGGTGCGGCTTCATTCGTCTTGGGCTCTTCCTCGGCCAATGGCTTCTGCGCCGAGTCGGCGCTCGGCCCGTCTTGCAGCCGAGCAGAGTGCGGCGGACTCCCGGGCGAGCACGTGAATCCGAGCAGCGAAATGACAAACAGGGACGAGCGAATCCACATGCCGCCGTCAGACTAACCCAGCGACCATGCCCCGCTCAACTGCGGACGTTGGCCGTGTCTGCACTTCACAGTCGTCGACGTTGGCCCGGGCCAATGGCACGAGGATCTTGGTAGCGACTTGCACGCTTACCTTTCCCACCCGCACTGACTCCTGCGCGGCCTCGGGCAGCGCCTCGACCAGCGCCAGCCGACGGCTCACCCAGCTCGGCGCGCGATCGAGTCGTCGCCCGAGCTCGGCCTTGGCGACCCCCACAGTCCTCATCTGAGGACACCGAAAAATTCACGCGGCTGAGCGTCCTCGGCCGGGCATGGCCCTTGCTTCGTCTCGAGGCAAGGAGCAAGTCATGCAACACACAATCACACGTCTGGCGATCCTCGCCGCAATCGCCAGTCTCAGCGCCTGCGTCTACTCCCCGGTCACCGGGGACCACCTCGATCCCGACGTCCCGCTCGGCTTCCACGGCTACGCATCCGCAGCAGGTGCAACCGTCAACATCGAAGCCTTCAACCAAAGCAGCGAGACCTGGGAGCAGATCGGCTCGACCATGGCATCGAGTACCGCCGTGGAGCTCGGTGGCAAGAGCCTGTATGGCTGGTCGACCAGCGTGAGCGTCAACGAGCTCGCCGACTGGGAGTGCTACGTCGACAGCGACTGCTCGATCGACGCCGAGGGCACCTATGAAATGCGGGTTCGGTTCGAGGAGGAGGGCGGCTCGCTAAAGCGCATGTTCACGTTTGACCACGAGTCGCTGGCCTGCACGCTCGAGGCGTTGAATTCACAGGGCAAGCCGCTGGTCGAGTCGGCCTGGGACTGCCGAACCGCGGCCTACGACCAGATCACCCTGTCCTACGCGGTCGTGTGGTAGGCGACCACCGCGGCGAGCGGGGGCGTGGCGCGTGGTGTAGACCGGACGGGCCGGCCCAGTCGACGGCGGGCGCCGGTGGTTCGATCTGACAATTACCCCGCGCAGTGTGTCGGTTTAGAGCGGCTGGAAGTGCACGATCACCTCGGCGCCAGCTTGCACCGGTCCCGGCGGCACGCTCTGCCCAACCGCCAACCCCGAGCCGCTCGCCTGCAGCTCCACGTGGGCCTTCTCGGCCTCCGCCAGCGCCTGCGCGAGCGTCAGCCCGGTAAAGTCCGGCAGCCCCGTCGTGAACTCCACGGCCCGGCGCCCCGGCAACGCCGGCTGCACGTCGAGGTCCGGGATGAACCCCTCGACCAGCGCGGGCGCGTCCTCGGCCAGGGCGATCGCATCGGGGACCGGCAGCGTGCCGTCTTTACCGGGGACCCCCATGTACGCCAGGACCCGGGCCCCGAGCCGCGCGAAGGTTGGCGCCGCGACCTCGTTCCCGTAGTGGCCACCCTCGGGGTTATCGACCGACACCAAGATCACCAGCTTGGGCCCGTTGGCTGGCACCGCGCCGACGAAGCTCGCGTAGTACTGGTCCTCGAAATACCCGCCCTGGGGGTTGGCCTTTTGCGCGGTCGAGGTCTTGCCGGCGACTTCGTATCCCTCGATCTTGGCCTTCTTCCCGGTGCCCTCGCGGGTCTCGACCACGGCCGTCAGCATCTCGAGCACGGTGTCGGCGGTCGCTTTACGGACGATCCGCTCGCCCTCGACTCCGTCGATTTCGTGATCCCAGACGACCTCGCTGTCGGCGTCGAGCACCTGCGCGACGAGGGTTGGCGTCCGGTACACGCCGCCGTTGGCCAGCGCCGCAAACGCGGCGGCGACCTGCAGCGGGCTCGCGCTCATGCCCTGGCCAAAGCTGACGTTGGCGGCCTGGATGTCGGACCACTTGCGCCAATCGGCGACCATGCCGGGGCTCACGGCGGGCAGCTGGATCTCGGGTCGGTCGCCAAAGTGAAACCGACGAATCCAGCGATACAGCGACTCTTTGCCCAAAGTCTCGTAGATCTTGGTCGTGCAGATATTCGAGGAGACCGCGAGGATGTCCGTGACGTCGAGCCAGCCCTTGTTCTTGGTGTCCCGGATCGCGTGACGCGGCGTGTACTGCCAGCGCCCCTCTTCGCAAAAGAAGGTCTGATCCGCCCGGATCGTGCCCTGCTCGAGCGCGGCCGCGACGGTGATCGCCTTGAGCGTCGAGCCCGGCTCGTAGGCGTGCTGGACCGCGAGGTTGACCGTCTGCGAGGTGCTCGCAACCGGGTGGTTCGGGTCGAAGGTCGGCCGATTGGCGAGGGCCAGGATCTGGCCCGAGCTGGGATCCAGCACGATCACGCTGGCGCCGACCGGGTGCCAGTTGCGGACCAGGGTGTCGATCTCTTGCTCGGCCATGGCCTGGATCGCCGAGTCGATCGTCAGCACGACCGTGTGCCCGCGCGAGATCCCATGGTCGGGGTGGCCGTCGACGAGCAGCTTGTGGCCGACCCCGCCAAACGCCGCGTAATAGGCTGGAGAGCTGGCCGCGCGCCCGGCCAGATCATCGTTGAGACCAAGCTCGACGCCGAGGTTGCCCTGGCCCTGCGCGTTGACGCGGCCGAGCACGTGGGCCGCCAGCGACCCGCGAGGGTAGACACGATGAGGATCCTGCTCGAGCCGGATCCCCGGCAGCTTGGCCGCGCGCACGGCCGCGACCTTGTCCTCGTCGAGCGGCAGCTTGAGCTTGCGGTAAGCCTTGTCCCGCTCGAGCTCGCTGACGATGTAGTCGGCGTGCTCCGGCCCGAACATGGTCAGCAAGAACTCGAGCACTTTGTCTTGCTTGTCGTAAGCCCGGATCAACCGCGGGTTCATGACAATCCGCTCGAGCCGATCATTGACCGCCAGCGAGATGTGATTGCGATCGACCACGTTGCCGCGGCTGGCTGCTAGCGTGTAGGTGCGCAGCTGCTGGCGGTTGCCCTGCGCGGCGTACTCGGCGTGGTGCTCGACGGCGATGTTCCAGCTGCGCCAGCCCATGCCCAGCAAGCCGGCGATCACCAGGCCGCCGACGATCGCCGAGCGGCGACGGATCGAGCGAATGTCGCTGGCCATCTCCGGGAGCTGGGGGAGCTGGGGGAGCTGGGGCAGCTCGGAGAGATCCGGCAACCGCGGCCGCCGTGCGCGGGGTGGCTTGGGCATGACTGGCTGGCTCGGCTGGCTCGGCGCGGTCGGATCGGGGTCCGTGGGGTCAGCCGACGCCGTCAGCTTGGCCTTGCGGAGCAAGCCCAGCCCGTGCTTGGCGATCAGATCGATATTGCGGCGGACCTTGGTCTTCACGGATTTGGCCTCTCGGATTCAACATCAGCTTCGGGCTCGGGCAGCGCGGCGGGCAGCAGCTCGATCCGCTGAATTCGCTCGGGGGGCGCCGGCTCCATGCCCAGCCGCTCGGTCGCCTGATCGCTGACCCGCGCCGGTCGCCGCAGGTACGCGCGCTCGGTCTCGAGTCGACGCTTGCGATCCAGCAAGCGCTGCTGATCCCCGCTGAGCTCGGTGATCTCGTTGGCGACGTCGAGGATCTCGATCCGCGACTCGACCCGCGCCAGGCCGACTCCGGTCAGCACCGCGAGCACGGTGAACAACAGCAGCGGCGTGCCATTGGCCCGGCGGCGAGCCAGAAAGCTAAATTTCTCGCGGGACTCGGCATCGGGATCTTCGGCCCGGCCCCACCCGTGCGGTCGGCCATCTTGGACCTCGACCTTGGCCTGCTTGCGGCGCAGTCGCTCGGCCGCGACATTGCCCGCGGGTCCGCGTCGGCGTGAGCGAGGCAGGACCACGACCGAGGTGGTGGGCTCGGCCACAGCTGGCTCAGGGGGGCGGCGGCGACGTAGCAGGCTCATGGCATCACGCGTTCAATCACCCGCAGTCGCGCGCTGCGGGATCGAGGGTTGGAGTCGAGCTCGGCCTGATCCGCCTGCGCGCCCCGACGGGGGAACCCAGCCGGGATCGCAAACCGGGCGCGAGGCAGCTCGGCGGCGGTCATCGGCAGCCCACGCGGGAGCTCGGGGGCGCGGGTCAGCTCGGTGAAGCGACGCTTGACCCGGCGATCCTCGAGGGAGTGGAAGCTGATCACCGCCATGCGCCCGCCGACGCACAGGCGCTGTGGCCCGTGCTCGAGCAGCGCGTCGAGCTCGTCGAGCTCGCGGTTGACGAAGATCCGCAGCGCCTGAAAGGTCCGGGTCGCTGGGTGGATCCGCTTGCCGAGCAGGCGGCGCGCGCGGCCTGACATCGCGTTCTCGACCACCGACGCGAGCGCGCCCGTGGTCGTGGGTCGAGCCGCCACGATCGCCGCCGCCACCCGCCGGGCCTCCGGCTCTTCACCGTAGCGACGCAGCAGATCGGCGAGCTCCCCGACCTCGATGTTCTCGAGCACCTGCGCCGCCGTGGGCCCCGCAGTTGGGTCCATGCGCATGTCGAGCGGCGCGTCCTCGCGGAACGAAAACCCGCGCCCGCCGGTGTCGAGCTGGTGTGAGGATACTCCGATGTCTGCGATCAGAGCGGCGATCTGCGGGATGTTCAGGTCATCCAAAACGGCGCCGAGGGTCGAGAAGCGAGCGTGGCGAAACTCGAGTGGGCACGGCGCGCCGGCCAGTCGCGCCTTCGCGTGCGCGAGCGCGGCCGGATCCTGGTCCAGCAGGATCACCCGGGCAGGGCGGCTCCGCTGCAGGATCGCGTGGGTGTGCCCACCCGCGCCGCAGGTCGCGTCGACGACGACCCCGTCCGGATGTGCGTCGATCGCGGGCGCGACCGCATCGCACAGTTGCTGCGCGAGCACGCTGACGTGGAACTCCGGCACTGTCCTCCCTCGTGCCAGCAGGGCGGCCCAGGGTCAAAATTTTCGCTGGAATGACGAAGACTTAGGTCCCAGAGAGTTGACCCCACCAAAACCGGCGAGTAGGTTCCGCCACCCCCGGTATGGGGCTTGAGTACGAAGAAAGCCCGATGGCGCCGCGAACCAGGAATTTTCGCCAGTTGCACGAGGCTTCGGAGCTGCTGCTCGAGAAGCTTGGCATGCTCGGTCCCCGACAGCGCGCCGCGTTCGACGAGCGGTTTCGGATGTCGTGGATCTTCCACGACTTCGCGCTCGAGGGCACCGTCCTCTCCGTCGCCGAGATCAAGGCCGCGATCGACCCGGAGATCATCAGTACCCCGGCGCTGATCCCCGGCTACAACCACATCTCGTCGCTCTACGAGGGCATCGACTACATCCTGCAGTCACGCGGCAAGCGGCTGAGCCTCAACCTCGACTGGCTCAAGCGGCTCCACCAGATCTTGCTGCCGGCCGACAAGAAGGATCAGGTTCAGTACCGCAAGGACAACCCGATCCACCGCATGTATTTTCACGAGCTCGCGCAGGCTGACAAGATCAGCTACCGCATGCGCAAGCTGACCGACTGGTTTCGCACGGAGGAGTGCAAGCGCGCCCACCCGATCGAGCTCGCGTGCGAAGTGCACCGTGAGGTCATCCGCATCCTCCCGTGGCCAGAGATCAGCGGGCGAGTCGCGCGGCTGGCCATGAACCACATCCTCATCAACGAGAGCTACTGGCCCGCCATCATCCACCACGTGGACCGGCACCGCTACTACGACACGTTGCAGCGGGACCAGGATGAGCTACTGGAGTTGGTAGTCAGCTCGATCAGCGAGGGAATGGTTGCCAGCAACAGGCTCTACCAGGGCATTGTCGACTCGAGCCGGGACTTCTGAGGTGCTCTCGAGCACACCGGTCGTTCGGGTCTACGCCCGCGCAAGCTTGCCGTCCCGCCACGGCGAGCTCGAGGTCGTCTCCTTCACAGACGTGGAGGGCCGCCGGCTCGACGACGTCGCCATCGTCTGCGGCAACATCGCCGGCGCCGCCGAAGTCCCCACGCGCGTCCACTCCGAGTGCCTCACGGGCGACGTGTTCGGCTCGCTCCGCTGCGACTGCCGCGACCAGCTCGAGCTCGCGCTCGACCGGATCGGCGCCGATCACTTCGGGCTGATCATCTACATGCGCCAAGAGGGCCGCGGGATCGGCATTGCTGAGAAAGTTCGTGCCTACGAGCTGCAGGACAACGGGTACGACACCCTGGAGGCCAACCTGCACCTTGGGTTCGACGGTGACATGCGTCGCTACGATCTGGCCGCGGCCATGATCCACGCGCTCGAGGTCGAGTCGATCGTGCTGCACACGAATAACCCGCTCAAGGTCGAAGGGCTGCGCAGCAATGGTGTGCAGATCGCCTCTCGTGAGGCGATTGTCAGTGAGCCGCGGGATGAGAATGTGCAGTACCTGCGGACCAAGAAGGCCAAGATGGGCCACGTGCTCTAAGGTCGCGGTCCGTCGTCGCTCGTCATCGTCGCCGCCTCAACTGACTCAGACTCGACCCGCGTTTTCGCGGTCGATACCGAAGCTGCCCGTGACGCGACCTTCGAGGACCTGCGCTCGCGGACACGTCCGACCCGACGCTGAGTCTCGACCTGCGCTGGCAAGATGACGACAAGGACGACAGCCTGGGGCTCGAGTTGAAGCCCACGACGGCGCCTGCGATGGCGCCAGCGTCGGGCCTTGCTGGGCCGCGTCCGCGCAGACTTTGGCCAGAGCCTGGCCGACCGCGACGCCCTCAAAGATCGGGTCGCCGCGATCCAACGCGAGATCGAGCATGAGCCCGCGGATCTGCGCGCCCTCTACGAGATCCAGCTGTGCCGGATCGAGCCGGTCGGCCTGGTCTACCTGTGGCCGGCAGTATCGGGGTAAGGGGATGAGCCGCAGCAACGAGTCCTACTTGGGACGCCAATCGTCAACGACCGGTCGCAGCGCTTCATACTCGGGCTTGCCGTAGCTGTCCTTGCTGAAATCGTAGGCCCTTAGCCCCCGCGCAAGAGCGGATGGTGGCCAGAACAAATCCCGGGGACTCCAAGCACGCACGTGCCCCCGTTCCTGCTGGGATCGCAGTAAGCGGCCTCATCGGCCTCCGCAGGACGCTCGCAGGTGTTCAGGTCCTGGGGCTCGCACGCACCCCCTTGACTGATTACCGGCTCACATACTCCCGTCGATCCCGAACCCACCCCTTTGCAGTACGCCCCAAATACGCAGGCATACGCATCATCACATGGCTGTCCAATCTCGAGCGACGGTTGGCACGTCGATTCGCCGGCGCAATAGAGTTCGAACATGTGGCACGAGTTCGGAGCCGGCCAATGGCACGCGGAGCCGACCGTCCCGTACTTGCCGGGGTCATTTGACGGCACGCACCGGCCATCAAGACACTTCAAGCCTTCCCGGCACGGCCGCACGCGCAGTGGATGGAGGCCCCAGTCATTTACACAGGATTCTCCGGTGTCAAGGCTTCCAGACAGAGCCACGCATCCCCCATCCTCGTTCTCTGTCCATGGATACTTGGCACAACCAAGCAAGGCGGGTCCTTTTAGCGCTTCGTCAATGCAGCCTTCGTCGACGACGAGCCCGGAGGACACTGCTTTGTCGAACCGCGCGTTGAGCACGGTCTCGCAGCCTCCGTCTCCGGTCAGCGGAACATAGCAATCGCACGCTGTGAGAGCTGTGCGGGATTATCTCTCAGATCGTTTAGCCAGGACTGATCCATTGAGTAGATTCCGGAGGTGGGATTGTAGCTGATTTCCCCGGCTATCACCTAACCGCTCGCTCGCGCGGATAGATGCCATGGTGCAGGCCTGATCAGCGTGAGGCACGCAACGTGGTCCTCACGTTCGAGCCGGGCTGACCGCGGGGATCTGCCAGCGGTCGGCCGCGAGGACAAACTAGGGACGAAGCGCCGCTGCCTTTCGCAGCCTCGAAGCGAACGGAGGAACACGTGAACTACCTGGGCATCGATGTGCACCCAGCCGCAAGACCCGGATGATCGAGTGTGGGCCGGTCTGCCAGCGCTGACATCCAGCAGCGGATCGAGGGCCCGAACGTGGTGCTGCCCGAGCCGTCCGCGCTGGGCAGCGACTTCAACGAGTACTACGTCGAGGACGGGGCGAACTGTAGCATCGGCTGGGCCTCACTCGGGTCGCGCGTAGTTGCGATCCCAACAGCAGCGCGTGTCGGACCGGCTGCGGGCTCTTGAACGCACGGATCCAGCGCTCTAGCGAGTGCATCGTAGGCGACGATCCAATCCCGATCGATCGGTGCGTCGTCGCCGAGGACTACCTCACCGAGCGCTCGCTCGGCGTGCTCGACTACAACGTTGGCTTCGGCTGGGGCTCACCGACGATCAGCTTTCCGCCAATGTGTGCGGTGGTCTCGTGCGACACCGGCTCGGCCGTCGCGGTGGCGATGGCGGCGGCGGCACCCCACCGGCCTACCCCAACTTCTCACCGGACCCAGGCCCGCACCCCGGCGGCCCCGACGGCCGTCACGGTGGGATCGCCCGGCGGACCAGGCGGCGTCTCGTTCCCGCCGCTTCCACCGATCATGTTCCCGTGATCGTGCAGAGCTGGGCGTCGCAGCTGCGACGCCCAGCGGCTCAACCACCGACTGGAACCCGATGCGGGGTGGTCGGCTGACAATTTAGGCCCACAGTGTGGTCATGCCCAAGCCTGGCAAGCGGGTGCTGCTGACCGGCGCGACCGGATTCGTCGGCAGCCACCTGCACCCAGTCTTGGTCCGGGCCGGCTACGAGGTCTGCGGTGCCACCCGCAATCCCGCCAAGGCCAGGCGCCGCAAACCCCAGTTCGAGTTTTGTCAGCTCGAGATGTCCGACCCCAAGTCGATCGCCGCGGCGCTCGCCGGCCGAGACGCCGCCATCTACCTGGTCCACGGGATGGCCGAGTCCGAGAGCGAGCAGGACTACGAGGCAGCCGAGCAGCGGATGGCCGCAAATTTTTTGGCGGCGGCCGAGCAGGCCGGCGTCACACGCATTGTCTACTTGGGTGGCGTTCGACCAGCGGGCCGCCCGTCCAAGCACCTGCGTAGCCGCCTGGCCACTGGCGAGACCCTGCGCAGCGGCTCGGTGTCCACGATCGAGCTCCAGGCCGGGATGATCATCGGTCGCGGCAGCCAGAGCTGGCGGATCGTCCGCGACCTGTCGATGCGCCTGCCGGTCATGGTGCTCCCGCGCTGGCTCCGGCATCGCTCCCAGCCGATTGCGATCGAAGACGTGAGCGCCGCGCTGCGCCTGGCTGTGGATCTCGATCTCAGCGGCAGCGCTGTCTACCCGCTGCCCGGCCCCGAGACGCTCTCGGCCCGGGAGATCCTCGAGCGGGTCGCTCGGCTTCGAAACATCTGCCCGCGGGTGGTCGAGGTCCCCGTGGTCACGCCGCGGCTGTCGAGCTATTGGATCGCGCTAGTCACCCGGGCGGATCGACACCTCGCCGCTGAATTGGTCGAGGGGTTGACCTCGGACTTGGTCGCGAAGGACGAGGGGTTTTGGGCCCTGGCACCGGAGCACGAGCTGGTGCCGTTCGACGTCGCGGCTGAGCGAGCGCTGGCCGCGGAGAATCGTGAGCTGTCGATTGTGGCGCGAGCTTCGGAGCGGATCATTCAGGTCCTCGCTCGGCCGAGTCGCCATTGATGACGATCTCGGCCCGAACCCGACCGACCGGAGCTCACCCGGGCGGGTTCACGACCAAGTTCAACCCCTGCCCAGTCATGTCCGAGTAGGTATAGGGATTGACGAGGCCATTCACGGTCCCGACCACAATGTGGAAGTTGGGATCGACCTTCCAGGCCACGCTGGCGCCGCGATCCACGACCCACACATAGCCATCGCGATCCACGCTCACGCCGACCGGATCCACGCACCCCGGCAGCTCGATCGCGTCGTTGATCACCGTCTCTTGCACCGCATCAAACAGCGCCAGGCGGCAGGGGGAGTTTCCGGCCACCCAGGCCCGGCCCTCGCGGTCGATGTTCATGCCCCGGTAGCGCCCGCTGGTCCCGCCCGCCGAGGTGAAGGTCTGCAGATCAGGATCGAAGCGATACACGAAGTCGCCAACCCCAACACTGTGGGTGGCGATCCATGGGTGCCCGTTCTGGTCCACGCCCATGCCGTAGGCCGCGCTGCCGGGGACCGGAAACACCGAGACCTCGAGGGTCTCGGCGTCGACCCTGGACAGCGTGCGACCCGAGCGATCCGAGACCCAGAAGTCGCCGTCGGCGTTGACCGCCCCGCCGTAGACGAAGCCGCTCGAAGCCACCTGCACGTGATCGAGCACCGCGCCCGTCTCACCGTCGAGCCGGTAGACCTGGAGGGGGTTTTGGCCATAGCCAACCCACAGGCGCGGGTTGGGGATGGTGTTCTCGCAGGTGTCCGGGTCGATGCTGCCGCCCTCCCAGGCGACCGCGCGGGTGCCGTTGCCCTGGTTGGGAAGATCGATCGACCACAGCGTGCACTCGTCCTCGAGGAAGGGGCGGACATCGCCGGCGCCGCTGGACGTGTCGATCATGCCGTTGTTGTTCTTGTCGATGCAGTTCTCGACCCGGGCGGCGACCTTGGTCACGCGCGGGGCGAAGCGGTGACCGATCGCGACGTCTCCGTACTGGTTGACCGAGGTCCGCGACGACTGCATGTTGAGATCGTTGGTGACCGCGTAGCGGCCTTCTTCGATCGTGCTCACGGTCTCGATCTTGGAGACCGTGCCCTGCGTGGAGTTGGCGATCCAGATGTAGCTGAAGTCGCCCATGCCGCCGCCTTCGCCGCTGCCACAGTCCGTCGCGCCGTCAGGCAGGGGCCCGAGGTCGAACTTCGGCTCGCCGTCCGTGGTCGTGGATGTGGTCGAGGCCGTGGTCGTCGCCGGATCCGTGTCGGAGTCCGTGTCGCTGCTCTCACCGGTCTCCGCGTTGACGGTGGTCAGGCCGCTGGTCTCGCCGTCTCCATCGCCGGGCCGCGCGTTTGGATCGCCACAACCGACGGTGCTCACCGCCGCGACCAGGACCAACGAAAGCTGTAGATCACGCATCGGGTGACTATACGCCGGTCTCCAGAACAACGACACCACATCCGTGTAAATTCTGGCACGCAGTTGCGACACGCGATGATCATCGAGTGCCAGGGGTCACACTGATCTTGCGGACACCTCATGACGAGTCCGTGACACACCCGGTGAGGTTGGTTGCAGGATATGCTCGGGCGTCATGGTGGGTCGTCGGTTCGATGCGGGCTTCTACGAGCGCTTCTACGCCGATCCTGACACGCAGGTGGCCGACGAGGCGTCGGTCGAGCGCCTGGTCCGCTTTGTCTGCGCGTACCTCGACTATCTTCAGATCGAGGTTCGCGAGGTCCTGGACTTTGGCTGCGGCATCGGCTTGTGGCGTGCGCCGCTCGAGCGGGCGATTCCAGGACTGCGCCACTACCACGGGGTCGAGTTCAGCGAGTACCTGTGCGGTGTGCACGGTTGGGCGCACGGCTCCGCGGTCGACCATGATCACGGCCGCCCGGCCGATCTGGTCGTGTGCCAGAGCGTCCTTCAGTACCTGCCCGCCAACCAGGCGCGCGCTGCGATCCGCAACCTCGCCCGCCACACCGGTCAAGCGATGTACCTCGAGGCCGTGACCAAGGGCGACTGGGTGCACAGCTGCGATCAATCGCGAACCGACGGCGATGTGTACTTGAGGACAGTGGATTGGTACCGACGCGCGCTCGCCCCTCACTTTGTCAGCTGTGGGGGCGGGCTGTTCTTGCCCAAAGATACGCAGGTGGTGCTCTACGAGCTCGAGCAAGCCTGAGCTGTGATTCGCTCGCGATCGGCGACGCCAGGCACAACGCAAATTTCACACCGTCACCACCCCGGAGCCGGAACAACCCGCGGGCACCAGGTTGCGTGACTCTCGGTCGCAGGGGTTCCAAGCTGTGTAATGGGCGCAAGCGCTTGGAGACCGATGCGTTCGAATGCACGTGACACGCTCCCCGATCTTGGTATCTCGCCAGGATCGCTGTTCGAGCGGCTGTCGCGAACGACCCTGGACAGCATGCCCCGGGTCCTGCGGCTCCGTGCGCGACATCTGGCCGCGTCGACCGAAGTCTGTGTCGAGCGCGCAAAGCTGATCACCCAATTCATGACGGAGCTGGCCGACCCCAATGAACCGTCGCAGCTCGTGGCCGCGAGGCGGGTCCGCCACTATCTCGCCCAGCGCGAGGCGGCGATCTTGGACGACAACTTGTTGGCCGGCTCGACGACCTCCAAGCCGATCGGCGCGCCGGTTTACCCCGAGCTCACGGGGCTGACGATCTGGCCGGAGCTCGAGGTCATCAGCACGCGCAAGGTCAACCCCCAGCTGCTGAGCCCGGCGGACGCGGAGATCCTCGACCTGTTCGTGTTCCCCTACTGGATCGACAAGTCCATGCTCGAGCGCCTGCGGGCCAGCCTGGGCAGCCCGCCGCCGATCAGCCTGCGCCTGCTCGAGCGCCTGACCTCGTTCAGCTGCGGCAAGGTCGACGGGATCTCGCGCTGCGTACCGGCCTACGAGCGGGTGCTGCACGAGGGCATGGAAGACATCATCGCCGAGGCTCGCGGCCGCGAGCGGGTGCTCGATCGGAGCAGGGGCCCGAGGACGCGCGAGCGGATCGAGTTCTATCAATCGGTTCAGATCGCGCTGCGTGGGGCGATCGAGCACGCCACGAATTTGGCTGGCGCGGCGCGGGCCCAGGCGCAGCTGACCACGGACACAACGCGGCTCGCCGAGCTCGAGGCGCTCGCGCTGATCTGTGAGCGGGTTCCGGCCAAGCCGGCCCGGACCTTTCGCGAGGCCGTGAACTCGCTGTGGCTGTGTCAGGTCGCCCTGCACGCCGAGAACGTCAACCTCGCGCTGAGCCCCGGCCGCCTCGACCAGATCTTGTGGCCCTTCTACCGCCGCGACATCGAGGACGGCGTGCTGACCCCCGAGCGGGCGGTCGAGCTGTGTTGCTGCCTGTGGCTCAAGCTCGGCGACAACACCAGCTTGGTGCCCGAGCTGTCCGAGCGGCTGTGGGGCGGGGCCGGCTCGGCGCCCGCGGTCACGCTGGGCGGCGTCGACGAGCGAGGGCGCGACGCGGTCAATGATCTGACCTACGTGTTGTTGCGAACCACCGAGGTGATGGCGCTGCGCGATCCCAGCGTCACCGCTCGGTTTCACGGCGACGTCAATGATCGAGCGTATCGCCAGCGCGTGGTCCAGGTCATCGTCAACACGGGCGCGATCCCGGCGATCCACAACGACGTCACCAGCATCATGACCCTGGTCAACCAGGGGCAGCGCTTGGGCCACGCGCGCGACTTTGCGGTGGTCAACGGCTCGCCGCTGAGCGGTGGTCGTGACCATGGGGCGGGCGCGTCGATCGTGCTCAACCTGGCCCGGGCTCTCGAGCTGACGCTGTGGCAGGGCAAGACGGCGGTCACCCAGGACCAGCAGATCGGGCCAGTGACGGCGGATCCGCGCACGTTCACCAGCTTCGAACAGCTGTGGGAGGCGTTCGCGGTCCAGCTGCGCGGGCTGATTCAGCAGGCGATCGGGCTCGACGAGGCGCTCGGGCAGCTCCACGCCGAGCGAATGCCCACGCCGCTGCTCTCGGCCCTGTTCCAGGGCCCGCTCGAGCTTGGCAAGGACTCGAGCCGCGGCGGGGCGACCTACAATTCATCGGGCGCGAACCACGTGGGATTCGCCGATGTCTGCGACTCGCTCAACGCGATCGAGGTGGCTGTGTTTCGCGACGCCCGGGTGACCATGGCTGAGCTCATTGAGGCGCTGCGCGTCGACTTTGGCCCGGTCCACGCGCGGCTGCGCAATTACCTGCGCTACAAGCCGCCCAAGTTTGGCAGCGAGGACCCGGTCGCGCTCCGCAACGCGGCGCGGCTGATGGAGCTGCTCTACGCGGTCTACCAGTCCCATACCAACGAGCGGGGTGGTCGCTACCGCCCCGTGTACGTGACGATGACGAGCCACGCGGGCCACGGCAAGCTGTGCGGCGCCCTGCCCAGCGGCCGTCGGGCTCACAAGGTGTTCAGCGGCGGGCTCACGCCGACGTCGGGGGTACCTCGCGAGCTCGGCTCGACGCTCGATGCGGTCGCGGCGGTGGGGAGTCGCTCGATCCCGGGCGGAGCGGCCCTCACGATCAAGCTGGCGCCGCGTCGCCCTGAAGAGCCCCTGTCCGCGTACCTCGAGTGCCTCGGTGATCTCATCGAGGCACACTTTCGCAAGGGCGGCATGCAGCTTCAATTCAACATTCACACGTATGAGGAGTTGATCGACGCGATGGAGCACCCCCACAAATATCAAAACCTCATTGTTCCGGTCTCGGGCCACTCGGCCTATTTCAACGAGCTGAGCGTGCCCATGAAGGAAGAGCTGATCTCACAGACTCAGTATCACCTCGAGACCGGCGCGGCCGCGGCGGCGCCGGCCTGGTGGCGCGAGGGCGGACGGTTCGCGGACTGGGGGCCGTCGTGAGCGCCCTGATCGAGCGTCTATGGGCGCTGTGGGCCGAATTTCGGCTCGAGCGCGTCGCCCCGCGGTTCATCGCGTGCCTCGAGTCCGACGCGCGCGAGGGGCTGCTCGAGCGCTTGTTTCGGGTCATGAGCCTGACGCTGCTGGCTGATCGTCGCTGCCGCCAGAGCATCGCGGCGTACGACGTGTCATACGTGTTTCAGCGCGAGGACGGATCGGCGCAATTGGCGGTCATCTTTGCGGGTGGGCGCATGCGGATCTTGGCAGACGTGATCGCCGAGCCCGACGTCACCGTGACCTTCAAGGATAACGAGGCGCTGGCGAGATTCCTGTTCAACGACAGGCTCGACCTGATCGGCTCGATCGTCAACAACGAGATCTCGTATGTCGGGAACCTCAACTATCTGCGCAAGCTCGCGTACATGGCCAAGCACCTGCAGCTGAGGTTTGCGTCCGCGGTCAAGCCAGCGGAGCGCGACCCCGGGGTGTGGTCGATTCACACGTTGTCGAGGTCGAACCCCAGCGACATGCGCAGCGCCTGCCACTGTGGATCCATCAGGAGGAAGTACTCGTAGAGCTGATACCCGTAGCAGGCCGGGGCCGTGTTGGGGCTCCAGGGCTCCAGGGCCTTGGTCGCGTAGTAGACCTGCCCGAGGTACAGCCCCTCGGCGATCTGAACCAGCTCGTCGATCCGCAGTGACTCGGGCGGCGGGTTGTGCAGGCCCTTCCAGCGATAGTTGCACTGATACACAGGCGCCCCGTGCTTGTCGGCGCAGATGCTCGACGCCTGCCTGCCGATGCTGAAGGCGCTCTGCGCGTCGTAGCCGAACTCGCGGTGGTCCCCGGCTGAAGCACGCTCGAGGTTCGAGCACATGAGCTTCAACGCGCCGCCGGCGATCCGCTGGCGGCGGGTCCGAAACGCCAGCGTGTTGCTGCACAGCTGGGTCGGCACATCCAAGCTCTCGTGCCCGTCGGAGCAGGCCAACAGCGGCCTCGGCTCGATCGGCTCGAACCGCTTGCCGGTCCAGGGTGAGAACCGCCGTCCCACCCGCCACGCGAGGTTGAGGCTGTTGATGTTGAGGCTGCCGAGCGGGCCCGGCGACACCCATGAGATCAGCGCGACGTGGTAGAAGCCGTCCATGTACTGCGGCGCGAGGCCAGCGTCGTGCAGCGCCCGCAGCTTGGCGAAGATCGTCGAGTCGGCGGTCGGCGTGTGGTTCAGGGCGCCGCTGTACGACGCGAGCATGTGCAAGATCGTGACAGCATCTCGCAGATCACGGCGCACCAGCGCGAGCGGATCGGTGTCGGCTGTCGTCGGTGGTGACTCGGCGAGGGTCAGGGTCGTGAGCTTGGCTGGCGGCTTGACCGACGCTGGCAGCGGCGAGTCCTCGGCGACGCGGGTGACGATCGCGGCGCGCGGGATCTCGAGGTGGGGGAACAGGTCGCGGGCGACGACATTGAGGGTCTCGTCGAACAGCACGACGAAGCCGCAGTGTTGATACCGATACGACGCGTCGGCGGCCGTGGGATCGTAGGTCTCGAGCAACCCGGCTGTCGCGAAGGTCAGCTGGCCAAGCAGCACGCCCGGCGCGATCTCGACGAGCTCGGTGATCAGGTGGGGCAAGGGCGGGTGGTTGCCGAGGCCCGAGAACCGATAGTTGAGGCGCAGGACCTGGCGCGGGGTGCCGGGGTAGACCGAGGCCGCGCGGTAGACCACGCACTGGCCCCCGTCGCGCTGGTGGCCGTAGCGCAGCTGCTGGTCCGTGGGCGCGTCGGCGAGGTGCCACATGAAATTGATCAGCGCGTTGCCGGCCAGGTTGACCGGCGCGTGGTGGATGACCTTGAAGTGGTTGGTCGCCCGGTACATCGGCACGTCATCGGGCACGACCTTGCCGGTGATCTGGTGCCGATCTCCCTCGCTCATGCTCGCGAAGGTCTGGCCCGACCAGGCCCGGTTCTCGCCGACCGCCGTGCCCCACACGCACCCGAGCAGGTTGCCGAAGTCGGCGATCGGCTCGGCGAGGTCGCCGGTTCGCAGCGCCAGAGTCACGCCGTAGTAGTGGCCGGTGACGCGCTCGGGCACCGCGCCCAGCCGAAACAGCTTGCACAGCTTGCGCAGCGGCAGCGCGTTGTTGTTCTTGTCGCCGACGAGCGCGCTCATGTAGTGCTTCATGAGCCCGAGCACCGAGCCCGCCGCGGCCAGATCAGCGCGGATCTGAGCGGCCAGCGGGTCGTCCGGCGCGGCGTGGTCGAGGCAGGGCAGGGACTTCAGGCGCTCGCTCGCGATCAGCGGGACCGGCAGCGCCAGCGTGATCCCTGCGGCATGCAGGGTCTGGCTGGGGAGCTCGACGTCGATCCGCTCGTCGGGCCCGGCGTGGAACCGGGTCACCGCCTGCGTGGTGTGGAGGACCCGACCGGCGACGGACTTGACCACCAAGTAGATGTCGGTTGTTCGCGAGAACACCTTCAACGTGCGACCGCGCTCGTAGTTGAGCTCATAGCTGCCGTCGCTCGCCGAGAGCACCTGACCGATGCGTTCGTCGCGGAGATGGCCCTTGTTGAACGCAGCCACGATGACGCCTGGCACACCAGCGCCGCCTTCGTATTCGGTGATCTTGCCGCGTATTCTTGCTTGCATATGCTCATACCAAGGCGAGGGCGTCTTGTAGTGAAACACGTTTAATTCGGATCGCCCCGCGCAAGCTGAGCGCGGGTCTGGGTCGCGATGACGCTGGTGTTGCGCATCCGCTGCGGGTCGAGCGGGAACCGATGCGTGGGGACGGCGGGGCCATCGACCCGCGGGGCGCGCAGCCGTGCGCTGAACTCTCGGCATCGCAGCCGATCGCGGCAGCTCGGCGAATGACCCCGACGGGCTCGGACCTCGACGCCCGCGGCGGTCGGAAAACCGTCGCCATGTCGCGGTGTTGCGGCTGCATCCTGGGCGGACTGGCGGCCCGAGCCTCGCGCTTTGGGGCCCGGCAACGAAGTTGGCACCCGCTGGTTTCTCCTGGCACCGAAACCTGGGTACCTTCACCCGGATGATGGACCTGACCCCAATCGCCCAGGCGATCTTGGTCTACACGGTGCTCGCCGTGGGCGTGCTCGTGTCCCTGTTCGGCGGCCTCGCGCAGCTGCGCGAGCTCCCGCGCGCGCTGAAGTCTGGCCCGAGCGCGGCGCTGGTGCGGCGCGGCTTTCTGGCTGCGAGCGTCGGCATGGGCAGCGTGGGCGGCTCGCTGCTGGCGCTCGAGCTCGGCGGCCCCGGTGCGATCGGCTGGATGTGGGTCGCGTCGTTCCTGGGTATGGGCTTGATCTACGCCGAGGTCATGCTCGCCCTGCGCTACCGCCGACGGTTCGGCGAGCAGCAGCGGGTTGGCACGGTCTACGCCCTGGCTGACGGGATCCCGCCGCTGCACGTGCGCGCGCTCGAGTGGCTGGGCGCGCCCAACCTGATCTCGGGGAAGACCCTGGCGCTGCTGTTCTCGCTGGTGTTCATGGTGTTCGCGGTCGCGGCCGGCTCGATGTTCCAGACCCAGCAGAGCGGCGTGCTGCTGGCCACGCTCGGCGGGGATCGCTGGCTGGTCGCGGGGTTCCTGGTCGTGGCCGCTGGGGTCGGCGTGATGGTGCCGAAGCTGCGCGACTTCGTGGTCGCGCTCGGGCCGGTGGCCGTGGCGCTCTACGTGCTCGCGGTGATCTTGATGATCGTGCGCTCGCCCGGTGACCCCGGCGCCGCGCTCAGCCAGATCCTCGCTGGCATGGGCGGCGCGAGCCCGGCCGAGCTCGCGGGCGGGGCCGCTGGTGGCGGCCTGCTGATGGCCATGCAGGTCGGGTTCTTGCGCGGGACCCTGGCGACCGAAGCGGGGATCGGCAGCGTTGGGTTCACGCCCCAGGCCGACGACGTCAAGCGCCCCGAAGCTGCAGCTGCGGCTGCGATGCTGGCCCCGCTGGTCAGCGGCATCGTCATCCCGACGCTGACCGCGATCGTGGCCCTGACCTCGACCCCGTGGGTCAACCAGCGGGTCGATGAGCCCGGCGAGCGGCTGGCCAGCGCCGACGAGCGGCTGGCCAGCGACGCCGAGCTGATCGAGATCGCCGCCGTCTTGGGTGACGGTGATCTCGACCGACTCAGCCCCGATGATCGCAAGCGCGTCGTCGCGCTGTGGGCTCCGCTCGAGCGCCCGCAGTCGCGGGGCACGGCGGCGAGCTTGCAAGCCGGGCAGACGGTCGTGCTGCCGCTCGACGCGATCGCGCCCGAGGGCGCGACCGACGACAGCCAGGGCCTGCTCGAGGATCACGTCTACCCGATGGTCATGCGCGCGAGCCCGCGCGGCATGAAGGTCCCGACCCGGGAGGGCCAACCCTCGCTGGTGCTCGGGTTCGCCGAAGAGACCCAGATGATCCGTGAGGTCGTGTTTCACGATCGCAACGCCGCCCGGGGCATGCACGCGGCCTACGATGTGCGGATCCCGGTCGAGAACGAGGTCATCGGGCCCGAGGGCCAGCAGTACATCCAGCTGACCCCGGTCGACGACAGCGTGGACCTGCATCGCATGTCCAAGACCCGCGACGGCCCCTACGTCGTGTTCGGCGACTTTCGCTTCGAAGGTCGCGTGGTCAAGATGTTCCAGACCCGGTGGGGGGTCCACCACGCGCTGATCGAGGCCGACCCGCCGCCCAATCGCCCGCTGAGCCTGCGGACCACGGTCCCGTCGGCGGCGTTTCGGGGGCCCTACTTCGACAACGGCGACGCTCGGGCGCCCCTGGCCATGGTCACCCGCGAAGAATTCAACGCGCCGATCGGCGCGCGCCTGCAGATGGAGTTTCGCCCGCCTCCACGGGGCATGGAGTTCGGCCACCTGCTGACCTCGGGCGAGCTCCTGACTCCGCCGTGGGCGTTCTTGGCGGACACCACCACGGCGGTGATCCGCCACAAGACCGACCCCACCAAGGACTTGCTGATCCCCGTCAGCTCGACCCTGGTCGACGGGACCCTGCGGTTCTTGAGCGGGCGCAAGGACATCGCGGACTTCGCCAAGGTCGATCGCTGGCGCGACTACACCGGTCCGTATCTGCTGCCGCCGGCGCAGCAGTTCGAGGTCGAGGTTCACGCGGGCGCCCGGTTCCCGGCCTCGAGCAGCTATTTGAGCCGCCTGGGTCTCGACCGCAGCTCCATGGCCGGGCCGCTGTCCGACCGCCGCACGCTGGTCGCCGTGCACCCCTACGGCGAACCGCAGGGCTCGCGCGGCGAGCTCTACACCCCGCATCCGGCCGAGCTCGCGCCGTTCATGGACGGGCCCTACGTCTCGGGCCAGGGGCTCGAGCGAGTTGGCTGGGCCTCGCGCATGACCGTCAAGCGCAGCAGCGCGCTGTTGCTGTCGATCAGCGTGCTGCTGTTGGCGCTGACGACCATGATCGCGTGGTCGGGCTACGGCGCCCGCGCGGCTGACTTCGCGCTCGGCCGCGGGGCCGGGATCGGGTTTCGCATCGTGTTCTTGCTCGCTGGCCTGAGCGGCGCCGTGCTGACCGTGATGCCGATCCTCACCGTCGCCGACTACGCAATGCTGGGCCTCGTCACCCTCCACGGGCTCGGCCTGATCATCTTGCTGATCCGCACGCGCTCGCTGAAGTCACCGAAACCGCCAAGCGCATGACGACCACGACCCTGCCCCTGCACCGCCGCCTCCTGACCTTTGCGACCTGGGCGGCGGTCGGGGCGGCGGTCGGGGCGGCAGACTGAGCGATCACGGCAAACGCCTTGCTTCATGCCTCTCCGTCCACTTGCAGCGCGGGGAACGGGTTGGGGCGCTCCGACCAGCTCTTGCTGTCGCTCGAGGCGAGCGCCTCGTCGAGCAAGCAGGCGTCGAGTCGAGCTCGGACCGCCGCTTCGTCGACGTTCTGCCCGATGAAGACGATCTGCTGCGAGCGGTCACCGAAGCGGGGGTGCCAATCGGGCGCCTGATCCGGGCGCTGCCCCTCCTGTGGCCAGCGATCACGCGGCACCGCGGCCCACCACGTGCCCATGGGGTGGACGTTGCTCGTCCGGCCTGCCTGTCCCCACTCGTAGGCCACGCGATGGTCCTCCGCGACCCAGAAGAAGCCCTTCGAGCGCAGCACACCCTTCCAGACCGCGTCGTCGTGGAGGAAGGCCCACAGCTTCTGGGCGTCGAAGGGCCAGGCCGAGCGATACGTGAAGCTCGAGATGCCGTACTCCTCGGTCTCGGGCGTGTGCTCGCCCTGAAGCTCCTTGATCCACCCGGCTGAGCTGGCGGCCGTCTCGTAGTCGAAGCGGCCCGTGTCCAGCACCGACTCCAGCGCGACCTTGCCGTGCGACGCGGTGATGAGCTCGGCGCCCGGGTTGAGCGCGCGGATGATCGACTCGAGCTCGCGGGCGCGCTGCGGCGTGACCAAGTCGACCTTGTTGAGCACGATCACGTCGGCGAACTCGACCTGCTCGATCAGAAGGTCCGTCACCGTGCGGTGATCGTCCTCCCCGAGGGACTCACCGCGGTCCGCGAGCGCATCGGCCGAGTCGTAGTCGGACAGGAAGCTGGCCGCGTCCACGACCGTGACCATCGTGTCGAGCCGCGCGACCTGGCCGAGGCTGACGCCGTCCTCGTCCTCGAAGGTGAAGGTCTGCGCCACCGGGATGGGCTCGGAGATGCCGGTCGACTCGATCAGGAGGTAGTCGAAGCGCCCCGCCTGCGCGAGGCGAGAGACCTCGGCGAGGAGGTCGTCCCGCAGCGTGCAGCAGATGCATCCGTTGGACATCTCGACGAGCTTCTCCTCCGTGCGAGAGAGCTCGGCGCCCCCGCGCTCGACGAGCATCGCGTCGATGTTGACCTCGCTCATGTCGTTGACGATCACCGCCACCCGGCGACCTTCGCGGTTGTTGAGGACCTGGTTGAGCAAGGTGGTCTTGCCGGCTCCGAGGAATCCAGACAAGACGGTGACCGGCAGGCGTCGATCGGCCTGTGCCGCGGGGATGTTGGTGTCGACGGGCATGGTGGGCCTCGAGCTTTACATGCAACTCCATTGCATTTGCAAGTGAAGTCAACTAGGACTCGGCCGAGGCGCGCAACCTCGAAGACGCCACGACCCCCCGATCCAAGCCCCGCGTCTCGTGAGCCTGATCGCGGGCTCTTTGGGCGTGGGCAAGACCTCCGCGATCAATCACCTACTCATGAAGATGCTCGACTGGCTGATCATCGGCGCTGGCGTGCACGGCCTCCATGCGGCCGCTCGCCTGCGTCGGCGCGGGTCGACGCTGCGCTTGCTCGACCCCCACCCGCACCCCCTGGCCGAGTGGGAGCGGCGAGCCGAGGTCCTCGCCATGGGCCACCTGCGCTCGCCCCTGGATCAGGACATCGACGTCGGGGAGCTCTCGCTGCATCACTTCGCCGAGGCGCAGCCACGGCTGGAGCCCGGATCGTTCGCGGGGCCGTGTCGCGCGCCCTCGGTGGCGCTGTTTCGTCGCCACGTCGAGTGGGTCCGCGGGCGACTCGACCTCGACGCCCTGCTCGAGCGTGGCCTGGCCCGGAGCGTCGAGCTCGTCGAAGGCGGCGTGCGGGTCGAGAGCGACCGTGGGAGCCTGACCGCGCGTCGACTCATTGTCGCGATCGGCCGACCACGGACACACGTGCCCGCGTGGGCCAAAGCGATCGGCGGTCCAACCTTGCACGTGTACGATCCCGAGTTCGACCGCAGCCCGCCGAGCGGATCGGTCGTGGTCGTGGGCGGAGGGCTCTCGGCGGCGCAGCTGGCCTTGCGCTGGGCTCAGCTGCGGCCAGGCGCGACGACCTTGATCTGTCGCCGCCCCCCGCTGATCGCCGAGCTCGACGCGGCCCCGCGCTGGGCCGGTCCGCGCTGGTCCTGGCGCTTCGCAAATTTTCCGCTCGCCGGACGGGTCGCCATGCTCGACAGCGAGCTTCGTCGTGGGAGCGTTCCGCCGCGGGTCGCCGCCCGCCTCGCCCGCGCGCAGCGACGCGGGAGCCTGCGCGTCGTGTTCGGTGAGGTCACCCATACCCAACGAGAGGCGGCCGGGCTCGCGCTCTCGATCAACGGTGACCCCGCGCTGCGCTGCGATCGGCTCGCGCTCGCGACCGGCTTTGCCCGCGGGTTCGAGGGCGTGCCTCTGTTCGACCTGACCGCCCAGGCCCTCGGGCTCGCGCGCGGGCCCCGGGCGACTCCTCTGCTCGACGCGGCGCTGCGCTGGCATCCCCGGATCCACGTGATCGGTGCGGCGGCCTGCCTGAGCCTGGGTCCGCTCGCGGCCAACATTGCCGGAGCTCGGCTCGCCAGCGCCCGACTCGAGGTGCTCGCCCTGCCGTGAGCGGAGCAATCGCCCTTGGCCCGCTCGGCCCGTTGGCGTATGCGAAGGCATGCCGACCACCGACCCCGAGCTCGCCGCGCAGCTGTGCGAGATCGAGCTGTTGATCTGCGATGTCGACGGCACGCTCACGGATGGCACGACGACGTGGTTGGGCCCCGACCACGGCTGGTCGCAGACCTACCGCCACCGTGACGGCGACGCGATCCGTGCGCTCATGGCAGCCGGCGTCGGCTTCGTGCCGCTGTCGCGCAACGGCAGCGCCTGCGCGCGCGCCCGGATGCAGGCGCTGGGCCTGGACACCAACTGGCTCGGCGTCGACGACAAGCTCGCGGCGCTGCGCGAGCTCCTCGTGGCGTACGGGGTCTCGGCCCGCAAGGTCTTGATCATGGGCGACGGCACCCACGACGCGGAGCTGATGCCTCATGTCGCGGTGGGCGTCGCGGTCGCGGACGCCCACTCGGCGGCGATCCGCGCGGCCCGCCATGTGACCAAGGCCGGCGGCGGGCAGGGGGCGGTCGAGGAGCTGATCATCCAGATCTTGGCAGCCCGCGCTGAGCGAGCCTGAGCGAGCCTGAGCAAACAGATCAGGGCGCCGACTCGCCAGCGTTCGTGTACACCGGCTTGATGTCGACGGGGATCCCATCGAGCTTCGCCAGCGCCGCCTCCATCGGCGGCGACATCACGGCGTACTTGGCCAAGAACGCGTCGACGGCCGCCTTGTCGCCGTTGTGCTGAAGCATCACGACGTCGTGCACGAGCGACTCGATCGACTTCTCGAGCTTCTTGGTGTCCACGCTGAATTGCCCGGTTTTCTCGTCGAAGCTCACGGCGCCGTCCTCCAGGAACCGATTGATCTGGAACGCGGCGCCCTTGCCATGGGCCTCGGCGACGCCAAATCGCACGCTGCGAAACAGCCCGGCGAAGTAGGTCACCAACAGCTGATCCCGAAACGTCTTGGGGAACTGCTTCTTGTCGATCATGAACAGCACGTTCCACGCGCCCATGACGTCGGCCTTGCCCTCTTCGAGCGGGGAGTAGCTCGACCCCAGCGCGACCCGAACCTCGACCTCGCGGCCGTCGACCTCGACCATCGCGGGGCCCAGGCTGTGGCTGAGCTCGTGAAACAGGACCTCGTTGAAGAACGCCTCTTGCGAGAGCAGGGGCAGCTGCTCGGGGTTCATGATCCGCTCGGCGATCGGCTTCATGATCACGTCGAACTTGGCGTTGATCGCGTTGCGCAGCATCACCTTCTTGGCGCCCTTCTCGGCCCGCACGCGCTCGTCGTTGGGCAGGTTGAAGGCGATCGTCTGGACCGACTTGCGCGCGTCCCCAGAGGTGAACACCAGGTCGACCACGCGGATCGGGCTCTCGGCGCCGCGCTTGGTCTTGACCTCCTTGGGCACGGGCAGGTTCTGCTCCATCTTGGGCAGCCAGTCCTTGTAGACCCCGAGCTTTTTTGACGCGACCGGATCGGACACGGTCACGAACGCTTCATAGCTGGCCTTGAGCCCGAGCAGCTCGTCCTCGTAGGTCTCGTACGGGCCGATCGTGATCTCCACGTCGGAGTCGAGGTCCATCCAGTCCTTGTCGGATTGGTAGTAGTCGTCGCTGCGAAACGCGGCCGCGCGCGAGCGCAGGAAGGTGGCGAGCGAGGCGTTCTTGGTCAGCGCGGCGGCGGCCTCGAGCTTTTGCGCGGCCGGCTCGAGCCACTCGGAGAACGCCTCGCTGTAGGCGACCGGGCGGAGCTGGGTCGGGTCGTTGGGGTCGCGGACGACCAGCGTGAACAGACCCTCGAGGTCGTCACGCATGGCCGGGTTGGCCGCCGTGAAGGCCCGGAATTCATCGGCGGTCAGGCCGGGCGGATAGAACCCCGCGCCGGGCGGGTGCGGGATGTTGATCGCAAACGGGGCGAAGTGATCCTGCCGGTCCCAGGGTCCGCGCATGATCTGGAAGTAGTCGTAGCGCAGCTGCTCGAGCTCCCCGCCGGCCTTGGCGGCGTCCGCGAGCCGCTGCGCGTGGGTCGGGTACTCCGCCCAGACCTGGCGATCGAAGATCGGATCGAGCAAGCGCGCGGCGGCGATCAGCTCTTCGAGCGCGGCGCGCTCGGACTCCGGCAGCGCCGAGAGATCCGCGTGCAGCACGACCGGCTGAAACTGGGCGACTTTGGCCTGCAGCGCGGCCGCGTCGACCTCCGGGTTGCCGAGCGCGTAGCCCGTTGGCTCAGCTGACTCAGTCGTCTCAGTGGGGTTTGCGGTGGGGGTCACGGTCGGCTCGGGGGCGGGCTTGTCACACGCGCTGGTGAGCGCGCAGCTGAGCGCGAGGCTGGACAGAAGCAAGACGGGGCGCAGTTGGAAGTCGGGCATCGGGTGCTGCGCAGGCTCGCACACGACCCTGAGCAGGTAAACTGCTCGGGATGCGACGCGTGATCGTGGTGAACTCGCTGACGAATTGCACCGAGCACGAACGTCCGGAGCCGTCGGCTTGAGCCAGCTCGGTCCGCGGCTGTCGGCGATCGCCCGGCACGTGCTCGCAGGCTCGCCGGTCGCAGATCTTTGCTGTGATCACGCCGCGCTGGCGATCGCGCTGGTCACCAGTAAGCGCGTCCCCAGGGCGATCGCGGGTGACCTCAACCTGGCCCCGCTGAGGGCCGCCGCCGCGACCATCGAACAGCTGGGCCTGGGTGATCGCGTGGAGCTGCGCCAGGGCTCGGGTCTGCAGGTGGTGACACCCGGCGAGGTTGGCACCGCCGTGATCGCGGGTATCGGCGCGCCGCTGGCCGAGCGCTTGCTGACCGAGGCCGAGGCCGCTGGCGCGCTCGCTGGATTATCTCGGTTGATCATTCAGCCCAACCACGGCTACCCCAAGCTCGGCAGCCTGCGGGCCCAGATTGACGCGCTTGGCTGGGCGATCGTCGATGAGTCCCTGACCCGCGATCGTGGTCGGCTGTATGTGATCCTCGTCGCCGAGCCGGGGCCGCCGACGCTGCATGACGAGGTCGACCGCGAGCTCGGACCGATCTTGCGCCGCGCCGACGACCCGTTGTTCGGTGAGTGGGTCGAGCATGAGCGCGCCCGCCTGACGCGGGCCTGCCACGGGATGCAGCGTGGCCGCGGCGATCCTTCCCAGCTCGGGTCGTACCAGCGGATGCTGACGATCCTCGATTGACACCCAGTGTTGCTCGGCGCCGACGGTGGCGGCGGCGCCGGGCATGCTCGCGCGAGCGGACACGTCGCGGATGCCTGCGTGGATCGGCGCGGGAAGCAAATTTTGCCTCGATCCGGGCGCTGCTCCCGAGCGGTCGTATATCCGTTCACGCCTAGTCTACCGCCGACATGCGCAAGCTCATCGACGACATTCTGTCCAGCCTGTGGTTTCGCCCCGGGCTGTGGATGTTGGCGTACACCGTGTTGGCCGTCGCCCTGGTCTACGGCGAGATCCAGCTGCATGCGCAGGGCGTCGACACGAGCCGCTACGAGCTGCTGCGGATCGACGCCGCGGGCGCCCGGACCATGCTTGGGTCGATCGCGACGGCGATGCTCACGGTCACCTCGCTGTCGTTCTCGGTGATGATGCTCGCGGTGGTCCAGACTGCCAACGCGTACTCGCCACGGCTGCTGCGTCGGTATATTCGCGACCCCCTCAACCAGCACGCACTCGGGATCCTGCTTGGCACCTTCCTGTACAGTATGATCGTGCTGCGCTCGATCTGGAGCATTCCGGACTTTGTCCCGTTCATGGCCACGAACGTGGCGCTGGGGCTGTCGTTCGTCGCGACCGGGGCGCTGCTCCACTCGCTCAATCATGTCCCGCAGTCGATCAAGGTAAGCTCGATCATCTCACTGATCCTCGAGCAGACCGAGACCGTGATCGAGCGCGGCTTTCCGCGAGATGTCGGGCGGGCGTGGCCGGGCGAGGGCGACCCCGAGCTGCCCAAGTGTGAGCCGCGCGAGGTGCTGGCGGGCACATCGGGGTATATGCAGCACTTCGACCACGAGAAGCTGCTTTCGACCGCCGAGCAGGCCGATGTCGTGATCCGCATGCGCTGGATCATTGGCGACTACATCCTGGCTGGGACCCCGCTCGCGAGCGTGTGGGGCAAGGTCGACGCCGAGCTCGAAGACACGATCCAGCGGGCCTGCGTACGCGGCAGCGAGCGGAGCTCACCGCAAGACGCCGGGTTTGGTCTGGATCAGATCACCGACATCGCCGTGCGCGCGCTGTCGCCCGGCGTCAATGACCCCGCGACCGCAGCGACGGCGATCGATGCGCTGACCTACCTGCTCCGCAAGCACCTCGTGCATGAGGCGGCCTCGTCGTACCGCTGTGATCTGAACGGACAGCTGCGGCTCGTGCTGCCTCGCTGGTCGTTCAACCACATGATTGAGGACACCTACCTGCGGATCCTGCAGTACGGTGGTGAGGACGTGCTGATCGTCCGCCAGCTGCTCCGCGCCTGTGAGCAGCTGACCTGCATCGCTCGCGGTGAGCCCGAGCGCGAGCTGCTGTGGGCGCTCGTCCAGGAGATCCACACCCGCGCCCGCGTGGCGTTCTCGAGCCAAAGTCAGCTAAGTCAGATCGACCGCCTGTTTCAGCACACGACCGCCGAGCTGGGCCGGCCGCCGCTGCCGCTGTTGTCGGGGACGGAGTGACCATGTCTGCCATCGCGACTCAGTCAAGCCGCGCCGCGGCGCTCGGACACGTGCTGACGGCCTCCACGGGCCTGTTCCCGGCGCCGCTTGGCTCGATCCGGCGGCTCCGCAACGGCGATCAAATTTTCCCCGCGATGCTGGCCGCGATCGAGGGGGCGCAGCGACAGATCGGCTTCGTCACGTTCGTGTACTGGACCGGCACCATTGCGGATCGCTTCGCTGATGCGCTCGCGGACGCCGCCCGCCGCGGCGTCGAGGTACGCGTGGTGCTCGACGCCGTCGGCGCCCGGGCCATGAAGGAGCGCCTGATTGATTCGATGCGAGAGGCCGGCGTGATCGTGCGGTGGTATCGGCCGCTGAGCCCCTGGCGGATCTGGGAGTCGACCCACCGTACCCATCGCAAGCTGCTGGTCGTCGACGGTCAGCTTGGGTTCACGGGCGGCGTGGGGATCGCCAAAGAGTGGGAGGGCGACGCCCGTGATTCCTCGCAGTGGCGCGACTCTCACTTCGAGCTCGACGGGACCGCGGTGCTGGGCTTGTGGGGGGCGTTCCTCGCAACGTGGCTCGAGGCTGGCGGCGACCCGATCGCCCCGCCGACGCCGGCCCCGACACCGGCCTCCGAGCAGCCGCTGCGCGCCCACGTGGTCCCGGCGACCGCGGCGATCGGCTGGACCGCGATCGCGACCGCGCTGTGGGGGCTGATCGACGCTGCCGAGCGCTCGATCAAGATCGCCACCGCCTACTTCACGCCGGACGACGAGACGGTCGAGAGGCTGGGCGCCAAGGCCCGGTCCGGGGTCGATGTCGACCTGCTGCTGCCGGGTGATCACGCGGATCAACGGGTCGTGAAGATGCTGGCCGAGCCCAAGCTGCGCCCGCTGATCGAGGCCGGGGTCCACGTCTACTATTTTCGGCCAACGATGATGCACACCAAGGTGTTGATCATCGACGACGTCTTCACGTGCTTTGGATCGGCCAATATCAACAGTCGATCCATGCGCAAGGACGAAGAGATCTTGGTCGCGACGGGGGCGGCCGCGCTGGTGCAGGATCTGCTGATCGACTTTGCCGCGGACCTCGAGCGCAGCCGGTTGCTGACCGTCGACGAGCTGCGCGAGCGGCCCTGGTGGCAGCGGGCGCTGACGACCCTGATGGCGCCGCTGGACTCGGAGATCTGACCAGTAGCCAGACTGGTCACGCCGGAGCCCTGCCGCCGCGGCGGTTCAAGAAGGTCTTGACGTTGCGAGCGTAAGTGGGAAACTGACGCCGCCACGTGCTCGAGATGACTCAACGCCGCCGCCTGGCCCGAGTACTCGCCGTCCTGTTGGGCGTCGTGCTCTGGTGGCCAGCCGCGCATCGCGTCATCTCGCAGTCGCAGCAATCGAGCGTTTCGTCCAATGACGAAGATCCGCGCCCAAACGGGAAGCTCGAGCAATCGGACGACGTGCCGAGCGAGAGCAGCGAGGGTGGGGACACCGAGCTCGAAGACGGCTCCCTCGACCATGTCGCGTTTGTCTCACCGCTGCGCGCGTCGAGGACCACGGCCACGCGACTCGCCATGCTCCAGCATGCGCTCCCGCGGCTGAACGCTGGCTACGACGGCCTCGAGCGCGAGCGCGGGCCCCCCATCGGCTGAACGACGAATGATCTGCGTTCGGGCCACGCCGTGGCTCGGGCTGCCGATCAATCTTGGTTCGCGACCCGCACGTGGCTCGTGAACCCTGTCGTCCCAATGGCGGGTCGGCCCACTCGGCCCACTCGGCCCACTCGGCACTAAGCCGATCGCCGTGGGCCTCGCCGTGCCCGAAATCTGTCCGTCCGACGAATCGAGGAAGTCCGTGATCCGGCTTCGATCTCCGCTCCTATTGAACAATTTCACGGCCACAGCGATCGCGGCTCTACTGCTCTCGGGTGGCTGCACGCGGCTGCTCGGCGACAACGTCGCGCGGGCCGCTGAGCGCGATGTCCCAGACGACTGGAGCGCCGCGGTGGCCAACACGCAGACCAGCTCCGCGGCTCAGCGCCAGTGGGACGAGTTCTTCGACGATCCCCACCTCCGCGCGCTGATCGAGGAGGCGCTCGGCAACAACCAGGAGCTCGACATTCGTCTCCAGGAGATCATCATCGCCAAGACCGAGGTCGGGACTCGCCGGGGGGAGTACGTCCCGCGGCTCGACGGTGTCGTTGGGGGTGGTGTCGAGAAGGTCGGTCGCCACACGAGTCAGGGGGCGGCTGACGAGGCCAACAGCGTGGCCGAGAACCTGCCTGATCTTCACTTTGGACTGGCGGCCTCGTGGGAGGTCGATGTCTGGGGAAGGCTGCGCAACGCCAAGAAAGCCGCGGACAAGCGCTACCTGGCCAGCATCGAGGCTCGCAACTTCGTCCTGACCCAGATCATCGCCGAGGTCGCCGCTTCCTACTACGAGCTGCTCGCGCTCGACAACCAGCTCGATCTCCTCGACCGCTACCTCGAGATCCAACGAGACGCGGTCGAGATCGCCAAGCTGAAGAAGGAGGCCGCGCGCGCGACCGAGCTCGAGGTCCAGCGCTTCGAGGCCGAGGTCTCGAAGATCCTCAGCCTCCGCTACGTGATCATACAGGCCCGGGTCGAGATCGAGAACCGGATCAATTTCCTCGTCGGTCGGTTTCCCCAGCCCGTCACGCGGGACGCCTCGACCTTCCAGCAGACCGAGCCGCCGACGGTCGATGCTGGGCTCCCGGCCGAACTACTCGACAACCGGCCCGACGTCCGCAACGCCGAGCGGTTGCTCGAAGCGGCCGAGCTCGACGTCAAGTCGGCCAAGGCCCGGTTCTTCCCCTCGCTGAGCATCGACGCCGAGCTCGGCTACGAGTCGTTCAACGCCAGCCACCTCGTCGATACGCCGGCCTCGCTGGCTTATGACATCGCTGGCAACCTCGTCGCGCCGCTGCTCAACTTCGCTGGGATCAAGGCCAACTACCAGGCCGCCAACGCACGACAGATGCAGGCGGTGCTCGAGTTCGAGCGAACCTTGCTGCAGGCCTACACGGAGGTCGTCATCTACCTGGCGAAGATCGACAACCTCAACCATCGGTTCATGAGTCTGCGCGAGCAGGTCGCCAAGCTCGAGCAGGCGATCGAGACCTCAAACATCCTCTACCGCTCGGCCCACGCAGACTACATGGAGGTCCTCCTGACCCGCCGCGATGCCCTCGACGCCGAGCTCGACCTGGTCGAGACGCGCCTGGCCCAGATGCAGGCGTTTGTCGGGATCTACAGGGCGCTCGGGGGCGGGTGGCGGACCGCCGAGTAGCGACCTGGCAGCCACGTTCATGAATTCGCAGTCGAGTACAAATGCCATGAGCCTCTCATCAATTCACTCCGCTCTCCTCGCGTTGCTATGCCTCGCCCCGATCGCGTGCTCGGGGGCACAGGGGCACGAGGAGGAACACGAAGTCCAGCGCAAGGTCGTGCTGACCAGCCCCGTGGCGAAGGACGTCGTCCACACCCAGCAATATGTCTGTCAGATCCACTCGCGCCGCCACATCGAGCTCCGCGCGCTCGAGCGCGGCTACCTCGAGGAGATCCAGGTCCAAGAGGGCCAGGCGGTGAAGAAGGGCGAGCTCTTGTTCAAGATCCTCCCCGTCGTCTACAAGGCCAAGCTCCACGCCGACCAGGCCGAGCTGCTGCGCGCAGACATCGAGCTTCGGAACACCAAGAAGCTGTACGAACGAGACGTGGTCTCGGACCAGGAGCTCGCGCTCGCCCAGGCGGCGCGAGCCGGGGCCAAGGCCAAGGTCGAGCTGGCGGCGGCGGAGCTGGCCTTCACCGAGATCAGGGCCCCGTTCGACGGCATCATCGACCGCCAGTACGAACAGGAGGGGAGCCTGATGGAGGAGGGGGACATCCTCACGACCGTGTCCGACAACAACGTGATGTGGGTCTATTTCAACGTCCCGGAGGCCATCTATCTCGCGTTCGAGGCAATTGAGGGAGCTGTCGATCCAGCGCATCCGCAACACCTCACGTTCCCGGACGCGCGAATCGAGCTCCAGCTGGCGAACGGCGAGACCTTCACCCACGGCGCGGGCGACTCCGTCACAGTCGAGTCCGACTTTGACAACGAGACAGGCAACATTCTGTTCCGCGCGGACTTTTCCAATCCGGAGGGCCTGCTGCGCCACGGTCAGACCGGGACGCTGTTGATTCATGGGACGCTGAAGGGCGCCGTCGTCATCCCCCAGCGCGCGACCTTCGAGATCCTCGACAAGCAGTACGTTTACGTCGTCGGGGAAGACGGGGCCGTGCATCAACGCGCGATCACCATCTCGCACGAAATGGACGACATCTTCGTTGTCGAGGACGGACTCGATGTCACCGACAAGATCGTCCTCGATGGGATCCGACAGGTTCACGAAGGCGATTATCCGGAGACGGAGTTTCGCGAGCCTGAAGCGGTCCTCTCCCACATGAAGTTTCACGCCGAATAGCAGCGGCTCACGGGTACGATCATGTTCAAGAAAACTCTCCAGCGGCCGGCCCTGGCGCTCGTCACCTCGATCCTGCTCCTGTTCCTGGGGATGCTGGGGATCGCGCGGCTCCCGATCGCCCAGTTCCCCGACGTCGCCCCGCCGACCGTCTACGTCTCCGTCGCGTATCCCGGTGCCAGCGCCAACGTCTTGGTCGACTCGGTCATCGTTCCTTTGGAGCAGTCGATCAACGGGGTTCCAAACATGCGCTACATGGTGTCCGCCGCGACCAGCGCGGGCGAAGCGACGATCCAGATCTACTTCGAGCCTGGCACGGATCCCGACATCAACGTCGTGAACGTGCAGAACCGGGTCAACATCATGTCGAGTCGGCTACCGGAGCTGGTGGTGCGCGAGGGCATCCTCGTCAGCCAGGTGGTGCCGAGCATGTTGATGTACTTGAACCTCTACAGCACAGACCCGAACACGGACCAAAAGGACCTCTTCAACTACGCCAACGTCTACATCATGCCCGTGCTCAAGCGGATCCAGGGCATGGGTATCCCGCGGAATCTCGGCAACCGCAGCTTCGCCATGCGCATCTGGTTGAACCCCGAGCGCATGCGCGCCTATGACGTCTCCGTCGAAGATGTCATGGAGGCCCTGGCCGAGCAGAGCATCATCGGCTCGCCGGGCCGCCTGGGTCAGGCCACAGGCATGACCTCGCAATCAAAAGAGTACGTGCTGACCTATGTCGGGCGCTACAACAAGCCAGAGCAGTACGGAAACATCATCCTGCGGGCCAAGTCCGACGGTGAGATTCTTCGGTTGAAAGACGTCTGTGTGCCCCCCAAGGTGAGCACACCGGTGTGGGAACCGAGCGAGGGGGAGGAGCCGCCAGACCACGGGGTGGCAGGGACCCCGCGCAACCAGCAGCACGCCGGCATCGAGCTCGGCTCGGAGTTCTTCGACATCTACTCCGACGTCGACGGCTACCCCGCGGCGTCCGTCGTGCTCAAGCAAGCCCCCGGGTCCAACGCGGCCGAGGTCATCGACGAGGTCAAGACGACGCTCGAGGAGTTGAAGCAGTCCTTCCCGCCCGGAATGGACTACGAGATCGCCTACGACGTCTCCAGGTTCGTCGACGCCTCGATCGAGAAGGTGCTCCACACCCTGCTCGAGGCGTTCATCTTGGTGTCTCTGGTGGTCTACATGTTCCTCGGGGACTTTCGTTCCACGCTGATCCCGACGCTGGCGGTGCCGGTGTCGCTGGTGGGGACGTTCTTCGTCCTGGACCTGATGGGCTTCTCCATCAACCTGATCACGCTCTTCGCCTTGGTCCTCGCCATCGGGATCGTGGTCGACAACGCGATCGTCGTGGTCGAGGCGGTCCACGCCAAGATGGCCGAGAAGCAGCTCTCGCCGTATCGGGCGACCCTGGACGTGCTCCACGAGATCAGCGGTGCGATCGTCGCAATCACGCTGGTGATGACCTCCGTCTTCGTTCCGATCACGTTCATTCCCGGGCCGGTCGGCGTCTTCTACCGCCAATTTGGCGTCACCATGGCCACGTCGATCGTCCTGTCCGGCGTGGTCGCGCTGACGCTCACGCCGGTCCTGTGTGCGATGATCCTCGAGCCCCACGCCCACGCCGACGCGGGTCACGAGGACAAGCCGAACAAGCCGCGCCGACTCGCGACTGTCGCGGTGTACGTGCTCGTCGGGTTGCCGGTCCTGGGGAGCCTCAGCTATCTGGCCTACACCTTGTGGGGGCCGTTTGGCTTGCTGATCGCCGCGGTGCCCTTTGTCCAGCGTCCGTTCAGCCGCGGCGTCGACATGGTCACCAACGTCTACGCGAGGATCCTGCGGCGGATCGTCACACGCCGCGTGCTGACCCTGGCGGTCGTCGGGGCCTTTGCCGCCGGCATTGTCGCGACGAACAAGCAGATGGCGAGCGGCTTCATCCCGAGTGAGGATCAGGGCATCATCTACGCCGTCATTCAGACGCCGCCCGGATCGACGCTCGAGTACACCAACGCCAAGTCGCAGGAGCTGGAGGTCATCGCCAAGCAGGTCGAGGGCGTCGCGTCTGTCACCTCCGTGGCCGGCTACGAGATCTTGACCGAGGGCCGGGGCTCGAACGCCGGGACCGCGATCATCAACCTGAAAGACTGGTCCGAGCGCGAGCAGACGGCCCGCGAGATCATCGAGCAGCTCGAACGAGAGACCCATGAGATCACGGACGTCAAGCTCGAGTTCTTCGAGCCACCCGCGATCCCTGGGTTTGGCGCAGCTGGCGGGTTCTCTGTGCGCGTACTCGACAAGACCCAGTCGAGCACGGCCGACTACCAGCGACTCGGCGAAGTGACCGAGGAATTCATGGCCGCGCTGTCCGAGCGCCCGGAGGTGCAGAACCTGTTCACGTTCTACGCCTCGGACTATCCGCAGTACGAGATCGTGATCAACAACGACGTGGCCATGCAAAAGGGCGTGTCGATCGACAAGGCGCTGGAGAACCTCAATATCCTCATTGGCAGCACCTACGAGCAGGGCTTCATTCTCTTCAACCAGTTTTACAAGGTCTACGTCCAGGCCTGGCCGGAATTCCGGCGGATGCCCGATGATCTCGGCGAGTTGTTTGTGAAGAACGACGCCGGGGAGATGGTCGCCTACTCCTCGTTCATGACGATCGAGAAGCAGCAGGGTCTCAACGAGATCACCCGCTACAACCTGTACCCCTCCGCGCCCATTCAAGGTGTTCCAGCCCCCGGGTATTCGAGCGGTGAGGCGATCGCCGCGATTCAAGAGGTCGCCGCCGAGACGCTGCCGCAGGGCTACGACCTGGGCTGGGAAGGCCTGTCCTGGGACGAGTCGAGCCAGGGGAACGCGGTGATCTACATCTTCTTCGTTGTCGTTGCGTTCGTTTATTTGGTGTTGGTCGGCCAGTACGAGAGCTTCCTCATTCCGCTCGCCGTGCTGCTGTCGCTGCCGGTCGGAGTCTTCGGTGCGTTCTTTTTGCTGCAGGCAGTGGGGCTGGCCAACGACGTCTGGGCCCAGCTTGGGGTGATCATGCTGCTCGGCCTGTTGGGCAAGAACGCGATCCTGATCGTGGAATTCGCGGTCCAGAAGCGCCGGGAGGGCCTGTCGCTCGAAGACGCCGCCATCGAAGCTGGAAAGCTTCGCTTCCGGCCGATTCAGATGACGTCCTTCGCCTTCATCGCCGGTCTCATTCCGCTGGCCATCGCGACCGGCGCCGGGGCGATCGGCAACCGGACCATTGGCACGGCCGGGGTTGGCGGGATGATCGTGGGCACCGTGATCGGCGTGTTGTTGATTCCCGGCCTCTACTACTTGTTCGGCCGAATCGCCGACGGTCGGGCGCTGCTCCCGGACGAGACGGCGGAGCCGCTGTCAGAGCGCCTCGCGGAGCGTCTCGAGGGAGATCCGACCAGCCCGGACAGCGAGGGGCCCGCGTAGTCCTCCGCAGCGCTTGTTGCTACCCGTGTTCACGCGGATCGACCGGCAGCTCGCGTGCCACGATCATGGCTCCGCGACCCTACCGTCGGCCGCAAAGAAGCGCGCCTGGACGATCCGCGAGGGCACGCTGGCGCCGCAGGCGGCGACGTGATCCGAATCAAGCGACCCCGAGCGCGGCGGCGCAGGCGTTCGCCGACGCGATTCATGCGTGGAGCTGACGGGGCGGTCAACAACACGCCGGGAGTGACCATCAACTGGAGCTGACGCTCGGCTCACCGGATTCATCGTGCGGCAACACACGTCGCTTTCGAGCTGAGCTGACGTGGTCCAACAACCGACGGAGACTGGTACCACGCGCGTCCCTTCGGTAGTGTCTGTACGCCATGCTCCATTCAATCAAGCTGATCGGCGTCGGGCCAGCCGACTCGCTCGAACTCGACCTGCAACCTCGAGTAAATCTGATTGTGGGGGACAACGGACTCGGCAAGACTTTCCTGCTCGATGTCGCCTGGTGGATCCTTGGACGCTCCTGGCCCAGCAGCTACCAGGCGCTTCCGCGCAGGGGCGCCCGTGAAGCCAAGATCGAGTACGTCGTCGACATAAAAACCGCCAAGAAGAAGCACTACAGCAACGGCTTCGACCGACCAAGTCAGCAGTGGAAGCGCTCGGGCGGCCGGCCACCCAGTCCTGGCTTGGTGCTCTATGCTCGCGCGGATGGAGGATTCTCAATTTGGGACCCAGCCCGTAACTACTGGCGCGACAGTCCCTCGCTCGGGGTATCGGACCCGACGCGGCCCGACGCCTACCACTTTACACAGCGCGAAGTGTGGGACGGGCTTCGTCAGGGCGATCGAGTCTTGTGCAATGGCCTGATCGCGGACTGGGTAAATTGGCAAGCGGCCCAATCCCCCGCATTCACGCAGTTGATGGCATCGCTGGGGGTGCTATCCGAGCCCGGCGAGACCCTCACGGCCGGCGTGCCAGTGCGCATCTCTTTAGACGACGCCCGCGACATTCCGACACTGCGTTTCCGCTACGGCGATGTTCCAATTGTCCACGCATCGGCCGGGGTGAAGCGAATCGTAGCGTTGGCTTATCTCCTGGTCTGGGCGTTCGACGAACATCAAAAGGCGTGCGAACTACTCGGCAGGACAGCCGAGCAGTCCGTGATTTTTCTGATCGACGAAATCGAGGCACATCTGCACCCGCGCTGGCAGCGGGTCGTGCTCCCAGCTTTGTTGGATGTGGTCGACAAGCTCACTCCAAGCGGTGCGAATGTACAGATTCTCGCGGCCAGCCACGCGCCGCTGCTACTGGCGTCGCTCGAGCCACGTTTTGATCCCGAGCAGGATCGCATCATTCATTTCGACGTCAAGCACGATAAAGTCATTATTGACACGTCTGAATTTGCTCAGCAAGGAGACGCGACAAACTGGTTGGTCTCCGAGTTCTTCGGGCTCAAGCAGGCGCGTTCGCGCGAGGCGGAAGAGGCAATCGAGGCCGCGGAGGCGTGGATGCGAAGTGATCGCCACGTGCTCCCCGCTCACCTGAGCACCAGCGAGCAGATCGACGCGGAATTACGACGGACGGTGCCGGGGCATGATCCGTTTTGGCCGCGGTGGATCCTCACTCGCGGGGCTGAGCCGAAACGGCCCGCTCGCAAGGGTTCGAGTTCAGCCAAGAAGAAGGGCACCAAGCAATCCAAAAAGCCAGGCGGCGCTCGAGGGCGTTCACGATGATCCCCGTGCCGCGCCCCAAAGAGCCACGGACCTTCGACAAAGATGTTCGCCAGCCCGGTCAGCGTTGGTTGGCCTCGGACGCGAACCCGAAGACCAGGCCGCCTTCGTATTGGCGTAAGGTCACGCCCCAGCTGTGCGACGCCTTCTCCACGCGCTGCGGCTACACGGCGATGTGGGACCTGTGCGGAACCGTTGACCACTTCGCACCCCAGAGTCGGGACCGCAGCAACCTCTACGAGTGGGACAACCTCCGATACGCGTCGCAGTGGATCAACGCGAGCAAGAAGGCCCACGTCGACATCCTCGATCCCTATGACGTGGAGGAAGGATGGTTTGAGGTGTCGTTACCGTCCCTGCAGTTGGTCGCGTCGGACAAGGTCCCGCCGGACAAGCAGGCGCTCGTTCAGTCGACGCTCAAACGCCTCCCCATCACTCACGATGAGCGGGTGATCCGACAGCGCCGTGCCTGGCTCGAACAGTACGAGCAAGGGCGCGTCACGCTGGAGGGTCTGTATGATTTTGCGCCGCTGCTCGCGGCGGCGCTCGAGAAGCAGGAGTCCGGGTCGGGCCGCAAGGCACCCAAGAAGGAGACCGTGGCCAAGAAGAAGACCGTGGTCAAGAAGAAGCGTCACCGCTAGGACAAGCATGTGCGGGTGGTCGAGCACGGGAAGAGCACGCAACGATTCATGACGCTCGCTCACCACGCTTCGCCCTCACCGGGGCGCGAACACGAAGCGCAGCTCGGCCTCGATCCACGCCAACCAGCCGGGATCCGCGTCTAGCCCGGCTCGGCGCAGCTGCATGTCGACGCTGCGCATGGGCATGTGCACCTCGACGCGTCCGCCAAGGCCGAACTCGACGCGCCCGCGCACCTGCAGGTGCTCACGCAGGCCGGCGTTCGCGCGGATCGACAGGCAGCTCCCGCGCCACGAACATGGCCCCAGCCACCTGCGCCAGCCCAAACAGCAGCGGCCCGACAATCGGGACCGCCAGCATCAGCGAGATCGGCAGCCCAAACCCAAGCAGCGCGTCCTGGTGCCGCCGCACGAACACCTGCTGCTCGGCGTGGCGAATGTCCAGGCAGTCAAAGTAGGGATCGAGCAGCTCCCACGCGACGGTGCGCGCGGTCAACCACGCCTGACCGACCGTGCCGGCGATCGTGCCGACCACCGGGATCAGCCCGACCAGCAGGCAGCACAGACTCAGCGTCACAAATTTGATCAGCCGCCAGATCGCAATGCCGATCGAAGGTCCAAGCGGCATCCCAGGCTTGGCCCCCAGCGCCGCCGCGCGCTCTGGATCGATTGTGCGCAGCCCCGCCAGGAACACGCCCTTGTTGAACATCGGAAACACGATGTTGACCGTGAAGATCGCCAGCAGCGGCCCGACCAGGAGCGCGACCAGCGAACCGACGATGCGCAGCGCCCACAGCCCGACTGCGATCCACACGCTCGCGTCGGGGCTCGGCGCCGTGTTTGCCCACAGCGCCCAGATCGACCCCGAGCTGATCACCAAGGCGAGCAGGAACACCGCCCCCGCGAGCTTGAGGTAGGCCGTGCCGATCTCCGAGCTGTGGAGCGCGAGCTTCATGCCCTCGAGGGCCAAACGAAACCCCCGCAGGAAAGGACGTGGTTGCTTGGGTTGGTGCGGCTCGGGCATCGCGGCCCTCAACTGTAGGCCAGCGCGGCGCCCGAGGCCACGCGGTCGCTACTGAACCCGGCGGACCACGTTGTTGGCGCCGTCGAAGAAAAACAGCGAGTTGGACGGGTAGTGAAACACCACGTCGAACGGGCTGCCGAGCCGGGCTTGGGTCCCGACGCCCTCGGCGTAGCCGGGCGGGCAGTTCATCGCGCCGTCGCAGTGCTGCCCGACCAACGTGGTGATCGACCCAGACGCGAGCACGCCCTGGCGGATCGTGTGCTGGTCGAACTCGGTGAAATAGATGCTGGTCCCATCCGAGGTCATCCCGCGCGGGCGGTGGATCGACGCGTTTTGCCCGACGCCGTCGGCGTAGCCAGGCATGCCGTTGCCCGCGAAGGTCCCGACGTACGCGGTGCCGACGTTGTAGCTGCGGATGTGATAGCCGTTGGTGTCGGCGATATACAGCATCCCGCTGTTGTCCGAGGCGATATAGCGGGGGCTCAGGAACTGGGCCTGGTTGCCGACGCCGTCGGCGATCCCCGGGTTGTTGGGCTGGCCGGCGATCGTCGTGACCGCGCCGGACTGCACGTCGAAGCTGCGCAGCACCGCGACCGTGCCGTCGAGCAGGTACACATGCCCGGCGTAGTAGGTCAGCGCGCGCAGCTCGAAGAACTCGGCCGCGAGCCCGACCCCGTCGACGTTGGCCTGGTTGCCGGTCCCTGCCACGGTGGTGACCGCGTAGGGCGGGGTCAGGTTGACGGCCTTGATCTTGCGGTTGGCCCCGTCGGCGACCCACAGCGTGGTCCCGTCGGTGGTGATCGCTCCGGGTCCGCCAAACCGCGCGCTGAGTCCGACCGCCGAGTCGAGGTCACCCGAGTTTCCGCCCGCGCCGTCGCCCGCGATCGTCGTGACCGCGCCCGACACGATGTCGATCTGGCGAATGCAGTTGTTGGCGCCGTCGCTGACCCACAGCTTGTCGTTGCTGATCGCGAGGTTGGCGACGTCGCCAAACCGGGCGCTCGCGCCGACGCCATCGAGCAAGCCGGGGGCTCCGACGCCGCCCGCGAACAAGCTGGTGGTGTTGCCCAGGTTGCAGGTCGGGTTGCAGCTGTCACCGTTTGCCAGGTTGCCGTCGTCGCAGACCTCGCTCGGGTCGAGCATGTCGTCGCCGCAGGTCTGGCCGAGCGGCTCGAGCTGACAGTTGGCCGAGCAGCCGTCGCCGGCTTGGGTGTTGCCGTCGTCGCACTCCTCGGCGTTGCCGCCCTCGAGGTTGCCGTCGCCACAGTTGCCGCCGACCTCGACCTGGCAGGTGGCCGAGCAGCCGTCGCCGTCGTCGGCGTTGCCGTCGTCGCACTGCTCGCCGTCGGCGTAGTCGATGACGGTGTCACCGCAGTTGGGCAGCGGATCGCCGTCGCCGTCGCCGTCGCCGTCGCCGGGATCGCCGTCGCCATCCCCGGAGTTCGAGTCCTCGCCCGTGTCGGCGGGATCACCGTCGCCGTCGCCGAGCGGATCCAGGGGCACGCAGCTGCCCATCTCACACATCAGGCCGGGATCGCAGGCGCCGCCAGAGGTGCACCCACAGCCCTGGGACCCGACCAGGCACAGGCCGCCGGTGTCGGTGTCGGTCCCGCCGCTGCCCGCAGACGCGCCGGGCAAGTCGTCGCCGCCGCACGACAGCGCGACGACCAGACCCAGGGAGAACGGAAAGGCAAGGTAGCTTCGATTCATGCGCCAAAGGCTATCAGGGCGCCTCGTCACGGTGGCGTGTTGGCGCAGGTCCGCACCGAAACGGTGTGTACGATCACCGCGACCCGCCGCGCCCCGGGGTCCCCTCGGGCAGGTCGAGCGAGTATCATCCGCGCGCCATGGCCTCCTACCAGTACATCTACACGATGAAGGGCCTCTCGAAGGTCTACCCCGGCGGCAAGAAGGTGCTCGAGAACATCCACCTCTCGTTCCTGCCCGGGGCCAAGATCGGCGTGCTCGGAAACAACGGCGCGGGCAAGAGCACCCTGCTGCGCATCATGGCCGGCGTCGACACCGAGATCATCGGCGAGGCGTGGGCGGCCGAGGGCGTGCGGATCGGCTACCTGCCCCAGGAGCCCGAGCTCGACCCCGACAAGGACGTCAAGGGCAACATCGAGGAGGCCGTGTCCGAGATGCGTGACGTGCTCAAACGCTTCGAGGAGGTCTCGATGAAGTTTGGCGAGGTCAGCACCGACGACGAGATGAACGCGCTGCTCGAAGAGCAGGGCAAGCTGCAAGACAAGATCGACGCGGGCAACGGCTGGGAGCTCGACCACACCCTCGAGCTCGCGATGGACGCGCTGCGCTGCCCGCCCGGCGACTCGCCCGTGACCAACCTCAGCGGCGGCGAGCGGCGTCGGGTCGCGCTCGCGCGGCTGCTGCTCGAGCGGCCCGACATCTTGCTGCTCGACGAGCCCACCAACCACCTCGACGCCGAGTCCGTCGCGTGGCTCGAGCACCACCTGCACGAGTATCCCGGCACCGTGGTTGCGATCACCCACGATCGCTACTTCCTCGACAACGTCGCCGGGTGGATCCTCGAGCTCGACGGCGGCAAGGGCATCCCGTGGCAGGGCAACTACTCGAGCTGGCTCGACCAAAAGCAAAAGCGACTCGCGACCCAAGAAAAGAAAGAGAGCGCCCGCCAGCGCGAGCTGGCCCGCGAGCTCGAGTGGATCCGCATGTCGCCCAAGGCCCGGCAGAGCAAGAGCAAGGCCCGTATCCGCGCCTACGACGAGCTGCTCAACAGCGCCGAGGAGCGCAAGAAGGACACGACCTCGATCCACGTGCCGTTCTCGCGGCGGCTCGGCAACATCGTCGTCGACGCCAAGGCGCTCAAGAAGTCATTCGGCGACAAGCTGCTGTTTGAAGATCTGAATTTTTCGCTCCCGCGCGGCGGGATCGTCGGGATCATCGGCCCCAACGGCGCGGGCAAGACCACGCTGTTTCGGATGATCACCCAGCAAGAGGAGCCCGACACGGGCAAGCTCGAGATCGGCGGCACCGTCGACATCGCCTACGTGGATCAGAGCCGCGACACCCTCGACCCCGACAAGAGCGTGTGGCAGGAGATCAGCGAGGGCCGGGACAGCGTCGATCTGGGCGGCGTAGAGATGAACTCGCGCGCGTACGTGGGCAAGTTCAACTTCAACGGTGCGTCGCAGCAGCAAAAGGTGGGGACCCTGTCCGGCGGTCAGCGCAACCGCGTGCACCTGGCCAAGCTGATCAAGCGCGGCGGCAACCTGTTGCTGCTCGACGAGCCGACCAACGACCTCGACGTCGACACCCTGCGTCACCTCGAGGACGCGCTGCTGTCGTTCCCTGGCTGCGTGGTGGTGATCTCGCACGATCGCTGGTTCCTCGATCGTATCGCTACGCACATTCTGGCGTTCGAGGGCGACTCGAAGGTCAACTGGTTCGAGGGGAACTACGCGGACTATGAGCAGGATCGCAAGAACCGGCTCGGCGACGACGCGATGGTGCCCAAGCGGATCAAGTACCGGAAGCTGACCCGCGACTAAAATTAGCGGGGGTCGTCAGACCCCCGCATCGTGAGTGTCTCTGATCTGCTCCAATCACTTGATTGGGATCAGGTCGGGGAGCTTGCGGCTCGGGGGCCGCAGGTACCACGACCCAAACGCGAGCAAGAGCAGCAACATGGGCATGAGCGTCTGCTCGGCCTCGTCCATGCGGATGTGCGAGTAGATCGCCCCGGTCATGATGAACACGACACCCGCGTAGGCCCACTCTTTGAGCCGCGCGTAGTTCGGCGCCAAGATGGCGATCGCGGCCAGCAACTTGACAGTCCCGAGCAGCGCCGCGAGATACATCGGGTAGCCCAGCCGCTGCAATGACTCGGTCACCTCGGGCTGTCCCATGAGATCCATGAAGCCGGCAGCCAGGAGGAGCACCGCCAGGATTGCGGTGGTGATCCAATAGCCGACGACCTTGCCCTTCGAGTTGTCGCTCATACCGAAGAGCCTGCGCCGCGTCCTACCGCCGAGCCACGGATCAAAGCCGCGATCTTTGCGGCGCTGAGCACAACTGCGGCGGTTTGGTCAGCTCCGGCGCCAGTGGGCAAAGACGGCGCGGCTTCGGTGGCGTCTGGCGCCGGGCAGGCGAGCGCGCGCGAGCTCGGCAGCGCCGCCTGAGCTCGACCCGCGGCCGACTTGTAGCAGCCTGTGCGCGCCTACTGGATCACGACCTCGGCCACGTACATCGCGTTGTTGATCTCGTTCTGCTCGGCGAGCACGCCTTCACTGTCGATGATCGCCCCGACCCAGTAGCGGGTCCCCGCGACGAGCCCACCGGGCAGCGACAGGCTCCGGGTCCAGGTGAACGGACCGTTGCGTCCCTTGTTGAGCGCGGAGGTCGCGAGCACGGTGTCGGAGGTGGTGATCGTCGAGTTGGTCGACAGGTACCACTTGATCGTCACGAGCTGGGTGGTCCCGCGGTTCTCAGCGGTCTGGGTGACCTCGAGGGTCTGGCCCGAGCTCACGTAGTAGGCCGGCTCATTGAGCGAGGGATTCGACTCCGGCGCCGAGCTCAGCGCGGCGCCGCTCGGTCCGGTGATCGGGGTCCGGGCGTGGCGCGAGTAGCCGTTGATGTTGGCGCTCCACTCCCAGTGGTAGAGCGAGAGATCCTCGTTGACGCTGGGTCGCTGGCCGTAGTGGGCGATCAGCCCGTTGCTGACGTCCTCGCTGATCACGCTCTCGGTCGAGGCGCCGTTGGTGCTGACCACGTTCCAGGCGTTGCCGAGCACGTTGAACACGTCGCCCTCGTGGCCGAGGCCGAGCGCGTGGCTGAACTCGTGCAGGGCGGTGTTGAGCAGCGGACGATAGCCGCTGCCAGTGTAGGCCACGCTGTCGGCCTTGGCGTCGGTGGTGGTCCAGTCGTAGTCGATGTCGAAGTAGACGTCGGACTCGACGAGGGTGCCGCCCGAGCTCCAGCTCCACGCGCACGCGAGCGAGCCGCACAGCTTGGTGTTGTTACTCGTGAACGCGACCTCGGACTCACCGTTGTTGTTGGCGACCACGGCGTCGTTGTCGTTGACCAGCGAGAACCGCATGTTCGACGGGTTCGCGTTGAGCTTGGCGGCGGCGTTGTGCAGCGCCGTATAGTGGCTGGGCATCGCGCCTTGGACCGCGGGATCGAGGTACATGGTCGTGGAGCTGCCCGACCGCGCGTTGTTGAGGTTGTAGGCGTGGGCCGGCGTCGACGCGTGGAGCATGCCGAGCGCGGTGATCGTGGTCGCGGCGCCGGCGAGGGTGATGGAGATGAAGGTGGTGCGCATGATGAAAGCTCGTGTCTGTGGGGTTCAGGTGTCGGGTGGTGGTGGGCGAGGCGGCGGCTAGCGAGCGATCACCGGGTTGAATTGGTTGGCCTCGAGCGCGGCACGCTCGGCGCGATCGGCCTCGGTCTCGCCGGCCGCAGCCTGGATGGCGGTCGCCCTGGCCTGGTGACGGGCGTGCGCAGCCGCGAGCTCGTCGGGGGTGGCGACCCGCGGGCCCTCGAACACGAACGGCTCGCTGAGGTCGAGCGGCTGCGCTTCTCCGCCGCCGAGCCCGGCGTCGCGGATGCTGGCCGCGGCCCGGCCTGGCCACTGCGCGCCCGCGGCGACCCGCGAGACGCCGTCGCCAGCGTCGCCCTGACTCAGCAGCTGAACCCGACCCTGGTTGCCGCCCACGAGCGGGCAGCCGCGCTCGCCGTTGCCCTCGATGAACAGCAGATCACGGTCACCGAGCTCGAACACGGGGATCTCGCTGACGGTCAGGACCTTGCCGTCGGGGACCGGTCCTCCGAGGAACCGAGCTGCGTACTGGCGGCCGGTCGCGACGCCCTTGATCCCGTCTTCGACGGACCAGGTGATCACGGTGAACGGCAGCTGGGCCCCGTCCTCGTCGGGATCCGACAGCTGGTAGTCGATGCCCGTGACCTCGCCGATGAACACGGCCTCGGCTCGGGCGGCGTACTCGTGGACGGCCTCGACCTCGAGGTTGGTGAGCTCGGTCTCGCCTGGGGTGACGACCAGCTCGGCGCTCGGCGGCGCGTCGTCGACGGGCTCGCTCTCGCAGGCGAAGCAGGTCGTGGCGATCGCCAGGGTCAGGGCACGCAGCGCTGGGTTGGCTCGAAGGGTGGTGGGTGCGGTGGGGTGGGTACGGTGGGTCTTGATCGTCATGTCGTCTCGTCCAGCCGCGACGCGCCCGAGGGTGGGCGCTCACGCGGCTGTACGCTCCGTTGACGACGAGCCCGAGCTGGATGACGCGACGACGTCAGAAAATCGAGACGGGGTTCACCTCGGCCGGCGTCTCGTTGTCGCCGACCGTCACCGAGCTGCCGAGCCCGAGCTGACTGAAGTTGTTCTGGCCCCAGCACCGCACGTCGCCGCCCTCGAGCAGCGCGCAGGTGTGGTTGCCGCCGGCCGACAGCTGCGTGGCCACGCCGCCGAGCTGGACGGGGCCAGCGAGCACGGGCAGCTCGTCGTCGCCGACGTTGTCGGTGTTGCCGTAGCCGAGCTGACCGACGGAGTTGTCGCCCCAGCACAGGACCTCGCCGTCGTCGCGCCGCGCACAGGTATGGTTGGCGCCGCAGGTGACCTGGACCGCCGGGCCGCCGATGTCGACGGGCACGCGCGAGGACGGGACGTCGTCGTCGCCGACGTTGTTGAGGTCGCCGTAGCCGAGCTGGCCCGACCCGTTGGCGCCCCAGCACATCAGCTCGCCGCCGCCGAGCAGCGCGCAGCCATGGTTGCCCCCGAGCGCGACCGAGACGACCTCGGTGTTGGCCGGCAGCGCGGGCGGGATGATCTGCACGAGCCCGACGCTGGACGGGGCCTCGTCGTCGCCGATGTTGGCGAGGTGGCCCTGGCCGAGCTGGCCGTTGTCGTTGCGGCCCCAGCAGCGGACCCCGCCGTCGACGAAGTTGACGCAGCTGTGCCAAAAGCCGATCGCGAGCCTGGAGGTGACCGGGCCCAGGCTGACCGCCTCGCCGGGGAGCAGCATCTCGTTGACCGGGACGATGTCAAAGGTATTGGCGTAGCCGAGCTGACCTTGCTCGTTGAGGCCCCAGCAGCGGACCTCGCCGTTGCCCACCCGCGCGCAGGTGTGGCGCTCGCCCGCTTCGATGTCGATCGCCGGGGGTACGCTGACCGGCGGAAGGTTGGCGAGCGACTCGTCGTCGCCGATGTTGTTGATCGTGCCGTTGCCAAGCTGGCCGCGGTCGTTGAGGCCCCAGCAGCGCAGCCCGCCGTCTTGCAGGATCGCGCAGCTGTGGTGACCGCCGAGGTCCAGCTTGATGACGGGGCCGGGCAGCGCGACCGAGCCGACGTCGCTGGGGAGCTCATCGTCGCCGACATGCTGGTCGTTGCCGTAGCCGAGCTGGCCGAGCTCGCCGCGACCCCAACAGACGATCGCGCCGCCGTCGATCAGGGCGCAGCTGTGGTGCATGCCAGCGTGGACCTGGGCGACGCGGGTGAGGGTGCAGTCGTTGTCGCAGCCGTCGCCGTCGATCGCGTTGCCGTCTTCGCACTCTTCGTCGCCCTGGACCTCGCCGTCGCCACAGACGGTCTCCTGGCACATTCCTTCGATGCAGGCCAAGCCGGTCCCGCAGGTGTCGCCCGAGCACGGGCAGCCGGGCTCGTCGCAACCGGGCTCTCCGTCGCCATCGCCGGAGGGGTCGCCGTCGCCGGAGGGGTCGCCGTCGCCGGACGGATCGTCACCGTCACCGTCGCCCATGGTGCCGGCGGTCGCCATGGTCTCGGAGCCTTCGCCGTCGGCGGCGCTGTCACCCTTGCAGGCGCTCAGCGCCAGGACACAGCTCGACAGCGTGAGCGCGAGACGAAGGAACGAAGGGGTCGAAGCTGCAGTGGACATGTCGTAGGTCAAGCAAGTGGAGCCACGAAGGCTGGCCTAGAGCTGGTTGGCTGGCTAGAGCAGGTTGATGCTGCCAGCCTCGGCCGGGGTCTCGTCGTCGCCGCGGACCACCGTGTCGCCGTAGCCCAGCTGGCCGTAGTCGTTGAAGCCCCAGCAGCGGATCTGGTGGCCGTTGACGATCGCGCAGGTGTGATAGTCGCCAGCGGTGATCCACGTGGCGGTGCCGCCCAGCTCGATCGTCTGGACGTCGGCCGGGGCCTCATCGTCGCCGATGTGCGAGATGTCGCCGCGACCGAGCTGGCCGTAGAGGTTGCGGCCCCAGCACTTGACGCCGCCGTCGGTCAGCAGCGCGCAGGTGTGGTGCTTGCCGAGCGCGAGCTTGGCCGCGTCGCCGCCCAGGTCGATCGGAAACAAGGTCGCGAGGGTCTCGTTGTCGCCGACGGTGGTGGTGTCACCCTGGCCGAGCTGACCGTAGAAGTTGTCGCCCCAGCACAGCGCGTCGCCGGTCTCGTACAGCACGCAGCTGTGCTCGGAGCCCAGCCCGATCTGGGTGACGAGGGTGCCGTCGGGCAGGCCCTGGGGCAGGATCGGCACGGGCACGACCGAGCCCGGGGTCTCGGTGTCGCCGATGTTCTCGGTGTTGCCGTAGCCGAGCTGCCCGCGGTTGTTGAGGCCCCAGCAGCGGACCTTGCCGTCGTCGAGCAGGGCGCAGTTGTGGCTGCGGCCGACCGCGAGCTCGGTGACGACGCCACCCAGGTTGAGGTCGACGGTCAGCGGGATCGAGAGGCTGGTGTTGTTGCCGTAGCCGAGCTGGCCGGAGCTGTTGAGGCCCCAGCAGCGCACGTTGCCAGCCCCGACCAGCGCGCAGCTGTGGCTGCCGCCCGCGAACACGTCGATCACGTTGGTGTTGATGCTGACGGGGTTGACCGAGAACGGAAATTCGTCGTCGCCGACGTTCTCGTTGTTGCCCAGGCCCAGCTGCCCGGTGCTGCCGTAGCCCCAGCAGCGCACGGTCTCGTCCATCAGGTAGACGCAAGAGTGGTGGGCGCCCACGTGGACGCGCAGCGCCTTCGCACCCACGACCACGTCGCCCGCGCTCGAGGCTGGCTCGTTGTCGCCGATGTTGTCGAGGTTGCCGTAGCCGAGCTGGCCGACGTTGTTGAGCCCCCAGCAGCGCACGCGGCCGCCCTCGATCACGGCGCAGGTGTGTGACGCGCCAGCCTCGATCGCGAGGAACTCCGTGTACGAGCAGTCGTTGTCGCAGCCGTCGCCCTCGAAGTCGTTGTTGTCGTCGCAGTCCTCGGCCGGGGCCTCGGTGATGCCGTTGCCACACGACGCGGACGCGCACATGCCATCCGTGCAGGCCAGGCCTGGATCACAGCTGGCCTCGGAGCCGTCGCACTCGCAGCCGATCGATGTGCACGGCTGGTCGCCGTCCCCGTCGCCGCTTGGGTCGCCGTCGCCCGCAGGGTCGCCGTCGCCGTCGCCGGTCGAGTCGCCGTCGCCGGTTGGGTCACCGTCGCCGTCGCCCGCGGTGTCGTCGGCGGTGGTGAAGGTGTCATCCATGACCTCTCCACCCGCGCACGCGAGCCCAACCACGAGGGCGCCGATGGTGAGCAGAGCGGAGCGAGGCGAGGAAGTTGAAGTCGAGCGAGCCATGTCAGTAAGACCTGGCGGATTCGTCGAATCCGCCGCGGTAGGTGAGATGGCGAGTGTACCTGCGTCCGCAAGCACGATCACCCTCGCTCGTTGTCCAGCGATGATTATCTGACCAGGCCCCGCCCCCCGCGCCTGCGCACGCCGCCGGGTTTGGCCAAAAGACCGGGCGCACCAAGACCGTGGCGCAGGGCACACGCGAGCGCGTTCGTTTTCAGAACAGCGACACAGGACCCGCCGAGAGCACCGGCTCGTCGTCGCCGACATTCGCGGTGTGCCCGTAGCCCAGCTGCCCGTCGTCGTTGACGCCCCAACAGTAGAGCTGGTTGGTGTCGGCCAAGATCGCGCAGGTGTGGTGGCCGCCCGCGTCGATCTGCTTGATCGGGCCGCCGAGATCGATCGGGCCGATGCTGCTGGGTGCCTCGTCGTCGCCGACGTTCTGCTGGATCGCGGCCCCGAGCTGGCCGACAGAGTTGAGGCCCCAGCACAGCGCGGTCTGATCATCGAACAGCGCGCACACGTGGCTGTCTCCAGCGCTGATCGCGACTGCGGGCGCGGGCAACGAGATCGGCGGCATCGTCGAGGGCAGCTCGTCGTCGCCGATCGCCTCGGTGTTGGCCTGGCCGAGCGCGCCGACCGAGCCCGAGCCCCAGCACAGCACGTCGCCAGTCTCGAACAGCGCGCAGCTGATGCTGAGCCCGAGCGCGAGCTCGGTCACCTTGGCGTCGACGGGCAGCCCGAGCGGGACCGCGGACACGTCACCAGCTTGGCTGGGCGGGCTCATGTTGCCGATCGACTGGGTGTTGCCGTAGCCGAGCTGACCCGAGAACCCGGTGCCCCAGCAGCGCACCCTGCCAGTGGCCAAGATCGCGCAAGTGTGACTGACACCGGTGGACTGCGCGACGATCGATCCGCCGATCGGCACGTCTCCGGCGGTGTCGGGCAGCTCGTCGTCGCCGATCGACTGGGCGTTGCCGTAGCCGAGCTGACCCGAGAAGCCGCTGCCCCAGCAGCGCAGCGAACCATTAGCGAGGCGCCCGCAAGAGTGGCTGCCGCCCGCGTCGATCTCGAGGATCGGCCCGCCAACCATGACGTCGAGGATCGAGCCGGGGAGCTCGTCGTCGCCGATGTTGTCGGTGTTGCCATAGCCGAGCCGCCCGCTGAAGCCCGCCCCCCAGCAGCGCACGTTCATGTTGGCCATGAGCACGCAGGCGTGCGAGTCACCCATGCTCAGCGCGACGGTCGGCTCGGGCAGGATCACGTCGCCGATGTCGGCCGGGGTCTCGTCGTCACCGATGTCGTCCATGTTGCCGTAGCCGAGCTGGCCCTGGCCGTTGTAGCCCCAGCAGCGGACCCGGCCGCCCTCGATCAGCACGCAGGTGTTCTGGTAGGAGGCGTCGACGTAGAGGATCTCGGTGAACGAGCAGTCGCTGTCGCAGCCGTCGTCGTCGACGAGGTTGCCGTCGTCACACTGCTCGAGCGGCTGCAGCTCATCGTCGCCGCACACGGGCGCGGTGCAGAGGTTGTCGATGTCGTGACAGTACAGGCCGGGGTCACACTCCGGCTGGTCTGGATCGCAGGGACAACCCTCGTGGATGCATGCGCTTGGATCGCCGTCGCCGTCGCCGTCGCCGGGATCACCGTCGCCGTCACCGACACCGTCACCGTCACCGATCGTGGTGCCACCGTCGCTGTCGCCGCGGTCAGCCTCCCCGTGGCCGCCGTCGGTGCTGGTGTCGCCGGCGGTCCCGGCCTCGGTGGTATCGGGTGTAGCGCCAGGATCGTCGGGACAACCGCCAAGCAGGAAGATCACCGCACACGAGCTGGCGGCTCTCCCCGCGCTGGTGACTCTTCCACTGGAGAACGTGAGGTTCGAGTGCATGTCAGGACCGTCGAGCGAGCGGCTCGCTCTTTAGTAGTAACACTGGACCCATCGCGCGATTAGCTGGGCGATCGACCCGACTTGGGTGACCGGCGTAGATTCGCGTTCTGTCGGCGATAGACGATCAGCACGACAAAGTTGCCGCCACTCGACTGCCGTACTCGACGCGCTCGCGTGGCCCCGAGGTCGGGGCCACCGCGTCGCAGGAGCAAATCAGTGGAGGCGCGGGCCAGTGATGGGTCCGCGCCTCGCCGTGATCAGAACAGCGAGACGGGCCCGGCCGAGAGCACCGACTCGTTGTCGCCGATGTTCTCGGTGTGCCCGTAGCCCAGCTGCCCGTCGTCGTTGACCCCCCAACAGTACAGCTCGTTGGTGTTGGCCAAGATCGCGCAGGTGTGGTTGCCGCCCGCGTCGATCTGCTTGATCGGGCCGCCGAGCTGGACCGGGTCGATGGTGTTGGGGGTCTCGTCGTCGCCGATGTTCTCCTGGATCGCGGCGCCCAGCTGGCCGGCAGAGTTTCGGCCCCAGCACAGGGCGGTGTCGTCATCGAACAGCGCGCAGACGTGACTGTCGCCCGTGGTGATTGCGACCGCCGCCGACGGCAGCGAGATCGGCGACTGGCTCGACGGGAACTCGTCGTCGCCGATGCTCTGGGTGCTGCCCTGACCCATCGCACCGTTGAAGCCCGCGCCCCAGCACAGCACATCGCCGGTCTCGTACAGCGCGCAGCTGATGCTGAGCCCGAGCGCGAGCGCGGTCGCCTTGGTGTTGGCGGGCAGGCCCAGCGGCACCGCCGGGACATCGCCAGCCTGCGCGGGCGTGTTCATGCTGCCGACCGCCGTGGTGTTGCCGTAGCCGAGCGCGCCCGAGGAGCCGGCGCCCCAACAGCGGATCTTGCCATTGGCCAAGATCGCGCAGGTGTGGCTGATACCGGTGGCCTGGGCGACGACAGCCCCGCCGGTCGGGACGTCCCCCGCGGTCACCGGAAATTCGTCGTCACCAATGCTGTTGCTGTTGCCGTAGCCGAGCTGACCCGAGAAGCCGCCACCCCAGCAGCGCAGCGTGCCGTTCGCGAGGCGTGCGCAAGAGTGGCTGCCGCCCGCGTCGATCTCGAGCACGGGGCCGCCGACCATGACGTCGAGGATCGAGCTGGGGAATTCGTCGTCGCCGATGTTCTCGGTGTTGCCGTAGCCGAGCCGGCCGCTGAAGCCAGTTCCCCAGCAGCGCACGTTCTGGTCGGCCATGAGGATGCACGAGTGCGAGTCGCCCATGGTCAGCTCGACGCCGGGCTCGGGCAGCATCACGTCGCCCACGTCAGCCGGGGTCTCGTCGTCACCGATGTTGTCGGTGTGACCGTAGCCGAGCTGGCCCTGGCCGTTGTAGCCCCAGCAGCGCACGCGGCCGCCCTCGATCAGCGCGCAGGTGTTCTGATACGAGGCGTCGACGTAGAGGATCTCGGTGAAGGAACAGTCGCTGTCGCAGCCGTCCCCGTCGTCTTGGTTGCCGTCGTCACACTGCTCGAGCGGCTGCAGCTCGCTGTCGCCGCACACGGGCGCGGTGCAGACGTTGTCGGTGTCGTGGCAGTAGAGGTCGGCGTCACACTCGGGCTGGAGGGGATCGCACGCGCAGCCTTCTTCGGTGCAGTCCCCGGTCTCGCCGTCGCCGTCGCCAGTGGGGTCGCCGTCGCCATCGCCCGGGTCACCGTCGCCATCGCCCGTGGGGTCGCCGTCGCCGTCGCCGGAGGGGTCGCCATCGCCGTCGCCCGTGGTGTCGGTCGCGGTGTCGAGCCCGGGATCGGGGTCGCCAGGGCAGCCGGCGAGCAGCAAGATCGCGGCGCAGGAGCTGGCGAGTTTTACAGTGGAGAACGGAAGGATGGAGTTCGAGTGCATGTCAGGGCTCCGAGCCAATCAGGCTCGTCCCTTAGTATCACTGGACCCCCCGCGCGATCACCCTGGTTTTAGTCCAAAACTCGAGCGACCAGCTCGGCCTCGACGTTCTGGCGGTGATCGGAGATCTGCAAGACGTACTTGCCACCGTCAGACTCGGCGATCTCGATGCGGATCACCGCTCCACCGACCTGGTCCAGAGTTAGGGTGACGCTGCGGATCAGCGCGCGGGCGACCGAATCGCGGGGTGGCAACAGGCTCAGACGTGGCGTGCTCCCGCCCGGAACCTCGACCCGCGCGTCGGCGACCAGGGCTGTCCCGTCGCCCGGGGCAAAGCTCGCAACCAGGTGATCCGCCAGCCATCGCAGCGCGGGGGCGTCGGCTCGACGCGGCATCGCTCGCTGCGGCAACGATGGATCATTGGGGACGATCGCAATGGCGCCAGGCTCAATTCGGGTCGTCGAGCCGGTCGCGCCGTCATCTCGCAGGACCAGCGTCGCGGGTGCGACAAACGCCAACGAGCCCGAGCCGACGAGATCCTCGACCAGCAGCGGTGAGCTGCGGGTGGACGTGTAGCGGGCCACCAAATTCTGCGACTTGCGGGCAAATGCCCCCCACAGCTCCAGGCGATTGTCCAGGCGGCGCTGGTGTCGATCGGGCGGCGTCGCGGGTGCGGCGAGACCCGCGAGCGCGGCCCCGAGCAACGCCAGCCCGCTCGCGCTCGAGATCAGCAGCGCACGCCGAGTCGTGTGGCTCACGGTTCGCGCTCCTCTGGGCTCGGGGTTGGTTTCGCGGCCGGCTTTTTTGGGGCCCGGCGACCCCGAAGCTTGCCAAACAAAGACGCGAGCCCGGGCGTCGCGAACAGGCCCAACCCACACGCGAGCGCGCTCCCGATCGCAACCGCCAAGCCCAGCTCGCGCCACAGCGGCTGGGCCGAGATCAGCAACACCCCACCCGCGATGACCTGGCAGCCACCCGCGAGCAGCAGCCCGCGCGCGACGATCGGCTGGCCCATGCTCACCGCCCGACACGCCCGCCCGCCCGCGACCCCTGCGGTCGCGCCGACGATCAAGATCGCAGGCAGGAGGTGGGGCCCGCTCGGCTGATCGAGCAGCGAGAGCCCGAGCAGCACCCCGGCCTGGCACGCGAGCGAGACCAGCCCGCAAGCCAGCGCGATGCCAAGCCCACCGGTCCCCAGCCACACGAAGAACGCCGTCAGCCACAGCCCGGCGACCACGACCACGCCAGCGCGGCGCAGGAATTCACGCTGATCGATCATCGCGGCGATCGCGGGGCCGCGCAGCGGCGGCAGCTCGGCCAGGCGCGCATCCGGGAGCGAGACCTGGGGCAGGCCGTCGCGGCCGCGCAGCTCGAGCCGCGATCGAAGCTGGACCTGCGGCTGCCCCTCGACGACCTCGTCGACCAGATAGCCGTTGATCCACGGCCCGAGCGGGCCATCGAGGGCCGCCTGTGCGCTCGGGAAGTCGTGGATGTCCGCGGCTCCGCGCACGAACTCCGCGAACGCCTCGGCGCGGAGGCGGTGATCGGTCAGCACCACGCTCAGCGCCTCCATCCGCGCGCTCAATTGCAGCTTGGACAGCGCGAGCTTGCGGGCCTCGAGCTCGGCGCGCGGCAGCACGAAGCTGCCCGGAGAGTCGAGGCGGCGGGCCTCCTTGGGCACCAGCGTGGCCAGCTCGGCCGCGGTCGCAGCCGACGCTTCGAGGGCCGCCGCCGCGGGGGTCTCGAGCTCGTCGGCTGCGCGCTCGCCCTGCGAGCTGGTCTCGACGATCATGCTCGGGTCGAAGAAGTGTTGGACGAGCTCGCGCTCGCTGAGCTGCAGCGCGGGGTCGAGGATCGGCACCCGCGCCGGGGATCGGTAGCGCAGCTGCGGCGTGACCCAGGCCCCGGCCGCGCACACGCTCAGGCAGATCAACACCGCCAGCGCGGGCATCGGGGCCAGGCGAAAGCCCGGCCGCCGCCAGTCGAAGTCACCGCGCAGCAGCTCGAGCAGCGCGGGCAGGATCACCCGCAGGATCACCGCGATCAGCAGGTAGGCCAGCGGCCACCACAGCGCCCAGCGCTGCCACAGCGGGTAGGGCGAGAGCGCCAGCGGGACCAGGGCCCCGGCCATGATCAGCGTCGAGATCCAGCCGCGTGAGTCGATCTCTTGCAGCCGCAGCGCCGCGTCGCAGGCGAAGCCCAGCAGCAGGACCGACAGCGCGATCGAGGCCACCCCCATGCCGTCGAGACCCAGGCCCGAACCCACGCCCGCAGCCAGCTGCAGGTTGACGGCCGCCCACACCAACAACACCCACGCCGAACCCAGGCACACCGCCAGGGCCAACACCGGGATCACCCGCCGCATCGCGATCGACAGCAGCAACACCAGCGCCGCGAAACAAGCCGCGAGCACCTTGGCCCAGTCACGGCTCAGCTGCTCGGCGAGCGTGGCCTCGCGCAGGCTCAGGTCGAACAGCGTGAGCTCGACCGGCAGACCCTCGAGCGCGGCCTCGAGCTCGCCGCGTAGCTCGTTGATCTGCTCGGCCTGGGGGCGATCGCGGTCGGTGACCAGCCCGATCAGGGCTCGATCGCCGCTCGCCGCGATCAGATCACCGCTCGGGCTGACCTGCGGCGCGTCACTGCCGAGCACCTCGGTCACGTGCCCGAGCTGGCCCGCCTCGCGGGTGGTCAGCCCGTGGATCCCCAGCGGATCTCGTCGCGGCTGCTCACCGGAGACCACGAACAGCGGGCTCGACAGCCGCGCCTCGAGGGCCTGGATCTGCGCGCGCATGTTGGCGTCGGACAGTCGCTCGGCCAGCGCGCCGTGGGTCTCGATCGGCAGCAGGTACAGCGCGTGAGCGTCGAGCCAGCGGGTGATCTCGGTCCGCGGCGGCGCGAGCGGCACCCGGCGCTGACCGAGCGCCTCTTCGATGGCAAACCCCGCTTCGGCCAGGATCGTCGCTGGGTCCGTGATCGTCCCCTCGGCCGGATCCGTCGACTCGCCCGGGGTCGCCGCTGACTCGAGCGCGTCGAGATCCACCCGCAGCAGCGCCAGCGGTCGCCCGCGCGCGCTTCGATGCTGCTCGGGGATCAGCCCCTCGGTCGCGCCCGACCACGGCGCCGGACCCCTGAGCAGCTGGATCAACGCGAACACGCTCACCACCGCCCACACGGCCAGCAGCGCGAGCGCCAGCGGTCGCGGCAGCGGGCCGAGCCGACGAGTCGCGCGAGCGCCGGGGGTGCGCTGTGTCTCGCGACCTCGATCGTGATCCTGGCCCGTGCTCACGCGCCGCGACCTTAGCCTGGTATCGACCGCGCAGCGACCAGCGCCCGATCAACTGCGCGACCCAGGCGCCCGCCGAGCTCCAGCGAGCGTGTATAACCGGGCGCCCATGAGCTCGTCCCAGCCTCTTAACCCGGCCCAGCGCGCCGGTGTCGAGTATCGCGGCGGGCCCCTGCTGCTGCTCGCTGGCGCCGGAACCGGCAAGACCCGCGTGATCACGCATCGCGTGGCCGCGCTGATCGACGAGGGCGTGCCAGCCTGGCGGATCCTCGCGGTGACCTTCACCAACAAGGCCGCCCACGAGATGCGCGAGCGGATCGCAAGCTTGCTCGGCGTCGGGCTCGACGAGCTGCGCCGCGATGGCCCGTGGATCGGCACCTTTCACTCGATCTGCGCCAGGATCCTGCGGCGCCACGGCGAGGGGGTCGGGCTCTCGCGCAATTTTGCGATCTACGACGCCGACGACCAAAAGAGCCTGATGCGCAAGGTGCTCAAGGTCCTCGACATCGACCCGCGCATGTTCTCGGCCAGCGCCGCGCTCGGCAAGATCGACGCCGCCAAGAACCTGGGCTGGGGCCGCGAGCGGCTCGGCGATCTGGGCTACAACGAGCCGGTGCTCGGCTGGACCCGGCGGGCCTGGGCGCTCTACGAAGATCAGCTGCGGTCCGCCGACGCCGCTGATTTTGGCGATCTGCTCACGCTCACGGTCCAGCTGCTGCGCAACGCGGGCGAGGTGCCGAGCTATCCGGCCGGCCAGGCTTCGGCGCCCAGCTCCACCCCCAGCCGCACCGTCAAGCTGCACACCGAGCGCGAGCCAGCGGCGGCCGCGGCCAGCAAGGTCGATCCGGTCGTCGGCCTGCGGCGGCGCTTCTTTCATGTCGTCGTCGACGAGTATCAGGACACCAACCCGGTCCAGGCCGAGCTCGTGGACCTGCTGTGTGGCGAGCGCTCGCAGCTGTGTGTGGTCGGCGACGACGACCAGGCGATCTACGGCTGGCGAGGGGCAGACGTGCAGCAGATCCTGCGCTTCCCCGATCGCCACCCCGGCTGCGAGATCATCCGCCTCGAGCAAAATTATCGCAGCACCACGTTGATCTTGGACTGCGCCAACGCGGTGATCCGCGACGGCCCGCGCCGTCACGACAAGCAGCTGTGGAGCGAGCTTGGGCCCGGCGATCACGTCCAGCTGTACGGGTTCGCCGATGAGCGCGAGGAGGCCCGATTCATCGCCCGCACGATCCAAGTTGCGATTGACGACGGCGAGAGCCCGTCCGAGATCGCGGTGTTCTATCGGACCCACGCGCAGTCGCGGCCGCTGGAAGAGGCGATGCGCCTGTACGGGATCCGCTACCGGATGCTCGGCGGGATTCGGTTCTACGACCGCCGCGAGATCAAGGACCTGGTCGGCTACCTGCGGCTGCTGACCAACCCGGCCTCGGATCTGGACTGCCTGCGGGTGATCAACGTGCCGCCGCGGCGGATCGGGACCAAGACGATCGAGCGGCTGGCGAGCTGGGCGGTGAGCAACGAGAAGTCGTTCTATCAGGCGACCGGTCCGGACTCGAAATATGGCGAGGACGCCGGCCTGGGCAAGGCCGCGCGGCGGGCCGTCAAGGAGTTTCACGACGTCGTCGAGCAGCTCAAGATCGACGCCCAGAACCTGGCGCATGATCAGATCGCCGCGCTGGTGGTCGAGCGGACTGGTTATATCGAGTCGCTCGAGCAAGAGCCCGACGGCGAGACCCGGATCGAGAACCTCGAGGAGTTCATTGGTTCGCTCGAGCAATTTGTGGCCGAGCAGCCCGAGGCCAGCTTGGCTGAGTATCTCGAGCAGATCTCGCTGGCGACCTCCGGGGATGACGAGAGCGCGGACACGGCGATTACCCTGATGACGATCCACTCCGCGAAGGGGCTGGAGTTCGATCGGGTCATGCTCACTGGCATGGAAGACGGCGTGTTCCCGCACATGCGCGCGCTTCGTGACGGGGACCCGGACTCGCTCGAAGAGGAGCGGCGCCTGGCGTATGTCGCGTTGACCCGGGCGCGCCGCAAGCTCGTGATTAGCTATGTGCAGTCGCGGTTCTTGTGGGGGGAGAGCAAGCAGAACATGCCGTCGGAATTCTTGCGATCGCTGCCGGATGAAGCGGTGGCGCGGCATGGGTTGGCGACTGCCCGGCGCCGTCGGCCGGCGACGAGGGCCGCCCCGCAGCAGCGGGAGGCCCAGTGGGACGATGAGATCGAGCTCGAGCCCGAGTACGCAGGCTCGGGAGGGTTCGGCCGGAACGCGGGCAGCGTCGAGCGGGAGACGGTCGAGTATGACGATGTCGAGTATGACCCGGTCGAGTGGTTCAAGGGCATGCAGGTGCGGCATCCCAAGTTTGGAGTCGGGACGGTGCTGTCGTGGTCGGGGGCGGGGGAGCAGCTAAAGTTGACGCTGGTATTTGGGGCGGCCCGCAAGACGATCATGGCCCGGTTCTGCCAACCGTTGTGAGGGACCCCCACAGGCGGTTTGGCACAGAGGGCTCTGGGTTGGCTGTATGTGGTGGCATGTGTGGCCCCCTTAGGAGGGGCTGCTTCTGACCGTTTGCGCTGTGGTGGTCTGCTGAGACTTCTACGGCGGTTTGGCAGTTCGGGGTCACTCGCTTCGCTCGCGCCCTCTGGCCCCTAAATAGGCCCTGTAGAACAGCAAAAAGATGGAATTTACCTGAGGAGCCCAGCGTACGAGGGGTTGCAACACCTTCCGCGAACGCGACGAGGAGCTCTTTCAGGCGAACCGGATCCTACTCCAAGAACTACGAGCCGAGAAGTACAAGATCGGCCGCTACCTCAGGCAAGCCAGGGGTGGCATGGCGCCGCGTGACGGCGGACCCGAGCTCGGACCGCCGCTGCGGCGCCGTCAAAGCCCTGCTCGTCGTGCATACGCGAAGATGTGTCTTCCATCGAAATGCCTCGTGCTGGACCGTGTTCGGCGCTGCGCCCGAGCCGGACAGGTTGCACCGTACCCAGGGTTTGCTGGCCCCGCGGGCCGGCGAGGACCGGGGCGTGCCGCATCTGTCTGCGCGTCCGGGTGCAGCCGCCGGCTTGCGCTTTCACTTCGGGCGTTTTCGCCCCTGGGTACGAGCCGCCAGGATTTGCATGAAGGCCTTGACACAGCTGGAGGTCCCAGGTCTTCATGCCTCTCCACCACACCCCACACCGGGCACGAAGAGAGAACAGGGATGCAACTCGTTACTGACCACTCACAACTGCGCTACTTCGACAAGATCGCGATTCGGCAGCCAACCAAGGGACTTTGGCTCACCAGGAAGTCCGACAACTGGGTCAATGCCAACACCGGCGGGTCCACCCCGCCAGAGGCGGGGATCTTCACCGTACGGAACTACACGATCGACTGTCTCGCAGAGATGCTCGATCCCTCGTCTCAGAACGATGTTGCCGTGCAGGATGTCATGAGCCAGATCCGCATCGGAGACCTCCCATCGCTCACGCTCAATGACATCATCGACGTCAGCGTCGACCTCGAGAGCGGTCTCCCCGCCACGATCAAGCGGGAGTTGGTCGGGGGCGGCGTGTTCGCCCTCTTGCCACCGTATCACCCGATCTTCGGTGGCGTCAAAGTCCTCCTGGCCGTCGAGAACAACAAGAACGTGAAGGAGGACGCCGAGGCGTACCTGAACACCGCCCTGCAGGGCATGTACTTGGTGCAGCATCGAGACGGTACAAAGCTATCCTCTCACTGGCAAAAGGCGGGCTTCACCGGCATGTGCCTGAGCATGCGTTCCAAGGCAGAGCTGAAGGACTACTGCATCAACATCGTCATCACGTACGAGGACGACGGCGTCCAGAAAGAAAAGATCATGTCCATCGAGTTGCCCGTCTTCCCCAGCCTGGTCTCGGCCCCAAATGGCAAGGTGTATTTCGACAACAAGATGGCGAACATCACCTCTCAAGGCGTCATCCACGGCCTATTTCCGAGTGGCCGCTCCTGGAACGATGGCCAGAACAACATGGACATCGAGGGCGAATACACGACGACGGAGTGGAACGAGTACGAGGTATACAAGATGTAGCCAACGTCACGCTCATCAGGGCGGGGTGGTCGAGCCACTGCTCGCGGCGGTGGGCCGAGTCGGTCTCGCGTGACTCCAGGGTCGAGTCGGTCGCCTGCGTCGCGAACATCTGTTCTTTCCTCGAGGGCCAGGAGAACGATCAGTTCGTCAACTGCCAGACCGATGACGACTGTGACTTCCTCGGTCCACCCTACACCGGCGAGTGTGACAACCATCTGGTGCGAGGCTGCCACGCAGGAGAAAGAGCGGATGTACCTCGACGGCGCTACTGCTGCCCGAGGGCACCGTGCTCTCGACGGGGAACGGTGCCCGTCGTAGCGTGACTGCTCGCCGCTGAGGTTGCAGCGCTTGCCGTCCTCGAACAGGATCTCGTCGTCGCTGCCGTAGCCGCGCAGCTGAAAGTCGCACACGGGGCCCTTGGCGCGGCTCCAGAGCACCGCCACGGCCCACAACTCGCGCGCGTTGTCGGCGAGCCGTCGTTCGCGGGCGTCGGGGTGCTCGTCGACCGGGACGCTCCAGTCGAAGTTGGTCTCCGGTAGCTCGAGGTCCTCCCACTCCTCGAAGTCAAGCACCTCGAGATCTTCGAGCGTCAGGTTGACGGGCACGATCGGCCGGTACCGACCCCCGCCGCGGCGCCAGAGAATGCGGACGCGAACCAGCGCGTCGTCGTGCTCGGCGAAGATGTCGACCCACTCGCTTGGGGTCTGTGTTGACTGTCGCTTCTTGGCTCGCTTGGTCATGACTTGATGCGTCCTGGCTTCGCGTGATTGAAGTGCTTGCTTCGCTGTGTAGCCGCTTTGGTCCCGGGTTTGCGGTGCGACGCTCACTGCAAATCAGCGTGCTCCGGGGCAACGTAATCCAGCTGAGCGGTCGTCGTCGCTGGCCGAGAGAGCGGCGACGACCCAACTTTTGTCGCCCAACTCGCGGCCGTGGGTGCGCCCCGCTGCGCATCCAGTGTTTCGGTGGGAGCGCGATCGGGGGAGACTCGGATCAGGAGCCGACCTCGATGGCGATCAACAAGACGCTCGTCTGGATTCTCGCTGGCGGTGCCGCGCTGGCGCTCGGTGGTGTGGCGATCTGGTTGTTGCGCTGGCGCGCGAACGCGGCGGTGGTGCTCGAGGAAGAGCAGCCGATGACGCCGGAGCCCCGCGGCTTCTTGACCGCGGCAAACGTGGGGCGACATCCGTGATAACGCGGGATGGAGAACAAGGGCACTTCGAGCGATCAGCGTTCACCATAGTAATTAGCCAGCGCAACCCGGAGTGCCCGCACATCCATTTGGACCCGCTAGCGAGCCCAATCCAGCTCTGACTCGCCGCGCGTCGCAGTATTGCTTCGAACGTTGTGGGCGGCACCGAGGCAGCGCGAACACCACTCACGACGGATCACCTCCTCAGCAGGGAGGGGCCGGCCGTAGACATAGGCAGCCTGCGGGCCTATGTAATCGCCCGGTTCACCAACGATCGCTACTTTTACGGATTGGCAACCGAACGGGCTCCCCTAGTGTTTCAGCAGGCCCTGCCCGCCCGACGACTCGACCACCGAGTACGACGGCATCTGGACGCAGTAGAGCTCAGGCTCTCCATAGACGTTGGGGGCGATGAAGTGGAGAGCAGGATCCTGCTGCGAGCAACGTTGGCAGATCCACGCCCCTCGCGACTGTGTGATCGGTAGAACCAGCGCCATTGCTGCGGCGCGATCCTTCTCTGTCGGTGCGTCCACCCGACCGTAGACCTCACCTGGCGAATCGGCCCACGGGTGCGGTATGTAGTGGGAGTAGTCCAGGCTGCGGAGCCAGGCCGTGTGTTGCGGCGACCAACGGACCCGAAGACCCGAGCTCCCTGGTGCCGCAGGACCACAGCATGCAGTTTGGAAAAGGCATCAAGTGCTTCAGAGCCTGGGGAAGGTGCCATGTAGTAGTTGATTATCATCCGCTCGACAGACCGAGAAGGCGAAGCGGAGATCGGCCCCACCCCGTCACTGGGCGGTCCGTCTTGATCGCAGTGACGCTGGGGGCGATGCCCCCGCACGCGCCCCGACCGGATCTGCCGTCGATGGTTCCAGCCGTGCCCGCGAGCGGGCGCTCGCCAGCGCGGATCGCGGGACCTGCCAGATCGGACAAGTTCGTGACAGGGTCGCGCGGCTGTCAGTATAATACCGCGCGTGACGACCGGCGAACGCGAGCCCATCGAACATGACCTGATGAAGACTTAGCCGCCGCCGAGTTCGAGGTGGTCGAGCAGCACGTCAAGCCGACCATCGGCGAAGAGGACACCCACGTCCGCGTGGTGCTGCGGATCCCCGAAGACGACGCCGAGTCATTCTAGTTCGGCCTGATCTACACCCTCGGCGCGCTGAGCTTTCACGACGGAAGGCCCCGAGGTGTCTCGGGAAATTGGTTTGAGGACGACGACGAGTGAACGGCCGCCGACATGCTCCGCGGTCTGGAGTTCGTTCGAGGGCCCTTGCACTGGTACGCCGACTACGTCCGCGGGCGCTGCATCAAAACGTCGGTCGACATCAGCCCCGACGGCACCGTCCTCCTCGAGACCGTCAACCGAGGCGAGGCGGCCCTCCGGTGGATTGACCGCCTGCGAGGCAAAATCTACCTCCAGGCCGTGGAGTAGTGTTCGTGGGCGACCCACAAAAACTGTAGGAGAGCCATCAAGTCCGTCTGTCGCCGGACTGGGGGGGCCGTCGACAATGCAGTGTGGATACAGCCGGAAGAAAGGCCGCATCCAATACGTGACCGCATCCAACCAGCTCGTTTTGCGGAGCTTGGACAGGCTGACGCGATCGATGTCGAGTCCGACCTCGTCCTCCCCCAACCACGGCTGCTTTCGCCGAATGAACCCGCGAACCTTGCAGCCGGCCCCGTCGACGAGACCGTTCTTCGCCAAGCTGAACATGTGCGCTCGGAGTCGAATGCTCGCGTCGGCATCGAACGCTCGGAGCACCACAAAGGTAGAGAATTTGGGCGGCTTGGGATCGTGGTCGAGGGACAGATTCTCGATTCGGCCCTGGTCCTCGACGAGCATACCATCGTCGAGGTCGTCCAGCTCGCCGATCTGGACCTTCATTCCGGTCGGTACCTTGGACGGAGCGTCGAGTTGCGCCACCTCGGTCTCGCTCGCCAACCGAGAGTCGGCTCCCAATGAGTGGGCATGCGCGAGGAAGTGGGTCGAGTAGGCGACGAGCAGCCCGAGTCGCGCGCCCGCTTCGGCGAGGCTCACGACGACCGGGCCCAGCTCGCCCATGAGCTCGGGCGGGATCCCTGACGTGACAGCGCGCCGGAGACTTGCCCGATCGACAGGCCAAGGGCGCCTGCTTGATCGAGGAGCGTGCGTGCCAGTAGCCGGGCGTCCGCGATCGATGCGTTGTCGCCCGCGAACAGATCGTGGAATTGCGAGAACCCGTCGTCGACAAATTCCGCGGTCTCTTGCGCGAACGAGATCACCCCTGCGGCGCTCGCCTCGTCGGTCGAGCGGTGATGGCTCAGAACCGTCGTCAAGCCGAAGGTCGTTCACTCCATCTACCGTTGAGCAGCGAAGCCGTGGGTCGGGGAGCCGGGTCACAGGCGGCCTTGGGCGAACGAGGTGCGATCCCAGATAGTTGTGCGAGCGCCTGTGGCCTCGAGGGCGCGCTCGTGGACCAACTCCCAGGTGATGGGGGCGTCGTGTAGCTCGGGGGGTAGCTCGAATTCGATGACCGTTGGGGCGCTGCCGACTCCGACTCGATCGTCTGCATGCTCGACGCGGATCATTTGGCCATCGCCGACTCGTTGGCTGCTGAAGTGGCGAGCGAGGATCCGCTGGGTCGACCAGCTCGGCTCGGTGGCGTCGCTGTGGAGCTCGACGCTCAGTCGCCGAAACAGATCGCCCGTCGGGAACGCGTGGCCGACGACGCGCGGGGAGAGCTCGATGACCACACGGCCGGGGTCCGGCCGGGTCGCCGCGATTGCGACGGCGGCCCGCAGCATGCTCGGTCGGCCGACGACGGTGAAGCCGTGATCCAGGTGACCCGCGGCCGCTGGCGGCATGTGACAGCGCTGGCAGCTCTCGTCTGCGAACGCCGAGCGGGCGTGCTCGGTGATCGTTCGCTGCATCTTGAGCCCGTGCCCGGCGCGGCCGAGGCTGGGGAACCAGAATTCGTGACAGCCCGCGCAGGCGTCGGGGGAGGCGAATTCAGCTGAGCGGCGTAGCGGGTGGGGGATCCGGGAGTCGTCGGCGTGGGCGCTGGGGCCAGCGAGCACGGCGCCGTCGCGGCCGGTCAGGTGACAGGTCACGCACGCGACCCCGGCGGCTGACTCGCGCGGGGTCGGCTCGTGCACGGGGTTGGCCTCGGGCGCGTGGCATGCTCGACAAAAGCCGGGGTCGCGCTCGAGCTCGAGCGCCGCTTGGAACATGGGATCTTCGTATGCGCGTCGATGCAGCGAGTGGGTCCACTCGCTGGCGATGTCGGCGTGGCAGGTGACGCACTCGTCGTTGCGATCGAGCCGGGCTCGAACGTCGGGGTTGGGGCCGCGGGCGGGGCTGGGCATCGTGGCGGCGGCCGGACGGGCCGGGCGCGAGGTCCCGCCGTCGCTCGCCTCGGTGAGCGCGGCCGCGAGACCGAGCGTCACGAACACGGCGACGATCGACGCGCGCGCCCGCACCTCAGTTACCCGGCCTCTGAACGCGAGCGCGGACGCCCGCGAGCGCGGCGGTGGACATCTCGGGCTTGGCGATCGCGCGACCGGCCGCGAACGCCTCGACGAGATCGGGCTGCTCGAGCCACTTGGCGAGCTGCTCGGCGTCGAACTCGGGCACCGCCCAATTGTCGTTGCCGACTCGAAACGCGACCTCGGGGCCGGGGGCCGGACCCTGGTACTGGCCCGTGTCGGTCAGCCACGCGCCGCCCTCCCGGAACGTGAGCACGCGACCGTCGAGCGTGCGCGTCAGCTCGCCGCGCTCGTCGTCCATGATCCATCGCCAGCTTGGATCGATCTCGCCGCCGTGGTCGATCGTGGCGGTGATCCGGCCGAGCGCGGGGTCGGTGAGCGGCTTGCCCGTGTCTGCGTCGAACGACAGCTCGGGCTGACCGTCGCCGATGAAGATCGCCCGGCCATCTTGCCGAAACGCCAGCTCGAAGCCGTCGCTGGCCCAGCTCACGATCGGTTCGCCGCTCGGTAGCGCCAGGATCTGGACCTGACCGTTGTCGAGCATCGCCAGCCGATCGCCAGTTGGGGACAGCGCTGCGGCGTCGGGCGTGACGTCGGGGACCCGGAGGATCGGCTCGCCCGTGCCCAGATCGATCACCTCGAACCCGGCTTTGGTGTCCAGGACCAAGCGCTCGAGCTCGGGCCCGAGTCGGCCGTCGTAGACCCCGAGCACGTCGGTGCGTGGCTGCTTGTGGTTGCCGAGCACGGCGTCGACGACCATGAACTTCGAGTCGTCGTACAGCGCCAGCGCACCGTCGCGCGACCACCACCACGACAACCCGGTGGTGGCGATCGGCAGTCGCGTGGTCGCGCCCGCACGGCGCAGGACCAGGGTCTCACACTCGAGCAGCTCGGCGCCGTGACCCGAGCCGATGTCGAGCAGATCGCAGTCAGGTGGCAGCGGCGTGGTGAGCGGGGTGCACATGTCCCCGCAGATCTGGCCGTTGACACGCAGGGCGTCCCCGACGAAGCCGTACACCTGCACGTCGACCGTGCTGTCGTAGTCGACCGACTCGAGGATCACGTGCGAGCGTCGACCCAGCGGCGGACTGGTCAGCGTGGTCTCCCACTCCACCATGCCCGCCGCGCCGTCGTAGTCCTCGTGGCTGATCGACACCGCCCAGTGAGTCGCGCCGTCGGTCCGCCACTCGCCGTAGCGAAACAGCGACTCTCCATACTCGTTGTAGTCGTCAAACGTCTCTGAACCCATCTTGCTGTCGAGATCGCCGAGCCCGGCGAAGTGCAGCGTCGTCGTCGTGCCGCTGCGTCGCTCCGAGTATTTACTCATCCAGATCATCCAGCGAAAGTCGGGGTCGAAGTACACCTCGGCGTCGGACCTGGCGGTGTCGATCGCGTCGATCTTGTTGATCGCGGTCGCAGGGTTTGGGTCCACCGACATCATCTGCTGGGTGATCGGGCGTCGAGTTTCGACCTGCTCGACCTCGTCCCACTCACAGTCGTAGGTGTAGTAGCTCTCGTAGTGATCGCACTCGATCGGGAACCCGATCTCGGTCCACCCCACCGTCGCGCCCGCCCGGGTCCAGCCGAGCTCGAGCTCCTCGAGCTCACCCGTGATCGGGATTGACTCGGCGCGCACGAGGGTGGCCGCGTCCGCGTCCCAGATCTCCAGCCGCGCGGTGTCCCGCCACACCAGCGCGAGCTGGTGGTCCTCACTCGACCACGTGATGTCGTCGACGGTCGCGCAGTCGGGGCAGGGGAGATCACGCAGCTTGCGGCCGGTCTCGGCGTCGACGATCGTCACCCCCGCGCTGGTGTCCAGCGTCAGCCGCCCGTCGGCCGAGTCGTCGCCACCCACGAACTCGAAGAAGTCTACGGCCGGCAGCCAGGCCTGGCAGGGCTCGGCGTCGCCCTCGAGCGTGCGGATCAGCCGGCCAGACTCGATGTCCCAGATCGTGCACTCGCCCAGCTCCGTCGACGCGAGCCGCCGGCCCCCGGGCTCGAACAACCAGCTGCTGATCTCGGTCGCCGTCGACTGCGGCACGATCACGATCGGGAGCTCCACGGACGGCCCGTCGATCTCGGCGACCGGGCCCGGCGGCGGCGGCTCGGCGGCTACCGGAGCGCCGCGGTGACACGCGGCGAGGGTCCAGGCCAGGGATAGCGCCGTCTTACCTACGCGAGCGGTCATGCGCCGACGATACGACGATAATAGGCTAGATCGCCGATCCGTTTGGAGTCGCGTCGTGAATTCAAGCTGATTGGTGCTCTACGCGCCGTGGTCGACATCGTCGGGCTCGGTCACGCTTGGCGCCAGGAACATCACCACCGCCATCGCCAGATACCCCTGCGCCCAGCCCAGCCGATCGGGGTGGTTCCAGGGCGCGAACACCTCGAGCACGGTATCGCCCATCGTCCAGCGATACCCGTGCATCAGGCCCACGCTGGACAGCAGCGCCGCGGCCAGCAGCCAGATCCCCGCGATCGTGAACTTCCGCTCGATGATCAGGACCGTGACCGTGGCCAGGATCATCGCCGTGAAGATGAAGCCCTGCTCGAGCGCGAAGGCCCCGTCGATCCACGTGTCGCTGACCGAGAACGCGGCGACCAGGGTCTCGTCGAACGGTCGCTCGGGGTTGCCCATGCCCGCCGCCCGCAGCCCGTTCTTGGCCATGACCGCTCCCCAGGCCGCGACGCCCGGGAGCAGCCCGATCACCACCGCGGGGGCGTGGGCCTTGGGCGTGACCTGGAACGCCTGCGCGGTGATCACCACCCCGATCCACAGCACGATCGCCATGCCCGCGTCGACGGGGACCACCCAGGTGATCCACGCGAGCGTGCCGCTGAGGCACACGAAGGTCACGAACACCGCGTTGAGCACCGAGTAGCCGGCCCGCGCGCCCATGGCCTTCCAGCCCGGGTGACCGATGTAGATCGTGGTGGGGAAGCACGAGCCAAACGCCGCGGCGACGATGCTGCCAGCGCCGTTGACCGCCAGCGAGGGCACGACCGGGTAGCGATCCCCGGCGGCCTCGGCCGACTCGAGGTTCTGCAGGCTGCCGACCACGTTGAACAGCCCCATGGGGACGATCACCGCGAAGTAGGCCGCGAGCATGCCGGGCTGTGACAGCGCCGCGAACAGGTCGCCGATCACCGGGAGTGGGATCATCAAGCCAGCGCTGTTGACCGGCGCGTCGCCAGCGGGCGCCAGGCCGATCGCCCACGCCAGCGCGGTCCCGATCACCACGGCGACCAGCCCACCCGGCAGCCGCCCCTTGAACCGGACCCGACCAAAGTAGACCAGCAGCACGATCGCCAGGGTCGAGAGCCCGACGATCGGATGCGAGAAGGTGCGGAACAAGAACCCGAGCGAGATGAAGCCCAGCGCGATCCCGGCGAGCGTGGACAACAGCGCCGCGCGTGGCGTGATCCGGCGTAATTTTTCGGCCACGAACGAGCCGCCCAGCTCGATCAGGCCCGAGCCAAAGCACGCGAGCAGCCCGGCTTGCCACGCGACCTGGGCCGGGTCAGCCGCCCCGGCGGCCTCGGCCGCGAGCTTGGCCGGGAGCATGACCAGGAACACGTGGGCGAACAGCGAGATCGTGTTGATGCCGTAGGGCAGCGCGCACACGTCGTCGCGTCCGGTCTCCCTGGCCAGCTTCATGGCCTGGCGCGCGTAGAACAGGTTGCCGACGACCAGCGAGATCGCGGCGCCCGGCAAGATCGTGCCGCGGACCAGCTCGTCCGAGAACCCCAGCACGTAGGGCGAGCGGCACAGCGCGTCGATCAGCAGCAGTTGAACCAAGTTGTCGAGCGCGAGCCCGAAGAAGCCGTCGATGTCACCGCGGACGAAGGGGCGCACACCTGGCGGATACCACGAACGCTCGTGGACACGCTATCATCGGGCCCGAACCGTGAGCGACTTCGAAGCCCTCCCGACCCCGGTCCTGCACTCGATCAGCGCCCACGATGGTTGGCTGCTCCGGGTCTGGGACTTCTCGCCCGCGCATCGGCGTCCCACGCTTGGGGTCGTCGTCGTTGGTCACGCGATGATGGCCGACAGCCGAACCATGTGCAGGCCGGACCGGCCCACGATCGCCGCGGTGCTGGTCGCGGCTGGGTTTCGAGTGTTGGTCCCGGATCTGCGCGGTCACGGCGAGAGCGGGCCGACGCCCCGCCAAGGTGGCGACTGGGATCTCGACGCGCTCGTCAGCGACGTTGGCCACTATGTGGACCTCGCCCGCGCGCTCGAGCCCGAGCGGCCGGTCGCGCTGCTCGGGCACAGCGTGTTTGCCTACGCCGCGCTGGGCTGGCTCGGGCAACACTCGCAGTCGAGCGTGGGCGCGCTCGTGGCCATGAGCTGCTCGGTCTGGAACCGGCGGTTCGAGCCCAGTCGCTGGCGTTGGTGGCTGAAGCGGCTGTTGATCTGGCCGCTCGTGTTGATCTGCGAGCTGGTCGGCTACTTGCCCGCGCGGCGGCTGCGACTGGGCTCAGCCGACGAAGCGCGCAGCTTCTGGCGCCAGTTTCATGGCTTCATGCGCCGCAACAGCTGGGACTCGCAGGACGGCGCCGTCGACTACTTCGCCAACCTCGAGCACATCCACGCGCCGATGTTGCACGTCATGTCCGAGGGCGATCTCCTGTACGCGCGCCCGGCCGCGGCCGTGCGACTCAGCGCCGGGATCCGCCAGCGCGAGCTGCTGGTCCTCGGTCGCGACGACGCGCCCGGCGAGCTCGCGCGGCTGCGTCCGAATCACATGGGGATGGTCACGGATCCCAGGACCAAGCTCGCCTGGCACTGGGTCGCCGGGTGGCTGCAGCGCAAGCTGGGCGTGGCGGACTGAGCTGTCAGGGGCAGCGCGTCCCGCCCTCGAGGAGCTCGACCCGCTCGGGCACGTTGGCGTCGAGCTGCCGATAGTTGCCCTTCAGTCCCACGAACCAGTCGACGTGCGTGCCCTCGATGCCACCGCCGACATCGGCCGCACGCAGGCAGCCGTCGTGGGTGCGGCCGTCTGGCAGCGCCACGCCGTCGAGGCCAGGTGCATAGACGGATGTGCCGAACGGCAGCACGGAGGTGTCGGTGGCGATGCTCAGGTAGGGCACCAGCGCGTTGCCCCGCGAGCCTTGACCCCACACAAATCGGGCCGGGTCGAGGACCGCGAAGCAGTCGTAGCCGTCCCCACACCCACAGCCGCCAATGTTGACGACGCGATCATCGAGCAGCTTGCCGGAACCCTCGAGCTTCAGCGCGCGTGCAAAGCCGGCCGGGACCGTTGCGATGCGCTGCCCGGCGCAGGTGCCGATCGTCGTGCTCGCGGGCGGGTCGAAGTCGGCTTCGTGGCTGACCCAGTAGTAGGTCAGATCGAACACGCCGATCGACGCGCCGGGGTCACCCGCGGGCGGGGCTGTGCGGGTGCTCGTGTCGGCGGTGGTCTGGCTGCTGGCCGTGTCGGCCTCGGTGTCGCCGTTGGCGGTGGCGCACGCGAGCGGGATCGACAAGACGAGCGGAGCGAGTCGGACCGGGCGCACGTTCCGAGGGTAGCCTGCCGAGTCATGATCAGGCGACGCTCGCGTGCGGTTTGCCGGGCTAGAGCGCCATGCGCTTGGGGTCGTCCGTGCTGCAAACCGGACTAAGCTGCGGGTCGTGACCGAGCGACCTCTGCTTCCCGAGTCGGCCGTCGACGACCTCAACGCGATCCGCGGTGGCTTCAACGAGCTGATCGGCCTGCGCTTCGTGAGCGCCAGCTACGACGAGGTCGTGGCTGAGCTCGAGCTCGGGCCGACCCACCAGCAACCCTACGGGCTCGTGCACGGCGGTGTGTATTCGTCGATGGTCGAGACGCTCGCGTCGGTCGGTGCCGCGCTCAACCTCGAGGCGTTCGGTCGGCACACGGTCGGGCTCGACAACCACACCTCGTTCTTGCGGGCCGTCCGGTCCGGCACGTTGATCGGTCGCGCGCGGCCGCTGGCTCGCGGTCGTCGCACCCAGGTCTGGGAGGTGAACATCACGCACGATGGTGAGCTCGTCGCGACCGGCAGGGTTCGCCTGCTGGGCATCGAGCGCGGCACCGCGGTCGCGGGCGAAGTGGTAACCGTCACGTCCGGCAATGGCGCGGTCCCACAGCCCGAGTAACGTCGCTTGCAAACGCGCGTACGGGGCGACACAACTGCCCCGCTGTGCCGAACCTGTTGCGAGCGCTGATCCCGACGCTCACGCTGCTCACAGCAGCGGGCGTGCTCGGCTGTGGCGTCGACGAAGCGCCGCCGGCCAAGCAAGACCAACCGCCTGCGCCGGTCGAGGTCGCGTCGGCTCGCGCGGGGCAGCTCGTCGACGAGTGGGTGTTCATCGGCGAGGTCCGCTCGCTGCGCTCGGCCCAGCTCGCGCTCGGGGCCGGCGGCGAGATCGTGATGATCGAGGCGCGCGAGGGCGATCACGTCGAACAAGGCGCGCTGTTGGTCGAGATCGACAAGCGCCAGGCCAGCGCGCAGCTGTCAGCGGCGGTCTCGAGCCGGCGCGAGAGCGAGCGAGAGCTCGATCAGGCCCGCCGCGAGGCCGATCGCGCCTCTGCGCTCGGCGACCAGATCCTGCCCGGCGAAGAGATCGAGCGGCAGGGCGCCCGCGCAGACACGCTCGAAGCTCGCAAGCGTCGGCTCGCTGCAGAGATCCGCGCGGCCCAGGCCCAGCTGTCCGACTACCAGCTCGCGGCTCCGTTCGCGGGCGTCGTCGCGGCCCGCTACGCGGATCTCGGTCAGTGGCTCAACCCGGGGCAGGCCGTGCTCGAGCTGGTGGCGATCGACGATCTCGAGATCCTCGTCGACGTCCGCCCCGAGCTCGCGTCGCACCTGCAAGTTGGCGCCGAGGTGGCCCTGCGTCCGGCCGGGGGCCTGCTCGGAGTCGGTGCCAGCGGGGCGGCGATCGGCGCCGGCGAAGTGCTCGCGGTGGTGCCCTCGCTCGACCGTGGCACCCGCACGCTCAAGGTCCGGGTCCGTCCGAGCGAGCCGCGTGCGTGGCTGTTGCCGGGTGCCCCCGTCGACGTCGGCTTCTCGGTTCGCTACGAGGTCGGCGCGGGTCCCAGCGCAGACGCCGTGATCGTGCCCCGCGACGCGCTGGTGCTGGGGGCGGTCGACACCCGCGTGCTCGTCGTCGACGACGGCAGCGCCAAGCCGATCGTCGTCGAGGTCGTGGCGACCACCGCGGACGAGGCGTTGGTCCGTGGCGAGGGCCTGTCCGTCGGGGCCGTCGTCGTCACCCGCGGGAACGAGCGCCTGCGACCGGGGCAGTCGGTGCGCCCGATCACCGCGGACGGCGGTGACGTGGGCCCAGCCGACGAAGGGCCAGCCTCGTGAGCGAGCCCCAACCCGACGCCCAGCGCAGCTCCGACGGCAGCTCCGACCGCAATTCACTGCTCGCCACGATCATCGGGCGACCCGTGACCGTGAGCGTGGGGCTGATCCTGGTGATCCTCGCCGGGCTGCTCTCGATCGCGCGGTTGCCGATCCAGCTGACCCCCGACGTGATGATCCCGTCGGTCACCGTGACCACGCGCTGGCCCGGCTCGAGCCCAGCCGAGGTCGAGGCCGAGCTGCTCGAGGACCAAGAAGAGGCGCTCAAGTCCGTCGTCGGCCTCGTGCGCATGGAGTCCGAGGCCAAGCCCGATCAGGCCCAGATCACCCTCGAGTTCGAGGTCGGTACGGATCTCGACGTCGCGCTCGTGCGGGTCTCGAACGCGCTGACCGAGGTCGCTGCGTACCCGGAGGCCGCGGACCAACCCGTCGTCGCGACCGCGAGCAACTCGGGCCCGCCGCTGTCGATCATCGCGATCCGCTCGCCCGACGGCCTGGCGGTCGCGCCGTACCGCACGTGGGTCGAAGATGACATCCTGCCCCGGCTCGAGCGGATCCCGGGCGTGGCCAGCATCCGCCACATCGGCGGGCGCGACACGGAGGTTCACATCGACCTCGACGCGGGCGAGCTGGCGGCCCGCAACATTCGGATCTCCACGGTCGCCGAGCGCGTGCGCGGGGAGCTGACCGACGTGTCCGCTGGCGACGTCACGCTCGGCAAGCGCCGCCTGCTGGTCCGCACCGTGCTGACCCCCAGCGAGGCCAAGCAGCTCGAGCAGGTCGTCATCGGCGCGGGGGCAGGCGGCACCCCGATCCTGCTCGGCGACGTGGCCAGCGTGACCGTCGCGCTGCGCAAGCCGTTTGGCGTGGCCATGACCGACGATCGGCCGTCGATGGTGCTGCTGCTGTTCCGCGAGGCCGGCTCCAACGTGCTCGAGGTCTCGCAGCAGATCCGCGACACCGTCGACGAGCTGCAGCTCGAGAAGATGGGCCCCGAGGGCCTGACCATCGAGGTCCTCGACGATCAGACCGACTACATCCAGGGCGCGCTCGGGCTGGTCCGTCAGAACCTGCTGCTCGGCAGCGGCCTGGCGATCTTGGTCCTGTGGCTGTTCTTGCGCAGCGTCGGCGCGGCCGGGTTGATCGGTCTGTCGATCCCCGTGTGTGTGTTTGGCACCGCGCTGGGCATGGCCGTGCTCGGGCGCACCGTCAACGTGGTCTCGCTGGCCGGCACCGCGTTCGCGGTCGGCATGGTCGTCGACAACTCGATCGTCGTGCTCGAGAGCATCGACACCTGGCGCGACCGCGTCGACACCATGTCCGAGGCTGCGCTGCGCGGCGTCGGCGAGGTCTGGGGCGCGCTGCTGGCCAGCACCGCCACGACCGCCGCCGTGTTCATCCCGGTGATCCTGTGGCAGGACGAGGTCGGCGAGCTGCTCCGCGACGTCGCGGCGGCGATCTCGGTCGCGGTCCTGGTTTCGCTGGTGGTCTCGGTGTTTGCGATCCCCAGCCTGGCCGCGCGGTTCTTGAAGACCAAGGCGCAGCGACAGCGCGAGCGTGAGCTGGCGGGCGAGTCCACGCCCCCACCAGACCGGGCGGGTGGCCTCGGGCCGCGCATGCGAGCGGTCGTGGGCCGCCAGGTCGCGTGGCTGACCGCCAACTCGGGGCGCGCGCTGACCGTGTTCGTGGCGGCCGTCGGCGCCTCGATCACCCTCGGCCTGCTGTTGCTCCCGCCGATGGAGTACCTGCCGACCGGCAACCGCAACCTGGTATTTGGCATCATCACGCCGCCGCCCGGCTACTCGATCGCGGAGGTCGAGCAGATCGGCGAGCGGTTCCAGGCCACCGTCGGCGAGCACACAGGTGTCGACAAAGATGGCGTCCCGGCGATCCGCCGCAGCTTCTTCGTGGGCGATCCCAACCAGGTGTTCTGCGGCGCGGCGGCGGTCGACGAGACCCGCGCGAACGAGCTCGCGGGCTTTTATCGGCAGGTCCAAGCCGAGGTCCCGGGCACCTACGCGTTCGCCAGCCAGGCGTCGCTGTTCGCCAACCGGCTCGGGGGTGGACGCGCCGTAGAGGTCGATCTCTCCGGCTCGGATCTGCGCGAGCTCGTCGGCGCTGGGTTGGCGCTGATGGGGGCGATCCGCGAGGACATCCCGACCGCGCAGCTGCGCCCGATCCCCTCGCTCGAGCTCGGCGCGCCCGAGCTGCAGGTGGTCCCCAACCGCGACGAGACCGCCGGCCTGCGGGTCGGTGGGGCCGAGCTCGGCCAGGCCGTCGACGCGCTCGTCGACGGCTCGATCATCGGCGAGTGGGGCAAGGACGGCGAGTCCAAGGTCGACGTGGTCTTGCGCGCGCTGGTGGCCCGCGCGCCCGGCAACCACGACCCCGATCAGCTGACGCCAAACGAGCTCGCCGCTGCCCCGGTCACCACGCCTGGTGGTCAGGTGGTCCCGCTCGGGACCCTCGCGCAGATCCACGAGCGCCTGGGGCCCACGCAGATCCGCCGGATCGAGCGCTCCCGATCGATCACCTTGCAGGTCACCCCACCCGAGGATCTCGCGCTCGAGACCGCCATGGAGCTGATCCGCGCCCGCGTGGATCAGATGCAGCAGAGCGAGGCGATCCCAGCCGGCGTGGGCGTGAGCCTGTCGGGCACCGCCGGCAAGCTCGAGCAGACCAAGGGCCGCTTCGGCCAGGTGTTGGTGCTCGCCGTGTTGATCTCGTACCTGCTGCTCGCGGCCCTGTTCGAGGACTTCATCGCGCCCCTCGCCGTGCTCGTGACCGTGCCCTTGGCCGGCGCTGGTGGGGTGTTTGGGCTGCTGATCGTCGATCGATTCCTGGGGGATCAGCCGTTCGACCTGATGACCGCGATGGGCTTCCTGATCTTGATCGGGGTCGTGGTCAACAACGCGATCTTGGTCGTCGACGGCGCGCTCGCCCGAATGCGCGATGGCAGCTCGCTCGCGCTCGCCGTGCCCGACGCCGTCGAAGCGCGGGTCCGACCGATCTTCATGAGCGCGCTGACCTCCCTCGCTGGGCTCGTGCCGATGGTCGTGTTCCCGGGCTCCGGCTCGGAGCTGTATCGCGGCGTCGGTGCGATCGTGCTGGGCGGCTTGGCGCTGTCGACGGTGCTCACGCTCTACGTGGTGCCGTGCGCGTTCACGCTGGTGTCGCGGCTCCGCGGGGTTCGCTGAGTTCGGCTCTTCGCGCCCGAGGCCGACTCACACCAACTCTTCGGCGGGCGTACACGCGGCCACCAACGCGATCGCGTTGGTGGCCCAGCCGACTACCCGCAGACGTCCAGGACCACGGCTTCCGTCTGGCCGTCGGTGCCGCAGTACCAGTTGTCGCCGTTGCCATCGCAACAGCCCTCACCCGACAGCTCACCGCACGGCTCGCCCTCCACCAAATTGGCGGGACACGAGCTCGGGTGGACGCCGTCGGGATCCTCGCCGTTTCCGCCACAGGCGTAGTAGGCCTCGGCCTCGAGCCAGCCACAGTTGAACACAGGGTCGTCGCCGTCGCCGTCGCCGTCTCCGTCGCCGGTAGTCGGGTCAGGGTCGCCATCACCGTCACCCGTGGTGGGATCCGGGTCGCCGTCGCCGTCGCCCGTGGTGGGATCGGGATCGCCGTCGCCGGGCGCCGTGGAGGCCGTGTCGGTGCCCGAGGTCTCGTCCTCGTCGCCGTCGCCGTCGCCGTTGGTGTTGCTGCCGTTGTTGCTGAGCGTCACCGAGGTCGTGGTGAGCGAGGCGAACTGATCCCCGTCGCCCTCGTCCGAGCAAGCGCCGATCGTGAGAAGCAGGATAGAAGCAAGATAGATGTTGCGGGTCGTCATGGCGATCGACGGGCAACCTACCCAGATGTGGCTCGATCCTCAAGCAGCGCGAGCGTTTCGCGTTTGGCACCATGAGCGCTCCCCGACGCGAGGTGTGGTGGGGGCCGAGCTCAGAACACGACCTGTAGCCCCAGGCTGCCCCCCGCCTGCAGCCGCCCCGGACGATCGTCGAAGTAGTAGCTGGCGTCCGCCCGCAAATACAGCGACAGGCGCGGGGCTTTGCGAAACGGAAAGCGCAGCCCCAGCCCGGCCTGGGCGCCGCTGCGCGACGCGAGCTCGGTCGAGGCCAAGCCGTCGAACGAGAACCCGTGGTCGCCGGATTTGCCACAGCCACTGTCGACGTCAGCCCCCACATCGAAGCTGGCGTCGACAAGGTGGGTGTACCCCAGCGAGTAGCTCGGCCGAACCCACGAGGACATCCGCAGCTCGTGACGGATCCCCAAGAACCCCTGCGCGCCCACGCCAACCGGGAGCGCGTGCGCGCCGGCCCCGAGCTCACCGGTGACGTACAGTCCCCGAACCACCCGGACCCCCAGCCCGAGCTGCAGGGAGCCGCCGACCGCTGGCGGCGCGTCGAGGAACCGACCGTAGACCCGAGGTCCGACGTGGATCTCCATCCGGCGGTGGTCGAGCTCGGCGAGCCGAGCTTCGGGACCGACGGCGGCGGTGGGTGGAGTGAGCAGTAAGCCAGCGAGCGCGAGTCCAGGCAGCATGACCCTCGAACACCGCGGCCGCCGATGCGCGTCACCACGCGGTTCGACCGAACTGCTCCGCATCGCTCACGACAGCGATGTCGGGCTCAGGGCTGTGGCGGGTCTTCTTCGATCGAGGGCAGCGGCGGGTCTTCGCTGGGCGGGGGCGGGCTCTCGCCCTCCGGACCCGGCGCGGGCCCTGGCTGCGGCTCTGGCTGCGGCTCTGGCTGCGGCTCTGGCAGCTCGGGTACCGCGTCTTCGAGCAGCTTCAGCGCCTCCGAGGGCAACAGCTTGCCACCGTCGCGCAGCTCCCAGTTTTGCTCGCGCGCAGCCTGGGCCGCGAGCGCCTGCTTCTTCGAGTAGCGCATGGCCTTGCCAAACTCCTTGGCGACCATCTGCAGCACCACGCGCGCCGAGGTCTCGTTGAACTGATAGCGAAACACCAGCTGTCGCTTGTCTCGCTCGAGGGTCATGCCCGAGATGATCCCGCCCGCGACATCCCACGCCCCGACCTTCTTCAGATCCGCCTCGAGCTGATCGTTCCAGTAGGTCTGCGCTCGCTCGGCGTGGTCGGTCTCCAAGAAGTCGAGCTTGATCACCAGCTCGGGGTTGTTGGCGGCCTCCCACATGAGCTCCGCGCGACTGGGGATCTCGATCGGGAAGCTCGGGCCCACCCGGACCATGCCGCGGATGTCCTCGATCACCAGCTGGATGCCGGCCTTGGGCTCGGCGTAGGTGTAGCGCTTGATCTTCGCAATGTTGGCGACGAAGTTGCCGGACGTGTTGCCCTTGCTCGCGTCGGGCCCGGCGATGACCTGCTCGACGAACGCCTCGCGCAGGTACAGCGCGACGTCGTCACCGGGCAGCAGCACGAACTGGCGATCGTCGGGGTTCTCGGCCTCGAGCTCGGCGCTCTCGTAGCGCGGATCTCCAACGCGGATCCCGTCTTGCTCGCGCCAGTCGACCACCAAACCCTGCTTGGCGCAGGCCCGATCGATGCCAGCTCGCATCTCGTCGTGGCCAAAGTTGTACTGCACGGCCACGAACGCCTGGGTCTGATCCGTGGCGTCGGGGCTGCCCATGACCACGTACTCGAAGTCCTCCCAGATGTTGAAGCCGGCGTCGTCGATCAGCAGTTGAAAGTCGCGCAGCGGCGCCATGATCTCCGTCGCGGAGTCGCGAAACGGGAGCTTCTTGATCCGGCTGTTGGCCAGGACCAGCGTCCACGTGGCGTTGGGGGGCACGAGCGCGGTGATCTTCGAGGTCTTGTCGCCGAACTTGGGCTTGGGCTTGGGCTCCGGGTCGGGCTCCGGCAGCGCAGCCTCGGCTTCGGGATCGGTTGGTTGCTCGACTGGGGGAGGCGCGGCCTCTTCCGGCTCCGGCGGGTCTTCGGGTGGGGGCTCGGGCTCGTCTTCGACCTCACCCTGGGCCTTGTCGGGCTCGATCTTCTTGACGTCGAATTCGATGAAGTCGATGTCGTAGTCGGGCAGCTCCTCGCTGAGCTCGAGCGGCTCGTGCTGGACGTTGAAGGCCCACACGAACGCGACCACGAACAGCGCGTGGGCGAGCAGCGACAGGGCGCCGGACAGGCTGTATCGAGTCTGCTCGCGCACGGACGCCAGCAGTTTAGCAAACCGCCAGGTTCGCGCCCGCGCGACTGGTCACACCCGGGGTTCGCGCGCGCGCCGGCCTATGCGTCGGCCTATGCGTCGGGCTAGTAGCAGGCTTGCCTCAGTTCAACAGGTGGTGCTGGGGCGGGTGTTGATCGAGCATCTCGCGGATCTGCGGGACCTCGGGGTGCAGCGTGGCGAGCAGCTCCAGGGTGTCGGCGACGCGGTCGAGCTCGTGGGCCATGCCGTAGTGGCGACGCAGGTTCTCCAGCATGCGGGTCAAGATCAGCCGCGAGTGGCACGGTCGCAGGTGCAGGTGCAGCTCGGGCGAGTCGGGCTCGACGTGGTGACCGACGACGCTGGTGAACAGCGCGGCGAGCTCGTCGAGCTGCAGCCGCCGGCCCCCGCGGAAGGGATCCCACACCTGAGGCTCGGCCCCCGGCTCGTCGACCTGCAGCCCGACCAAGAAGTGCCCGGGAAAGCTCAGCCCATGGAGCTCGACCCCGCAGCGCTCGGCGAGGTGAATCGCGAGCACGCACAGGCTGATCGGCAGACCCAGGCGGCGCTCGAGCACCCGGTCCATCAGGCTGTTGCGCGGATCTTCGTAGCTTCGGATGTTGCCGCGGAACCGGTTGCGACGCAGAAACTCGAGCACGCCCTCCGCGATGTCGACGGCGCCCGCTCGCCCGGCGCAGTGATCCACGACCGCGAGCTCGATCTCGGTCCTGGCGCCGCGTGCTTCGGCCCAGGTGTCGCCGTCTTGCAGCGCGGCCGCGTAGAGCATGGCCGAGTCGAACAGCGGCACCGCCGCCTCGGACGGCCCGACCAGGTCGGCGAAGCGGTGGAGTAGATCAATGCGCAACTCAGGCTCCCCAGCGTTCGACGACCTGCTTGACGCGCTCGCGGACCGCCGCTTCGTAGTATTGATGAAACAGATCCCATGTGCACAGCGTGGTCGGATCTTCGACGCGATCGACAAACAGCTTGCCCCACAGGTGGTCGACTTCGTGCTGGAAGGTGCCCGCGCTGATCCCCCGGACCTCGAAGTCGAGCGGCTGGCCGTCGCGGTCGAGCGCGCGGACCCGCAGCTGAGCATGCCGCCGCACCACCCCGCGCAGGTTGGGCACTGACAGACAGCCCTCGTAGTTCTCGAAGGTGTCGTCGCCGAGCGGCTCGAGCTTGGGGTTGATCAGCACCGTCAGCGGGATGTTGGGCTTGTACGGATAGCGGGGGTTGTCCGCGACCTCGATCGCGCAGACCTGCACGGGCTCGAACACCTGGTTGGCCGCGAGCCCGGCCCCCTTCGCGTGGCGCATGGTGGCAATGAGGTCGTCGATGAAGCCCTGAAATTCGGCGGTGCTCAGCTCTTCCGCAGAGACCTCGCGGGCAGGCTGACGCAGCACTGGTTCGCCGATCTGGGCGATGGCTCGAATCGTCACGCGCCGAGTCTAGCAGGGGATCTCGACGGCGCGCGTCGATTCGACTGGTTTGGCGCAGCGGCTCGCAGGCCCTCGGCGTTGGCAGCGGCGGCGCGCTAGTTCGCGGGGGCCACGGGGGCTTCGCCTTCGTCCGCTGTGTCGGGCACGTCGGGCGTGTCAGGCGTGCTCGGTGCCCCACAGGTCGCGCCCGCGAAGAACTGCGCGAAGAATTCCGGCGCCCGGTCGAGCGGCCAGCGCTCGACCGTGGACGCAGCGAGCACGCCCGCGGTCGTGCCGTCGAGGATCCGGCAGATCGGCATGGCCGTGCCCTGCCGCCAGACCGCGACCAGATCCCGAGTACGCAGCGCTTGCGTCCCCGAGCCGACCCAGCGCGTCAGGGCCGTGTTGTCGGCCACGTACAGGTCGATGCTGGCGTCGTCGGCGAGGCGGTGCAGCGTCAGGCCACGCTCGTCGAGCTCGACGAACACACCCGCGCCCTCGGCCGGTCCACCGAGCACGACCAGCTCCCAGACGCGGCCACCTTGGCCAGCGTGGATCGGCACGGCCTCCGTCGCGTGAGGACCGATCCGCGCGATCGATCCATCCAAGAATCCGACGATCAGCGTGGGGTCCCCGTCGGGGATCGGGACCCACGCGAGGGTCGTCGCCGCGCCGGGTAGCTCGATCGTCGTCAGCGCGCCCGCGGCGTCAATTCGCTCGAGCGTGCCGCCGCCGAACGGCTGGACCAGCGCGAGGGTGCCGTCGTTGGCGATCGCGGCGAGGGCCCCCGTGTCGGGCGCTTGGTTGCCCTGCGGCGCGGCGATTCGGACGGCCGGCTTGCGCGCTTGCAGATCCACGATGTGTCGCTCGAACCCCGAGACGTGGGCCGACCACAGGCCGTTGGCCGAGAACCGCGGCGCGCCCCCGAGCGCATCGGGCCCGGCGGTCCAGCCGGCGGCCGATCCAGGCGCGAGCCAGCTCTGCGCCGCGCCCCCGGGCGCCCACGCGAGCACGTGCGAGCCATCGGGGCTCACCCCGATGTCCAGACCGGTCTCCAAGCCCGTCGCGTCGGCGGCCATGCTCGCCAGCCCGAGCAGCTGCGCCCCCCCGTCGGGCACCCGGATCACCCGGACCACGGCCTGCAGGTCTTCGCCGTAGCTCAGTGAGCTGGTCGCCAGAAGCTGCGCCTGGGCGTCGAGCTCGAGCATGAAGGGATAGGCTGGCGGCCCGACCACGGGCTCTTGCTGGCCCTCCTGATGTTGGGTTGGCAGCACCTGCCACGGCGCCTCGACGCGGATCGATCGGTGGCTGCCCGAGTCCAGCGACCACAGCCGGTAGTGGGTCCGCGGCTCGAGCGTGGCGGTGACGATCTGCGCGCTGCCGCTGGCGCCCGCGAGCAGCTCGGGGCGCTCTTCACCAGCCGCCAGCCACCCGGCCTCGGCAGGTCGGGCCCACGCCACGACCGCGAGGTTGCCCTGGCCATCGCCGATCGCCGCGTGATGGGGATCGATCGCCAGCTCCCGGTTGTCCCCGACTCGCCAGCCCCGCTCGGGTGGCTCTGCGCCCCAGCCCGGGAAGTGATCGAGGATCAGCACCTCCTCGTTGGGGCCCAGCCGAAAGTCACCCGTAGGTAGGTTGGACTGCGCGGTGCTGGCTGGCGTGGGGTTGCCGCTGGCGTCGGTCCAAAACGCCCATGGCTTGACCAGCGAGAGCGGGTAGTGGGCCTGGTCCTCGAGCCTGCGGCCGACCAGCCCGGCGTTGTTGCGGTCGTAGATCTCTCGGTAGATCACGCCGCCGCGCGAGACCACGCCCAGATCACTGTCGATCGGCGCGCTCGGGACCAGCTGGCGGGCGCGCTGCTGGCTGGGCTGCCAGACCTCGACATAGTCGGCGGCCGCGCCCGGAAAATCGTGGATCGCGGCCGCGCGCAGCGACGCCTGCTCTGCGGGCTCGACCACCTGCATGCCGCCGTCGTCGAAGCTGGCCAGCGGGTGAGTGGCGATCCCCTCGCGCAGCGCCCACTGGCGCAGCTCGGCCGCGGCCACGACCCCGCCGCTCGGTGACAGCGCCAGCCCGGTCACGAACGCGTGCGCGACCATCGACCAGACCAGCTGCGGCTGCGGCTCGCGGGTCCACATCTGGATGTGATGGCCGTCGCTGAGCACCAGGTGCGGACCGGCGACGGCCATCGCGGTGATCGGGCTGCCAGAGCTGCTCGGGCCGGTCGCGCTGGTCGGACTGCTCAGGGTGAACGCGCGTGCAGGCTGGGTTGCGTCGGCGGGCCACTCGAGCACCCGGCCGTCGAAGCCCGCCGTGTACCAGACGCCGTCGGGCGCGACTTGCAGGGCCGCGAGCCCACCTGGGTGCGCGCGCGAGGCCGCGAGCAGCTTGCCGTCGGCCCACACGCGGACCCAGCCATCCGCGTCACCGCTGGCGAGCCGCCACTGCTCGCCGGGTCGCGGGGGCAGCAGCGCGAGGTCGACGATCGCCGCGCTGTGAAACGGTAGACCCAGCTCGGACGGGCGCAGGGCAGGACTGGAGGTCGCCAGGGTCGGCGCGCTGCTGTGGGTCGACGTGACGGTGGGCGTGCAGCCCAGCGAGCTGAGCGCGAAGGCGAGGACCAGACGGCGAGAGCGCGGCACTGGCACAAACTCTAGCAGATCGTCGATGACCGCCTTTCATAAACCCCCACAGCGTCCGGTCGGGTCCCTGCTGTACGCATGGTCAGGTGTGACCCCGGCCGTCCACGTCGGGTGGGCAGCGGGATGTTTCCGCGGAGAAACACCCCGCATTGGGCAGCGATCTGTCCACATTCATTTCTACGTTGTAATCGCTACATTCGCTGCGTTCACGCCATTGGCGTTCGTGACAGTAATTTCGGTCAATCGCCGAGCCGGGGTATCAAGGCCGCGATCACCTCAATGTGCTGCTCATGCGCAGAGCTGCAAATGCACACATATACGCAGATGAAGACCGACCCCAAGCGGATGGGGCATCCCAACGCTGATCGGGGGCTATGCGGGTTTGCGGGGACTCTGATGGCCCTGCTCGAGCGGCGAGACTATGGGTTCCTCGATGATCTATACGATTGTGTGAACAATGCGACCCGAATACTCGGGGTCGACAAGTCGGTACGCATCAAGGGGCGGATCCAAAAGCGCGTCGCCCACGGGATCATCCCCAACGAGACGTCAATTGATGACTGGAAGGCCTGCCTGGGCTTCATGATCCTGTTCAAGGAGCACTCCAAGGCGGCCGGAGACGGTCACTGGCAGACCTGCGTGACCTTCTCCGATCTGTTCGGGGGATTCAGCTACGACCACCTCGACGTCAAGTCCACGAGCGGGATCCTGTTCTTCAAGAAGACCACCACCACCCGATACAGCAAGCTCAAGGACCTGCCGTCGACGGCGGTGCTCAGCGACAAGCTCGACACTGGTGGTCTGTCCTACAAGAAGGGCGACTTCGGGGTGCCGCCGTCGGTGATCTCGGAGGTGCTGTCCGTCGCGGGCCTGAACGTCAGCAAGACCGATGTCGTCGCCAGCAACGCCGAAACCCTGAAGATGTTGACGAGGTGGAGCATGGTGAAGATGCTCAAGAAGACGTTCGTCGACGCCATGTACAACAGCCAGACGGGCGTGAGCCCCAACGATGGTGTGTTGCTTGGCGTGGGTACGCCAGCGAGCGTCCGCACCGACCTGAGCACCTACTACAACGTCGTCCACTGGGTGTACGTCCCAACGGTGCCGAACAGCCGGCCCAACAGCGGTGACTTCAAGGTCTGGACCTGGGGCAACGAATATAGCGCGAAGGATCTGTTGGACAGCAGGGGCATGGCGCCGGTCTACGCAGTATACCTGGCGCCGTAGGTGCGGCCGTGAGGCGGTAGACTCGAGGTCATGGCCCAACTGTATCGATCCTGGTCGCTCGCGCTCGCGCTCACGCTCACCTTCGCGTCACCGAGCTGCCACCCGCGTACGAGGGGTTCGCGGGCGGCACCACCAGCGCTGGCACGGGCTTGGATCTTCGCGTGTTGATCAGCGCCCAGGCCGGCGTTGGATCAGGTGAGATCTGCGACGTCCTCGTCTACCGCCCGGCCCCGTGACCCCCAACTCCATCGCCCAGCCATGAACACCTGGAAATGCTCGAACTGTAGCGCGACCGCGACGGCCTACTTGGCGCCGATCTGTCACGGCCAAAAAATGCACTCCACCACGCTCGTGGTGAGGAAGCGAAAGTTCGGTGACATCACGCCAGAGAAGATCGAGCCGTTCGTGCCGCGCAAGAAGCGAAAATTCGTCGTTGTGCGAAAGGCGCCGCCCGCTCCGAAGTGGAACTCCATGACCGTGCTGTTCATCCCGTTCGACGCGGGTGGGGTGTCCAGGACAAAGAAGGGCCTGCTCGAGAAAGGGAGCCGGGGCGAGGTGCTGCTGTCTGACCAGGACTCGTTCTTTCGGTTGCCATACGACGAGGGCTTCTTGAACAAGCGCGACTTCACCATGATGCGGGAGATGGAGGAGAGCGATATGGTGAAGGTCGAGACCCAGTCGAAGAAGGGCCTGCTGTTCCGCCCAGACACGACGGACAAGATGATGGAGGAGAAGGTCAAGGGCGGGCGGTTCAACTGGAATATCGAGTATGATAAAATAGCCGAGCAGGCCGTCTCGGGTATCAGCAGTGAACATGATCGAAAGTGGGAGAAAAAGCTGTTTCTCTTCACGAAGACTGGAAAAGTGACAAGTCATGTAAAGTGTGCTTGCACGACGAGCCACTTCGCCCGCGCAGACCGAGTGCCGAGGGCGTTTCCGGACATTATCTTCCTGTCAGAAGAGCTGAAGTACAACCAGTTTCCCGATCAGCTGGATGTCTTCGGTGTCGCGTACGTCAGGCAATCCAGCTCGGCCCTGACGTACAATAAAAAGGGAAGCCCAAAGGACTGGAAGCAGCAGATCTCGTGCTACGTCCGGACTGAACATCGAAGCAGCCACGAGCAAAACGCCGTCTTCACAACGAAACCCAAGGTCACGGACAACAAAGAGAGCGTGTTGGTCCTCACCAAGAAGCTGGGCGGCGTGAAGCTGGCCGTGTGCGGGGTGCACTTCTCATCCAAGTACGTCGGCCAGTGCAAGAACAACTCGAGCAAGGGCCGATTGGTGTTGAAGGAGAAGTTGAAGTGGAGCGAGCAGGAGCACGTTGACGTGCTAATTGGCGACTTCAATTTCGACTGCTCGTTCGACTCGCGGTTCATCACCGAGTACGTGTCTGGGCCACAATTCATCGGTGTTGGCGAGTCGCTCTCGACGCAGCGGATCGAGCGAGTTGTCTCCACTCGCGCCTCAAACACGAGCCAGGCGGGCCCGCTGCGGTTCATGAACGCGGTCGTCACCAACGACGAGACAATCATCCACCCCAACTCGAAGTCCGGGGAGGCCAGGCCACTCGTTGGTAATCAGTCGACAGAGGATGGGTACTACAGCGATCACCCGTGGGTCTTTGTCGCTGTTGGTAAGCGGACTTCCGACCTGTTGTAGGTCCGCACGCGCGCGCAAAACACAGACGCCCGACACCGCGAACCTCGCGACGCCAGGCGCCCACACAAACCGCCCGCTACGGGCGCGTCAAGCTCAGTAGTTGATCCAGGCAGCAGCGGTCCAGTCGTCGCCGCTGGGATCCACCGCGCCGATGTAGCTGGTCCCGCCGCAGCCCGAGCCATCGCCGCTCACGTCGCCGCTCGGGACGATGTTGGGGCTACCCCAGGCGATGCTGCCGAGCCCCGGATCGGTGTCGAGGTTGGCGCGCGCGGGATCCTGCACCCACGCGGCCCACCCGGCGCTGTCGAGGCTGTCGGCGCCCGAGACATGCGGCTCGGCAGAGAGGATGCCGAAGAAGATGTTGTTGGCGATGTCGATGTTGCCGCCGTCGGCCTCGAGGAAGGTCGCCTCGTCAGCGAGGTTGGTGGCCTCGTTGGTGGTGTTGGTGAAGATGCTGGCGTACCAGCTGCCGTGGGTGCCCTCTTTGATCGTGATCCCCTTGCTCTTGCCACCGCCGGCGCCCGAGCCGATGCAGGTGACATTGCACAGCGTCGGCGCGGTCTTCGGGGTCGCGTCGAAGTCACTGCTCTGGTTGGAGATCTCGAAGCAATTGTCGCCGGTCGAGTCAGCCTGGTGAATGAACACGTGCTGCGCCGTACCGCTAAAGCCCTGGTCCATGTCGAGCGAGTCGTCGGCGGCGCCCGTGACCACGATGTGGTCCAGGTCAAAGCTGCCGCCGAACATCTCGATGCCGTCGTCGAGGCCCATGTGCGACTGCACGTAGCTGGCCTTGGTCTGGGTCCCGCACGCGTAGAAGGTGATGCCGTTGAGCTCGTTGCCCTCGGAGATGGCGAACCCGGCGTACTCGACCCGGACGTAGCGGAGCGAGCCGCAGTCGTGGGCGGGGTTGGTTCCGCCGTAGGTGGGCGGGATCGGGAAGCCCTCGGCCATGCCGACGCCGCCCTCGAGGTTGACCGTGGCCTCGCCGAGCAGGACCAGGCCGCCCCAGTCGCCGGCGGCGGGGTTCTCGGCGTCGAACGAGGTGAACACGATCGGCGCGTCGGCGGTGCCCTCGGCGACGATCCGGGCGTCTTTCTCGATCACCAGCGCCGAGCCGGCGCCGCCCCGGATCAAGGTGCCCGGCTCAATCGTCAAGGTCGCACCGTTGACGAACACCAGGGTGTCGGGCGCGAGCATGTAGGTCTTGTCCGCGGTCCAGGTAGTGTCCTCTGAGATGTCCTCGCTGATCGTGACGGTGTCGCCGTCGCCGTCGCCGGTAGCGTCGCCGTCACCGTTGGTATCCGTGTCGCCATCAGCGGTGCCGTCATCCGTGCACGCGCCAAGCAGCAGCAAAGAGCACATCGAGCCAGTGGTCAGGATCGAAAAAATTCGCGTCATGGTTGGGGCACTAGCTACCTCGCGATTGTGACGAATCGCGATCGAGTCTGCGAAGTTCGTGTGACGTTCGCAGCCGCGCTGCCCGCAGTCTTTACCGCGCCGGTAGCGGCTCGACCCCGAGCAGCTCGCAGGTGTGCTCGTAGAGCCTGGCGCAGATCTGAGGATCCCGCGCGCTCGGGTGGACGCCGTCGATCTTCTCGCGCTTGAAGTAGCCGCCCGCGTGGGCCCGCAGCTCCGCGGTCGGCAGCAGCGCGAGGTAGATCGAGGTCGCGGCGCCGTCGTCGAGCGAGTCGCGGCCCTGCATCTTGAACCCGTCGACCAGCAGCTTGGTGGTGACCACGCCTGGGTGCAGCGAGACCGCGATCGGCCCGCTGTCGCCGAGCCGCCGGGCCAGCTCGACCGTGAACACCACCATCGCCAGCTTCGACTGCGCGTAGGCGGCCCGGTCATTGAAGCCGGCTTTGAAGTTGAAGTCGTCCCAGCGCAGCTCGCCGTGCTTGTGGACCATGGAGCTGACGTTGATGCAGCGCGCGCTGGGCGAGCGGCGCAGGCGGGGCAGCAACAGCTGGCAGAGCAGCGCAGGCGCGAGGTGGTTGACGGCAAAGGTCAGCTCGTGGCCCTGCGCGGTGCGAGCGTGCTCAGTCATGAACACGCCGGCGTTGTTGAGCAGCACGTCGAGCGGACGCTCGCCGAGCGTTACCTCGAGCTCGGTGGCGAGCTCACGGACCGCGTCGAGATCCGACAGCTCGGCCGCCAGCGCCTGCACGCGACCGTGGCCGGGGATCTGCTCGAGCGCGGCGACGACGGGCGCGAGCTTGGCGTTCGTGCGCCCATGAATGATGAGATCCGCGCCGGTCGCCGCGAGCGATTCGGCGGTCCTGCGGCCAATGCCATCTGTCGCGCCAGTGATGAAGATCGTGGAGGTCATGAGTCAGGGCGAAGGATCGACGAAGCCGTTGGTGATGTCGGCCATCAGCTGCAACCGCTCGACATCCTCGAGGGGGAGCTGCGGCGGCGCGAAGCCGCTGGTTGAGCATGGCAGGTCCAAGATCTTGCCGAACATCACGCAGCCGGCCAAGTAGCTGCCGGCCAGCGAAGGATGGCTGCCATCGTTGGCGTAGAGGGGGATCGGCGGGTCGAGCTGCAGGGCTGACATCCACGCGTCACCGACTGGCGCGACCTCGCTGCCGCTGGCCAGCGCGGCGTTGATGTAGCCGGTGGCCAGCCCTTCGTACATCTCCTCTACGGTCATGCCCAGCTGGATCAGGTCTGCGTTGCCCTGCTCGCGCGGCCAGGTCTGGTAGAGCAACACTCGGCCGTCGCCGGCCATGGCGACGAGCCCCGTGAAGTCGATGACCGCTTGCTCGAAGGTCGGGTAGTCGAGGATCGGCTCGACGCTCTGACCCTGCAGCACGACCACGTCCCAGTCGCCCGCGAGCGCGTCGAGGACCGCGGGGTTTTGCAGGTGGTCGATCACGCGTGTGCCACCCGGGGTGATCGCGTCGCTGATCACGGCCGCGGGGGAGTCGGCGCTCAGCGCCTCCACGATGCCCGGCAGATCGTTGACGGCGGTGTAGCTGTTGCCGACGAACAACACGGACAGCTCCTGCGGCTCGCCGTCGCCGTCGCCGTCGCCATCGCCTGGCTCGCCGTCGCCATCACCGGGCTCGCCGTCGCCATCACCGGGCTCGCCGTCGCCGTCGCCGTCGCCGTCGCCGTCGCCGTCGCCCGAGTCGCCGTCGCCGGGCTCGCCGTCGCCGTCGCCCGAGTCGTCAGTGCCCGGGTCGCCATCGCCCGTCTCACCGTCATCACCGCTGGTCTCGCTGGCAAGCGGGGCGTCCGTGTGACCCGCGACGCACCCGGGCAGCGCGAGCAGCCCGACGAAACTCAGCGTGAACAGCCGACGCATCCGCGGCTAACGATACCCCTCTGCCTGCAGCGTGAACAGCCTCGCGTAGCGCTTGTCGTTGGCCATCAGCTGCTCGTGGGCGCCCTCTTCGATGATCTTCCCGTGGTCGAGCACGACGATGTGATCGGCTGACCGCACGGTCGAGAACCGGTGCGAGATCAGGATCGCCATGCGATCCGCGGTCAGGTTGCGGACGTGCTCGAACACCGTGGCCTCGGCTTCGGCGTCCATCGCCGCGGTCGGCTCGTCGAGCACCAGGATGTCGGCGGCGGTCCGCATGAAGGCCCGCGAGAGCGCGACCTTCTGCCACTGCCCGCCCGACAGCTCGCGCCCGTCCTTGAACCACCGGCCGAGCTGGGTCCGATAGCCGTCGGGCATGTCGGTGACGAAGGTGTCAGCCATGCCCAGCTGCGACGCCTCGCGCCACCGGGCCTCGTCGTCAAAGTACTCGACGTCGCCCGCGCCCACGTTCTCGCCCAGCAGCATCTGATAGCGGGCGAAGTCCTGAAAGATCACGCCCACGCGCGCGCGCAGCTTGGCGGGATCCCACGCCGAGAGCTCGAGGCCGTCGAGGGTGATGCGGCCTTCACTGGGCTCGTAGAGTCGCGTGAGCAGCTTGATCAGCGTGGTCTTGCCCGAGCCGTTCTCGCCGACCAGCGCCAGCGACTGGCCGGGCACGAGGTGCAGCGTGACATTGTCGATCGCGGGCATCGTCGCGCCCGGGTAGGTGAAGCTCACGCCTTCAAAGCGCACGCCGTCGCCAGGCTTGGGCCCGACCAGCTCCACGCCCGGCTCACTACCGACCGGCTGATCCAGGTACTCATAGAGGTTGGACAGGTACAGGTTGTCCTCATACATGCCGCCGATCGCCGACAAGCTGGCCGCGACCGCCGACTGGCCCTGGCGAAACACCAGCAGGTACATGGTCATCTCGCCCAGGCTGATGTGGCCGCGCACGGTCTCGACGGCGATCCACGCGTAGGCGCCATAGAACGCGCCGGTTCCCAGCAGGCCCAGGGTGAAGCTCCAGAACCCGCGGCGCAGCGTGAGCCCGCGATCCTCCGCGAACACCAGCGAGAAGATCTCGCGGTAGCGCTGCAGCAGCAGCGGACCGAGCCCGTAGAGCTTGACCTCTTTGGCGTAGTCTTCGCGCGCGAGCACGGTCTCGAGATACATCTGCTTGCGCGTCTCGGGCGAGCGCCAGCGAAACAGCCGAAACGCCTCGCCCGAGAATTTTGTCTCGACCAGGAACGCCGGAAGCCCGCCGAGGACCAGGACCAACACCGCCCAGGGTGAGAACGCGAGCAGCAAGATCGCGTAGCTCGTCAGCGAGATCGCGTTCTGAACCAGCCCAAAGGTGCGGTTGACCAGGCTGAGCGGCCGCGACGAGGCCTCGCGCCGGGCCTGGGTCAGCTTGTCGTAGAACTCCGAGTCCTCGAAGTGGACCAGCTGCAAGGTCAGCGCCTTCTCGAGGATCATGACGTTGACGCGGTGGCCGAGCATCGCCCGCAGCAGCGACTGGCACACGCTCAAGCCCTTTTGCGAGGCCGCGAGCACGACCATGACCCCGCCCTCGAGCGCGACCCAGCCGAGCACCAGCGTGAACGCTGGCTCGGCGCCGGCCGAGACCGCAGCCGAGGCCGCGACCACGGCGTCGACGATCTCGCGCCCGATCCAGGCCCCAGCCGCGGGCATCAGCCCGGCGATCAAGGTCAGCGCGGCGATCAGGATCGTGAGCAGCTTCGAGCTGGTCCAGACCAGCTCGACCGCGCGGCGGCTGTACTGGAACACACCGAGGAACTGCTGGGTGACCGAGCCCTTGGGCTTGCGGCCGGCGGCGTTGGCTTCGGCGCCGTGCGGCGAAGGGCGAGCGTGCTTTTGGCTGTCGTGGGCGACCATGAGCGGGGGCGGGGGAGCGTCGCCCATCATGGGGCTGTGCGTCGATGGCCGCACCCCCCCGAAACGAGGGGGGCGGATCTGCGGCGCTCAGCCCCGAGTTTGCGTTCGGACCGCGCGCAGCACCGCCCCGGCGACGATCAGATCCGCGAGAATGATCCACAGCGGCCCTCGAGGTCCGAGCGCCAGCGCGTAGCCCAGGACCCACGGAATCGACATCGCCCCGAGGCTCGCGCCGACGAAGAAGGTGCTGGTCACGGCGCCGTCGAGGCGCATGTGCTGACTTGCGAGCGACAAGGTCGCGGGGAACATCGACGCGAGCGAGAGCCCGAGCGCGACCGTTCCGATCCACATCGCGGTCTCGCCGGGGATCAGGACCAGGCACGACACGCTTGCGATCGCGCCGAGCAGATCGATCGTCAGCAGCGTCTGCGGCCGGACCCGGGCCGCGAGCGGGATCGTCAGGACTCGGGCCAGGGTGAACGCGGCCCAGAAGCTCGACACCAGCTTGGTCGCGGCGTCCTGGTCGAAGCCGCTTCGGGTCGCGACGGTGAACGACCAGCCAGCGAAGCCAGCCTCGGCGCCCTGGCACAGCACGAACCACGCGACGAGCAGCCCGATCAGGCGGCTGTCGGCGGGCGCGGGCGAGCGCTGCTCGGTCGTAGCGGGCTCGGTTTGGGTTGGGCTCCGCGTTGACGAGACGCTCACGGCGAACGGCACGATCGCCAGCGCCAACCACCAATATCCCCACGCGACCGAGCTCGACGCCCCGACCACGAGCGGCGCGATCAGGGCCCCGACTCCATAGCAGCAGTGCAGCGCGCTCATGTAGGGGGCAATGCGGGCGCCCTGAACCCGCGCGAGCATCATGTTGTTGCCGACGTCGAGGACGCCCTGCGCGGACCCGAGCAGCAGGAACAGGCCGATCAAGCCGACCCGGGTCGGCACCAGCGGAACCGCCGCGAGGCCGGCCGCGATCACCAGCAGCGCTCCCACGAGGATCGGATGCGCGGTCCGGCGATCGTAGATCCGGCCGACGACCAGCGACGCGAGCAGATAGCCGAGCGAGCGGGCCGCGAACAAGATGCCGAGCGCGTCGGGATCGCTGTGGGTCTGGACCGCGAGCGCGGGCAAGGTCGGGCCGAGCACCCCCGACATCAAGCCGAGCGCCACGTGGCCGCCAAAGTATCCGGTTGTCTGGCGCGCCGCCTGGCCCCGCATGTTCGCGGCCGAGCATCGCCGGTTTGCGACCGGCAGGCTAGGGAGCCCGCCGGGCTCTGAGGATCTCCACGGTGCCGGCGTTGCGGTAGCCGGTGTGGCGCGCCAGCGTGACGGCGTCGCGGGTCAGCGCTGCCCGGTCACCCCACACCTGCGGTATGACACCGAGCAACATGGCCGCACGAGAGCTACATGGTACGTGGACGCCGCTGCCCTTGGTCCAGACAGCGGGCAAGCGAATCAAGGGCAGCGACCTGGCGCTCGGCGAGGCCGGTGCGTTCTTGGGGGTCTGTGAGGAGGGGCTGGCGCCGTGGGTTCGGCTCGGGCGCTGGGAGGCCGGCGCCTGGACTTGGAGCGCGCCGTGGACCGTGCCCCCGCGGCCGGACAATGCGGGGGCGCCGGATCGATGGGTGGGCCAGATCGACGAGGTCGGGTCGGTGTGGCTGGCGATCGATCGCCTCGATCCGATGCGCATTGCGATCAACCGGACCGAATATCAAGGCGGCAGCTACGGCGTGGTCGTTGGGCGGTGGGGCGGCGTGTTCGATCAGATCGAGTCGCCCACCGACTCGGACATTCGCTTTGGGCAGCCGATCGTGCTTCGCGGTGATGAGCTGTGGTCCAACGACATGAGCGACCTGTGGCACTTTCGGCGGGTCGCGGGCAGCTGGCAGGGTGTGTCGACCGACTGCACGCCGCAATTTTCTGGGGGCGCCGACGAACTCGGGTGGACCGCCGATGTCGCCGACGATGGGCGCTGGGTGGTACAGGACGTGTGGACGCTCGTCGCCGTGTTCGAGCGCCGACCCGTGCGCGGCGGGGGTGAGCGGTTTGCCTGGACGCGGACGTTGGCGTCGAAGACCAGCGTGAAGGGCATGGCGCAGACACCAAACGGGCTGGTCGTCGTGCATGAAGACCGCGACGGGGTCGCGCTGGAGATCGTGTTGCACGATGAGGACCTCCGGCCGATCCAGCAATGGACGCTGGACGAGGCGTTCACGGCGAGCTCTGCGGTCGTGGAGGGGCATCGGGTGGTGCTGCATCGCCAGGATGCGCTGCTGGTATTCGACCTGTATACGGGTTCGGTCACGCACCGGTTGATGATCCCGAAGGAGCTGGTCAAGGTTGGGCGGTATGCGCTCAACGCGAGCATGCGTATTTTTGGGGACGTGGTGTGTGTGATGACGGATTGGGAGATCGGGGTTTATGAGCTTGGTGTCACGGCCGTCGGCGGCGTGTGAGGCCGGCACCCAAGCCCAGGCCAACGAGCGCGAGCAGGGCCACGGCGCACCGCCGGGGTCACGCGTTACACACGCTACTGGGCCGCGCGCCCGGGCACCGTCACGAGCGAGGCCTACTTCGCCAACGTCGACACGTGGCCGCCAAGTATCCGGTTGTCTGGCGCGCCGCATGGCCCCGCATGTTCGGGGTGGAGCATCGCCGGTTTGCGACCGGCGGGCTAGCAGCCCGCCGGGTTCTGCGGATAAGCGATTGAAAAGCCGTCTCCAGCATGTCTCCAGCGCCGGGGCTCCCGGCGTGCGGAGTCGTCAGTTCAAGACGTGGAACGAGAACGCCCGGTAGCCCCCCGAGCAGGTATCGCCGACTGGCGCGTTGGGGTCGGACACCTCGATGCAGCGCTGGTGCTTGAGCGAGCGCATCTGGCCGTACCTCAACGTCCAGCCGGAGGTCGTGGCGGAGTAGCCCGACGCCTGGGTCCAGGCCGCGGCGTCGCCGATGCCGCCGATGACATTGCACTCGACGGACAGGTCGTCCTCCATCTTGAGGAACCGACCGGTCGGGTTGCCCTGGACGTCGAGCGCCTCGAACTGTCGCTCGGTCTGGCCGTCCATGTCGATGTCGACGACGTGAACGGTGAACGTGTAGCCCTGGGACCCACTGGCGGGGGCGTGCGTAGCCGAGACTGTGCTCAGGCCGGGGCAACCGACGAAGCCCTGTTGGCGGCTACCGAGCTGGACGATGTCGCCATCGGCGAGCGAGTTGAGGTCGGAGATGATCGTCCAAGATGTCACTTGGATGACGGGCTGTTCGTTGCCCTGCTCGGTGGCGAGCACACCGCTGGCCGCCTCGCCCGGCTCCGTGCCGTCGAGCGCCTCGATGTCGAGCTCGACGTCGAACTCATCGAGCTCGAGCGCGTCGACGTCATGGACCTCGCCGGGGTCACACGCGGCCAGGCTGGTCAGGGTGCAGGCGGCGAGGGCGATGCGGAGGGTGTGGGCGAGGGGGAGCTGAAGTCGTGACATTGTCTGGGTTCCTTGTGTTGAAGTCTCCGGGACCAATTCCCGGCGCTGACTGGGCTGTCCGGTGACGCTCGGATTCAATTGAAGAAACCCGTCAAGAACCGATCTTCGGCCAGTGAGCGGCCGGTTTGCGGCGCCCTGGGGGCCCCGCAGCCGAGGCCGGGCTCGAGCTCGGCTCCTCAATCCCGTTCCCGACACGTTCGCCGATGACGAGTGGCACCACCGCAAACAGTGCCACCACGGTGCGCTCAACCCTGGGGTTCAGGCAGACACACGCCACCTTCGGACTGGGCCTGGGTGCGGAAGGTGTTGAGGTACTCCCAGGCCGGCAGCTCGTCTTGCGGGATGCTCGCGTCCTCGCGCACGTTGGTCACATGATAGGTGTGTTGATTCCAGATCCGTCGCGCGGGGACCCACCGATCTTGGGCGTCTCCGATCACCTGCAGCGTGGCCGAGTTACCAGGAAGATCGCTCTCGGACACGACCACGAGCTCGGCCGAGCCGTCGTTGTCGACGTCGGCGACGACGGGATACTCGGTCGTGGTCCGGCTCAGCCTCGGGACCTGCAGCACCACCTGGCCAGCGTCATCGAACACGAACAGCGAGTTTTCGTCGCCGTAGATCGCCTCGGCGCTGCCGTCACCCAGGAAGTCGAAAGCGGTGCCGCCCGCGATTCCGGTTAGATCGGCCACGGGCGCGGCCCAGACCAACGAGAAGTCGCCGCGGATCACATTGTAGTGATTCGCCGAGCTGACCGCGAACTCCGACGCGCCGTCGCCCGTGAAGTCGTGGATCGCCGCTGGCCGTCGCCAATTGTTGTTGACGGCAGGATCCCCGCCAGGCGTCTGGTGAACGAAGGTCTTGGTCCCGTCATGCTCGAGCAAGCTCAACCCTTGCGGGCCAGATAGCAACACCTCGGGGAGTCCGTCGTCGTCGAGGTCACCAACCTGCGGGTGGCTGGGCGAGATGTCGAGGTGCTCGTAGTAGAGCGAGCCGTCATGGTGATACGCGCTGCGCCCGACGATGAGCTCGAGGTCGCCGTCGCCGTCGAGATCCGCGGCCGCGCTCGCGTGATAGAAGTTCAGCGGCTCGTTGGGCTTTTGAAACAGGACGTTGCCCTGGTGATCGAGCAGGCCGTTGCCCAAGAAGATCTCCACGTCGCCGTCGTTGTCGAAGTCTGCCAGCCCGAACGCCGGACGAGACGAGCCCAACCATGGGATCGCGGTCTGGGACTGAACTTCGCCCTCGTTCGAGATGATCACGAGCTGATTGGTGCTGGTCGCGGCGATGATCTCGGGTAGTCCGTCATCGTCGATGTCGCCGATCGCCGGCACCTGCGAGAAGTTCAGGCCGAGATCCAGATCCCAGTGGACCTCGCCGGTCGCCCCGTCGAGCACCCACAGCCACTCGGGAGCGTTGTTGAGCCCATCGTGCGTCATGACGATGATGTCCGGCACATCGCACAGATCGACCGCGCCATCATCGTTGTCGTCGCTCAGATTGGCGACCAGCGGCGTGGTGATGGCGTTGACGTGCAGACCCTCGCCGTACCACTCCCACTGGACCTCGGGGTCGAAGCTGCCCGCGACCGCTGACTCTTCACACGGGGGGATGGCGTCGAGCTCGCCGTCCTCCACGGTGCAGCTCGGCCCGCCCGTGTCGGCTTGGTCGAGCTGGGGCGAGTCGACGTCGAAGATGGTTCCATCGTCGGTGTCGGCGTCGCCGTCACCTGGATCGCCATCACCGTCACCATCGCCGTCGCCGTCCCCAGGATCGCCATCGCCATCGCCGTCGCCATCGCCGTCGCCGTTGTCGCTGCCGGACTCCTCGCCTGGCGTGGTCTCACCAGCGTCGGCGGTGGCGGCCTGTGTCAGGTTCTCGCCCGACGAGTCCCCGCACGCGCTCGAGCCCAGCGTCGGACCGAGCAAGAGCGCGAACGGGATCCCCCAGCGACGGTGATGCGAGGACATCAGGCCTTGTACCAGATCTAGCCTGCGCGGCGGGGCGCGCGTTGGACTCATGCAGTCGGGCAATCTTGCAGGATGGGATCGCAAGCTAGGGCTGGCCTCCAACCCCAAGGTCATGACTCCTTCGCGTCGGCCGGCACTCGAGCATCGCCGCGTGGCCGTGTGTCTCACGCCACCTCGTTCACGGTTTGCAAGGTCAGTCGAAGCCACCGCAGCCGCCACACGACGACGCGCAAGACGACGCGCAAGACGTCCCACAAGATGATGCCCCGACGTCGTGGTGGTCGTGGGTGGACAGATCAAACAGCCAGCTGTCGTGGTCGCTCGACGCGTGATGCGTGCTGGCGTCGAGACCGAGCGCTTCGGCATAGTCGTGATGACGGTGGAGCGTGATGTCCTCTGAACCCTCGGGCGCCACGAATGCTGCGGTGGAGTTGAGAGTCTCACAGCTCCGGGCTGCGAAGCCCTCCTCACCGACGTCGAGGACCGTGCAGCCCAACTCGTCGACGAGCGAGACGTCGCGGATCTGGATGTCGTGCTCGTAGCTCAGATCGCACCACAGCCAGGCGTAGAAGAAGTGGTCGTCGAAGCCATAGTAGCCGTAGTACAGACCCTCGCGCTCGTGCGCCAGCTTGCCGCGCATGCGGTCGCGCGTCTTGACCTGGGCCGCGGGGCGGATCAGCTGACGATCGATGGTGGTCTCGACCTTGTCGACCTGAATCTGGGCCGCGAGCGCGGTGGCGAGCTCGTCGACGAAATTGGAGAAGGCGGACTCGTGTGTGTCGAGGAGCTGGTCGTAGCGGGCCTGGTCTTCGAACACCCCGCGCATGCGCTCGCGCAGCGCCTCGAAGGGCTCGTCAGCGCGGCTGGAAAACTCGCGCATGAGGCCTTGGACCTGGACGAGGATCGGGAATTCGCCGTCGTCGTGGACCCGGTTGATCTCGGCCGTGATCAGCAGATCGAGGGTCGGGAGCTGGTGCTCGAGGACCAGCTGGATGCGCTCGAAGGTGCTCAGATCGGGGCCCTTCGACACGAGGGCGGGGACCTCGATCGCCTTCATGGCTGCGTTTAGATCGTCGGGGCGGCCGGCGCTGTCGAGGTAGAGATCCGTGCCATCGATAGCGAGGCGCACGATGTTGGTGATCTTCACCGATCGCAGCACCATGTTGAGCTGCTGGAGGATCGACACCGCGGTGAAGGTCTCGACCTCTTTGCGATCCCCGCTCAAGCCAGCGGTGAGGTAGTAGAACAGCTTGCCAAATAGCTTGCTGGGCTTGACACGCTGAATCGTGGTGAGCTGGGCGGGGTCGATGCCGATTGTGGCGGTGAAATACATGCGCTACTCGAGTTCTGGTTGGGTGAGGGTCTGACACGCGCCGCAGTCGGCGGTGACGATGCTTCGAACTCCGGGGCCCCACCAGCGGGGATCCGGGGTCCCGAACCACAGGGCGTACAGACCCAGTGTTTCGCGGAAGCGTGAGCGGTTGAGGGCTTCATCGCCGCCAGGATCGTGGTGGACGAAGCGGCCGAACTCGGTCCGGCACAGCTGGTCGTATTCGCGTGTGCACAGGATGAGCTCATGCCAGCCGTCATCGATCATCGCGCTGGGGGTCAGCCCCTGGCCGAGCTCGGCCGAGCTGTGCGCGGCGAGGTTGACGAAGCGGATGACCTCCGTGAGCAGCAGCTCGACGTCGCTGGGATCCACCTGGCAAGCGTGGACGAGCTTGTCACGCAAGATGGGCTTTCGTCGCAAGATCGCGCGGGCGAGGGCTGCGTGATCGAAGCGGACCGGGTGGGTGGACGAAGTCCGCTTCGAGTGGTCTTGGGGCCAGCCCATACTCTTCCTTACTATCACGCCAAGTCGCGGTGACGAGGTGCGGGCCGCCCAGACGGCCGCGGTCACTCCCCCACGCAGCGCAGAGCCGAGGGCGGGCTTTGCAGGACTTCGACGACGGCTGCGATGTCATCCTCGGCGATCCACTGGCGTCCACAGGGCAGGATGCAGTCGGCCATGCGAGAACTCGGCAGCTACCCTTGCGGTCGCCTCTGGGCCTGTCAAGCCAGCTTCGGGGCGGCTTCGCATGTTGCGACGGGCTCGGGCCTGAGCTAGCGTCGCCTGTGCTTCGCGCCGCCCGTGACATGAGGAGCCTTTGCGCTGTACCCGTCGCTGGCACCACGCTCGGGGTGGCCGCGTGCGACGCCAAGATTGAAGCCGCCCTGCGGCGTTGAGGTGACGGTAATGCCGGCGGCGATCGGGGTGTTGCTCGTCTCGCTGTTGGCCATCGGCCCGCGCGAGCATGCGCAGCGCATCGACTGGGAGGCGGTCGACAACTGCCCCTCGCAGCCGGCCGTCGAGCAGGCGACCGTCGCCTATCTCGGGCGCCCGCTCGCCGACTATGAACACGCGCTGGTCGCCGTCGGCCGGGTCGAGCCGAGCGTGAGCGGCTACCAACTGCGCCTGACGATCGACGTCGACGGGGTCGCCGAGCGCCACGAGCTGGGGGCCCTCGACTGTGAACAGCTCGGGCGCGACGCGGCCCTGTTGATCGCCAGTGCCGTGGATCCCTTCACCTTCGGGCCCCCGTTGGACGCCCCAGCGGCCCGCCAGTTGTTGGTCGTGTCGACGCGGGTTGTCGTCCAGCGACCACGGTCGCGGTCGGTTGCCGCCACGGGCCCCGAGCCACCCAAACCTTCGCCTTCGCCCGAGCCTTCGCGCCCACCCGAAGATTGGGAGTTGACCATCGACGCGCCGACGCTCGACGCACCCCGGCGCGCGCGAGCTCGGCGTCCGTCGCCCACGCTCGGAACGCTTGGGATCGCCGGAACCGGCTTCGCAGGCTTGTTCCCGCGGGTCGGTGGCGGCCTCGAGCTCGAGGGTGGGCTTCAGCGCGGCTTGTTTCGCTGGCAGCTCGGCGCGTCCGGGTGGTTTGGCGGCAGCTTCCGCGCCCCGCAGACCGACGTTGGCGGGGATCTGTGGGCGCTGTCGGGGACCACGGGCGGGTGTGTGGTCCCCCGGGTCGAACGTGTCGAGTTCCCGGTCTGCGGCGTCGTCGGGGCCGGCGTGATCGTGGCCACCGCGGTCAACACGACCGCGCCCGCCTCGCTCCCGCGGCCGTGGGTCTACGCCGGCCTGGATCTGCGCGCGGTCTGGCATCCTCGCCCGCGGCTCGGGCTCTATCTTGGGCTCTCGGTGCTGCCAGCCCTGGCTCGTCCGGCGTGGGCGGTCTCGAGCCCCGACGCGAGCTTTCGGATCGCGCCGGTCGCCGGTTTACTGCGTCTGGGCGTGGCGCTGGGCGGGCTAGAGCACCGACCAGTTTGAATTCACGACGCCAGGCACATCTGGGGCCGCTCCTGCCGTTGTCGACTCGGCGCTCGCAGTATGCCGGATACAGCTTCGGCCTCGCTCCTAGGCAGGAACGGCCCCAGACGCACCTGACGACGCGACTCCAAACTGATCGGCGCTCTAGGCGGCCGTGGCAAGAAACCGTAAATTGTTTTCACGCGATCCAGCCACCGCGGACAATCAGCTTGGCATGCAGGTATCGGCATCGGTCAGCGGCAGCTCCGACCTGGCGCTCCCGCCAGGGTTCGCCGATCTTTACGCCGAGCACTACGACTTCTTGTGGCGCTGCGCGCTGCGGCTGGGCGTGGATCCTGCGGCGACCGAGGACGTCGTCCAGGACTGCTTCATCGTCGCGCTGCGGCGCTTCGATGACTTCGATCCCGACGCCTCGGCCCGCGCCTCGACGTGGTTGTTTGGGATCCTCCGCAACGTGCTGCGCAACCACGCCCGCGCGGAGCGACGCCGGTCGGCCCGGATCGATCTCTACGCGGTCGCCCACCAGACCGACGCCGAGCCAGAAGCCAGGGCCGAGGCCGCGCTCGCGGCTCGGCTGCTCGACGAGTTCCTGGTCACGCTCGATCCCGACAAGCGGGCGGTGTTTGTGCTCGGCGAGATCGAGGGCATGACCGGGCCCGAGATCGCCGGGACCCTCGCGCTCAACCTCAATACCGCGAACGGCCGGCTTCGCGCCGCTCGCCAGGCGTTCACGCGCCACTTCGATGGTGGACCCACGCCGCCGTCCGCTCGCCGAGCAGCCGAACACCGTGCGCCGACCGAGGCCCGCAGCCGCGGGTTGCCAGCGATCGTGGCCGCTGCCGGGTACGGCGGTTGGGCGGGCTCGGCTGCGGTGCTCGGGGCGCATGGGGCCAAAGTGATCGCCGGTCTGATCTTCGCGGCCACGTGTGTGGGGGCGGTGATCATCGTCGCCTCTGCGGACCCGCGCGAAGCGCCCGCGGCTGGCCTCGAGTTGGGCCCGACGGTCGCCGAAGCGGGGCTGGCTGCTGCCGATTCAGCTCGGGCGACGTCGACGCCCGCGCTCGAGCCTGAGCCCGAGCCCGAGCCCGAGCCCGAGCCCGAGCCCGAACCCGAACCCGAGCCCGAGTCCCCGCCCGAACAACGCGATCCCAAACCGTCCGTCACGCTCCGCCCGCTCACGCGGCTCGCCGAAGCCCGCACCGCGCTGCTCGCCGCCGACCCCACGCGGGCGCTCACGCTCGTCGAAAATCGCCGGTTTGAGAGCTCCCTCGAGGGCCGCCGCGTCGCGCTCGAGATCGCCGCGCTGTGCCAGCTCGATCGCTCGCGTGACGCCGAGACCCGGGCCCGGAGGTGGCGTGATCAAAACCCCGATCACCAGACCGGGGCCCGCTTGGTCGGCGTGTGTTGGACCGAGTGAGCGGTGATCAAACGACACATGATCGCGGCCTCGCGGACAGTCACGCTTGAACATGGCACAGACCATCCACTACCAACCCATCGTGCTGTTGGCGACCTTCGTCATCCTCATGGCCGGCTGCGAGCTCGAGCCCGGTCAGCTCGAGGTCGGGTCCGAATCCGACGATGGCGACGCGAGCACCGACGACGAATCCGGCGGTGAACAGCTCGAGCCCGAGTGCCTGATCGGCACCGACATCGACGCCGTCGGCGTCGAGCAGTCGAGCTGGGCCCCGCCTTGTGAGGTCGTCTGCGATCAAGGCTGGGGGCACGGCGGCGAGCAGCTCGAGATCGACTGGACGATCAGCGAGTTTCCCCAACCCTACGAGGCCCTCCGCCCCCGCGGGCTCGGGTTGCTGGTCGACGACGAGGTCGTCGTCGGGGCGTTCAACGGCGTGGGCCTCGATTTGATCACCTACGACGCCACGGGGCAGCTGCTGTGGCGGCGAACATCAGCCGAGGTCGTGGGCGAGGTCGGTGAGCTCACCACCACCACCGAAGGCATCTATGTGCTGCACGCCGATGGCATACATGGCGGGCTGTCGGCGTTCGAGAATGACGGCGAGCACCGCTGGACCCGGGAATTCGGCGACGCGTTTGGCTACGGTGTCGCGGGTTCGGACGCCGGGATCGCGGTGGTGCGCATCCGCGATCCCTACGATGAGCCGGAGTTCGAGCTGGTGTTGTTCGGTGTTGACGGCGAGGTGATCTGGGCGGTACCCACCGCCGAGTTGGGGAGGCATGTCGCATTCTCGGGCACGAACGACACGATCGGGGTGGTCGGTGGCGGCGACGTCAGCATGCACTCGACGGCCGACGGGGCCTACGTTGGCGGGACGCCCACCAGCGGCACCGTGGCGCCGGTCCGCTCCGGGCTGGTGTTCATCGACGAGGAGACGATCATCAACGTCGGCGGGATCATGGACTCGGGCACGGCTCGCTTCAATGGTTGGTTCGAGCGCCTGACCACAGACCCGAGCAGTTGGAGCTACAGCTATAACCGCGCGAGCTCGTGGTGCCCCGATCCAGATAGCCCTGACCCGGAGGCGAGCACCTCCGAGAACTTCTTCGATGTCGTCGAGCTCGCGGACGGGACGATGCTCGCGGTGGGTCAGGAGATATTCTATGCAAAGGGGGGAGGTGGCGAGCACCCGCGGAGCGTTCAGTTCTCGCCGACCGGGGAATTCTTGCGAAGCGATCGGGCGCTGTGGGATGGCCGTTCGGTCGCCGCCGTCGCCACCTCCACCGGCGAGAGCTACGTCCTCACCACCGCAACAAACGATCTCGACGGCGCCGAGGGCTTTCGCGTGCGCCGGTACACGGCGCCCTGACACACGCGGTGCCGATCAGAGCACCGAGTGGCTATCGTGCGTCGACGCGACTCGGCGAGGCCCTCCATCGCGCTAGGTAGTCCGGTCGGGAGCACGGCTCCGCCAGTCTTCAGTGACGAGGTCGAGGTCCCGCTGGGCGGACGCGCCGAGCGCCCGTCGAGGGTGCCAGACGAATGGAAGCGGGGTCGCGGAGCCAGGCAGTGTGTGCTCGAAGCCTAGCTGCCACACCAAGCTCAGCGCCGATGCCGACCTGTGCCCGGGCTGCGGAAGCACAATCGTCGGCAATATCGACAGCTCGCTACTGGCAGCCGCTCGAGCCCGCGAACGGTGAGATTGACCATCCACCCCGGCGCAATCGGTCGAGACGCGCATGGCAGCCCCGTGCTAAGAGAGCGTCATGGCCGTCTCCAGACCTCGCGCGGCGGCCCTGGGACTCGGCGTAGTTTTGAGCGGCTGTAACCTGCTCGAGTTGGGCCCGGCCAGCAAGATCACGACCACTGAGATCATCGCCACGCGCGTTCGCGTGGTCGAGCTGGGCCCGCTCGACCCCGAGCGGGTGTACATCCCCAGCGTCGCGCCGGTCGCCGAGTTGCTCCCCGGCGACCGGGTGCGCGCGGAGCTGGTCGTCGTCGATCCCGAGGGGCTTCCGCTCGCCACCGACGAGCTCGACAGCATCTGGCTGGCTCGCGGGCGCGACAATCCGGGCCTCCACGACCCTGTCTTCGACGTTCGTTGCGAGGAGCTCGACGACTGGACGATGGACTCGGACTGTCGCCTCGGCGAGGGTCGCAGCGCCATCGAGTTCACAGTGCCGCCGCTCGCGGAGGACGCTCTGGCCTATGCCGGATTCCGGCTCAATGCCGTCGTCGCGTGGAACGGGGAGCGAGCCGAGAATTGTTGGGCCACCCGGCGCGCGCGCGAGGTGATCCCACCAGACTGCGGCTTCATCGAGTTCAACTGCGCAGTCGGACCGATCTGGTGGCTGCAGGCCTACGCCCGCTCACAGGGGCTGCCCCCGACGGTTCCGCCCGACCTGTTCCCGGCGCCCATCTACGGGCAGCAGGCCAACCGGCCCCCGGTCGTCGAACACATCGAGGTCGAGGTCGACGGTGAGATCCGCGATCCCCTGGTCGTGCCCGCCGGAGGCGTCGCCGGGCCGGTCCACGTCGAGGCCGGGGACAGCGTGAAGCTGCTGTTCACCGTCGATCCGCTCGAGCAGCTGGCGCAGGTCTTCTACGTCCCGCTTGGTCAGCTTACTGGCGCCCCGTTGAACGCGTTCACGGTGGGGTTCGAGAGCGTTTGGGTGCGGGTCTCGACCAGCGCTTCGATCGAGTATGAAGAACCCGAAAACGAGGGCGGGCCGGTCAAGACCGACAGCGACTCGCCGATCGTTCTGCACGTCGACGAAGAGGCTCGGGCCGGGACCGCGCGGGTGGTGGTCGTCGTCAACGACCGCCGTGGGGCCGAGGAAGTCTACTGGGTGGAGCTCGAGGTCCAATGAGGTCGGCGCTTCGACGCGGGGCGATGGTCCTGGGCCTGCTCGCAGGGCTCGGTCCGCGAGCGACCCTCGCCGCGCCGCCGACGGTCGAGCGCCCCGCAACGACCCAGGTGAGCGGGCGCGTGCGCGAGGCCGGCGGGAGTCGCAGAGGCGTCGCGGGGGCGGTCGTCCTGGTCGTCGAGGCCCCAGCCGATGTCCGCCCCGGTCGCGAGGCCCGCGACCCGCTCGACCCCGACGCCGTGAGCTGGACACGGCGGGCCGAGACCGACGCCGAGGGCAACTTCCTGCTCGAGGAGGTCCCGGTCGGCAAGGTCCGGGTCGTGGTTGTCGCCGGCGGCTACGCGCGCCTCGAGCAGTGGGCTGAGGTCGACGCGGGAGACCGCGCGAACGAGCTCGACCTCTACTTGCGACGTGACGCCGGCAGTGACTACCGCACCGAGGTTCGGACCGAGCGCAGCCGCAGCTACGCGGTCGAGCCCGAGCATGTCATCGACGCCCAGCAAGCGCGACGCTATGCCGGCAGCGGCGATGACCCGCTGCTCGGCGCGCAGAACCTACCGGGCGTGGCCCGGAGTCCGCTCGGGCTCGGAATGATCGGCTTTCGCGGCGGCGACCCGACCGAGGCTGGGCACTACCTCGACGGTCACCCGATCCCTCGTTCGTTTCACATCCTCCCGATCGCCAGCGTGCTCTCGGCTCCGATGGTCGACAGGATCGAGCTCAGCCCTGGCAACTACTCGGCGGCCTACGGCAGCTTTGGCGGCGGCCTGATTGCGATCGAGAGCCGCCCCGGCGGCCGCGCGGGGATTCACGGCCAGGCCCACCTCGATCTGTTCGACCTCGGCACCACGCTCGAGGGGCCCGTCGGCGAGGGCTCCGTGCACGTCGGCCTGCGCCGCAGTCACGTCGGCGACATCCTGCAAGCGGTCCGCGCCCTGCCGACGGCCAACCCCGCCTTCTGGGACTATCTCGGTCGCTTCGACCACCCCCTGGGCGCCCGCACCCAGCTCACCGTCCGGGCTCTCGGCGCCGGTGATCGCCTGACCGGCGACGAGACCTTCGAGTTTGGCGCGTCCTTTCATCGCTTCGACCTCGCGCTGCGTCGAACCAGCGAGGACTGGCTCATCTACGTGAGCCCCTCGCTGCGGCTCGACGCCTCCAACCTGCAACAAGGCGGCAACGAGCTGCGCCGCCACGCCAACGTCTACTCGGTCCGGGCGGCGTTCACCCGCCGCAATCTCGTGCCCTGGCTGAACATCGAATTCGGCTCGGACATCGTCGTCGAGCGCTGGCGCCTTCGCGACCACACACAATTCAACCTCGCGTCTTTGGAAGGCGAGATCCGGACCATCGAAGACGACGAAGACACTCGCGGCGATCAGCTCCGCCTGGGCGCCTGGATCTCGCTGCCGATGAGCTTCGGCGCCTGGCAGCTGGTCCCCGCGCTGCGAGCCAACGTGTTCGCCTACACGGGCTACCCACGCATTCGCCCCGATCCCCGGGTGGATCTACGCGGCCCCGTGCACGAGCGGGTCGATCTTCACCTGGCGCTGGGCATGTACTCGGCCCCGGTCGTCGTTGCCCGCGGGGAAGACTCGGATCTGATCGAACAGAACGGATTCCTCGGCGACGGGCTGGCCGATGTGCCTCAGTACTTGATCGCCTATTTCGAGCCCAACATCTCGATTGACGTCGACGACCGCTCGGCGAGCGCCACCTATGTCATTCATGGCTCGGCCGGAGTGCAGGTCCGGCTGCCCTGGGAGCTCGAGGCCCGCGCGACTGGCTTTTGGCGCGAAGGCCTGCCGGTCACCCTCGAGCGCTTCCGGGGCGATCCCTACTACTACGGCCGGCGGCGGTCCCTCGGTCTCGAACTGCTCTTGCGGCGCTCGCTGGCCAACGATGTGATCGACGGTTGGCTCGGCTACACCCTGATGTGGGCCCGGGCTGAGGACCAGGCCGGCGAGTGGTTGCCGGCCGTGTTCGACCAGCGCCACAACTTCGTCGCCCTGCTTGGGGTGAACTTGCCTCGGAACGTTCGCGTGGGCGCACGCTTTCGTCTGGTGTCCGGCAACCCGGAGACGCCGGTGGTCGGACGCGAGGTCGTCGCCGACGACGGCGTGTGGTTCTACCGTCCGCTCCGCGCTCCACGGGGGACCAGCTATCAGCCCATGTTTCACCAGCTGGATCTACGCGTCGACAAGTCCTGGGTGAAGGACCGAACCCGCGTGACGACCTATCTCGACGTGCAAAACGTGTACAACCGGATCTACCCCGAGGTCTGGATCTACTCGCGGGACTGGGCCGAGCGCAGCTCGTTGATCGGGCTGCCGATCTACCCGAGCCTCGGGGTGCAGGTCGACTTTTGACCATCGTGCCTCGGCAGGCGCATGTCCGAGCGCGCGCCCAACGTCGCGTCATCGGTGACGCGTTCTCAGCCGCGCTTCATGAAGCCGTAGCCGTTGTTGATCAGCGGCATCACCTGCCCCCTCCAGTAGCGCTCGACCTGCACGCCCGCCGGCAGACACCGACCGATTACATCATCGAGCTGAAGTCGGAGCTCCTCGGACTCGACCTTGTCGAGGCACGTCCGCAGTTTCAGCCCGGGCGTCCGCCCCAGCGCGAGGAGGCGCGTACGAACGGCTGTTTCCGCTTGGGGGCGCTCGTTGTCGTCGCTAGCGAGGTCGATGAGCTCGTCGATGTCGTCGGCGCTGAGGTAGAGCGTCAGCGACTCGATCCGACCAAGCGCCTCGTGGCGAATCTTCTCGAGATCACCCCAGTTGATCCACAGCGAGCGAAGCCGCGAGAGCATCACCTCGGAAGGCGCCCAGCCGTCGAGCTCGATGTAGCCCTCGAAGAACACCAGCTCCTCCAGCTGCGGTAGCTCGTCCAGCCAGCGGAGGCCGCCATTGCGGGGATCGATCCCACAGTAGTTGGTGAACGCGACTCGCCTGAGGCTCGGATGTCCCGCCAAGGCGCTGAGATCGTGGAGCAGCGTGGTGCCGTAGAGGACCAGCTGCTCGAGCTTGGGAAACAGGGCAAGGAACGGCGCGGACTCGTACGAGCCCTCGTCGAAGAAGGTCACCGCCTGGAGCTGATCGACGATCGACGGGTCTGCTCGCAGCGCGCGCTCGACCTCCGGCCAGAGTTCGTCGACGCTCTCATTCGCCAGCGCGAACTCGCCGAGCCGCCACTGCCCCGACTCCAAGTGCAGCTCTTGGGTCTTGCTGAGCGCTGCCAGTAGATCATTCATGTCCTATCACTGCGCGTCGTGGTTCGAGGGGTGGCGCCCTGAAGCGACCATCGGCCTCGGCGGGACCGAGCGTCACGGCGAGAGGCTACATCTTCGTGGTCTTGCTGGGAACCTCAGGGGACCTGCGCTCACGCCAGGGTTTGCTCGCGCCGGGCAGGTTGGGGTCGAAGTCGCGCTCAGGGTCGCGGAGCCAGGCAAGTTTGGGGGCGACATCGTGCCGAGCCGGCACCGGACCTGCTGCGGCCCGGACCAAGAGCACGGCGGCGCGATCGTCTGCCGCCCGACGCCGTCCACGGCTCGTCGGTGCAAGTGGTTCGGCCCTCGGCGCAGAGCCAGCGCATCATCAAGCCGGCGATCCACGTGCGTCTCGGCGCTCAGGCTCACTGCATGGCGCGCGAGCAGAGCGACGATTCCGAGCAGCCCTGGCGCATCGAAGAGCACGAGCTGCAGACCTGGGTCGAGGCCCCGTTCGCGGGAGATTTTCGCTGGCCGTAGACTCGCGGCGTCGTCTGATCTTTGGACCACGGAGAGACTCAGGGTGGCATTGGGTGCTTAATGGTTGCGACGATCGGAGATGCACCTCTGGAACGCTTACACAGGCGAGTGTGAATTTTCGAGTTCGTGAGTCGTGAGTTGTCAGTATGCGAAGAGCATTGATAGCGGTTGGGCCGAGTGGTAGGCATACTTTGTACCGGTGCCAAAGTGGCCGGAGGACCAATGTAATGCAAACTACACACTCGCGTCGTTCAAGTCGGACTGGATTCGTCGCATTGGCTGTCGGATTGGCCTCAGCTGTGGCCTTGTCAGCGTGCATCGAGGACGAGGGTTCGTTGGGGGCGGACTTGGTGGAGGACGAAGACCTCGAGAACCTGGGAGACATTGAAAACACCGAAAACATCGATATTGACGGCGAATCACCCGATGAAGTCGACCATGGCGACGCCCGAGACGACGCAGGGACCCCTGCCGAGCCTGGGCCGGCCACGCCAGACTCGATAGATGCGCCCAACAACGACGTCACAGTCGGGTTGCTATGTTCGCAGAACAATGACTGTCACGAATATTGCGACTGTGTAGGGGGCACGTGCGTGCCGGACGGCTTCGGGCCTCCGCCTGAAGGCGACGTCTGCAACACACCGCCTGTGCGTACTTGTAACTCGAGCGCCAATTGTCAGAGCGGCTGCACCTGCTCTGGGGGCATCTGCCAGTCGGTCTTCTCGCCCTACAGCGAAACGTGTCACTTGCCGCCACCAGACACGTATGAGAACGACGATACTTGGCAGAAATGGAAGGCCTACACCGGCAGCCCCCAAGTGCACAATCTGCACTCGACGACGGACGAGGACTGGGTTGCCGTGTACTTCGCGGTTGCGGGAACCTATCGTTTCCAGACGACCGGACTCTCGGTTGGCACGGACACCGTGCTCGAAGTCTACGCATATGCCAACGGCGGCAAGGGCGCGCTCGCCGGTTCCAACGACAACGTCGGGGGAGCGTGGTGGGATCCCAACAGCAAGGGCTCACGGGTGACCCTCGGGGTGCCAGCCAACTCGTCGTATCTCATCCGGGTCGACAACAAGTCAGCGTCGAGCATCTACCGCGACTCGTACGAGTGGCCGAGGTACACGCTCCAGGTCGTGAGTCAGTAGGACGCTCGGACGCGCATGGCCTTGGCCGCGAGCCCGCTGACGATGTGGTGTATCCTCCGTCGGCGGTCCAGCGGTCGAGGAACTCCGTCTTTTCGTACGCAGATGGTTCAAGAACGCGATCGGCTCGGGATCCCGAGGCTCACGGCACTCGAGCACGAGCTCGGGAAAATCGTGGGCCGTGGGCAGCGTCGGGCTTCGTCCCCGCCGCGTCGGGCTCGGCCTTCTGCCGAGGCGAGCAGCCGATCGACAGACCGCAGATGAGCACGAGGAGGACGACGCGAGGCATGAGCGGGTCGCTTGCGGAGTATCCCATCGCGTCCCTACTTATCGACCTCGGGATCGTGAACCAGCTCGGACGCATGAACCCCAATCCCATCCGCGAGCTTGAACAGCCAGTCGAGGTCAGCGTCGCGCTGGCCGGCCAGCACCTCGAACAGCTCGCGGCGATCGATCCCCGCCCGATCCGCGACCACCGTGAGCGGAGTGTGGCTCTGCTCGGTCAAGCGACGCAGATTGAGCGTGATCAGCTCGTGGAGCGGACGCTGGGGCACGACCGAGCGATCGTACACCACCGGCCGCCCCACACCGTTCCGCCAATTGTGAGCTCCACCAACGCGGCTGAAACCACCCGCGCCGCCTGACCGCCGCGAGCTGCTCGAGATAAACCCCAAGCGCGGGCCGACGCGCGGGGTCAGCCGCGAGCGCCGACCGCAGGACCGCGAGCAGCACGGGCGGCACCTGCCGATCTCCCCGGCCAGGCTCGAGCATGGCGCCGTCCCGGGCACGCTCGACGAGCACCATCGTGGCCGCGGAGACGTCCGCGCCCGACGGCGGGTCACCAAAGGGCGGCGTCCCGAACAGACAGGCCCACGTGGCACAGCCGAGCGCGAACACGTCGCCCGCCGGCCCGCGCTGGCCGTCGGCGAGCTCCGGCGCGATGTAGCCGGGCGTCCCCGCGATCCGCCCCCAGCGACCCGCCGAGCCCGCGAGCCCGAAGTCGCCGAGCTTGGCGACGCCCGCCCTGACCAAGACGTTCTCGGGCTTGATGTCCCCGTGCACCAGACCAACCTCGTGGATCGCGGCGAGCCCGGTGCCTGCCTCGATGATCCGGTCGAGCACGTCAGGCCACCGCTTGCCGACGCTCCACGTCTTCATGTCGGCGTCGCACAGCTCGAGCACCGAGTACAGCCATCCGTCGTGGTCCCCGAACTCGAGCACCCGCAGGATGTTCGCGTGGTCGAAGCGAGACATGGTTCGCACTTCGGCGAGCGCAGCCAAGATCGCCTGGTCGTCGCTGGCGTGGTGGACCTTCAGGGCGACCTCGCGCGCGAGCAGTTGGTCGACGGCCGCGAACACCGTCGAGCACCGGGTCCGCGCCAGCATCCCCAGCAGCAGATACCGGTGCTCGGGCTTCGCGCCGAGCAGCTTGTCCGCGACCAGCGGCACAGCCCCGCCGACGCGCGCAGCGACAATCTCCACGATCCGCAGCGCCCGAAACCGACGAGCGTCCGCGGTGATCGGACCCCACGATTTCGGCTCACGCTCCCACCATGATCCGTTCCGAGTTTGCGGCCATGACTCACCCAATGGAAAGTCACTTTGTTTCTCGCTCGCTGAAGTCGCCATTTAGTATTCATTCGTGATAGGTGTATTGACGATGTCGATCACGAGGCAGCTCTGCGTGGGGCCGGCCGAGTTTGCGGCGCTCAATCGCCAGCTCGTTGCATTCTTTCGGCGCCGTGGGCCGGTCACGTGTGACCCGAGTGATCTCGCCGCAGACACCTGGATCGCGGTTGTGAGGTGGTACAGGGGCGAATGCTCATTACGGCACTTCGCGTTCGTGGTCGCTCGCGGCATGGTCAGCGCGGCGTGGCGAAAACGGCGGATCATCACGACGTCCGCGTCCGACGAGGAGCTCGGCGACTCGGCAACAGCCGAAGGGCCAAGCCTCGATAGTCTGCTCATGCTCGCGGCGCAGCACGAGGCAATGGAGCGCGCCCTCGAAGATGTGACAGATCCATACCGCGATGCGCTGGTGTTGTGGCTGGAGGGTCTGGACAATTACCAGATCGCGGCTGAGCTCGACATCGCCTACAACACCGTGCGCTCGCGTATGAGCCGGGGTAAGGCTCAGCTGCTCGCCGCGATCGTCGGCACAGTGGAAGATGAGATCAGCTGATCCACGGTGGCGGTCGTCGAGCGGTCTCGCGCGACCAGGCGATCATTCGCCTGCGCGGTTGGTGGGCGCCGTCGCGAAATGTGTTGGTGTGCATGAGCGGGTTAGTCCGCCCCGTCGTGAAGCGTTCCCGATCAAGTCGGAGTTCCCTCACGCTCGGTCCGGCGTCGGGCCTCGATCTCGGCGCTCACCATGGCGATCGCCCGATGGACGCGGGTTCGAACCGTTCCGACATCGATCCCCTCCGCCTCAGCGAGCACGCGGGGGTCCTCGTCGCGCAGCCGGCTCTCGAGCGCCTGCCTGTAGCGGGTCTTGATCGCGGCCATGGCCGCGCGAAACAGCGTCGAACGTTCGTGCATCGTCGTGCACTCCTCGGGGCTCCACTCGTGCCGGACCCACCAAACGTCCAGTGGCGTGCGGGTGCGGGCGGGTCGACGCCGCTTCGCCTTTTGATGGTTCATCAGGCGGTTGTGGGCGATGACGAACACGAACGACCGAAACGAAGCGGGTCCGGTCGACCCGAAGCCCTGCAACTCGAGCGCAACGATCTCCAGGGTCTGCTGGGTCAGATCGTCGACGTCGGACGCCTCCACGCGCTTAGCGAAGAACGGCAGCAGCTCGACCCGGAGTTGCCTGAATAGATGCTGTTCTGCCCCGGGCTCGCCTCGCTGTAGGGCTCGCAGCAACTCATCGAGTGCCATCGACGCGGAGGGTACACCAGGAGGTTCCGACACATCGGTCGGATGGAGGTCGCACATCTTCACGCTGCTCGGGCTTGGTCGAAAGACCAGTTCGATCGCTGCGCCGACAGATCGCTCGGATGCCGACCGCACATCCTCCCGCCGCGCTGTTGTACGATGGGCCCCCCCGGATTCTCCGATTGTCGCGGGACGATCCAGCACGTTCCCACTCTGATCGGTGGGCAGAGCTCGCGGTTGCAGTCGACGCGGCTGCGAGCGCGCGCGACGACGACGCATCGACACCCGGGGTCCCGTTTGGTCGCTTCGAGCTGCTCGAGCAGATCGGTGACGGTGGGATGGGGGTGGTGTTCCGGGCGCGCGACACCAACCTCGGGCGTGAGGTCGCGCTCAAGTTGTTGAACCTCGCTGGCGATCAGGCGGAAGCGGCGGTGCTTCACGAGGCCCAGTGCTTGGCCAAGCTCTCGCACCCCAACGTCGTCGCGCTGTACGACACGGGGAAGGTCGGCGACGAGCTGTTCCTGACGATGGAATTGGTCGCTGGCATGGACGGTAGGGCGTTGTTCGCCAGGTTCTTGCCGACCTGGCAGCAGGCTATCGAGATTTTTCTCGGTGCGGGTCGAGGACTCGCAGCGGCGCACGCGGCCGGCATCGAGCACGGAGACTTCAAGCCCGAGAACATGCTCGTCAGCCAGGATCGGCGGGTTCGCGTCGCTGACTTTGGCGTGGCTCGGGCGCTGCGGGATCAGATCAACGCGGGCGACGACAACACTGCTGGCCGGGAAGAAACCGGCGGGCGCGGCACCGTGAACTACATGGCGCCCGAACGGCTGCGCGGTCGCCGCGGGGACGCACGGTCGGATCAGTTCTCGTTCTGTGTCGCGCTGTGGGAGTGCGTGTACGGGGGGCGCCCGTTCGTCGGGGAGACTCGAGCGGAGTTGCTGACGGCGATCGAGCTGGGGATGCTCTGGTCAGACGAGCCGCTTCGGGGGGCGCCTCGTCGGTTGCGGAAGGTGATCGAGAAGGGGCTGTCGCCCGAGCCCGTGAATCGCTGGCCGGACATGGGGAGCCTGCTCGAGGCGCTCACCGAGATCCGCAAGGCAGGCGAGCGTCGTCGTCGTCAGCTGCGAGCGGGGCTGGTCGCGTCGGGGCTGGCGGTGGTGTGCTCGCTGGCGACGGCGGTGGTGATCGAGCAGCGTGCACCTGGGGACGGGGCGCAGTTCGTCAGCGATGCGCGGATGAGCTGGTCTGCGCACACGGCCATCGCTGCGGCTCGTGGGGGGGACGTGGCGGGTGCGTTGTCGCGGCTGGAGTCGGCCGAACAAGCTGAGCGCAGCCAACCGTCATCCCACATGCTCGCGCTCGCCAGCGAGCAGGTCGCGCTCGAGTTCGAGCGGCGGTTGCTGTTCCCGGACGCTGTGCTGGCGTGGCATTTGACGATCATGTTTGCCCGCGACGAAGACGACCGCGAGATTGAGCTACGGGCCTGGAATCGACTCGAGGACGCGGCCACTATGGCTCGGCAGGCTCCGCGTTGAAGCACGTCACAGTGCCATCCTCGTTGCAGACGCCGTCATGACACCAGTAGATTGTCCCCTGGCAGACGCCGCCTGGCCAACACGGCCCACCAGTCTCGCAACAAATCGTGCTTTCTAACGGGTCGTCGTGCGGTTCATATTCGGCGCAGAATCCAGCTGCACAAGCGTCGTCGACGGGTACGTAGGCAGACACCTGCCCAATTTGAGGATCCACGATCTCCCCATAGATCACACTAAACGCCCGCGACCCCGACGGACACGGCGCTGTCCCCTTGATCCTGCTGGTGTTGCTGCTCGGGTAGTAGCAGACGTCCGCGAGCAGCTTGGGCACGTTCGCTGGCGTGTACTCGCAGGCCCCCGGGACGGACGTGCAGAGGTAGCGGTACTCGGCGTCGGCCGTTGAGGGGATGGCGATCAGAACCAACGTGAGCAGTGTGAAAACGGTCCGGTGGCGCATGGACCCGAGACTACTCCCGGGACGACTTCGTGTCTGTCTGGGAACCGGGCAGAACATTCCAACTCTCGGACGCCAGTGTCAGCGACGAGGTCGCATGTTCGCGGCAGGAACCAGTGTGAGCGCACCGATAGCGGTGAGCAGGATGAACGCGGACGTGAAGGAGCCGCCGCCGTGAGCGACTGCCACGGCCAGCCCGATGGCTCCAAGCGCGCCGCCGAGGCGCTGCACGATGTTGACGAGCGTCGCTGCGTCGCCCATTCGCTCGGCGCTGACTGACGCGTAGGCTGCCGTCATCGCGGGCATCTGCGCCAAGGCCAGGCCCATGCCCCGCGCGACCAGCAGCAGCGTGAGCAAGCCGCGAGAGGGCGGCTGCGGGGCGAGCAAGGGGGTGGTGGTGATGACCAGCAACCCGACCCCGACGAGGCTGACCTGGCCTGCACCGAGGCGATCGCTGAGCGATCCGGCCACCGGTAGAATGAGCGCGCTGCCAAGCCCCATCGCCAGGAGAATCAGCCCGGTTTCGGCCAGGCTCCGTTCTGCTACCAGCTGAAGGTACAAGGGCAAGATCAGAAGTCCGCCATACATATTTGCCCCGGTGAGCCCGGTGGTAGCGGTCGCTGCCGCGAAGGTCTTGCAGCGCAAGAGTCGGAGGTCGATGAGCGGATGACTTGCGTCGAGTGTGACAAACACGAAGCCGACGATCATCACGCCCCCGACGACGATCGCCGTGACCGCCGTGGTCGTAGCTCCGGTCGAAGCGGCCTCGGCCGCACCAAACAAGAGCAGCGGCAGCCCGAGGCCGAGCATGGCGAGCCCGCCTCGGTCCAGGCGCCGATCGGCGTCCGTCGAGCCGACAGGCACGAGTCCGCGAGCCGCAACCAGCGCGGCGACGCCGAACGGGATGTTGATCCAAAACAGCCAGCGCCAGGAGACGAATTCGAGAATCACTCCTCCAACCGCGGGCCCCACGGCGGGCCCGAGCGCGACGACCAAGCCGATGGTGCCCATGAGCCTGCCGAGTTGGTTCGGCTTGGCGACCGAGCCGAGCACCGCCTGCCCGGCGGGAATCATCAGCCCGGCGGCCAACCCTTGCACAAACCGCGCTGCGATGAGTGTTAGCGGGTCTGGGGCCGCGCCACACGAGGCGGACGTGAGGACGAAGGCGGCCAGCGCCGCCCTCCATACCCGACCGTAGCCGTACCGGCTCGCCAGCCAAGCGGTGGCGGGGAGCGAGACGGTAAGTGCGATGAGGTACCCCGAGGAGACCCACTGCACCAAGGACAGCGTGACGGCAAAGTCGGCGCGTACCGACTCCAGCGCGAGGTTGGCCACCGTGGAGTCGAGCATCGCCATGAGCGCGCCCGCGCCGGTCACGGCGGCGATCTTCCAGGTCTGCGCAGGGATGCCGGGTTGGGTCGCCGCTGGTCGCGTTCGCTGATGCATGGTTCCGGCTCCTTTGTCGTGTCGCACGTGGTCTAGTTATGATACATCTGTATCATAACTCAACCGCGTAGGCTTCGGGTCAACAGCCAATGCCGAAGATCGTCGATCACGAACAGCGTCGCGCGCGGATCCTCGAAGGGTTGGTCCGCGTGGCTGGACGCCGGGGGATCCACGCCGTGACGATGCGCTCGGTCGCAACCGAGGCAGGGGTTTCGCTGCGCTTGGTGCAGTACTACTTCCAAACCAAGGCCCGGCTCATGCACGCCGCGCTGCTGGACCTCGAGCGCCAGAGCCACGAGAGGTGGGCCGCCCGTCTGGCCCGACTACCGCAGCCCCCGTCACCGCGCGCGTTCGTCGAGGCGTTCGTCGACGAGGCGCTGCCCAGCGACGAGGACAGCCGCGTCTTTCACCTGGTCTGGACCTCCTACGCGGTGCTGGCGATGACGGATCCCGAGCTCGCCGAGCAGCCCTTCGTCGATGGACCCAATCAGCTCGAGCGGCAGCTAGTCGACGTGTTGAAGCGGGCGCAGGCGGACGGACTGCTCGCCGGTGGTCTCGATGCACGGCTCGAGGCGGCGCGCTTGCTGACCCTCACCCATGGATTGGGCACGAGCGTGTTGATCGGCCAACGTACCGTGAGCGCGGCCACACGGGTGCTGCGCTACCACCTCGACCACCTGTTCGGCCGATCCGACCGGGCTCAGCCGACCACGGCGAGCACATCGATCTCGTAGATCGTGTGGGTCCAGACCGCTGTGGTCGATCGACTCGGCATCGGCAACAGCAACAGCTCGCGGCGTGCGCTCAGGGCAGCACGCGAATGCTCGCCCGCACCAACAACCGCTCGGGATTCGGCAGCGCCACCAGGTTGACCCCGCAGCGAACCAGCGCGTCGTCAGCCATCCGGTGGGTCCACTCGTACGCCCGGGCCACGCCCGCCCCCGCTTCGCCCAGCAGCTCGGTGATCCGCAGATCCGATCGCTGCCCATCCGGCTGAACCTCGGGGTTGAGCTGCCGCATCTCCGCGCCCAGCAGCTGCCCCGGCGGCCACCCAAACAAGCGCGCGGCGTGGGCGTTGCTGTCGACGATCCGCTGGGTACCAACGTCGATGATCAGCAGCGCCTCGGAGGTGCTCCTGAACAGCGCGCGGTGGCGTGCCTCACCGTGGTCGAGGTGGTCGAGGTACACGAAGCGGGTCACCGCGTCGGCCAGGCGGGCGCCGAACCGGGCGAACAGGCGCGGCTCGTGGGTGAACGAGCGCGCGCGCTTGCAGTCGTGGATGCCCATGAACCACGCCGGGCCGAGGCGGGGCTGGACGACGAGGATCATCAGCGAGCGCACGCCGTGCTTGGCGGCCAGGCTGTCGGCCGGGATCGCGTGGGCGTTGGGGCCGGCGGCGAACACCTCGTTGGTGTCGCGGGCGGTGGCGATCGCGGCGTCGCTGAAGGCGTCCTCTTCGAACACGGCCGCGAGGTCCGCTCCCTCTTTGACCCGCGAATAGACGATCGGCCCCGACGGAGCGCCGCGCTCGATCGGGATGAAGAAGCTCAGGAAGGCGCGCTCACACCCAAAGATGTCCAGGAAGCTGTCGACCGCCTCGTGCAACATCTCGGCGATCGAGTCGCCGTTGTCGACGATCTCGTCGACGATCTCGATCGCGGCGAGGATGGATTCGGCGTCGGACGGCAGGATCGTGTCGGGTGCGTTCATGGGCCGGGCGCGAGCGAGAGCATATCAGCCCTCGCTCGACCATCGCGACGCGCCATCCTCGAGGTCAGGTCACTCGGGGCTCTCGGCCTTCTTGAACTTCTTGCAGCGCGAGTCCTGAGCGAGCAGCGAGGGCACCTCGCGGATGTAGTCGCTCGCGTTGTTGGCCGCGTAGAGATCCTCGGCCTGCTGGGCGTGGACGCACACGGCGTCCTTGTCCCGCTTGTACTTGGCGACGGCCGCCAGACCCTCGTGGGCGGCGCCGTCGAGCAGCGGTGCGGTGCCGTCGAGCGCGGCTTCGTACTCGGCCTGGGCCTGGTCGAGGCGCTCGGGGTGCTTGATCTGGGTGTCTTCTTCGCCCTCGCCAAACGCCTGGTTGAGGTGAGCCTCGGCCAACATCAGGTGGTTGAGGCTCTTGTAAGGCCCGCCGAGCGCGAGCGCGGCCTCGAGCTCGGTCTGGCCGGTGGCGGCCTCGTGCACGCGGACCAGATAGGTCGCGTGGGCGATCGCCGCGAGCTGTTGGACCTCCACGTCACCGAGGCGCTCGCCGTCCTGCACCGCCTGCTGCGCGGCCACCTTGGCGTCTTCGGGGACCGCCTCGACGGCGGCCAGGGCCAGCAGCGACCCGGCCATGGCGTTGGCGCGGACCTGGGTGTCGGACGTCATCGTGTCGCGCAGCTCCGCCGCTGACGCGGCGACGGCCTCGTACTCACCTTGCAAGTAGCGCTGGTAGAGCGACGAGATGGCGGCGGGATCGGGATCTTGGGGAGGCAGCGGCTCGACCTCGGGCGGCTCGGGCTCGGGGTCGGCGTCGGCGTCGCCCGTCTCGACGTCGTCGGGTTGGACGGTCGGTTCCTTTTTGCAAGCCGGCGCGACGGCCAGAGCTGCGAGGGTGAGCAGGGAGATCAGCGTGGTGGGGAGTCGCGTGTTCATGGTGTCTGTGCGTCGGGTTGGGGGTCGTCGGCGTCGCTTGCTGGCTCGGCCGCTGGTGCGGGCTTGGCGGGCTTGGCGGGCTGGGCGTGTTGGGGCCGCTCGACCACGCGCACCTGGATCTGTCCAAGTCCGCCGAGCATGCCACGCAGCACCTGCCCGGCTGCGGGCTGGGGTTGCTCGAAGATCATCAGCTCGCCCACGACCTCGACCCGGTCACCGAGGTACAGCGCGATCGTGTCGTGGGGTCCATGGTCTTCGCGCGGGGCGATGACCCGCGCGGCCTCGAGCTGCTCGAGACCGACCACGCCGCTGTCGTCACTCAACAAGATCATCTCTGCCGCGATCGCCGTGGCCCGCGAGGACTTGGCGCGGTTTTGATAGACGCAGGCGTGCGCTCCGGTACCGAGCGCGCCCTCGCCCTGCTGCAGGGTGCCGACGAGGTGGACCGCGCCGGCCTTGGCGGCGGCGATCGTGCTGATCGGCAGCCGCTCGAGCTTGGCCACGTGCAGGTCGAAGTCGGGCTTGCGGCGGATGCCCCGGCGGCCCCGCTTCTTGCGCATCACGGAGTTGGTCACGACCATGACCCCGACCGCCAGCGTGATCAGCAGGGCGACCTTGGCCCACGGCGCGTCGAGCAGCCAGTTGATGTCTTGGTCGCCGTCGGGGACCCGCTGGCCGCCGAGCTCGGGCGGGCCCCAGGACAAATTCGAGGCCAGACGAGCGCCGAGCCACGCCGCTGCGGTTGCCACTGCGATGGGAAGCTGCATGGGCATCACGGCTACCAGTACGCCTCGACCAGCATCAGGGTGAATTCGAGCGAGCCGGTGTCCTGGCCGTCCTCGACGACCTCGCCGACGAGCAGCGAGCGACCGATCTCGCCGGGCTCGATCCGCTCGACCCGCTCGCCGAACAGCCTTGGACCATTCTTGAAGTCGACTCGCGGCATCGCGCCCTCGATCGGGACCGAGCCCGTGTTGGTCATGGTCACGACCCAGCGGATCCGGCCAAGCCAGATCTCGGGGCGGCCCTCGACGGCCAGATCCAGCATCGGCCCGATGTCGTAGGCCCGGTTCGGCCGGCCCTCGTGGATGCGCGGCAGCAAGCGCATGCGGCTGCCCTGGTAGTCCATCTGGACCAAGAACTCGCGCATCACGTTGAGGCCCAGGAGCCCGCCGGTTCGGTCCGTGGCACACGAGTCGCAGACCGAGACCAGCAGGCCGGGGATCCGCACGTCGCCCAGGATCAGGGCCGGGAGGTGGACCATTCGCGACTCTCGCAGCCCGCTCGCGGTGTTGAACTCGAGGCTGGGGGCGTCGTCGGGGATCTCGATGCCAAGCTCGTGAGCGGTCGCCGAGGTCAGCGTGGTGTACGACGCGCCGGTATCGAACAGGTAGTCGACCTGCTTGGTCAGGCCGCTGGGGCCCTCCAGCTCGAGCGACAAGAAGATCGCGGCGCCCTGCTCGGTGAACGGCACGATGATGTCGCGGTCGAGGGCCACCCGCGTGTTCTCGAGCACGGGCTTTGGAAACTCGCCACCGCCGGGGTCGATGTTGTCCGCGGCCTCGTGCCCGAACGCGCTGAGCTTTCGCGTGGCCGAGTGGGCGTCGCCGAGGTGCCCTTGGACGATCCACTCGCAGCTGCGCAACGCGGTGCCGACCAGATCGGGGATCAGCAGCACCGCGATCGCGAGCGCGCTGGCGTTCCAGGCCCCGGGCAGCCAGGTCATCGCGAGCTTGATGTGCTTGGGTTGCTCGTGGTGCTTCCAGGCGGCCAGCGCCAGCGGAAGCCCGAGCGTGAGCGCGAGCGCGAGCAGCCAGCCCCAGGTCGGATGCCAGTCCTCGTTTGCGCTGCGAGCCAGCGAGAACACCGTGAGCAGCGTGACGACGGTGACCACCAGCGAGATCAAGCCGAGGAGCACCCACCCGAGCCCAGCCACGACCGCGTCGAGTGTGGAGTCGAGCGACGTCGGCTTGCCTGGGGGCCGGGACCGAGGATCCGCGGCGATCCGCGGTGTGTAGGGCTCGCTCAAGTGGGCGCCAATGTAGCAGTTCAGTCGACCGCTCGCTGCCTGTCCCTGCCGCAAACTCCACGTTTGCGGCCCACGGGCCGCTCCTTCCACCCCGTCGGCCTCCCCGCCAACGCCGCAACCGGGCTCGACACGATCCAGCAGCCCAGGTCCCCCGGCTGTGAACTCTGGTTGGCTGACGCAGTGCTTGCGCCTAAGATCCAAGCACCACGATGCCGGGGCCTCCCAGCGCCAAGCCGCCGATCTTCAAGATCGGGTTCGAATCCTACGACGACTTCTTGGTCGAGTATGGCGATCACCTTCGCAAGGGGGTGTTGATGTTGCCCGCCGAGATGGGGCTGGGGCCGGGCCAGGACGTGCGCATCAAGCTGGTGTTGCCCAACCAGAAGGTGCTGTACCTCAAGGGCAGCACCCGCGAGCACAGCGCTGGCGGCTACCGGGCACAGGGGGGCCAAAAGCCTGGCTCCGACGAGATCCAGGTCCAGCTCGCCACGTTCTCGGCCGAGCAGACCCAGGCGCTCGAGAGCTGCGTCAGCGGAGCGATCTCGTCGGAGGCCAAGCCGAACACGGTCGAGGACGTCGGCCCGATCAACCTGCTGTTGGTCGACGACTCGGTCGGCGTGCGCATCGAGCTTGGTGACGCGCTGCGGGATCGCGGGCTGCGGGTTCGTGTCGCGGAGAATGGACTCGTCGCGATCGCGGCCGCTCTCAAGCGCCCACCCGAGATCATCTTGTCCGACGTCGAGATGCCGGTCATGGACGGCTGGACGTTCCTGCGCATGACCCGAGCGCGGCAGCGCCTGGCCCACATCCCGTTCGTGTTCTTCACCCGGCTGACCGACGATCTCTCGCGTCTGCAGGCCTATCGCATGGGCGTCGAGGACTTCCTGTCGAAGGACACGGGCGCCGACGAGGTGCTCGCGCGGCTCCACGGGGTCCTCGCCCGCCACAAGAACCGGTCGATCCCCGCCGCCACGAGCGCGCTCGGGCAGGGCGGCCAGGGGCTGCGCGGGGACCTCGAGCACGTCAAGCTCGGCAGCTTGATGTCGTTCCTCGAGTCCGAGAAGCGCAGCGGTCGGCTGCTGCTCGACAACGGCCGCGATCAGGCGGTGCTCGAGATCAACCGCGGCTCGCTCGCGGGCGTCGAGAACCTGGGCAACTACTCGCACGCGCATGATCGGGTGTTCGAGCTGCTCGACTGGCCGACCGGGAACTTCGAGTTTGCGCAGACCGACGACGGCGACATGCCCGAAGCGGCGGGCGAGCTGACCCAGCTGACCTACCTGCTGATGGAGCACGCGCGTCGGGCCGACGAGGCCGCGAACCTCCAAGACGGTCCACAACACGGTCAAGACGAGTAGCCGCAGACCAGGCGGCTCGCGCGGGCCTACGCCAGCTTCGCCGTCACCCGCAGGCGGAACAGCGCGCCGGGTCCGTCGCTGTCGAGGTACTCCAGCGAGCCGTCCATGCCCTCGGCCAGGCCCTGCGAGATCGCGAGCCCGAGCCCGGTGCCCTCGCCGGCGCTGCGGGTGGTGAAGAAGGGCTCGAACAGGCGCGGCCGCACGTGCTCGGGCACACCGGGGCCATTGTCGCGAACATCGATGGCCAGGGCGTCGTCGAGCAGCCGCACCCGCACGCGGACCTTGGGCTGATCGCCCTCGCCCTCACGAGCGGCCCGCGCGGCGTTGAGCACCAGGTTGATCAGGATCTGCTCGACCAGCGCAGGATCGGCCAGGGCCTCGAGCTCGGGATCCCCGGCGACCTCCAGCGTCACGCCAGCGCAGCGGGGGTCGGCGCGCAGCAGCGTGACGACCTCTTGCGCGCGCGCGACCACACCGAACGCGAGCGTGACCTTCTTGGCTGGCTTCGAGTAGTCGAGCAGCTGCGCGACGATCGTCTGGATGCGCTGGGTCTGGGCTTGCACGCGGACCAGCAGATCGCTGGCGTCGGCGCCGAGCTCGGGCTCGCCGAGCAGCAATTCGGTGTAGCCAACGATCGCCGCCAGCGGGTTGCCGACCTCGTGCGCGACCCCGGCGGCGAGTCGCCCGATCGCGGCCAGACGCTCGGATCGCTGCAGCCGCTCGCGCGCGCTCGCGAGCGTTGACTGCTGCTCGCGAAGCGAGGCCGTCATGTCATTGAACGCGAGCGCGAGCTCGGCGAGCTCAGCGGGGCCTTCGGTCGGGGCCTCGACGTCGAGCTCGCCCCTCGCGACCCGGGCGACCGCAGCCTCGAGCGCCCGCGTGGGTCGCAGCACCTGCAGCTCCAGCAGCAGGCCGCCGAGCACCAACAGCAGCACCCCGACGCCGACCGCGACGATCAACATCTCGCGCCAGTCGTGGCTGCGGGCCCAGGGCGAGTGCTCCGCGATCATCCGCAGGGACACGCGCTGACCGTCGCGGCTGGGGATCGGCTCGTCGATGATCAGCATCTGGTAGCGGTCCAGCAGCTGATCATCAACGCGCGAGCCCAGCTCGGTCGGGGGGTCTGGGAGCCCATCGAACCCCGCGTGGACGCCGACGCTGGCCAGCTGCTCGAGCGCGTCGTCGGTGCGCACGCGGTGGACCTCGTAGGACACGCCGAGCTGCGCGGAGGAGTCGTGGAGCAGCTCCTCGAGCGAGTCGCGCTGAAAGTCACCGTTGCGAAACGAGCGGGCAGCGAGCATGGCCAGCCCGCGGGCGTGACTCTGCAGTCGCTCGATCTCTTGCTGATCATGACGGCGCTGGCCCAGCCACTCGGCGGTGAACGAGAGCGAGACCACGGCCATGACCAGCACGATCGTGAGCATGGCGATCAGCTCGACCCGCAGGCTGTAGCGACGCTTGCCGGGGGGCTCGGCCACGCACCTTTATATGCTCCCTGCGGCGATCCTGCACTTTGCCGGGCCGATGGCCGCCGAATCCCTCGCGTGTGGGGACGATCACTCGCAGGCGCGAGACCGCCCCAACTTTTGGATTGCTCCTGGACGGCTTGGCAGGGCACACATAGCCACGCGTTGCTTGCGCTATGGCTCCGAGGCGCGATCCCGCGCCGCTTTTTGTGGCAGATCGCGCTGTCAATATCAACGAAGTGCCAACTAGCAGCGCGAGCAGCGATGCGATAGCAGCGCACCGTGCTGCCGTTCGAACTCCCCGACTTTTACATGCCGTATCCGGCGCGTTTGAACCCGCACCTCGAGGGAGCCCGCACCCACTCCAAAGCATGGGCCTACGAAATGGAGATCCTGGTCGGGGAGCAATCTGATGCTCCGCCGATCTGGGATGAGCGAGTATTCGACGCCCACGATTACGCCCTACTGTGTGCATACACCCACCCAGACGCGTCCGCATCAGATCTCGATCTGGTCACCGATTGGTATGTATGGGTGTTTTACTTTGATGATCACTTTCTCGAGATCTACAAGCGTACTCAGGATTACGAGGGCGCAAAAACCTATCTCGCCCGGCTGTCGGCGTTCATGCCGCTCGACGGCTCGACGGTGAACGAGACCCCGACAAACCCGGTCGAGCGGGGATTGCTCGATCTCTGGGCACGCACGGCGCCCAGCATGTCGCAGGCCTGGCGGGCGCGATTCATGGAAGCCACGGCCCACCTGCTCGACGAGTCGCTGTGGGAGCTGGCCAACATTCGCGAGAATCGGGTCTCCAACCCAATTGAGTATATTGCGTTACGTCGCAAGGTCGGCGGCGCGCCCTGGTCGGCGGGCCTCGTCGAATATGTGGTCCGAGGTGAGGTGCCCGCGGCGGTCGCAGGCAGTCGAGCAATGTGCGTATTGCGGGACTCGTTCTCCGATGCGGTCCACCTGCGCAATGACATCTTCTCGTATCAGCGCGAAGTTCAAGACGAGGGCGAGAACGCGAACTGTATCTTGGTGGTCGAGCGGTTCTTGGGGGTCGACACCCAGACCGCCGCTGACCTCACAAATGATCTGCTGACCTCGCGGCTGCAGCAGTTCGAGAACACCGCGTTGCTCGAGGTGCCCCCCTTGGCCGACGAGCACGGGCTCGACCCGCTCGAGCGGCTCGACATCTTCAAGTACGTCAAGGGCCTGCAAGACTGGCAGTCGGGCGGCCACGAGTGGCACATGAGGTCGAGCCGCTACATGAACGAGCGGACCGGCGGGTCGGCGGCGATCGGCGGGGATCTGAGCGGTCTCTTGGGTTTTGTCGTGACGCCCGGCGCGCTCGGGCTCAGCCGGGTCAAGAGCTACACCCATGTGCCGTTCAAGCCGGTCGGGCCGGTGGCGATCCCGAACTTCTACATGCCGTTCTCGACCTGGGTGAGCCCGCACCTCGACGCTGCGCGGGCCAACTCGAAGGAGTGGGCGCGGCGCATGGGCATGCTGATCGCGCTCCCCGGCGTCCCCGGAGCGAGCATCTGGGACGACCACAAATTCGACGTCGCCGACGTCGCGCTGTGCGGCGCGATGATCCACCCAGCCGCATCCGCCGAGCAGCTCGATCTGACCTCGTGCTGGCTGGTCTGGGGCACCTACGCCGACGACTTCTTTCCGATGTTGTTCGGCAACGCGCGCAACATGGCCGGCGCCAAGCTGTTCAATGGCCGGCTCGCGTCGTTCATGCCGCTCGACGGCGCGCCCATGCCGATCCCCACCAACCCGGTCGAGCAGGGCCTCGCTGATCTGTGGATCCGAACCGCCGGCCCGATGACGGAGAACGGGCGTCAGCAGTTTCGCAAGGCGGTCCTCGACATGACCGAGAGCTGGCTGTGGGAGCTGCAAAACCAGATGCAGAACCGGGTGCCGGATCCCGTCGACTACATCGAGATGCGTCGCAAGACCTTTGGGTCGGACCTGACCATGAGCTTGTCGCGGCTGGCGCTCGGCGACCAGATCCCGCTCGAGCTGCTCGCGACTCGCACGATGCGCGAGCTCGAGAACTCCGCGGCCGACTTCGCTTGCTTCACCAACGACATCTTCTCCTATCAAAAGGAGATGGAGTTCGAGGGCGAGATCAACAACTGCGTGCTGGTCGTCGAGCACTTCTTGGGCTGTGACTCGGTTCGCGCGGTCGAGGTCGTGAATGAACTGATGACCGCCCGCGCCCAGCAGTTCGAGCGCATCGTCGAGGTCGAGATCCCGGCCCTGGTCGAGGACTTCGAGCTCGACAAGGACGCCAGCGCCAAGCTCGACGGCTACATTGACGGGCTGAAGCAGTGGATGGCTGGGGTGCTGCGCTGGCACGCCGCGGTCGACCGCTATAAAGAGCCCGAGCTGCGGGCCAGCTCGCCCCCACACGGGTTCCTCGAGCGCCTCGCACGGAACAGCGGGCCCGCCCTGGTTCCTCGGGCGCCTGCACCCAGCGCGCCCGCGAACGGGAAGCTGATCCCCGCAGGTGCCACGGGGCTGGGTACCTCCGCGGCGCGGCTGGTCGAGGTGCTCGGCCAGGCCAAGGCGCCGGCTCAACCCAGTGCCGCGGCGACCAGTCCCGCTGTGACCAGTCCCGCGGCGAGCAGTCCCGCGGCGACCCCGACTTTCGCCCAGGGGCCGACCGGCCTCGGCACCGCTGGGGCACGAATTGGCCCCGCTTAACTTGTCGCGCTCGTAGAGCGCTCGGCTGCGTCCCATTTGTTCGACCACACTGACCGAGAGAAGAGAATTCAAGATGGCAAATAACGAAGAGACCAACCTTCATACGAGCTTGGACACGTCGGCCGCGCGCAACCTGTCGACGACGACCAAGTCCACCCCGCAGATGCAGGGCATCACGTCGCGGTGGCTGCTCAAGCTGCTGCACTGGGTCGACGTTCAAGGCGGCGTGTATCGTGTCAACCGTCGCTTGAGCTACGCGGTGGGTGACGGTCGCGTGACCTTCACCAACATCGGGGCCAAGGTCCAGGTCGTGCCGCAGGAGCTGTGCGAGCTGCCGGTCCTGCGCGGGTTTGACAACATCGAGGTGCTGCAGGCGCTCGCCGATCGCTTCGTTCAGCGTGACCTGCAGCCCGGCGATGTGATCGTCGAATTGGGCAAGCCCGCCGACTCGGTGTGTCTGATCGCGCACGGCAAGGTCAACATGATCGGCGCCGGCAAGTACGGCGACATGACGGTGTTGGACACCCTGGCCGACGGCGATCACTTCAGCTACCAGGCGCTGCTCGAGTCGCAGGATTACTGGCAGTTCACGGCCAAGGCCGTCACCACCTGCACCGTGCTCACGCTGCAGCAGGACGTGTTCGACGCCATGATCGAGCAGTCCGAGGCGCTCCGAACCCACGTCGAGGGCTTCAAGGCCCGCGCTGCGCTGCCGCAGGACAACGAGGGCGAGGCCGCGATCGAGATGTCGGCCGGCCACAAGGGCGAGTACGTGCTCCCCGGCGCGTTCGTCGACTACGAGCTCAAGCCGCGCGAGTACGAGCTGAGCGTGGCCCAGACCGTGCTGCAGGTGCACACGCGGGTCGCTGACCTGTTCAACAACCCGATGAACCAGACCGAGCAGCAGCTGCGCCTGACGATCGAGGCGCTGCGTGAGCGGCAGGAGTACGAGATGCTCAACAACCCCGAGATTGGGTTGCTGCACAACACCAACCTCGATCAGCGGATCCACACCCACAGCGGCCCGCCCACGCCCGACGACATGGACGAGCTATTGTCGATGGTCGACAAGGAGCCCGGCTTCTTCTTGGCCCACCCCCGCGCGATCGCGGCGTTTGGGCGCGAGTGCAGCCGGCGCGGCGTGTACCCGGTCAGCACCGACGTCGGCGGCCACAAGGTCCCCGCGTGGCGCGGCGTGCCGATCTTCCCATGCGGCAAGATCCCGGTGTCCGAGTCGCGGATGAGCTCGATCTTGTTGATCCGTACTGGCGCCGACAATCAGGGCGTCGTCGGCCTGCATCAGACCGGGATCCCCGACGAGTACCAGCCCGGACTCAACGTGCGGTTCATGGGTATCAACGAGAAGGCGATCATGCAGTACCTGGTCAGCGCGTACTACTCGGTCGCGGTGTTGGTGCCTGACGCCATGGCGATGCTCGAGAGCGTCGAGCTCGGCCGCTCGGGCGACTAGCCCGCGCTCGACCGTCGCCGCCCACCCAGGAGAACAGAGCTGATGAATACGACCACGAGTCTCTCTACGGCTGCTGCGCGCAAGCTCGCCAGCGTCACAAAGTCGGTTCCGCAGATGCAGGGAATCACCCCACGGTGGTTGCTGCGGCTGCTTCCCTGGGTGGACGTCTCGGGCGGCGTCTATCGTGTCAACCGTCGCCTGAGCCACGTGGCGGGCGACGGGCGCATTGACTTCACTGATGTCGGCGGCTCGGTGCGGGTGATCCCGCAAGAGCTGTGCGAGCTGCCGTGCTTGCAGGGCTTCGAGGACGCCGAGATCCTCGAGGCGCTCGCCGATCGCTTCGTGCAGCGCGAGCTCGCGGCGGGCGAGGTCCTCGCTGCGGCGGGCGAGCCGGCCGAGCGCTTGTTCTTGATCGCCCGTGGCCGAGCCAGCATGACGCGACTCGGCCAGTACGGCGACACCGTCGATCTGGGCACCCTGGGCGACGGCGATCACCTCGGCGATCGGGCGGTGCTGCAAGCCGCGCAGACCTGGGACTACACGGTCCGCGCCGAGACCCCGTGCACCGTGCTCACGCTCGAGCGCAGCGCGTTCGACAGCGCGCTGAGCGACGCTGCGGCGCTCCGCGCCCATGTCGAGCAATTCATTGCGAATTCCCGCAGGCCGCAAGACAAGAACGGCCAGGCCGAGATCGAGCTGGCCGCGGGCCACCGCGGCGAGCACACGCTGCCGCAGACCTTTGTCAATTACGAGCGGCGGCCGCGAGAGTACGAGCTCTCTGTCGCCCAGACCATCTTGAAGGTGCACACTCGCGTCGCCGATCTCTACAACGGATCGATGGATCAGACCGAGCAGCAGCTGCGCCTGACGATTGAGGCGCTGCGCGAGCGGCAGGAGCACGAGCTCATCAACAACCCCGACTTTGGCCTGCTCCACAATGTCGTGGGCAAGCAGCGCCTGCAGACCCGCGGCGGCCCGCCGACACCCGCCGACCTCGACGAGCTGCTGTGCCGTCGCAAGCGCACCAAGCTGTTCTTGGCCCAGCCCCGCGCGATCGCGGCGTTCGGCCAGGAGTGCACCCGGCGCGGAATCTATCCCCAGACCACGGAGGTCGGGGGGCAGATCGTGCAAGCGTGGCGCGGGGTCCCGTTGCTGCCGTGTGACAAGATCCCGATCACCACCGCCCAGACCACCTCGATCCTCGCGCTGCGCCTGGGCGAGGAGCACCAAGGCGTGATCGGGCTGCATCAGACCGGGATCCCCCACGAGTATGAGCCCAGCCTCAACGTTCGGTTCATGGGGATCAACGAGCGAGCGGTGCTGAGCTACCTCGTCAGCGCCTACTACAGCGTGGCCGTGCTCGTGCCGGACGCGCTCGGGGTGCTCGAGAACGTCGAACTTGGTCGTTGACGTGGCGCGGCCTGGGCCGCAACCTTGGTCACTCGCTCACACCGCCTGATTGGACCAATGGAAACGCTCCGATTCTCCGATAGCCCCGAGCTGAACAACGCGTGGCTCGTGGGTCTGGTCGTCGCGCTGCTGCTGGTGGTCACGTGGTGCGGCCTGGTGGTGTCCAGCACGCTGTTTCGCTGGGCCGTGCGGGCCAGCGGTGTCAGCAGCCTCGTGCCCCTGTCGGAGTGGATCCACAAGCGCGCGCGGATCGCCGCGGTCTCGCTGTCGCTGCTGGTGGCGGTCGCGGGCGCGGGCGTGCTGGGCTTCACGCTGTGGAGCGGGGTCGACCTCAAGCCGCGGTTTGATGCGGCGTGGGCGACCGTGACCCCCGAGGCAATGACCGCCGTCGGCCGCAGCTTCGCGCTGTTGGTCGCGCTGGTCATTGGGTACTTCACGCTCGAGCGAGCGAGCCGGGGGTTGCTGCGCAAGATCTCGCAGGTACTGAAGGCGCGCAACCTCGGCGAAGAGGAGCGGGTCTACGCCGACAAGTTCGAGCAGCAGCTACCTTCGGCGATCAACCTCAGCATCGCCTATGCGGCGGTGTCGCTGTCGCTCAACGCCCTGGGGCTCCCGACCGTCCTCGCGTGGTTTGTGAGCACCGCCCTGTATGTGCTGATGCTGATCAGCGCGGGGCGGACGCTGGTGTACTCGATCTACGTGGTCTCGGGGCAGCTGCTCGAGCAGCGGGGCGACCGTGACAAGCCACGCTTGCTCGAGGAGTACTACGCCACGCTCAAGCGGCTGCTGCCGGTCGGGCAGATGAGCTTGGCGGCGATCCTTCACGTGGGCGTCGCCACCCTCATCATCCAGCGCTTCGAGACCCTGGAGGCGTTCGCCCCCTACGGTCCGATCATCATCCGAATCATCGCGATCTTCTTCGCGGCCAGCCTGGTCGTGGAATTTAGCAGGGTCATGATCGCCAAGGCGCTGGCGCCGACCCTGGAGCGGGAAGACGAGAACCACCGGCGACGCAGCACCTTCGTCGAGCTGCTGCAGAACATCGCGAAGTACATCATCTACTTTTGCGTGTGCATGATCGTGCTGCGCGACTTCGGCGTGGACCCCACGCCGATCTTGGCCGGCGCCGGCATTCTGGGCCTCGCCGTGGGCCTGGGCGCGCAGACCCTGGTGCGCGACATGCTCAACGGGATCTTCCTGCTGTTTGAGGATCAGATCCTCAAGGGTGACTATATTCGCGTCAATGACACGGAGGGCGTCGTCGAAGAGATCACGCCACGGGTCACCCGAATCCGCGATCGCTTCGGCCGCCTCCACATCTTGGCCAATGGAGAGATCAACAATGTCATTAACTATAGTCGGGGGTGGACGCTGGCCGTGGTCGAGGTGTCGGTGGCCTACGAGGCGGACCTGAACAAGGTCCTGAGGGTCCTCGACGAGGTCTGCGCCCAGGTGCAGGCGGACGTTCCCGAGCGGGTCGTCGACGCACCTCAGGTCATGGGTATCGAGAGCCTGGACGAGAGCTGGATGCGGGTTCGCATCGAGGCCAAGGTTCACCCTGGCAACCACTTCGATGTCAAGCGGTTGCTCAATCGCATGCTGTTCGATGCGTTCTTGGCCCACGATCTGGAGATACCGTACCCCAAGTCGATCGAGCTGGAGGGGCCGCCGTTCCCGGAGCCGGCCCCGCACGTGGGCGTGGATCACGCTGCGCGAAAATGACAGTGTCATGACAGAAGCGTGAACCTTGCGAGCTGCATTTGCGCAGCGGCTGGAGTTGGTCCTATAACAGTAGACTACTGACTTACGGGTACGCCCGCACCCGAGCGAGCGACAGTTGATAGATCTACAGCATTTCCCCCAAAAAACGTCGGGCCATCCACCCACGGTGCATCTGGTTGGTGCCGACAGGTTCGCGCAGCAGAGCATCTCGGGCATGCTGGAGGGGTCCAGCTACGCGATCCAGGGCTACGCGAACCCCATTCAGTTTCTTGACCGGTTTGACGCCGGGCCCGGCTGTGTCGTGCTCGAGCTGCGTATGCCACAGATGAGCGGAATTGAATTGCAGGCCCGCCTCGGCGACGCCAAGCCCCCGCTCTCTATTGTATTCATCAGTGATTGTCCCGACGTACCCTCGGCGGTCCAGGCGATCAAGGCCGGAGCCCTCGACTTTCTAGTCAAGCCCGTGACCGCCGCCGCGCTGCGCGACGCGATCGACAGAGCGGTGGCGACCGACCGAGCGCGGCGAACCGCTCGGGCTGATAGCGAGCAAGCGCGCGAGCGCTATGCGACCCTCTCGCCCCAGGAGCGACGGGTCTGCCGGCTCGCGGGTGATGGCCTGCTCAACAAGCAGATCGCATGGGAGCTCGACCTCGCCGAGCAGACGGTGCGGGTCTACCGCAGTCGCGCGATGCGAAAGCTGGGGGTCGACAATCTCGCCCACCTGGTCCGGTTCTTGGTCTGCCTGGATATGTAGGGCTGAGCGCGAATCGGCACGGTCTGCCGTTGACGCGATGACACGATGACACGATGACGCGATCGCACGATTACGCGATCACGCGCAGTCGCTTCGAGCGGATCCCCGTGCCCTCGCCAGAGCCGCCAGCGTCCGACCCACGCGCGTTGTGATCGCAGCGTGCGCACCCCGGCTGCGCGCCTCGGGGCTTCCCAATGCGCAGCCAGTGGAACGCGAGCCACCCCGCCGCCAGGCCGAGCGTGGCCAGCGTGGCGAGCTCATGAACCCACTGGGGGAGCAGCATCGCGCTCACCATAGCCTCGCCCGGGCGGGTCGTCCACGGCTCGGCGGGCGCGCCAAAACCACCACCCGAGCGACGCGGCAGCGAGCGCCAAGACCCCGCCCAGCCCCACCACGATCCACCACAGCCCATCCGCCTCGGTCGCCGCGCTCAGCCGCCACGCGCCAAACCACAGCGCGTCAAACTGCGCCGAGGTCCACGCCGCCCGGGCCTGACCCGCGCGCCAGAACTCGAGCGCCGGCTGCTGCTGGCGCCAAAACGCGATCACCGGGGTGGCCTCGAGCCGCCAGTCGGAGATCCACATGTAGCGGTCGCGCCCATACTCGTGGTTGAGCTGCCAGAACAGCGAGAACACCGAGTGGCTGGCCAGCCATGCCTGCAGCGGCACGCTGGCCCCGAGCAGCGCCGCCGCGGCCGCGCGCGCTGGCTTGGTGTGCTCGCGCCAGCGCTCGAGCCAGCCCGCGAGCGGCACCAGCAAGAACGGGACGGTCGGCACCAGGTAGCGCGGGCCGATCGCCCAGCCGCCGTGCCAGTCGCTGCGACACGCCACGAACACCAGCCGCGTCAGCGAGAGCGCGAGCACCAGGTAGGCCGCGGGTTCGTCGCGCCGCCGCATCGCCGGCCACGCCAGCGCCGCCAAGATCAGCGGCGGTGAGTACCAAAACAGGCTGCGGCCGGGGGCGATCAGCATGGCGAGCAGCCCCTCGAACGGCCACACCCAGTGGCCGTAGTGATCGAAGCGCCCGGTCTCGAACGGCGAGCCGAACCGCCACCACTGGGTCGCGCCGAGCAGGGCCACGCCAGCCGCACCGAGCCCCACCGCGATCGCCCAGATCCGCCAGCTCGCGCGCACGCGGGCTCGGATCTGCGCGGGCCCCAGCGCGTAGCCGAGCAGACACGGGATCGCCAGCAGGTTGAGCACGTGTACGTGGACGCTCAGGCCGGTCAAGCTCGCGGCGATCCACAGCTGCGCGCGCGCGCCCGAGCGATGAAACCGGCTGATCGCCAGCGCCGCGCCGAGCAACACTGCAGCGCTGAGCGGCTCGCTGAGCAGCGTCCCCGCGTACGGCCAGGCCGTGGTCCCGAGCGCGTAGATCAGCGCCATCAGAACCGACGTCCGCGCCCCGTGCCCGAGCGATTGCAGCCACAGCCCGAGCAAGACCGCAGCGAGCGGGGTGATCAAGCAATTGGTCACGCTCACGACCATCCGCAGCCAGTCGGCCTCGTGGCCGCGCTTGTGAAAGGTATAGAGGTCAGAGCGCTGGGCGTACCGCCAGAGCTTGGGGACCTCGTCGACGGTCGCGTCGGCCAGCGCGTAGATCGGCGCAGCGACGATCGAGATCCCGTGACCGAAGAAGCCGTAGCGCTGGCCGTCGCGGCCGCTGCCCCAGCCAAACGTGCCGTTGGGTCGATCCGCCCGCTCGCCGCTGCGCTTGGGGATGCCCGCGATCGTGAGGTCGTGGTCCGTGACCAGACTCTGGGTGGTCTGGAACACGATCTCGTCGTCGGGGTAGGTGATGCGCCCCGGCGCCGTGCACATGAACAGACAGCTGCACAGCAGCGCCACCGCCACCCACACCCGCGCGGGTGCTCGCCGCAGTTGCTCACGCTGGATCATGCGTGCGCTTCAATAGCATTTAGAGACGCTCGCCAGGTCCCTGGTCCGCGCCTCCATGCTCTGGCCTTGCTTGGCCCTGACTTGCGGCCCAGCTCAGCCGGAGGTGCCGCCGCCGCCGTCCATGTCGATGATGCAGGCGGACGCGTCGTAGGTGCAGGTGACCATGTCGCAGCCCAAGGTGCCGCCGGAGTAGCCCAGGTCGACGCACGAGAAGCCGCCCAGGTTGCCGCCGTCGCACTGCTCACCGTCGTCGATCAGGCCGTTGCCGCACACGCCATTGCCGCCCGTGGGATCTGCGTCGCCGTCACCGGTGGTGGGATCTGCGTCGCCGTCACCGGTGGTGTCGCCATCGCCATCGCCGTCGCCGCTGCTGGGGAGATCCTGCGGGGTGCTGCTGTCGGCCGAGTCGGCGGACTCCGCTGACTCGCCACCACCGCTGCTGTCGGTCTCCGCTGCCTGGGTGCTGAAGCCCGCCGACATGAAGGCGTTGGGACCTTCCGCATCGGTGACACACCCGAGGCCAAAGAACAAACAAGGAGTAAGGGCGACAACAAACCGGCGCATCACATGTGGAGCTTCGCGCTTGTCTAGGATTGCGTCAAGGAAAAAGTCCGGACGCGACCGGCTCCGATCTATCGAGATCACCGTTCTGCGCGAACGTGAGCCATTGCACCACGGGCGCCCCCTCGCGGCCACCCTGCACTTCACCGAACAACACGGCCAATGGCCAGTCACGCGACATTCGAGGTTGTTCGGGCCTGTCGTGCTACACGCCAACTGTGCTGAGGCGTGCGCATCTACCCTGGTTCGCCTGTCTAGGGTTCTCACTCGCATTACAGGCATGTGGGCCCGCACAGCCGACGGCGTCGCCGGTCGTGAGTCAGCGATCGATCGCTGCACCTCCGCTCAGCAGTGACGACGAAGCGCTGCTCGCCAGCTTGCTCGCCCAGGACCCCAGCGACTTTCACGTCGAGCGAGCACGGATCTGGCGCATGGGGCCCGCGCGCTGGGTCGCGGCCGGGGCCGAGCTCCCGCATCGTCCCGACGCGGATCCGCGCATTGGCGGGCCGGAGCGGGCGCTCGAGGCGGTGATCGTTGATCCCGAGGGTCCGCGCGTGCTCTTGCCGCTCGAGGATCTTGCGGTTGTGACGGCCGGCGAACAGGGTTCGGCCTGGTCGGCGCTGCGGGTCGTCGCCGTGCTCTCGCCGGGGGACCTCGTCGCCGGCTTGACCCGTGAGCTGCGGCCCACGCCGTGGCTGACGGTGGCGGCGGGCGTCGGCTTGAGCCCGATCTCCAGCGAGGACGACCACCTGCGGGTGCGCTGGGCGGACCCGGCTTGCGGATTCTCGCTCGAGCTCGCGCTCAACCCCGAGCACTTTGGCCCGCGCTACGAACCCGGGCCCGCGGGCCCGCCGAGCGACGTTCCCGAGCCCGCGGGCAGCGTCAACCGACGTCTGGCCCCCGCTACCGAGGTGTTCGTGGCCGCCGACGCGCGCGAGCCGATCTTGCGGCTCGACCCCGAGCTGCCCGGGCAGACCGAGCGCTCGAGCGCCCAGCGCGTGATCTTGGAGGGGGAGCCGAGCCGCGGTCGCCAGGCGATCAGCTTGCGCTGCCGGGGCGTCGAGGTCCGCGGCTTCGTGGCGACCAAGGCGATCATCGAGACCACCACGCGCTACGCCGTCGTCGCCGACACGCCGTCGCCGAGCTCGAGCTGCGCGGGGTTCGAGGGCGAGCTGATGACCGTGCCCCGCGCGACGCCGCTCCACGAGCCAACCGGGCGTGCCGACGCGGTCTTGGTCGGCGTCGTCGCGCAGGACGTCGACTTGCTCGCGCGACCCGGCACCGCCGGTTGGTGGACCGGATGCGTGGGCAGCCCGTGGGGCGACCTATTGGTTCAATTTCGGCTGCGGTAGGCGTCGAGGTGCCGATCCAAGAAGTGCTTCCACATGTTGGTCGAGTGGATGGTCGGCGTGAGCTGGAAATTATCTTCGGCGGTGCGGATCTGCAGCTTGTTGCCGACTTGCAGCAGCACCGCGCGGACGTGCTCGAACGAGATCTCGAGCGGCGCGGTGCCGCGGTGATCCGTGAACCGCACACGATCCTCGAGCAGCTCGACGAGGCCGTGGCCGAGCGCCTCGGGCTCGACCTGGCCATAGTGGATCTGGTGTAGCTCGGCCTCGCCCTCGATCGCGACGCCGTCGGCGGTGTAGCGATCGTTGTCCAGCACCGGGAGCTCGCCGAAGTGCTCGATGACGCGACGATAGGCCTCGTCGATGTGCATGTCGTGGGCCGGGCCACCCTCGCCGCGCAGCCAGCAAGCAAGATCCACGCGCCAGCGGGCCGCGCAGCCGTGGCAGTGCACGCTGTCGTCGTCCTCGGGGACCAGCTCGAGGCTGTCTTGGTGGAAGCAGTGCGGGCACGCCCACATGAATTCGGGCAGGCCAAAAGCCAGGCGGGTGCCGACCGAGCGGCGCGGGATCTCGACCTGATAGGGATCCACGCTGATGTGCCGCCCGACGTCTTCGGTGATCTGCTCGGCGGTGACGTCGTCGCCGTAGCGCTCGACCTTGAGGTGCTCGATCACCAGCGGGACCGAGCGCGGGTACTTGGCCCAGCGTGGCCACTGCATGTGCCCGGTCGAGACCCGCACGAACCCAACCGGCACGCCCAGGCGCTTGGCCATGCGCCCGATCCCCGGCTTGATCGGGTTGCTGCGCCCGGTCCAGGTCCGATCGCCCTCGGGGAACACCAGCACCGCGTCACCCCGACGAATCCGCCGCTCGACCTCCGCGAGCGCGCCGGGATCCTTCATGCCCTTCTTGAACGGGATCATGCTGAAGTAGGGCATCATCCAGCCAAAGTAGGGCACGCGCAGCAGCTGATCCGTGCCCAGAATGTGGGTCTGCCGCAGCATCGAGAACGGCACCATCATCACGTCCCAAGGGCAGGGGTGGTTGCTGACGACCAGCAGCGGACCGCGGCGTGGAAACCTGACGTGGCGGATGACCTTCATGCGCACGGCCGGGGCGACCGAGCCTGATGCGATCATCCAGAGCATCTTCCAGACCCCCCAGCGGATGACGTCATCGCGTGTGTGAGACGAGGTGGCGTTGGGCATCGCTGCGGGCAGTGTACGGCAAGACAGGAGCCATCTAGTAGTCGGAAAGCGCCGCGCCCGGAGCGGAACCGCAGGATGCGCGACGGTCAGTCGCTGACGACGATCGTGAACGTGGTGGTCGTCTCGCTGGTCCCGCGGAACTGCTCGTCGACCGTCACCGTGGCCGTGCCAGCCGCGATCGCCTCGAACACGAAGGTCCCGGTCGCCGCGTCGGCGCCGGTCTTGCCCGCGCGGTCGGCCTCCGACTGCTCGTACTCGGTGTCGGTCTTCACGTAGCGAACCACCGACTCGTCGCTGCACTGCTGGGTGGCGCCATAGCCGACGGAGGCGTGCGACTTGAACGAGTAGCGCAATGTCGTGCCGACCGTGACGTTGACGGTGGCGCTGCCGCGAAGCGGGGAGAGCTTGACGGTGTCCGAGTGGACGGTCGGCTCGTCCTCGACCACCTGCTCGGGCGCGGGCGTGGGCGTGGGCTGGTCGGCGACCGGTTCGTCGGTGACCGGCGGCTGTGGGGGTTGGGGCCGGCAGGCCATGAGCGCGAGCAAGGTCGGGAGCACGAGGGTGGTTCGCACCCGCTAGAGATACTCGATGCTCGGGCGAATTGGGTGGTCAGGTCCACGAGCGCGAACTCTCGCGCAGCGACGGCCGAATCCTGGTCACATGGGCGTGCTTCGCCGCCACGGAGAACCTTCGAGGTGAGGAGCGAAGCGCAGCCAGGTTCGAGAGCAACTCGTCGAGCGCCTAACGCCGCGCCGGATCCGGTCGCAGCGCACACCGCAGGATATCGGTCACGCCCGACGGAACGTCGGAATCCGTCACGGCCGCGCCCATGTCAGCCAGGTTCATCTCGCACCTCCACGCTCGGGCAATCTTGTTCGAGTGCCTGCTCCTCGGCTGAGCACACAGCACCCGCCTGCATGCTCGCCCAGAGTTCGAAGTCCTCGCAGGAGGCCGGTTCCAAACATTCGAGCAAGTCCTGGTACCGAGCAGTGCACGCGTCCGCTGCTGCCACCGCAACGGTGTCCGTGCAGCGACTCGTGCACTCGGCGTCCACTCCCGGTCCAGGCTCGAGTGTGGGGTCACAAGCAAACGGCTTTAGACAGACCTCTTCGCAGAGGTCGATCTGAGCCGCGATCTCGGAGTTGGTCTGATCGTCGCCAGAATCGCCCCCGCAAGTGGAAAGGGCCAGAGCGGAAACTAGGATGAAGTGCTTCGTAGCTGTCTTGATGTGCCTACGGTCGACCGTGGCCCAGCCCAAACCCCAACGGGTAGACTGAGTCAGGGTGAGTGACACGCGCCACGGAGAAGGTTTTTGTCCCATTGCAGCGTGCCGTCCAAAGTGGACTCGAGGGTAGATGTGGCGCAAACCACAAAATGTCGGTGCAACCGTCGTGGTCGAAGTCAGAGCAATCGACACCCTGGCTGGATCGACTCGAGCTTGTCGGGCTTGGCCTGTCCGCAGTCCCAGAGCTCTTCTTGGATCGCGGTGATCGCTTCGTAGAGCGGGACGATGCCCTCGAACAGGCAAAAGGGCGCAAACTCGATGCTGCGCTCGCCCGCCCACATGGTCACGATCCCCCCCGCGTCAGGGGCTCCGCAGAACCCCAGGTAGTTGACGGGTGTTCGGTCGTCGAAGTCGGCGGTTACCAGCTCGACGTCGAGGGCTACCGACGCCTCGGGCGTGAGGGTGCCGCGGTTCTCGAAGGAGAAACGGCCGTCATGGAAGAAGCAGAGCTGTTGGACCTGCCGTCCCTCCCGGTAAAAATGCGAGGCCGCGCAGGTGTAGTAGGCCCAAGTTCCGGAGTAGCTGATCAGTTCGTTGCCGATCGGCTCGCGGGCCTGGTCAACCGGATCGTCGACGGGCTCCGTCGCGCAACCGGGGGTGAACACGAGTAGGGCGGCGAGGAGGATGGTGGTTGCGGTGCCACGCTCGCGCCCGCCGAGGCGCCCGCGAGCGGGCGAGCAGCCCTCGCGCGAGCTGGTGAATGTTTCAGTCTGGTTCGGCACAGCAGCACCTCAGGGTGTTGGAGAACAGCCAATCGATCGGAGCCTCGCAAGTGGTGGCGACGGAGCCGCCGGCCAACGCATCGGCGCAGAGCGCTTCGTCGTCGAGGGCGAACGCCTGTGTGGCCATGTCGCAGGGCTTGGGGTTGCAGTATTTGGGGTCAGCGGGACACGCGTTCGCCACACACTCCAGACCTTCGGCGGCGCAGACCTCGTCGCAGTTTTGCCAATCGACATCGTCCATGACGCAGGGTGCCCACTCGGGCGTCGCCGCAGGAATTTCATCGCCGTCGCCATCGCTGACCTGGCGGACGCCACAGCCGAGCAAGAGCGCAGTGGACACGACGAGCGCGGCAGGCCACCGCATCAGTAGCCCCTCGCGTTGAGACCGACCGGGTACGCGGCCTTGGGTGTCGGCAGCGGTTCCTCGCATGAGAACGTCCTTTCCTCCGGCACGCAGCGCCACACTGGGCTCGGATTGTCGGGGGCGACTGCATCGTACCAGAGGATGTCCGTGCAGCCATCGCCGTCGAAGTCCTCGGCGTACGGCACGTAGTCGCCAGTGACCTCCAACGCGCGTACTTCGACGGCCGGGCCGTCGAAGTACCACATCCAACTCAGTCCACCAGCGAGCTCGGCCGCGGGTCGGTACCACAGAATGTCGTCGTCCTCGTCGCCGTCGAAGTCGCCAACGATCGGGTGATACTCGCCATCGACCGCAAACAGGTAGCTGATGAACTGGATCTCGGCCAGGTTGCCGTCTGCTAGCCACAGCCAGTCGGGCGCCGGCCCCGGCGCATACCAAAACAAGTCCGTTCGGCCATCCCCGTCAAAGTTACCCACGATCGGCAGGTACTCGGCACCGGGAGCGACACCGAGTGGCGCCACGGACTTCGGCCCCGACTTCTTGACTGAAACCATCGGCCTGAAGATCCACGTATCCACCGTCGCCGTGCGCGGCTCGAACCAGATGATGTCCGCCGTGTCCGTCCGGCTGCGAAAGTGACCCACGATCGGGATCCGATAGTCACGCTGATCAACATCCACATCCAACACCTCGTGCCCCCCGCTCGCGTCGAAGCCCCACAGGTGATCGCTCGCCAGCCCCGGCCGGTACCACAGCAGCTGGTCGCGCCCGCCACCTTCACTGACGAAGTTTCCGACCACCGGGATCGCCCGATCGGGCGCGGGCGCGTCGATCGTCTCGAACCCCAGCGCGTCGTCGCCCCCTCGTTCGCGCGGTTGCGCAGCAACACATCGTCCGCCTGGTCCGGGCTGTACATGAACACATCGAGCGCGTCGGACCAGCCCGTGAACTGGCCCATGATCGGCCGCCAGTGCCCGTTGGAGTCATGGACGGCGCACGGCGGCGCGCCGCCCATGCAGCGCTCGATCACGTCGTACGCGAGCGGCCCCGGCTGCTGCGCGGCGAAGCGCCACTCGATCAAGCGATCGGGAAACGGCGCGTACCACAGCAACCCCGGTCGCAAGTTGCCTGCCCACAGTCGCCGATCCTGCCCGCCACCTTGCGGGGCCATGTCACGGACCCGGCGGTCCGCCCAATTGAACGCATAATAAGCGCCCATCATGTCGTGCGGGCTGATCCCAGTGGACTTCTCGGACCCTTCACACTCGTCGTAGCCCATCACCGACCACGGATCCTCGGGCGTCAGCTGGCGCTCGGGTGCGACCGGCTCGAAGGGGTGGTTGTCGCGGCAGCTGTTGGGCGGGTTGTCGCCCTGATCCCAGCGTACGTATTCGTGCGCGAGACCAAGGATGTGCCCGGCCTCGTGCCCGGCGCGGTAGGGGATCTGCTTCTTGGCGGCATCGAGGAACTGGTGGGCGATGCAGAGCACCCGATCGTAGCCGCCAGGATTCTGCGGCGAGCCGACCTCGGGGTCGAACTCGTTCTCGCCCCCGGCGTTGGTGCTGCCCTGCCACATGATGTCGCAGCCTGGCGTCTGGGCCCGAAACCACACCTCCTCGAGCGCCGTGTCGCACACGCCCCCGCTGGGCTTGCGCCGATCATCGAGCGGGACGAGGTGCACGAAGTTCATCCGACTGTGCCGCTCCCAGATCCGGGTGGCCCGCTCGAGCTCCTTGCGAAACAGCGTGTAGCGCTCGAGGTTGATCGCGTCGTGCTCCTCGTCGATCACCCCGAAGAGTCCCTGTGGGTTCGGAAAGATGTTCCCGAGGCACCACGACACCGCCAGGCTGCGCCCGGTCGACAGCGCGGCGGCCTCGGAGATCAGCGTTGCCCGCAGCTGCTCGGCTTCGCCGGGAGTCGAGCCGCTAGCGACGGGAGCATCGATCGCCGCGGCGGCGTGCCATCGCCCCCGCTGGGCCGAAGCTTCCGGCAGCAGTTGCATCGCCTGCGCCACCCCGTCGTCGTCGGCTTGGGCGCCCGCCCACCAGCCCTCCCACGGCTCGTCGCAGCCGGGGCCATCTGGCCCAGGATCCGCCCCAGCATCGGCGCCGCCTCCCTCCTCGGCCCCGGTCTCGGCGGTGCCCATGCCCGACCCATCGTCGGCCCCGCTGTCTCCACAGCCCAGACAGCTACACAGCAAGACGACCCAGCCACCGCGACGCATGGCGCCAACGTAGCAACAAAGATCGAGGGGCCATGCGCAAAGAGTGCAACCAGCGATCACCGCCAGCAGAGCCAGGGTGAGTGTCTCATCAGCCAGCTTCATTTCGCACCTCGACGCTCGGGCAATCTCGTTCGAGTCCTCGGCTGAGCACACAGCACCCGTCTGCATGCTCGCCCAGAGTTCGAGGTTTTCGCAGGAGGCCCCCTCCAAACCTCGCAGCTGATCGATCACGGCCTCCTCGACGTTGGCGGCCTGCTAGTGTTCGCCGATGCGTCACGCTGCGATCGTGCTCCCCGGACTGTTGGCGATCGCCTGCGAGAGCTCGCCACAGACGATCACCAAGGAGCCGACCAAGCAGACACGAGCGGCGGCGAGTCAGCCGTCCGAGCGGACACCTCCTGCGCCCGAGAAGCTCGTGGAGACGTGGCCCCCAGCGATCCCCAGCCTGCTCCTCGAGAAGCTGGAGATCGAGCGCGCGGGCAGCTTCATCCTCCCCGAGGGCACAAACGAACTCACGCCGCGGGCCGCAGTGGCGCTCGATCGAGGCTTCGCGCTCGTGGGGGAGGCGGTGTCCATCGATGGTCCAGCGCAGACCCGGCGCTGGGTCGGCTTCGTGTCCACCGCGGACCGAGTGAGCGAAGGCGCAGGCGTCCAGCTCGGGACCGGCTCGATCCACGCGGCGATCAGTGACGACAAAGGCGGCGCGCTGCTCGTCGGCGACGTCGGCTCATGGCCCAACGCGCGGGGATGGTTCGGGACCCTCGATGCGAAGGGCGCCGTGACCACGGAGCTCGAGCTCGCCAGCGAGGCCCCGACCCAGATGTTCGATCTGCTCGCGGGCCACGGCCCCGAACAGCGCGCCCTGCTGGTCGGCAACGTCGACGCCCGGGGTCTCGTCGTCTCAATCGGACCGCGCGGGGACGTGCGCTGGCAGACGTTCGTGAGCAACTCCGGCGCCACGCAGATCCACGCGAGCGCGCGCGTCCACGGTGTGCGGGGGAACGTCCTCGCGATCGGCACGCGAGCCCAGGGCGCTGGCGTGTCCGAGTCATGGTGGAGCACGATCGCCGACGGCCCCGCAGGCACGGACGCGCGGGTCGAGCAAGGCAGGTTCCAGATCGCAGGCGCCGATCCAGACCAGGTGCTCGAGGTCATCGTCGATCTCGGCGACGACATCGGGTTCCTCGCGCTCGGCCGGGCGAGGCGCGACCTTGTCCAGGATCACGACCAGATCATCGCGGTGGGCTTCGACCGGACCGGCGCGCCGACCTGGAGCCGCGCGCTCGAGTACTTCCGGGGCATGGAGATCTACGGTGCCGCCGTCGACCCCGAGCGGCCGGGCATCGCCAACTTCGTGGTCCGCATTCCGATCGGCGGCGACAAAGGTCGAAGCGCGCTGGGCTGGCTCGACATCTGCCCAGGCGTCGACGGCATCCTGATCCCGCGCCAGCTCGCGGGCACCGAAGGGTGGGCGAGCGCGGGCTTCATCGAGGGCCGTGAGGGTCGCCCGGCGATCCTCACGTACGCGCGAACCGAGACCGGCATCGACTGGCGGGTGCTGCCGCTCTCGACGAGCTACTACGTGGGCGCTCCGAGCTGATGGTCGTGGGGGCGCTCGAGCGTCCACACCGAGCGCTCTAGCTCGGCGTTTCGCCAGCAAAGATCAAGCGCAACGCCCGAAGCGTGGCGGGGTGATAGATCGTGTGGTGGTGCTCGTCGGGCATGGGCTCGAACCACCACGTCAGGTCATCCGGGGCGTGGGCGTCGAGGGCCGCGATCAGCGGGCGCAGGGACTCGCCGATGTCCACTTCGTCCGCGGCGCTCAGATACAGCGAGCGGTCGGCGGGGAAGCCCGCGGCCTGAAGCTGCTCGGCCGCTGACAACGCCAGCGCCGCCTCACGCCACCACAGCGAGGGGCTCACGGCGATGTAGTTGTCGAACGACTCGGGGGCCCGCAAGAAGGTGTCGACGATGAACAACCCTGCGAGCGACTCGCCGAGCACGGTGTCCTCACCGCTCGTTCGATAGCGCTCATTGATGAGCGGCTGAACCTCTTGGGTGATGAAGCTGCGAAACGCATCGGCGCCGCCGTTGTGGGGGATGAGCTTCACGTCGTAGCGATGCTCCGATGGCGTCGTCAGCTCATAGCTGCGCTCGTTGGTCTGGATTCCGACGACAATGAACTCGCGGTATTGGCCTGACAACGTGGCGAGCGCGGCGAAGCCCGCGACCGGCAAGAAGTCCTGCTCGACGCCGCCGTCGATCAGGTAGAGCACTGGGAATTGTTCGTCTCGCTGCGCATAGCCCAGGGGCAGGTAGACGCTGAGTGCCCGGGTCTCGCCGAGGATCTTGGACTCGAGCGGCAGCTGCGTCCCGACGACGATGTCGGTCTCACCGAGCAGCGGCGCGGTTGGGGGCGGCGGTCGACTGCACGCGGCCGCGAACGTGACAGTTGCGGCGAGCGTGAGCGGGGCGAGAGGACGAGTGAGCGCTGTGACGATCGGGGACTCCACGACCGCGCTTGACTACAGCGCGCAGCGATGGTTGCCAAGTCCAGTTCAGTAGACGCCACGAACCTACGCTCTAGGCGTCACCCAGTAGGCGGAAAGCTGACCAACCCGAGCGCCGCCCCGGTCATGTCGGAGTAGGTATACGGCGAGTTGAGCCCGGTCACCGTGAGCAAGGTTTGATACGTGTCTGGGTCGACCTTGAAGGCCGTGCTCGTCCCCTCATCCACCACCCAGACCGCGCCTTCACTGTCGATGCTGATCCCAACCGGGACCACCGCGCCCGGCAGCGGAATCGCAGGGTGCGCGACGGTCCTGGTGATCGTGTCAATCTCGACGAGCAGCGAGCTGCCATTGTTGGCCAGCCACCCGCGCCCGTCCGCGTCGATCATCATGCCGCGAAAGCTCGCGCCCGGGACATCGATGAAGTCCCAGTCCTCGGTGCTCGGGTCGAAGTGGTAGACCGTGTTTGCGCCCGCGATCCAGGGGTGCCCGTCGGCGTCCAGCGCCATGCCGTAGGTCCACTGCTCCCCGGTCGGCGGCTCGGGGATCTCGTGGACGTCGGTGGTCAAATCGTCGCTGTCGATCCGGACCAGCGGGCCGTACTGCCAGCCCAGCACCCAAAAGTCGCCCTGCTTGTTGGTCGCGCCGCCGTAGGGCCCCCACTTGTTGCCGGGCCAGGGCACGCTGACCGCGTCGAGCTCGGCGCCGGTCTCACCGTCGAGGCGGCGGAAGAAGCCGGTGGTGGCGTCGCGCCAGCCCACCCACACGCGCGGCTTCGTGCAGTCACCGGGGAGACCGATCCCCTCCCAGGCGACCGGCCGCGGCCCAAACTGGTTGGGGACCGAACCGCCGCTCGGGAGCGGCACGTGCCACAGCACGCACTCGTCGCTGCCCCACGCGAGCACGTCGTTGGGGCCCTTCGACGTGTCGATCTCGCCGTCGTCGTCGAGGTCGACGCAGCGCTCCTCGATCACGGCGATCTTGGCGATCCCTCCCGCGCGGTCGACCACGACGGCGTCACCGAGCAAGTTCACCGAGGTCCGTGATGGATCGGCGTCGTCGGGACCGGCGAGGTAGCGCGCCTCTTCGATCCCGGTCTCGGTGTTGATCTTGGAGACCGTGCCCTCGGGCGAGTTGGAGATCCAAATGTGGTGAAGCGTCTCGCCCGCGAGGCCGCCAATGTTGGTGCCATCGGGGCAGTCTCCGCCGAGCGGGGAGTCGAACTGCTCGAGGTCGAGTCTGATCGAGCCATCGTCGGAGGTCGCAAACGTGTTGTCGTCGGTGCCCAGGCTGCTGATCCCCGAGCCGATCCCGTCGTCGGTGTGGTCGACGCCGGTCGGCCTGGGACCACATGCAAAGCTACCTAGTGCGACCACGACGGCAGCGAGCGCGGGCCAATTCCTGACATCCATCACTCGAGCATTGGAGCCGAATATGCCGACGTCCAGCGCATAGATTTACCGTCGTCGTGACGCGCGCGCCCGTCCGCAGCGGCGTCGCGGGCGGGCCACTTCGAGCTGATCACCTCAGGTGGCGAGCCATCGCGCGGGCGATCGGGACGCCGACGCCGCGCTGCTCGAACAGCTTGCCAAGTCGCTCGAGACGGCGCTCGAGCGGGGTCGAGAGCTCGCGCTGCTTGGCCACCAGCGCCGGGTCCAATCCGTCGACCTCGGGATCGGCGAGATCGATCGCGTGCAATTCGAGATGCAAATGGCGGGTCTTTGCGGCTTCGTTGCGCAGCAACGCGACCTGCGGCCGCGACATCATGGGCGCCGTGTCGCCCAGCAAGAACGTGCCGATCAGCGGCACCCGCAGCGCGCGGCTGACCGAGATCGGGACCTCCCACAGGCCGTGCTCGGGCAGATAGTGCACGGTCGTCGGGCCCACGAAGCTGCGCGCGCCGTCGGTCTGGGAGGCCGAGCGGCGGCCGAGCAGCCGGCGCAGCCCAAGCACGCCGAGCTTGCCCAGGTAGTAGGTGGGCGAGGGCAGCAGCGAGCTGTCGTAGGCGTAGCCGAGCGCGCTGACCTGCATCAGCATGGTGCGATCGTGGGTGTAGCCGGGCGCGCGGAACCCCATGGGCCTGGCCCCGAGTCCGCGCAGCAGCGTGTCGCAGCGGCGCAGGTCATCCGCGATCTCGGCGGCCGACCAGCGATGCAGCTCGTAGGCGTGCGAGTACGAATGGTTGGCGAGCTCGTGGCCCTCATCGAGGGCCCTCAGCAGCACCGCGGCCCCGCGCCCGCCGGTCGCGAGGTCGCGCTCGAGGTCGCGGCCGATCACGAAGATCGTCGCGCGGACATCGAGCTGCTTGAACACGTCCAGGAACCGCGGCAACCACCGCTCGAGCGCGAGCGATGCGGTGTCCGGCCCCGGCTCATCGAGCCCGTGGATCGCGTGGTAACAGGCGAGATCGTCGAGATCCAAGCTGACAATGGTCGACACGTCGTTCTAGCCTATCAGCTTCGCTTGCGGCGGGGGTCGAGGCCGAGATCCGCGAGATCTTTGCCGAGGTGGATCGAGACCATGAGCCGGCCGAGGTTGCCGAGCACCCGCGGGACCCGGCGCGCGAGGTTGATCGACGGCGCGCGCTTCTCCTCGATCTCGACCGGGATCTCGACCACGCGCAGGCCCTCGCGCTCGGCGCGGATCACCAGCTCCGAGGCGAACACGTCGTAGTCGACGATGCAGCGGGCGGCGATTGGAGCGACGGCGGACCGGCGCAGGGCCTTGAGCCCGTGGGTGTCGGTGCCCGAGAAGCCCAGGCTGACCCGCAGCAGCCCGTTGTAGACCTTGGTCGCGGTCCGACGGGCCAGCGGGCGCTTGTCGTGGGCGCCGGCCATCGCCTTGCTGCCGATCACCAGATCCGCCCGATCCTCACGCAAGCGCTCGAGCGCGCGCAGGTGGAAGTCCACGTTGCACAGGTCGATCTCCTCGCAGATCACGAACTTGCCGCGCGCGCGAAAGATCGCCTCGCGCAGGGCTCCGCCGTAGTTGGGCTCGGGGTACGAGAACCACCGCAGCCGGCCCGCGTGGCGCTCGGCCAGCTGCTCGGCGATCGAGACGGTCGCGTCGGAGCTGCCGTTCTCGGCCAGCACGACCTCGAAGTCCAACCCGGCGGCCTCGAGCTCGCTGAACAGCTGCGTGACGCTGGCCTCGAGGATCGACTCCTCGTTGTAGATCGGGATCACGACGCTGAGCTCGGGCCCGGTCCCATCTTCGCTTGGATCTGTCATGTGCGTGTGCCTTCGCGGCGCGCGACCGCTTCTGTGGCCGCCGCCGCCCGGGTGTGGCCGTCGGCCCACTGCGCGGCGGCGAGACCCGAGAGCATGCTGTCTTCCATGGAGTTGTAGATCCACGCGCCGTAGCGCCCGCACGAGCGGATGCCGACCCGCTCGAGCCAGGCGCTGATCGTGGCGGTCGCGGGGCCGTGGTCTTCGTCGAACACCACGTAGGCGTACTCGACGTCGCGGGTGCGAGCGAAGCGGATGTGCTCCACGCTGGCGAGCGCGCCGATCTCGACCAGCTGCTGGGCGACCTGGGCGAGGTCGGGCTCGCGCTCGCGCTCGCTCAGCTCGACGTACAGCGACGCGGCGTCGGGCGGTGCCATGCTCGCGACGGCGTTGGAGTAGGCGCCGACCCGAAAGAAGTCGAACCGCAGCTCGGGCACATAGACCCAGTGCCAGTCGGCGGGGATCGGCCGCGTGGTCGCGACGTCGAGGTACCGCCACCGGACCCAGCGCAGCGCGGCCGCGGCCTCGCGGACCTCGGGCGGGGCCTCCGGAATCCTCGCGATCAGCTCGGGCAGCGGGATGCTGGAGATCAGCGCCCGGTAGTCGATCCAGTCGGGCGCGCTCGACAGCTTGACCCGCCCGGTGCTGGGCTCGATCTCCTCGACCTGGGTCTGCGTGCGCAGCTGGCCTTCACCCGCGCGCTCGCGGGCTTGAATGCGACCGCGCAGGGCGTTGGGCAGCGCGTCGATGCCCCCCGCCCGCGGGTACATGAAGTTGACGTTGTAGCCGAGCCCGGTCTGCGGCAGCCCGATCGCGCCCGCGATGATCTGGGCCGCGTCGGGCTCGGGCACGAACCGCCGGACCCACTCGGGCGCGAGCCGATCCGGGTGCATACCCCACAGCTTGGTGTTGTAGGGCACGAAGAAGTGACGCGCGATGCCGCGGCCAAACTTGGCGATCGCGTAGGCCTCGAAGCTGCGGGGATCCGTGGCCCAGGCCTCACCGCGGGCCGCGGCCTCGCGCGCCTCGACCAGGGCGACCAGGCACTCCTGCACGACGTCGAGCGGCAGCCCGTGGAGGTTGGCCTGAAACGGATACTCGAGCTCGGCGCCATGTGAGTGGATCTTGGTCTTGCGCTCGACCGAGACCCACGCCGACCCCTGCCCGGGCTCGCTCGGAAACAGCTCGGCCAGCAGCGCCTTGCTGCGATCGTCTCGCAGGTGCAGCCAGTGCCCGGTGACGTCGAAGGTGTGCCCTTGCTCGCGATGGCTGCGGGCGTGACCGCCAACTTGGCTGTGCTGCTCGACCAACAAGAACGGGGCAGCCTGGAGGTGGTAGGCCGCGCACAGACCGGTCAGCCCCGCGCCCAGGATCACGACCGGGGCGCGGTCTGGCTCCGAACTGATGGAATTGCTTCGGTTGGAGCCAGCAAAAAAGTTGCCCGTCGGGGACACGCCCGGCGGTTGTAGCAGCAAAGCCGGCGGTGTGCCGAAGTGCCCGCGGCGCGGCTGAGTTGGGCCCCATGGGCGTTTTTGGGATCTTCGGCTACCCCGGTCTCGGCCGTCGTTGCGACCCTCGCTGGCCGCCGCGTCCACGCTGGACAGCCGGATCCGTGCCCTGCACACTCGGCGCATGGAGCTCCACAGCCTCGGCGGCTATCGCTTGCTCGAGCCCGTCCCCACGCTGAGCTCGATCACCCGCTGTTTTCTCGCGCGCCCCGACAGCGCCCCGGAGGACGCGCCGGCCACCGCCCTGGCCAAGGTCCTGATGCCCGGCGACGGCGAGGTGTACTCGGTGCTCAAGGCGCAATTCGCCCACGAGGCCAACCTGCTGCGCAGCTTCAGTCACCCGGGGATCCCCAGCCTGCGCGCCGCGGGCACCCGGACCGGCGTCGACTTCTTCGTGATGGACTACATCCCGGGGGTCGATCTGGGCGTGCTGCTCGGACACGACATGGGCGAGCCGCGGCCGCTGAGCAAGGAGCTCGCCGTCTATATTTTGGGGCAGCTCGCTGACGCGCTGCGTTACGTCCACACCTTCGAGGTCTCGACCGACACCGAGCCCGAGGGCGAGGGCGAGGGCGAGGGCGAGGGCGAGCAAGCCCCCGAGGGCCCGCCCGCAGCCAAGTCTGCAAGTAAGTCCCCAGGCAAGTCCGCGAGTGACGACGATGACGACGACGACGACGGGGACGACGGGAGCGGGGACGGCTTCGAGGACCTCGACGTCCTGCACCGGGATCTGTGCCCGGCCAACGTCTACCTCTCGCTCGACGGCGACGTGATCCTGGGCGACTTCGGCTCGGCGACCAGCAAGTGGTTGGCGCCCGAGTTCAGCTCGGCCGACGCCGGACACGTGGCCTACAAGGCGCCCGAGCGGGTGACCGGCAGCGGCAAGGCCACCGTCAAGAGCGACCTGTTCTCGCTCGCGGTGATCCTGTGGGAGATCCTTCGGGGCGAGCGCTGCTTCACCGCCGGCAACGAGCTCGAGACCATGGACGAGATCGTCCGGTTCGACATCTCGCACTCGAGCCGCCGGGTCTCGGGCTTGTCGTCCAAGCTGTCGGAGGTGCTGCGGCGGAACCTGGACCGCGACCCCGAGCGCCGCTATCCGCACGCGTACAAGGTGCTGCAGCGGCTGAGCCAGTCGCCGGAGGCGGGCGCGGCCGAGAAGTCGCGGCAGGAGCTGTCGCGGATGGTCGCCGAAGCCATGGCGTCGCGGGTGCCGTCGAAGCCCCGGTAGGTCGGGGGTAGACGGGACCCGTGGTCGCGTCACACACGCCTGAGCAGGACTGGGGGTCACTGCGCAAGCACGTCCGCAAGTTCACGACCAAGATCCTGACCAACGCGCCAGTTGTGAACCGCGAGGATCTTTGGAGCTGGGAGCCTGGCGGCCCAGGGGTCACGCTGTGCATCGAGGTTTATCGGCGCCGCACGACTGACCTGCCGAGCGAGCTGATCCCGGCGGCCTTCCTGCACAAGCTCGCGTACTACTCCGGCGGCCGCCTCCGCGAGTTCGTCCGGCTGGTACGCGAGCTGGCCGGGCCTGCATGGGATCGCAGCCTGCCGCAGGCCGACGAGCAGGTGGTCAATCAGACGATCGATCGCATGCGCGAGGAGACGGAGGCTGGCCTGACCAAGGCCCACCTGAACGTCCTGCGCGAGCTCCTCCGCGACCCCAGCGAGCTGCCCAACAACGACCTCGTCGAGGAGATGCTCGACTTGTGTCTGATCCTCCCGTATCCGAACGAGAGCGAATGGTATCTCCCCCACCCACTGCTGCTCAAAGCCAAGCTGCCGAAGCCTGGCTGAACGAGCTGCGTCGCTGGCTGCACCTCGGGCGCGCTGGGGTGATCATCTTGGTCCGCGACGCACAGCGGGCACGGCTGCGTGAGCTAGCGGTGCTGCTCGACGAGCTCGAGCCGGGGTTCGTGTTCACCGATGACCCGGCGCTGATGCTGAATCAGGCGCCCGGAAGCTTGGTGCTGTTCGTGCTCCGGCGCGAGCATCTCGACTCGCTCAACCTCAACCGGCCGGTGTTCGCCCAGCGATCTTTGCGGGTGGTGATGTGGGCGGAGGGCGAGCTGGCGAACCAGTTCAAGCGATATGCGCCGGACCTGCACGACTGGGCTTCTCACTTCGTGCGCTGTCCGGTGGGCGTGCCGGAGTTCGCGGTGCGCGGGATCGAGCAAGGGTTGCGGTGGTGGCCTGGGGTCGCGTGGACGGGGGCGGGGTTGGAGTTGGCGTTGGGGCAGATACCGAGCGCCGGGGAGTGGTTGGAGTTGGATCCGACCCAGGGCTACTCGAGCCTGGTCGAGGCGTTGCAAGCTGAGCCTCGGCGAGGGGTAATTTGGCGAGGGGTGGCGACGGCGACCTCGCTGTGGCGGGTGCGGTGGGCGATCGCGGAGGCCCGCCACGCCGGGAAGCACGTGCTCGACAACCCGCGGATCGGCGCGCCGGGGTGGTTTCCGGTCTGCTCGGATCAGCTCGAGCTCGACGAAGCGGTCGCGCAGGCCGGGAGCCTGTGGGACGCGGCGATCGCCGAGTTCGAGCCCGGCGCGTTCGCACGGGTCAAGTCGGACCCAGAGACGATCGAGCGTGTGGGGTTGCTGCGAGCGATCGGGCCGGAGCTTCGGACGCTCCATGATTCGGCGGTGGTCGACGCGTGGCGGCGTGACCTGGTGCGACGCATGCGGAGTGATCCCGACCCGGCTGAGCGGCCTTGGTCTCGGCACGAGCAGGCGATCTTTGCGGCGCTCGAGCGCACGCGCAAGACGTGGGCTGAGCGGGGTCGCGCCGCATGGGCAGGGTTCGAATGCGAGCACTGGCTGCGAGTTGGTGCCGACGCCGCGCAGAAAACGGCGCTGCTCGGGTGGGCGTCGAGGATGGGTCAACATGACATCGTCGAGCGCTGGAAGGCCCGATGGGACCTCGACTTTTCACCGGGCTCGCAGAGCTGGGCAAACCATGAGTGGGGCGAGAACTCAGCCGCAGCTCGAGCGCTCCTGCGTGGTCCAATCGATGCGCCCACGATCGACGAAGGGGTCGACGCGTTGTTCGCGGTTGGGACCAACAGTGGTTGGGAAGTCCCCATGACTCGCCGTTTCGTGGCAATGCAGTTGGTCGTCATGGGGGACCACGCGTCGCCCGGTTTGCGCGAGCTCATGGACGAGGTGATGCGCTCGGCGGCCGACCAGCTGGGCATCCACGACCCTCAGTTCCTCGTCATCGCGCGGCTCCTCGGCCTCGCCGCGGGCGCGTACGTGACCCCCAACCTCGCGCTCATCTACCTCGACGATCCTGCCCGCGTCGCAAAGACCCGCCGCTATCCGTTGCTCGTGGGCGCCGACCTCGAGGTGTCGGTCGTGCTCACCATGCTCGGTCGCTTCGAGGGTGCGCGCGCGCAGTTCGAGGACGCGCGAGCGGCCGCTGTTGACGACAGTGATCCCGACATCGAAGCCTTTGAGCGCTTCCACCAGCTCACCCGCGCGGCGCTCGGTCAGCCCGCGCTCGACGAAAACCTGGCCTGGCGGCCCGGCGCTGGCGAGGGATTGTTTGACGCGATCGACGAGCACGGTCGCCGCTTGCTCCGCGCACGCCTCATGCAACTCGGCAACCTCGTCGAGGACCAGGACTGAACCCGCGCGCCCTGGCCATGTCCTCCGTTCGGGCCCAGTGGCCGGATCCGAGCTGCGTCGGCCATCGCTGGACAGTGATCGACCGACTCCAATAGAGTCGAGGCATGAACCGCGCTTTCGTTGTCGTTCCGCTCACGCTGCTCACGCTCACCGGTTGTCCGGGCGGCGAGGTCGAGGGGTCCACGACCTTCCAGCTGCCCGCCACCCAAGAAGGTGACGGCGACGGGGACAACGAGACCGGAACCACCGGCGACGGCGATGGCGACGGCGACTGCGGCAACAGCATCGTCGAGCCCGGTGAAGAGTGCGATCTCGGGGACGGCAACGTCGAGTCGGGCAACTGCACCCCCGACTGCAAGATCGCGGCTTGCGGCGACGGCTACCTCTACACCGGCTTCGAGGAGTGCGACGACGGCAACACCGACAACACCGACGCCTGCGTCGCGGGCTGCGTGCCAGCGAGCTGCGGAGACGGCTTCGTCCACGAATCGGTCGAGATCTGCGACGACGCCAACGACGACAACACCGACGAGTGCAACGACCAGTGCCTGCTGACCAGCTGCGGAGACGGGGTGATCCAGGCTGGTGAGCAGTGCGACGACGGCAACGCCGACGACACCGACGACTGCCCGGGCACCTGCCAGCTGGCCTACTGCGGCGACGGCTTCATTCAGGATCAGGTCGAGCTGTGCGACGACGGCAACCAGCTCGACAACGACGGCTGCGTCGGCATCTGCGTCGAGGCGGTGTGCGGGGACGGGTTCATCTGGGAGGGCGTCGAAGAGTGCGATGACGCCAACGACATCGACGGCGACGCCTGCACGGCGGCCTGCACCGAAGCGTTCTGTGGCGACGGTGTGCACTGGCAGGGCATGGAGGAGTGCGACGACGCCAACATGGACAACGAGGACGGCTGCGCCAACGACTGCACCCTCGACGTCCAATATACCTGCAACACCCTGAAGATCTCGGCGCCCAACACACCCGACGGCATGTACCTGCTCGACCCCGACGGCCCCGGCGGCGCCGAGCCGTTCTTGACCTTCTGCGACATGACGACCGACGGCGGCGGCTGGACCTTGATCCTCAACCGCGTGGTCGACTCCGACAACACCGGTCAGCCGGATCTCGACGCCACGCTCGGCAACCCCGATGCCGCGCGCGCGACCAACTGGCAGTTCAACATCGATCTGTTCTGGGCCGACGCCACCGACTTCGTGTTCGCCGACAAGGAGAACGCCGACTGCCAGGGCTGCAACATCGGCGACTACGACTCGGCGATCCGCGTGCCCAAGCCGGCCGGCAACACCTGGTCGCGCACCTGCAACGCCACCTCCGACATGATCAACGTGACCAAGCTCGTGGGTCCATCCCTGGGCGATGGCGTCGCGTTCCAGTGCGCAGACTCGCTCGGCTGGGGCACCTGCGGGGGCAACGTGTGCCACTACGGGACCCACACCACCAACACCTCGAGCAACGGCTCGTGGTCGCAAAACGGCGGCAACGAGATGCACTTCCCCGCCACCTACTCGAGCTACGCGAGCTACGGAGACGTGAACTCCCCAGGCAGCGCGTGGTGTCGGTCGTGTGGCGGCGGGCAGGCTGCCGTCGTCAACTCGTCGGTCACCTGCTGCAACACCAGTCAGTTCAACGCCCGCTCGCGCTGGACCATCTGGGTGCGGTAGGGCCGTTCAGAGCGATCGCTAGAGCAGCCCGAGGCGCTGGGCGCGAGCGACGATCTCACCGGCGGCGCCGTTGATCGTCGCGAACAGGGCCGCCCGCATCCACATGCCGTTGCGAACCTGCCGCCAGACCACGAAGCCCGGATGCTGCTCCCACTCGTTGGGCAGCTCGTTGATGCGCGGCAGCGGGTGCATGATCACGCAGTCCTCGCGGACCAGCAGCCGGTACTCGGAGCGCAGCACGTAGGCGTCATCGGCCCCGAGCTCGCTCGTGTTCGCGTGCTGCTTGGGCTGGCCAGCCTCGCCGCCGGCGTCCCACTCTTTTTGCAGGCGGGTCATGTAGATCGCGTCGACCTCGCGACCGCGCTCGCGCAGCCAGGGCTCGAGCTCGTCGTGGATCTCGACGGTGATCTCGTGGCGGCGCAGGTAGTCGGTCAGCTCGTCGCCGGGCGCGAAGTCGCCGGGCGAGATGAAGTGGATCGCGGCCGGATTGAACTTGGTCAGGACCAGCGCCAGCGATCGCGCGGCGCGGTTGCGGGCGATGTCGCCGACGATCGCAATGTGCTTGCCGTCGACGCCGCCGCGCTCATGAAAGCTGTAGTTGAGCGTGTAGAGATCGAGCAGCGCCTGGGTCACGTGCTGCGACTTGCCGCTGCCCGCCGAGATCACCGGCACCGGGCGGGCCGAGCCGTGCAGGGCCCAGGCGGCCTGGGTCGCAAACTCGTCGTCGGGGTGGCGGACCACGATCGCGTCGAAGAAGCTCGACAGCGTGCGCACGCTGTCGGCGATCGACTCACCCTTGGCGAACGACGAGGTCTGGATGTCCGACACCAACGTGCTGGTCGCCCCCAGCTTGTCGGCCCCTGCGATGAACGACTGCGCGGTTCGGGTGCTGGGCTGGGCGAACAAATTCATGACCCGCTGGCCACGCAAGATCCCGAGCAGGAACTCACGCCCATCGCGGTGACGGTCGAGCCGACGGATCGCGGTCGCCGTGTCGCACATCGCCTCGAGCTCCTCGCGGCTGAACTGCTGGCTGAGCAGCACGAAGTAGGGGCGGCCATCTCGGAACAGCAGCGCGCGCCTGCGGGCCCCGTCGTGGATTGCAGATCGAAATTCTTCGTAGCTGATCGACATGTCTCGCCTTTCGCCCCGTCGTTTGGCGGGCGGACTGTAGGGCATTTTTGGCCGCTGGGAACGGATCGGAGATCGCGCCAGGAAGCCGCGCTGTCGTGTGTTTGCGTGGCGCTGCGACCTCGCGTGGACGCGGCGAACGGTGGCCAACATCCCGACGATCGTGGTGCCGCGTCACCCTGCGCAGCGCTTGGGGTTGCGAGAGAGCGCACGTGAAGTTGGCGCGTGAATCGGCGGCATTCACGCGACTGGTTCGTCGGCGCGGGTGCGAAAAAAATCGTCGAAGCAGCAACAAACCTGCAAACCGGCCTGGCCGGGGCCGAGAACCTCAGCATGACCGACATCCAGACCCACCGTCAGCTCGTCCTCGCTCGCCTCGGCGCTCCCGCTGCCCAGATCTCCGGCGAGAGCTACCGTCACCGCTCGCGCGAGCTCGACCGCATTTATGACCGCTTCGGCGAGTACGTCGACGAGAGCGTGATCGAGGGGCGCCCCGAGCAGGCGCTGGAGAGCTTCATCACCTATCTCGAGGCCGAGCGCGAGCACGACTACGAGGCGTTTCACTACGGCCGCGAGCTGCTGCTCGACGATCTGTGCGTCTACGTCGAGCGCCCGACCAGCGATCCCGACCCGGAGCCGGTGGCTGTCCCGAGCACCACCGAGACGCGGGCGCTGCCGCGTTGGTCACGGCGCACTTCTGCCCGCGGAGCCCGCGGAGCCCGCGGGAAATTCAAGCCTGCGCTGCTGCGGGCGCGGGTGCTCGAGCAGCTTGGTCACCCACATGGGCGGATCCCCGGGGAGGGCTGGATCCTGGACGGAACCGCGGCGCTGGACGAGATCACCGAATACTTCGACCAGTTCGACTACACGCCGTTCACCGCCGCGCATCTCGACGAGGCGCTCGAGCGCCTGATTGCAATGCGCGAGCGCGACTTTCAAGCGTTCTACTACGGCCGCGGGGAGCTTTTGGGTCTGCTCCCGATCAAGGTCGACGTGCCACCGCCAATGCCGGTCGCGGAGCACCGGCTGTCGGCGTAGGGCCATGGTGGAAGCGCGGCACGTGTTCAAAAGCCACGAGGGCAACCGGCAATAGGCCGATCATGATGTGCGCGCCCAAGCGGACATTAGCCAATAGTGTCGAATCCCCTGTCGGTCGGGCACGCTCTGCGCCGTCGCAATCCCTCGTATGCTGAATCTCGATCCGAGTCCGCTCGTGCATGGCGGTATGCCCTGCCGCCAAGCCCGGGCTGGCTGGATGGCCGTGTCGCTGGACCGACCCCCGCCAAGCGCGATCGCTCGCGCGACCGCGGCCGCGATCCGGTCGGGCTTGGTGACGTCGGGGCCAGCAGCGAGATCCCTAACCCAGCCGCCGGGGTCGGCGGTGCGCCAATCCCCCGGCGGCTCCTTTGGTCGAACTCATCCGTAAGCTGATCGTATCGAAGATCGCCCCTGGAAGCCCCACTCCCGTGGGTTCGCGTGGGTTCTGCGACTTCGTCGCACTCGGTGCCTGCAGGCCGGCAGCGCCTCGACTCCGCGCCCTGATAGACTCCCGGCGTGGCACCGCAACCAGGCGCGAGAGGCGGATCTCTCGGACGCGCCGCCGCCTCGTCCGACGAGCCGCCGACGATCCATCGCGAGGCTGACCTGTTGGTCATCGGTGACGACGAGATCTGTGGCGAGGTCGCGGGCTTGCTGGCGGCGCTGCGCCCCCCAGTCCGCGTCCATGTTGCCGCGCGCGCCGAGACCCTCGAGCAGCTGACGGCGGAGTTGGCGAACGTCGCAGACAACCCGGCTGCGATCCTCGTCGCGCTCGACCAGCTCGACACCACCAACCTCGCGTGGATGCGGCGGACGGTCGCAAACACCAAGCTCCCAGTGATCGTGGTGGTGCCGGCTCACCCGGGCCAGCGCTCGGCGCTGCGAGAGAGCGCACGTGAAGTTGGTGCGCTCGACTGCCTGTTGCGCAGCGAGTTATCAAGCGCGCTGCTCGAAGCCGCGCTCACGCACGCCCGCCACCACAACGCTCAGAACGAGCGCTACCTCGAGCTGCGCGAGCGCTTCTCGCTGGCGATCCAAGGCTCGCGCGACGGGATGTGGGAGTGGGACCTCGAGCGCGGGCGGGTCTACTACTCGCTCCGCTGGCGCGAGCTTCTGGGCCTGCGCAGCGCCGACGTGCCGCCAACCCTCGAGGCTTGGCTGGCCCGCGTGCACCCGCAGGACATCGATCGCCTGCGCGCGGACCTCGAGGCCAACGTCAGCGGGCAGTCACTGATCCACGAGAACGAGCACCGGATCCGAGACGGCGCCAACGAGTGGCGCTGGGTGATGTCGCGCGCGGTCGTGCATCGCACCGCCGACGGTCGGGTCCGGCGCATGGCCGGCTCGATGACCGACACCTCGGCCTTTCGTCAGCGCGAGCGGGCGATCCGCGAGCGCAGCCGCAAAGACACGGTCACCAAGCTGCCGGATCGCCGCGTGTTCCTCGAGCGCGGGGCCCGAGCCGTCGAGCTCAGCCGCGCCCACGACGACTACATGTTCGTCGTCTTGATGGTCGCCGTGGATCGGATCCCGCAGATCCGTGACAGCTACGGGATCGAAGCGGCCGACGAGGTAGTCGCGGTCATGGCCCAGCGCCTGCGCGGCTGCCTGCGACCGGAGGACCTGTTGTTCCGCTACTCGACGACCAAGTTCGCGATCTTGATCGAAGACGTCGAAGATCCGAACACCGCCACCGCGGTGGCCAACCGGATCCACGCCGTCGTGGCGGCGCCGTTCGAGGTTGACGGCGCGGTCAACTTCACGACCGTCAGCATCGGCATGACCTCGAGCGCGCAAAACTACAAGCGGGTCGAGGACGTCATCACCGACGTCAGCGCCGCGACCGACTCGGCTCGAGATCACGGCAAGAACCGCCACGAGACCTACGAGACCAGCATGCGCACCGAGTCGCGCACGATGCTGACCCTCGAGATGGCCATGCGCCGGGCGCTCGATGCCAATCAGTTCCAGCTTCATTATCAGCCGCTGGTCCGCCTGGTCGGCGAGAATCAAGTCAGCGAGCTGATCGGGTTCGAGGCGCTGCTGCGCTGGGAGCACCCCGAGCGGGGGCGGATCTCGCCCGCAGACTTCATCCCGATCGCCGAGGCCACTGGCCTGATCATTCCCCTCGGTCGCTGGGTCATCCGCGAGGCGATCCGCGCGCTGCAGACCTGGCACGCGGAGTTTGGGCCGTTCGAGCTGTCCGTCAGCGTCAACCTCTCGGCCAAGCAGATCGCCGATCCGCTGCTGCTCGAGACCATCGACGCGGCGCTGGCCGAGACTGGGTTGCCGGCCGGGCACGTCAAGCTCGAGCTGACAGAGTCGGTGATGATGGACGGTGCCGAGCAGGTCACCACCTTGCTGCAGGACATCCGCTCGCGCGGGATTCAGCTGTGGATCGACGACTTTGGCACGGGCTACTCGTCACTCGGGTACCTGCACAAGTTCCCGGTCGACGGGCTCAAGATCGATCGCTCGTTCGTCAGCGAGCTCGATGGCACGCCGGCGTCCGCGACCATCGTTCGCACGATCCTCAGCCTCGCGGCCAACCTCGGGCTCGAGGTGATCGCCGAGGGCATCGAGACCGACGTTCAGGCAGCGCAGCTGCAGGCGCTGGAGTGCCTGTGCTGTCAGGGCTGGCTGTTCGGCAGGCCGATCGATGCGGAGGCCGTGCGGGCGCTGTTGCGGGGTCCGTGATCAGCTAGCCGCCGTCGCCGTCGCCATCCCCGTCGCCGTCGCCATCGCCGTCGCCGTCGCCGTCGCCGTCGCCGTCGCCATCCCCGTCGCCATCCCCGTCGCCATCGCCGTCGCCGTCGCCGTCGCCGTCGCCATCCCCGTCGCCGTCGCCATCGCCGTCGCCGTCGCCGTCGCCGTCCTCTTCGGACCACGGCGCTTCGCACAGGCCGTCGACGCTGCACGAGAGGCCCTCGCAGCACGACGCGTCAGCGATGCAGAACAGCTGCAGGTCCAGCTCGGTCACGCACGCGTCCACGCACACGGCCGGGCCGCGTGGCGGCGATCCGTCCCATGCGGCGACGCAGAACCCCGCCTCGCAGTCTTCGTTGCTCTCGCACTCGTCGGCGTCGCCAAACCCACCGTCAGACGGATCGGTGCCAGACTCCGTGGGTGAGGCGTCGCTGGTCGCGTCGGCTTCGGTCTGTGCGCCGCCGCCACCGCACGCGCCAACCACCACGCAGGCCGCCAGCAACCAGCGCGCGCTGTTGGTGTTGAGGTTCACGGTTCTTTCACGCAGCGGATCCGAAACGGCTTGCGGTCGCGCGGGATGGTGGTCGCGGGCGCGCCTTCGGGATCTTCGGGGTCGACGATCCAGGCCTGGGCCATGTCGTCTTCGTAAGGGGTGCGGGTCCAGTGGTAGCCCGCGGTGGTCTCGAGCCCCTCGACGCCCTTGAAGCGGAGCACCTCGTCCTTGCTGGGCAGCCGCCAGTTGACGTGACCACCCAGCTGCAACTCGCGGCAGTGGGCGTCCCCAGCGGGCTGCAGCAGCTCGGGGCAAGGGTTGGGCTCGACGCAGGTCTGGACGTACAGCCATGGATCCCGCAGCGAGATCGTGCCCTCGGGGGCGCGCGGAGGCTCGGCGGTTGGCGTGGCGAAGTTGGCCTCTTTGTCATCGGCGCCGGGATCCGCGTCGGGATCCACCTTCGGATCCCCCTTTGGGTCATCGGCGGCGGGTTTGGGCTTGGCCTCGCTGTCCGCGGCTGGCTGCTTGTCGCAGCCGCACACGACGACGAGCGACATGACGGACACGCTGAACACCCTGACGAGCAGTGGACGCATCGCGTGAAGCGTATCAGCCGACGCGGTAGTTGTGGGCCAGGCGAATGTATTTCCCGGCCAGCCTGCGGTGGAACTCCTCATCCGCGGCTGTGAGGGTCTTGACCACCCGCCCGGGCACGCCCAGGACCAAGCTGCGCGGCGGAATTGTCGTTCCGGGTGTCACCAGGGCGCCCGAGCCGATGATGCTGCCTTCGCCGATCTCCACGTTGTCGAGGATCGTGGCTTGGATCCCGATCAGGCAGCCGCCGCGGACCAGGCAGCCATGCAGGACCGCGCGGTGACCCACGACGACCTCTTCGCCGATGACGGTGGGATCGAGATCGCCGAGATGTATGATCGCCCCGTCCTGAATGTTGGATCGCTCGTGAACCTCGATCCGGCTGAGGTCCCCGCGCAGAACGCAGCCGTACCAGATGCTGACGTCGTCGTAGAGCCGCACGTCGCCGACGACAGCAGCTCCTGCTGCGACGTGCACGAACGCGCCGACGCTGGGGATCTGATCGAGGTAGCGCTCGAAGATCGCCCCAGGAAACCGGTCTCGAAGCTCGTCTAGCTCGTCCTCGAGGGCGCCCGCGTTCGCTGGTGGACCCGCCACGAGTGGCACCGAGTCGACGATCGTCCGGGAAGCCATGGGCGCAGAGCATACCTGGCCGCGCAAGGATTGGCTCGATCTGCTCGCTGGCCGCACGCGAAGCGGCGCGGAGCAGCAGCGTCGCACTTGCCAGCCGACCACCGCTTCGCGTAGAAGAATCGCGTGGCTGTGACGAAACGACCGAAAGCAGGCTCCGCAACGCACAGGTCCAAGCAGGCCCCGCCGAAGGGCCCCGTCGCGGCCGATTCGCCGTCGCCCGCAAAAAAGACCGCGCAGCCAGGCACGACGAAGAAGAAGAGCGCGAAGAAGGCCGCCAACAAGCCGGGCACGACGAAGAAGAAGAGCGCGAAGAAGGCCGCCGCGAAGCCGGGCACGACGAAGAAAAACAGCGCGAAGCAGGTCGGCGCGAAGCCAGGCACGACGAAGAAGAAGAGCGCGAAGAAGGCCGCCAACAAGCCGGGCACGACGAAGAAGAAGAGCGCGAAGAAGGCCGCCAACAAGCCGTTGGCGGTCTCGAAGAAGGCCGCCAAGAAGCGAGCGGCCGCGCAGCCACGCACCTCGAAGCAGCGAGGCGTCGCGGCCACGCCGAGCGGCGCGGGCGTGGAGGAGTTGCCCGTCGATGCTGGGCAACCCGCGGCGGACAGCGCTGACCCCGTGGTCGCGCAGGTGTCGGCGGAGTCGACGAACCAGGAGCAGGACGCGCCCGCGCCCGCACCGGTCGCGGCGGAGTCGGTCGCGGAGACCGTTGCGCCGAAGAACGCTGCGTCGAAGAAGAAGGCGACGTCGAAGAAGGCCGCGAAGAAGAAGGCGACGGCGAAGAAGGCAGCGAAGAAGGCGACGGCGAAGAAGGCCGCGAAGAAGAAGGCGACGTCGAAGAACGCGTCGAAGAAGGCGACGGCGAAGAAGGCGACGGCGAAGAAGGCCGCCAAGAAGGCGACGTCGAAGAAGGCGACGTCGAAGAAGGCGACGGCGAAGAAGGCGACCGCCAAGAAGGCCGCGACGTCGAAGAAGGCGACGTCGAAGAAGGCGACGGCGAAGCAGGCGACGTCGAAGAAGGCGACGTCGAAGAAGGCTGGCGCGAAGAAGACCGGTGTGGCCGCGAAGAAGAAGCTCGCGCGAGAGCGGGAGCAGGCCCGGGCGGCAGCGGCGAAGGAGAAAGCCAAGGCCGCCAAGGCCAAGGAAAAGGCGCGGGCGGCAGCGGCGAAGGAGAAAGCCAAGGCAGCCAAGCAGCGCGCCCAAGACAAGGCGCGCAAGGCCAAGGAGGCGGCGGCCGCCAAGGTCAACAAGGCCAAGGAGATCGAGCGAGAGAAGGGCCGAAAGCTGCGCGAGAAGGCCAAATTGGCCGCTGCTCGTCAGCGCGCCCGTGCGCAGGCCAAGAAGAAGGCCGCCCGCGCGCGCAAGCAGGAGCGTGAGCAGGAGCGGCGCGAGCGGGCGCTCGCCCGGGTCAAGGCGGCGCGCCAGCGCGAGAAGCAGCGCGAGCTCGACAAGAAGGAGCGCGAGCTCGATCGCAAGAAGCAGGAGCGCGAGCTCGCAGTCGCGCGCAAGGCCGAGCGCGAGCGGCTCGCCGAAGAGAAGCGGGCTGAGCGAGCCCGGATCCAGGCGGAGCGGCTCGCCGAGCGCCAAAAGAAGGTCGCGGCCCGCATTCAAGAGCGCAAGAACAAGGCGGCCGAGCGCGCAGCCAAGCGCGCGGCCAAGAAGGCCGAGGCGAAGGCCACCGAGCCCGAGCCTGAGGAGATCGAGGAGACGGAGGTCGATGTCGCGCCCGAGGTCGAGCTTGCGCGCGAGGTCGACGAGGGGGTCGAGCTCGAAGCCCAGCCCGACGCCCTCGCCGAGTCCGAGGACGTGCTCGAGCCCGAGGACATCGAGGTCTCGAGCGAGCCTGACGACGTCACCCTCGACGGCGCCAGCGGCGAGCTCCTCGCCGAGATCGGCGACAAGCTCGACAACCACGAGGCCGATCGCGTCCGCGCCAAGCAGCTGCGTCGGGCCCTCCGCGATCTCGACGATCCCGCCGCCGCCCCGTCGATCATCGCCCTGTTCCGCGCCGACGGTGACCCGTTCAGCCTCCGCTCCCACCTGCTGCTCGCGCTCGAGCGCATGCCAGAGAGCGCCTATTTTGCCGCGTTCCTCGACGCGCTCCCGCGCCTGTACGACGACGCGCCACAGTGGGCCTTCTCGGCCATGCTGCGCCTCCTCAACACCCGCGGCAGCGCCGACGACAGCGCCGTGCGCTTCGAGTCAGCCGTACTCGCCGCCGGCGGCGAGGTCCCCGAGATCGTCGTCGACCTCCTGATCGAAGGCGCCGTCGATCTCCCCGAGGCAATCATGAAGGTGATCGCCCAAGCGATCACGAACCTCGGCGGCGACCCCAACGAGCTGCGCTCTTTTTAGACCCCCGCTTTATTAGACCCCCACGGAGGGTTTCGCACTTCGTGGTCACTCGCTTCGCTCGCTCCCCTTGGGCAGGCTGTTTGCGGGGGTATGATTGGCCCCCTAAAGGGGGCTCCGTCCTTCGAGGGTAGAGCTCCGTTTTTCGAGGGTAGGGCTTCGTCGTTCGAGGGTAGGGCTTCGTCCTTCGAGGGTAGGGTGAAGCCCTTTCGAGGTGGGACGAAGCCCCTTCGAGGTAGGACGAAGCCCCTTCGAGGTAGGAGGTAGGACGAAGCCCCTCCGAGGTAGGACGAAGCCCCTCCGAGGAGGACGAAGCCCCTTCGAGGTAGGAGGTAGGACGAAGCCCCTCCGAGGAGGACGAAGCCCCTCCGTGGGGTACAAGAAAGCCCCCTTTAGGGGGCCAATCATACCCCCGCAAACAGCCTGCCCAAGGGGAGCGAGCGAAGCGAGTGACCACGAAGTGCGAAACCCTCCGTGGGGGTCTAAGAAAGCGGGGGCCTAAATCAAAACGAGCCAGCGATTTTCAAGTAGGCGATTGAGGAGCCGACGGCGGCCTGGCCAAATTTCGTGTCGTTGCGTCCAAGGAACGCGAATCCGCCCAGCTCCAGGGTCGCGTAGCCCCACGGCGGCACAATGATGATATTCGGCGCCAGCACCAAGCTCGCGGCGTCCTTTCGGTTCTTCGGAAAGTCGGTGAGCGCGAAGAAGCGGAAGATCAGGTGGCGACCGAAGAACACCAGGTCAGTCCCACCGAGCAGGTAGTTGCCGATGTTCTCGGCGCCAAAGTCATCGATGAATCCGCGCAGGTACTGGGCCTGAATGTAGACGTGCTTGCCGATCGTGTAGTCGGCCCCCACCGTGGCCTTGATGAACGGCTGCTTCTTGACGATCGCCCCCGTGAACTCGCCGACCGGGTTCATCACGCCGTCGCCGGGGGTGATGTCGAGGTTGAGCGGCAGCTCGACGCGAAAGTCGTACTGCTGGGTGGGGATCGTCAGCGCGGCCTCGCCCCACAGGCCCATGTCGTCCAAGAACGGCACCTGGGCGGCAAAATCCAGCCCGATCACGTGCATCCGCGGGTAGACCAGCGTGACGTCAGACTGAAACCAGTAGCCGTCGACCGAGTCCTCCATCAGCGGCGCGAGCTGGGTCGACTTGGTCTCGTACGGGATCGGGATGTCAAAGAACCCGTAGTAGTACGACGCGCTCATGTCGATCGGCCCGAGCCGCGAGCCGAGCTTGGCCGCGGCCTGACCGTTCATGATGTTGACCGGCGGCGGCTGAACGGTGGTCGTGACCCGCGGGTTGAACTGCGCGTTGCCGCTGATGAAGCCCTGCAAGAACGAGAGCTTGTCCTTGTCAGATTGGTTGGCGAAGTTGACCGGGGTCTGGGGATCCGCGAGCGCGGCCGAGGCCGAGGGCGGCAGCAAGGCCGGGTAGAACAGCGGCACATACACGCCCTGGAACCACAGCTTGTCCTGCCAGGGCGAGAAGTCGACCACCAACATCTGGTTGGCGATCGGCTCGGTGAACAGCGGCCGGTCCTCGAGGTCGTCGGCGTTGATGTTGTTGGTGGGGCTGAACTTGTCGGCCGTCCCCCACACGACGATCTGCCGACCCAGCTTGATGTCGAGCCCCGGCAGCGCGTCGATGATCGCCACGTAGGCGGCGTCGCTCTCGACGTGGAAGGGCGTCAGCATCTGCATGCTGGACAGATCGTTGAGCGTGGACACCTGCGAGACCCCGAGGAACACGGGCTCGATGTCGCCGACGATCTGGATGTGGTCGTTGGGCTTGTACGAGAAGTAGAACTCGAGCCGGTTCTCGTTGCGGCTGATCGTCCCGCGCGGGATCGCCTGGCCAACCTTGAACGCCGACGGCGGCTCGACCGACTCGCCGAGGCTCGGCTGCCTGGAGTTCCAGCGCTTGCCGTCATAGAGGTTGTCGATGTCGACGTAGACGCTGCTGACCACGCGCAGGCGCAGGTCGAGCTTGCCGTCGAACAGACCCGAGCCGGTCGTGGGACCTGAGCTGTTCGCCTCCTCGGCGTCGGGGAGCTCGGCGATGGTCTCGGCGTCGCCAAAGATGTCGCTGAGCGCGAGCTCGTCGTCGGTGGGGACGACCGCGGCTTCGCCGGTGTTGGCCGTGGGCTCACCCTCACTCGGCTCGGGCGGAGGTTCGTCTGGGGGCGGCTCGTCGTCGTCGTCGCCGCCGCCGAAGAACGCGTCCATCGTCGCGTCGTCGTCGCCCTCGTCGCCGTCGTCGCCGTCGTCGCCGTCGTCGCCGTCCGGGGGCTCCTCGGTGTCCGAGTCGCCGGGGGCAGCGGGCGCCGAGCCAGAAGCACCCGACGCGCCCGGGCTGGACGCGTCAGTGGTGCCTGGCCCGACCGGGGGCTGGCCAGAGAAGAGGGTAAAAGCCAGAAACAGATCGGTCGGGATCACGTGGATGTGCTCAGCCCTCGATCGGGCTCGGTCAGCGCAGCAGCGTGCGCCGCGAGAACAGGTCGTCTTCGACGCCCTGGTCGACCTTGATGTCGGACAGCTGAATCACTGTCTCGGCGTTGGTCTTGAGGTTCTTCATCTTGATCTGGGTTGGCATCGCCTTACCCGAGATCTTCGACCAGCCTTCGCGCAGCTGCTCGCGCACGGCCGTGCCCGAGCCATCGAAGTACTTGATCTTGGTGACGCCGCCCTTGGTCTTGTCGATCGTGAGCTCGAGCTTGGACCACGAGCTGGTGAAGTCGGCCTTGGGGGTGAGGGACAGGTAAGTCTCGTTGCCGGACTGCCCGCCGATCTCGGCGTCGAAGTGCTTCTCGAGGCCGGTCATGACCATGTCCTCGGGGGTGAACTCGCTGCCGAGGAAGCCCTGGCTCTGGGCGTGCGCGGCGACCTTGCGCACCTTCTGGAACTCGGGGCTGTACATCCACAGCTCGTCGCCGACCATCAGGATCTTCATGCCGGCGACGTCGCCGGGGGCGGTGAAGCTGATGTACTGCTTGTCGAGCCCCTTCATGGTCATGTCGAACTGCAGCGTCTTTTTCTTGCTGCCGTTCTTCCAGATCTCCATGGTCGAGACGTAGCTGACGTCGGCGAAGGCCTCGGCGTCCTTGTCGAGCTTCTTCAGGACGGCCGCTCCGTCGGCGGCCTGGGCGACGCTCGGCGGAGCGACGATCGCCAGGGCGACAGGAGTGCAAACGAGGAAGGCTGAGAGGACGGTAGAGAGTTTCATGAGGGCTCCGGTCGGTGTCAGTTGAAGGGCGGTGATGGCATGGACCACCCCTGCTCGACCACGCGGCCTTGGACGCCTAGCGACAGCACCTATTCTCTAATTTTGACGGCCGGTTTCAGCCCTGAATCGGCAAATCCTGGGCATTTGAGGCCTACTTGGTGATCCGGATCACAGGCTCGTGAGCGGTCTCGTACAGCCCGCAATGTGTGCATTTGAGTGCGCGCTACTGTGCGCTTTTGGATACACTCTGAGATTTGCTGTCGGATCCACGCTTGTCGCGCATTGCATCACGAATCAGCATTGGCGTGAACCACACGGCTCCGAGCGCGGCGCCGACCAAGCTGATCGCCAGCCCGATGCCGAATTGCTGCAGCGGGGGCATCTCGGACAGGAGCAAGACCGAGAACGCGAGCGCCAGCTGGACAGCGCTGATCACGACGACCGCGCCCAGCTCACGCACCGCCCGGTCACCCGCGCCGCGCTCTTGATACGAGCGGGCGCGAAACCCAAGGTGGATCGCAAAGTCGACGCCAGCGCCGAGAGCAATGCACGCGACCATGCTGGTCCCAACACTGATCGGATGACCCAGCGCGGCGATGATCCCCGCCGAGAACGCGAGCGTCCAGATCGCGGGAACCAGCGCAAACAGCGAGCGGGTCAGCAACAGGACCACGCCGAGCGCCGCGATCGAGACCAGCGTCGACATCAGCAGCGACTTGGTCACGCTCTGCGCGAACGCCTGACCAATGACCGGCTGGCCAGTCAGGCGGATGTCTGCCGCGACCTCACGGACCTCGGCGCCGTCTGGGATCTCGCCGAGATCCAGGCTCGCGGGCACGGCCCAGGCTTCGTCTTGCAGCTCGGCCAGGGCCGGACGCAGCTCGTCACAGCGGGCCTCGAAGTCGAGCGCGGCGCACCAGCCCTCGACCTTGTACTTGCCCTTGGCCTCGTCGATCCACGCGCCGAGGTGCTTGGCCGCGGGCCCGATCCCCTCGGCGTCCTCGGCGACGGCGGTCGGCAGCTGCTCGCGCATGTAGGCCTCGAGCTCGGCCCCGCGCAGGACCAGCAACTTGGTTGGATCGAGCGACTGCAGGCCGGGGATCTCCATCATGAAGACGCCCTCTTCTTCGTCATCGAGCCCGTCGCGGAGCTCGATGACCTTGGCGATCAACGCAGCCGGTGGCTTGCTCGCGGCCGCGCGCAGCTGCTCGACGTCGATCTTGGCGTCGGTCAGGCGACCGAGCCGCGCGGCGGTCTGCGCGTCGCGGTGTTCGGCGACAGCGGCGATCTCACTGCTGGCCACGCGCAGCAGCTTGTCGGCGGGCGCGTGGCGCTGAACCACCTCGCGGATCTGCGCGGTGGCCTCGACCTGCCGGTCGCCGTTCATGGGCGCGAGCTTGATGTGGATCAGCGCGCCGTCGGCCTCGTCGGTCATCAGCTGGACCATCGCCGGGTGGCCGATCAGGTAGGTGAGCACGCGCTTGGCCCGGGGCGTGGTCTCGGGGACGCCGCGGCGACCACCGAGGGCGGCGTTGAGCACCTCGACCGGATCGTAGACCGAGCGCACGTCGACGACGCCCTCGATCGCGCGGACCTCCTCGCTGATGTTGCGGATCGTCCGCAGGACCTCGGCCTCGCCGATGTCGGCCTCGATCGTGACCTGCAGGTAGGTCGAGCCGCCGAAGTTGTCGTCGAAGAAGTTGTTGGCGACGCGGACCTCGCTGCCCTCGTCGAACACATTGGCGGTGTCGACGTCGGCCGACATGCCCCGCGCCAAGAACAGGCTCACGGCCGCGATCGCAACCAGCAGCCACCACGGGGGGCGCCCGGGGATCGGCAGCGGGCGCTCGGGCTTGTGCTGCAACAGGTTGTCGGGCAGCACCGCGAGCAGGGCCGGCAGCACCAGCAGCGCCAGCACCAACAACAACAGCACGCCGATCCCCGCGATCACGCCGAACCGCTGCATGGGCACCTGCGGCATCACGTACAGGGCGAAGAACGCGACGGCGGTCGTCGCTCCCGACATCAAGACCGGCTTCCACAGCTCGTCGAGGGTCGCCGACGCGCGCGCCTGGCTGGTGCCCTTGCGGCGCTGGTAGCCGGCGAGGATGTGCATGCCAAACGCCCCGCCGAGCGCGACCATCATCACGGGCGTCGACGAGCTGACGATCGTCAGGGCTTCGTCGAAGCGCCCGTGCGCGCCCATGATCAGCGCGACCCCGAGCCCGGTGACCAGCAGGTTCAAGACCGCGGCCGTGACCGAGCCCAGCAGCAACGCCGAGGCCACCGCGAGCACCCCGATCACGATCGGGGACAGCCGCTCGATGTCGGCCCGGCTCGAGGTCGAGGCCGCCATCTCGATGTAGGGCGCGCCCGCGAAGTAGGCCTCGCCCTCCCACTGATCTTCGACCGTCGCGCGCAGCTCGTCGAGGGTCGCGCGCCGGGCCGCGAACGCCTCGGCGCCCGCTTCGTCGGCGTTGCGCGGGATCAGGAACACCATCAGCGCCGCCGCCTTGCCGTCGGCCGAGATCAAGTTGCCGACCGCGTCGCGGCTGCCGAGCACCTGCGCGCGGATCTGGGCCGGGTCCGTCATCGTGCTCGGGACCAACGCGTCGACGACCAGCCCATCCTCGTTGACGACCGGGTTGGGCAGATCCGCGAACGACAGCGCCGTCTTGACCTCACCGAGCTGCTTGATCTGGGTCGAGAGCTCACGGATCTTGGCGACCCGCTGGGGCGCGAGCATGTCGGCGCCACCGTCTGACAAGCCGACCAGCGCGACCTCGGTCATGCCGAAGCGGTCGGCGACCTCTTGAAAATTAATGACCTCGGGGTGATCGGGCGGCAAGAAGGCGAGGACGTCGTCGTCGTTCTGGATGCCGGCGACCCCGGGGATCAGCCAGGCACAAAGTGCCACGAACACCACGAGGATCGCCCAGCGCGCCCGCACGATCGGATGCAGCCGCTCGGAATTCGCGCCAGAGCCAGTCTTGTCGTCGCCGTCGCTCACCAAGCTTCACTTATCAAACGATCCCGCCCGGAAGCCAAGCCCGAGCGACGAAACGTGCGACACGCCACAGACAGCTCGGCGCTTCGCCGACTGCAAGCCGCCCTCGACGGGACTGACGACGCGACTCCAAACTGATCGGCGCTCTAGAGCGAGCCCCAGACCGGGGTGAGCCAGTCTTTGCGGTGCTCGACGCGGCCGTGGACGACCGCTTGAAAGTGCTCGCTCATCTGCCTGGTGATCGGTCCGATCCCGCCGTCTCCGAGCACGCGGCGGTCGACCGAGCGCACGGGCGTGACCTGTGCACCCGTTCCGCACAGGAACATCTCGTCGGCGACGTAGAGCTCGGTGCGGCCGATCGGGCGCTCGACGAAGCTGAGCCCGAGATCCTCGGTCGCGAGGGTGATCAGGGTGCGCCGCGTGATGCCATCGAGGTTGTCCTCGGTCGACGGCGGTGACACGAGCACGCCGTTGCGCACGATGAACACGTGCTCCGCGCTGCCCTCGGACACCATGCCCTGGCCGGTCAAGAAGATCGCCTCGTCGAAGCCGTTGTCGTAGGCCTCGCGCCGGGCGAGCGCACTGTTCAAGTAGCCACCGGTGGGCTTGGTGCGGGCCGGGATCGAGTTGTCTGGCGTGCGACGCCACGACGAGATGCAGACATCGATCGAGTCCTTGTCGATGTAGCGCTGCAACGGCATGCACCAGATGACGAGGCTCGCGTCCTCTTCGCGAAGCAGCGGCGCGAGCTTGGCCGTCTTGCTGATCACCATTGGGCGCACGTAGGCGTCCTCGTGCAGCTTGTTGCGCCGCAATAGGTCCAAGATCGCCGTCGAGAGCTCGTCTCGGCTGATCGGCAGGGGCAAGAACAGGATCTTCGCCGAGTTCTCCAGACGACGGACGTGGTCTTCGAGGCGGAACACGTACAGCTCTTGACCCTCGTCGGCGACGTAGGCTCGAATGCCGCCGAAACAGCCAAGGCCGTAATTGAGGGCCCGCGACCGGATGCTGACCGTCGCGTGCTCCTCGTCCACGATGTTGCCGTCGATATAGCTCAGCATGGTGACGGGCGGGAGGATACGGCAAAACCTGGAGGCATCGCCCTGCACGGGGTGCGACGCTGATCTGCGCGGGATCTGAGCACGATCCAAGCTCATGCGAAGCCGGGTTCGCGGGACGCCGAGTCTAAAACAGCTAAAACCGTCTAAAGGGTGCATAGCGAACTGTGGGTTACGCGATGCGCGCGACGTGGTGCGGCGGACGTGGTGCGGCGACGCGCTCGCTCACGTTCTGTCTCGTGGTTGACGTCGATCGCGGACGCCTCTCGTCACCCGGCTCCGAGGTTGGCGATCGCATGCACCGCAGCATGTCCTGCAGACGTAAGCTGGCAGGGGTCGAACAGAGGTGATGGTGATCTCCGCACGCGCCGCCGCCGAGCAGAACAAACCGAGCCAGCTGTCACAGTGGGAACCACGAATTTGGACTTGCAGCCGCGGCCGCTGCCGGGCGATGCTATGCGCTCCTAGACCCTGGAAGTCACATATGAAGCGCACCTCGTTCGTCTCCATCACCACCCTGTCTCTCGTTCTTGCTGTCGGCTGCGCCGACGATAATGCCACCGACATCGGTCAAGACACCGGCGAAACCGCGATCAGTGGTGACGGCGATGGCGATGGCGATGGTGACTCTGCCGAGGGCCAGACCACCGACATGGGCGACGGCGATGGCGACCCTGCCACGACTGGCGACGGCGATGGCGATCCCTCGGGTGACGGCGATGGCGATCCCTCCGGCGACGGAGACGGCGATCCCTCCGGCGACGGAGACGGCGATCCCTCCGGCGACGGAGACGGCGATCCCACCGGTGACGGCGACGGCGACACGACGGACACCGACACCAACGGCACCACCGCGACCACGGGCAACAACAACTGCGAAGCTCCGGCCGCGTACGTCGACTGTGACGGTGCCCCGGGCAACCTGACCAACAACCCGTTCCAGGCGATCGGCATCAACTGCCCCGGTGGCGACGCGACCAATTCGATTCAGGCCGCCAACGCGACGATGAACTCCGCCAACAACAACGCGTGGCGCGTGGCGACCCAGTTCGGTACCGCGAACGGCAACAACTACAACAACAAGCTGTGGGCGGCCAACAGCGCCGACTGGGTCAACCCCAACGATGAGGTGATCCCGCCGAACACCTCCACGGCGATCCTGATCCTCTCCACTGGTGTGGTCTCGCAGCCGAACAACCAGGGCGTGGTCACGGAGAACAACGGCTCGCAGGACGGCAACGGCGAGAACAACAACCTGGACGCAGGTGGGTTGCCGGCGCCGCTCTCGGCCAACCGCGGGTCCAACAACGGCATGGGTGGCACGCCGTTCATGGACTGCGACCTGGTCAACGACTGTTCCGACAGCCTGCATCAGCACTGGAACGTCAACATGTGGAACAACCCCAACGACAAGTTGTGGATGCAGATGGACCTGACGGTGCCCGCCGAGACCGAGGGTTACATCTTCGACTTCGCGTACTTCTCGTCCGAGTTCCCGACCTACTACAACACCCAGTACAACGACCTGTTCATCGCCTGGTCGACCTCGGAGAGCTACACGGGCAACATCACGTTCGTCAACGACGCCCCGCTGACGATCACCTCGCTCGAGAACGCTGGCGCGTTCCAGTACAAGAACAACGCGCCACAGCTCGCGGGCACCGGCTTCGAAGGTCACGCGGGCACGGGTTGGTTCGTCGCGCGTGGCTCGGCCACTCCCGGCGAGGTCTTCCAGTTGACCTTCTTCATCGCGGACATGGCCGACAGCATCCTGGCGACCGGCGTGCTGCTCGACAACTTCCGCTGGGAGTGCGCCGGCTGCATCCCGAGCGAGGTCAACTCCTGCGGTATCCAGCCGCAGTAGGCTGAGCGGCTCCGGCGAGCGCCCTCGCCAGCTGAGAACGGGCGGTCGACTGACCGCCCGTTTTTTAGTTGGTTGCGCCCGCGGTCAGTCCGTCGTGACGCGCGAACAGGGCGAGATCGCGAACGTCGATCAAGCCACCGCCTGGGCTGACGAGCTCGAGGCGGAGCTGGGCCCGACCCTGAGCTTCCTGGGGGTGCCAGGCGATCGGCGGGGCGATCCAGCTGCCCTTGCGCGCCGCTGGAGGCTCGATCGTGCCGAGCCGACGCCCGTCAGCGTAGACATGCAGTACGGCGTGTTCGTCGGTCGACGTGCCGGCCAGCGTGACCAGCAGATCGAGCGGTCGCGGGCGACCCTGCGGGTCCAACGGCAGATCCGTCGGCGCGAAGCTCAGCGACATGCCAGCGGGCAGCCGCATCGCAAGCCCCGTCAGCGCGGGCGTGGGGGTCGTGCCGGGTCGGTAGCGGGAGAGGCTGCGACCGGCGACCCAGGTGGTTGGCTGGATCTCGTGGCCCAGATCGTTGGCCGGGGCGATCGTGGTCAGCTCGATCTGTGTCGGGTCCAGCTCGAACACGCTGCTGCGCTCGCGGGGCAGCACATACACCCGGGCGACGCTGCCGTGGGGACAGTCGGTCAGGGCGCGGTCGGACTCGGAGAGCTTGGCGCCGAGGATCTCCACTGTCAGGGTCTCGCTGGTGGCTTCGCTGACGGTGGCGAGCGGGATCGGAGCGGGCCCGAGCGTGGCCCGAGCGTGGCCCGGCAGACCCGGCGGTGGCTCGATCGCGACCGGGACCCCGTCGATCGTGAGCGACCAGCTCGGGACCCGCGAGGACCCGCGAGGATCGACGTCGGCCGCGACGACGACCACGTGGGCCGCCTCGGCGGAGCGGGGCATGACGAGCTTCAGGGGGCGGTCTGGGGACACACACGCGCCGCCATCGTCGTGCAGCCCGCCGCGAATCGAGACGCCCGGCGCGGGGTCGTCGAGCTCGAACAGCTCGATCCGGTCGAGCGCGGCGGGATCGACCGCGACCCGCAGCAAGCCCATGCGCAGCTCGTGGCGGGCCACGCGAGTGGGCAGCTGATCAGGCACGGGGGTCAGCGCGTGGACGAACAGCTCGAGCAGCGAGGCGCGCTCGACCGTGAACGGTGCCCACAGCTGCTCATCGAGGAGCGCCACACGAACGCCGTCCTCGCGGGTGTGCTGGTGCGCGGCCTCGTTGACCAGCAAGTACACGGGCGGCGGCGCGTGACCGCGGCGCGCGGGGCCCGTGACGAGCAGCTCCCACGCGCTGATCCACGCGTCTTCGCGGGTGCGGTAGGGCAGCACCGTGACCCCGTGCGCCATGGCCAGCGCGCCGCCGACTTGGTTGTGGGTGTGACCGTTGTGCCAGCCCTCGCCGCCCGCGATCACGACCGCGTCCGCGGGCAGCCGCGCGGCCAGCCACTCGAGCGCCGTGCCGGCGGCCGCGTGCTCGCGCAGGCGCAGCTGCGGATGACGGATCAGCGGTCCCGCGACCGACCACAGCAGCGCGAGCGCGGCCGCGATCCCGAGCCCGGCTGCGATCCGCTTGCGGACCCAGCCACCAGCTGAGCCGCCCGGGCCCGCGAGCTTGCGAACCCCGAGCTCGAGCGCGGCGGTGGCCAACAGCGCGGCCGCAGGCAGCAGCTCGGGGACCAGGTAGCGGCCGTAGTAGAAGAACGTCAGGGTCGGGAGCTGGCGCGGCGCGTAGAGCAGCGCGGTGACCGGAACGATCGCCGCGATCGCCAGCAAGTAGATCTGATCCGGCCGCGGCCGCCAGCGACGGGCCACGAGGATCGCACCCGCGCCCGCGAGCACCAGCAGCGGCGCCCCCAGCAGGATCGGCGCGGCGTCGAGGCGGCTGTAGGGGCGGCCGCTCGGCGCCGCACCACGCAGCGACCACCACAGGCCAAACCCGGCGAAGCACCCGAGCGCGAGCCACCTGGGTAGCGACGCGATCAACCGGGCAGCGTCGAGCTCGCGCAGCTCGAAGTCGACGACGATCCACGCGATCGCGGCGAACACCGCCAGGGTCACGAGCGACGCCGGGCCCAGGCCGACCTCGGGGAGCTGACGCAGCAGCTCGTCATGGACATACGGGTAGCTGCTCGCGGCATGAATGATCACGCTGGCCACCAGCGCGCCGAGCATCACGTACGCCGCCCCCGCCGAGCTCCCGGATCGCGGTCGCAGCCACGCGATCGCTAGCACGACCGGCAGCACGATCAACGCGTTGCCCCGGACGAACGCGCACCAGCCCAGGCAAGCCGCGACCAACCATGCGCCCTCGGGCTCGACTCGATCGCGGATCCGCAGGGCGGCCAGCAGCGCGGCCGCCTCGAACATCGCCATCGGGTTCTCGCTCAGCGGCGTGCGTGCGGTCCAGATCGCCAACGGCGAGGCCGCGATCAGAGCCACCGCCAGCGCCGCCCAGGGACCGCGCGGCCACAGCCGTCGCGCGCAGCAGGCCAGACCCAGCAGCCACACACCGCCGATCCAGGTGAGCGCGAAGTACAGCCGCCCCGGACCGAGCGCGGCCTCGCTCACCGCCAGCAGCATCGGGTGGAGATGAAAAAACTGAGGGATGACCTCGCCGCGCTCGCGGTCACCCAGGTACGCGCCCGGCCGATACGCGCCGTCGTAGCGATCTCGCCGCCAGGGATCGTTGCTGGTCGGATACAGGCCCAACAGATCGAGCGCGCCAGCCGGGGACGCGTCGTCATCGCGCTCACCGCCAGCGGTGGCGAGCACGGGATCGACCCAGCCCAAGCTGCCCGTGCGCAGGGTCAGCTGAGCGCGTAGCACGTAGGTGCCCTGGTCACGCCCTGCCAGCGCGGCCGGGATCGTGGGTTGGCGCAGGCCGATCCCAGCCGCGACGATCGCGATCAGGATCAGCGTGTGCCCGAGCGCGGTGGTGCGCTCGACTGCAGGCGCACGATCGCGCTCGAGCGTCCACGGCCACCAACCCAGCGCCAACGCAGCGCAGACCAGGCTCAGGCTGCGAGGCCCAAACCACCCAGCCCACGCCAGCAGGATGGCAGTGACCCCCACCAACCCCGCGTGTATCACCAGCGCGAACACGATGTCATCGAGTCCGAGCTGCGCACGCCGACGTCGCCGACGAGCCACCAAGCTCAGCAGCAAGCCGATCAGCGCGGCGATCAGCACGGCGGACATCCGCGCGACAATACGCTCCTCCGACGGCGACAGACATCTTTGTCGCTCGCCGTCGCTGGCCTCGGCGCCGGTGACAGGGCACAATGCGAGCGTGCCCGAGCTCGCCGTCCGGCTCGAAGATGAAGCCCTGTTTGTCGTGCCCGGCTCGGGGGCGCTGTGGGTCTACGACTTTGGCAACAAGACCAAGGTCCTGCGCGACGCCAACGAAGGCAACTCTGGCCCGGTGTTTCAGGTCGCGCAGGCGACGGTCGGCGGCATGAAGTTGTTCTTGGTGCTCCCGACCTTCGCGGCCGCCACGCTGACGGAGCAAGATCGAATTTTCTCGATGCTCGCCGAGCACGATCCCGATCGTCCGGTCGCGCTCGTCGTCGAGCAGTCCGAGGGGCGCGTGGTGATCGTCGCGGGGGTGGCCGAGCTGGTTGCCCCGGCGGCAGCTGCGGCTGCCGTCGTGCGCACCTGCTGGGAGTGGGACGAGTCGCCGGGCTTCTCGATCGTCGTCGACCAGCGCGATCACTTCGTCACCGCCAAGCACGACGGCGAGACCTGGCAGGCGAGCGTGCACAAGGGGTAGTCGCGCTCGGCACACGCAAGGTTGAAAGCTCGGCGACCGCGCGCGAGCGCAGAACTAATTGTGTAATTGAGGTGAGCATCAGGTTACATAATGGTGCCGGGATGCAGATTTCACCGTGGCTCGCTCCCACGAAGTCCTTGACCCAGCGCCGCAAGAATGGCGCCGAGATCAGCGACCCAACCTGACCTGACCTTCGCCATGACCGAGATCATCTTCTCAAAGACCATGTTCGCGATCTCAATGCTCGCGCTGCCTCTCGCTCTAGTGGCGTGCGGCCAGGCGGCGCCGCCCGGCGACGAAGCCTCGACCGACACCTCGTCGGAGTCCACCGACACAGGCTCGGTCGAGGAGGATGACAGCTACTACCCGCTCGTCGACGGCGCGACCTGGACCTACGTGGCCTCGACCACGACCGGGCAGGTCCTGGGCATGGAGGTCGTCGAAGCCAGCGAGATCACGTGGGAGGGCGCGCCCGCGTGGGTGTTCACCGACAACCCCAACGACCTGGGCGAGTGGACGGAGAGCACGATCGTGCGGACCGGCAGCGCGGCGATGCGCGTCCACAAGGAGATCAAGGACGGGACCGGCACCACGATGATCGTGGACTACGATCCCGGGTTCATGCGCGCCGACGACAAGTGGGACACCGTCGGCTTCATCGAAGAGATCCTCTACGGTCGCAACGAGACCGACGGGGCCGGGCTCAACCCCAAGTTCGAGCCGCGCGGGCACAGCTACGAGGTGCTGGCCGTCAACGAGACCGTGACGGTGCCCGCGGGGACCTTCAACTGCATCAAGGTCGAGCGGATCCGAACCGTGGGCACCACCGCTGGTGAGCGCGTGCTGTTCTGGGATGCGCGCGGGGTCGGCAAGGTCCGCGAAGAGCGGCCCGCCGAAGGCCGCGTCGAAGAGCTGGCGAGCGTCTCGATCCCGGGAGGAGCGAGCTTTCCATGACGTCCTCTGCGCCGTCGGCTGATGTGCAGAACGACGCGCTGATCTTCGCCGATCGCGTGGAGGACAAGTACTTCTTGGACCCCGCGCACGCGCGGGCGTTCGTCGACGGCGTCACCAGGCAGATCGGCGAGCACCGGTTTCGCGGGCACAACGCCAACACCTTGCCGCGCCCGGTCCACTACGTCACGACCTTGTACTTCGACTCGCAGTCACGCGAGATCGCCCGTGCGTGCGAGCGCGGCGACGACAACGTCAAGCTGCGCGCGCGCGAGTACTACGACGAGCACCCCGACTTGACCGAGGTCGTGACCTCGCGCTCCGGGGTGATCCGTCGTGAGCCGCTGGTGTGGCTGGAGGTCAAGGCGCGGGTCGGTGTCAGCACTCGCAAGGTTCGGTTCTCGCTGCCCTCGCCCGAGGTCGGCGAGTTCTTGTCGGGGGGTGTGATCAGCGAGAAGACGCTCGCGCAGCAGCGCTCGAACTGGGGGCCCGACGCGGATCAGGTGTTCGAGCAGATCACCCAGCTCTGCACCCAGACCGAGGGGCCGCTGCGACCTGACTGCCTGGCCCACTACCGGCGTCGGGCGTGGCAGGATCCAAGCGGGAGCATGCGGGTCACCCTCGACACCCGGATCGGGTTCTATCGCCCGCCAGTCGACATGTTCAGCGGGTCGGGCGAGTACATCTCCCTCCGCAAGCTCGCCAGCGGGCCGCCGATCACCCGCCTGCCCCAGTACCTCGTCGAGCTCAAGCTGCGCGACGCCCAGCCCGACTGGCTGCGGGCGCTGATCAGCTCGACCAAGCTCGAGCCTGCGCGGGTTGGCCAGCGGACCTTCAGTAAATTCCTCGCAGCCTCGCGCGCGGTCCACCAGACATGATCAGCACCAAAGCACGCAAGAGAGCCCTGGGGTTCGTCCTCGCGCTGTTGCTCGTCGGCGTCTACGCGCTGGTGAGCTGGATCGAGGCGGAGCAGCCCGACGCGGCAGCCGACGTCCGGATCCCGATGGGCGCCAAGCCCCGGATCATCGACGTTCAACCCTCGTCGGCCCCGCCCGGCGGCACGGTCGTCGTCCACTTCGTCTCGGAGATCGAGTCCCGCGAGGAGGTGCTTGCGATCGTCGACGGTGTGAAGGTCCCGCCGCTGGACGTGCGCGGTGACGAGGTCGTGTTTCAGGTGCCCGACGTGGCCCACGGCACCGCCGATCTGCGGATCTCGCTCAATGGACGCAAGAGCCCCCCGCGGCCGCTCCCGATCGAGGCGCCCAATTATCTCAAGAGCATTCGCAACGTCGTGGGTGGGCTCGCGCTGGTCTTGCTCGGGCTGCTGACCTTGTCCCGGGCGTTCCGGCACCGAGCTGGCGCGACGCTGCGCCGTCGGGTCGGCGGCCTGACCCGATCGATGCGCAGCAGCATGACCTTCGGCGTTGCGATCGGCGGCGTCACCCAGACCTCCACGCTGGCGGCCGCGCTCGCGCTGCCCTCTGCCGAGCGCCGCTTGCTCAGCTTTTCCTCGGCCGTCACGCTGGTCCTGGCCGCGCACGTGGGCGCGGTCATGATCGGGTCGGTGCTGCCGCTCGCGGCCTCGCGCGAGGCTCCACTGGTCATCGCGGTCGGCGTGATCCTGCGGCTCACCGCGACCGACCAGCGCGCCCGCTCGACCGCCAAGATCGTGACGGGCGTGGGCCTGCTCCTGTTCGGCGCGCACATGCTCCGCTCGGGCTTCGCACCTCTCGCCGAGCAGCCCTCGGTGTTGCTGGATCTGCGCCACCTCGACGTCAGCTCGCTGACGGGCCTGGTCCTGGCCGCCACGTTCGGCGCGTTCGCGGCGTTCGTCACCCAGGGGCCCGGGGTCGTGTTCGTGTTAGTGCTCAGCGTCACCCAGGCGACGAGCTTCCTGAGCGTCGACCAGGCCCTGGCGATCTTGGTCGGCACCTCGGTCGCCTCGGCGCTGAGCACCACCTTGGTCTCGTGGCCGCTCGGCCTGACCTCTCGCCGGATCGCGCTGGCGCATGGGATCCTCGCGCTGGCGAGCGTGCTGGTCATGTGGCTCATGCTTCCGTGGCTACCGGAGCTGGTCGCCACGCTGCTGCGCAGCGACCCAGAGGAGATCGATCGCGGCAAGAAGCTGCTGCACCCCAACGTCGGGCTTCACCTCGCGGTCGGCTTCATCGTCATGCAGTGCGTCGCGACCCTGGCCGTGTTCCCGATCGTCGGCCGCCTGAGCAAGCTGCTGCGCCCCGCGTACTCACGCTCACCCACGCGCGAGCTCGGCCCGTCCTTGCAGCCGATCAGCGTGGTCTTGCTCGAGCAAAAGCGTGCGCTCGAGCAAATGAAGGTCGTGCTCGAGGGCGAGCCCGACGCCCCCGCCGTGCTCGAGCGCCACCTCGAGCGGGCCCGGGAGCTGGCCGATGCCCACCTCGCGCAGGCCAGCGCTGGCTCGACGGACACCGACACCTTGGTCTCGATCCTGTCGGTCGAGCAGTCGCTCGAGCAGGTCCGCTACACGGTCGAGCGCGCGGCCCGTCGCGGTGTGCGGCTCGAGGGGGAGGGCGGTCGCTTCATCCACGAGCTACACGCGCTGCTGCTCGCCGGTCTCGACGACGCTGTCACGCTCGTTGGCGGCGGGAGTGGGCCGGAGATCGATGATCTGCGCGCGCGGGAGATCCAGATCAACGCGACGGAGGCCGCGCTGCGCGAGTTCTTGCGCGCGCAGATCGAGGCGGGGGACGTCACTGACTCGACCAATTTGCTGCGCCTCGCGGAGCTGGCCAACGGATATGAGACGGTGGGTAATCAGCTGTATCGGTTGGGGCTCGGGCTGGTGCCGGAGGACTTCTAGTTCTAGCGCTGGAGCGGGGTTCAGGCCGGACGGGCCGATTGCGCCCGCGACGGCACGCTCTCGACCGCGTCACTCACGATCGCGACCAGCTCGTCTGGAAGGAAGGGCTTGGAAATGAAGCGTATATCGAGTCGCGCCAGCTCGGTCCCGAGGCTTGGGTCGTCGACGTACCCGGACATCACGACGATCGGTAGATCGGGGTGTTTGCTCCGGAGCTTCCGAACGAGCTCGCCGCCTCCGAGGATGGGCATGACGACGTCCGTGAGTACGCATCGGAGCCGTGAATCGTGCTGCCTTGCGAGCTCGAGCGCGACGACGCCGTTGTCGGCTTCGAGGACCTCGTAGCCGCTGTGCGTGAGCGCGGCACGTGCTACACGCCGCACTTGGGGGTCGTCTTCGACGACCAGCACGAGTCCGCCGCCCATCCGGACCGGCGTTCGGTGGGGATGCGCCGGCAATTCGGCTGGCGACTCGAACACACGCGGCAGGCGGATCTCGAACGTCGTCCCATGCCCGGGGCTCGAGTCGACGTCGATCGTTCCCCGCGCCCGCTCGACGATAGCGATGATCGTCGCGAGCCCCAGCCCCGCGCCGCGACCGACTTCCTTGGTCGTGAAGAACGGCTCGAAGATGCGGGCTTTCACAACATCGGTCATCCCGACGCCCGTGTCCGAGACCTCGAGGAGCACGTGGGTCTCGCTCGCCTTCACGCTGAGCGTGAGCTTGCCGCCGCTCGGCATCGCGTCGCGTGCATTCACGACGAGGTTGCTCAGCACTTGCTCGAGCTGGCCGGGATCGATGCGCACGCACGCGGGATCCTTGGTCGGGAGCACGACGAGCTCCACCGCCTCGCTCACGAGCCGTCGAAGCAGCTTGTGGAGGTTCACGAGGAGCGCGTTGACGTCGACGACCCGGGTCTGGATCGGCTGGCGGCGCGCGAACGAGAGGAGTTGTCGCGTGAGCTCGGCCGCACGCTCGGTCGCGTGCTGGATCTCCTCGAGGTCGTCGCGCAGGACCTCGTCGTTCGCTGCAACGCGTCGGGATGCGAGCGCCGCGAAGCCCGAGATCGCGGTCATGAGGTTGTTGAAGTCGTGCGCGACGCCGCCCGCGAGTCGACCCAGGACTTCGAGCTGCTGCGCGCGACGGAGCTCTTCTTGTTTGTTGGCGAGCTCTCGCTCTGCGCGCCGCATCCGGCGGACGATCGAGGCGAGCCAGAACACCGCCAGGCCCAGGCTCACGATCACCGCGGAGACCGCCCACACGAGCCTCGTGTGGTCCTCATAGAAGGACGTGGGGCGCCCGACGACGACGCTCCCTTCGGGGAGTCGATCCTCGGGGATGCCGAAGCGCTCGAGACCTGCGTAGTCGAAGCGCGGGAGGTACTCCGCGCTTTTGACCAACGGGATCGCATCCGCAGGCGTTCCGCTGAGCACGCGCCGCGCGATCACGGCCGCGGCGCGACCGTGATCGTGAGGATCGTTCATCGCGCCGCCAGTGATGCCTTGACCAAGCAGCATCCCGAACATGGCGTAGATGGGCACGGGGCTCACGTCAGTGAGCGGCGGGAGGTGCTCGTCGTAGGAGAAGTAGTGGCCCGCACGATCCTCGTGGATCGCGAGGAGCAGGAAGACCGTGCCCGGGTCGATGCGCGCGACACGGTCATGCAGCTCCGTCAGCGTGAAGTCGTCCCACACCTCGATGCGTAGCCCTTCGCGCTCGAAGCGAGGGATGACCTGGCGGGCGATGCGGACCATTCCCTGGCCGAGTGACGTCCGGTCAGCGAGGAGCACGACCTTCGTAGCGTTGGGGTGGAGCCGTTCGATCAACGCGAGGTTCCCCGCGACCTCGAGCCCTTCGAGGATGCCCGTCGTGTTCGGCACGGGCTCGAGCTCGGCGGCGGTGCGCGAGTTGATGCCGCAAAAGACGATCGGTACGTCCGGGAACAAAGTTGTCCGGTGCGCGAGCAGGAACTCGAGCGCGCTGTCGTCGCTGGAGATGATCACGTCCGGCGGGAACCGACGGTACTTGTGCGCGTAGGCGTCGACGAGGAGCTTCAGATACGCGTCGTCGTCGACCATCCGGCGCGCGTCCATGAACTCGATGAAGAGGTGCTCGGCGGGTAGATACGACAGCTCTTCCTGCACGCCACGCACCAGCGCGTCCGTCCAGGCGTACTGCGGATGGTAGGAGTTCAGCATCAGCACGCGCGGCGCGTCCGCGTGCGCGGCTCGTGGCTGGCACAGCCCGGCCACGCAGAGATGCACCACCAGCACGATGATTCGACGCAGGGCTTGCGAGCACGATCGTCGACGACAGCTGCGGCTTGTTCGGTGCACGGGTCGGGACCATGAGGGAGAGGGTCTCGGTCCCGAAGACTTCTTGCCAGATTTTTTCTCCCCACGCTGCGCGGCCCATGCCGGCAGGAAATGCGCCGAGAGCCTTCCAGTCGAGCCACACACGCGCCCGCGGACGCGCAGCGGCTGCAGTCGGCGTGAGGCACCTGTGGGGTCACTGACTTCCCAGGTAGGTCTGGCGCAGCTGCGCGAGCTCCTGGGTCAGGCGGTCACGCTCGACCCGCAGCCGCGCGAACCGGCGGCGTTGGACCACGCGTCGCAGGTTCTTGCGCAGCCCGAACCGATAGAGCCGGAGATCGATCAAATACCGGTGGGTGAACACGGTCAGCGGCATCAGAGCCAGCCCAACGCCGAGCGCCGCGCCGGGGCCGACCGCTCTCAACACGCTCCAGGTCAGCAGCGCAAACCACACGCCATACAGCACCATGCCCCCGAGCAGCTTGGTCAGCGCGATCCGATACGTGGTGGGGCGGCCGATCAGCAGCAGCAGGCGCACGATCAAGAACGGGAGGATCGAGGTTGCGACCCCGAGCGCCGCGAGCGGGGCCCCGAGCAGCAGCGCAACCGGGCCGAGGATCGACCGATCTTCGCGGCCGTGCCGTCGCTCGCGGCGGCCTTGCAGGGCGGTCTCGACCCCGCCGTACCCGAGGCTGCGGCGCTCGTCGAGGTAGCGGATCACGCGGGTGCGCAGGCGGGCGCAGCGGATCGGATCGTGGTCCTCGAGCCAGCGGTAGGCGTCGATCACCCGCCGGGCCAACGCGGTGCGCTCGGCCGGCGACTGACCCTCGCCGTCGAGACCCTCGGCGTCGCGGATCCCCACGATGATCGCGGTGACCTGGGCGATCAGCCGCTCGTCTTCCTCACGCTCGACGTGGACCGCGAGCGCGCGCATCGACTCCCCGACCCGCTCGGTCAGCGCCCGCACCAAGGTCGCAGGATCGGTGGCTGGATCCAGCAGCGCCGCCACGCGGATCGGCGGACCAAAGGCCACGTGGACGTCGCTGCGAAACGCCTCGCGGACCAGGTAGTTGAGCCCGACCGGGACGATGTGGACGTCGAGGGGACCCGCGCTGCGCTCGGCGTCGATCGCAATGCGGGCCACACCCGTCTTGATCGGCTCGACCCGCATGCGCGCGTGGGTCTTGCCCTCGGGGAAGATCGAGATCACGCCGCCCCCCGCCAGCACGGCGCGACAGGCCGCGAACGCGTCGTCGTTGTCGACCGCGCTGGCGGCGTGGTCGCTGCGCCGACGGATCGGCACCGCGCCGACCGAGCGCAGCAGCGCCCCAAACACCGGGACCCGAAACAACCCGTCGCGGGCGCAGAAGGTCACCGGACGCTGCTCGAACAGGCCGACGAGCAGCGGATCCACGATCGAGTTGGGGTGGGTCGAGGCCAGGATCGTTGGCACCCCGTGCTCGAGCTGCTCGAGGTGCTCGAGCCCCGTGACCTCGATGTGCCGATAGAACAGGCCCAGCGAGACGCGAGCCGACATCCGCAGTGCGCGGTACAGCGGCGTCGGTGCCGGAGCGACCACGAGCGCGACGATAGCACTCGTGCGTCAGCGCAGCGGGGCCGGGGCCAAGATCGAGATCAGCCCCTCGGGCCGGCGGATCTGCTGGGCAGTGAAGTACTCCGTGGCCTTGGCGAGCAGGGCCTCGCGTTGCTCACCTGCGACCAACGCGGCGCGACGGTAGCGAGCGGCGGCCAGGCTGGCCATCGCACCCGCGCCCGCAAACCAGGTCTCGGCCTCGGCCAGCGCCGCGGCGGCGCGGGCGGGCTTGCCGTCGAGCTGCTCGAGCGTGGCGTCGATCAGCGCCGCGTTGCCTCGCTGGTGGCTCGTGCCACCCCGCAGCTTGCGAGCGATCGAGCGCAGCTTCCACCGACGTCGAGCCGTGGGCTCGCGCAGCTGGGCGTGAAGGTTGGCGAAGCCGATCAGCGCCAGGGCCGTGCCCCGGTAGGAGGGGAGCCGCCACAGTCCGAGCCGCTGCAGCTTGGCAGGCAGCTGCTCGGCCACGGCGACCGCCTCGGTCGCTCGCTCGGTCCGAAGCAGCAGGCGGATCCACGCGAAGTCGCGCAGCACATCGGCGAGGTCGAAGTGATCGACGGAGTCATCCGCGACGAGCTGGCGCTGATAGGCGCGGGCGTCCTCGAGCACGCGCTGCGCCTCCTCGAGCTCGCCCGCGCACACCAGCGCCCACGCGAGCAGCCCGGCGCTGGCGCGGACCCCCTTCACGTCGCCGACGTCGACCGCGACCTTCATGGCCCGCCGCGTCAGGGTGATCGACGAGCGGTAGTCGCCGGCTTCGATGCTGGTCCAGCTCAGCAAGTCGATCGCCATGCGTCGCTCCCACTGTAGGTCGGAGCACGCGCCGATCTTGGGCAGCGCCTGCTCGACGCGCGCGACCGCGAGCCCCCAGTTGTCAGCGAAGGCCTCGACCGAGGCGCTGGACAGCTCCAACATCAGGCCGTTGACGACGTGCTCGCCGCTGAGCTGGCGGGCGACGGTCAGCAGCTCGCGGCCGCGCTCGGGATCACCGAGCGAACTCGACACGATCGCGTCCATGCCCAGCGCGCGAGCGAACAGGAGTGGGTCGCCCAGCTCGCCCGCGAGCCGTCGCCAGCGACACAAGAAGTACAGCGAGATCAGCCCCTGGTGCGCGACCAGGCTCTCGGACACGGTCGCGCAGATCCCAGCTTGGGCGCGGAGCAACGCTCGCTCGCCGCTGCGCTCGGGCTCGGGAACGCCGAGCTCCCCGCGGGTGAGGAAATTATCTAGATCCCGGGCCAGGCCGCGCCGGTAGAACAACGCGGCGCCATGCAGCTGCGCGCCGCGAGTGGGGTACGTCAACCCGACCGAGCGCAGCACCGTCGCAACCTCGTCCAGCCCCTCGCGCAGGCGCCCCGCCTTGAGCAGGTACTCCACGGCCTTGGCCCGCAGCGCGTGGGCGTCCAGGGCTGGTTGCGTGCGCGCCTGGGCCAGTAGCAGGTGGGCCGCCTCGACCAGGCGACCCGAGTTCGCGCAGGCCTCGGCCATGCTGCGCTCGAGCCCAGCGCGGCGCTCGGGGTCGGCGTGGGTGGGGAGCCAGTCGAGGCAGCGCTGATACCAGGTCACCGCGCGGCTGAACGCGAGCGTGCCCATGGCCTGGCGGGCCGCTCGCTCGGCGTAGGTCAGCGCGAGCAGTGGCTGGCCGCTGCGCTCGAAGTGCTCGGCGATGAGCTCCGCGTCGGTGTCGTGCTCGGCCAGCGCGACCGCCAGGCGCAGGTGCAGCAGCGGCAGCGTCTCGCTGGCGAACTCGCCGAGCACCGCCTCGCGAATGCGGTCGTGGGTGACCTCGATCAGCTCGTCGTCGAGCTCGGGCAGCCACACCAACTCCGCGTCGATCAGGGCCTCGAGATCGTCGCTGCTGGCTCCGGCCGCGAGGATCACCGCCCGCGCGATCGGACCGTTGGCGAGCGCGATGAAGGCCAGCGCCTGGCGCAAGCTGGGCTCGAGGGCCTCGACGCGGCCCGCGATCAACACGTCGAGATCCAGCTCCGCGTCGAGCTCGAGATCCTGGCTGCGGATCAGCTCGCACAGGTGCAGCGGGTTGCCGCCGCTGTCGCGGACCAGGGCCTTGGCCCGCGCGATCAGCCGACTGTCGCGGCCATCATCCCCAAAGCTGGGCAGCACCAGCTCGCGGGCCTCCGACCAGGTCAGCCCGCCCAGCTCGAGCTCACGCACGTCGACGCGCCGACCCTGGCTCAGGGCCCGCAGCTCCGCCGCGGCCTCGCAGGGCTGGGGCGGCTCCCGAAACGCGACGACCAGCAACAGCGGCGGTCCACCTGGATCGTCGAGCACCAGCCGCAGCAGGCGCGCGCTGTCGGTGTCGGCCCAGTGGAAGTCGTCGAGCATCACGACGGTGGGGCGCTCGACGGCGATGCCCCGCAGGAGCTCACGCAGGCTCGCCAGCGCCAGCCCCCGCTGCTCGGCCGGCCCGACGCTGCGGCTCGGCTCGAGCGGCGCAGGCCAGATGCCCTCGAGCACCGGGAACAGGCGGATCAGCGACCCAACGTGGGTCGGCATCAACCCGGCGCGCTCGCGCTCGGACAGCTGGCGAAGGTGCCGCGACAGCGCGTCGACGACCGTGTCCAGCCCCTTGTAGGCGATCGACTCACGCTCGAAGCAGCGGCCGCGCAGCACCAAGGTGGACTCGGAATCGAGCTGCGAAGCCCAGCGCTGCAGCAGCGCCGACTTACCTTGACCGCTCGGCCCCCGCAGCATCATTGCGACCGAGTGGGCCTGGCCAGGGACCTGGCCGCGGACCACCGCGAGCGCCCGGTCGAGCTGCGCGAGCTCGCTGAGGCGACCGACGAACCGCTCCGCGCGACCGAGCGTGCGCGGTGCGTTGTCGAGGCAGGCGAGCGCATCGCTGGCGCTGGGTCGCTGGCTGGGATCTCGAGCCAGCATCCCGCGACACAGCTCGAGCAGATCTTTGTCGGCCCGCGGGACCCGAACCAGCGGATCGGGGGCGGACTCGTCGATCTTGGCGAGCAAGACCTGCTGTGGGCGACCCATGAACGGCCGCACCCCGCACAGACACTCATACAGGATCACCCCGACGGCGTAGAGATCCGCGGCTGGACCGGCCTGGCCAAGCTGAGCCTGCTCAGGGGCCATGTACGCCGGCGTCCCGACCACGATGTCGTCGCCGGCCGCGTCCGCGTGCACGACCAAGCTGCTGTGCTCGAGCGGGCTTGGATGGTGGGGCGCGTCGTGTTCGACCGGGCCCGCTTGACCAAACAGGCCGCAGACCAGACCAAAGTCGAGCACGGCCACCCGCCCGTCGTTGGCGACGAGCACGTTCGAGGGCTTGAGATCCCGGTGCACGTAGCCGCGCAGGTGCAGGTGCTCGAGCGCCTCGAGCAGCTGTCGAAGCGTGCGGCGCAGGCGAATTTGATTGGGCAATTGGCCCCGAGGCGTTCGCCCGCGCACGTACTCGACGAACGGCACCCCGTCGATCAGCTCCATCGTGAAGAACGGCTCGCCCTCGGGCGGTACGACCAGCTCCTCGAGCTTGACCAGGTTGTGGTGCTCGACGTCCGCGAGCACTCGGAACTCCTGCTTGAGCCGCAGCAGGGCCGTGCTGCTGGACCGGTGCAGCAGCTTCAAGGCCACCCGCGCGCCGGTCTCGAGCGAGCGCGCCGCGAACACCTGGCCCATGCCGCCAGCGCCCACGAGCCGCTCGAGTTCATAGTTGCCGAGCACCACCGGCTCGTGGTCCGGGCCCCCAGCGTGGTTCAGCCTGGCGTGCTTGGCCCGGGCGACCCGATCTGCGATCGCCAGCGAGGACTGGCTCGCCGGGGATTGAGACTCATGCCAGGTGTGATCAATCACGGTCGCGCTTCGGCGGCGACGCGCAGCCGTCGACGCGTCAGTCAGAGCCCGGTGATCATCCAACGGTGCCAACTCGAATGAATCCTAGCAGGAGATCAGAATGAGCGAACCTGGTCCTGAGACCAACTACAGCGAAAATTTGCGGGTTCGCTGGCGCATATTCGTGATATTGCGCGACCATGAGGCAATTTGCCCGGGCGAAAGGCCATACTTTCAGTCTTTGACATGATCGTGAGGCGAGCTCCACTACGCCCCTGTACGTGTCCCAGATGGGTGCTCACGGCTCATCGAACTTTAGCGGCCCCGACATGTGCATGATGGGATACGTACCATTGAATGACAGAAGACGGTCAGGTGTGCCAATGGACAATGTATGTACTGTCGATCATGGCCATTCGGCCAATACCCCTATGAATTTCAGTTCCCACGGGCGACCACGAAACAAACCGAGGTCGTCGCGCTGCCACCGATGTTCAGCGTCGCTGCCCGGCTCGCGCCGTCAACCTGGCAGGCTTCGGCCCGCCCGCTGACCTGCCGGGTCGCGTCCAGGACCATACGCACGCCGGTCGCCCCGACCGGGTGCCCGAGCCCGATCAGCCCACCCGAGGGGTTGAACGGGCACGCGCCCCCGAACGCAATGGTGCCCGCTTCGATCGCCCGGAAGCTCTGGCCCGGAGGCGTGAGCCCGAAGTGATCGATCGCCATATAGAACGTGCTGGTGAAGCAGTCGTGGGTCTCGACCAGATCCAGCCCTCGCCACGAGTCCAGCCCGGCCTCGGTGAGCGCGTCCTGAATGCAGCGGTGGACCTGCGGGAACACGTGGGGTTGATCCTCGCTGTCGGCGAGCTTGCCCGCGAACGAGATCCTGGCGGTGCGATGGCCGACCCCCTCGATGCGGGGGAGATCAGCGAGCGTGAGCCCCTGCGCGGCCGCCCAGCTGCGAGCGTAGGCCTCGGTGGCGAGCACCAGCGAGGCCGCGCCGTCGGTGATCTGCGAGCAATCGTGACGCCGAACCTGGCCCGCGATCACCGGGTTGATCGCGTCGTCTTCGCTGAAGCTCGCGGGGCTGAGCTCCCACCCGCGGGTCTGGGCCTTGGGGTTGCGCTTGGCGTTGGCGAACGCCTGCTGGGCCAGCGCGACGAGGTGGGCGCGGTCGAGCCCGTAGCGCCGCGCGTAGGTCTGGGCGAGATCCGAGAACAGCTGCGGCCACAAGAACGCGACGCCCTCGGTCTCAGCGGGGGCCCAGGCCGCGGGCGCGAGGTGCTGGGCGGCGAGCCGGCCAGGTACGTTGCGCATCAGCTCGACGCCCACGACCAGCGCGACCTCGTGGAGGCCCGCCAGCAGCTCGGCGCGCGCGGCCATGATCGCCACGCTGCCCGAGGCACACGCCGCCTCGTGCCGCGCCGACGGCTTGCCCTCGAGTGCGCGGCAGGCCTCGACCACCAGCCCGCCGAGGTGGCCCTGATCCGCGAACCGCTCGGCCGCGAAGTTGCCCACGTGGATCGAGCCGACCTCCGTCGCGGACACGCGGGCGTCGCTCAGCCCCTCGCGGACGGCCTCGTCGATCAGATCGATCAAGCCCAGCTGCTCGCGGGTCCAGTGCCGCGCAAAGTCGGTCTGGTGACCGCCAAGGATGAACACGGGACGGCTCATGACACGGCTTTACCTCATGACGGGGCGACTCACGAGCTGCACGAGAGCATCGAGCAGCCGGCCCGGTGCTTGGCCCAGTCGGGGCGCTTGGCCGCGTGCTGCTCGTAGGCGGGCTGCTCCGCGTAGGGGCGGCGCATCACATCGAGCAGCTCGTTGATCAGCGAGGGATCGCCGGCCTCGGCCTTGTCGATCGCGAGCTGGGCGAGGTAGTTGCGAAGCACGTACTTGGGGTTGGCCGCGTGCATGCGAGCGCGGCGGTGGTCGGGCGCGGCCCCCTCGTTGCGGACCCGCGCGCCGAGCTGGCGCAGCCACGCCACGGTCAGCGAGCGCGTCGCCGGCTGCAGCGTGCTGGGGTCCGCCTCGTAGTACGCCGCCCACAGCGGCGCGAGCAGCTCGTCGTCGCTGGCGTCGGCCTGTACGGGCACGTCGGCGAGCGCGCGATAGAAGATCGTCATGTCGGTTGGCGTGCTCGCCAGGACCCGCATGCTCTGGTTGGCCAGGCTCACGCCGCTGCTTGGATCCTCGGGATCTTCGTCATCCGCGAACGGCTCGAGCCCCAGCTTGGCCGCGAAGCTCGTCAGCGTGTGCTCACCAAGCGTCTCGGAGAACGCTCGCATCCCGTCCTCGAACGGCTCGGTGCTGCCCACGAGCGGGTGCAGGGCCGTGGCGAACTTGACCAGGTTCCACATCGCAATGCGGGGTTGGTTGCCAAACCGATAGCGCCGGCCCGACGCGTCGGTCGTGTTCGGGGTCCAGTCCGGGTCGTAGTCGTCGATCCAGCCGTAGGGTCCGTAGTCGATCGTCAGCCCCAGGATCGACATGTTGTCGGTGTTCATGACCCCGTGTACGAACCCGACCCGCATCCACTCGGCGACCATCTTGGCGGTGCGCTGGCAGACCTCGGTGAACCACGCCGCGTAGGTGGCCGCGGTGATCGACCCGCCGGTCTGGTCGAGCAGCTCCGGGAAGTGGGTTGTGATCGCGTAGTCGGCCAGCTGGTTCAGGATCGCGTGCTCGCCCCGGGCCATCGGCAGCTCGAAGTTGCCGAAGCGCAGGAACGACGGCGCGACCCGACACACGATCGCCCCGGGCTCGGGCTTGGCGTTGCCGTCGTAGAACATGTCGCGCATGACCGAGTCACCGGTCCCGACCAGCGAGAGCGCGCGCGTGGTCGGGACGCCGAGGTGGTGCATGGCTTCGCTGCACAGGAACTCTCGGACGGAGGATCGCAGGACCGCGCGGCCGTCTCCGCGGCGCGAGTACGGGGTTGGGCCGGCGCCCTTGAGCTGGAGTTCCCAGCGTTGGTTGGTGGGCGTGAGGACTTCGCCCAGCGTGATCGCTCGTCCGTCGCCTAGCTGATCGGCCCAGTTGCCGAACTGGTGGCCGCCGTAGCAGGCTGCGTAGGGATCCATGTTTGGTAGGAGCTGGTTGCCCGAGAGGATCTGCGCGAGCTCGGGGGTGGTCTGGGGATCTTCGGGGAGGCCGATGAGGCGGGCGACCTCGGGGGACCATGCGAGGAGGCGGGGCGCGGCGACCGGGGTTGGGTGCACGCGCGAGTAGCATGCGTTGTGGACGGCTCGACGGAAGTTGTCGGGCTCGGGATCGGCGGGGAGCTCGCGGGTGAACGAGTTGTCGAAGGG
>NZ_PVNL01000134.1 GCF_002994635.1 Enhygromyxa salina | reverse complement strand
GCGAAGCGAGTGACCCCGCAGCGCGAAGCGAGTGACCCCGCAGCGCGAAGCGAGTGACCCCGCAGCGCGAAGCGAGTGACCCCGCAGCGCGAAGCGAGTGACCCCGCAGCGCGAAGCGAGTGACCCCGCAGCGCGAAGCGAGTGACCCCGCAGCGCGAAGCGTCCGCTCACGCGACGCGAGCCCCCTTCTAGGGGGCCAATCATGCGCCTGCGAACAAACGGCCAAGAGGGAGCGAGCGAAGCGAGTGACCCCGCAGTGCGAAGCCGTCTGTGGGGGTCATAATCAGAAGCTGAATTGAGCGCCGTAGAGGCCGATGAGGGAGACGTTTGAGAACTGGGCGAAGACGGGCTCGCTGCCGGCGATGTCGACGGCCACAGAGGTCTGCTCGCGCAGCATCACGCGGCCCTGGACGACCAGTGAGACCCAGCGGCGGAGGGCGACGCGGGCGTCGAGGCTGGGGGAGATGATCCAGTTGAAGCGGCCGGTGTTGATCACATCGCCGTTGTTGATCGGCCACGAGCCGCCGATCCCGACTCCGAGGCTGAGCGACAGCGGGGGGACCACGTCGACGATCACGGCTGGCTCGAACAGGAGCCGGGCCCAGGCCAGCTTGGCGGCGAGCTGGCGCTTGGGCTCACCGAGCGATCCCGGGCCGTAGTAGCCCCACTGGCCCAGCGTGCCGCCGAGCCGCAGTTCGTAGGCGACCCGGGCGTAGCGGGGATCGCGAGGGCGAAAGTTTGCGGCGAGCTGGCCGATCGCGGTGAAGTAGACCTGGCGACCGAGATCGTCGGGCGCGGCCGCGGACATGAGGGCGATGCCACCACCTTGGGCAATGGTGACGTTGAAGGTCAGCAGCCTCGCGGTCTTGTGAACCTGGCCGAACTCGACCTGGCCGTCGCGGATCTCGGCGGCGCCCTCCTGGTAGCGGCGGTCGCCGACCAGCCGGTAGCGCAGCGGATCACAGCTGGCTCCGGCGGCGAGGATCCGCAGCTCGTCGACGTCCGCGACGGCGTACTTGCGCGAGCTCCCGTCGTTCTCGAGCAGCTCGACGTGGCTGATGCGGCTGCCGGGCACGCTCCGGCTCCACCCATCGAGCGCGGCGCCCAGGTAGATGTGCTCGCTGTCGACGTAGGACGACAGGACCTGGCCAGGCCGCTGGAGGAGCTCGTTCCAGCGCTGATCGGGGTCGGTCTTCTGGAAGGTGACCGCGACTGGGGGCGAGACGTCGACCCATTCTTCGTCGCCCTCGCTCGCGTCGCCGCCCGCGGGGCACAGGTACTGGCAGGTGCCGTCGGCCAGCGGCGTCGCCTCGCAGCTCAGCCCGCCCTCGAGGGTCGCGGCCGGGCACGTGCCGATCGCCCACACGCACGCGGGCGGAGCCCAGATGAACGCGAGCTGATGCGGATCGAGGCGCAGCTCGCCCTCGGGCCAGGCGGTGCCCCAGCTGGCGGCAAAGCGCGTGGCAGTGGGCGTCTCGCCAGCCGTCGGCGGGAGCTCGACCTCGAGCCGTCCGAACCCCTCGGCGCGCGGCAGCTCGACGTGCATGCGGGCCGAGCCCTGCAGCGGACCGACGCAGGTGTGCACGTCGAGGTCGACCCCGTGCGCGCGCAGCTCGAGCCGGTCCCGATCGGACTCGCGCAGGCGCACGCCCGGGAGCTCGATCTCGACGCCGTGACAGCGCGGCGCGAGCGGCAGCGCGACCAGCTCGCTGTGGTCCGAGGCTTCCTCGGCCCGGAACGCGCGGGTGTGGGCGTCGTAGTGACCGCCGAGGCTGCGCGCGGTCACGACGATCCGACTCAGATCCGCCTGCACCCCTATCGTCGCGACCCCGCCGGTCAACTTGAGCGACTCGAGCAGCGGCGGCGAGCCCTCGAGGTGTTCGAGCATCATGACCAGCACCCGCGGGTCACGGGTCGATCGATCGGCGACGAGGCTGTCGGAGGTGCACGCGACCCATAGATCGTCGGCCAGGACATTGGCGATCGGCAGCTCGACCCGGGGCAAGCACGCGCCACCGGCCTCGCACGGGCGCTCGTCGCTGCCGCTGCCCCAGGTCGCAGGATCGAGGATCAGCTCGTCGCGCTGCGCCAGCTCGGTGCCCGCGTGGGGCAAGAACAGCTCACTCAGGCGCTGGCGGGTGCGCGGGCCCTGGCCCTGCGACACCACACACAGGTGCGTGGGCACCTCGCCGATCTCGGGGCGCAGATCCACGGTCACGACCCCGTAGGGCTTGGCCGCGCGGGCCAGCGTGGGGACCAGCAGCGCCACCAACAGCGCCGCGATCACGACCCAGACCGGTTGGATCACTCGCACGCGCTGGCGCTCGCTTCCCCGCACAGCGAGTACCCAGCGCAGTCGCGCGGCGAGAAGCTGCTGGTCCGACTGCGCCGCCGCTCGACCCGACACGTGTAGCAGGTGCCCTGATGCGTGAAGCTGGCGCGCCGACTGTTGGTGCGGCTGAGCAAGGTGTAGCGATCTTCGTGGAGGTGACACCACCCGTGCAACTCGATGTTGGGCTGCGCTGGCTGGGTGAGCTCGGGCTCGACGGATCCCGACTCATCGCCGGCCGCGTCCGTGGTCTCGGTTGCGCCGAGCGGGTCAACCGGGTCGCCCGGCGACGTCGTGTGCGTGGCGGGGGCAGCCGCGGGATCTGGCGTGTTTGGGGTCGGATCCGGTGCGTCCGGCTCAGTCGCCGGCTCGAGCTCGGACCCAGGTTCAGGCCCAGGTTTAGGCCCAGTTTTAGTGTCGTTCGCGCTGACCTGCGCGGGCGCGCTGGTGACGAACCACCCGAGTTCGACGCCGATCAAGGCCACGGCCGCCGCCGCGACCACCACCGCGATCCCCAGCCAGCGCCGCGACGAGGCCGGCTCGGGCAGCGCGGTCTGTGCCGGTCCTCGAGCGACGCGCTCGAGCTCGGCGAGCAGCCTGGCCATGTCCCGATGGCGGGCGTCGGGATCGGCCGCGAGCCCGCGGGCGATGATCCGGCCCAGCTCGACGGGCACCGATGAATCGGTCGGTGGCTCGACCAGCTGGCCGGCTTTGACGGCCTTGACGTGCGCCGGGAGGTTGTTCGATCCGAACGGCAGCTGGCGATAGACGCCCTCGTAGAGCGACGCACAGAACGCGAACTGATCGCTGCGCTCGTCGGCGGGCCGACCGGCGTAGAGCTCCGGGGCCATGTACAGCGGCGTGCCGAGCAGCGCCCCGGTCTCGGTCAGGCCGCCCGAGAACGCGGTCGGGAGGTGGGCGATGTCCCGCTCGCCCGCGCCCGCCGAAGCGTTGTCGGTGCCCGCCGGGTCGGTCCGCGCGACGCTCGGCGCGGGTGGGCGCTCGCGCTCGTCCTCGGTCGCGGGGTTGATCGCCTGCTGGATCCGCGCGAGGCCAAAGTCGAGCACGCGCACGCGCCCGTCGTCGCCAACCAACACGTTCTCGGGCTTGAAGTCGCGGTGGATCAGCGCGACCTCGTGGGCGGCCGCGAGCCCACGCCCGGCGGCGATGAACAGCTCGAGGACCTCCCGCCAGGTCGCCCCGCGCCGATCCTCGAGCCAGCGGCGCAGATCGCTGCCCGCCACCAGCTCCATGGCGACGAACACCTGCCCGTCGTCGGTCCCGACGTCGAACACGGTGATCACGTTGGGATGCGCGAGCTTGGCCAGGGCCCGAGCCTCGCGCAGCATCCGGGCGCGGGCCTTGTCGTCGGTCGAGGAGTCGGCGTGCAGCAGCTTGACCGCGACGGCGCGCTCGAGATCGGGATCGTGAGCGCGATAGACCACCCCCATGCCCCCCGAGCCAAGCCGCGAGTCGATCTCGTAGCGCCCGACCGTGAGCCGCTCCGCCGGCTCGTCGGTGCCCGGCCCAGCGAACAACGCCGCCGCGACCCCGGCCCGGGCGCGCTTGGCCTCGAGGTCGTCATAGGCCGGCGCCGCTTCACGCAACGAATCTGGGCTCTGCTCGACCATGCTCGTCGCCCGCTCGACAGCAGACAGCCGCCCGATGGTAACAGACCCGGGTTGTCTCGCGCCTAGAGCACCGACCAGTTTGAATTCACGATGCCAGGTGCGTCTCCAAACTGATCGGCGCTCTGGCTGTCAGCACTCCCCAGCCTCGGGAATGCTGTTTGCCCCCCACGTGCACCACGACAGCCACGCCCACCCGAGCACGCCCCGGTCCGCGCGCTGGTCTTCATAGTAGCGGACACAGGCCTGGCGATCGTCGCCATCGACCGGCTCCCCCGCGAGTGAGGCGAGCTCCAGCACGTCGTCGCAGGTCGCCTCCACGCTCGGGGCCGCGGCCACGACCCCGCCGAGCGCGAGCCCAAGCACTGCACCCGCGAGCAGCCCCAGCCGAACCGCCCGGCCGGCCCGCCCTGCGTGAGATCGCGGCTCCACCCACAGACCGTATTGCGTTCCCGCCCGGGAGTCACGGCAACTCGCCCGTCGACAGCGACAGACGCCGCGACTATGGTCGGCCGGTGATCGAGCGCGCCGGTGAGCTCGCGGCCCTGGGCACCGCCGGATGCTGGGTGATCACCGCGCTCTCGTTCGAGTCGGCGGGCAAGCGGATCGGCTCGCTGAGCCTCAACTTGCTGCGCCTGTGCATGGCGCTGGTCCCCCTGATGCTGTGGGGCGTGGTCACCCGCGGTCACGCGCTGCCGCTCGACATCGAAGTTGACGCGTGGGGCTGGCTGGGGTTGTCGGCGCTGATCGGGTTCGTGATCGGGGATCTGTGCCTGTTTCGCGCGCTGGTGCTGATCGGCCCGCGGCTCTCGACGCTGGTCATGGCCTCGGTTCCGGTGTGGACGACCCTGTTTGGCCTGGTGTTCCTCGACGAGCGGCTCGGCGCCCGGGAGCTGGTGGGGATCGGGCTGACGGTCAGCGGGATCGGCTGGGCGGTCCTTCAGCGCCAGCCCAACAAGCCGGCGTCGGCGGTCCCGGTCGCCGCCCCTGAAGGCCCGATCTCGCTGCGGCTGCGGTTCATCAACAGCGGCGTCGCGCTGGCCCTGGTCGGCGCGCTCGGGCAAGCGGGCGGGTTGGTGCTGAGCAAGCACGGCATGGCCGATCACGATCCGTTCGCGGCCACGCAGATCCGCGTGATCACGGCGATCGTCGGGTTCGCGGCGGTGATCACCTTCGCCGGCTGGTGGCCGCGGGTGCGCCTGGCGATCCGTGATCGCCAGGCGATGGGCGCGACCGCGATCGGGGCGGTGTTCGGGCCATTCTTGGGGGTCGGGCTGTCGCTGCTCGCGGTCCAGCTGGCCGCGACCGGGGTCGCCGCGAGCTTGATGGCGACCACGCCGATCCTGATGCTGCCGATCACCTGGCTCCGCGGCGAGCGGTTTGGCTGGGCAGGCGCGCTGGGAGCCATGATCGCGGTCGGCGGCGTCGCGATCTTGCTGTGGTGATTGGCGCGCGCGGGTTCCTGCCCCTATCCTGCCCCGCGTGGACAAGCTCGCCACTGCGCTGATCACCGGCCTCCTGGTCGCGTGCACGACCCAGGCCCCGACCAACGCGCAGCTGCCCGCCGAGGCCGCCGCGGCTGGCGGGCCCAAAGCCGAGGAGCGGCCCACGCTGGTCCGCGTCGAGCTGGCCCTGGTCGATGCGGCCGCGCGCGCCCGCCTGGCCGAGCGGCTCGGCCCCGACAGCCCGCTCGCGCACGCCGACGCGCTCGTGGCCGTGCGCCACCAGATCGAAGCTGGCTGGCACATCTACTGGCAAAACCCGGGCGACTCGGGCTTGCGCACCAAGCTCGAGATCACGCCCACCCACGCCCGCCCGGGCCCGATCTTGTACCCGGCCCCCGACGCCTTCGCGAGCGACGGTGGCCAGGTCAGCTACGGCTGGGGCCACGAAGCCGTGTTGTTTGTCCCGCTGGCCGAGCTCGGCGAGCACCCCAGCTTGGAGCTGACCAGCAGCTACCTCGCGTGCGCCGACAGCTGCATCCCCGGGTCCACCAAGCTGGTCGCCAAGCTCGACGAGCTGCCGACCGCCAGCGACCCGACCATCCTCGCGATGCTCGAGCGCGTGCCCGAGCCCGCTGGCGATCGCCTGACGGCCAGCTGGGCCGACGGCAAGCTGATCGTCGAGCCCCACGCGGAGCTGCAGCTCGTCGAGCTGTTTCCGTTCGCGGCCGACACCGCGATCCTCGGCAAGCAGATCGCCGAGGGCCGCACCCTCGAGCTCCACTACCGCTTCACAGGACCCCCACCCGATGGCGCCCAGGGCGTGCTGCGCTCGACGATCGCTGGCGAGACCCGCTGGCTCGAGCTCGCTGTCCCCTGGCCCGCAACCTGATCCCAGGAACCAACGACCATGAAGTCCACCACGACCCTCGCCCTCGCCCTCGCCCTGCCCTGCCTCGCGTTCACGGCCTGCGGCGGCACCAACAACGCCGACGACAGCAAGACCGAGAAGCCCAAAGAAGCCGACGCGGCGCCCAAGGCCGATCCGGCCGAGCCCGCGGCCGACGCAGACGCTGGCTACGAGCCGCACCTGCTCACTGCGCTGGGCCACCTCGCGGCCGGTGGCCCTATCACGGTGACCGAGCCCAAGGCGTACGGCTGCGGCGTCAAGTATGCCGACGAGGGCACCGCGCCCACCGCCAAGGTCGGCGAGCCCGCGCCCGCGTTCACGCTGCCCAACCTCGACGGGGAGCAAGTCTCGCTCGCGGACTTCGCCGGCAAGACGGTCGTGCTCGAGTGGTTCAACCCCGACTGCCCGTTCGTGAAGTACGCCCACGGCGAGGGACCGCTCGCGACCCTCGGCAACGAGCAGCACCAAGCTGGCGTGGTGTGGCTGGCGATCAACTCCGGGGCCGCCGGCAAGCAGGGCGCCGGGGTCGAGCGCAACAAGGAGGCCAAGGCCGAGTGGAAGCTCGCCCACCCGATCCTCATCGACGAGGACGGCGCCGTCGGCCACAGCTACGGCGCCACCACGACCCCCCACATGTTCGTGATCGACCCCGAGGGCAAGCTGGTGTTCGCGGGCGGCCTCGACAACGCCCCGCTCGGCCGCGTCGACGGCTGATCGCTGCCCACGGGTGGACCAGAACACGAATGCCGCCCGCAAGCGGGCGAGGAGTCTCGCCCGAGCTGAAAGCAGTCTCGCCCGAGCTGAAAACAGCTTAGGTGCTCGCGGCGGCCAGGCGTTTTTGGGTCTCGATGATCCCCCCGGCTCCGAGCCGCAGCAGCGTCTCGGCCAGACCCCGACCGATCGCCGCGGCCTCGGTCGCGGGGCCGGACTTGCGCGCGTCGAACAGCGGCGCGCCCGAGGGATCCACGACCAGCCCACGCACGTGCACCTCGTCGGAGCCCAGCCGCGCGTGACAGGCCATCGGCACCTGGCAGCCGCCCTCGAGTCGGCCGAGGAACGCCCGCTCGGCCGCCGCGACGACTCCGGTGGGCGGGTGCTCGAGCGGCCCGAGCAGCTCGCGGACGGTCGCGTCGTCGGCCCGGGCCTCGATCGCCAAGATCCCCTGACACGCCGCCGGACAGAAGCTCTCGGGGTCGAGGTACTCGGCCACCTGCGCGTCGAGGCCGAGCCGCTGCAGGCCGGCGGCGGCGAGCAACACCACGTCGGCGACGCCCTGCTCGATCTTGCTGATCCGGGTCTGGACGTTGCCGCGGATCGAGACGACCTCGACCCCTGGATTGAGGCGTTTGGCGAGCGCGGCCCGGCGCAGGCTCGAGGTCCCCACCCGCGTCCCTGCCGGCAAATCAGCCAGGCGCGAGCCCGCGGGACCGACCAGCGCGTCGCGTGGATCGGCGCGCTCCGGGGTGCAGACGATCGCCAGACCCGGCGGCGTGTGCCCGGGTAGATCCTTCATGCTGTGGACCGCCAGATCGATCCGACCGGCGAGCAGCTCGTCCTCGATACCGTTGACGAACAAGCCCTTGCCTCCGACCTGGTTGAGCGGTCGATCGAGGATCAGATCGCCCTGGGTGGTGATCTCGACCAGCTCGACCTCCAGCGCGTCACCCCAGCGGGCCAGCATGGCGTCGCGCACATAGTTGGCCTGCCACAGCGCCAGCGCGCTGGCGCGGGTGCCAAGCCGAAGTCGCTTGGGTCCTGATGCTCGTTGATCGGTGCTCACGTGTTCGTCACTCGCTCGGGTCGAGGTCGAGATCGTCCAGAGGATCGAGCGCTTCGAGCGAGTCGAACTCGTCAGTCTCCGGGATCGAGGGCCCGCACTCGACGTGCCCGCACGCAGCGTCGCCAAGCTCGGCCTCGCTGTCCAGCGCCTCTTCGAGCGCGAACAAGGTCCGCAGCGCCCCGGACAGATCGTCGCGCTCGGTGTGGATCGCCGACTCGCGCAGGGCCTTGAGCGGCCGATGCAGGATCTTCTGCGTGATCGCGTGACCCAGCGCGGCGACGGCCTCGCGCTGACCGGGGTCGAGATCGCCGAGCCGCGCGATCGCCTTGTCGACCTCGCGCTCCATGATCGAGCGCGCGTGAGTCCGCAGATCACGGATCACCGGGTTGAGGCTGCGGGCCCGCTGCCAGTGCAAGAACGCGGTGATCTCTTGCTCGAGCACGGCCCCCGCGGCCTCGGCCTCGTGCCCGCGCGCCTGCATGTTGGAGCTGAGGATTTTCTGGAGATCGTCGACGTCGTAGACGTAGACCGAGTCGAGCCGACCCACCTTGGGATCCACGTCGCGCGGGACCGCGATGTCGACGATGAAGATCGGCGCGCCCCGACGCTTGCGCATGATCCTGCGCATCATTCGAGCGTCGATGATTGGCTCGGACGCGCCGGTGCTGGTCACGACCACGTCGGCCCGGATCAACACCTCGGTGAGCTGATCCCAGCCGTGCGCGACGCCGCCGACGGCCTCGGCGAGCGCCTGACCACGCGCGGCGCTGCGGTTGACGACCAACACCTGCGCGGCCCCGGCCGCCCGCAGATGCGCCGCCGCTTGTCGGGCCATCTCGCCCGCGCCGATCAGCGCGACCGTGGACCCGCGCAGCTCCCCAAAGATCCGGTGCGCGAGCTCGACGGCGACCGACGCGACCGACGCCCCACCACGGGCGACCTCGGTCTCGCTGCGCACCCGCTTGGCCCCGCGAAACGCCATGGTCAGACAGCGATCCAGGATCGGCCCGACCGTGCGACGCTGTCGCGCGAGCTGCCACGCGTCCTTGACCTGGCCGAGGATCTGCGGCTCGCCCACGACCATGCTCTCGAGGCTGGCCGCGACCCGAAAGATGTGTCGCGCGGCCCCGTCCTGCTCGCGCACGAAGCAGTGGCGGCGGATGATGTCGCCCTGGATCCCGCGCAGATCCGCGAGCGCGTCGAGGATCTGATCGGGGCGCTTGGCCTCGGGCTGGACCGCGTAGACCTCGACCCGATTGCAGGTCGAGAGCAGCACGACCTCGCTCAGCGACGCGCGCGTGACCAGCCCGGCCAGGCTCTCGCCGATCTGCTCGCGCGGGACCGCGAGCCGCTCGCGCAGATCGACCGGGGCCGTCGTGTGGTTGAGCCCCACCGCGAACAAGCTCATCGCGTCCTCGTGCTGGTGTAGCGGGTCATGAGCGGACGGCGTAGGACACGAGGATCAAGACCATGCACAAGAACGCGACCATGGTCAGCCAGGCGGCCTTGCGACCGCGGAGACCCCAGACCGCGCGAGAGATCAGCGCGGCCGAGGTTGCAATGAACGCGACCCCCGCGGCGACCAGCTCGATCAGCCGCCCGCTCAGCATCTGGGGTCCGCCGACGCGGAGCAAGGCGATCGCGCCGGTCACGATCGCCAGCGTGAACACGGGCGTGACCAGCAACACCAACCACCAGTGCAGACGATCGAGCCCGAGCAGGGAAATTCCCGACTCGGTCGGCTGAAACTGCTTGGTCCGCAGCCGCCGCTCCATGCCCAGGTACAGGCCCGCGACCCCAGCCGCGAGCGTGAAGCCCGAGACCCCGACCGTGGCCAGGGCGATGTGCGCCCGCACCACCCCCGCGCCGACTCCAGCTCCGACTCCATCGGCCGGGCCCATCACCACCCCGAGGGTCAGGCCGATCAATCCGAACGGGGCGAGCACCGCTCCGAGCGCCCGCATCGGCCGTCGCTTGGCGCTGATCGCCAAGAACCCGGCGACCGCGATCAACAGCCCCAGGCTGGTCGCGAGAAACACCGACTTGAACGGGTGGTTGCCCTCGACACACTGGGCCCCCACGGTCGCCGTGTGCAGCAGCGCCGCGCCAGCGAGCAGCGCCCGCGCCCACTGCTTGATCGAGCTACCCTCACTGGTGCCCGCGCCGTAGGCGAACGAAGCCGCGCCGTAGGCCAGCGCCGCGAGGATGAAGAAAGGCAGCATCGGAGCTGAGTCGACTATGCGGCGTCAAACGGCCGCGGTCACGGGACCCCGAGCGCCTCCATGGCGCCGACCAGCTGGCCCCACGTGCTGGGGTCGATCATCTGGGCGGCGCCGTCAGCACCGACTGGGGAGGCCACGAACCCAGGGTTGACGGTATACGCGAAGTCCCCGAGCACGACCGATCGCTCGTAGTGCTCCGCCCCCATCTGGGCCAGCTCCTGCGCGGTCTTGACGGCACCCACGATGTCGTAGGGATCACTCTCGCCGCCGTCGACGCGCTCGAAGTACACGCTGGGGTTGATGAACAAGTTCGTGCTCGGGACCGCGTGGAAGCGCAGCAGATCGCCGTCGATCGCGATGCCGCCCGTTGCATGCCAGCGATCGATGCAGTTTTGGGACACGAACACGCGGACCATGTCAGCGAGGGTATTCGCGGTCGCGCTCCCCGACAACCGGTGTTTGGATGGCCAGGCCAGGCGTGGACGTGATACCACCGGCGTGATGACCAGGGCTGTCCAACCGGCGGCGACCGTCGTCGTATTGCGGCCCCGCGGGCCCAGCGACGACGCCCCCGAACTCTACATGCTCCGGCGCTCGAGCAAGAGCGCGTTCATGCCCGACGCGCTGGTGTTTCCGGGCGGCCGGGTCGAGGCGGAGGACGGCGTCGACGGGAGCGACGAAGACCAGAGCTTCGCGCGAGCGGCGCAGCGGGAGTGCGTCGAAGAGGCCAGCCTCAGCGTCGAGCTCGACCGGCTGCGCTGGTTCGACACCTGGAAGACCCCCTCGGGCGAGTCGCCCCGCCGGTTCGTGGCCCGCTTCTATCTGACCACGATCGCCGCCGACCAGGGCCACGACGCGATCGCCGACGGCGTCGAGACCCGGGCCGGGCGCTGGGCCAGCGCGGCGGCGATCCTCGATCAGTGGCGGGCCGAGCAGGTCGACCTGCCGCCGCCAACCTTGAGCGTGTTGCTCAGCCTCGCCGCCGGCGACTGGCGCACCTGGCTCGAGCGGCCGCCGGCTTGTGTCCGCGAGCCGATCTTGCCCAAGGTCATCCCGGTCGACAGCAGCCTCCACATCGTCATGCCTCACGATCCCGACTACGCCGGGCTACCCGGCGACACTGGCAGCGTGCCCGAGCGCGTGCTCGCCCTCCCCCGTCGCTTCGTCCGCGCAGGCCAGCGCTGGGTGCCGCAGCCATGAGCGCCTCCACACATCTGCGATCGGTCGGTCTGCTCGTGACCGCCGCGCTCGCGCTGGGATCCGCGGCAGGCTGCAAGGATCCGCCACCCACCCCCGATCCAGCGAAATCCAGCGAGGCCGCCGAGACGCCGCCTGCGACCCAAGATCCAGCGGCCAGCCCCGCCGAGGCGCCGCCAACCGCCGCGTCCAGCGAGCTCGATCTGCTGCTCGCGTGGCTGCCCCCCGATCCGCTCGCGGTCGCCTACGACCGCGTCGGCGAGCGCCTCGATCCGGCGGTGCTCGCCGTGGTGTTTGCGATCCCGCCCAAGGCCGCCGATTTGCTCGATGAGCGCGCGACCCTCGACGAGGGGCTCGACGTGGTGTTCGACGGCGACGCCGAGCCGGAGAATTGGCTCGAGCCCAGCTCGCTCGCGTTCAGCGTGGCGCTGTCCAAGTCGCCGTACTTCGTGCGTCGACTTCGCACGGACGCAGGCGAGCTCGGGCCGCTGTTCGAGCAAGGTGGGTTCGCCAAGAACACCGTCGACGACATCGACGTGTGGCTGCCCGGCGGCTCGTTCCCGTGGCGGATCGCCGTGCTCGGCGAGGTCGCGGCGTTCATCCCCGTCGACGTCCCCGGCGCGGGCCTCGAGCCGCTGACCACCGCGCGAGACCAGGCCAGCTCGCCCGTCGAGCAAGAGCTCGCCCGCGCGCTGACCGAAGATCCCATGATCGACCTGGTCCTGTTCGCCGCCGGTCCGCTGGTTCACTTCGACGTGAGCCAGACCATCGCGCAGGTCCAGTTCGCCCTGCGTCGGGTCCCCGGGCCCGGGACCAAGGTCGGCTACGAGGGTCAGGTGCGGCTCGATCCCAGCGGCGACGTCGACGAGTGCGCCAACGCGCTTCGGGCCCGCGCCCACCCCGAAGAGAACCAGCAGGTTCAACAGCTGATCGGCGAGATCGCGTTCGCGCCCGAGGAGGGCGGCGTGGTCGGGCGCCTGGCGATCGCGCCGGACCAGGTCAAGCACTTCGCGGATCGTTGAGCGGACGATCGTCACCATGCACGCCGCACCCAAGCCGAGCCTCGCTGTCGCGCTGATCGGCGGGGGGCTGGCGGCGGCGATCGCCTTGGGCTGTCGCCAGGTCGCGAGCGAGGCGCCGGTCGACGCGGCCGCCACCGCGAGCCCGGATCCCGCCGCCGAGTCCCCAGCGTGCGACGCCGGGCTGCGCTTCGCCGACTACGACTGGGTCCCCGACGACGCTCGCTTGACCGCGTCGATCCAGCGCGACGATCCGCAGCTCGCCGACGCTCTCGCCACGCTCGCGCGAATGACCGAGGCCCCCGAGGTGACGCTCCCGGTGTTCGCCGCCCTCGACTTTCGGAACTTGGCCCTGCAGCTCGACAACCTCGATCGGGTGCTCGACGAGCTCGGCGACGACCCCGGCGAGCTCGTCGAGCTGCACAGCCCCGCGGGCGAGACCGTGTGGCTGTGGCCGAGCGCCTGTCCTCCGGAGCTGCTCGCGGCGCGGGTGCTTGGGCGCTGGCAGATCATGCTGCGCGCCGACCCCGAGCACCCCGGCGGCCGGTTCGGCGCGGGCTCGCCCGACGGCTTTCCGTTCGACGTGCTCACGATCGCCACGCTCGACGAGCGCCGCGTAGCTCTGACCCGGGTCGGTCAGGGCGCCAAGGTCGGCGCCTGGCTGCGGGAGTCCGCGCGGGGCGGCGAGCACGGTCCTGCCCACGCGCTGGCGGAGATCGACGCTGCCCCGCTACGCTGCGTGCTGGACGGCTCGTCGCTGCTGACCCCGAGCGCCGCGTCGACCCTGGACCCCCCTCACCTTCGCGTCCGCGTGACCGGCCGCAGCTGGGACACGAGCGCGTCCCCCCACACGCCCGAGTAGCAAGATTCCCCCATGTCCGACCGCCCCCACCCACTCCACACCGAGTTGCTCGCGCAGCTCGACCCGCTCCTCGCTCGCGTCGCCGCCCTCGACCTCGCCGCCGCTGTCACACCGGAGAGGATCCAGGTGATCGAGGCCACGCTCGAGCGCGAGTTTCCCCATGCCGGGCCCCAGATCCAGGCGCTCGGCGATCTGATCGCGCGCGGCATCGAGGCCGGAGTGCTGGCCAACCGCGGTCAGGCAGACGCACGCTTCTCCCGCGTGGCCAAGTCCAGCGCCGCGACCCACGGCCTGTCGATCGACATCGTGAGCATGATCGGCGCGGGGCTCGAGCACACCCACCCCGCCGGCGAGGTGACGATCGGGTTCCCCGCGAGTCCCGGCCCGGCCACGTCGCCCTCAGACTGCCAATTCGAGGCTCGACGGCCTGGTTGGGTGGTATTGGGGCCTGGCTCGCGGCACGTCCCCCAGGTCGCGGGCGAGCGCATGAACCTCATCTACTTCTTGCCTGGCGGCGCCGTGGAGTGGCATGCGCCGGCCTGAACCTGACTGCAAGTCCGCCACGGGTGCCATGCGTTGCCAGCGAACCGCGGCGCGACACCTACGCGCCGCCTGACCAGTCCCGCCACACGGCGCTGGCGGACTCCCCGGGCGACGCTTGAATCTCGCCCGCTGACCTGGCAAGAATGCGCCACACCAGGAGACCTGTGCCCGTGATCCGATCCGCCATTATCACTTCTCTGGTCCTTTCTCTCGCGCTCGCCACTGGTTGCGACAAGACCCCGCCAGGCACGGACCCGCCGGACGATGGCAGCGCCACCGCCGACACCAAGGGCAAAGACAAGAAGAAGGGCAAGGGCAAGGCCGAGGACAACTCGGGCGGCGACGAAGGTGGCGGCAACGAGGAAGACCCGACCAAGAAGGTCTGCCCAGCCGAGACGGCCGACTACCCGGCCCCGTACTTTGGCGACACGGTCCTGATCCGGCTGCCCAAGAACGTCACCGAGGACAACTTCGTCGAGCAGACCCCGAGCTTTGCCTCGCTCACCAGCAAAGAGATCGAGTCGGTCTCGTGCATCGAGGGCATGCCCGGCGGCGTCATCAGCTACATGGCCATGACCTTCTTCGCGGACGACAAGCGTGACATCGCCGTGATCCGCGACGAGACCCTCGAGGCCATGGGCTACACCGGCCACACCCTCAGCGAAGAGAAGCGCGACGACGGCACGCGCTACTACCAGGCGGTGCTCGACGTCCCGCCGAGCGCGGACAACCCCGAGCCTGCGCGTGCCCTGTTCCAGATGAACTCGGCCAACGGCATGATGTACGCGATCGTCATCGAGACCCACCCCGCCGCCTGGAACGCCCTCAAAGAGACGTTCTACGCGACGACCTCCAAGATGTCTTTCCTCGCCCCCTGAGGTGTGCCGGTCTGGGGTGTCCGGCCGCCCGACATGACGGACGATTTCCGATCATGCGGGACTCGCCGGGACTCGCCGGGACTTGCCGGGACTTGCCGGGACTTGCCGGACATCGCCCGACCATGTAGAACGCCCCGTCTCTCTCACTGACCCCTTCGTCCAGAGGCCTAGGACACCGGCCTTTCACGCCGGCAACACGGGTTCGAATCCCGTAGGGGTCACTGCCTCACTCCAGGGCTCGTAGCTCAGTTGGTAGAGCGACGGACTTTTAATCCGTTGGTCGTAGGTTCGAGTCCTACCGGGCTCAACGAGGCTCAACCCCGAAGCGTTCGCTTCGGGGTTTTTCTGTTTGATCGAGCCGAGACAGCTTGGGGCGGTCTCGCCCATGGCGAGACAACGCGCGCTGATCTCTTGGGCGGTACCGGCGAAAACACCACTAGAGCGTTGTTTTTGCGCCGCTAGCGGGAGCAGCTTGGGAAACCGCCTGGACTGGGTAGTCTAAGCGTGGCGCGTTGCTCATGAGTCCCCGCAGCTTCCAAGCCGACGACCTGGCGTCGAGCCTCGAGCTCGACGGTAGCGAGCACGTCGACGAGCCCGACCAGCTGATCGCGGGCCGGTTCGAGATCCTTCGGCGGCTCGGGCATGGCGCCTTCGCGGTCGTGTACGAGGCCATGGATCGGGACCTCGATCGACGCGTCGCGCTCAAGCTGTTCACCAGCTTCGCGCCCAACGAGCTGGCGACCGCCCTGCGAGAGGCGCGGGCGATGGCCCGGCTCAACCACCACAACGTGCTCGCGGTCCACGACGTCGGTCGACACGGCGATACGCCGTTCTTGGCGATCGAGTACGCCGAGACTGATCTGCAGCGCTGGCTGAGCGCGGCCCCACGCGACGCCGACGAGATCCTGCGGCTGTTCAGCGAGGCCGGCACCGGGCTCGCGGCGGCCCACGCGGCGGGGTTGGTGCACCACGACTTCAAGCCCGCCAACGTGATGCTGCGCGCCGATCGCAGCGTCGCCGTGGGTGACTTCGGCCTCGCCCGCCACCTCGACACGCTCGACTCGCTCGCCCCGCTGGCCCCCGAAGGCCCCGTCGGGGATGGCCTGGGCGTCGTCGACAGCGGGCTCGCGCTTGGCGATGCCAAGGTCGCGGTCGGGACCCTCCGCTACATCGCGCCCGAGCGGCTGCTTGGCCGTTCGGGCGACGATCGCAGCGATCAATTCTCGTTTTGTGTCGCGCTGTGGGAGGCGCTCGCCGCTCAGCCCCCGTTCGCAGGCGCCGACGCGCAGCGACGCTACGACTCGATCGCCGCGGGCCCAGCCGGCACCCCACGCGGGCGCGCACACGTGGTCCGTGCGCTGCGTCGCGGCCTGGCCGTCGAGCCCGAGGATCGCTTCGAGACCATGGACGCGCTGTTGTGGGCGCTGGCGCCGGCGAACTCGGGCAAGTTTGGGGTGTTGAGCGCCGAGGCGCCGGTCGGCAGCTGGCTGCGCCGTAGCGTGCGCCCGTCGGTCACCGCGGCGATGCTGGGCGCGGTGTTCCTGGCCGCCGTGGGTCTGTCCCGCGAAGCCCCAGCGCTCGACGTGGTCATCACCCCAACCGCGGTGCTGACCGCGAACGCAGCGATCGACCATGCCCGCGAGCTGATCGAGGCTGGCGAGTTCGCCCAGACCGTCCCCGTGTTGATGACGGCGATGCCGGTCGTGCGCGAGACCGACACGGAAGCGCAGCGTGAGTACCTCGCGCAGATCGAAGCGCTGGGCGATCAGCTCGTCAGCGCCGATGCGCCGACCCAGGCCTCGCTGTTCTACGCGGCCGGTCTGAACCTCGCCCAGGATCTCGGCGCCGATCCGACCAGCCTCACGGACAAGCGCGCGACCGCCATGGCCAAGTACCGTCGGCGTCAACGCGACGCCGAGCGGCCGTGAGCGGGCAGATCTGGTCAGGATCTGATCAGGATTTGGATCAGGAGCTGGATCAAGCTGGCGGCAGCCAGGCCAGTGTCGTCTGCGATTACTCGTAGCAGGTGACGCTGCCGTCATTGTGCTTCTCGAGTTCTTTACACCACGTGATGTCGCCGACGGTGCACATGCCGTTCGCGTCGGGAGCCACGCAGTCGCCCGTCTTGGGATCGCAGCAAGCCAGGCCGTCCTCGACCGGGACCGGCTGAAACATCGGCGAGCAAGGCACGAGCTTGCAGGTGTCCGGCAGCGGAGCATAGGCCGCGATCTCGCCGGTGTGGGGGTCGAGCACCTCGCCGTGGCGCACGTGGTAGGCGCGCGTGTAGCCCAGACACGGAGCGGTGCCCTTGAGCTTGGCGAGCTTGCCGTCCCAGCAGACATCGGCCCCGAGCACGGGCGCGTCCGCGGCCGCGTACACGCAGCCCCCACGACCGATGTTGTCGTCATCGGGCCTGGCGTCAATGCCAGTGGCGAGACATAGATCGGGCCCCTGCGCGCTGGCCACGGCCGAATTGGAGGTTGTCCAGGTGGCCACCGCCGCCAGGGCGAAGGGCGCAACCAGAGCAATGACCGAGAACATCTGTTTGTTGTGCAACATGGTCTCAATATACACACCACTCGGCGAACGTGTTGGTATATTGAAATAAAGAACACCATACAGTGATTCGAGATCGACCGCGGCGAGACTGCGGCGCGAGCGTGCATTGGGTCCGAATGGCCGTGGGTCCCATCCTTTGGCTAGTAACTGGCCAAACGCTGGGATACCCATTTTCTTGCTAATCGGATCCACTTGTGAAAAATAGATAATCAGCCTGGGGCGACTTTGCCCTGGCTTGCGTCGCATTGGAATCAATACGCAATTGATGACATATCCATTGAAACGGGCGGCCGCGCCGAATGGCGGTGCGAGAATGCCCCGACGACGAGCGCGCCTCGCCTGGGTCGCCCGGGAGATCGCGCGAGCGGATCAGGCCGCGCGACCGCGGGTTCACCCCGGCGCAGACGCCTCCGTGGCTCGCGCTGGATCCAACCTCCAAGGCACGGAACTTCCCATGGGGTCGACCGTCCTCGGCCCCATGCGACGCGAACCACGGCGGGGGGCCGACTTCATCGAGCAGCTGGTGCTCCCCGTCGTCAACATCGTGTTCCTGCTGGTCCCCGTGTTGTTGGTGGTGATCGAGCTGACCAGCCTCGCGGCGCTGCAGGCGTCGACGCCGGACGCTGCTCCGTCCGCGCAAGCGCCCGCGACCTGGAGCCGAGATCCCGCCCCCGCGCCGCTCGAGCGTGTGAGCCCCGCGACAGCCCCGACCGCGGAACCTGTGGTCCCCGACCCCATGATCGGGTACGGGTTCTGAGCTCAGGCGCTGGCGCCTGTTCTCAGGCGCTGGCGCCTGCTCTCAGGCGCTGGCGCGGGCCGGGGCCTCACACAACGCGAGCGCCAAGACCTCGTCGACGTGGGAGACGAAGTGCAGGCGCAGATCGGCGAGCGCGGCCGCGGGGATGTCGGGTTCGTCCTTGCGGTTGCGGGCCGGCAAGATCACGTCGGTGATCCCGGCCCGATGCGCCGCGAGCACCTTCTCTCGCACCCCGCCGACCGCGAGCACGTGCCCGCGCAGGGTCACCTCCCCCGTCATCGCGATGTCGTGCCGAACCGTGCGGCCCCCGAGCGCGCTGAGCAGCGCGGTCGTCAGCGCGATCCCAGCGCTGGGTCCATCTTTGGGCACCGCCCCGGACGGCAGGTGGACATGCACGTCGCGCTTGTCGAACACGACGTGCCCGACCCCGAGCCGATCAGCCTGACTGCGGATCAAGCTGAGCGCCGCCTGGGCGGACTCCTTCATGACATCGCCCAGGCGCCCCGTCAGCCGCAACTTGCCCGTGCCCGCGACGATCGTGACCTCGACGAACAGCAGCCGACCGCCGGTCGGCGTCCAGCCCAGGCCCGTGCACACGCCGACCCGAGGCCCCGGGGCCATGAGCTCCTCGCGGTAGCGCGGGGGCCCCAGGATCCGCCCGACGTCCGCGACATCGAGCAGCGCGGGCTTGGTGTTGGTTCGATCGGGCAGATCTGCCTCGGCCTTCTGCATGGCGACGTCGCGCAGCAGCGCGGCCAGCCGGCGCTGCAGGTTTCGCACCCCAGACTCGCGGGTGTACTCGGTCGCGAGCAGCTCCAGCACGGCGTCCGAGATCTCGACCCCAGGCGCGAACTCGCCGGGCACGGGGTCGTCACCCTCGCGGCGGGTCGCAACCAGCAAGCTGGTGTTGCGCGCGCGCTGGTCTCGGAGCGAGCCGGGCGCGGCCGGGGCCTCGTCCGCCAACCCGGGCAGCAGCCCGTTGTCGCGCAGCTCTTTGGGCAGCAGGTGCTTGCGGGCGATCTGCAGCTTCTCTTCGAGGGTGTAGCCCGACAGATAGATGAACTCGAGCCGGTCGCGCAGCACCGCCGGGATCGCCCCGACCTCGTTGGCCGTGCAGATGAAGATGACCTGCGACAGGTCGTAGGGCACGTTCAAGTAGTGATCTTCAAAGGCGTCGTTCTGCTCGGGGTCGAGGGCCTCGAGCAGCGCCGAGGCCGGGTCACCGCGTAGGTCGGCGCCCGACAGCTTGTCGAGCTCGTCGAGCAGGATGACCGGGTTCGGGGTCCCGGCCTTCTTCATGGCCTGGATCAACCGGCCTGGCAGCGCGCCCACGTAGGTGCGCCGATGGCCGCGGATCTCCGCGTCGTCGCGGACCCCCCCGAGCGAGAAGCGTACGAACTCGCGGCCGAGCGTGGCGGCGATGCTCTGCGCGAGCGTGGTCTTGCCCACCCCCGGCGGGCCCGCGAAGCACAGCAGCGGCCCCCGCTGGTTGGGCGCGAGCCGGCGAACCGCGAGGTACTCGAGCACCCGCTTCTTGACCTTGTCGAGGCCGTGATGGTCCGCCTCGAGCCGCGCGCGGGCGTCTTCGAGGTTCACGTCGACGCCGCGGTTGTCCGCGCCGCGCTCGGGGATCAGCCAGGGGAGATCGGCGAACCACTCGCAGTAGGTGCGAGAGATGACCGCCTCGCTGCTCTGCGGGTTCATGCGCTCGAGCCGGGCGAGCTCGCGATCGACGGCCAGCTGGGCCTGCTCGGGCAGGATCTTCTGATCGAGCCGCTCGGCCAGCTCGTCGAGCCAGCTGTCTGGATCGTCGTCGCCGAGCTCGGCCTGGATCGCCCGGAGCTTGTGGCGGAGCACCGCCTCTTGCTCGTGACGCGAGAGGTGGTCGCGGACGCTGCGGTCGATGTCACGCTTGACCTCGAGCTCGTTGCAGCGCTGCGCGAGCAGCTCGACCAGCTTGCGCAGGCGCTCGCCGCCGTCGAGCTGCTGCAGCAGCGCGACCCGATCGCTGGTCTCGAACTCGACCAGGTTGGCGACCAGATCCCCGACCCGCGCGGCGTCGCGCTCGTCGAGCGCCTCTTGCACGGACTCCTGACGCTGCTGGCTGACCCGACTGGCGGGCAGCAGCGACTCGTGGCGCTTGACGAGGTCGCGCAGCACGCCCGCGAGCGCCGTGAGCATCGCCGAGTCGCCCCGGTTGACCCCAGCTCGCTGGTAGCCAACTAGGTCGCAGCCATCCACGCGCTCGAGCGAGTCGAGCCGCACCCGCTCGAGCCCGCGCACGATCACCGTCATTCGCCCCGGTAGCCCGCGCAGGACCTGGACGATGCGGGTCGCCGTGGCGATCGGATGCAGGTCTTCGAAGCCCGGCTGGTCCGTCATTGGATCGCGCTGGACAGCGACGATCACTTGATTGTGAAGATCGTTGCGGTGGTTGTGATCGGTCGCCCGGCGGACGGCCTCGACCGAGGCCGGACGCGCGAGATCGATCGGCATCGAGACACCCGGGAACAGCACCGAGCTGCGTAGCGGCAGCAGCGGGAGCACTCCGGCGGCGAGCGGGCCGTTCAACATGGAACGAGCCTAACCCCCGGTGTCATGGCTGTCGACGACCCGTATCATCTGTGGGATGTCGCTCCCCGCCCGCGCGAGCCTGGCGATCGCGCTGGCGTGGGCGGGCGGGTTTGGGGTGCTCGGCCGCTGGGGCCTCGGCCTGGGCGGGCTGGTCGTGCTGGTCGCCGTGGGCCTCGCTATTCGCCATCGCCCGGATCCTGGTGGTGGTCAGGGCGATCACGCGGACCGTGAGTGTCACAGTGACACCGCGAGCTCGGCACCCGCACGCGCTCGCTCGATCGCACGCTCACTCGCGCTGGTGCTCGCGCTGGTGCTGCTCGCTCGAACGCTCGGGCGTGTGATCATCGCGAGCCCTGCGTCGCTGTGGGCCCTGCCGCTGGTCGGTCTGGCGCTGTCGGGCTCGCGACCGAGGCTGGTCGCGACCACGCTGATCACCGCGCTCGCGCTGCTCGCTGGCCTCGCCGGCTCCCGCTACGAGCTCGCGGGCGATCAACCGCACGGCATGGTTCACTCGGGCCCGATCATCGGAATTCATCCGCGCCAGGCGATCGCCGTGCGGATCGACGGCTTCGGCCCCCACGACATCGTGGTCGACGACTTCGTCGATCCCCCCGGGGGGCTCGGCTACGACCCGGCACGCTGGGCCGAGCGGCTCGAGCTCGAGCTGCACTCGATCGCCGAGACACGCTACGCCGACGGCCCCGCCCGGGCTCGGCAGGCGTTCGCGGGTGCCGAGGTCCGAGTCATCGACGCGATCGTGCCCCCGGCCGAGCGCCCGGCCTACCCCTCGCTGCTCGGGATCGAGGTCCGCTCGGGCACGACCGGCGCGGGATCCCGGGTGGAGTTTGGCTGCCCCGGCCAGCCCACCGGCCCTCACGATCGCTTCGAGTCCAGCCGCGCGTGCCCCCGCAAGTATCTCGTCGATGGCTCGACGGGGCTCGGGCTGTCGCCGCGCTGGCCCGGCTACACGGCATTCGCCGGGCGCGATCGCGTGCGCCTGGCCCGGTGGATCGACTGGCCCGCCGGCGCCGGCCCCCGAGGACAGCCGCGCCTCGCCGTGGAGTCGGGCGCGTGGCTGGTGATCGTGGTGCTCGGCGGGTGGCTCGTCGCCCGTCGCTGGGGCGGCCGCGCGACCGGGACGATCGCGGCCGCGACCACGCTGGCCGGCCTCGCGCTCCTCGGTGGTGTGCTGGTCGCCGCGAGCAGCTCGGGGGGCAGCGGTTCCGCGGGCGGGGGCGCGCTCTCGCTGTTGGCGATCGCGCTGGTGTTGATCCCGGACCGAAGCGGCCAGCCGTCGGACCGCTCTCGGGGATCTGGTCGGGGGTCTGGTCGGCGATCTGCTCGGCGATCTGCTCGGGGATCTCGGGTGCTGGCGATCGCGTGCGCCGCCTCGCTGTTGTTGGTGTCGGTCTCCCCGATCGCGGGTCACGGAGACGCGATCGCGCTGCTCGAGGCCCTGGCCGAGCAGCTGGCCCAGAGCGGACGGATCACCTGGGAGTCGAGCCGGGCGCTGGCGGGGAGCCTCAGCGTCGTGGCGCTCGGCGCTGGCGTGGGGATCTGCGTGCACGCCCTGGTCGCCGAGCTGCCCGTAGAACCCCGTGAGCGTCGACACACGCCCGAGCTGGTCCTGCTCGGGCTGGTCCTCGCGGCCGCGCTCGCGCTCAGTTTGCGTAAGCCTGGGGACGACCTCGCGTTGCTCCACGGTGCCGCCGCCGTGCTCATGCTTGCGACCGCCCGGCTGCGCGGTGACGCCGGTCCGGCAAAGTGAGTTCGCTGCCAACGGTGAACCAGTCTACGAATGGCGCCTGCAAGCGGGTCAGAAGCCTGACCCGAGCTGAAAACACACCAACGGCCGAGTTCGGTTGAGCCGGATCGGCCAGCCCGTTATCATCCCGCCCCACAGGTCGGTACTCGCGCCCTCTTCGAGCGCGGCCGATCCACTCGCCCCAGCCCGCGTCAGGCTTGGGGCGGACCGAGAGGTCCCCCGCCGATGAAGCGCCCTAGCTCCCGACCCACCCTCCTCGCTCGCCGCTTCGCCGGCACCACCAAGAATCTCGGCGTCGCGCTCGGGATCTCGGTGGGCCTCGTCGTGGCCCCGCTGCCCGTGCTCGCGGCGCCCCCGAACGACGCCGCGCCAGCAGACGCGCCAGCCGAGGCCGAGACCGAGGCCACGGTCGGCGGCAACGTCGCGATCTTGAAATTCACCGGCGACGACTACAAAGCCAACGACTTTCGCGGTCGGGTTCAGGCGGCCCTCTCCGATCAAGGCTACACGGCCAACTTCATCAAGCGCTCGATCGACGAGGCCGCACAAAAAAACAAGTGCAAGCCGTCCGACACGAGCTGTCTCGACAAGATCGGCGCCTACCTCAACAAGAACACCGCGAGCACCTACGACTTCTTCGCCTGGGCCGTGGTGCCCGCGGACGGCGTCGCCAAGGTGATCATCTACGACATCGCCAACAAGAAGAAGGTTGTCGATCTGTCGCTGACGAGCTCGGCCCAGGACTACATCCTCCCCGAGGTCATCGGCGGCGCCGTCGCCCGGCGCCTGGTCGAGACCCAGGTCGCCCCGACCCCGGCGACCGAGGAAGAGCTGCAGATCCTCGCGACCCTCGACGAGCCCGAAGAGACCCCCGAAGAGATCGCCGCCCGCGAGGCCGATCTGGCCAAGGCCATGGAGCAGGCTTCCATGGATTACAGCGCCGGCGTCGACGTCGGCGAGCAAACCGTCGATCTCAAGCGCGACTTCAAGGAGTTCTGCCGCACAGGCCCCCGCGAAGACAAAGAGGTCGAGGGCGATGACGGCGAGGTCAGCAAAGAGCGCGACCTCCGGCCCGCGTGCAAGCGCGGCCCAACGTTTGGCTACTGGCAGCCGCGAGCCTGGGTCGCCCTGACCCTCACGCTCGGCTCGGCAGCGACCATGGGCACCATGTACGGCCTGGCCGCGGCCTCGCGCGGCAAGTGGAACACCGCCAAGCAAGACCTCGAGGCCTCGGGCCTCTCCGACGACGACCCGACCGCCACCTGCAACGCAGACGGTGTCTGCTACGCCGATCTCGCAGCTGACGTCAGCACGGCGACCGGACAGATCCGCAACCGGGCGATCCTCGGTGACGTGTTCCTGGGCGCGACCGTGCTGCTGACGGGCGTGCTGGCGATCATCATCTATCAGGATCGGCAGGCCGCGAAGAGCTTCATCGCGGGCGAGAAAGAGCTCAAGGCGCTCAGCAACCTGCGCATCGGCCCGGTGATCGGCCACGACAGCAAGGGCGCAGCCCTCAGCTTCCAGTTTTAGCTTTGACCGCCTTCTTAGACCCCCACATACGCCTTCGCACTTCGCGGTCACTCGCTTCGCTCGCTCCCCACGGGCTGGCTGTTTGCGGGCGTATGTGTGGCCCCCTCGAAGGGGGCTTGAAGACGCTCCGTCGAACGGCGTCTTGGTTCGCTCCCCACGGGCTGGCTGTTTGCGGGCGTATGTGTGGCCCCCTCGAAGGGGGCTTGAAGACGCTCCGTCGAACGGCGTCTTGGTTCGCACTTCGCGGTCACGCCTTCTGAGACCCCCACATACG
>NZ_PVNL01000133.1 GCF_002994635.1 Enhygromyxa salina | reverse complement strand
CGCCTGAGTTTTTCAAAGCCCCCTATCGCCGCACCCGCCCCCAACTGCTAGGATGGGCCCCGACGTGCGGTATTGCGAGCAAGCAGAGCGAGCGATGACCGTGAAACTCAGGCCCTACCGCACTGGCGGATGGGAGGTCGACATCGTGTTCACCCTCGACGACGGACAAACCCTCCGCAGGCGCTTCAAGTCGCCCGTGGCGTCCAAGTCGGGCTCCCAGCGTTGGGGACGTGAGCGCGAGCGAAGCCTCATCAAGGATGGGCCTCAACCCAAACCAACCCGACCGAAGCGCCGACAGCCCGCGGCGACCGAAGCGTCCAACACCAACCCCCAGGGCCCACCCACCAAGGAGGTCCCCACTCTCGCCGCGTTCGCCCCCCGTTACATCGAGGGCTACGCGCGAGCCAACCGTGAGAAGCCAAGCTCGATCGACTCAAAGGAGTCGATCCTCCGCAACTACCTGATCCCCACCCTCGGCAACAAACCCCTGAATGCGCTTCGACAAGAAGACATTCAGCTCCTCAAAGCCCACATGGCCAAGCTCAGCAACAAGACCGTCAATAACACAATGACGGTCCTCAACACATTGCTGAGGTGCGCGGTCGAGTGGGAGGTGATCAGCGAGTTCCCGGTCAAGCTCCGGCTGCTCAAGGTCACCCAAGGCCGGGTCCAGTTCTATGATTTCGACGACTACGAACGACTGGTAGCAGCCGCCCGCAAGTCCGATCCACGCACCGCGTTGATCGTCCTGCTCGGCGGTGAAGCTGGTCTTCGCCGCGGCGAGATCATGGCGCTCGAGTGGACCCGGGTCGACTTTCGTCGGCGTCAGCTGACGATCGATCAAGCCGAGTGGAAGGGCCACGTGGGTCTGCCGAAGGGCAACAAGATCCGCATGATCCCGATGACCACCCGACTGACCGCAGCCCTCACCGCCCACCGGCACCTTCACGGCGCCCGTGTGCTGTACCGGGACGACGGCCAGTCAGCCACAGCCAAGGTGATCCGCAAGTGGCTCACCAGCGCCCAGCGGCGCGCCAGCTTGCCCGAGAAAGGACCGCACACGCTTCGCCACACATTCTGCTCGCATCTCGCGATGCGCGGTGTGCCAGCGCGTGCGATCCAGGAGCTCGCGGGCCACGTCAACCTGACCACCACCCAACGCTACATGCACCTGTCACCCGCGGCGTTGGACAGCGCGATCCGTGCCCTCGAGCAGCGCCCGCCGATCCCAGGCAAGCTCCAACAGCAGCGCCCCGACCACCAGAACCCCCAAGTTTTTGGAGACATTCTGGAGACGGGGCGGAGCTAAAATCGAAACCTGAGTGATTTCGAGTACTTGAGCAGTGGAGGCGCCGGGAGTCGAACCCGGGTCCGCGAGCCTTCCGATGAGACGTCTACATGCGTAGCTGATAAACTTGAGTTTAACCCTCGAGCATGCCCACCAGCAGGCCCTCTCGGCGGCGAGTCCCTATGTTTCACGAGCTGGCCGGGACATCCAGCTCGCTAGCTCCCGTGTTGACGGCTACGTGCTACTAGAGCACCTCACACGCAGACGTGTCGCCCTTAGGCGGCAACGGCCATACGGCCGTAGTTGCTGTCGTTGGCAGCTGTGTTTTTCAAGCGTTTGTAACGCGGCGCAAGACCCGCGGCACGCAGTCATCACCTTCCGCACCCACGTCGAAAGCCAGTGCACCCCCAGAGGTTGGAATTCGATCGGCTCGAACGTGTTCCGAACACACGTATGGCCTGTTTCCCGCGCCCATGCAACCCCCGAGCAGGACAGCGAGCGACGCGCGCGACAACGCTCCGCCCCCGCGTGACCACGAGCGCCACACCCACACCCACACCGCCACCGCCCGGACAGCTCGGCGAATTCAGCCCCCCAGCCGCCCCTCCCAGCCACCGCAGGCGTCACCATAAATCTCCTTTCGGTTGGCGAGCGGGCCCTTTAACGTAGAGCAGTGGACCCGGAGGCAGGTGCCGAACTCGACGCCCGGCTCGAGGCGCTGGCCAACCGCGTCGCTGCAGCAAAAAGGCGCCTCGGTGCCACATGGACCGAGCCGCCAGCCCCGCCGCACCACGGCTCACCTGCGCAGGCTCCGACGGCAGAGCTGCAGGCGCTGCAGGCCAAGCTCCAGGCGGCAGAGTCCAGCGCGAGCTTGCAGGCGCAGCGCTGCTCGGCGCTCGAGGATCGCGTGGCCGAGCTCGAGGCAGCGCTGGTCGGCGCTCGAGATCAACGCGCGCGCGCCGAGGCGAAAGCCGAGACCGCCCGCAGCGAGGCCGACCGTGCGCTCGATCTGCTCGAGACCCACAAGCACGAGCTCACCAAGGCGGCGCCGGATCCCACCTTCACAGAGGTGTTCCAGTCCAAGCTGCTCGAGATCGATCGGCTGGTCAGCGAGCGCGACGCGCTGCGCCGCAGCAGCGACGAGTGGCGCACGAAGGCCCGCACGGTGACGCGCGAGCGCGATGAGTCGACGCTGGCGCTGGCTCGCACGGAGTCGCAGCTACAGGAGCTGCGCGACCGGGACGCGGCGACCAAGCGCAAGCTCGACGAGCTCGAGAAGCGGGTCAGCGATCAACAAAAGCAGCTCGAAGTGGCCGAGCGCCGGGCCAAGCACCTGCGCCAGCACATCGGCGCGGCGCGCTGAGCCGGGGCTACTCGGGCACGCAGAACGCCAGGGCGCACTGCAGGCCGGGGCAGCAGTCGTTGAACAGGATGTTGCAGGCGCCGATGATGCCCACGCACTCGTCGACGGTGCACCCGCCCGTGTCGACCTGACATCCCGGCGTGCACGACAGGACGCCGCCGTCGTAACCGAGGCTCTGGCAGGTCTGGCCGCCGAGGTTGCCGCCGTCGCAGGCCTCGCCGGGATCGAGCACGCCGTTGCCACAAGTTGGGGCTTGCATGCACCCGGTCTGGAACACTTCGGAGCAGTCGGGCGCGCACGCCAAGACGCCGCCAGCGTAGCCAAGGTCGGTGCAGGTCAGGCCGCCAAAGTTGCTGCCGTCGCAGGCCTCGGTCGCGGCGAGCTGACCGTCGCCACAGGTCGAGCATACGTTGGTGAACAAGGTGCAGTCGTTGGCGCAGACGAGGGTGCCCTGCTGAAACCCGAAGTCGCTGCAGTTGAGGCCGCCGAGATCGGTGCCGTCGCACTCCTCGTCGCCGGTCTTGGTGCCGTCACCGCACACGCTCGGCTGGCCGGTGGGGTCGCCGTCGCCGGGATCGCCGTCGCCGGGGTCGGCGTCACCGTCGCCCATGTCGGTGCCGGACTCAGCTGGGTCGCCGTCGCCGTCGCCGTCGCCGCTCATGCTGGCGCTGGCGCTGCCGCTCACGCTGGTGCTGAAGAAGTTGGTGTCGCCCTCGAGGCCCTCACCCGCCGCGCAGGCGCTGGCCAGGACCACCAAGCAAGCAATGCAGACTCGAGCGCGCACCAGCGGATCGTGCAGCAATCCGTGCACGATAGGCAATAGGCGCGGATGTCGTCCCACTCACGCGCCGGGCTGGACGCGGAAGCTGTAGCTGAAGGTGGCCTCGGCGTCGCGGCGGTCGGGCTCGGCGAGCTCGAGGCCGTCTAGCGCCGTGAGCACGCAGGTCGCGAGCAGCTCGTCGACGGTGGAGCGGTTGCGGTCCCAGGTGAGCTCGGTGAGCTCGCCGGTCTTCTGCTCGACGGTGAAGGTCACGGTCAGCTTGCCGACGAGGTTGGGGTTGCGAACCAGGGCGGCGTCGTAGCAGCTGCGCAGCTGGGCGTCGCGGGTGTCGAGCAGCGCGGAGGTGTCGCGCTCGTAGCTGGCGGCGTCGCGGGCGATGTAGCTGCAGGCGGAGCACGCGAGGGTGAGGGCCACCAGGGCGGCCGAAGTCATGCGCGTCATCACGGCTGCTCCTCGCTGGCGTCGATCTTGTCCTCGGTCTCGACGCGCTTTTGGCCGGTCGCGGGGTCGATGATCGTCTTGGTCTCTTTGTAGGCCTGCTCGAGGATCGTGAACTCGACGCGGCGGTTGGCCTCGCGGCCGGCTTCGGTCTCGTTGTCGGCGATCGGGCGGTCGGGGCCGTAGCCCTCGAACTCGAGCCGCGCGGGGTCGACCTTGCCGCGCTTGACGAGGTGATCGACCACGGCCTTGGCCCGGCGCCGCGAGAGATCGACGTTGTAGTCGTGGTCGCCCTCGGAGCTGGCGTGGCCCTCGATCCGGATCTTCTTGATGCGCGGGGCCCCGTTGATGACCGTGGCGAGCTCGGCGAGCAGATCGTCGGACTCGGGCCGGATCCGGGCCTGGTTGTAGTCAAACTGGACCTTCTCGTGGATCACGATCTTGTCGTCGGTGATCTCGACGCGCGGCTGCTTGGGCGCGGGCGCGGCGACGACCGGCGGCGGCGCAGTCTCGATCACCTTCGCGGTGTCGGCCTCGAACACCCGCGGGCCGCAGGCGCTCAGTGCCAAGCCCAGCACGAGGCTGGATGGAAGGTTTTGTCGCACCCCTCCTTTGTGCCATTCCTGGAGCCGGCGTGCAGTGCCTCGTCCAAGATTTTCGCGGCGGGTCAGCGCCACCTGGAACCACCCACCATGCTCGACACGATTCGGCTCGTCTTTGTCAGCGACACCCACGGGTTTCACGAGATCGCGGTGCCGGCGGGCGACGTGCTGATCCACGCGGGCGACGGCTGCAGCCGCGGCACGCTCGACGAGGCCCAACGCTGGGGCGCGTTCTTGGGCGCGCAGCCACATCGGCACAAGCTGACGATCGTCGGGAATCACGATCGCTGCTTCGAGAGCGACCTGGAGGTGGCTCGCCAGGCGTTCCCGGCGAGCGTGACCTTCTTGCACGACAGCGCGTGTGAGCTCGACGGCGTGCGCTACTGGGGCGCGCCGTGGCAGCCGTGGTTTCTGTCGTGGGCGTTCAACCTGGCCCGCGGGCCCGAGCTCGCGCAAAAATGGGCGCTGATCCCCGACGTGACCGACGTGCTGATCACCCATGGGCCGCCGCACGGGATCCTGGATCGCACGGACGCCGAACTCGACGTGGGCTGCGAAGATCTGCTGCGCGCGATCCAGCGGGTGCGGCCGCGGATCCACGCGTTCGGTCACATCCACGAGGGCTACGGGGTCGAGCAGCGCGACGACACGATGTTCATCAACGCGAGCACCTGCACGCTCCGCTACCGGCCGACCAACGCGGCGATCGTGGTCGATCTGCCGCGTGATCGGGCGCGGCCGCCGATCTTGATTGCGGGCGGCTGAGCCGGCCCGACCAACAACTAGATCGGGGGCTTGGGCTCGTCGCCCGCGGGTGCGGGCGCCTTGGTGGGCGCGTCGACGGCTTCAGCGGTGGCCTCGCCGGCCCCAGCTGCAGTCCCGGACGGCGGCGGTGCGGTCGGGCTGTGCGCGTCGCTGGGTCCGCCCGATGGCGGGCCCGATCCCTGAGTCTGAGGCTTGGGCCCGGGCGGGTGCCCCTGGCGCTCGCGGTTTTGCTTGCGCCGCTGGGCCCGAGGATCGGGACCGAGCAGATCCTCCATGATGTTCTTGACCTCGTAAGCCTCCATCAGCTTCTCTTTGAGGTCGCGCCGACCCTGGTGGAGCTTGCGGGCGCTGAGCCGCTCGACGATCTGATCTTCGAGGGCCTCACGGGGGAGGTCGCCGGGCGGGTACTTGCCGTAGACCTTGATGATGTGGAAGCCGAACTTGGTCTTGATCGGCTTGCTGATCTCGCCGGGCTCGAGCGAGAAGGCGGCGTCGGAGAACTCGTCGACCATGCGGTCGGCGGAGAAGATGCCGAGGTCGCCGCCCTTGCGGGCGCTGGGGCCCTCGGACGCGTCGATCGCGAGCTGGTCGAAGTCGGCCCCCTCGGCGGTCGCCTTGGCGTAGAGCTCGTTGGCCTTGGCCAGGGCTTCGGCCTCCCACTGCTTCTTCTGGGCCTCGTCGGGCTCGGTGATCGGCTCGCCGGGGTTGGGGCGCTCTTCGGGCCCAACGCGGACGAGGATGTGAGCCGCACGGACCCGCTCCTTGTCCTTGTTGTAGTTGGGCTTGACCTTCTCGTACTCCTCGTCGATCTCGGCCTCGGTGACGGCGAGCAGGCCGTCGGCCTCGAGCAGCGAGCGCTCGAGCAGCTCGGCGACGTAGAGCTGACGCAGGCTCTCCTCGCTCTCGCCGCGGCGCCGGAGGTGCTTGTCCCAGTCCTTGATGCCGCGCTGCTGGGCCTCTTCGCGCTCGGCGAGGGCGGCCTTGTCGTAGTCGAGCTTTCGCTTGGCGGCCTCTTGGCGCAGGATCTCTTGGTAGATCAGGCGGTCGACGATCGACTTGCGGTAGCGACGATCGGCGGTCTTGGGGATCTCGCGGCCGCGGTCGGCGTACTTTTGCAGCTTGAGATCGTAGATGCCGTGGAAGTCAGCGGCGGTGATCTCTTTGCCGTTGACGATCGCTACCGGGCCATCGGGGACCGCAGGGAGGGCGCCGCCGACGTTGCCCGCGCCGCCGCTGTCGGCGGCTTGGATCTCGCCGACGTCCTGGGCCTTGGTGACTTCGGGAGCCTTGGTGCACGAGGCGGACAAGGCGAGACAGGAAATGCTGAGGAAGATCGGACCAATGCGGCGCATGGGTGCTCCGTGATGTGGCGGGTGGACCCGCCCGGGCGCGCATTGTAGTGCGCGGGTCGAGACGTGACTACCCCGGGTGTGGGGATTCGCCAACGCGCTTCGCGCCGCCTCGCCACGTCACGACGCTGGCACGATGGCTCGGACACTGGGTTTGGCGTAGGCTCGCGCGCCCATGGCCCGGCCGACGACAGAGCGCCCCGACGAGCCCCGGTCGGAGCCGGCTGGACTGGTGCAGATCCGCCGCTCCGGGGCTGTTCCCGCGGCGCAGACCGGGATCCCCCAGGATCCGCAGACCCAGCCGGGCGACGGCCCGCGGGTCTACATGGAGACCTTTGGCTGCCAGATGAACGAGGCCGACACGGCGCTGGTGCTCGGGCGGCTGGGCGCCGACGGATGGGTCCACGTGAGCGAGCCCGCCTTGGCGGATCTGATCCTGGTCAACACCTGTGCAGTCCGGGAGAAGGCCGAGTCGCGGGTCTATGGGCGCACGTCGCAGCTGCTCACCCACCGGGCCGAGAACCCGAACCTGGTCGTGGGCATCACCGGGTGCATGGCCGAGCACCTGCGTGACAAGCTCGAGACCCGGGCGCCGCACATCCAGCTGGTGGCGGGGCCCGACAGCTACCGCAACATCGCGGCGCTGGCTCGCAAGGCGCTCGCGGGCGAGCGGGCGGTCGACGTCGAGCTCGACAAGCACGAGACCTACGAGGGCCTCGACGGGGCCCTGGCCGGACCGCGCGAGGGCGACGGGATCTGCGGCTTCATCACGATCCAGCGCGGCTGCGACAAGTTCTGTAGCTTCTGCGTGGTCCCGTTCACCCGCGGGCGCGAGCGCGGGGTGGCGCCGCGCGAGGTGCTTCGCCAGGCCCAGCGCATGGCCGCGGCGGGGATCCGCGAGCTGACCTTGCTGGGCCAGACGGTGAACTCCTATGTCTGGGAGGACGTCGACTTCGCCACGCTGCTGCGGGCTGTCGCGCAGATCGAGGGGATCGATCGGATCCGGTTCACGTCGCCCTACCCCGTCGACTTCTCGCCCGCGCTGATCGAGGCGATCGCGACCGAGCCGAAGATCTGTCCCTACGTGCACCTGCCCGTGCAAGCCGGCTCCGACGTGGTGCTCGAGCGGATGCGGCGGGGCTACGACATCGCGGGCTACAAGGCGATCGTCGCCCAGCTGCGGGCGGCCGTGCCCGACATCGCCATCTCGACCGACATCATGGTGGGGTTCTGCGGCGAGACCGAAGCGGACCACGCGCAGACGCTCGCGCTGATGACCGAGATCGAGTTCGACTTCGCGTTCATGTTTGCGTACAGCGATCGCGAGATCACCTACGCCAGCAAGAAGCTGGTCGACGACGTGCCCCACGAGACCAAGCTTCGGCGACTGCGCGAGGTGATCGAGCTGCAAGAGCGACACACCCGGGCCAGGCACGACGCACGGATCGGGACCGAAGAAGAGATCCTCGTGGTCCGACCGACCAAGCGCGGCAACAAGCTGATGGGTCGGACCCAGCGGTTTCAAAAGGTGATGCTGCCTCTCGACAGCGCGCGCTCGGGCGAGATCGTGACGCGGACGATCACCGGCTCGACGGGACACTCGCTGATCGCAGACTGAGCGCCGACACGGTCGCGTCTGGGTGGTTGTCTGGGTGGTTGGGTTATATTGGCGGCATGCGTCACTGTCTGGTTCCCACGCTCGCGCTCGCGCTGCTGTGCATGGCTTCGGTCGGCTGCGGTCCGCACGGCGAGACCGGTGTCCCCGAGGGTCAGGATAAGCCGTGGGCCGAGCTCGATGAGAGCGAGCGGATGCAGCACATGGGCGCGGTCGTGATGCCGCGGATGCAGGCGGTGTTTCAGGGCCACGATCCCAAGCGCTTCGCCAACTTTGGCTGCGCGACCTGCCACGGCGGCGGCTCGGCCAACGGTGACTTCACGATGCCGAACCCGGCGCTGCCGACCCTCGACGCTTCCAACCTGTACAAGAAGCACCGTAAGGAGTCGCCGGAGATGACCAAGCTGATGTGGAAAGAGGTCGAGCCGGCGATGGGCGAGTCGCTGGCGTTGACCTACGGGCTGGGCGACGCCCAGTTCACCTGCGCCAACTGTCACATCGTCGAGAACGCGGACTAGCGAGCATGCGCCAGCTTCACCGAACGGATCTGTGGTCGTGGTCGGTGTTCGACACGGCCCGAAACCTGGACTTCAATTCGCTGGCGTGGATCCGCGGCGACGGCAACGTGCTGGTCGATCCCCTGCCGCTGTCGGAGCACGACCTGCGCCACCTCGACGAGCTCGGCGGGGCCGCGTGGATCGTGGTGACGAACTCGGATCACACGCGCGCGGCGGCTGAGCTGGCGCTGCGGTTTGGCGCCAAGCTGGCCGGGCCGGCGGCCGAGCGCGGGCAGCTGCCGTTCGCGTGCGCGCGGTGGCTGGGCGAGGGCGATGAGCTGGTGGCGGGGCTGCGGGCGATCGAGCTGCACGGCTCCAAGACCCCGGGCGAGCTGGCGCTGGTGCTCGAGGAGACCACGCTGATCACGGGTGATCTCGTGCGCGGTCAGATGCTGGGGCGGCTCAATTTGTTGCCGGACGCGAAGCTCGGTGATCGGGCGGCGGCGCTGGCGTCGGTGCGCAGGCTGGCGGCGCTCGAGCAGATCGAAGCGGTGCTGGTCGGCGATGGCTGGCCGATCGCCCAGGCCGGTCACGCGCGACTGCGGGACCTGGTGACCGCCAACTAGAGCGTTGCGATCCAGTGGGCGATCGCTTTGATCGCCACGGCGGCGGCTTCGAGCATGGGTGTCGCCTGGAACACGTGGACCTGGTTTTCGTAGATCTGGAGTTCGACGGCGACGCCGGCTGCGAGCGCGTTGTCGGCGGCTCGGCGGGCGTCGTCGAGCAGCACCTCGTGACCGCCGGCCTGGATCAGCGTTGGAGGCAGCCCCTCGAACCGACCGAACAGCGGCGACACCCGGGGGTCCTCGCGCGAGAGGCTGCCCGCGTAGCGTCCGGCCATGAGCTCGAGACCGGGACGCTGCAGCAGGACCTCGTGCTCGGCGAGGGCGTCGATCGACGCGCCCGACAAGCTCAGATCCGTCCACGGTGACAGCAGGACCAGCCCGGCTGGGAGCTGATCCCTCGCGTCGCGCAGCGCCATGGCCACCGCCAGCGCCAGGCCGCCGCCGGCCGAGTCGCCCGCGAGGATCGCCTGGGCCTGGGTCGAGCGTGGGAGCGCGCGCCAGACCGCGAGCACGTCGTCTAGACCTGCGGGGCATGGGTGCTCGGGCGCGAGCCGATAGCTCGGCAGGGTCGCGGCCGCCCCGACCTGATGCGCGACCCGAGCGACCAGCGGACGGTGGGTGTGGGGCGAGCCGAGCGAGTAGCCGCCGCCGTGGACATAGATGATCTCGCGGGTGGTCTGAAGCGCGCGCGGGGTCAGCCGCAGGCACGCGACGCCGCCGAGCTCGCGCGGCTCGACCTGGTGATCGGGCATGCCGATCTGGGTGAGCTCGAGCAGCTGCGTGAACGCCTCGCGCTGCTCGCTGACCGGTCGATCGAGCGCCATGCGACCCCCGGTCCGGCGACGAAGCTTGTCCAACCCGGCCCGGCGCGGGCGACCGAAGCTGCGCGGATCGTCGCTCACAGTTTGGTCATCCACTTCAGGGCCGAGCGGACCAGCGCGGCGGGGGCCAGCTTGTCGACGCGGTAGGCGAGCGTGGCTTGCGGACCAACCGGCCAGTGCGTGCGGCGGCGCTTACTCGTCGCCGCCTGCCACACCACCTGAGCGACGTCGGCGGGGCTGAGCCGAACGCCGAGCAGGTCTTCGGCGCTGAGCTTGGTGGTGCTGCTCAATAGGTTGGTGTCGACGAACGCTGGCATCACGTCGCACACGCGAATGTCGTCGCCGGCCCACTCGAGCTCGAGCGCCTCCGTGAAGCCCCGGACCGCGTGCTTGGTCGCGCTGTAGCTGGCCATCTCGGGCACCCCATGGATCGCGGCGATCGAGGACATGTTGATGACCCGCGCGCCCTCGGTTCGGCGCAGCAGCTCGAAGCTCGCGTGGGTCAGCTCGATCACGCCCTGGAGATTGACGGCGATCGTACGCTGGTGCTCGGCCGCGCTGACCGTCTCGAACCGACCGACGCTCATGACCCCGGCGTTGTTGAGCAGCACGTTCATGCGCCCTCCGGTGTGCTCGGCGAAGTGGGCGACGGCCGCCAGGACCGCGTCGTGATCGCGGACGTCGAGCGCGGCGTGGCAGCAGCGGTCGCCGCCCCAGCGGTGAGAGATCTGCTCGACCGCGCCAGCGAGCAGCTTGGCGTCGAGATCGTAGAGCCCGACGAAGTAGCCGGCGTCGGCGAAGCGCTCGGCGCAGGCGAGGCCGATCCCCCGCGCAGCTCCGCTGATCAGGACACTCGGTCGATCTCGCGTGGCCACGAACACGAGTGTCACACGCCCCGCGCCCCGGCCAAACCGTGCCGCTGCCACAGTGACCCGGTCTGAGAATGGCGCCCGCAAGCAGGCCCGAAGCCTCGCTCGAGCTGAAAACACCCTGTCCAATCCGGGGAACTCGGGGTAAACCGCGAGCAGATGAGCGCCCGCCGCATTGTCGCCGCGCTGGTTCGCCACGGCGATTACCACCAGCCGGACCAGGTCCCGAGCGCCCAGCTGCCGCACCCGCTGACCGAGCGCGGGGTGGGTCAAGCTCGGACGCTGGGCCAAACCCTGCACGAGGAGTGCGGCGCGCTCGGCCTCACGCTCGACCCGGTGCTCGATTGCTCGACGCTGCTGCGCGCGTCGCAGACCGCGTCGCTGGCCGCCGAGGTGCTCGGCCGGCTCGACCCAGCGCGATCGTTCACGATCGCCGAGTTTCTCGAGCTCGGTGAGCGCAGCGTTGGCGCGGGCGCCAACCTCACCGTCGGGGCGATCGCGGAGGCGATCAAAGCCGACCCGCGCTACCCCGAACTCCCGGCCGGGTGGAAGGCCCACCCGCGATTTCGCTTGCCGCTCGCTGGGGCAGAGTCACTCATGATGGCCGGCGCACGCGTGGCCGCACACATAGAGGGCCGCATCCACCAGCTGCGCACCACGCCTGGGCCCGACGTGCTCAAGGTGTTCATCAGCCACGGCGGCGCGCTGCGCCACGCGGCGGTGTGCATGGGCGCGCTGGCCCTCGACGACGTCCCCGGTCTGTCGATGTATCATTGTGGTCATGTGTTGATGGAGCACTCTGAGCCAGACCGCTGGCGACAGATCGGCGGCGCCTGGAAAGTTCGGCCCGCCGCCTCAGCCGCCGATTGAGCCCAACCGGAGTCTGCGATCATGCCCAGCAACGCCCTTGCCTACCCCGCGCACGAACACCGCCTTCACAGCATCTACGTGCCCAACTATCAGGGCGCGGCGTTCTGCGAGATGCCGCTGCCTGTGACCACGGAGGCGTGGCCCAAGTACGCGCGCGGGCGGCTGCGCGACCTCGCCAACGATCACTACGACGCCGCGCGCGAGCAGCTGCGCGCGCGGATCGGCGGCAAGCCGTTCGTGTGGCCCAACCGCACCATGTACTTCTTCTGCGACGTGCACGCCGACGCCGACGCGTGGCGGTGCTCGCTGATCGCCTCGGGTGGCGTGCGGTGGTTCGGCCCTGGCGACAACGACTACGAGCTGAGCGAGGCCGGCGAGACCGCGCTGTTCGTGATCGCGGGCGACTGCTTTGACAAGGGCCCCAGCAACCTCCGCCTGCTGCGCGCGATCAAGCTGTTGATCGACAAGGGCGCCGACGTCGAGATCCTCGCGGGCAACCATGATCTGCGCACGCTCGTCGGGCTCGCCTACCTCGGCCGCAAAGAGCCCCGCTTCGCTCACCTGTTCGTGCGCATGGGCAAGAAGACCATGCCGCTGTTCCAGGAGATCCGCGCCGAGTACCTCGAGCCTGGCGAGACCAGCGAGCTGTCCGAGGCCGAGCTGCAGCGGCTGTTGTTCCCCGACGAGGCGTGGTTCCGCGAGTTCCCCGAGGTCGCCAGGGGCCTGGTGCCCGACAAGAAGATCGGCAAAGAGCTCAATCGGATCCGCGAGAAGATGGTCGAGCTCCCGCGCAAGTGCGAGCGGCTGGGCATGACGCTGGGCGACATCCACCGCGCGGCCACCCGCGCCCGCGAGCTGTTCTTGGACCCCGACGGCGAGTTCCACTGGTTCTTCGAGCGCATGGACGTCGCGCTGCGCTGGGGCTCGTTCTTGCTGGTCCACGCGGGCGTCGACGACATCACGGCCAAGCTGCTCGCGCAGACCAACGTCTCGGGCGTGAACACATGGTTTCACCGGCTCCTGGCCGACGATCCGTTCGCGCTCTACCACGGGCCGGTCGGCAACATGTTTCGGACCAAGTACCGCGACTTCGACCACCCGTTTACCGACATCGGCGTGCAGCACATGTACGAGGCCGGGCTCTACGGCATCGTGCACGGCCACCAGAACATCATGCGTGGCCAGCGTGTGCTGATGCGCGAGGGGCTGCTGAACTTCGAGTGCGACGCCTCGGTCGACTGCAACACCCGCAAGCTCGAGGGTCTGCCCGGGCCCGGGGGCGCGGTCGTGGTGTTTCGGCCAGACGGCGTCGCGCTGGGGATCAGCGCTGACTATCCGCACGTAAAGGTGTTCGACGCGTCGCAGGTGTTTCCGTGGCTGACGATTGCGTAGCCGGTAGCTGACAGCGGGTTTGTGCGCGCCGCGAACGCGCGCTGGGGTAAGCTACGTCCGTGATGCGGCGAGCGCCCTCGAACAAATCCTGGTCGTCGCGACGGCCGTTGGCGCTCGCGCTCACCTGCGGCGTGGGCCTGCTGATGCCCGCCGCGGCCCAGGCGTTCTGCGGGTTCTACGTCGCGGGTGCCGACGCCAAGCTGCTCAACAACGCCACGGTGGTCGTGCTGATGCGCGACGGCACCCGCACGGTGCTGTCGATGCAGAACGACTACCAGGGTCCGCCCGAGGAGTTTGCGTTGGTGATCCCGGTGCCGGTCGTGCTGAAGGAGTCCGACGTCGAGACCCTGCGGCCCGAGCTGTTCGATCGGGTCGACAAGCTGGCCTCGCCGCGCCTGGTCGAGTACTGGGAGAGCGATCCGTGCAGCGGCGACGGCGGCTCGATCGACCCCGCCGACCCGAGGGCGATCGGCTTCGGCGGCGGGGGTGGATCCGGCTACGGCCGCGGGAGCGGCTCACCCACGGTCGAGGTCGAGGCGCAGTTCGCCGTCGGCGAGTACGAGATCGTGATCTTGTCGGCGACCGAGTCGAGCGGTCTCGACGACTGGCTGCGCGCGAACGGCTACAACATTCCGGCTGGCGCCGAGCCGCTGCTGCGCCCGTATGTGCAGCAGAACATGAAGTTCTTCGTCGCCAAGGTCGACCCCACGAAGGTGAAGTTTGCCAGCAACGGCCACGCCAAGCTGTCGCCGCTGCGGTTTCACTACGACAGCAAGGACTTCACGCTGCCGGTTCGGCTTGGCCTGATCAACGCGCCGGATCCAAGCACGGGCGGCAAGCAGGATCTGCTGGTTCACATCCTCGCGCCGGGGACCCGCTATCAGGCCGCGAACTACCCCAACGCGACGATCCCCACCAACCTCGATCTCGAGCGCACCGCCAAAGATCGGTTTGGCGAGTTCTATGTGTCGCTGTTCGATCATACCCTCGCCAACAATCCCGGCGCGATCGTGACCGAGTACGCCTGGGGGGCAGGCTCGTGCGATCCGTGTCCTGGCCCGGACGCGGCGCTGACCCAACAAGAGCTGCTCGAGCTCGGCGGTGACGTGATCCCGAGCTGGTCCGCACAGCTCGAGGGTTCCTCACGAGACGCGCCCCTACCTAAAATCGAGGTGCCAGCGCCGACCGTGGGCGGCCCGCTCGACAAGCAGATCATCCAGCGAGTCGTGCGGGCGCACATGAACGAGGTCGAGTTCTGCTACACCGCCGGGCTGGCGAAGCAGCCCAAGCTGGCCGGGCGGGTCAACGTCGAATTCGTGATCGACGGCGCGGGCTCGGTCGCGTCATCGAGGGTCGCCAAGACCACGCTCGCCGACGCGTCGGTCGGAACGTGTATTGCCCAGGCCGTCAAGCGCTGGAAGTTCCCCATGCCGCGCGGGGGCTCGCTCGTGACCGTCAACTATCCCTTCGATCTGGCACCCACTGGCGGCACCAGCACCAGCTCGGGCAGGGGCGGCAGGCGCATGCCGGTCGCCAGCTCGTTCGTGCTGACCCGGCTGCATGCTCGCTACGACGCCAGCGCCCTCGCGGAGGATCTGGTGTTCGAGACCGCCCCGCCGATCACGGGCGGGCGCGAGACCTTCGGCGAGCTCGAGCGTGGCGCCACGATCGCCACGACCGGGCCGAACAATTTCCAGGCCAGGTATGCGGTCCGCCACGAGTGGACCGGCGAGGTCACCTGCGCCAATCCAGTGCGCGGCCGCTGGGGCGGTCCGCCTGCGGGCGGCGGCACAGCGCCCAAGCTCGCCCAACAGCTGACCAAGGTCACACGCACAGCCGCGCTGGCCAGCTTTGTCACCCCCTCAGCGGGGGAGCAGCTGGGGGTCGAAGCCGCGGTGCTGATCGAGCCACCGGCCAGCGGCCCGAAGACCGAGCCGACATCGAAGGCCATTGAGGCGGCCCAGACCGAGACCGCCACCGAGACCAAGGCCCCCACCCCCACGGACAGCGGCTGCGGTTGCTCGAGCGCGTCTCGTTCTGGGCGCGCTGCCGGGCCGCTGGCTCTGCTCGCGCTGCTTGGGCTTCGCCGTCGTCGAGATCGCCACACAAATATTGCGATCTAGAGCGGCGCTCGCAGGGGGGCCGTGTTATGGAGTCAACATGCACGCTCGGTCACAGGCACGGGTCGCAACATTCGGAATCTGCCTCTCCGTAGCTTTTGTAGCTACCCAGGGGTGTGCAAGGACGGCTGACTGCCTGGACCCCACCGCCGCATGTGCGGCCGAGGGTGACACCGCGGGTGACACTGCGGGCGACACTGCGGGCGACACCACAGGTGACACCGGGGGTGAAGAAGAGCCCGGGTTCTCGTCGCTGACGGTCAACAAAGACGTCGATATCTTGTTCGTCATCGACAACTCCGGCTCCATGGGCGAAGAGCAGGCGATCCTCGCGACCAGCGTCGGGCCACTCATCGAAGCTCTCGAAGCGGAAGACGTCGCGGCCAACTACCGCATCGGCATCACGACCACCGACAACGGCAACCCGTGGTGTCCCGCGGGAACCACCACGCCCGAGGCCGGCAAGCTGGTCGCCAGTTCGTGCAAGACCCGGCTCGGGGACTTCTTGTTTAGTGACATCAGCGACGTTCAGGATCTGGCCTGCAATGACATCTGCCAGCTCTCGGGCGCCGAGCTCGAGATCCTGCCAACCACGACCGACGTCGACCCCACCCCCAAGTCGCGACCCTGGCTCGAGAACATCGCCGGCAAGAAGAACATCCCCGAGTCCACCAGCACCGCCGACGCCTTCGCCTGCTTCGCGCCCCAGGGCATCAATGGCTGCGGGTTCGAGTCCCAGCTCGAGTCCATGTACCTCGCCCTCATTCGCGCCCAGTCCGCCGAGGAAGCCAGCTATGGGTTCGTGCGCAGCTCCGCGATCCTCGCCGTGATCTTCTTGACCGACGAGGCCGACTGCTCCTACAACAAGCAGTGGAGCACGATCTTCGAGCAAGACGGCAATCGAGTGTTCTGGTCCGACCCCGCCGCCGCCTTCCCCACGTCCGCGGTGTGCTGGAACGCCGGCGTCGACTGTAGCGGCGACCCCAGCAACTACGACAGCTGCGTTGCGGTCAACAAGGACGAAAATGGCAACAGCGGCGTCAGCGACGGCGACGCCGTGCTGCACCCGGTCAGTCGCTACATTGGTCTGCTCGACGGCATCGAGCAAGAAAAGCAATCCTTGCTCCCTAACCAAGAGATCATCGTTGGGCTGATCGGTGGCGTCGACCACAACGGCGACCCCTTCTACGGCGACGTGAGTGGCACTGATCCCTCGTTCCAGAACACGTTTGGCATCGGCCCCGGCTGCGAAGCACCCAACCCCCTCAACCCCGGCGAGCCGATCCAGGCCGTGCCACCGGTTCGGCTCCGCGACGTCGTCGAGGAATTTACGCCCGGCAACATGTTCTCGATCTGCGCGCCCGACTACTCGTCCGCGCTCGACGCTGTCCTCGACTCGATCCGGGATCAGATCCAGCCGGCCTGCTACAAGCAGTGCGTCCTCGACACTGATCCCGCCACGCCGCTCGTCGAGCCGGCGTGCACCGTTGAACAAGATCCGCCGGGGCAGAACAACACAGTCACGATCGACGAGTGCCTGCGCGACGCGAACGGCTACGTGATCGATCCGCAGTCCAGCGACTATGCAATGCCCGACGACAACGCGTCCGTGTGCTACGCGCTGCTCGCGGACCAGGCCGGGCTCACGCCTGATCCCCACGATGACATGTCGCTCCAATGCACCGATCAGAACTTCAACCTCGAGTTCAAGATCTCGCGGCGGCCCGGGTTTCCGGCGCCCGGGGGCACGGCCATCTCGGCGAAGTGTTCGGTCGCCGAGTTTCCCGAGGTCACCTGTCCCGGTATCGGGGGCTGAGCTGCGGATCCGTGGGGGCTCCACGCCGCGCCAGCGCCCGCGCGATCATGCCGATCATGCCGATCATGACCACCGCAGCGACTCCGACCGCGGCGATCTTCGCGTAGCGCTCGAGCTGCGCGCGCGTCTCGTCGGTGAATTCGTCGACCTCGGCACCTAACAGCTGCTCTTTTGCTTCGATCTGCTGCTCGAGCTCCGCCTTGGAGAGCGTCCGCGCTTGATCGTGCCCCTGCGTGTCAGCCGAACTCAGCTGCGGCGGCGAGTCCAGCAGGTCGGCGTCGACCTCGGCCAGCTTCTCGTCAGCGTTGGCGGGCCGCGGAGGCACGACCGCCACGACGCCGCCAATCCCCAGCACGGCTGCGCCGACGATCAACATGCCCCATCCGAGGTGCCCCAGCACGACCCCCACCGCCATCGCGGCGCCGATCAGCACAAACAGACCGCCGACGCCGACGAAGCCGGCGACGATCGTCTTGTGAATGGCGGGCTCGATCCACTTCTCGGCGGACGCGAGCAGGTCGAGCTTGAGCAGCTCGGATCGCAGCACCACCACATCGCGCGCGACGTGGGCGATCTCCGAGGGCAGGGAGCCCTCTTGCCGCGGGTGCGCTGGTTTGCTCGTGGTCGGCATCTCGTCGGCCAGCAGGTGGCGCCCCGTAGATTCGCGGTCCCGCCTGCAGCTTTAGCGCGCCTTGATGACGCCACATGCGATCCGGGGACCAGCGTTGCCCGCCGGATCTGTCTGGCCGTCATCCGGGTCGCGATGAATGACGAGCGCGGTCCCATCGCCCGCGAGCAACGATTGCGTGTCGCTCTTCTCGAGGTTCGCGCCCCTGATGATCGTATCGTACTCGGTAGGCCCGTCGGCGTTGACCACGAGGTTCGGCAGATCGCCAACGTGGGCGCCATCATTGCCTTCGAGTCCGTGGGCAGCGCCCGTCGGGTTGAAGTGCCCACCCGCCGACTCGAAGCTCGGGGGATCACACTTGCCAGTCTCGTGAATGTGAAACCCGTGACTGCCGGCCGGCAGCTCGAACCCTCTGTATTCGAGCTTGATCCCGGTGGCGACCTCCGTGAAGGTCGCCTCCCCGACAGATTTCCCGTCCGAGTCAGTCAGCTGGGCCACGGCCGTGCGAGCGTCGTCCTCGTCGTCCTTGCACCCGCTCAGTGGCGCCAAACACAGGATGACGGCGGCACAGCAGAGGCTGAGTTGTCGCGGCGTGTTCATGGACTTTGGTCTAGTAGGATTATCGCGGCGGCACCTACGACCGGCGATATTCGAGCACAGAACGGTCGCTGGCGGCGGCTTGGCCGAATCGCTCAGCGCTTCGCGCATCTACCGCAAAGCCTTTCGGCAACGCCTGCCGGCAACTAGCGCTGGTACCACGCGCACGGGCGTTAATCTGCACAACAACGAAAACCGGTCGAGTAATCGAAATAGGCGATCGTGTGCGCCGTGGTGACATATGTGCAACCAGGCCCGTTGACGACAGTGTCGACGTAAAAGCCGCCGCGAAATGTGCCGGCGGGATCGGCTGTCCACTCATGAAGGTTGCCCATCATGTCGAAGGCCCCGTCCTCGCTCACGCAGCCGGGGTGTCCGCCGGTCTGCGCGAGCCCCGACGGGAGCTGATTGAGGCAAGGGTGATCGAGTTCGGACCAGATCCAATTCGCGGCCGTCTCGAAGTACTGAATCGCTGGGTGACAGGTACGCGCGTCGTTGCAGGTGCCCGGCGAGGCCTGGTTGCCAAACGGGTAGGTCGTCGTCTGTGAGCCCCGGCAGGCGCGGAGCCACTCCGCGTCCGTGCACAGGCGCTTGCCGGCCTGCTGACAGGCCGCGGCCGCGCGCTGCTGACTGATGTAGCCCTGCGGCATCAGATCGGGCGCGCTCACGGCACGGACGGTCGCGTCGCCGGGACTGGCATACGGTGACCAGGCCGCGAGCGCGTCGTTGGGGAGGATCTCGACGAGCGCAGCCTCCCAGCGATCAATGCAAAAATCTTCGACTGCGGTCATGCCCGGTGGGCAGCCGCCGAGACCGGCGGGCGCCTCGGGGATGCCGTTGGGCGCTGGGGTGCTGGTCTCGTCACACCAGGGGATCGGGTTGGTCGAGCAGTCCTCGGGATCACCGGTTTCGTCGCCGTCGCCGTCGCCGTCGCCGTCGCCGTCGCCGTCGCCGTCTCCATCCCCATCGCCATCTCCATCCCCATCTCCATCGCCATCGCCATCTCCATCTCCGTCGCCATCTCCATCGCCGTCACCGTCGCCATCCCCGTCACCAGATTCGGTCGCCTCGGCGGCCGTGTCCGTTGCCCCTGCGTCTCCACACCCCACCAACGCGAACACCACCAGCAACGCAGCGCCTCGATACATGCGGACATCGTCGCTGGATCCGGCTGGCTGCGGCAAGCGACAATCGTCGCACACGCGAGCGGGCAGGTACGCCCCCGCCCGCTCGCGTGCCGCCGACCTGTGTGGACCTCACTCACGTGCGAGGCGCTGCTGGGCCCGGCTGTAGGCGTAGGCGCCGGCGATCAGGATCACCCCAATCCCAGCGAACCCCAGCGCGCGCCAGACCACGGCCGCGTCGGCGAGATCGAAGCCGACGATCTTCACAGCCGCGAACGCGAACCCGGCGAGCGCGAGGTGACGCCAGCTGCCCTGGCGAAGCCGCAGGCCAGCGACCAGCAACACCAGGCTCGTCGCCGCAATGCACAGCGTGTAGCCGAGCTGCGCGAAGCCGGGGCCGGCCGCGAGCACGACCACGGCGACCGACAAGATCAGCGCCAGCGAGATCCCGAGCGCGAGCGCGACCATGATCCCGAGCGGCCCGGCCTCCGCGTCGTTCTCGAGGTGCTCGAGTCGCTTGGCTTGGAGGACCCGCCAGATCAACCCGGTCCCGAGCCCCGCGAGCGCCAGCAGGGCGACCACGAGCAGCCCCTGCGGACCCACCTGCCCGGCGTCAAACAGCCCCTCCGCCGCGCAGCCTGCGATCGCCACGAGCGCGCCGATCAGGCCGATCCCGAGCGCGGCGGTGGCCAGCCACACGCCCGGGCGGGTCAGCTTGGCGCAGACCCAGCCCACCACCACCACGACCGGCACCAATCCCCAGATCAGCGCGACCTGAGGCGCCTTGGGTCCAAGCTCGACCACGACGCTCGTCCACCCAATTGTCGCGACCAGCCACAGCGCCGGGTCGGGACCTCGGTAGTCGGCCCCAGCTTGCGACCGGTCGCGCGACCACAGGCTCGCGCCGAGCGGGACCGCGGCCGCGAGCAACCCCAGCGGCAGCGCGGGCGCTTGGCGGAGATCGACAGCGGCGACCACAGCGGCGATCGAGGGCAGCACAATCATCGCCGTTCGCAGCGGCTGGATCACCGACCACGGCAGCACCAGCGCGACCATGCTCATGCCGATCCACCATGCGGCCAGTCCGGCGCCAGTGACCAACAGCGGTCCGGCGACCATCGCCTGGATCCACGCGAACCCGATGAAGGTCCGCGTGATGCTACCGCCTTGCGCCGCGGCGGACCGCTTGTGCAAGAGCACCGCCAGCACGACGTGCCAACCGGCCAGACCCAGGGTCGCCAGCGCCAGAGTCGGCAGCGCGTGGGCGAACGCAGCCGTCGCCGCGGCCCAGGTCAGGACTCCCGCGATCACCAGCCGAGCCTGCGCGTGCAGCTGATCCGCCGCGTCGACGCTGGCCTGTAGCAGCCGCCAGCCCGAGGCCGCGCTCGCGACCAGCAAGATCACCGACCACAGCATGAACACGTCACCGTTGTCGTCGCCGAGGTTCATCGCCGCCCAGCGACCGCCCAACATCCACGTGGCCAGCAGCGCGATCGTGGGGAGCTCGGGCCAGCGCCGCCGCCAGTCGACGAGCATCAACACACCCACGACGACCAGCTGGTAGATCATCAGCTCGACGAGGTGGCCCCCCACGGCGGCGACCAGCACAGGCGTGGCACAGGCTGCGAGGGTCGCCAGCACCGCCATCAGCCGCAGCCGCAGCCGATCGGCGATCAATAGACACGCGGCCGCCCCCAGACCCAGGGCCACGAACACCTGCGGGCCGCTGACGAGCTCGTGGGCGTGACGGGCGAGCAGCCAGCTGGCGAACCAACCGCCCAGCCCGGCGCCACCGACCGCCCCGGCGACAGCTTGGTGACCCTTGCGAGCGAGCGGCCACGCGGCCACGGTCAACAGCGCCGACAGCAACGACGCGCCCGCGAACCGCACACCGGGCGAGAGCCACTCTTGCTCGATCGCGTAGACGACAAAGCAGACCAGGCCGAGCAGCAGCGCCGCGCCGCCCGTCGCCGCCAACACCTGCGCGGGGCTGCGCGGGGGCTTTGGCTCGAACTGCGGGTCGTCGGCGTTGACAGGCTCGGTGGCGGCCGCGGCCGGCTGCGTCCCCGCGAACATCACTGGCGGCGCAGGGGCGGGTTGCGGAGCCGGTTGCGAGGCCGGTTGGGCCGACCATGGATGTTCGTGTCGAGGCGCGACGTGGGGCGCCGCGCTGGGGTGGACCTTCGCGTGGTAGGCCTGCGCCTCGAGGGCGCTCACGCGGGCCAGCAGCTCTTGCACTTGCGCATTGACAGCTTCGAGCCGCTGCTCGATCGCTGGTTCATCGTCAGGTGAAGTCATGGCCGCGCGAACTCCTGCGATCGGAGATTAGTTCACGCGCGCATGGCCGTACACGGCCGACATCGGTGACATACCAGCGTCGGGCAAGCCGCATTCGAATGTCTATGCATGCTTGGAACGAATGGGACGCGGATCACAGCGAAGCCACCCACACGCCTGATCGTAATACCGAGACAAAACCGCGACACGGTGAGTCGAGTTCACTCGATCACACCGGTCCACAGCCCGATCTTGATCCCGCCCTGCTCCGTCGTCAGCTGGCGCTCGAGGCCCAGCTTGGTCGCGCCAGCCAGCGCGGCGTCGCTCGTGACCAGGCCGACTCGCGTTGGCCTTGGCAGCTGCAGCGCCAGCTTTCCCAGGCTCGCGTAGAGGTTGCGCAGCCGGCTTGGATCCCCAGTCCGCAAGCCCCACGGCGGATTGGCGACCAACGCCACGCCCTCGCCCGAGAGCACCGGTAGCTGTTTGTCGCCCACGGAACGCTCGACGAACTCGGCCAGCGCCCCGGCGCCCGAGCGCGCGGCGTTGGCCTGCGCGGCCGCGACCGCGCCCGCGTCACGATCGGCCCCGAGCAAGCTCGCCGCTGGTGAAGCGTCGCCGCGAAGCTCGTCGCGGATCGCGTTGAAGCGGGCCGCGTCGAAACGCGGCTGATGCATGCACGAGAATGATCGGCCCGCGCCGGGCGGCGAGCCTGCGGCGATCGTCGCGGCCTCGATGATCAGCGTGCCCGCGCCCGCGACGGGATCGAACAACGCCATGCCCGGTTGCCAGCCAGTGACCCGCAGCAACGCCCGGGCGATGTCCTCGCGCAGCGGGGCCTTGGCGGTCTGCTGTCGCCAGCCCCGCTTGTGCAGCAGCCTGCCCGTGGTGTCGACGCTGATCGTGCAGCGATCACGCATGATCCGAACCTGCACCAACGTCGGCTCGATGCCGCCGTCACCGAGCTCACCGCCGCCCGGACCCTTGCCGACATCGGCCCGCACCCGAACCTCGCCCTCGAGCCGCCGGGCGATGCTCCGCTCGATCCGCTCGACGATCGCGTTGGTGTGATACAGCCGCGAGCGCTTGGCGTGGGCCCGCACCCGCACGCTCAGCTGCCCGCTCGGGCCGCGGATCAACCAGCGCTCCCACTCGAGCGCCTTGGCGACCCGCTCGAGCTTGGCGAAGTCGCGCACCAAGAAGTCGGCCATGCGCACGAGCACGCGCAGGCCGAGGCCCGAGCCGAGGTTGATCCGGTAGATCGCGTCGCGGTCGCCAAAGCAGCTGACGCCGCCCTGGGTGACCGCGATCTCCTCGACGCCGAGCTCCTCGAGCTCGTGGGCGAGCAGGTCCTCGAGCCCGGGTGCGCAGGCGACAAATAGGCGCAGTCGATCAGTCATGCTCGGGTGTGCTCGGCTCCGGTTCAGTGGCGCTGGGCTCAGTGTCCCACGGCCGCAGCTGCGCGCCGAACCGCTCGCGCCGCTCGGCCCGACGGGCCATCCGCTCGGTCTCGTCGGGGTCTTTCGTCCAGTCGAACACCAGCTCCACGCGGGCCGTGGCCTGGCCTGGCCCCGGGCGCTCGACGACGAGGGTCTTGCGCGACTCGCCACGCTGCACGGCCGCGGTCAGCTCCGCGACGGTCGCCACGGGCTCGCCCGCGACCTCGACGATGCGATCTCCGACCGCGAGCCCAGCCCCCGCGGCCAGCGAGCCTTCGGCCACGCCCGTGACCACGACGCCGTCGAACATGGCCCCGAGCTTGCGGGCGGGCGGCGAGACCAGGTTGTGGCGGTCGAGCGGCTCGGGCAGCTGGGCCAGCTGCCAGGCCGCGATCGCGACCACCAACGCCGAGTGACGCTGGTACACATCGATCACGGCGTCGGCGTGGTCGAGCTGGGTGTGGTGGTAGCGGTCGTAGTCCGAGCGGCCCGTCTGCGCCCAGAAGAACGCCGGCACCCCCTCGCGCAGGAACGAGGTGCTGTCGCTGGGCTCGAACGGCAGCCCTTCGACCAGCTCCAGCCCAAACGGCATGTCCTGCGGCGCGAGCTTGGTGACTGGCTCGAACACCGCCTGCATGACAGCGTGGAGCTCGGGCGTGACCGGCAGCGCCGAGATGTAGTTGGTGCCGTTGTCATGCACGAGCGCCGCGCTGACCCCCGCGAGCTGATCGGCGTGCGCGGCGACCCAGGCCTTGGATCCGAGTAATCCCTGCTCCTCGCCAGACCACAGCTGAAAGCTGATCGTCCGACGCGGGCGCTGCCCCGTGCGCGCACAGGCAGCCGCGATCAAGCGGGCGGCCTCCATTGTCGTCGCGACCCCGGCCGCGTTGTCGACCGCCCCGCTCGCGCCGTCCCACGAGTCGAGGTGCCCACCCACGATCACGCGCTGATCCGGCGAGCCCGCCCCGGCCAGCTCGGCGATCACGTTGTAGACCGGCACCGGCCCGGGCAGCAGGCGATTGGCCACGCCGAACTCGAGCTCGACGTAGGTCCCCGCGTCGAGCTGCTCGAGCAGCGCGTGGTGTTGATCGCCGCGCAGCTGGATCTCGACGCGGGTCGGCAGCTTGGCGGGATCGAGGCGATGGTCGCCGTGGGTCTCGATCCGCCGATCCTCGCGGTCGCCCGCGGCGTAGACCAGCCCGGCGATCTTGGCGTGCTCGAAGGCCCGCTCAATCTGCTGACCCAGCTTGCCGCGCGGACGCTCGAAGTCGTGTGGGATCATGATCCACGCGTCGCGCAGATAGGGCTTGCGCACGCGCAGCTGGGCCGCGTCGATCGGGTAGCGCAGCGCTTGCCCGCGCACGGGGCCGCCGGCCTCGAGCCCGTCTTGCCCGCGGGTGCCCGGTGTCCACGCGAAGGTCCCGAACTCGAGCGGCGCGCGCTCGGGTCGAATCACCGCGCCGCTGGCCTTGCCGCGATCAAACGCGACCGGGTAGGTGCCCCACTGCTCGTGGGTCGCCGTGAGGCCCCAGGCTTCGAACTGGTCGACCGCCCACAGCTCGGCCTCGAGCAGCTGCGGCGATCCGGTCAGGCGCGGGCCGATCTCGACCGCGACCGCCTCGAGCAGCGCGGCGACCTGGCTGTCGTCGTTCGCGATCTCCACGATCGCCTGGATCACCGGGTCGTTGGAGATCGGTCCGCTCGCGGGCGGGATCTCGGCGTCCGACTCGGCGTCCACCTCCACGCTCGCCGGCCGCTCCACGTCCACGCGCGCGGGCGCCTCTGGCCCGCGACAGCCGATGATCAGCGTGACCGCGACGTGGGCGACCACGACGAGCTGGGCGCGTGCACGCATGAGCTCGGGGATTATAGGCGATGGCGCGTGGCGGGCTGATATGGTGCGCGCTCCCGAGCCCGAACGCCCCCCCCATGACGATGAATCGCTCATTGCTGCCCGCGCTCGCCGGCCTGCTCTCGTGGGTGTTGGCTGGCTGCGCGGTCGAGGCCCCGACCACGCCCGAGACCCCGACGACGCCCGAGACCGCGACGACGTCCCAAGCCCCGGCCGCGCCCAACGCCCCGGCCGCGCGGCCAACAAAGGTCGCGATCACCGTCGACGATCTCCCGACCCATGGCCCGCTGCCGCCCGGGACCACGCGCGCCCAGGTCCACGCGAGCTTGATCGACGCGTTCGAGCGCCACGGTGTACCCGAGGTGCGGGGGTTCGTGATCGGCGAGCACGCGACCGACAGCCCCGATCACCGCGAAGCCCTGCGGATCTGGACCGAGGCTGGCCACCCGTTGGGCAACCACACCTGGTCGCACCCCAACATGGAGGAGATCGGCGTCGAGGCCTACCTGCGCGACATCGATCGCAACGAGGCGGTGCTCGCCGAACTGACCGGCGACCCCAGCGGGGCGAGCTGGCGAAGCTTTCGCTATCCGTATCTGCGACAGGGTTTTGATCAGGCCTCGTCGTCACGAGTCCGCGCGCACCTGGCCGAGCGCGGCTACCAGATCGCCGAGGTCTCGATCGACTTTTGGGACTGGGACTATCAGGCGCCCTACGTGCGCTGTCTGGCGGCCGGCGCCGACTCGGGCGTCGCGGCGCTGCGCGACACCTATCGCCAGCGCGCGGTCGAGATGCTCGAGTGGCACCGCGCCGCCGCGCTGTCGGCGTTCGACCGGCCGATCGCCCACGTGCTGTTACTTCATGCGGGCGCGTTCACGGCCGAGATGATCGAGGAGCTGCTCACCGCCTACGAAGCCCGCGGCGTGGTCTGGGTCAGCCTCGACGAGGCCCTCGCCGATCCGATCTACGCCCAAGTTCCGCTCCCGCCACGCACCCACGGCGACGTGCTGGTCGAGCAGGCGATCGCCAGCCTCGGCGTGCCGCACCCACCGTGGACCCACCACCCCGGGGCGTTGCTGGGTGCGCTGTGCCAGTGAGCGCGGGCTCGTGGACAATTATTTGCAGGTGATCGCGGCCTCGGCATCGCCGGGGATCACGGTGAAGCCAAGCGAGCCGGGCAGGACCTACTCGACCTTCGTCGCGGCCGTGGGCAGCGAACGTTCATGCGGATCATCGAGGTCCCGGCCGTGCTAGAAGCCCCGGCAAATGCCCCGCCTGCTGCTCGTTCGCCACGCTCAGTCCGAGAACAACCTGGCCAACGATCGGCTCCGCGAGGAATTCCGATCCGACCCCGAGCGCATGTACGCCGAGGCCGAGCGGTCGCGGCAGGCTGACCCCGCGTTGACTGAGGCCGGCCGCGAGCAGGCCCTGCTGCTCGCCGACCTGCTCGCGCCGACCCTCGCGGCGGCGCGAAGCCTGCTCGTGAGCAGCCCGATGCGTCGGGCGCTGCAGACCGCGACCCCGATCGCCGCGCGCGCCGGCCTCGACCGCTTCGTCTGCGAAGGTGATCTGTTCGAGGTCGGCGGATGCCACTACTGCGACGTGGCCCGGCCCTCGGCCAACGCCGCGCAGATCGAGGCCGAGTTTCCAGTCGTGTGTCACGGCGTCAGCACCGAGGGCTGGTTCAGCGGTCGCAGCGCCAGCGAGCGCGCCGAGGAGGTGAGCGCGCGCGTCGATCGGGTGATCGCCTGGACCGAGCGCACGCTCGCAGGTGGCGAGCACGACACCGTCGTCGTCGTTGCCCACGGTGACCTGCTCTCGCGGTGGCTACGTAGGTGGTTGCAGATCCCAACCACGCGCGGGCTCGCGTTCGTGCACGGCAACGCCGGGATCACCACGCTGAGCTGGGACCGCACCGACGGCGTGTTGGTCGAGGGTCTCAACGCGCTCGACCACCTTCCGCTGCGGCTGCAGACCGGAGCCGAAGCCGAGTTCTGGTGGCGCTACGCATGGCCGGATCTGGCGAGTGTGGCCTCGCGTGTTTCCAGTCAGAGTTGAGAGACATAGGTAGAATGTAGGAGCTAAAAGTATTATCATTCGCACCACGAAAAACTCACACACAACCCGATGATCGAGTGTCGAGCGGGGTGGCACTAAAGCCCCGAAGACACCATGCAACCTATCCACCTAATCACCCTTAGTTTCGCAGTCACAGCCCTGTTGTTGTCTGGCGGTTGTGTCGACAAAGACCCACCGGCCGACACAGACACGAACGGCGATGGCGACGGCGACGGCGACGGCGACGGAACCAGCGAGTCATCCGGCATCGGCGACGGCGACGGTGACCCACCCGGCGACGGCGACGGTGACCCAACCGGCGACGGCGACGGCGACGTCGAGTGCGACGTACCCAACGACGAGAGCAAGGCCGGCGCAATCACGCGGCCGATTCAGTTCGTCAATACCAGCGAGGCGCCCGTGTTCCTCGTCCCCGACACCTGCACGAAGAGCTTGGTCACGCACACTGAGATCGGCGGCGTGCCGACCACCCATCAGCCGCTCGTGAGCTGCCAGGAATACGCCCAAGGCGAGTGTGGCCATTGCGACGAGGACTATTTCCTCGTCCCGCCGATTCGGATCGACCCGGGTGCGAGCTTCACGTGGAGCTTCTTGGGTTACGTCTACGACGAAACCATGATTCCAGATTGTCCCGCCTGCTTTGACGTCGTCCAAACGTGCAAAGCAGGCCGCCAGCTCGTCGAAGGCGACATGATCGAGCTTCGCATCCAGACGGCGATCGACTGCACGAGCAGTGATGATCCGGCATATTGCGAGTGCGCCATCGACGACGCGTGCGACCTGAGCGAGCTGGAGTACGCCCACCAAGCCAACTTCGGTGCGCTCACCGACATCGACGTCAGCTTCGATCTCATCGCCGACGATCCCTTCGTGGTCGAGCTGCCGTGAACACCCGTTCGCGGTGACACGGAGTCCCCGCTGCATGGGCATGGGGCCGAGGATTGGCTTATCCTCGGCCCCATGAGCGCGTTCAAGCTGTCCGAAACTCCTGTTCACCTCGGCCTCGGCGCCACCGTCGTGCGGCTGCCGCCCCACGACGGCAGCATGGAGTGGTACGAGCGCTACGGCGCCGCGCATGCGAGCGACGGCGCCGAGGGCCGACTGGTCGCCGTGCACAGCTTCGACTCGGACTGGGCCGCCTGGGAGGTCCACCCCAACGGCGACGAGCTGGTCTACATAATCTCCGGTAAGATGACGCTGATTCAGGACGTCGACGGCGAGCACCGAGCCGTGGAGCTGTCAGCCGGCGACGCCGCGATCAACCCACCTGGGGTGTGGCACACCGCCAGGGTCAGCGAGCCCGTGACGGCCCTGTTCATCACCGCTGGCGAGGGCACGCTCCACGAAGTGCGCTAGAGCACCAAACTGATTGGTGCTCTGGCCATGGCAGCGCGCGGTGCACGGTGCTTGCGCGCTTTTACCCAGCGTCTACACTCCGCGCTCCGATGGACGCCCGGCGACTCACGCACCTGCGCCAGCTCGAGGCCGAGAGCATTTTCATCATCCGCGAGGTCGTGGCCGAATTCGAGAAGCCAGTGATGCTGTTCTCGATCGGCAAGGACTCGATGGTGATGCTGCGCCTCGCTCAGAAGGCGTTTTGGCCCGGCAAGCTGCCGTTCCCGTTGATGCACGTGAACACCACGTGGAAATTCCGCGAGATGATCGAGTTTCGCGATCAGCTGTGTCGCGAGTGCGGCTACGAGCTGCTCTCGCACACCAACCCCGACGGGGTCCGCGACGGCATCAACCCCTTCGAGCACGGCGCGGCCTACACGGACATCATGAAGACCGACGCGCTCAAGCAAGCGCTGAGCAAGTACGGCTTCGACGCGGCGTTCGGCGGAGCGCGGCGCGACGAAGAGCGCTCGCGGGCCAAAGAGCGGGTCTACAGCTTTCGCGACCGCAATCACGCGTGGGATCCCAAGAACCAGCGGCCCGAGCTGTGGCGGCTGTACAACGGGCGCCACTTCAAGGGCGAGAGCATCCGCGTGTTCCCGCTGTCGAACTGGACCGAGCTCGACGTGTGGCAGTACATCCACCTCGAGCACATCCCGATCGTGCCGCTCTACTACGCGGCCCCGCGCCCGGTCGTCGAGCGCGACGGCACGCTGATCATGGTCGACGACGAGCGCATGCCGCTCGAGCCCGGTGAGACCCCGCAGCAAAAGCTGGTCCGGTTCCGCACGCTCGGCTGCTACCCACTGACCGGCGCGGTCGAGTCCACCGCGACCACCGTCCCGCAGATCATCCACGAGATGCTGACCACCCGCGTGTCCGAGCGCGCCGGTCGGGTCATCGACCGCGACGCCGACGGCTCCATGGAAAAAAAGAAGCGCGAGGGGTACTTCTGATGGCCATCGATCATCGCAGCCCGCCGTTTCCCAGCCAGGCTCCCGCCGACGCCGAGCGTCCGGTCAGCAGCCTGGTCCAGACCATCCCCGCGCCCGATCAGGCCGACGCCGAGATCCTCGAGTTCCTCGGTGACTACGAGCGTCGCAGCCTGCTGCGCTTCGTCACGATCGGCTCGGTCGACGACGGCAAGTCCACGCTGATCGGCCGGCTGCTGTACGAGACCGGCGGCGTGTTCGACGATCAGCTCGCCGCGGTCACCAGCACCGAGCAAGACGGCAGCGAGGTCATCAACTTCGCCAACCTGACCGACGGCCTGGTCGCCGAGCGCGAGCAGGGCATCACGATCGACGTCGCGTATCGGTACTTCGCGACCAAGCGGCGCAAGTTCATCATCGCCGACACCCCGGGCCACGTACAGTACACCCGCAACATGGCGACCGGGGCCAGCACGGCCGACGCCGCGGTGATCCTGATCGACGCCCGGCTCGGGGTCCTGCAGCAGTCGCGGCGCCACGCCTACATCGCCGGCTTGTTGAACATCCCGACCCTGCTCGTCGCGGTCAACAAGATGGACCTCGTCGGGTTCGAGCGCGCCACCTACGAGGCGATCGTCGCCGAATTCCGGGCGTTCACCGACCAGCTCGGGTTCGCCAACGTCGAGTTCTTCCCGGTCAGCGCGCTCGCGGGCGACAACATCGTCGAGCCGAGCTCGCGCACACCATGGTTTCGCGAGGCGGGCGGCAAGCCGCTGCTCGAGCACCTCGAGTCCATGGAGGTCGCCAGCACCGGTGACGACGAGCGGCTGATCTTCCCGGTCCAGCTGGTCTCTCGCCCCGATCTGGACTTTCGCGGCTACGCCGGCACGATCGCCGCCGGCCGGATCCGCCGCGGCGATCTGATCAAGGTGCTGCCGTCGGGCAAGACCAGCCGCGTCGAGCGGATCGTGACCTGGGACGGCGACCTCGCCGAGGCGTTCGCGCCGATGTCGGTCACGCTCACGCTCGCCGACGAGATCGACATTAGCCGCGGCGACGTCCTGACCCAGGTCGAGAACGACCTGCACATCAGCCGCAAGCTCGAGGCCACCTTGGTGTGGATGCACGACATCCCGCTCGAGACCGGGCGCCAGTACCTGCTCAAGCACATGACCACGCTGGTCTCGGGCACGATCGTCAAGGTCGATCACAAGGTCGACATGGACACGCTCGCCCACGTCCCGGCCGACACGCTCGCGCTCAACGAGATCGGCAACGTCAGCCTCAGCCTCAACCGGCCGCTGATCCTCGACGACTACACCCAGGACAAGACCGCGGGCTCGTTCGTCATCATCGATCGGGTCAGCAACGTCACCGTCGCCGCCGGCATGATCCGCGGCCACGGCGAGGACTACCAGGACGACGGGCGCGCGGTCGCCCGGGCGATCGTCGCGACCGAGCGGGCCGCTCGCTTCAACCAAAAGCCGGCCGTGCTGTGGATGACCGGTCGCTCGGGCACCGGCAAGATCGTGGTCGCGCGCGCGCTCGAGCGCCGGCTGTTCGACGCGGGCCACATGGCCTACGTGTTTGATCCGCAGCAGCTCACGCGCATCGATCGTCAGGCCCAGGCCGCGCAATTCCGGGCGCTGGTCAACGCCGCCGAGCTGGTCGCCGACGCGGGCATGATCGTGATCGTCGCGTACACGTCGCCGTCACGGGCCGACCGGGCCGGCGCGCAGGCCCACTTTCAGGACCGCTTCGCGTTCCTCGAGGCCTTCTTCGACGCCGACCTGCCGACCTGCCGCAGCCGCCTCGAGGCCCTGGGGCGCGAGCCCGACGAGGCCAGCTTGGCCTACGAGCCCCCCGATGATCCCGACATCATGATCGACGGCGACGAGCTCAACATCGCCCGCGAGGTCGACCGGCTGGTCCGCGCGCTCGAGCGGCGCGGCGTGATCAAGGACTGAGCGCCAGCCACTTCTGGGCCGGCAGTCCAGAGCGTCTCGCGCCTACTATCAGTGGCTCAGTGGATGCAGACCGCGGCGTCGCCCTTGTGGCCCTCGCGCTTGGTGTCTTTGCACGAATAGTCGGAGCGACAGTCTTCGTCGACACCGCACGCGAGCAGACAGACGCCGCCGTCCTTGTCGACGCAATAGGTCCCGCCCGGGCAGTCCCGGTCTTCTTCACATGAGACGGTGCAGGTGCCATCCGGGAAGTCGCCTCCCTTTGCGCACTCGTACTCGCAGTCTCGATCCTTTTCGCAAGAACCGCCGATGAACGGGCTGTCGTTGCCGATCGGCGCGCCACAGGCCAGGCTCAGCGCCGCGGTCAGGAGCATGCACGTGTGTCGAAGCAGACGAACGGTGACCATGCCTGATGATCGCACGTGAACCCAGCACACGCGACCGGAGGTTGCGTGGCGGTCGACGATCTCGCGCGCAGAAATTGACGAGCGCCGCCGGACACGTATGCGCGCTCACCCGCCAGGCTCGCGCGCCAGCCGCGACTCGTCGGTACAGGTGTCCGAACGACGTCACCGAACCTACACCCCGGTCACCCATCCTCGGGAACTTCGCCAAGGTGCTCGTCCCACGAATTGGCGTCATCCACAGTCCCGAGCTCTCGGTCTTGTCCGGGTGACGAGATGTCGAATTCGGCGTGCTCGCCTGGACAGGTCAACACATAGTCGGACCCCCAGGGATCCTTGCTGATCCGCTTGATGATACCGGCCGCGAGGAGGTCTTGCGGGGATTTGGGGCACTCGCCTCGGTAGAGTCGGTACATCTCCACGCTCTCACTCCAACTGGCGATGTCCTTGGCGGCCGTCTCGTACTTCGCGCGTGCGAGGGCGTTGAAGGCGACGACTGCGACGCCGCCCATGATCAAGCCGATGATGGCGAGCACGACCAGGATCTCGATTAGCGTGATGCCGCGAGTGCCTCGGGCTGCGGCTGACCGAGGGAGAGGATGCTTGATTTGCTGCGCTTGCATTGTCCGGGGCGTCAATGCAAGCCGGAGGCCGTGCGTCGAGCGGCAACGACCGCGAGCTGCGGCCCGGTTGACGCGGCCTCGCACGACGTCTCGGCAATTTGCGTGGACCTTCGCCGACCAAGTGTCTGCCGCCGTACGACGTCACCGTGCGCGAAGACCCGAGCTCGGCCCGGGTTCGCGCCGGGCGAGCGTCCGACGCCCTCGACGCTCATGCCCGTGGACCGGCTCGTGCGACCCGTCAGCGCGCCGTTTTCTGGCATCCACGAGCGGAGCAGCGTCGCCGATTTCAGACGACCGGGACCTTTGGTATACGCGGGGACCCGCGATGAAGCGCACGAATTTCACAGCAACGTTGTTGGCCATCGCCATCGGAAGTCTGGCACTCGTCGCGTCTGGATGTGACAAAGTCGAGCCACCGACCAAGCCCGCCCCCGGCACGGACGCAGACACCACGGACAAAGACGCGACCGCCGACAAGGGCGCGAAGCCAAGGTCGAAGTCCAAGCGGGCCAAGCCGACGGGTCCCAAGCACACCTGCAACGTGTGTGGCACCACGGCCGTGTTCAAGACCACGAGCCGGCGCAAGGACGCCACCTGCCCCGTGTGTAAATGCTCGGAGCGGCATCGCCTGTTCATCCACTACCTCGCGCATGGGTCCACCCTGCTGCACGAGAAGCTCGACGTTCTGCACTTTTCGCCCAACGAGTGCGAGGAGACGGCGCTGCGCCACCAACCCAATTGGCACTACGTCACCACGGACTTCATGCACGAGGAGGACCTCAGTCTGGACCTGACCAACGCCGACCAGCCTGATGACTCGTGGGATCTCATGATCCTCTACCACCTGCTCGAGCACATCCCCGACGATAAGAAGGCGATGAGCGAGATGTATCGGATCTTGCGTCCCGGCGGCCGAGCGATCCTGCAGGTGCCGCTCGAGATCGGGCTGGCCGAGACCTATGAGGATCCGACGATCACTGACCCCAAGGAGCGGAGGAAGCACTTCGGGCAGTCGGACCACGTGCGCAAGTACTCGATCCAGGGGCTGCGAGAGCGGCTTGAAGCGGTGGGGTTCGAGGTCGAGGCGCTGGATTACCTTGGGCAGCTTGATCCGGCGGTGGTTGAGCGGCACCAGTTCTCGGGGGCGTTTGACCCGCCGCTCGACGAGGCGATCTGGATTGTGACCAAGCCGGGCGGAGGCGGAGGCGATCCCCTGCCCGAAGGTCATGTTGACTCCGACTGATCGGCGACGGAGGCGATCCCCTGCCCGAAGGTCATGTTGACTCCGACTGATCGGCGAGGCCGGTCCCCTGCCCGAAGGTCATGTTGACTCCGACTGATCGGGTGCCGGCGGGGGTGCGGGCAACCTGACTCGGTCCCCTGCCCGGACTCGCGGGGGGTCCCTGCCTGAAGGTCATGTCAACTATGACTGATTGCTCGAAGGCGGTCCCCTGCCCGCGCGGAGGCAGTCCCATGCCCGTGCCCGTGCCCCGGGCGGTCCCCTACCCGGGCCCCCTACCCGAAGGTCATGTCAACTACGCTGCCCGGGCTGGCGATCACGCTGCTCGCCCCACCCAAAGGTCTCGTCCTGTCTCGGAGGAACTGGACCGCTTCGACAAGCTCAGCCGCAACTCAAACCAGCACCGGCAGGCGGGTCGCCATGCCCGCTCACCCTCCACCCTTGGTCATCTAAGAGCAGCCGGCACAGCGCGCCCCATACCGGCGACACATCAACCACGTACCCGCAGGAAACTCCACGTCCTTCTCACCCTGGAGCCACCGTTCCCTCGCCTCCGCATACGCCCTCTGGAACTCCTTGTTGCGCCGCAACGCCTCGAGACGGGTCTCCTTGTCAGAGGCTGACACCGTCGGCCTTAGCCCGAACAGCTCCGTCGCCCTCAGCATTGTCGACCAGTGGTATTTCTTGACGTTCCGCATCTTCACCACTTTCTTCCCTGCCGTCTGCCGCTTTTCTTCCAGCTCATTCTCCCGGATCCCGACCCTCTCGAGCACCAAGTCACGCAATTCGTCGTCACTCAACTCGGGCATTATCGGTGGCCGCACGAGTTTGAGCGTCGCATATTTTTGAATCGTGCTTCGGTCGCGCTTCGAAGCCATCCGCGCATCCGGCCGTTTCCGCTGTTTCCGCTTCTCGCCCTGCTTTTTGCGTGCCCAGATCCCGTACCTTGGTTTTTTCAGGACGATCTCTTCGCCGTATCGCATCCGCGTCGTCGTCACGCCCTTCCAGTGCCGCGCCCGGGTCACCAGATCACTGGCACACGGATTCGCAAGTGTGTAAACCGCATGTTCCAGCACCTTCTCGTCATCCTGCGGTTCGACAAGCCCGTATCCCTTTTCAACATTCGTGCCCTTGGTCCCTCGCAAGGCGTTCAGTGCCCGCGAAGTCACAGAATTGAGATCCCTCATGAAGTCCGGGAGGCACCGCGAGTGTGCCGTCAGCAAGATGTGGAAGTGGTTGCTCATGTACACAACCTCGTGGAGTGACACATCGTGCTTCGAGCAGGCGTCCGCGAGAATGAACTGAATCGTCTCTGTGACTTGCTCATTCGGCACGAAACGAAATTCGCATCCCACGGCCTGGCACGTGATAAAGACGGTCTGTTCCTGGTGGATTGGTCGCGGGGGAGTTGCCATGCGAGCTGTATCGGCCCGCCGGATCGACGTTTGCAGTTTTCCTCGCTGAATGGGTTCGAAACTCGCTGGCGGTCCTGCCGCCGCCGCTCACGCAGCGACAACGAACAGGTATGATCGCGCATGAAAACGGGCGCGGGCGGCGGAAGGGGGCGCCCGCGCGGGGTCAGCGCCACCGGGGCGCTGACAGAACCTTCGGGAAGGACTTCTGCGGGCACGCGGGCAGGGCAGCCCGGGTGCAGCGCCACCGTCGCGCTGACAGGACCTTCGGGCGCGCTGACAGGACCTTCGGGCTGGGCCCCCGCCGGACACCCCGACAGGACCTTCGGGACACGGGCCGGCCACGGCGACAGGACCTTCGGGCAGGGCAACCCCCGGGCACCCCCGGCCACGGCGACAGGACCTTCGGGCGGCCACGGCGACAGGACCTTCGGGCAGGGCAGCCCCGGGCACGGCACGGCACGGGCACGCGCGGGCAGGGCAGCCCCCGGGCACAGCGACAGAACCTTCGGGCAGGGCAGTGCCCCCGGCCACGGCGCCCCCGGCCACGGCGCCCCCGGCCACGGCGACAGGACCTTCGGGCAGGGCAGCGGCGACAGGACCTTCGGGCAGGGCAGCCCCGGCTGCGCGGGCAGGGCAGCCCCGGCTGCGGGCAGGGCAGCCCCGGCAGCGCGGCGACAGGACCTTCGGGCAGGGCAGCCCCGGCAGCGCGCGGGCAGGGCAGCCCGGGCAGCGGCGACAGGACCTTCGGGCAGGGCAGCCCGGGCGCGCGCGGGCAGGCAGCCCCGGCGCGCGGCGACAGGACCTTCGGGCAGGGCAGCCCGGGCAGGGCAGCCCGACAGGACCTTCGGGCAGGGCAGCCCGGGCGGGCACGGGCAGGGCAGCCCGGGCGGGCACGGCGACAGGACCTTCGGGCAGGGCAGCCCGGGCGCGCGGGCAGCGGGCAGGGCAGCCCGGGCGCGGGCAGGGCAGCCCGGGCG
>NZ_PVNL01000132.1 GCF_002994635.1 Enhygromyxa salina | reverse complement strand
ATCTGTGCTCGAGTCCAGCTCCCCGTGGCTTTTCGCAGGTATCCGCGTCCTTCATCGTCTCCTGGTGCCTAGGCATCCACCGTGTGCCCTTTGTAGCTTGACCTGTCTTGGCTTCGACTCCCCAGTTGCCCGGTTTGTCAAAGCCAACTCTGTCCGTAAACCACCGTCAGTTGGGTCGAGTCCGAGGTTCCTTTCGTCACCACGAACCCTACTTGCTTGCTTCGTCTCGCGGCGCCGATCGGCCCTCACGGGCTCTTCACGGACCACGAAACGTCGCGTTGCTCGAGACTCACCCTGGTCGACACCCTTGGAGGTTGCCGACCAAATCTGAGACTCATTTCGTGAACGTCATCTCGACGTTCACAGACGGAAAATGTGCTACTCGGTTCGGTTGCTGTCGCACCCACGAGCTCGTGCTCGAGGATGGTTCAGCGACCGTTCCGGTGGTCTTGTTCGTCTATCCAGTTGTTAAGCAGCAGTCTTCTTCGTCTGAACGTGATGGAGGATAGCGGGATCGAACCGCTGACCTCAGGCTTGCAAAGCCCGCGCTCTCCCAGCTGAGCTAATCCCCCATGGTGACCAAGAGTCACCTAGTGGGCGTGGGAGGATTTGAACCTCCGACCTCCGCCTTATCAGGGCGGCGCTCTAACCAACTGAGCTACACGCCCAGGTTCCGAAGACAACCTGATTTTCAGGAAGCGAAATTCACTTCCTGAAAACTGAAGAGTAGGGGACCACGAAACTTATCTCAACCTCATCGCTGAGGACTCTGATGTGCACTAAGTGCCCACGGGTTCGACCTGAAGTGCCGCGAGCCGAAGCTCGGGCAAACTCCTAGAAAGGAGGTGATCCATCCCC
>NZ_PVNL01000131.1 GCF_002994635.1 Enhygromyxa salina | reverse complement strand
GATGGGTCCGCTGCCGCGGACATCACCAACGTCGCCAAGGCCCCGCCGCCACCGCCACCGCCGCTACCACCGCCTTCGTCGTCCCCGGGTTGCGGAGGCGGCGGGGCCTTGGCGACGTTGGTGATGTCCGCGGCAGCGGACCCATCAGTCTCGCCCACGCTGGTGTCGTTGGCGTCCGAGTCGCCCGCGAGCTCGCCGGTGCCGACGCGGGATCGGATCGCAAGCCCGACCATCTGGTCTTCGGCGCCCGTGAGCAGCCGCTCGGCGGTGTTGTTGGCGGCCGTGGTGTCGCCCGCCCGCAGCAGCGCCAGCGCGAGCGCGGCCTCGCCCAGGCCGGTGCGGTTGGGGAGCGCCTGCAGACCGGCGAGCAAGCCTGGCGGGACGGGGGCGTCGAGGTCCTGCCACAGGACCGCCGCGCGCACGATCAGCGCGAGCTCGGCGGCTGGCTTGGGGACCAGCGGGAGCACCTCGGCCTCGGCCCGGCCCGCGGCCAGTCGCGCGAGCGCACGTACGCCAGCCAGCCGATCGACGTCGGCGACCCCCTCGAGCCCATCGACCAGGCGATCGCCGTCTTCTTGGTCTTCGCGGGCGCGACGGCGGAAGTCCTCGCGCTGGGCGTCGTCGATCACCGCCGCGATCTCGTAGTTGATCGCCCGGTTGAGCAGCAGGTCGGCCAGCGCGAGCTTCATCGCCGCGAGCACGGCCGGATCAGCGTCGCCCGCGTCGATCGCCCGCTGCAGGCCAGCCTCGGCCCTCGCCAGCTCGGCGGTGCCGAGCGCGAGCAGAGCAGTATCGGCCGCGGTGATCTCTGGCCGCGAGACGACACCAGCCTGCGCCGCGCCTGGATCCGCTGCGTCGTCACCGGCGAGGTCGAGCAGCTTCTCGCGGATCTGCGGGACCCCAAACATGACCCCGACCGCCGCCGCCACGCCGACGAAGGCGACGAGGACCGGACCGATGCGACGGCGTGGCGCGGGCGCCTCGAAGGCATCGAGCTCGTCGAGCTCGTCATCGTCATCGTCATCGTCACCGTCATCATCATCCAGATCGGCCGCGAGGCTGCGCGCGACGGGGACCGCGGCCGGTCGTGGCTCGGACGGCTTGCGCGCGTGGACGCGGGTCGGCGCCTCGTCGCGGGGTTCCCGCTCGGCGGCGGACGCCGTCAGCACGCTGTGGGCCTCAGTCGGGTCGTCGTCATCGAGGAAGTCGAGATCCTCGATCTCTTGGGCCAGCTTCCTCGACACGGGCGCCGGACTCTGCGGGGGTGAGCTGCGCGGCGGAGACAGCGTCTGGCGCGAGCTCTGCGGACCGGGCCCCGTGCTCAGCGACGCCACCGGTGGCGCCGGGGTTGCCACCGCTGGGGGACTGACCCGACGAGCGGGCGCGCTGCGTGGCTGGGCCGTGGCGGTAGGCGGCGGGGCGGCGGGACGCGGCGCGACCTGGGGCGCCCGGGCGGGCTGAGACGGTGGTGCCACGGGTGGCGCCACCGGCTTGGCGACCGACTGCGCGACTGGCTGGGCCACCGGTCGGACCACCGGCTTGACCTCTTCGAAGCCGGCGAACGCGTCCGCGAACTCGGGCATGCTCCCGAGCGGCACCCAGTTGCGGCCCGTGCGTGAGACCTGATCGTCCGGGTACAGCCGGTTCTCGCGGATCCACTCGCGCAAGGTTGCGACGTCGGGCGCGGTGAAGGTCGTGTTCTCGGGCGTGCGAACCTGCCAGTTGACGACTGGTTGAGGCGTGCGCGACTCGACCTTGAAGACGTGCTTGCAGACCGAGCAGCGCACGGTGACGCCCTCGCCGACCTGCCTGTCGTCGAACCCGAACTCGGTCCCGCAGTTGTCACAACGAACGATCATCCATGCCTCCGTGGGCGCGGTGGGACGTTCGAGCTGGCGTACGAGGCGGCCATCCGCGGCGAGACTCTAGCAGAGTCGCAGGCTCAGGACGTCAACCCGATCAAGGATCCGCCGATCGTCGTGACCGCGGCGACCAACAGGATCAGCCCGAACAGCTGCATCGGCTTTGGCGCGACGACCTTGACGAGCTCGATCCCTGCCTCCGCCTTGCAGCGCGGGCAGACCTTGTGCTCATCCGTGGGTTCGGCATCCAGGGGTGTGTGACAGTTGCTGCACACGTACCGCATGTTAGCGACCTACGATGACGGTGCCGCGCTGTCAATCCCAGGCCCCCACGCCTGCCCTGCCCCACGCCCGGCGACTTTCATCGCCGTCGCCGAGCCCACCACGCCTGCCCTGCCCCACGCCCGGCGACTTTCATCGCCGTCGCCGAGCCCACCACGCCTGCCCTGCCCCACGCCCGGCGACTGTGGCACCATCCCCCGGTGCGGATCCTGCTCATCGAAGATGACCAGCGCCTCGCCGAGCGGACCGCCGAGTACCTGCGCACCCACAAGGCCGAGGTCGAGATCGTCGGCGAGGGCAGCCAAGGGCTCGAGCGGGCCGGGTCGGGCGAGCACGACATCGTGCTGCTGGATCTGATGCTGCCCGGCATCGAGGGCCTGGACCTGTGCCGCAAGCTGCGCCAGCGCTCGAAGGTCCCGGTCATCATGCTCAGCGCTCGCGGTGACGAGATCGATCGCATCGTCGGGCTCGAGGTCGGCGCGGATGACTACTTGCCCAAGCCGTTCTCCCCGCGCGAGCTGCTGGCCCGGATTCGCGCGGTCCTGCGCCGACACGGCGCGACCGGGGACGTCGAGTCCGACACCCTCGTGGTCGGACCCCTGTCGATCGATCGTGCCCGACGCACGGTCGTGGTGTCGGGCAACGCCTGCGAGCTGACCGCGTATCAGTTCGATCTGCTGTGGGTGCTCACCTCGCAGTCCGAGCGGGTGCTCAGTCGCAACCAGCTCCACGCCCAGGTCCGCGCGCTGCGGGGCGAGCCATCCCAGGAGTTTGACCCGACCGTCGATCGCTCGATCGACGTGCACATGAGCAAGGTCCGCCAGGCGCTCGCCGGAGCCGACACCGAGGCCGATCCGGGGCTGGGTGCGAATCTCATCAAGACGGTTCGCGGGGTCGGCTATGTGCTCTCAGCGGACAATTAGCAGGCACCGGCTCGGGACCAGCCTGTTCGCGCGCATCTACGCGACGTTCGTGGTCGCGGTGCTCGGCTTCGCCGCGCTGGTCGGGCTGCTGGTCTGGATCGCCGCGTCATCGTGGAACGAGCAGCGCGTGCTCGAGCTCGTCGAGCGGGCGCGCGCGTCGGGGCAGCCACTCGCGCAGGCGCTGCTCAACCATGACGAGGCCGGCCTGCAGACCACCGTCGAGGCGCTCGAGCAGCAGCTCGAGGCCCACGTGGCGGTGCTGCCTCGACTCCGGGGTCGCCGGCTCGGTGAGCCGCTCGGCGCATCGCGCGGTCGCGATGGTCGGCCCCAGTTTCACGAGCACCCGCTGACCAAGACCGAGATCCACCAGCTCCGCCAGGGTCACCCGCTGGTCCGCCGTCCCGGGCTCGGGCCCCCCTCGATCGCGCTGGCCCTGTTCGAGCGCGGCTTCGAGGTCAGCGACAGCCTGGAAGACGTCGACTTTGCGGAGCCCGAGGCGGACACCCGGCCCAAGCAGCGGGCGCTCGACCGCGAGCACGGGCGGTTGATCGCGGTCGTCACGATCGATCCCAAGCACAGCCCGCTGCGAAGGCTGCTCAGCGTCGGCGTGTTGTTGTTGCTGGCCCTCGCAGGCGGCGCGTGGCCGCTGGCCCGCTCGCTGACCTCGCGGCTGGACAAGCTCGAGCGCAGCACCCGAGCCCTGGCCGACGGCGAGCTGTCCCACCGGGCCGAGATCGCCAATGAGCCGCACGACGAGGTCGACCGGCTGGCAGTCTCGTTCAACGAGATGGCGGATCGGCTCGACGCGCTGATGACCGGCCAGCGGACCCTGCTCGCGAACGTGTCGCACGAGCTGCGAACCCCGATCGCGCGCACCAAGGTGCTGGTCGAGATCCTCGCCGAGCGGATCGAACAGATCCAGGCCGCCGAGCAGCGCGACGAGGGCATCGATCCCGAGCACCTCGCGCGGCTCGAGCGGGGCTTCACGGAGATGCAGGAGGACCTCGACGAGGTCGAGGCGCTCATCAAGGATCTCCTGACCTCCGGCCGGCTCGAGCTCGGTCGCGACGGATCGCTCGCGCTCGAGCCTGTCGAGCTCGCGGACCTGTGCGCGGCCGCGGCGGCCCGGTTCGCCGCGACGGTCGAGTGTGAGCAGGGGATCGAGCTGCAGGGCGACCGGATGCTGCTCGAGCGCCTGCTCAAGAATTTACTGGCCAACGCGCGTCGAGCCTGCCCCGACGGCAGCGTGGTGATCCGCGGCGAGCGTGACGGGGCCGGCAAGATCGTGATCGAGGTCGAGGACGACGGCCCCGGCGTCCCCCCAGATCAACGCACCAAGATCTTCGAGCCGTTCGCGCGCCTCGATGCCGCCCGGGCCCGCGACCAGGGCGGCGTCGGCCTGGGCCTGTACCTGTGCCGACAGATCGCGCAGGCCCACGGGGGCAGCATTTGGGCCGAACCCCGCCGCGACGGCAACTCTGGGGCTCGGTTCGTGTGTGTGTTGTGAGCTTGGCCCCCGGCCGGTCCATACTTCCAGTACGCTGAGGTCAGTACGCTGAGGCGCCCGCGTCGATGCACGCTGCGGGCGTCGCACCTGATTGGGGTCTCTCATGCTTCGCACTCTCCGCTGGTTCGCGCCGCTCGTCGCTCTCCCCTTGCTCGCGTGTGTCGACGCGAGCGCGCCCGATCAAGCTGACTCGGACACCGGCACCAGCGAGTCGGACACTGGCGGCAGCGAGCCAGACGATCGCGTGCTGGTCAATCACGACTTTGGCGAGTTCGTGCTCGAGCCGCTGCAGGAGCTGGAGAACTGCGTGCAGTGGACGGTCGACAACGACGAGGCCGTCTACGTGCAGGGCGTGACGCTGAGCAACCTCGGCTACTTCCACCACTCGAATTGGTTCGTGGTGCCCGAGACCCTGTACGAGGGCCCCGACGGGTTCTTTCCGTGCGGGTCGCGGGGCTTCTCCGAGCTCGAGGCTGCGATCTCGGGCACCGTGCTGTTCGCCCAGTCGACCCAGTCGTTCGTGGAGGTCCAGCGGACCGCGGACGGCGCGGTCATCAAGATCCCGCCGCGCCACAAGGTCGTCGCCGGCACCCACTTGCTCAACGTGGGCCCCTCCGAGGTCTCGACGCGGCTGTTCATGAGCCTGGAGATCATCCACCCGCGCGACGTCGAATTGGTGCTCACCCCGTTTCGCCTGAGCTACCTCGACATCGACATTCCAGCCCAGACCGAGAGCCGCTTCACCGGCGTGTGTGACAATTTCGGTGAGCGCTACGCCGAGGCGACCGGCGCGCCGATCAACATGAAGCTGCACTACGCGGTGGCCCACTACCACTACCTGGGCAACTACTTCGATCTGAGCTTTGGCGGCGGCCCGCTCGACGGGCAGAGCGTCTACCGGCTCGACGGGTTCAACGGTGAGGCCAACGGCCTGGTGTTCGATCCGCCCCTCGATCTGGCCGGGGTCGAGAGCCTGTCCTACACCTGCGGCTACGACAACTGGCGCGACGTCAACGTCGGCTGGGGCATCGGTGATCAGGAGATGTGCGTCATGCTCGGGCTCGCGGAGTCGAAGATCATGTTCGACGCCACGGTCACCGGCGGGACCAAGGCGGTCGGCACCAGCCCCGACGGCGCGCTCGATTTCCAGGGCCCGTGCGGCGTGCTGCCGGTGGCCAAGAACCCCGCGCAGGCCGAGCCGACCGATGAAGAGCGCGCGGGCGAGCTCTACATCCCGCCGAGCGGCGACCCCGGCCTGCCGCCCGTGCCCGCGTGCATCGATCACGATCCCTCGGTCGCGCCCGCGATCGAGCCCACGCTCAGCAACGTGCAGGGCGTCGTGTTTCAGCAGTCGTGCAGCTTCAACGCGTGCCATGGCGACTCTGGGCAAGCGGCGGGGCTCAACCTGCAGGCGCCCGACCTGCTCGCGGAGCTGCTTAACCATGAGGTCGTCGGCAACCCTGGCGTCGCTCTGGTCGAGCCGGGCGACCCCGAGAATTCCTGGCTGTATCAGATCATCGCGAGCTGTCAGCCCGACGGCGGGACCGGCAGCCACATGCCGTTGAACTCGCCGGTGTTGCTCGACGATCGCTCGATCGCCCTGGTCCGCGAGTGGATCCTCGACGGCGCCCCCGGCTCGCCCTAACATCCGCGGCGTGCAGCCCCACCAGCAGGCATTCGTCGATCTCCTGATCCGCTACGAGGTCGTTCGCTTCGGCGAGTTCACGCTCAAGTCTGGCCGCAAGTCGCCGTACTTCGTCAACGCGGGGCAGCTGCGCACGGGCCGGGCGATCGCGGGGCTCGGGCGCGCCTACGCGGCCGAGATCCAGCGCGCCGAGCTGGCCTGCGATCTGGTGTTCGGGCCGGCCTACAAGGGCGTGCCGCTGGCGGTGGCCACGGCGATCGCTCTCGCCGAGCTGCCCGAGGGTGGGCGCGATGTTCCGTATGGCTTCGACCGCAAGGAGGCCAAGGACCACGGCGAGGGCGGCAACTTCGTCGGCACCGCCCCGGCCGCGGGCATGAAGGTGGTGCTCGTCGACGACGTGATCACCTCGGGCCGCTCGATCCGCGAGGCCGTCGAGCTGCTGCGCGCGGCCGCGCCCGACGTCGAGGTCGGCGCGGCGATCGTCGCGGTCGATCGCCAAGAGCGGGGGCGCGGCCAGCACACCACCTTGCGCGAGCTGCGTGACGAGCTCGGCGTCGACGTGCGGGCGATCGTCTCGATCAGCGAGCTGGTCCCCTACCTGCACGGTCGTGAGATCAACGGAAAGGTCGTGCTCGACGACGCGGGTCGGGCTGCGATCGAGGCCTACCTGGCTGAGCACGCTGGGTTATCCTGAGCGGGTGCGCTGCGTCAAAGCCCGGCTCGCGCCATGCCTCGCGCTAGGCCTCGCGCTGGGGCCGTCGGGCTGCGGTGACGACAGCGCGCCCGATCCCCTCGATCCAGAGCTGATCCGCGAGCTCTCGCTGGCTCGCGGCGAGGCCAGCGGGGACACGCACACTGGCCAGTGGCTGCTCGCGTTCCAGGTTGACAGCTGTGACTGCCCGAACGTCGAGATCGACGCGAACCCCGTGAACCTGTGCGCGGTCGCGACCTTCGCGGGACAGGGGTATACGGCCGGCTTGATCGAGAGCGGCGGCGTCTTCGCGATCCCCTCGGGACCGGAGGCGACCTTCGGCGTGCTCACCGGAGCGATCGAGGCGGACGGTTCGTTTGACGTCGCGTCGCGCCACAACGCCAGCACCGTGCTCGGCCCGCTCGAGTCGCTCGCGCGGATGGACGGAGCCGCCACAGACGACAGCATGGAGGGCTGGGCCGGCCAACGGCTGATCGGCGAGATCGCGGGCACAACGCTCGACTGTCGGTGGATGGGTAGCTTTGTTGGCACACGCTTGTCACCGCCCTATTGACACAATCGGGACAGTGGAATGCGCGGTTGAGCGCGACACCGCTCGCGGCGATGTTTCCAAATCAAACGCTGACTTTTGCAGCCGCCCCCATCCGCCGACCGGTCCAATGGGTCGGCTGTGGACGTTGCGACTTGCTGCTAAAGTGCCGGCCATGCGTAGGGGAATTATTTTCAGTCTCATGGCCACTTGTACCCTCGCGCTCGCACCTGCGTGCGGCGACAGCACTGGAACGGGGGGCAGCAACTCGGGGACCGACTCCGGAACCGACTCGGGGACCGGCGACGAGCAGACCACGGCCGAGTCGGGCGAGGCCGAAGCCGAGGGTGACGGCGACGGCGATCCGGCTGGCGATGGCGACGGTGATCCGACCGGTGACGGCGACGGCGACGGCGACGACGACCCAACCGGGGACGGCGACGGTGATCCAACCGGGGACGGGGACGGCGACCCGACCGGTGACGGTGATGGCGACGGCGACGGCGACGGTGATGGCGACGGCGACGGCGACGGTGACGGTGACGGCGACGGCGACGGCGATCCGCTCGAGTGTGGGACGCTCAACTCCACGGTTCGCGACTTCAGGATCGCGCACCCCGACTTTCAGTACATGATCGGCGTCGACCCGGGGATCGTGCAGGAGGACCTGGGCGTCGATCAAAAGCCCGTCTACAACGGCAACCCGAGCACGCCCACGACCACCACCGCCGACAACTTCAACCAGTGGTACAACGACGTCGATGGCGTGAACCAGAGCTTCGAGGTCCCGATCGAGCTGGTGGAGGTTCAGCCGGGGCTGTGGGAGTACGACAACAACGCGTTCTTTCCGATCGACGAGCTCGGCTGGGGCAACGAGGGCAACAATCACAATTTCCACTTCACGCTCGAGATGCACACCACCTTTTTGTACGAGGGTGGCGAGGTGTTCAGCTTCGAGGGCGACGATGATCTGTGGGTATTCGTCAACGGCAGGCTCGGCATCGATCTTGGCGGCGTGCACGGGCCGCTAGCCGGCAGCATCAACATGGATCAGCAAGCCAACAACCTCGGCCTGCAGATCGGTCAGGTCTACCCGTTGGACTTCTTCTTCGCCGAGCGCCACACCACCCAGTCGAACTTCAAGATCACGACGACGATCCCCTGCTTCGAGCCGCAGTAGCGCGCGCTCCCCCTCACGATTGCGCGCGGCGGCCCAAGTGGCCGCCGTGCTCAATTCGGAGGCTTGACGTGCACGCGCTTGCGCCTGTGACAGCGACGCCCCGGCGGCTATCGATGCCGCCGCTGGATAGCGTCGTATTGGGGTCTGGGAACACGAATTCGACAGATCAACCCGACCCCGTTTACGTCGCGCTCACACGATGACGACGGTCGCAGCGAGCGAACGGGGGAATGCTGAAGACGTGGGGCAACCACCCTCGAAAGGAACACGACAATGAGCATCTCAACCATGATCGGAACCCGCCTTCTCTCTGGTATCGGCGCCCTCGCGCTCGTCGGCGGCCTCGCAGGCGGGACCGCGATCGCAGCCAAGGGCGACGCGGACAAGCCGAGCCAGGAGCTTCGCCACGAGCTGCGTGATCAGACCAAGTCCGAGCGCGACGCCATCAAGCAGCTTCGCAGTCAGCTGGCCGCCGAGTACGCCAAGGACCAGCCCGACGTCAGCAAGATGAAGCAGCTGCACGCGCAGATCGAAGCCAAGCGTGATGCCATTGAAGCGGTGCGATTCGGGGCGTTCCTCGCCATGCACGAGCAGCTCGACGCGGCCCAGCGCGAGCGAGTCGCCGCCCGAATGGCCGGCAAGGGCAAGCACGGGGAACGCAAGCACGCCAAGGCCGACGGCGAGCGCGGGCACGCCAAAGCCAAGGACAAGGGCAAGGGCAAGGGCAAGGACAAGGGCAAGGACAAGGGCAAGGGCAAGCCCGACAAGGACAAGCGCGAGGGCTGACCCGACACCACGACCCGACCCAGGCCGCGAGGAGCTCTCCTCGCGGCCTGTGTCGTTCTGGGCTGTCAGCGCGCGGGCGCATCGGGCCCGAGCTGCGAGTCGCGACTACGGCTCGAGGACGACGACGAACGCATCGTTGGCCGAGCTCACGCCACCACCTGGACCCATGCCGAAGTCGATGGCCGAGTTACCCCCCTGCAAGGCTGAGCCGAGCACGCGCCCGGTGTTCGGATCGACTTCGCACCCATCCAGGCGCAAGGCCCAGATGGCCTGATTCTGCCCTTGGCGAACCCAGACCACGTTGGCGTCCTCGTCGAGCTTGGTGACAAAGACATCACGCCCGTCGGCGTCCATCGGTCCGGCGCCTACGTCCGCACCTTGCTGGTACATACCAACGGCGACGATGGTGTTGTCGGGACCGAACGCGACGTCGTAGGGATCGACGTCTCCGGTGAGCTCGATGCTCGCGTGGTGACTGCCGTCCGCCTGGTACACGGCGACGAAGTTCGTGTAGAACAATTCCTCGTCGCAAAAGATGTCTTCGGGGTCACACACACCGGGCACATTCACCGCTTCGTGAGCGATGAAGCCGATCTGGTCCTCCGGGCCGATCGCCATGGCGGCGCGGGGGAATGGGTCGTTGACCCGCGCACCGACCGAGCGCTCGAGCTCTCCGGTCGGGCCGTAGGTCGACCAAAACAGCCCGCGGAACGCCCCCTGTGTGGGCACATCGACCCCCGCGAGAGTGAGCGCCCCACCCTCCCACTGACCTGCGACTCCGATTAGCCCCGAAGAACCCACCGCGAGCGAGGCCGCGCCTCCGAGCCCCTCGAAGTCGGGCTGAGCCCACTCGAAATCTCCCGCCGCGCTCAGGCGGACGAGCACGGGGCCGCCGTCCCCACCGATCGGTCCGCCCCCAAGGTCGACCTCGCCAGTCGCGGCCACGCCAAACAGCAAGACGTCACCGTCGTTTTGATCGACCTCGACCTGCGAGAACTGTGCGTCCGGCCACTGTCGGCTCCAAAGTGGCTCGCCATCGAGGTCGAGCTCGAGGACATAGCCGCCCTCGTCGAACATCGGACCGTCGCCGAAGTCGGTTGGAACGCGGAATTCGCCGACCACGACGACATGTCCATCGGCGTCGGTCGCAATGCCGTCGACGAAGCCGTCGCCGGGAATCAGCGTCGACCACAGGTGCTCGCCATGTCGGTCGTAGTGCGTGACGAAGATCGTGTTCTCGCCCCCGGCCTGCATCTCCAGGCCCGGGATCGGGAGGAAGGTCGAGCCCCCGGCACTGCCCGCGAGAAACACGTCGCCCTCGGCTCCGAACGCCGCGTGGCCGCCAAAATCCTGCCCGTAGGTGCCCGCGAACCGCATCCAGGCTTGCTCGCCGGAGCACGAAGGTGCCGCGCCATCGCAGTCTTCATCGGCGTCGGTCAGGCAGCTGTCGAAGCTCGGGCCCACCGAGCCCACGCACGCACCAAAGACTTCGTCCTCCGTACAGGTTTCAGTGCCTTCCACGCAGACGCCGACGCCTTCCAGCGCGGGGTCAAACTCGAAGCACGGGCGGGTCTCTCCGACTTGGCACAGGTCGCCGTCGCCGTCCCCATC
>NZ_PVNL01000130.1 GCF_002994635.1 Enhygromyxa salina | reverse complement strand
TCGCTCCCCACGGGCTGGCTGTTTGCGGGCGTATGTGTGGCCCCCTCGAAGGGGGCTTGAAGACGCTCCGTCGAACGGCGTCTTGGTTCGCACTTCGCGGTCACGCCTTCTGAGACCCCCACATACGCCTTCGCACTTCGCGGTCACTCGCCTCGCTCGCTCCCCACGGGCTGGCTGTTTGCGGGCGTATGTGTGGCCCCCTCGAAGGGGGCTTGAAGACGCTCCGTCGAACGGCGTCTTGGTTCGCACTTCGCGGTCACGCCTTCTGAGACCCCCACATACGCCTTCGCACTTCGCGGTCACTCGCTTCGCTCGCTCCCCACGGGCGCCCCACACAACGGCGTCGGCCCCCCACATACGGCCTCGCTGTTTGCCGGCGTATGTGGGGGGTCAAAGAAGGCGAGACCCCCAAACCACGATGCCGCTCGATGACGCAGCTTCAAGCCCCCTTCGAGGGGGCCACACATACGCCCGCAAACAGCCAGCCCGGGGGGGAGCGAGCGAAGCGAGTGACCGCGAAGTGCGAAACGAGACCCTCAAAACCGCGATGCCGCTCGATGACGCAGCTTCAAGCCCCCTTCGAGGGGGCCACACATACGCCCGCAAACAGCCAGCCCGGGGGGAGCGAGCGAAGCGAGTGACCGCGAAGTGCGAAACGAGACCCTCAAAACCGCGATGCCGCTCGATGACGCAGCTTCAAGCCCCCTTCGAGGGGGCCACACATACGCCCGCAAACAGCCAGCCCGGGGGGAGCGAGCGAAGCGAGTGACCGCGAAGTGCGAAACGAGACCCTCAAAACCGCGATGCCGTTCGATGGCGCGTCTTCGAGCCCCCTTCGAGGGGGCCACACATACGCCCGCGAACAGCCAGCCCGTGGGGAGCGAGCGAAGCGAGTGACCGCGAAGTGCGAAGCCGTATGTGGGGGTCTAAGAAGGCCTACAAGTCTTTGGAGATGAACTCGCGGAGTTTTCGGGGGCCTGGGTTGCCGACCATGGTGTCGACGAGCTGGCCGTCCTTGAACTTGAGCAGGGTCGGCAGCTTGAGCACCTTGTACTGGGTGGGCGTGGCCTGGTTGTCTTCGACGTTGAGCTTGACGATCTTGATCTGGCCGCTGAGCTCGTCCTGGATCTTCTCGAGGTGTGGGACCATGGCTTTGCATGGGGCGCACCAGGTCGCCCAGAAGTCGACGATGACGGGGGTGGACGATTTGATCACGTCAGCGTCGAAGCCGGCGTCGGATGTTGTTGAGATTGAGTCGGACATGGTTGGTGCCAGTGCCAGCGAGCGACCTAGCAAGGACTAGGGTACCGGGGCAAGCTCGCGCGAGGAGCGCTGGTGTTCGCGTGAGCTGCGAGCGTGATCGTGGCGCGCGTGCGGGGGTTCGTTCGTGGGGCGGGGAGGTTTCCTGAATGGGGCGACCACGGCCGGTTCCTGCGCTACGGTGGGCCGGGTCGAGTCGCGCGTGAACGTCAAACGAACCAGCTCCTTCAAGTTCACCGGTGAGCTGCTTCGCGCCACCGGCGAGCCGGAGCGACCCCACGCGCAGATCCTCCGTGGGCTCGTGATCCCGTCGGCGGTGCTCGACGCGTCGGGGATCGTGCTCGCGGCCAACCGCTCGATGGCCGAGCTGCTGCGCATGGATCGCCTGCAGATCGAGGGTGAGCCGCTGCTCATGTGGATCCGTCGGCCCAATGAGCGCGAGGCGTTCGGGCGCGAGTTTCTGGGGCTGCGCAAGCGCGCCCGCGGTCAGGCCTTCACCCGTGACCTCGAGCTGGCGCCGTCGCTTGGGCTCGCGCTGCGCTGTCGGGTGCGTGCGGCCAAGCTCGACCGTGACGAGGTGCTCGTGACGTGCGAGCGCTCGCAGGTGGCCGACGCAGAGACGGAGCTGGGCCGCGCGGTGACCCGGGCGCTCGACGGCCTGGATCAGGGGGTGCTGCTGGTCGACGGTGAAGGGCGCGTGGTCCATGCCAACCCGGCGGCGCAAGACCTGCTGGGCGACGCGATCGTCGGCCGCGGGCTGCTCGAGTTGGCCGAGCCGGCGTTCCTCGATCAGCTGGGTCGCGGGCTGGCGCTGTCGCGCGATGGCAGCTGGATCGGTGAGCTGGATCTCAAGCGGCTCGACGGCGAGACCGTGCCGGTCGAGCTCTCGCTCGCGGCCGGCAGCGGCGAGGGGGCGCCGGCCGTGGTCCTGTGCCGCGACCTCCGCGAGAGCCGACGCCGGGCGTTCGAGGTCCAGATCACCGGGCAGTTCGATCGCGCGCTGGTGTCGTCGGCCGAGCCGCGCGAGGCGATCCCCGCCGCCTGTCAGGCGCTGGCGACCGGGCTCGGGGCCCTGCGCGTGATCGTGCTGACCCAGCTCGGCGGCAACTGGGAGCGCTGGAACACCGCGCCCGACAGCTCGCCGCGGTTCTCGACGCTCGACCCGGACACCGCGCCGCCGCCCGACTGGGCCCGCGACGTCGGCGTTCGCCCGATCTACATCGAAGATCCCAAGGCCCGGGCCGAGCTCGAGCGCTTGACCGGCGATCTGCACCCAGCCGCAGAGGCGATCCGCGTGACCTTGCGGGCGACCGGCGGGGTCGTCGGCCACCTGATCTGCACCTTCGATCGCCGATCTGCGTGGGGCGACGAGGAGCTCGGGCTCGTCACCCAGCTCGCGCCGCAGCTGGCGATGGGCCTCGCCAACGGCCTGCTGATGCTCGAGACCCGCGCGCTCGCGGCCTACCAGTCGCGGGTCCTGGATCAGACCGCGGTGCTGCTCAACTCGGTCGACGCCGAGGGCCGCGTCGTCACCTGGAACCGCGCCAGCGAGCGCTTGGTCGGGATCCCCAGCAGCGAGGCCAAGGGTCGGCTGTTCGGGCTCGAGATCGCCAAGGCCAAGGACATCGATCACTGGCGAGACATGTGGGACACGCTGCTGCGCGACGGCGTCATGGCCCGCGAGATCGTGCTGCTCGGCGGCGACGAGCGCGAGATCCCGTTTCACCTCGAGGGCCGGGTGCTGCGCGACGGCAACGAGATCCGCGGGGCCGTGTTCGTGGGCCTGGATCTGCGGATCCGGCGGGCGCTGGAGAAGCAGGTGCTGCAGAGCCAAAAAATGGCCGCGGTCGGGCTCCTCGCCGCTGGCATCGCGCACGAGATCAACAACCCGCTGTCGGGCGTGGTCGGCTACTCGAAGCTGCTGCTCGAGCGGGACCTCGCGCCCACGATCCGCGAGAAGGTCGAGCGGATCGCCGCGAGCGGCGAGCGCTGCCGCAAGATCGTCGAGGGCGTGCTGCTGTTCTCGCGCTCGCAACAAGGCGGCGAGCGGACCAAGATCGAGCTGGGCGATCTCGTCGACCGCGTCGTGCGGATCGGCGAGTATCAGTGGAAGATGCACAATGTGCGCATTTTGCGGGAGCCCGAGCGGCTCCCTGCCCCGCTGCTGGTCATGGCCGACTCGGATCAGCTCGAGCAGGTCCTGCTCAATTTGCTGTCCAACGCGGTCGACGCGATGCCCCGAGGCGGCACAGTGCGCATCTGCCTGGGCGAAGAGCCCAGCGGCGAGGTCAGCTTCGCGGTCAGCGACGAGGGCCAGGGCATCCCCGAAGAGATCCGCGACAGCATCTTCGACCCGTTTTTCTCCACCAAAGAGATCGGCAAGGGCACCGGCTTGGGCCTCTCGATCTCCTATGGGATCGTGCGCGATCATGGGGGTGATATCCTGCTGGAGTCCCAGCCGGGCCGCGGCACCACCTTTCGCGTGATCCTGCCCCGAGACGGCAGCATGGGCGACTCCCCGCCGGGGCTCGCCGCATCCAAGCCCGACGCCGCCCCCAGCCGACTATCGGATCCAAGTTCATGAGCCGCGGACGCACACCACCTGTCAAGGACACCTACTCGACCCACGACGTTGCGAAGATCTGCTGCGTCACACCGACCACGGTCATCCGCTGGATCGAGGACGGGCTGATCCCCGCGTTCAAGACCGTCGGCGGCCACCGCCGGGTGCGTCGCGAGGATCTCGAGAAGGTCTGTCGCGAGCGCAACATCCCGTTCAACGTCCCGACCGGAACCGAGGTCGGGCGGATCTTGGTGATCGACGACGAGCCCGTCGTGCTCGAGCTGGTCCGCGACGTCGTCAAGGAGCTCAGCCACAAGTTCGAGGTCGAGGTCGCCAAGGACGCCTTCGACGCTGGCCGCCTGGTCGTCTCGTTCCGGCCGCAGATGATCTTCTTGGATCTCATGATGCCCGGCGTCGACGGGTTCGAGGTCTGCGCGCGGCTCAAGAAAGACGCCGCGACGACCAACACCGAGGTCATCGCGATCACCGGCTACTACACGGAAGCCAACATGGAGCGGATCCTCAACGCTGGCGCCGCGGCCTGCCTCAAGAAGCCGCTCGACGTGACCGAGGTCCGCGCGCGGGTGATCGACGCGTTCGGCCTCAAGGACGAAGACGTCGACAAGCCCAGCCGCCAGCAAGGCGCGACCAAGGTCCTGGTCGTGACCCAAAACGCCGACTTCCGGACCCGGCTGCGCGACGAGCTGAGCAACGCCAAGCCCCACGTGGAGTTCTTGACCGCGCAGACCGGCGGCGACGCGATCCTGGTCGCGCAGACCAAGCCGCCGCACCACGTGATCGTGTCGCTGACCGTCCCGGACCTGGACAGCAGCGATGTGATCCGACGGCTGGCGAACAGCGACGAGAAGCCGCAGATCATCGCAGTGCACGACGCCCCGAGCGACGACGTCCGGGCCGCGGCGCGCGAGGCTGGGGCGCGGATGTGCCTGCCGACGGCGATGGTGAGCGGGACGATCCGCGAGCTCTTGGGGGTGTAGAGACAGTCGTCTACACGGCGCGGATGGCCGAGAGTCGCAGGGCGAGCTCGAACAGCTTTTCGCGGCCGTCGGCGCCCGTCATGACGAATAGCTCCCGGCACATGCGCGCGGCGGTGGGCGCGTCAACGTCGAAGTGGCGGGTCAGCGCGCCGAGCGGGCGACCGAACATCAGCTGCTCGGCGAGCGCTTGCTCGCGCGTGTCGAGGTTGAAGGTCCAGGCCAGGTTATCGACCAGACCGCTCACAAATGAACCGCGTGGGGTGGGCCCGTAGCTGGGCGGCGCGGCGGCGAACAAGGGGAGCTCGTAGGTGCTGGCGGCGACGGTCGTGGCGGCGTTCATCTGCTCGCACTTTGACCTCCCAGCGGGCGAACCGTCAGGGACGGCAGTGCCACCGAGTGGGGCCGAGCCACCCCCCCGGTACAGGGCTACATGTGGGCGTTATCGATGGGTCGCACCAGGCGTCACCGACCGTCACCGACTGCGACCGCGCCAGACCGCGTCGCTCAGCTCAGGACTCCGGCGGCTTGCGTTCCCGGTTCTTGATCTTCGCGATGATGACCAAGATCAGGATGGCGATCGGCAACAACACCAAGAACAACCACCCCGCGATCAGGATGATCCAGCCGTAGTTCTGGGCGTTGTCCTCGAGCAGCGTGTCGCCCGTGCACAGCTTGTTCTCGTGGTCGCTGCCGGAGTAGCGGTAGGTCTCACAGGTCAGGCCGTCATTGCAGTCGTCATCGGCCTCGCAGAACCAGCCGACGTTGCCGGGCTCGAGCACGGCGCACGAGGCCAGCGGTAGCAGGCCGACCAGCAACAAAGTGGTGAGGAAGAACGCGGCGAGACGGTGTTGCACGAGGGCGAAGCTACCACGCTCGCTCCCCCCTCTTCGAACCGTGTGTGAGCAGCTCGATCACGGGCTCGTGGCCCTCGCGGGTCGCGTCGTCGAGGGGGGTGTTGCCGAACCGGTCGACCGGCTGCGGATCCACCCCGAGGTTGAGCAGGTACTCGACGACCTCGAGGTGGCCCTCGGCCGCGGCGAGGTGCAACGCGGTGCGGCTGTCGAAGTTGCCGCGCTCGAGGTCGACGCCGCGCGCGACCAGCTGGCGGATGCCCTTGAGATCGCCAAAGCTGGCGGCCCAGGTCACCTGCCCCGCGTCGTCGGCGAAGTTCTGCGCCCGGGTCAGGCGCGGGTCCTTCTTCTCGGACATGCCGGTCAGGTTGTCGAACGCGTGGAAGTTGTAGGCCTGGACCAGGCGCCGACAAAAGTCGAGACCGCGCACGCTGTTGCCGTGCTCGTCGAGCCGCGGTGACCAGCAACAAAACCCGAGCACGTTGGGGACCACGCCGATGATCGCCCCCGAGACCCCGCTCTTGGCCGGCAGCCCGACGGTGAACGCGAACTCACCGGAGAAGTCATACATGCCGCAGCTCGACATCAGCGACAGGCAGTTCTGGACGGTCGCGGGCTTGAACTGGCGCAGGCCGCTGGTCGGGCACACGCCCGCGTTGGCCAGCGTGGCCGCGACCACGGCCATGACCTCCGCGGTGGCCTCGACCGAGCAACACTGCAGATAGAACTCGAGAATCTCGATCAGCTGCGTACCCTCGGGAAACGCCTTGTGCTCGCGCATCAGATACCCCAGCGCGAAATTCCGATCCGCGCTGCGCCGCTCCGACAGGTACACCGAGTTCGAGAACCCGACCTTGCGCCCGCCCGCGATCCTGCGAATGCTGTCGAGCACGAACTCGAACCGGTCGGCCAGCTCCTGACCGCGCTGCAGCAGCGCGCAGGCCATGATCGCCCCCGAGTTGATCATCGGGTTGTGCGGCTTGCCGTCGGAGTCGAGCGACAGCTCATTGAACCCGCGCCCGCTCGGCTCGCGGCCGATGTAGCGATGCACGTGCTCGGCCCCGTGCTCCTCGAGCGCGAGGCTGTAGATGATCGGCTTGGCGCAAGACTGCAGCGAGAACTCGATGTCGGCGTCGCCGATCGAGAACATCTGCCCGTCGGCCGTGCAGATCGCTACACCGAAGCGCTCCGGGTTCACGCGCGCGAGCTGGGGGATGTAGCTGGCCAGTTCGCCGTCGCGGCGCGCGAGGCTGCGCTCATAGAGGGCCGTCACCTCGGTCTTGAAGCTCGGGAAGTCGGGGATCGTCAGGCGGCCCGCGAGCGCGCGCTCGATCAGCCCGCGGCACGGACCGATCACCGTCGAGAACGAGTCGAAGTCGATCGCGCGCTCGTCGGCGTCCTCGAGCGCTCGAAACACCTCCTGCAAGCGCAGGTCGTCGCGGCGCAGCCCGGTCTCGATCAGGCGCTCGAGCATGCTCGGGACGCCGACCTCATCGCGGCTGTCGGGCTCGAGCGAGTCGAACACCGCGCGATCGCGCGTCGCCGGATCGTCCCCATCCCGCGTCAGTTGCGTCGTGCCCTCGTTCGCCCCTCGACCAGTCCTCACCTGGTGAGCATAGGCGAATGCGGGCGCCGATGATCTCGGGGGCCGCGCTCGACCGCCGCCGCGTCTGCGTGAAGCGCACAATCTGCCGCTGAGCTCCGGTACGACGTCAGCTGGCGAAAATCGGGCTTGACCCCAGCCACGCGACGAACTTAAAGCCGCAGTCATGTCCAAGCGCAACGTCCATATCATCGGGACCGGAACCATCGGCGAGCCATTGATCGGGCTGTTCTCTGCCTTCCGAAAGGAGTGGGACATCGATGAGGTCAGCTTCCACAAGCGCACGCCGCTGGTCGATGAGCGGGCCAAGGTCGAGAGCATGGTTCGACGCGGCGCCAAGCTCGTGGTCGACACCGACGCCGTCGCGCAGTTCGAAGCGCTCGGACACAAGATCACCCAGACCTCGGACGAGGCGATCGCCAACGCCAGCGTGGTCATCGACTGCACCCCCGTCGGCAACAAGCTCAAGCCCCGCTATGTCGAGGCGTCCGGGCCCAAGGTGTTCATGGCCCAGGGCAGCGAGTTTGGGTTTGGTCAGCAGTACGCGCGCGGGATCAACGACGCGGCCCTCAACCTCGACGAGCGCTTCGTCCAGATCGTGTCGTGCAACACCCACAACATCTGCGTGATGCTCAAGACCCTCGGTGAGCGGCTCGAAGGGCCGCAGGCGGGCACGGTCGGCGTCGACTGGGCCCGGTTCTTGTGCATGCGCCGGGCCACGGACATCTCCCAAGCCACGGACTTCATCCCGGCGCCCGAGGTCGGCAAGCACGACGACGCCCGGTTCGGCACCCACCACGCCCGCGACGCGTGGCACCTGTTCAAGACCATCAACGAGGACCTCGATCTGTTCTCGAGCGCGGTCAAGCTGCCGACCCAGTACATGCACATCCTGCAGTTCACGATCGCGCTGAGCGAGCCGACCACCCAGGCCGCCCTCGTCGCCCGGCTCGCCGAGAACCCGCGCGTGGCCCTGACCGAGAAGCGCTCGTCGGCGCTGGTGTTCTCGTTTGGCCGCGATCACGGCTTCTACGGGCGCATCCTCAACGAGACCGTGATCCCGCCCAAGTGCATGCACGTGTCCGAGGACGGCCGCACCGTGACCGGGTTCTGCTTCACGCCCCAAGACGGCAACTCGCTGCTGTCGTCGATGGCGTGCGCGCTGTGGTACCTCGACGGCGAGGATCCCCGCGACCGCCTCAAGGACACGCTGACGCCCTACATGTTCAGCGAGATCTGACCCACGCTCAGTCTTCCACGAGGGCGAAGATCGCTCGGCGCACGCTCATGAGCTGCTTGAGCAGCGCCCGGTCGCCCCTGAGCACCCCGTACACGGACGCCTTGGCCTCGGCGACGATCAGGGTGACGAGCTTGGGCTCGAGCCCGAGCGCGGCGCCGGCCTCGTGGGCGTCCGCGAGCTCGTCGTCCGAGAGCCCGTCGATCGCGGCGATCGCGATCATGCCCGAGAGCAGGAAGCAGGCCTCGCGGCTGCGCGGCCGGGCGAGCTCGCCGATGTGCGCGGACGACAGCTCCGCGACCTCGAACGCCAGGACGTGCTGGACGACCGGGTCGGGCAGCCCGAACTTGCGCATCAACAGCTTGAGCCCGGTGACCTCCGCGTTGCTGAGCCCGTCGGCGGCCGCGAGGTACTTGGCCGCCTTGATCAGGTTGATCGCGTCCTCGAGCGCGATCGCCTCACCGTTGGACTCGGTTGAGCGCGCGCGGACGCTGTCTCTCGCGTCGTCGATCGTCTGGTCGTCGAGCTGCGCCATCAGGGCGCGGGTGCTGGCGAGGATTGGATTGTTGAGGTCGCTCATGAGCGCGCGGTGAGCATTGCTTGACCTGGACGCAACGCGGGGACCACCATCGTACCAGGAATTACCTGTTTGGACTCCGTCATGACCAAGTCTTCGTCGATCGCGCTGGTGTTGCCGCTGTTCTCATTGCTTGGGTGCGGTGGCACCGAGGGGCGAGAGAGCTTTGGCTCTGACTCGGGCCAGACCTTCAATGGCAGCGCCAGCGCCAGCGCCAGCGCCGGTGATGGCATCGAGACCAGCGACAGCAGCTCGACCGACCCCACCAGCGACACCGACCCGAGCGACAGCAACGACGACGGCCTCAAGCTCGACACGATCAACACGGAGGAGGGTCAGACGACCGCCGACGACGGCGGTGGCAGCGAGGGCTGCAAGGCGATCGACTTCCTGTTCGTCATCGATAACTCGGGCTCGATGGGCGACAACCAGCAGAACTTGATCGCCAGCTTCCCGGGCTTCATCGACAAGATCCAGCAGACGATCGCGGACGTCGACAGCTACCACATCATGGTCGCCAAGACCGATCAGTACTGGAACGACTGCCAGATCGAGTGCGCGTTCTTTCCATTCCTGTGCCAGTTTGGCGACGTCAACGCCTGCAACGGCGCGCCCTCGGTCTGCGACGAGACGCTCGGCGCGGGCGTCAATTTTCCGATCGGTGACGACGCCAGCAACAAGTACTGCGACCTGACCGGCGGCCAGCGGTTCATCACGCCGCAGGAGCCCCTCGATGAGCTGGCGCAAAAGTTCACCTGCATCGCGTCGGTCGGGACCGACGGCGACAGCGGCGAGATGCCGATGTCCTCGCTCACGCAGGCGATCGGCCCGGCCCTCAACGGCCCCGGCGGCTGCAACTCGGGGTTCCTGCGCGACGACGCGGTGCTGGTGATCACGATCATCACCGACGAAGAGGACAGCGACTCGCAGGGCAACCCACAAGGCTGGTTTCAGAACATCGTCGCGCAAAAGGCCGGCGACGGATCGGGCGTGGTCGTGCTCGGGCTCATCAACGACACCGACGCGGGCAACCCGGTGTGTCCGGTCGACTCGCAGGATCCCGCGAAGATCCGCGAGTTCATTCAGATGTTCCCCAACCACATCGAAGGCTCGGTCTGCGAGGCCAACTATGCCCCGTTCTTCGAGCAGGCCGTGGATCTGATCAACACGACCTGCGACGAGTACGTCCCGGTCGGCTGAGCCGCGCTGATCTGGGCTGATCCGGGCTGACTCGTGGCTCGAGGCCCGAGGCCCTAGCGTAGACGCAGCGTGTAGGTGTAGGCGCCGCCCTCCTCGGTTGCGGGGAATTCCAGTTGGTGGGCTTGGCGTCGGGCGCAGCGGCCGAGCTTGGTCGAGCCCATCCCACCGACGACCCTCGCGGTCTCGACCGCACCCGTGGGCGCGACGTGAACCGTGAGCTTGACCGTCCGCCGCATGCGGCCGTCGATGCAGCGCTGCTCGACCCGGCGGTACAGCTCGGACTTGCGCGCGCGCAGGTGGGCGGCGCTCAATTTGGTGCGTAGCTGGGTGTCAGCCCCGAGATCAGGCGCCTCGACCCCGCGCTTGGGCGGCGGGGCCAGAGGCTGCGCCACGCCGACGGCCAGCTCGGCCTCGCTCGCGTCGACCGCCGAATCGCCTGCCGGATCGACCGCCGAATTGTGCGAGGCGTCAGCCACGACCTCGTGCGTGTGGGCCGTGAACCCCCACCAGCTCAGCAGCACCGCGCAGCTCAGCCCCGCGAGGGCAGCCCAGCGCCAGGGCGACCGGCGGGCGGGCGGCGGCTCGAACTCGGGGATCTCCGCGCACTCGAGCGGCGCGCGGGCGGCCGCAGCCAGCACCAACCAGCTGTCCTCTTTGTCGAGCGCGCGCTCGAACGCGGTGGTCGCCTCGTCCTCGTGGACAGCGTCGCCAGCTCGATCGTCGACCAGCGCCACGGCGTGTTCCAACGCCGCGTACACGCGCAGCTCCGCCGCGACTTCGCCGGCGTCCGCGAACCGCTCGCTCGGCTGCTTGGCGAGCATCCGCCGCAAGATCCACTCGAACGACGCGGGCGCGTCGAACGGCAGCTCGAAGTCCGGGAGCGCGCTGTTGAGGTGGGAGTCGAGCACCCGCAGGGTCGCCCCGCGAAACGGAACCGAGCCCAAAATCAGCTCCCACAGCAAGATGCCCAGGGCATACACGTCGGCGGCCGGGCTCACCGACTCGCCGCGGATCAGCTCGGGCGCGGCGTAGGCCGGGGCGATCATCAGCGGCATCGCCCGGAGCTTGTCGGTCCCGGCCTCGAGCGCGGGGACCAGGCCAAAGTCGAGCAGCCCCGTCAGCTCGCGATCGGCGTCGACCAGGATGCTGTGTGGCTCGATGCCACCGTGCGCGAGCCCCCTGCGATGCACGGGCTCGAGCGCCGTCGCCACGCGCAGGGCGATCGCCACGGCCTCGTGAAACCCGAGCGGGCGCTCGACCTCGGCCAGCGACGCGTCGTCATGCCACGCGGTCACCAAGAACGGACGCCCGTCGAGATCCTCGCCGTAGTCGAGGATGTCGGCGATCGCCGCGACCTCGAGTGACGCGCTCCCGCGGGTCTCGAACAGACGATCTCGTACGCGAGGGCTGGCGAACTCTCGACGCAGCCGCTGCAACAGCACCGGGCGATCCGCGGTCTCGTCATGACAGCGCACCAGCTCGCCCAAGGGGTGACTGCGCCCGCTTCGCTCGACCCGGTAGCGATACGCGACCAACTCGCCAACCTCCAACACACCATCGGGCGCGACGTCGCCCCTCATTGGGTTGCTCGCGTTACTATCGCTGATCTCAGTGTGCATGGGCCCGCCTCTCTTTCATCAAGTGTTGGGGGCGGGCAGCGACGGTTCAGCTTGTTTTCGCGCGAGAACGACGTACATGTACGCGATCTGTGCCGCAGGGTAGGCAAGCGAGACGCCCCCCAACCAATTGATCCGAGCACACGCGTGGAGGACAACAGCTACGCCGATGGCCGCCCACGATCCTCGTCACCGCAGCGTCACCGCGCGCCTGCTCAGCGAGTCAGTGCTGATCGCGTTGATGCTCGGAGCCGCGGCGCTCGAGCTCGACGCGCTCGATCGCCCGCTCGCGCGAGCGCTGCTGGTCGCGGTGATCGTGCTGCAGGGCTGCTGGCTGCACCGCCTGTACGTGGTCGCCCACGAGGCCTCACACCGCAAGCTGTGGCCCGAGCACCCGGGCATCAACGACGCGCTCGGCCAGCTGTTGCTGCTGCCCTTGATGGTGCCGCTGCGGATCCATCGCAAGATCCACGCCTTCCACCACGGCCACAACCGCCGCGACGAGCAGACCTCGGCGCTCGACACCTTCGTGGTCACCCGCCGGGCCAGCCCGCTGAACCGCGCCCTGGTCCGCGCGTGGTGCCATGTGCTCTGGTACCTGTCTGTGTTCGCATGTGGGTTCTTCGTCCACTCGCTGGTGTCCGTGCTGTTGTTCCTGGCCATGCCCATGCGCGTGGCGAGGAGCATCTCGCCCGCGTTCAAGGGCTGGCGCGTCTATGATCAGCTGCGCGCGCTCGCCAGCTTCGGGCTCGGCGTGGGCCTGCACGTGGGCGTGGCCTGGCTGCTCGGTCCGCGCGCGTGGGCGCTGACCATGGGCTGGCCGCTGCTCGCGTTCGCGTGGGTCTACTCGCTGTTGGTCTACATCTATCACTACCAGACCGACTACGGCCCCGAGGTTCGGTTTCACGTCCGCGGGCTGCGTCGCCACCCGATCGCGTCGTGGTGGCTGCTCAACTTCAACGAGCACGACACCCACCACCGTCAGCCGAAGCTGCCCTGGTACCAGCTGCCCGAGCACCGCGAGCCCCTGCCCTCCGCCCACGCCGCCAACCAAAAATACGACGGCATCGCAGCCGCGATCCTGGCCCAGCTGCGGGGCCCCCGGATCATCGAGCGAGACGCTCGAGCATCCAAGTCCGGGGCGTCGGCATGATCGAGCTGGGTGACGGCGCGCGGCTGCGACGGGCCCGCCACGAGGATCTCGGCGCGCTGCTGTCGATTCGGCGCGCGCTCCCGATGCCGAGCCTGGCCGAGACCGACGAGACCCGGCGAGGTGGGTTCTTGCTCGGCTGCGACGCGGCCCAGTACGCGCAGCTGCTCGCGATCGCCCGGGTGTGGCTGCTCGAGCGCGGCGGCGAGGCCGGAGGGTTCTGCGTCACCCTCGACGATCCGGTCCTGCGGGCCTCGCCGATCTGGGCCCGCCGCGACGAGATCGCGTGGGACGCTGGCGTCGATCCGGTAGCGATCGCGGCGCGGCGCGTCGCGTACCTCGATCAGCTGGCCGTGCTGCCGCACATGCGGTCGCACTACTGGGGGGCCGCGCTGGGCCTGCGCGCGGTCGCGGACCAGATCGTCGAGCGCGGTCACGAGCTGGTGCTCACGACCACCGTGATCGCGCCGATCCACAACCGGGCTGCCCAGCCCTACCTCGATCAGTTCGGCGCGCGGCGGATCGGCCAGGTCGACGAGCGCTACCCCGAGGTCGGACGCATCGTGTCCGCGGTCCACCTGCTCGATGCGGCCCACTACCAGCAGCGGCTCGCGGAGATCCGCGACGATCAACGACCCGCGATCGCGCGGATCCAACAGATGCGCAAGCTGATCCGCATCATCGACGCGTCACTCGATCGCTGAGCCCATGTCCCAGCCACCAGACCCGCTCGCGCCGATCTCGATGACCCCGGTTGGGGTGGTGCGCTCGCCGTGGAAAGAAAAATTCTCGATCCCGCGTCAGAGCGGGATGGCCAGCGAAGTCGAGCTGGTCGTCGAGCTCGACCCCGAGCGGATCCCGCCTGAGGCCCTGCGCGGGCTCGAGGAGGCTTCCCACCTGTGGCTGCTGTGCTGGTTTCACGCCTGCGCCAAAGCGGGCTGGCGACCGACCGTGCGACCGCCACGCCTGGGCGGCGCCGCGCGACTGGGGGTGTTCGCAACCCGAGCGCCGCACCGACCCAACCCGATCGCGCTGTCGCTGGTCCGGCTGCTCGCCGTCGAGGATCGCCAGCTGCGGGTGTCGGGCGGCGACCTGCTCGACGGCACGCCCGTGCTCGACATCAAGCCGTACCTGCCGTGGGCCGAGCTGCGCCCGGACGCGAGCTGCGAGTGGGCCCCGTCGGCGCCTCCTGGGCTAGCGGTCCGGTTCTCGACCAGCGCCGCGGCCCAGCTCGCCGCCCACCCTCACCCCGATCAGCTGCGCACGCTGATCGCTCAGAGCCTCGGCTGGGATCCCCGACCGGCGCATCAGCGCAGCAATTCAGACCGGGAGTTCGCGGCCGCGCTGCTCGATGTCGACGTTCGGTTCCGCGTCGACGAACACGGCGTGCTCGTGCTCGGCCTGCTCAGGGTCGCGTAGCGCACCCCAGGTCGCCGCGCACCAAACAGCACCAAGTGCCACGATCGCATTACGCGCAATTCGAGCTCTCGCTAGTCGTCGTCGCAGCCGTCGCCTAGCTTGGCGGCCTCGAAAGCCGCCAGCACCGCGTCCATCTGGTCGATCCCGAACGGATTCTCGGGATCGTAGACATCGGACAGCCGCACGACCACGTACTCCTCCTCGGGATCGACAAATAGCAATTGCCCAAAGGCACCGAATGCCATGAACCCATGCTCGCTGGCGCTCGGGAGCATCTTTCCCTCGAATTCCGTTCGCGCAGGGATCGACGGCAGCACCGAGTGCCCGTCGTAATTGCGCCACCACAGGTAGCCGTACGCGTCATTGAGGCCCGAAGATGCCTCGAGCGACTCCTGCACGAACGCCTTGGGGATCACCTGCTGGTCGTTCCAGCGCCCCTGGCGAAGGTAGAGATAGCCAAACTTGGCCATATCACGGCACGTCGCCGATAAACCCCGATACATGAGGGGATTCCCGGCGCTGTCCCGATCCATGGAGACATTCATGCCGATCTTCTCAAACAACTCGGACTGCGCAAAATCCTCGACATCCTCGCCGACCGCGACCTCGAGGATGGCCTCCAGGGACTGGGTGGCATGGTTGCTATACTCCCAATGGTCACCAGGCACATCGGACTGGCCGAATGCGAGGGCATAGGCGGTCTCGTCTTCGACGTTGGTCACCACGAACAGATCAGTGAAGAAGTCCCACTCGCGCCCAGATGTCTGGCTCATGATCTCCAGAATCCGCACGCTGGCGCTGCTCGTCCCCTGCCACGCTGGAATGTAGTCTGACGCCGGATCTGCGATATCCAGGAGCCCCTGGCCCTCGGCGACGCCCACGATCGCGCTGGTCACTGACTTCATTGCCGACATGATGTCGGGTACGGGGGTCGCGGCGTCATACCCGCCCCAGTACCACTCACCGACCAGGGCACCGTCGTGAATGACCACCACACAGCTGGAATTGACTTGTTCGGCCACCGTCGCTAATTGCGCGAGCCCCTCGGCTGACAACCCATGTTGCTCCGGCGCCTCGACGCTCCAGTCTGGCGCTGGGTATTTGTGATGATGATGATGATGATGATGATGATGATGCTTGGGCTTCTTTTTACCTCGCTTCTTCTTCTTGCCGTGATGGCCGTGGTGACCATTATGGCCATTATGGTTGCCGTGGTGTTGATGCGAACGAAGCTCGCTCTCTCCCTCGGAACTATCGCGTGCATCACATGCGACGAGCGAGGCCACAGCGAACACGACAACCAGCGATGCTTGCCCCATACGACACAGTATGTACGGGCAAGTCCCGAAGGCGCAACATTGGACCTGCGTCTATTCAGACACTCAGGGTCGGCATTCAGGAACACGCCGAATAGCTGCGCTGCAGCCCGCTTCGTCACTGTCACATTGACCAGGGAGTGGCCCAAAGATCCGTGCGGAAATCGCTCTTTTTGCATGCCAACGGGGGTTCGCGCCTCGCTCCGCTCGCAATGGCACCCGCCCTATCACCACGCTCAATGGGGGGCGGCAAATTGCCCCACGTTTACCCATACGGTCAACATACCTCAAAGTCGGAACCCGAGGGTGCTTGTCGGTCTTTCGCGTCCGTCGCGCTCGCGGAGAAAGCGCGCCCTGTCGTGAGGACCCGAGCTCGCCCTGGGACGGATGGGTTCGCTGCCCACGATGAACCAGTCTACGAATGGCGCCTGCAAGCGGGCAGAAGCCTGACCCGAGCCGAAACCAGCCAGTCTACGAATGGCGCCTGCAAGCGGCGAGGAGCCTCGCCCGAGCTGAAAACAGCCCGCTCGCCCGAGCTCATAACAGTCATTCGTCGCGCGTGAGCGCGACGGTGGCGTATGCGGCGGCGTCGTCATCCGAGCCGTCCGCGTCGTCGATGTCGCTGTCGTCCCCGAGCTCGTCGTCGTCGTCGAGATCCTCGAGATCCTCGAGATCACGGAATCGATAGCCGACTCCGCGCAAGGTCTCGATGTAGCGGCCGACGTCGCCGAGTTTCTTGCGCAGGCGGGTCACGTGGGTGTCGACCGTACGCGTGGTGAGGCCCGCGTGCATGCCCCAGACATCCGCGAGCAGGGTGTCGCGGGTCTGGACCCGGCCCGCACGCGACAGCAAGGTTGCGAGCAAGCGAAATTCCAGCGCCGTCAGCCGGACCTCTTCCTCGTGGACCCAGACTCGGTGGCTGGAGATATCCAGCTCCAGCGCGCCGTTTTGCAGGCGCGAGGGCTCCTCGGCGGGGGCCCGCACGCGCCGCAGGATCGCCCGTACCCGCAACAACAGCTCGCGCACCGAGAACGGCTTGGTCACGTAGTCGTCGGCCCCGACCTCGAAGCCAACGACCCGGTCGAGCTCGTCGCCGCGGGCCGTGAGCATGATGACGGGGACCGGTCGAGTCCGCTCGGAGGCGCGCAACTGCCGACAGACCTCCGTTCCGGGGAGATCGGGCAGCATCAGATCGAGCAGGACCAAGTCCGGAGGAGGATCCAACGCCGCTGCCTCGAGACCCGCGCGTCCGCTGGCAGCCCGGCGTGTGGCGTAGCCCTCACGCTGCAGGTTGAATTCCAACGTATCGAGCAGGTCCTGCTCGTCTTCAACGATCAGGATGGTGGTCGGCATCGAGCGCTTAGTAGCACGTATTGGTCACAACTCCGTGACGAGTTCCCAAATCTCAGGTCACGCCGAGCGAGTCCTAAGTTCACTCCACGAGCCGGCCGCTCAGCCGATCGCCCGTGCGCGAGTCGGCGCGTACGCGCACCCGCTGCCCGAGCAGGCGATCGGGCCCGTCGAGGAAGATCCGCGCGTAGTTGTCGGCCAGGGCCACCAGGGCGCCCGTGGACCGATGTCGGTGCTGGAGGATCACCGCCGACCGCTCGTGTCCGAGCTGTGCCTGCGCGAACGCCCGATGGTTACTCGCGACGCGATCGCGCAACACTCGACTGCGATCCGCGGCACGCTCTCGTGACACTCGGTCGCCCATCGTCGCGGCCGGCGTGCCCTCGCGCGGGGACCAGACGAACACGTGGGCGAAGGGGATCGCCGTGACCTCGAACAGCGCGAGCGTGCGCTCGAACGCTGCGTCATCTTCGCCGGGGAACCCCACGATCACGTCTGTGCCCAGCCCGATACCCGGCGCGGCGGCCCGCAGCCGCGGGATCAGCTGCTCGAGGTCCGCGACACGGTGGGCCCGTCGCATCGCCCGCAGGATCTGATCATCGCCACTTTGAACGGGCAGGTGGATGTGTGGACACAGGCCAGCCCCAGCCGAGTCGACCCCGCGTCCGAGCAGCTCGACGAGCGGCGCGTCGACCTCGTGTGGATCGACCGAGCCGAGCCGCAGGCGCGCGCCCGGATGCTCGCGCAGCAATGTGGCGACGAGCGCGGCGAGCCCCCCCTGCCCGACCCGATCAGCCCGGAGATCGGCCCGCAAGTCCCGACCCCAGCTGCCCAAGTGCGCCCCCGTGAGCACCACTTCCGGCGCGCCCGCTCGCAGCAGCGTGGCCAGCTGCGCGCTCGCTAGCTCGGGCGGCGCGCTGCGGCTGCGACCACGCACGCTGGGGACCACGCAGAAGCTACATTGATAGTCACAGCCGTCCTGGATCTCGAGCAGCGGACGGGTTCGCTGCGGCGCCGTGGCCGGCGGGCGGGTCCACAGCTCGGGTCGCGTCTTTCGAGTCAGACGCGCGACGGACACCAGCGCGCCAGCGCCCGCCTGGCGCGGGCGCGGCCCCGTCCCGAGCTGCTGCAAGACATCGAGCAGCTCGGGCCCGCGCTTCTCGACGTTGCCGATCACCGCGTCGAGCTCGGGCATGGCCGCGAGCTGCTCGGGCGCCGCGTTGGCGTAGCAGCCCGTGATCACCAGGCGAGCGTCGGGGTTGCGGCGTCGGACCCGGCGGATCGCCGCGCGGGCGTCGGCGTCGGCGGCGTGGGTGATCGTGCAGCTGTTGAGCACGTAGACCTGCGCGCGCTCGACCTCGACGGCCTCGTGCCCGCGCGCGAGCAGCTGCTCGACGATCGCGTCGGTCTCGGCCTGGTTGAGCCGGCACCCGTGGGTCTCGACGGCGAAGCGCACGGCGGGAGTATGCTGGTTCGAGCGCGCGCGGTCACCTTGGCCCTGGCCGGCGATCCGTCCCCGCGTAGGCCAGCGCCAGCGCCACCACGAACGGCAGCACCCGCTCGAACACCCCGCCGTTGGTGACCGACCACAGGTGGGCGGCCACGCTGAGCGCGAACCCGGCCAACATCGCCGCGAGCACCGCCCACGCCCGTGGTCGCCCACGCCACACGGTGACCAACAGCAACGGACCAAAGGCCGAGCCCATCGCCGTCCACGCAAACAGCACCGAAGAGAAGATGGTCTCGTCGACCCACAGCGCGACCAACAACGCGCCGGTCGAGACCGCGAGCACCGTCGCCCGAGACCGACGCAGCTGCGCGCGTGGATCGAGCTGCGCGGCCCCGGCGTCGCCGAGCAGATCGTGGCTGATCGTGCTGGCCGCGACCAACAGCTGGCTGTCGGCGGTCGACATGATCGCCGACAGCAAGGCCGCGACCATGATCCCGGCGAGCACCGGTGAGAGCAGCAGCTCGGTGCCCCGCAAGAACGCGTCCTCGCGGCTGGCCAGATCCGGCGCCAGCGCCCGCACGCTCCAGCCCAGCACGATCATCCCGGCGTAGATCAGCACCGCCCAGCTCAGCGAGATCCGACGCCCAACGACGACGCCACGCTCGTCCCGCAGCGCCATGAAGCGATTGACCACGTGCGGCTGGCCCGGATAGCCCAGGCCGATCCCGAGCAGCCCCAGCACGAAGCCGATCGCCGCCGCGCCCGGGAGCCCCTTGGTCGCCGCCGCCCACAGGCCCTGGCCATCGCTGTCCAGGCTGGCCAGGATCCCCGCGGGCCCGAGCTCGTAGAGCGCAGCGACCGGCAACAAGATGGCAGCGACCACCATCATCAAGCCCTGCAGCGTGTCCGTCAGGCTGACCGCCCAGAACCCCCCGAGCATCGTGTAGAGCACGACGATCCCACCCCCGAGCAGCAGCGCCCACTCGAAGCGCATGTCGAAGGTGTCGGCGAACGCCTTGCCGGCCCCCTGGAACTGCGCGGCGACATAGGTCAGCAAGCTCAGCAAGATGATCAGCGAGGCAACGGTGATCACCGCCCGACGCCGCTCGCTGCCGGGCGGGCCGGCGAGCAGCTCGGTGACGGTGATCGCCCCCTGCTCGCGGGCGACCCGGCGCAGGGCTGGCGCGAGCACGAACCAGTTGAGCGCGAAGCCACCCACGCAGGCGGGCAGCAGCCAGATCGCCGCCAGCCCAAACCCGTAGGCGAACCCGCTGACACCGATCAACGTCCACACCGACGACGAGCTGGCCGAGGCGCTGAGCGCCGCGACCACGGGCCCGAGCGAGCGGCCGCCAAGGAAGTAGTCGCTGTCATCCTTGGCGAGGCGCTGGGCGATCACGCCGATCGCGACCATCGCCAGCTGGTAGGCGACCAGCGTCCACAAGATCGCCTGGGTCCGCGACACGGGCGGAGTGTAACTCGGCTACCATGCGGCGATGCCTCGGCCCGTCCCCGCGCTCGCGCAGCTGCTCGCCGCCAGCCTCGTCAGCGTCACGCTCGGTTGCGCGGCCCCGTGCACGCGCGTGCAGGACAGCCACACCGCGTTTCGCAAGGCCACCCTGCCGGTCACTGGCAACGCGCGGCCGACCCCAGGTGTGAGCGACGGCCAGCCGCACGCGAGCGTCTCGATCCCCTATGAGCTGATCGACGCGATGATCGCCAAGCAGCTGGGCCGCCTGCCCACGCTCAACGTGCCCGTGCCCGCCGTCGCCGGGGTCTCGCTGGGCAACCTCGGGGTCGCCGTGCAGTCAGTGCGCGCGCGCCCGGCCCCCGCTGGCGAGCTCGGGTTTCGGGTGACGATCGGGCTCGAGCAGGGCAAGCGCGCGGTCATGACGGTCGACGTCGACGCGCGGGTCCGACCGCAGCTGAGCCCCGCCAGGGGCATGCTGAGCGTCGCGCTGTCGGGCCGCGACGTGATCGAGCTAAAGCCCAGCATCTCGGCCCAGTCTCGCAAGCAGCTCGGCGACTGGATCTGGTCGCAGATCCCCGGCGCCGCCAAGATGGTGGTCGATCGCGGGACCGTGGGCGCGCTCGCGGGGGAGCTCGCCGACCAGCTCATGGGCCAGGCCTCGCGCCTGCTCGAGCGCGACCTGCTCGATGACTTGGGCGAGCTCGCCCGGTTCGAGTTCGATCTCCCCGATGAGCTGCCGGTCGGCGCGATCACGCTGACCGCCGCCGAGCGCTACCTCGACATCGATCTGCGCACGACCCTGCGAGTCGAGCATGGCCTCGCGCCCGGCCACGCGCGGCGGGCCAACCTGCACCCCAACCTGATCCAGGCGCGAATCTCTGGCGACACGGTCGCGGCCCTGGCCAATCATGCGATCCGCGAGGGCCGGATCCCCGAGCGCTGGACGCTCGAGGGCGAGCCCAGCCCAACTGGTGAGCTGTACGCGGGCGTCGGCTGGGCCGAGGGCGCCTCGGATCCGCTCGAGGTCCACCTGTGGAAGCTGAGCAGCGACTGCGCCCACGTGGTCCTGCGCGGCGAGCCACACCTGAGGGTGGTCCGCCGCGAGCTCGAGCTCGGGACCGAGCAGGCCAAGGTGCACAGCGTGGTCGGCAGCGCCAAGGTCCGCGCGGGCCTGTTCTTCTCCAAGGCCGCCCGCCGCGGGGTCTCGCTGATCGAGCGCACCGCCGCCAGCACCGAGGTCGAGATCGGCGGGACCACGATGAACGCCCAGATCGCCGCGGCCGAGATCGACGGCGACGAGCTGGTGCTCGGCCTGCAGCTGTCGCCGGCCCCGGCCAAGCGGGGGCGATGATGAGCACTTCGCCCGATCCTGCGACCCGCTGGGCGACGCTGCGCGGCGGCGATCCGCGTGAACCTGCGCTGCTGCGCGAGGTCGCGGCCCGCTACGCCGAGCCACACCGGGCCTACCACGGCCTGAGCCACCTCGACGCGCTCGCGCGGCTGTACGCGGACGTGGACCGCGGGCCTGGCTGGGTCCACCCCGCCGAGGTCAAGCTCGCGATCTTGTTGCATGACGCCATCTACGAGCCGGGCCGCAGCGACAATGAAGCCCGCAGCGCCGCGCTGGCGGGCGAGCTGCTCGCGGGCTGGCCGGTCGAGATCAGCCGGGTCCAGGCCATGATCGACGCGACCGCGGCCCACGACCGCGCCGACACCAGCGGCGATCCCGACCTCGCCCACTTCCTCGACGCCGACATGGCGATCATCGGGGCGCCACCCGCCGTGTACGACGCCTACGCGCAGGGGGTGCAGCGGGAGTTCGCCAAGATCCCAGCCGCGATGTTCCGCGCGGGGCGGCGCGCGTTCGTGGCCGCCCAGCTGGCCCGGGCGTCGCTGTTTCAGACCGTGTTCTTTCGTGATCGCTACGAACGCCAGGCCCGCGAGAACCTCCAGCGCGAGCTGGCTGCGCTCACGACCACGTGAAGCGCCGCCAGCGTCCCGAGCGACTGAGCTATCATCGCGTTCGTGACTGGCTCCGCGCGCCGCCGCTACAGCTACGCGGCCTATCTCGAGCTCGACGAGACCAGCAACGTCAAGCTGGAGTACTTGAACGGCGAGATCTTCGCGATGGCCGGCGGGACCCCCGAGCACGCCGCGCTCGCCATGAACATCGGCATCGCGCTGGCCGCCGTTCGCGACCACGGTTGTCACATCTGCAGCTCGGACCTCCGGATCCGCGTCCTCGCCACCGGGCTCGCCGCCTACCCCGATGTCACGATCGTGTGCGGCCCGATTGAGCGCGAGCCCGCCAGCCAGACTACGATCACGAACCCCACGATCATCGTGGAGGTCCTGAGCGACAGCACCCAGGACTACGACCGCGGGGCCAAGGTCGAGCACTATCGCCAGATCCCGTCACTGCGGGCCGCCCTGCTGGTCTCGCACGATCGCGCCTCGATCGAGGCGTGGCGGCGTGGCGAAGACGGCAGCTGGTCGCGCTCCGAGCACGGCCGAGGGGCCGTGCTCGAGCTGCCCGGAATTGGCGTGCAGCTGGCCGTCGACGAGGTCTATCGCGGCGCCCTCACGGACGCCCGCGAGTGGACGCTCAGTCGCGGCGACGCCGGCGGACGCCCCGACCGACCGACAGGCCGATCGATCCGAGCAGACCCAGCAGCCCGAGGCCGCCGAGGTCGCGCTCCGAGTTGGTGCCGGTCGAGCACGCGCAGGACGACCCTTCCCCGTTGATCCCCGGGCCGGAGGTCCCGTCATCGTTGCCCGTCCCGCCACCGCCGTCGCCGTCGCCGTCGCCGTCGGTGGAGTCACCGTCACCGCCACCGTCTCCGTCACCATCACCGTCTCCGTCACCATCGCCGCCGGGCGGCCACCCGTTGCTCTGGTTCCAGTCCGCGAGCAGCTCGTTGATGAGATCGGTCCGATCGCTCAGGTTCTGGTTGGGTCCGACCATCACGCCGAGCTCGACGTCCTCTTCCCACGGCATCTCGTCGCCGCCGACATCCGGCCACACGTTCGGGCTCGGCATGTAGATCTCGCGCCCGTCGGGCAGCGTGAACACGGCCCCGCCCTCACACAGCAGCTCGCGCGTGGCGATGCGGGTGTTGTCGACGTCAGCCAGCTCGGTGTTGGTGTGGAAGATCGGGTCGACGGTCATCTCGTTGGGCGAGATCGTCGTGTACATGCGGGTCAGGTACGGCCAGGTGTCGAGCAGCTCACCGGCGTGGATGCCAGGCTGGATCACCCGCTGATCGAGCGCAGCCGAGAACGCCGCGGCGTCCCACGCCATGTCGTCGATCAGGCCGGCGTAGCAGAGCATGCAGCTGTAGAAGTCACCTGGCTCGACGCCGTCGGGCACGGGCAGATACTGGGCCATGAGCCCCTCGACCAGCGGGTGCATGGAGCACTCGATCGCGTTCCCGTCGTTGAAGCAGCTCATCAGCCCCTGCAGCTCCAGCTCGTCGCCGACGGCCTCCGGGGTGTTCTGCATGCCCGCGAACGGGGCCGCGTTCCAGTTGAATTCGACCAGCCCGCTCTTCGAGACCACGCCGCTGCCGCCCGCGTACTCGGTCACGAACGCGTTGCCCTCGGCCGCGAACGCGTCGACCGCGAGCGACACGACCTCTTTGTAGTTCGCCCCCAGCGACAGCCAGTTGATCTTGAGCGGGTTGACCAGCACGTGGCGGTAGTTGGACGGGATCGCCCGGGCGTCGGACAGGAAGAACACCCGCACGTTCATGTCCTCGGCCGCGGCGATCCGGGTCAGCTTGAGCGGCACGCAGGGCTCGTCGCCGTCGTACTTCAGCACGATCGGGTGGATCTCCGACACCTCGGTGTTCATCGCCAGCTTGAGCGCGACGAACAGGTAGCCGGCCTGCAGGTACTCGTCGAGGATCGGCTCGGCCGCTGGATCTTGCTGGTAGTCGTTGTCGCCCAGCCAGGTCATGACCCCGGCCACGTCGCCGCCTTGCAGCACCGCGATCTCGTAGGCGCCGACGACCTCCTGGAAGACCACCATGGGATCGCCGTCACCGTCGCCGTCGCCGTCGCCGTTGTCGCCGTCACCGTCGCCCGTGCCGCCCGGGTCGCCGTCCTCGCCCGAGTCCCCGCACGGCTCGCTGAAGGTGTTGAAGCCGTAGATCGGGACCGTGCCCGCCAGCATGTTCTGAAACAGCGCCTCGGACCCGACAGAGAACTCGGGCACGACCTGCATCGGGATCACCCACGCGAACTTGTCGGCGTCGGCCTCGGGGTCGTACTGGATCTGGATGTGGGCCTCGACGCTGGTCTCATCGATGATGAACAGGATGTTCTCGCCGGTCTGGTCGACGGGCATCGACATCGGGCCGTTGTCACAGAAGGTGCCACCGCAGGCCTCCGCCGTGGGTGCCCCGAGCAGCACGAAGGGCACCGCGGCGAGCATGGCTAGAGGGGTAATCGAGGCCGCGAAGGGTGCGAAGATGCGCTTCATGCTGGAACTCCGGTGAACATGTACCCCGACCGTGGCGAAGCGATCATGGCCACGACGATTTTGTCGTCCCGCTGCTCGAATTCGCGCAGCTGTGTGGGCGGCGCCGCAGACGTCTATGATCCGGAGATGCCGGGTTGGACTCGTTCACCATCGATCGTCGCGTTGCTGGGAGCGACGGGGCTGTGCGCCTGTCTCGAGATCGAGATCCGGCCGCTCGGGGACGATGGCACCAGCTCCGACAGCGGGCCCACCAGCGAGGCCGGCGACTCGAGCGACTCAGTCGGCGACGGAGACGACGGCGACGGAGACGACGGCGACGGCGACGGCGACTCCGGCGATGGTGACTCCGGCGATGGCGACGGCGATCCCAGCGCCTGTGATCCCACTCCGTCGAGCTGGGATCCATGGATCGGCGGACCGTGCGTGAGCGACCTCGACTGTGCCTACGAGGGCAGCGCGTGCCTGCGCGAGGACGAGGGCTGGCCGTGCGGGACCTGCTCGCAGCCCTGCGAACAATTTTGCCCGGACATCGACGGCGCGCCCGAGAGCTTCTGCGCCGATCAGGCCCTCGTGGATCCGTTCGCGCCCGACTCGGGGGCGTGCCTGCAAAAGTGCGATCCCAGCTTGCTCCCTGGTGGCGGCTGTCGGCCTGGGTACGGCTGCACGCTCGTCGAGCGCCACGCCGATCCCGGGGTCTGGGCCGCCGTGTGTCTGCCCAAGGAATTCGCGCCGCCGCTGAGCGAGTGTCAACAAGCCCTCGACGACGCGGGCTTGCTGTGGGTCCCCGCTCACATCCCGCTGGATCACCCCGACACCAACCCCGAGCTGGACTGCGTGATCGATGAGCCGGTGCGCCTGTACTCGCCGATCAACGGGATCGACTACCGCTATGTCAGCAGCGAGAAGCCCAGTCCGCTGCTGGTCTCGTGCGAGATGGCGCTGGCGCTCGACATGCTCAGCGAGCTGCTGCAGAGCAAGGACGCGATCGAGGTCGCCCACATCGGCACCTACAACTGCCGGGTGATCGCCAACACCAACACGCTGTCGGAGCACAGCTTCGCCCACGCGATCGATCTGGGCGGCTTCACGCTCGAGGGCGGGCAATACCTGTCCGTGTTGGATGACTGGGAGGACGGCGTCGCCGAGCCCGTCACCTTCGCGGGCCAGTGGCTGAAGGATCTGACCGACCAGCGCCACGAGCAGGGGATCTTCAACATCATCCTGACGCCTGAGTACAACGCCGCGCACGACAACCATTTCCATGTGGATCTCACCCCGGGCGCCGACTTCTATGAGTGACGTATACTGGCGCGGTGACGCTGGCCTGCCGTTCTCGATCGCTGTTGCTGCTCGTTTGTGCTGGCGTGCTCAGCTGCGCGGATGATCGTGCGGACGTTGGCGAGGCTGACGCGAGCACCGAGACTGGGGATGGCGATGGCGATGGCGATGGCGACGGTGACGGTGGAGATGGGGATGGCGACTCCGGCGATGGCGATGGCGATCCCGGGGACGGCGACGGCGACGGCGACGGCGACGGCGATGGCGATGGCGATGGCGACGGCGACGGCGACGGCGACGGCGACGGCGACGGCGACGGCGACGGCGACGGTGACGGCGACCAGGAGTGTGTCCCAGACGCGCTGATCCACGCCCCTGCCCCGGTCGATCTCGACGGTCTGCACGCGGTCCCGATCGACATCCTCGACCTGGACGCGAGCTTCGAGTTCGATGTCGCGGGCGGCACGGCGTACGTGGTCGGCACCCTCAGCTTCCAGGTTGGCGACGAGGGCGGGCACCCGCTGCTCGATCTACGTCAGACCCACGAGTCGCTCGTGCTCGACGGCGAGCTGATCGACAACGCCCTGCTCGCGCGCCACGACTTTGGCGCTGGCTGGGCGCAGGGCTTCTCGATCCTCGCGGTCGAGCTCGAGGCCTGCTCCGTCCACGAGCTGGAGTTCGGGTACCCGCTCGCGCTGCCCGACGCGCCGTTCGCCTCGGGGCTGAGCTTCGCGCCCGCGCCTGCCCGCGTGTACTTCGACCTGTTCATGTCGGATCTCAACCCGGGCCGCTACCTCGAGTCATGGCTGCCGGCCAACATGCCCTGGGATCGGCACCCGCTGCACATGGGCCTGAGCCTCAGCGGAGCAGGTGAGCCGCATGAGCTGCTCAGCAACGCCGAGGTCGAGCAGCTCGCGCCGCACGAGTGGCAGCTCGAGTACGGCGACGCGACCACCGCGATGGCCCCGATGGTGCTGATCTTCCCGGCCGCGGATCTGGACGTGGCCAGCGGCGTCCACGTGGCCGCCAACGGCCAGGACATCCCCTACGAGATCTGGGTCAACGACAACCTCGGGACCCCGCCCGCCGCCTACGTCCCGCAGCTGATCAGTGACCTCGACGCGTTCGTGACCTCGACCGGCGACTACCCGCACCCGCGCGCGACCGCCTACCTGTACCAGACCAACCGCTCGATGGAGTACGCGGGCGCGACCACCTCCTCGCCCGCCGCGTTTGGCCACGAGATGTTCCACAGCTTCTGGGCCCGCGGCCTCGAGCCCGCGACCTACTCCGACGGCTGGATCGACGAGGCCTGGGACATGTTCAACACCACGAACGGCGTCGCGTTCGTGCCGATCGCGTTCAACTGGAACGCGGGGCCCGTGCAGCTGTTCGATCCCCACCCGTTCGCCCGCGATACCCCGGATGCCTCGTACTCGAGCGGGCGCCTGCTGTTCGCCGGGCTCGCCGACGTGCTCGGGGTCGACGTGCTGCGCGGGTCGATGGCTGACTTCTACGTGGCGGGTCCGGTGCCGCGATCGATCACGACCGCGGAGCTCGAGCGGTTCTTGTACTGTGAGAACGGCGAGCTGCCGGAGATCCGCCAGGCGTTTCACCGGTTCGTGTACGGGCTCGGCGGCGTCGCGGCGGCGCCGGATCTCGACTACTGCGGCTGAGTCTTTCGACGAAGTGCCACGGTCGCTGCTCGGGTCCTGTGGCCCGCTCGATCAGTGCTTGAACGGGTTCTTGAGATCGCTGGCGTCCTCGTCCTCGAACACCGGAGCTGCGTTGCTGCTCTCCGGGCGCGACGACGCGGACGAGCGCTTCGACGAGCGCTTGCCCGGCCTGGCCGGCGCGAGCTCGTAGCTGAAGTGCTTGTCCGCCCGGTTGGGGATGACCTCGATCTCCAGCGTCTGATACCCCTCGGCCTCGAGCCGCAGCGCGACGGCCTGCTCGGACAGCGGAAACTCGATGCCAGCCTCGGCGTCGCTGTAGCCTCGCAGCCCGCCGTCCTTGGCGTCGATGATCCGCGCACGCACGTTGGTCTCGAAGTGGATCGTCGCGCGCCCAGCCACCTCCGGGGTCGCGGCCTCGGCTGTCGGCGCGGGCGAGGTCGGCTCGGCGACGGCGGCAGGCGCAGCGACCACGGCTGGCTGATCGGGACCCGGCTCGGCGACGGGCGTCCGCGCGCCGAGCAGCACGATCGCCGCGATCCCACCCGCGAGCAACAACCCGCCGAGACCCAGCCACAGCCCGCGCGAGCTCCCGCTCGGCGGCGCCGCTGCGACGGTCACGGGCGGCGCCGTCATCGAGGCCGACGCCGACGCGATCGGCCGCGCGACCGACTGCCCCTGATAGCTCATGGCCGCGCTCTGGTCGGGTGCGGCGAGCCCCTCGTCCACGACCCCGACGGCCGCGGCCCCGGTCCCGACCGCCTCGATCGCGCCGATCAGCTCCGCCATCGAGTGAAACCGCAGCGCCGGATCCTTTTGTAGCGCCTTGAGCACGATCGCCTCGGCCTCGGGCGGGATCCCAGCGTCGGGCGCCCGCGCGCGCGGGGGCTTGGGCGCGTTGTACATGTGCTTGGTCAGCACCTCGCCGAAGTTCTTGCCCCGAAACGGCGCGCGCCCACACAGCAGCTCGTACATGATGATGCCGACGGCGTAGATGTCGACGCTCGGATGCCCCGAGTTGCCCATCGCCTGCTCGGGCGCCATGTAGCGCGCGGTCCCGAAGATCATGCCGGTCTTGGTGAGGCCCAGCTCGTCGTTCTGGGCCTTGGCGATCCCGAAGTCGAGCACCTTGATGAAGTCGGGGTCGCCCCCGCGCGTGACCCGAAAGCAGTTGTCGGGCTTCATGTCGCGGTGGATGACGCCGGCCGCGTGGGCCGAGCCTAGCGCCCGGCAGACCTGCACGATCAGATGCCGGACCCGCGCCCACTCGATCCGTTTCTCGCGCTTGAGCAGGACCCGCAGATCCTCGCCCTCGAGGTACTCCATCACGAAGAACACCGAGCCGTCGGGCGTGTCGCCGAAGTCGCTGATCTCGATCACGTTCGGGTGCGAGATCAGCGAGGTCGACCGGGCCTCTCGCAAGAACCGCTCGCGCAGGTCCGGGCGCTGAGCCACCTCGCGGTCGAGCACCTTGATCGCAAACTTCTTGCCGATCGTCGTGTGCTCACCCAGGTAGACCGTGCCCATGCCACCAGCGCCGATCGGCCTCAGCACCCGGTAGCGCCCAGCCAGCACCGTGCCGGTCAGGTCCTGGCTCACGTGGGCTCGTTGGGGATGCGGAGGCGCGTCGGTCATGGCGTTCACATGTTGCGGCGGTACTCGCCGCCCACTTCGAACAGCTTGCGGGAGATCTCACCGAGCGAGCACACCCGGGCGACGTCCATCAAGCACTCGAAGGTGTTGCCGCCGCTGAGCGCGACCTGCTCGAGCTTGGCCAGCGCGGCCTCGCGCTGATCGGCGTGGCGAGCCTGGTACGCGCGCAACCGCTTGATCTGATCGTTCTTCTCGTCGGCGCTGGCCCGCGTGAGCGCGAGCGCGTTGGCGACCTCTTCCCCGCTCTGCTCGGGGTTCTGGAACGTGTTGACGCCGACGATCGGCAGCTCGCCCGTGTGCTTGAGCCGCTCGTACTTGAGGCTCTCGTCCTGGATCTTGCCGCGCTGGTACTGCCGCTCCATGGCCCCGAGCACGCCGCCGCGCTCGTCGATCCGCAGGAATTCTTCGAGCACGGCCTCCTCGACCAGCTCCGTCAATTCCTCGACGATGTAGCTGCCCTGCAGCGGGTTCTCGGTCCTGGCCAGGCCCTGCTCCTTGGTGATGATCATCTGGATCGCCATGGCCCGGCGCACGCTGGCTTCGGTCGGGGTGGTGATCGCCTCGTCGTAGGCGTTGGTGTGCAGGCTGTTGCAGTGATCGTAGTAGGCGAACAGCGCCTGCAAGGTCGTGCGGATGTCGTTGAAGTCGATCTCCATCGCGTGCAGCGAGCGACCGCTGGTCTGGATGTGATACTTGAACTTCTGCGAGCGCTCGTCGGCGTCGTACAGGTCGCGCATCGAGATCGCCCAGATCCGCCGAGCGACCCGGCCGATCACCGTGTACTCGGTGTCGAGACCGTTGGAGAAGAAGAAGCTGAGGTTGCGGGCGAAGTCGTTGACCGCCATGCCCCGCGATCGGTAGTACTCGACGTAGGTGAACCCGTTGGCGAGGGTGAACGCGAGCTGCGAGATCGGGTTGGCCCCGGCTTCTGCGATGTGATAGCCGCTGATCGACACCGAGTAGTAGTTCTGCACCCGCTTGCGAATGAAGTACTCCTGAATGTCGCCCATCATCCGCAGGGCAAATTCGATCGAGAAGATGCAGGTGTTTTGGCCCTGATCTTCCTTGAGGATGTCGGCCTGCACGGTCCCCCGGACCTGACGGAGCGTGGCGTCGCGCAGCTGCTCGTACTCTTGCTCGCTGGGCGCCCTGCCCTGCTTGGCCGTGAACTGCTCGACCTGCTGATCGACGGCCGCGTTCATGTAGAACGCCAAGATGATCGGCGCGGGCCCGTTGATCGTCATCGACACCGAGGTGCTCGGCGCGCACAGATCAAACCCGGCGTAGAGCTCTTTGGCGTCGTCGAGGGTGCACACGCTGACGCCGCTCTCGCCGATCTTGCCCCACACGTCGGGCCGCTCCTCGGGGTCCTGGCCGTAGAGCGTGACCGAGTCGAACGCGGTCGAGAGCCGCTTGGCCGGCTCGCCCTCCGACAGATACTTGAACCGCTCATTCGTGCGCGCCGGGCCGCCCTCGCCGGCGAACATGCGCTTGGGATCCTCGCCCTCGCGCTTGAACGAGAACACGCCGCCCGTGAACGGGAAGTGGCCGGGCGGGCCCTCGAGCAGCATGTAGCGCAAGGTCGCGCCGGGCTCGTCGTCGCTCGGCAGCGCGACCCGGGGCACGCGGCTGTCCGACAGCGTGATCGTGTGGGTCGGGTAGCGGATCTCGCGGTCGCGGATCCGCATGACGTACTCGTCGGCGGCATACTCGGCCCGCAGCTTGGGCAGCAGCGCCAGGGCCTGGCGGGCGTCGCCGTCGAGCTTGGCCTCGGCCGCGGTGATCTGCTCGTCGAGCCAGGTCAGCGTGGCCTGACCCAGCGTGGCTGCAGATCCTGCCGCGAGCTCGCGAACGTGACGCAGGTGCGCGAGCTCCCGGACCGCGGTGATCTGCTGGCGAACCTTGGACTTGTAGGCCCGGACCGTGTGCACGACCTCGGCGAGGTAGTGGATCCGCGCAGGCGGGATGATGTCCCGGGTGCTCGACGCGATCGCGCGCTGATCCGCCGGAATGCCGGACACCCAGTCGGGATCGCCGAGCTCGCTCAGCTTGGCACACAGCGCCACGTACAGGCCGTTGACGCCGCTGTCGTTGAACCGGCTGGCGACCGTGCCAAACACCGGTAGCTGCTCGTCGTCGACCCCATGAAACAGGTTGCGGTTGCGGCGGACTTGCTTGCGGACGTCTCGCAGCGCGTCCTTGCTGCCCTTGTGCTCGTACTTGTTGATCGCCACGAAGTCGGCGACGTCGAGCATCTCGATCTTCTCGAGCTGACTCTGCGCCCCGTACTCCGCCGTCATCACGTACAGGCACAGATCCGCGAGATCATCGATCGCCGCGTCGCCCTGGCCGATCCCCGAGGTCTCGACCAGGATCAGCTCGTAGCCAGCCAGCTTGCACAGCTGCACGGCGTGCTTGGTCGCCGCCGAGATCTCGGCCCCCGACGTGCGCGTGGCCATGCTGCGCATGAACACGTTGCCGTGGCGGATGCTGTTCATGCGGATCCGATCGCCGAGCAGCGCGCCACCGGTGCGGCGGCGGGTCGGGTCGACCGAGATCACCGCGATCTTGCGGTCCGGGTTCTCGCGGGCGAACCGGGCCACGAGTTCGTCGGTGAGCGAGCTCTTGCCCGCGCCGCCGGTCCCGGTCAGGCCCAGCACGGGCACGTTCGGCACCGGGTGCGCCTCGATCGTGCTCAGCAGGGCCTCGCTCGCCTCGGTGGCGCGGCCGTCGATGTGATCCTCGAGCACGGTGATCAGCTGGGCCAGGCGCGGGACCCCCGGATCCGGATCGCCCTCGGCCAGGACCGGCCGGGCGGGCTGGACCAGCAGCTTGAACGCGGCGACCGGATCGGCGGGCGCGGTCGAGAAGTCGGCGCCCGCGATGATCATGTTGATCATCCCGTCGAGCCCGTGGCGGCGCCCGTCCTCCGGTGAGAAAATTCGGTTGATCCCGTACGCGTGCAGCTCGTCGATCTCGCGCGGCACGATGACCCCCCCGCCGCCGCCCCAGATCGTGATGTGGGGCGCCCCCTTCTCGCGCAGGAGGTCATGCATGTACTTGAAGTACTCCATGTGACCACCCTGGTAGGAGCTCACCGCGATCGCTTGCGCGTCCTCCTGGATCGCCGCGTCGACGACCTCGGCGGCGCCCCGGTTGTGACCTAGGTGGATCACCTCGGCGCCCTGGGCCTGTAGGATCCGACGCATCACGTTGATCGCCGCGTCGTGGCCATCGAACAGGGCCGCGGCCGTGACCACGCGGATCTTGTGGTTGGCGCGGGGGCCAGCGCTGGGTTCCGTGGGCGATTTCGCGGAGGCTGCAACCGTGGGCATGGGCACGGCCAGGGTACGGAGCCGGCCAACGCCGTACAAGCGTGAAACCGCGCGGGGGCCCCCTGTGCGAGGGAATTCGCGGTTTTTCGGGTGCCCGACCTCGGGCAGGGGTTCGCGAATGGGGCGCCCGATCTGCCGACAGAGGACTCACGGTGCCAGCGAAAAGCGCGCACTCACGCAAAGAAATACGAGCACTGAGGCCGCTGTGCCCTAAACTCTGCCCCGCTTTCCTGGAATACTTGGGCCAGGGCCAGACACCTGGCATCGATCCCGACAAGTCACGAACTTCGCCTTCCCATGCCTAAGCGATCAGAAGGGCGGCCACCTCAGCGGCGACCGCAAGCAGCCTCGGCCTCGCGTCGCGAAGCGTCGGGTTCGAGCATGAGCATGGAGATGGTGTTCAACGACGACGTCGGTCACAAGATTGCCGGACGCTACGACATCACCCGCGTCATCGGCGAAGGCGGCATGGGCGTGGTCTACGAGGCCTACGACACCCAGGTCGACCGCAGCGTGGCGATCAAGGTGGTGCGCAGTGAGTGCCTGTCCGACCGCAAGTTCCTGACCCGGTTCAAGCGCGAGATGGAGGTCACGACGCGGCTGCGTCACCCCTCCACGATCCGCGTGTTCGAGCACGGCTCCGCCGAAGACGGCCGGCCCTACATGGTCATGGAGCTGCTCACGGGCGAGAGCCTGGCCGAGCGGCTCGAGCGGGGTCGGATCCCCGAGATCGAAGCCCTGCAGTACGCCCGGCAGATCGCCGAGAGCCTGTCGGAAGCGCACGAGAACGGGATCTTCCACCGCGACCTCAAGCCCGACAACATCTTCATCGAGAGCGTCGGGGTCAGCACGGTCGTCAAGGTGTTGGACTTCGGCATCGCGGGCGGTCTCGACGCGACCAAGCTGACCCGCGCGGGCGAGGTGTTTGGCACCCCGCAGTACATGTCGCCGGAGCAGTGCAACGGCCTGCCGCTCGACCACCGCACCGACATCTACTCGCTCGGCTGCATCCTCTACGAGATGATCGAGGGTCGGCCGCCGTTCTCGGCCGAGTCGCCAATGGCGACGATGCTCAAGCACGTCAAGACCAAGGTCCCGACCCCGCGGCACTGCTGCCGCGAGACCGCCAAGGTCCTGATGATGGCGCTGCGAAAAGATCGCGGCAAACGGATCCAAGACTGCGGTCGGTTCGCCGGCCTGCTCGGCGAGTGCATCGGGGCCGCGCGCGCCCGCGACGAAGGCCGGCCCTCGCCCAACCCCGACGGCCCGCTGCGCCGCAGCTCCAACACGACCGGCCCGATCTCCGCGACCGACACCCCGATCGGAACCGGCGTCACCACCCCCGTCCCGATGCCGACGGGCCTGAGCACCGCGAGCAAGCTCGTCATCGGCGGTCTCGGCGTCGCCTTCGTGATCATCGTCAGCGCCATGCTGTTCGGGTCCAGCAAGACCGACGACGGCGATCCCGGCGCGATCGACACCCCGGGAATGGCCGCCTCCGACCCGAGCAAGAGCCCGATCGACGTCGACGACCTGCCCAAGAACCGGGCCATGATCGCCAGCAACGTCGAGGGCTCGAAGGTCTTCCTGGACGACGAGTACAAGTGCGACACCCCCTGCACCCTCGAGGTGCCCGTTGGTGACGCCCGCGACCACGAGATCATCCTGCGCAAAGATGGCTACATCGAGGTCATGACCAAGTGGCGGCCCCGCTCGGTCACCGAGCGCCCCCCGCAGCTCCCCGACCTCAAACCAGCCGACTACGAAGTCGAGCTGCCGTAATAGACCCCCACAGGCGGCTTCGCACTTCGCGGTCACTCGCTTCGCTCGCTCCCAGCGGGGTGGCTGTTTGCGACCGCATGTGTGGCCCCCTGGAAGGGGGCTCCGGTCTCGTGAGCGGGGGCTCGAGTCTCCGGCTTCGCACTTCGCGGTCACTCGCTTCGCTCGCTCCCAGCGGGTTGGCTGTTTGCGACCGCATGTGGCCCCCTGGAAGGGGGCTCCGGTCTCGTGAGCGGGGGCTCGAGTCTCCGGCTTCGCACTTCGCGGTCACTCGCTTCGCTCGCTCCCAGCGGGGTGGCTGTTTGCGACGGCATGTGTGGCCCCCTGGAAGGGGCTCCGGTCTCGTGAGCGGGCGCTCGAGTCTCCGGCTTCGCGGTTCGCGGCCGCGCTCCCCGCTCTCCAACCCGCCGGCTACGAAGCGGGGCTGAAATAGAGTACACACATCGGTCATGGCGCAAGATGAGGATTTCGCGGCGATGTTCGAGACTTCGCTGGCGACGGGCGGGGGCGGGACTTACAAGCGGCTCTCGACTGGCGACAGCGTGCAGGTCACGGTGGTGCAGATCGGTAAAGACGCGGTGTTCGTGGACGCTGGCACCCGGGCCGAGGCAGAGATCGCCCGCTACGAGCTGGAGAACGAGCACGGTGAGCTGACGGTCAAGGTCGGCGATCGGCTGCGCGCGACGGTGGCCGAGGGCGGCGACCACCCCAAGCTGGTGATGCGCTTCAACGCGGGCAGCGGGCTCGCGGGGCTGGAGACGGCGCTCGAGGCTGGGGCGCCGATCGAGGGCACCGTGACCAAGGCGGTCAAGGCTGGGCTCGAGGTTCAGATCGGCAAGATCCGGGCGTTTTGTCCGGCCTCGCACGTGCACATCTCGTTCACGCCCGACATCTCGATCTACGAGGGGCAGACGATGCAGTTCAAGGTGCTCGAGATCCGCGACAACGGCCGCTCGGTCGTGGTCTCGCGCAAGGCCCTGCTGCAAGACGAGCGGGCGATCACGGGCCGCGCGACGCTCGAGAACCTGAGCGTGGGACAGATCGTGGAGGGCACGGTGCAGGCGACCCAGCCGTACGGGGCGTTCATCGATCTCGGCGGCGTCGAGGGGCTGATCCACGTGTCGGAGCTCGGCCACGGCCGCGTGGATCGGGTCGAGGACGTGGTCACGGTCGGCGAGCAGATCCGCGTGAAGGTGCTGAGCATCGAGCAGACCGCCGAGGGGGCCACGCGGATCGGGCTGTCGCTGCGCCAGGCCACGCAGCTGGCCGAGGGCACCCAGACCGCCAGCGCCGGGGGCAACGACAAACAAGTCGTGGACGCCGAGGTCGTGAAGGTCGAGGCGTTCGGCGTGTTCGTCGAGACCGCGACCGGCGGCGGCGTCGTGCCCACCCGCGAGCTTGATCTGCCCCCGGGCGGCGACCCCCGCAGGGCGTTCCCGGTCGGCAAGCAGGTCCGGGTCGTGGCGATCGGCACCGACGAGAAAGGCCGCACGCGGTTCTCGATGCGCCGGGTCGAAGAAGAAGAGGCCCGCAGCAACTACCGGCAGTTCCGGGCCAAGCAGAGCGCGGGCGCGACCGACAAGGTCGGCAGCTTCGGCGACCTGCTCAAGTCCAAGCTCAGCGACTGAGCTGTTTTCAGCTTGGGCGAGGCTGTCTTCAGCTCGGGCGAGGTCTCTCCCCCCACTTGCCGGCGCGGCGAGGAGCCTCGCCCGAGCTGAAAACAGTTCTATGATGCTGCAGGTGGCGATCGACCCCCATCGCTTGGCTGAGGCTCGCAGCTTGGCCGCGCATCGGCTGATCGCCGCGCGACTCGCCGACGAGCCCGAGCTGGTGGACACGGCCCGGGCCCGCGTGGCGGCGTGGCTCGGCGATCGCAGCGTCGCGCGGGCGTACGCCGAGGCCTGGCGGGAGCTCCTCGCCAGGGATATCGCCGGGATCGCGGCGGCGATCACCGATCCCAGCGAGCACGGCCGCGCGCTGCGACAGTGCACGCCCTTCGCCGGGGCCCTCGATCCGCGCACGCGCTGGCAGCTGTGGGCGCGCGTCCGCGAGGAGCTCGAGGCGCAATGAAGCGCGCGCAGCTCGAGCACCTGATCCGAGCCTGCTCGACGATCGCCGAGGACGACGAGATCATCATCATTGGCAGTCAGTCGATCCTCGGCCAGTTCCCCGACGCGCCCGAGGAGCTGCTGATCTCGAACGAAGCCGACGTGTACCCGCGCAACTTCCCCGAGCGCGCCGAGCTGGTCGACGGGTCGATCGGCGAGCTGTCCCCGTTCCACCAGACCTTCGGCTACTACGCCCAGGGCGTGGGTGAGCAGACCGCAACGCTCCCGCAACAGTGGCAGCAACGCCTGATCCCGGTCGCCAACGCGCGCACCCGTGGGGCGACGGGCTGGTGCCTCGAGATCCACGACCTCGTGGTCTCGAAGTACGCGGCCAACCGCGAGAAGGATCGTGAGTTCGTGCGCGCGGTGATCCGCCACTCGCTGGTCGAGCGCGAGACGCTCGACCAACGTCTGCGCCAGACCGAGCTCGACCCCCGGCTGCGCTCGCTGATCCTAGGCCTGGTCGAGCAGGACTTTCGTGACGCCGCGTGATCCCGCTCGGGGATTGACCGACTCGCGCAGACGCTGGATCGTCGCGCCGATGTCCCTCTACCAACACAGTGTCGTCCAAATGTCCTCGATGCTCCGCAACCTCGACGGGTGCCTCGACAAGGCCATCGCGTTCGCGCAGGCCAAGGAGTTCTCAGCTGACGACTTTGTCGGCTTTCGCCTGGCGCCCGACATGCGGCCGCTCTCGTATCAGGTTCAAGTTGCCTGTGACATCGCCAAGTTCGCGGGCGCGCGGCTCGCTGGCGTCGAGGCCCCTTCCAACCCCGACACCGAGACGACCATGGCCGAGCTCAAGGCCCGGATTGCGTCCACGCTCGAGTTTCTGAAGAGCGTCGAGGAGCGCGCGGTCGATGGCGGAGCCGACCGTGAGGTTCGGCTGAGCTTCCTCCCCGGGATGGGGATCAAGGGCGCCGATTATCTGCGCCAGATGGCGATACCCAACTTCTACTTTCACGTGACTACGGCCTACGCGTTGCTGCGCTCGGCCGGGGTCGGTGTGGGCAAGCGCGACTACATCACCGAGCTGGCGCTGTACCCCGTCACCGACTGAGCAGCTCTCAGCTCGGGCCAGGCTGTGCCAGACACTGCGCCCCGTGGCCTGCGGCACTGCGAAATCTTGCGCACGTCCCGCGAGCCATGGCGGCGTGATAATTTGCCCAGCATGGAAAAGGTCATCGCACATTCCAAATGGGTGGTTCTGGCGATCGGCTTGGCGATGTCGACCGTGGTTGGCTGCGGGCTGTTCGACTCTGGGATCACCGATGGCGAGGTCTGCGACGCCGACAAGGACTGCACGTCAGAGGCGTGCACCAGCTACGGCCTGTGCTCCCACAGTCGCTGTGAGTGCCCGAGCGGAAACTGTGCCGAGGCCGGCGAGGTCACGTCGGACTGCCGCGATGGCTGGCGCTGCGTTGGCTACGACTCGATCCTCGACCCGCTGTTCGACCCCGTCAAAGAGTTCTTCGGCGCCAAGTCCAACGAGCACGACGGGTACTGCCAGCCGACCTGCGAGGCGGGCTGCCCCGAGCACTACGTGTGCGGCGAGGGCGGCGAGTTCTGCTCGCCGGACGAGGACTGGATCTATCCCGTGCCAACCGTGACGTGGACCGGCGACGCGACCGGTGAATTCAGCGGGCGCGACCAATCCACCACGGTCGTCATCGAGGAAGGGTCGACGCTGACCTTGACCGGGACCGGCAGCTCGCCGCAGGGCAACGCGATCGTCGAGTACAGCTGGGAGACCGTCTCGGGGGCCGCCGACTACATGGACTTCGCGGGCCCCACGATCGAGACCACCGTGCCGAGCGGGAGCTATCGACGGGTCGAGCTCAGGGTCGTCGACGACGCGTCGCGGTCGGGGATGGTCACCGTGATCTTCGAGTCCTGCCGCGGTGCGGGCACGACCTGCGGGTACGAGGGCTCGGGCTGCTGCAGCAGCTGTGACGACGCGAGCAACACCTGCCTGTGATGCCCGCCCGCGAGCGGGCGAAGAGAGGGTAAAACCACGGGCATGCGCCGCGCGCCGATCGTCCTCACCGTCGTGTTGGTCTCGAGCTTGGGGTGCAACACCGGCCCCGGCCCCGCGGTCGAGTCTGGCGAGACATCCGACACCAGCACGACCGGCGATGGCGATGGCGACGGCGATGGCGACGGCGACGGCGATGGCGACGGCGAGCCAGCGGAGATCACCCTCGAGTGGATCGAGGCCACCCCCGAGCTCCGCCTGCTCCGCGGCGACGAGGTCCTGCTCAGCTTCGGCCCCAACGCGTTCGCGCTCGGCGAGGTCGCGGCGATCAACGACAGCAGCAGCTACGACCCGCTGTTCGTCGAGCCCGACGCGTGGCGGATCGTCGCGTCGGCCCAGACGCTGACCAACACCCCCGAGCAGATCGAGGCCACGCTGACCTACACGAGCGGCGCCACGGCCCAGCTGATCGTCGATCGCCTGGCTCCCGGTCGCTACGAGGCCCGTTGGACCCCCAACCCTGGCGGGCCCGTGCACGCGATGCTGCGCTTGGCGCCCCAGGTCGACGCCGAAGAGGGCTTCTACGGGCTCGGCGAGCTGTTCGACCAGCCGGAGCACCGCGGGACCCTGCGCGCGCTCGCGCTCGAGTTCGATCCAACCCTCGAGAGCAGCAACAACGAGGCCCACGTCCCGGTCCCGTTTCTGACCGGGACCCGCGGCTGGGGCCTGTACATCAACGACGATCACGTCAGCAGCTTCGACGTGGCCAAGACCGCCAGCGACACGGTGATCGCCACGGTCGGCACTGGTCCAGACACGCCGAGCGGGCTGCACTTTTACCTGTTTGCCGCCGACCACCCGCTCGACATCACCGGGCACTACTACGCCGTCAGCGGCTACCCCCACGTGCCGGCCCCGTGGGCGTTGGGCCCGTGGATCTGGCGTGACGAGAACCAAGATCAGGCCGAGGTCGAGGCCGACATCCAGACCCTGCGGGATCTCGATCTCGCGACCTCGGGGATCTGGGTCGATCGGCCCTACGCCAGCGGGGTCAACAGCTTCGACTTCGAGCCCGCGCAGTTCCCTGATCCGCAGGCGATGATCGACCAGGCTCACGCGATGGGCCTGCGCTTCGCCCTGTGGCACACGCCCTACCTCGACGCCGATGATCCGGCCGTCGCCGCGCTCCGGCTCGAGGCCGAGGACAACGGCTACTTCCCGCCCGACACCGCGCTGCTGACCTCGAACTGGGACGAGCCGATCGACTTCACCAACCCGGCCGCGTACACGTTCTGGCAGGACCAGGTCCAGCTCTACACCAGCATGGGCGTGGAGGGGTTCAAGCTCGACTACGGCGAAGACGTGACCGTTGGGATCAACGGCGTGCGCACGGTCTGGAGCTTCGCCGACGGGTCGAGCGAGCGGACCATGCACAAGCACTACGCCCGCCTGTACCACCGGGCCTACCAGGAGCTGCTGCCGGACACGGGCGGGTTCCTGCTCACGCGCACGGGCACCCACGGTGATCAGGCCAACGTCGATGTGATCTGGCCCGGCGATCTCGACGCGACCATGACCCGCCACGGTGAGGTGTTCCAGCGCTTCGGCAGCAGCTACACGGGCGTGGGTGGGTTGCCAGCGGCGATCGTCGCGGGCCTGTCGCTGGGGCCGAGCGGGTTCCCGCTGTTTGCGTCGGACACGGGCGGCTACCGCCACTCGCCGCCGACGCCCGAGACCTTCGTGCGCTGGTGCGAGTACTCGGCGCTGATGCCCGTCATGCAGATCGGCACCAGCAGCAACGACGTGGCCTGGGAGTTCGACGACACGGTGCTCGCCGCCTACCGCGAGCTCACGCGCCTGCACCTGCGGCTGTTCCCCTACTTCTGGACCCACATCGCGGCGCTCAGCGACGGCGGGCGAGCGATCGCGCGGCCGCTGGGGCTCGCGTTTCCCGAGCTCGGCGTCCACCCCAGCTTCGACTACATGCTCGGCGACGCGCTGCTGGTCGCGCCGGTCGTCGACGCTGGCGCGGTCAGCCGCGCGGTCACGTTTCCGCCTGGACGCTGGATCCACTGGTGGACGGGCGAGATCGTCGACGCGGCCGGCCCCGGCCCGACCATTCAGATGATCGACGCGCCGCTCGGCCGCCCGCCCCTGTTCCTGCGGGCGGGCCAGCTGGTCCCGCTGCTGCGTCCGACGATCGACAGCCTCGCGCCGACCACCAACCCTGGCATCGAGCCCGGTCAGGTCGACTCGTACGCGACCGCGCCGGGGCGCCTGACGGTCCGGACCAGCGCTGGGCCCGACGCTGGGCTGACGCTGTTCGACGAGACCGTGCTGAGTCAGGCCAGCTCCGACGCGACGATCGAGCTGGCGGTCTCACCTGGCTCGGAGTTCGCGGCTGGGGTGAGCTTCGAGATCGTCGCGCTGGGCATGGCGCCGAGCGGCGTGTCGGATCAGCTCGGCGAGCTCGAGCAGCTCGACCCGGCGGCGCTCGCCAACGTCGAGCGCGGCTGGGCGTTCGACTCCGGGGTTCTACAGATCAAGCTCGAGACCGGTGCTCACCAGGTGGTCGTGGTTCGACGCTGACGCGGCTTGGGTTAGTTTTTTGTGCCCCGCCTCGTGCCACGACCGAGCATCGACCCGAGTCCGACGAGCCACAGCAGCCACGGTCCGGCCTTCCTGCTCGCCGCGACCCCGCATGTACAACCTGGCGGCGTGCTGATCGGCGTTGGTGCGACGCTCGCTGGAACGATGGGATCCGGCTCCGGCCCCGGAGGGGGCGGGTCACCGAGTGGGCGCAACGGGAGGCGCAGCGCCAGCGTCTGCTCTCCTGCGCTCATGTGCGCGACGAGCTCGAATTCGCTGCGCCCCTGCGGCAGCGGGGGATCGAACAACAGCCACCCGCCGACGCCTCGAGACGACCCGGAGCTCCACCAGCGCGCGACCTGACCGGGCTCGAGCTGCAGCGTTCGCGCGGCGCCCTCGGCAGGTGTCGCCACGACCTCGAGCCCGTCGAGTGACCAGGACGCGGTATCGTCGAACCAGCGCAGCTCGAAGGCTCGACCGCGGCGCTCGGCTGCCACGATCGGCGCGTCGAGACCGAGGTCGATCCCGTCGAGCAGTCCCGCCTCGCGTGCGCGCTGGGCCAGGCGGTAGCGTGTGCAAGGATCGCTCTCGACGTGGAGCCTTTGGACGATAGCCGCCCGCCACTGCGCGCTCGCGCCCGCGTCGCGCATCGCGACTGCGGCTGCGGCTGCGCGGATCCGTGGCTCGGGGTCGCTCAGCAGCGGCACCAGGGCGGCGGACGTGCTCGGCTTGCGCGTGGGCGCGAGATCCTCGGCCAGCAGCTGCAGCGCTGCCACGCGCCGCTCGAGCGCTCGACTCGGCGCGCCCGCGACCTCGAGCAAGACCGCGGGCCCGGGGTCGACCCGAAGCATGAAGAGATCGACGCCACCACGCACGCGGCTGACGCCATCGAGCGTCGCATTCAGGTCACCAGTGCTCCACAGTGCTTCGAGGATCGTGATGCTCGCGCGGTCACGAAAAAACGTGAAGTTGTGGATCTCGTACGGCTCGTCGTCGTCGCGACCCCAGCGCGGACCGACCATGTCGAGCAGTCGAGCCCGGCCCGCGGGCGAGTCGACGTCTGCGAGCGCGTCTCGTACCCCCGCGCCGCACTCGATCGCCTTTCCGAGCTCGGTCTCGAACTGCTCGCGGGTCAAACCCGAGCCGCCGCGTGGATCACCAAAGACGTCCCAGGGATCGTGGCCCTGGACGACGGCGGCGTAGGGGCCCGGATTATCGTGCTGCTCGAAGCGATAGGTCAGACCGTCGGCAAAGATCCGCAGGCCCGAAGGCACGAGGGTCCAGCCGGGGCGCTGGGCATCGGGTGCGTGGCGGAGAAACAAGACGACTTCCTCCGCGCTCGACCACTGCTCGAGCGGCGTCCAGCTGGGCGCGAGGTGGTAGGCGCCGTAGTCGAGTTCGACCGAGTCGCCGCGCTCGAGGGTGCCGGCGTAGGCGTGCAGGACTTCGTGGCGCCGAAGTTCGCTGTAACCCTGCGTGCGGACGCTGACCACCCGTGCCAACACGATCGCATCGCTCTCGAGCGCGAGCGAGCAAAGGTCGTAGTGGGTCATCATCGCCGCGCGGGCCTCTGAACGCGGGACCAGACCCAACGCGAACGCGACGAGTGCCCACCAGACCCACGAGATCCCCGCCACGCGAGCGCTCATCCTCGCGCAAACGTGTCGCACAGTGGGACGTTTCACGCGCGCGCACAAGCACCGGGACACCGCCTGGTACGAGCGAGTGATGGCCAACCAGGAGCTGAGCCCGGCGACCTGGCAGGTGTTGTGGACACATCTCCCTGTGTCCATGGGTCACGCAGCGCGCGGGGAAATCTAGTGATTCGTGGCCAGATACTCGCGCCAGCGCTCGGCCCAGCGCCGGTCGGGATTGCTACCCGAAGGCTCACGAAACCCCAGCGCCCGCTCGACGATCGGCGTGGCCTCGCCGTGGCGCTTGGCGTCGATCAGCGTGACGGCCTTTGTCTCGATGACCGCGATGTCGTCGGGGTGCTGCGCGAGATCACGATCGAGCCACTCGAGCGCCTCGTCGACCCGGCCAGACGCCACCAGCGGGAACGAGATGTTGATCGCCACGCGCCGGTCGGGATTGATCGCGTGGGCTTGTTCGTACGCCGCGAGATCCCGGGCGTGGGCCTCGACCGAGACATCGGCGCTGCGAGACAATGGCTGCGAACGACCGACCCCGCGATAGTCCCAGGCAATGACGCGACGGGAGCGGGCGAAGTGCTCGATCTGCGGCCACAGCCCCGCATGGTCGACGCCGATCCCCGTGGACATGACCAGCGGCGGGCCGTCACCAAACACGTAGTAGGCGACGGGGTGGCCGTCGAAGCTGGTTGCGAAGCGAGCGTTGGTCGCGGTCATTCATTTGCGCAGACGCAAGGCGCCGACCGACTGAACGAGGATGCCGCCGGGGATCAGCAGCATGACCACACACACCAGGTAAGCGAGCACGTGACGGTAATCAGCGTCCGCACCAAACGTGGCGCTGAGCCAGTCGAGCGTCCAATCGAAGGGGTTGTTGTCCCCCACCACCCACACGAATGGCAGTAAGAACACGGTGGTGAACACCACCCCCGCGAGCCAGCCAGGTGCAGCGCGGGCGCGATGTTGCAGATGTTCGAGGGCAGCCATCCCGGGGTTCGGTTGCGAGATGATGATCGCATGTGCCGGCCAGCGCAAGCAAGCACCGGCTCATGCCGATCGAGCGAGCGAACGGGTGTTGGAGCGCCGCCGCCGAACCCCGACGATCAACAGCAACCCAACGATCGCTGCAGCGCCGCGTGGCTCGCCGTCATGCACTGCACAGCTCGCGGCCTTGGCGTTGGCGCCTGCGGTGTAGCGCATGATCACCGGCCCGCCGTCCGTCTCCAAGGTGAGCACCGCGTGCTCGCGGTCTGCCGCGATCTCGATCGTCCCCGGCACAAACGCTTCGTCGTGACCCGCTTCGGGCTCGGCCCTGAAGTCCCCGGGCCACAGCGGGACCCAATGAACGAGCTGGCGGTGACAACCTCGCCTCGTCGTCAGGCGTCGCTTGTCGCGGAGCAGCAGCTTGTTCGCCTCGGGCGTCGGCTGGGTCTGCGACAGCCGAAGGTAGCGCATCGGCCCCAGCCGCAGGGCATGCGCTTCGCCCTGCAGGTCGATCGTCGCGTAGCGATCGATCAGGCTCGACGGCGCCGAGCCCTCGACGGCGAGACGCTCGAAGCGAACCCGCTCGTACTCGAAGTAGGGGCCCGCGGCGCACTTGGCCACGGTCGAGGCGGCGAAGATCGTCAGTGCGCTGAGCATGGCCGGATCCGACGGGCGTACATTCGAGCGGGAGGATCGCACGACTCGACGCCCGAGTGACGGGTTTTTGAACCCGCTGCGGAGCTGCAGCACGAGCTACCGACGGGCAAGCTCAGCGCCCCCGCGACATCGGCCCGCCAAACCGAGCGCCCATATCCAACCCAACACCCTCCTCCCCGATCCGCAGCGTCGCTTCGAACATCCAGTGTTCCACCCAAATCCGATGCGTCAGCGCCACGGCCGGCTCCAGCCCGACCACGGCCAAACGGGTCCCATGCTGGCCCGACCACGCAAACGCGACCCCGACCTCCGGCGTCGCACGCAGCGTCGTGAGCAGGTCCCAGGTCGACCACACTGGCCAGCTGGTGTCGAAGCGAACCCGCCGGGTCCCAGCCTCGAGCGCAAACCCAGGCGTCCACTCGAACGTGCCATTCACGGTGGTTGCGACGCTCCAACCGGCGAGGTTGACGTTGCGGTGCCGGACCGCGAGTCCACGCGCCGTCCAGGTCACGCCCAGCGCTCGGCAGTCGATGCAGCTGCGCCACCCGTTGCCGTAGCCGAGCTCGACACCGGTCCAAAACCGTTCATGTGGGGTCAAGCTGGCGGCCGCGCGCGCGCCCCAGAGCGGGCTAAATCCCCCGAGGGTCCCGCTCAGGTCCGCGCCAACATTCCAGCCGCGCGCGGTCGGGTGGGCCGAGGGTGCCGGTCCAACCTGCCAGGGATTGTTGACAGCCAACACCAGCAACATTGCCTGTATCATTGCGCCTCCCCGAGCGCATAGAGCTGCTCTTGGATGGCCATGGTCTGCTCGCGGACCCGCCCGTCGTTCTCGCCGTCACCAATATTGGCGAGCAACACCACCCCCACGCCGGTTTTCGTGTCGAAGAACATCTCCGTGGAGACGCCGTCGTCATCGCCGTCGTGGCCAACGATCCAGCGATCACCGAGCGTCATCCCGAACCAAAAGAAGTACTGCGCTTCGATGTATTGACGAATGTACCAGTCGTTCAAGCTCGCAACTGGCGGGGTTGTCAGCACCTGCCTCGCCCCAGGCTCGAGCACCCGGACACCGTCGATCTCGCCGTCGCCCATGCCGAGCCGCATCAACCGCCCCAGCTCCGAGGCGGTCGTGCGCAATTGGCCGTCGGGCCAGGTCGAGAAGCCATAGTGTTCGCGAACGTTCCACCCCTCCCAGGTGATCGAGTGCGGTCGGGCGATCGCCTCGGGGTCCGGGAAGTCGGCCAGGAACCAGCCCGTGTGATTCAGACCAAGCGGCTCGAACAGCCGGTCTTCGCAATATTGTTGGTACGGGACGCCCGCCTGGACCTCGACGGCGTAGGCGGCGAGCGCCGCACCAACATTGCTATAGAACCACTCGCGCCCGGCCGGCCATGGATAGAAGTTCTTGCGCCTGGAGAAGTGACGCCCACCCGGAACCAGGTAGTCGTCGAGAAACTGCCCCAGCGGCTCGAGCGGGTCACCCGGTTGGTAAGTTGCGTCGAGCACGTCCCAGTTGTCCTGGATGCCGCTCGAGTGGGTCGCCAGGTGATGTAGACGAATCGGCGGCTGGTCGCCGATGTCGATCCTCGCGTTGCCGACCGACAAGCCAACGAGATCACTGATCGGGTCGTCGAGCTCGAGCAGGCCGTCGTCCCGCGCGGCGAGGATCGCCAACGCGTCGACCGCCTTGGAGATCGAGGCCAGCATGAACGGGGTCTGCACCGTGACCGGGAGAGCATCCTCGAGGTTTGCGTATCCCCACGCGGCGCTCATGATCTCACCGTCGACATCGACCACGGACACCGACAGCGCGGGGATGCAGCCCTCGCGCATGCGCGCCGTGATCTCGGCGTCCCACGCCTCGGTGTCCAGACCCGCTGGGATCACGCCCCAGTCCGACGGGATCGTATCGGGCAGCCCCGGACAAGGCGGGGCCTCCGAGCAGGCTGTCAAGCCCGCGACGGCGCAGGCGAGCGCCAAAAACTTCGCGGTGGGAAGCGGCATGGCACCCCAACACCAACGCCGAACGTTGTTGTCACCCGCTGTCCAAATGAGCCGTGGCTCGACCGTTCGCGGTCGATTCACCCGAGCACCCTCGGGTCACGGACACAGCTCGCCAGCCGCGGGGCACAGCTCGAAGTCCTGGCCCGACCAGCTGACCAGCGCAAAGCTGGGATCGTTCACAGGCCGGTGAAACTCGACCGAGACCCGCGTCGGCCGGCCGTCGACCACTTCGAGCACGGTCAACGAGTAGTCCAAGGTCTGGACCTGGTCACCGACCGCGAACGGCTCGGCGGGGCCACGGACCAACAGGCTGTCGGGTCCACGCAGCCAACCCTGGGGGTCGTGGAGCTCGAGCGTGTGGGGATCGAGCAGCCGAACTTCGAGCTTGGCGGTGGGCTCTGCGTGCAGCACCCAGGTGAAGTTGGGGCGGTTGAGGCCCCGGGCCTGACGCGATACGGGCACCAACGTGGCCGCCAACAGGTTGGGGGTATGCAGCACGATCAGCGACTGCCGGCGCAGCTTGCTGTCATCCAGGGACGACGCGATCGGGTACGGCAAGCTCGAGACTTTGAAGCGCTCCACGTTCGCGGCCACAACCACGCTCGCAATCGGGCTGATGACATAGTGGACCGCGATCATGGCGACGGCGCCAAGCCGCAGCCCCACGCCAGGCTGGCGGTCCGAGTCGCTGGCCGCGTTCAGGACCTCACCAAACAGCATGCACGAGCCGATGGTTGCGACCACCAGCACCCGGTCGTGCGCCGCGGTGGCGGTCATCGGGATCAAGCTCAACACCAGCCCGATCGCCGCGAACGCAATCCGCTGGCGAACCTCGGTCTGGCTCGGCCACCCAGCCGCGACGATCGCCGCGACCACCACGAGCGCGCCAGCGGCCCGACCGATGGCGGCGGAGCCAATCTCGCCGGGCGGACCCAAGCCATAAATCAACAACTCGAGCATGCGCCCCGGCGCCGCCGCCAGCCACACCCCCGGCGCGGCCACGGGATCGAGGTAGATCCCCGACCCCACCACTCCGTAACCAAGCGCGTCGTAGACGAAGCGCCAGACCACCGTGACGCCCAGGTACGGCGCGAGCGTGGCCGCGCGACGGGCCAGCGTCGCGTGATCCAGCGTCAGCGCGTAGGCGAGCACAAAGCCCAGCACCGCGACCCCCATCTCGCCACACAAGAGCCCGGCCAAGTAAGCGAGCGGCCCCAACACGAGCCCCGGCCACCAGCCATCGCGCCGCCAACGATCATGGGCGAGCAGGCAGGCCAGGGCGCAGACCAGCACGAGCACCGCGTTTCGGTGGGCGAGCCAGGCGGTCGCGGACAGGTGCAGGTGTGTCAGCGACAGTCCGATCGCGGCCGCCCCTGCCGCGCACGCCGAGCTCGACACGCGCCGGTACAGCGCCCACGCCAAGCCGCAGGCCAAGCCGTGCCAAGCGAGCTGATGCAGGTGCATCAGCCATGCCTGCTCTGGCCACAGCATATAGTCGAGGTAGTGGGTCGCCGCGGTCAGCGGACGCCAAAAGGCGATGTGCAGCTCGGTGCTGGTCCACCATGGGACCTGGCCCTGGTAGCGCAGCTGGACCAGCTGTTCGGGGCTCGCACCAAACAGCACGAACATGTCCCACCACGGGGCATCGGTCTGCCCGTTCAACGTGGCGAGGATGAACGCGCGCTGGCCAACGTCATCGGCCAGCAGGCCCGAAGTCAGGGCCGGGCTGGCCAGCAACACACCCAAGATCACGCACAGGAACAGCACCGAGCGATGCGCGAGCGCGTGTCGGACCTGCTCGATTGGTGTGCGTCGATCGCCCAATGGGACTCACCAGCTACGGGTTGAGCTTGCGCATCCACCAGTCGGTGCCGGTGTTCATGGTGTACACGATCGCGGTGACATAGATGTATCCGAAGCGATCGATCGCGACCGAAGCATCAAACCCGGGCAGGTTGTTGACCGGCCCCGATAATGTCTGCGCGTCCCACGTCGCCGTCCACATCAGCGTGCCGTCGGCGTCGTACTTGCGTGCCACCAACTCACACACGAGCAAGCCGCCGCCACCAACGTCGCAGCCCTCGGTCGACACGCTGACGATCTCACCCCAGGGATCGACGGCGATCGCCGCGGTCACGCCCGCGCCGGTCTGGGCGGGCGCGGCCGTCCACAGCTCGGCATCGTTGGCGTCGACCTTGCGCAGCCACGAAGCCAGGTCGCCGTTGGTCTCGACCCCGCCACCGATCACCAGCGCCCCGTCCTTCGCAGCGGCGATCGCATGACCCTCGCTCGCGCTGCCCTCGGCCAGGGTGAGCTCGCTCAGTAGCAGCCCATCCGCGTCCCAACGGCTCATCCACAGCTCACCGCTGGTGACGTTGGTTCCGACCGCGGCGAGATCCCCGGTAGGCGCCACCGTGAGCTCGGTCAACAGGACCGCCCCGTCGATGTCGGGGCTCTCGGTCGGCCACCGCAGCCACTCTTGGTCGCCGTTCGGCGTCACGGCCAACATGTAGCTGGATTTCATGCCGATCAGCGGCCCGGACTGGGGTGTGTAGGTCCCGATCGCGTAGAGCCGGCCGCTGCTGTCACGCTCGAGCCCGCTGGGCAGATCGCTGAGCTCGGGGTTGCCAAGCTCTGGCTTCGAGCCGTCGAATAGCCACTGGTTCGACACGGCTCCAGCTGTGTCGTAGGCGTAGAGCATGGTGTTGATCTCCATGTTGGCGAACTCCGAGCCCGCGACGACAAAGGTCCCGTCAGCCCACACCACGCCCGAGGCGCTGATCGAGGTCAGCTCGAGCTTGTCTGCCCAGGCTTGCCCGACCACGCGATCGACGCGCTGACCGCTGCCGTTCATCGTCGAAGTCTGCCCCGCGAGCACGACCTGGTCGCCATCCGGCGAGACCGCGACGTCGTAGACCGCGTCGAGCAGCCCGCCATCGTAGGTCCACTGGTCTAGCTCAGTCCCGCCATCGGGCATGCTGACGCCAAGCTCCAGGCTGACGGGCGCGCTCGCGTTGTCCGCCGCGTCGTAGGCCGTCACGGTGACGGTGTGTTGGCCGTTGTGCTCGGGCCCGCTCAGCAACCACTCCAAGTCGAATTCAGGGCCCGCGCCGCTGACCGACCCGAGCAGCTGGTTGTCGGCTTCGAACTCGACACGCGCGAGATCACCATCGGGGTCCGACGCGATGACCTGAAGGGCGACGCCGCCGGCCGCCTCGACCAGAAAAACAACCTCGTCGCCGTTGATCGTGAACACGTCAATCGATGGCGGCTGGTCGTGGTCGCCGTCGCCATCGCCGGTTTCTGATCCGTCGCCGTCGCCGTCGCCGTCCCCTGATCCGTCGACGTCGCCGTCGCCGCCGGTCCCTGATCCGTCGGCCACCAAGCAATCCTGACTATCCGGCACGGCGTCACAGAACGGCACGAGGGTGCACCCGAGGGTCTGGGTGAGAGCCAGACACGGGGCAAGCCACACCGCCAAGTCGAGCACCCGGTGCCGATTGATGAGCAGAGTCATCGCTACTCCAGAGTATCATCCACGTAGCCGCTCTGCGGGGTACATCAGCCATCTCGAGTCGCACCCGGCGGAAAGGACATCCGATGGGGGTCGCGGCACCCGTACCTATCTGGGCCTGCTGCGCGACCCCTTTCGTCGGATCGCCAAGTCGTCCCGCTGGGTCAGTGAGCGTCCAGCCACGCGCGCACGTTGGCGTGGAGCGACTCGGCCCCCTCGCCTGCCTCGGCGAGCTCGGCCTCGGCCTGCTCGATCAGCAACCGTGCGCGCGCGCGCTGCTGGCTGCGTGACCTCCCCGCAGCCCACAGCGCCTTGCCCAGCTCGAAGGCCAGCTTGGCGAGGTGCTTGGGATCCCCCGCCTGCGCGCTGCGGATCACCAGCGCGCGCTCGAACGGCTCGATCGCCCGCGCCGGCTCGCCCATCAGCATGCTCACCTCGCCGACGGCCTCGAGCGTAAAGGCCAGCTTGGGGTGATCGGGACCGAGAGCCTGCTCGCGGATCCGCAGCGCTCGCGCGAGCAGCTCGCCAGCCTCCACCAAGTTGCTCAGCTACGCCTCGGTCAGCGCGAGGTTGGTCAGCGGGCACAACAAGTTGGCCCTTGTAGATTTCCGAACCCCTGCGCGCAGAGATCGAGCAGCTCGTCACCAGCTGGGGCTCGCTCGCGACCTCCGGTCGCGGGTTGGCGTGAGCCGCGAACACGCCGTGGTCGGGCAACGTGTGGATCATGTCGGCGATCAAGCACAGCGACGCGACTGCTGCCGGGGCAGCTCCCGTGGAGGTCGTGCGACGCTATCGATCAGCCCGTCTTGGGGACCGAGTCCTGCTCGGCAGTGAACTCCCGCTTGGCGGCGAGGAATTGTTTGCCGATCTCGATCGCCTGCTCGCGGTCCAGCACCTTCTTCGCCTTCTTGAACATCTTGCCCTCCTCCTCGCGGACGTGGTGCTCGATGTTCTTCTTGAGCACGTGAAAACGGGCCTTCCACAACTCGTTGCTGGGGCTCAGGCGTTGGAGCTCACGGATCACGTGGGTGGCGGCCCGGTGCTCCTCCTTGGCGTCCAGCGCGATCTCCCGGGTGTCGTCGTCCTCGCGGAGGACGGCGTAAAACACGCTCTCCTCACCGTGCATGTGCGGCAGGAGGTCGCCCTCGAGGCGCTCGAGGAGAGTCATCCGGTCGGCCTCGCCTTCGGTCTCGTCGAGCTCGTCGAGGATCGCCTGGACGGCCTCGTGGTCGCGCTTGAGAATGTCGTAGATGGGTTCGTCCTTCATGTCGCAACAGCTGACATGGTTTGTGCGAGTGGACCAACGCGGATCGATTCGCGAGTCCATGAAAATGTTGCACATCGACATCTCGCGCCATGCGGTGAAGGGATGGCGTTGATTCGTCGCTGGGTGGGCGGTCGCAGCCCGACCCTGCCCAAGGCGGTCATGGCTGCAGCCAAGAAAAACGGCAAGGTCGAGGTCGACCACGGCGACACGGCATCCAAGACCCCGGACGCGGGACCCTACGACGAGAAGATGTGGGGTACGCCCGCGCCAGGAACTTCGTCTCTCCGGCAGCGCAAGAGCGCGCCCGAGAGCCACAGCGAACCCGCTGCTAGCGATCGGCCAGCAGCCTCGCGCGAGCCCTCGCCCAGGCAGGGCTGACGAGGGTGCTGCCGTCGAGAGTTGGGTCGCTGGGCTGCCCCAAGTGCCATTTCATTTGATCACCAAGTGTCGTCGGAATTCAACCATAGCACCGGCAATTGTTGCGTCGCCGGTGATCAGGCACACCAGGCTCGCATGCGCCCTGGCGGATGCCACAAACCGACCTAGCATGGAGGCATCATGGGCATCCTCAGTTGGATCATCCTCGGTCTGCTCGCGGGCGTCATCGCAAAATTCTTGATGCCGACCAAAGACGATGGTTGGGTGTTCACCATCGTCCTGGGCATCGCGGGAGCGTTCGTCGGCGGCTACGTCGGATCCTTCCTCGGCTTCGGCTCGATCACCGGCTTTGACCTCCGCAGCCTCGGGATCGCTACCGTGGGGGCGTTGCTCCTCCTGTTCGTCGGACGGCTGGTCAAGGACAGGGCCTGACCTGTCGGGCATCATCGTGGTGTAGCCGTTCAGTGGAGATTTCGGCGCCTGGGCACCCAAGTACGCCGGAATATCCACATGATAGCCGCCTGTTAACTTGTGCGTAGGCTCACAGGTCGCGATGGTTAGAAATTGGGCGCACGCTTAAACCCACACGGGTGGCTTGGAACCACACCGCCGTGCGACGGAAAATATGCAAGATGAACTACTCGAGCTGCTTGATCTGCTTGATCTGCTTGATCATGGGATCTTTGCTGCTTGGTGGCTGCGACCTCGACGATACCCAACCAGAGCTTCTCGACGACGTCACCCACGAAACCGACGGCCCCGCGCCCTTCGGATCCATCGCCGACGGCGAGGCGGGACCCGAGGCCGAGCAGACCTGGTCGCCCACCAATCTGCCAGTCGATCCTCGCAACGCGTGCTTCACCCAAGGTCGGCTCCCCGTGATCGCGCGTGGGAGCGCGCTTGGGGTCTGTACGTTCGCCGGCCTCCCCTCCGGTTGGTCGGTTACGAGCCTCAAGGACAAGCTCCCGGTCGGGCTGCAAGGCTTCATCGCGCCCGCGGACCCGTTCGGCACCTACTGTGAGTACGTCCTTGACGAGAACGTGGCTGAAGAGGACGCCGCCGACTACTACGACGAATTGGTGTGGGCGATGGACGCGAGCCCACTTATCGTCAGTCCACGCACCGCTGGCGTCAGCTGCCTGAGCGCGATGCCAATGAGCGGCTTGGGCGACAATCTCAAGCTCGAGCAGGAGTTCGCCGACACCTTCCTGGCCTCCGTGGGTCGCGTAAACCCGGCGACGCTCGCACTGGCCAGCGGCCACGACGTCAACATCTTCCTGGTCGACAACTGGGCCGGGCCCAACCTCCCGGCCCTAGACGAGCACGGCGAGAACCTCGCGCGCCTGCTGGAGCTCCTCACCGAGGGCGCCGAGGCGGCCATCGACATCATCCCGATCGTCGGGCTCCCGCGCATGGACGGCGACGTGAGTGTCGTCCACCCAGGCGGAGGCGTCAAAGGGACCGCCCCCGATCTCAGCGTCGCGTTCATGACCGCAGCAACGTTGCACCTCGCGGGAAACTACAATGCGTTGAACCAAACGCGATCGATCGTCAACGCGTCGCTCGGCGGCCCCCCGCTGAGCGTGGACGAGTACGCCTCCGAAGCCACCCAGTCGCTGATCGCCGCGATGCGGACGCTGGCCTGCCTCGGGATCCCGGTCAACATCGCCGGCGGTAACGCGCTCCCGCACGAGGTCGTGCTGGGGGAAGAGCCAGATGGGCTGCTGTTCCCCGGTAACCTCGACGACGCGTTCCCTGCCCCCAGCGAGGTCGAGTGCATCTCGATGGGCTACGGCCCGGCGTTGCTCGACACAATCTATGGCTACGACGGTTGGTCGACCGACTACGGCAGCTGGCAACCCAACGCCATCAGCGGCGTCGATGCCACGGGCGATCCACTGACCAACGGCCGCTCGACGGGCTCGCAAACCATGATCGCCGCCAACGGCGTCGCCGCCCACAACTTCGCCCTCGACAGCTTCATGCTCACTGGGACCTCGGTCTCGACGGCGGTAATGTCGGCGGCCTCGGCCCTCGAGTGGTGGCTCGATCCATCTCTCAGCCCCGTGCAGCTGAGCGATGCGATCGCCGACTCCGGCATCGCGCTCGGCCGGACCGCGGACGCCGGGGTGAATTCGGGTGAGTTCATGCGGATGGTCAACATCTGCATGGCGATCCAAGCGAACCTCGCAACGCAGAGCATCATTGTTTCCTGCTCGACGCCCGATCCAGATCCCTACTTGTTCATCGGCTCCAGGGTCCCGCAGATCGCCGCCGCAGCCGACCTGCAGTCCGTTCTGTTCACCTTCGACCTCGGCGACGCAGCCGGTTCGCTCAACAACGACTTTCCGATGTACTTCGACATGACGGACGCGATGGTCAATCCGTCCCCCACGCGGCCGGCGTGTGACAACTGCACGGCGGGCAAGGATGTCCAGGGGCCTGGCCAGCACACCGCCTACCTGGGCATGAGCCTCACGCCATGGACCGTCATGCTTGCGATCAACGAAGCCTACCTGATCGTCTACAACACCAACCACGAGTCGAACCTCATCACCCTCGACGAGACGATCGTCGCCGCCATGAACAACCAGAATACCGCGACCGTGGTCCAGGTCGACTTCGAGTACCCCAATCTCAAAGGCGCGGAGCTGCAGCTCAACTACGACGACGACATCACGATGACGGTCACCAACTTGCCGATCTGGTAGTCCAGCGGCGTTTGGGGCCCATTAGTGGGCCCGAGCGCACACGAGTCTCCATCTCGAGGAATATGGAGACGTATCAATCGACGAATCGGATCATGAGCGGCTCATCCATGAGCCACTCCGACTCGCCTATCAGGTCTCGCCGTTCGCGGTACCCTCGCGGGCCTCGACTTCGGCTTGGTCTGCAACCTCGGCGCTGTCTCCCTGCGGGTGTTCGCGGTCGACATCATGACCTGCCCGCGCTGCCGCGGTGCGATGCGCTTGCTGAAGATTGCCGACAAGCCCGACGACATCGCGCCTGTATGCGGCGTTGGTCCGCGGAGATGGGCCGCTAATGGAGCTTGGCCCGCGTGAGCGCGAGCTGCTGCGGGGTGTGGATCCGCGGGCGCTCGCAACTGACGAGATGCGGAGGGCTCGCGCGCTGCATGTGATCCTGGACGCGATCCAAGGCGCGGCCGCGATCGAGACCGCGCTGGCCCGCGCGCGCGGGCCGATCGACCACGCCCCGCCGGGCTCGGCTGCGCCCCCTACATCCACGCTGCTTCGCGCGCATCAACCACCAGCAGCCCATTCGCTACGCCCCCGCCTAGGTGCAGGGACTTCGCCGGGAGCGCGCGCGCCGACAGCTGAGTGGCGCGCGGTGAGGTCGAGTTTCCGTGATCCGGCGGGCGGCTGCTGGAACTACGCTTGCGATGACAAAACCAGACTCCTACATCCGCTCCCTCGCATTTCCCGCAGCGCTGTCATGCTTGACACTGCTCGCAATGGTCGGCTGCGACAGCGATGAGCCAAACAACGATGTCGCCGATGCCCTCGAGGCCGAGGCCAACGCCGACCCACTCGGCGATGTCGAGTACGGCTTTCTCGAGATCGACGCGACCCCCGATGACGAGCCAGAGATCGAAGCGCCGCGCGCACCAGCGCTGCTCGCCCGCGTCGAGCGGCGCACTTCGTCGGTCGAATGGCGAGACTCGGGTAACGACAATGAGGTGTTGCTCCTGATCTCGGGGACGGCCGAGGATACTCCGCTCCTCGACATGGACACGGCCGAGTCACTCTCGCCGATCCAAGCCTGGGTGGCGATCGCGGACGAACCGACCACGGTTCCGCAACGGTTGCTCGAGCGTGCGACGCCAGCAGAGTTGGCATTGCTCGCGGATCCCGATCAAGTTGACTCGTTGCGGGCAGATGTACGACAGAAGCTCGACCACGCGACCCAGATCCAAGCCCAGCCGCTCGAGCCCCACGCCTACGGAACCTGTACGGCCACGCAGATCTCGACGGCGCGCTCGGTGTTTGGGCTGGGCTATACGTCGGCGTCCACCTGCGGTGACGCGCTCGGGTTCCAGAACACGGTCCGTGACTATTGGTACTGCAACGCTGGCGACTGCGACTACCCCCTGGCAACGCAGGAGGGATCTTGCATCCCCGCGGTGAACAACAACTCGGCCGTCAAAGGCAGGTTGGCCGCGCTCACGATGCGCTCGAAGACCGCGGGCAATCCAACGTTCGTGACGGGGGGGGCCCACCGTATTCGCGGGTTCGCCTACAATTGCCACGGCAACGGCTCGATCAACGTTCATATGGACTACGGGGCGGGGAACTGGGACACTGCGTTGGCGAGCGGCTACTACGTTGGTGCCGTCTGGTTGGGCTCGGACATGCTCCCCGCGAAGGCGTTTGCAATCCACTATGTCAGCTATGCTGGCTGGGACAATGGAATCGGCGCATCCGGGCCCAACTACCAAGCCTCGGAGTTCTCGATCACCGGTAACGCGGCCGCGGGCGACTACGGCATCTTCTGCTCGGACGCGCAAAAAAGCCTGACCATGATCGCGGGCCCGACCGGGAACCAACACAGTTGGTGCACCGGGACGTGCAGCGTCGGGAACTGCTGGGACTGACGAGCGCGACCGGTGATCGTCGGGACTCGCGGCCGATCAGCATCCGTTGGTCGGCTGCGGTCGTGCGTTCGCCTACCGAGTGAAACAGCCGCCAGCAAATCTGGGGTCGCTCCTGCAGACCCAGGGATGGAGCGCCGCGAAGAACTTTGAGGGTAGTCGGCGTTAGGCCTGGGACGCGACCACGCGCAGCAGACCCTCGGCGATCAGATCATCAAGGAGCTCTCGGGTCCCAGGCGCTCGCGGGCGCGCTGGTACCAGGCCATCGTACCGGCGGGGACGGTCACCGGCGCCAGCCCAGGGGCCCAGTTTGTCAGCCTTGGGATCTGTGTGAGCGTGTAGCTGGGCAGGAAGCTCAACAACCCCAGGTACTCGTCGCGCGTGGGCTGCCCTGTGGACTGGTAGGTCGTGAAGATCTGCTGGCTGCCTCGCGGTATGTATCCGACCGGCTCATGGGTGGCGAGCAGATCGCCAAGCCCGCGGCTTGCGTGCTAGCGTGGCGCTCGAGCGCTGGAGTTGCGAACGTGACACGACCCGAGTCCATCCTCCACGCGTGGGACGCCGCCACGAACTACTCGGCCGCCCACAGCATGGACAGCGGTTGGTTCGCGGTAGACCGCGACGGACAGCTCGCGCACTTCGACACTGGCGAAGCCGGGGCCTTGCCCGCGTCCGCCAAGTTGACCACCGGCGAGGCCGGTGGAGCCGTCGACCCGTGGACCGAGTACGTCCTGCCGTGGATCGCCCGTCAGACCGGGTCGGACACTTCGCGCCTCGATCGGAGCCAGCCCTTCGCCGCGCTGTTCGAAACCGCAGCGGACGCGGCGGCGGCGATCAAACCGCTCGGCCAGGCGAACACCTACCCACGCAACCCGCGACTCGTCGAAGTCGTGCCCGGGCCCGACCGTGACCGCTTCGCGCTCATGATGGAATCGTCGGGTTTCATTGGGTTCGCGCCCGCGTTCGAGGACCTGTTCGAAGACACGCAGATGCGCGAACGCCTTCCGGTCGCGTTCTACGCCCACGGCGACTGGTCCATCCCCGGTCACTACGTGCGCGAACCCTTCATCGCCAGCGAGTCGAAGGCCTCGAGTGAGCTGCTGGCGATGGCCGAGCACATGGACGTCCAATTCTCGCGCGCCGAGTCGATCCAACTCGCCGACCACTATGAAAACGACGAGTGTCAGTCATGGAGCGAGGCCGACCTGCGAACGGGCGAGACACCGGGGCGTCTGGACACCGCAGCAACCCAACATCCGAGGAGCAGGCTGCTCCTGGTCACGGCGCTGGTCATCGTCGTCATCGCCGTCGTCTACCTCGGGCTGCGCTGAGGCGCCGTGGGCTTGGAAACCCCAGAGCGTGTGTCGCTCGAGTTGTCCCGCCGCTGCGCCAAGGCGTGCGGGTTTTGTTACAACGCGAGCGAACCGAGCGCACGCGACGAGTGGCATCCCGACGAGGTCATTGGGTTTGCCCGCAGTCTCGTTCGACACGGCACGAAGGCCCTCTCGCTTGGTGGCGGAGAGCCCCTTCAATACGAAGGCCTCGGCGCCGTCTTTGCTGCCCTGCGCGGCGCGGTGTTCCTCTCGATGACGAGCAACGGCCTGCTCCTCGACGAGCAGATCGCCCGCGTCTCCAAGCTGAACCCGGACAAGCTCCATATCAGCATCCACTACCCGGCTCGCACCACAGAGGTCACTCGCGTGATCCGACAGGTGCGAGAGCTGCGACGACTCGGGATCCGAAGCGGAGTCAACCTGCTCGTTCGGCGCTCCGAGCTGGATGAAGCGTCGAGCGCCCGCGCCCAGCTCTGGGGCGCCGGCATCCACAATGACGCGATCATGTTCCTCCCGATGCGCGGCACGGACACCCCGACCCCCGCCGACGTCGCGCGTGTCGCTGGTGCGCCCTTTCAATCCATGACCTGCCTGAGCGCTTGTGGGCCGAGCCCCCGGTTCTGCTCAGTCGGCGCGGACAAGACCGTGGGGCACTGCAGCTACACGGTCGCGCGCCGCCGGTTGCCGTCCCTCGACGCTGCGGGCCTGGTCGCCGCGCTCGACGGTCTCGGCCTCAGCTTCTGCGGGGACACGACCCCGCTCATGCCGGCGCAGTCGTTGCGGCGTCGCGGGACGAGCTAGTGCTAGTGTCAGTGCGCGTCCAGCCACGCGCGCACGTCGGCGCGGAGCGACTCGGCCCCCTCGCCTGCCTCGGCGAGCTCGGCCTCGGCCTGCTCGATCAGCGACCGTGCGCGCGCGCGCTGCTGGCTGCGTGACCTCCCCGCAGCCCACAGCGCCTTGCCCAGCTCGAAGCGCAGCTTGGCGAGGTGCTTGGGATCCCCCGCCTGCGCGCTGCGGATCATCAGCGCGCGCTCGAGCGGATCGATCGCCCGCGCCGGCTCGCCCATCAGCATGCTCACCTCGCCGACGGCCTCGAGCGTATAGGCGAGCTTGGGGTGATCGGGACCGAGGGCCTGCTCGCGGATCCGCAGCGCTCGCGCGAGCAGCTCGCTGGCGTCCACGAAGTTGCTCAGCTGCGCCTCGGTCAGCGCGAGGTTGGTCAGCGCGCTCACCAAGTTGGGATGCTCGGGACCCAGCCCCGCCTGCTTGACCTCGACCGCCCGGCGAAACAGCTCACGGGCGCCCTCGACGTCTCCTGCGTCGAGCATGACAGCCCCAAGGTTGCTCAGGCTCGCACCCACGTCGGGGTGGTTCGAATCCAAGACGGCTTCACGAATGCCGAGCGCCCGCTCGAGCTGGGTTCGCGCGGCCGCGAGGTCGCCACGCTCGGCGTTGGTGTTGCCGAGGTTGCTGAGCACGGCGGCGACCTCGGGGTGACCGGGTCCTAGCGCCCGCTCACGGATCGCGAGCGCCTCCGAGAACAGCCGCGCGGCCTCACCCAGATCACCGAGCGCATACGCGGCGTTGCCCAGGTTGTTGAGTACGTCAGCGACCTCGGGATGATCCGCGCCAAGCGTCTCGCGCAGGAGCTCGAGCGCCTGCTCCTGATGCCGCATCGCCGTCGCGTGGTCACCGTTGGCCCCCGCCGCGGTTCCCAGGCTCGACCAGCTGCGCGCGACCAGGCGATGGCGCGGACCGAACACCTGCTGGCGCAGCTCGAGCGCGCGCTGGTGGGCCTCCAGCGCCGCTTGGGGCTGGCCAGCGGTATTGAGGATCTCCCCTCGCGCCGCGTGGGCGGCCGCGAGCAGGGCGTCGTCTTCGGCGGCTCGCGCGAGCGCCTCGGCGTGCCGCGCCCAGGTCAGCCCCTCGGTGTGGCGCGCCAGGTCAAAGCCGATCAGCTTGGCGGCGTACGAGGCGACCTTGCTCGCCTCGGCGGTCATGTTGTGGGCGACGAACAGCATGTAGCCCTCGTCGAGCAGCGCGGCGGCCTGCTCGTTCGGCTCGATCTGCTGACGTAGGATCCCGAGCACAGCCAGCGACCGGGCCACAAACGGCGGGTGCCCGAGCTCGCGGGCCTGGGCGAGGATCGGCTCGGCCAGGGCCACGCCGTGGCCGTACTTGCCCGCGCTCAGCGAAGCCCACGCCCGCGCGAGGTCGCCCTCGAGCTCGGCGATCCGGGCCGCGATCTCCGGGTCGCTCGGCGGCGGGACCCGGGCCCGCAGACGCGCGACGTCGGCACACTCGTCGATCGATCCGAGCGCGCCGACGACCTCGACCGCGCGCCGGGCCACGACCGCGTCGGCGTCCGCGAGCAGCTCGACCGTCGCCCGCAGGTCACGCAGGCGCGCGTCGAGGCACTTGACCCGCAGATCCAGGACCTCCTCCGACTGCTCCTTGCGCACGTGCGTGGCCCGGCACGCGTCGCTTCGGTGCTCGACCCACGCGCTGCTCCACGCGTCGAGCCCGGCCTCGACCCGCTCCCAGGTTGCGCTGGCGTAGGGGAGATCCGTCGCGAGCAAGGCCGCCCGGGTGGCCGCGCGCCGCTCGGGATCCCAGACCCCCACGAGGTGCTGGTCCAGGTCCGCGCAGAACTGCACGGCTCGCTCGGCCGGCATGCCGCGGTCGCTCGCCTGATACTGTCCGAAGATCGCCACCCCGACCGCGAGGCCCACGGCGGTCACGGTCAGCCAGCGCGTTCGCGTGATCGCGGGGTCGCGCTCGAGCGCGGCGAGCAGCTCGCGCATCGAGGGCCAGCGCAGCGCAGGATCGCGGTTGAGGCCGCGCAAGATGATGCGGTGGATCCAGATCGGCACGCCGCTCCCGACCGGCCGCGGCGCGATCTCGGCGAGCGTGACCGAGGCTGCGATCTCGGGCACGGTGTCGCCGCGAAACGGCCGCTGCCCGTAGAGCAGCTCGAAGCAGGTCACACAAAACGCGAACTGATCGCTCGCGGCGTCGGCCGGGTGGCCGGCGAACTGCTCGGGTGCCATGTACGCGGGCGTCCCCGTCAGCGCGCCTGGCCGCGCCGTCGACTCGCCGTCGACGACCTCGCCGTCGATCCGCGCCAGACCAAAGTCCATCACCCGGACCCGGCCCTTGGTGCTGACCATCACGTTTTGCGGCTTGAAGTCACGGTGCACGAGCCCGGCCTCGTGGGCGGCGGCCAGACCCCGACCGGCCTGGATCAGCAGATCGACCGTCGCCTTCCACGGCTGATCCGCGCCCACGCGGGCGTCCAGGGTCACGCCGCGCACGTGCTCCATGGCCAGGAACACCTGCCCGGCGTGCTCGCCCACGTCGTGCACGGTGACCACGTTGGGGTCGGCGAGCTTGGCCAGCACCTGCGCCTCGCGGACCAGGCGAGCCCGTGCATCCGCCTGATCGCGCCCGCGCGGGCGCAGCAGCTTGACGGCCACGCGCCGATCCAGCTCGGGATCGTAGGCCGCGAACACGACCCCCATGCCGCCCGCACCGAGTCGCTCCAGCACGACGTAGCGGCCGATCTCGTCGCCCCGGCGCGGCTCGGCGAGATCGGGACCTGGCTCGGTGGTCGCGGTCGTCGGGCCGAGCGTCGCGTTGAGGGTCTCGTCGGTGGAGCTGCTCATCCGCGCCTCACCAACACGAACTTGACCCGGCGGTAGTCGCCCTCGGCCGCGCCAAACAGCGCCCGCGCGTCACCGCTGGCGCCCTCGAGCAGCTGCGCGGTCGCAAACGACGGCGGGACCTTGGCCCACAGCGCGGCGTAGTTGCTTGCGAGCGGGACCAGGTCTGCCAGCAGCGGGAGCGAGGCCAGGTCACAGCCGCTGCGGCTCCAGTCGGCGCCCCACGGTGGATCGACGAACAAGATCGCGCCAGGATCGGCCTGAGCCGCGACCCAGGCTCGCGCGTCCGCGTGCACGAACTGGATCCGATCCGAGACGCCATAGACGCCAGCGTTGTGACGCGCGAGCTCGAGTCGCGCCAGATCCTGGTCGATCGCGTGGACCCGACACCCCGCCCGCGCGAACGCGATCGCGTTGCCCCCGGCCCCGCAGCCCGCGTCGACGACCGGGCGACCCGCCGCCAGCTCGGCGACCTCCATGGCGAGCAGCTCCGGGGTCAGCGACATGCGGCCAACCTCGTCGAGCCGCGTGCCCGCCCGTGAGAAACCCGGGGTGCCAACGCGACGGCGGCGGGCGTCCTCGGTCCGCGCGCGACGAACCTGGGAGCGGCGCAGCGGCGGCTGGATCTCGCAGACCAGCGGCTGGCCCTCGAAGCCGAGCCCGCGCAGCCGCGCGGCCAGATCGGCCGCGCGCGCACCGTCGAGCTGCGCGCGCGCCACGACGCTCGCGTCGGGCTGAGGCTCGAGGTGCCACCCCCGCGACGCGTCACCAGGATCGGACGCGGGCCCGGCCGGACCTAGCAAGCGCCCGGCGTCGAGCCAGATCGGCAGCGGAGCGATCCGAAGCTCGTGGACGGCCACGCCCCAGCATAGCCGCTCGGACTCGGTTTTGGGGGGCGCCCCGAGATCAGCAGCGACGCCGAAGCTCGACAGTCCTGATACCCTCGCGCGATGCGCTGGTCCTCCAGCATCAGTGACGCGGCCGACTTCGCGACGGCCCTCAGTCGAGCGAGCGGCGAGCTGCGCGAGCAACTCGACGGGGACTCGGCCGATCTGGTGCTGGTGTTTGCGTCGCGCGAGCACCAGCACCGCTGTCACGAGCTGCCGACCGCGCTGGCCGGTCTGTTCGAGGGCGCGCTGGTGATCGGCTGCTCGGGCAGCGGTGTGCTCGCCAACGGCACCGAGCTCGAGGGCAGCCCGGGCCTGGCGATCGCGGCGGCGCAGCTGCCGGGCGTCGAGCTGACCGGGTTTCACGTGCCGACCGAGCGGACCCCCGATCCGGCCGAGCCCGGCGATGACCCCGCCGACGAGCGGGCGCGCTGGAACCACGCGCTGGGGCTGGCCGACGGTCCCGATCCACACCTGCTGCTGTTCGCTGATCCGTTCACGTGGTCCGGGCCCGAGCTGCTCGACGGCCTCGATCGGGCGTACCCAGCGGGCGTCAAGATCGGCGGTCTGTGCTCGGGTGGCGGGCGTCCTGGCGAGCACCGCCTGTTTTGCGATCACACCACCCACCACCGCGGCATGGTCGGCGTGGCGATGCGTGGCAACCTCGAGATCGACGCCGTGGTCGCGCAGGGCTGCCGGCCGATCGGGGTGCCGATGTTCGTGACCCGCCACCAGGGGCAAGTGATCTTCGAGCTCGACGGTCGCCCCGCGGTGCAGGTCCTGCAGCGCCTGTTCGACACCCTGACCCAGGCCGAGCGGGCCAAGGCGCGCAACAGCCTGTTCCTCGGGGTCGTCATGGATCCGCAGCGCGAGGTCTACGACCAGGGCGACTTCCTGGTTCGCAACCTGGTCGGCGTCGATCCCCACAGCGGGGCGATCGGCACCGCGGCGCAGCTGCACGAGAACGCCGTGGTCCAGTTCCACCTGCGCGACGCCGAGACCTCGGCGGCCGAGCTCCGCGCGCTGCTGGCCGAGCACGCCAGGCTGCGCGCCGGCGACCCCAGCGTGGGCGCGCTGTTGTTTCCCTGCGTGGGTCGCGGAACGGGCCTGTACGGCCAGCCCGATCACGACAGCGCGCTGACCCGCGAGCTGCTGGGCCCCGAGCTCCCGCTCGCCGGGTTCTTCTGCAACGGCGAGATCGGCCCGGTGGGCTCGGCGCAGGCCCGCACCTTCCTGCACGGCTACACCAGCGCGCTGATGCTGTTTCGCCCGGCCCGCACCCTGTTAGTCTGAGCGCGTCCATGTCCTACCAGGTCTACAACCTCCTCCACATCCTCGGCATCGTGCTGGTGTTCATGGGCCTCGGCGCGCTCGCGTTCCATGGCGCCAACGGTGGCGACAAAGCCAGCAACAAGGTCCGCGGCATGGTCATGGGCACCCACGGCCTGGGGCTGTTGCTGATCCTCGTCGCCGGGTTTGGGATGCTGGCCAAGACCGGGGCGATGGCCAACGGCCTGCCCGGCTGGCTGCACCCGAAGCTGTTGATCTGGGTGCTGCTCGGCGCGGCGCCTGTGGTCCTGATTCGCAAGCCGAGCGCGGGCAAGCTGGTGTGGTTCGCGGTGCCGCTGCTGGCCGCGACCGCTGCCTACTTTGGGATCAACCACTCGCCGACTACCCCCGCGCCTGCCACCGACGCCGAGCCAACCCAAGCGGAACCCAAGACCGAGTAGCCCGGTGCGTGCCCGTCCCCAGCCACAGCCGCGCCCGGTCAGCCGCGAGGGACGGCGACCCAGGCGGTCGGCGCTGGCGGCTGCGGTGCTGGTCCCGCTCGCCTGCGCCTATCCGCTGCTCGACCCGTCTTTCGACGACACCAGCGAGCAGGGCGAGCAGCTCGAGCACGCCACCCGCGACGGCGAGCTGTCGCACCTGAGCGAGGCGACCCTCGAGCTCGCGGCTGCGTTCGTGCCCATGCAGGCCGTGGTCGCGCACGCGGCTCGCCCGGTCGAGGCCGAGCCGGTCGCCCCGCCACCGCCACCGCCACCACCCACGCCCGAGGAGCTCGCGGCCCTGCTCGACGACGCCGCGACCACGCTCGTCGACCTGGAGATCAAGATCGATCCGCGCCGCGGCCCGCGGGGTCCGCTGCCCGCCGCCTCGGGCTTGCAGCAAGCCTACGACCACGGCCGCGCGCTGGTGCTCGAGGGTCGCTTCGAGCAGATCCGCCAGTGGATGGCGCTCGCGCAATTTGGCAGCCGCGAGCCCGGTCCCCACTGCGGGTACTCGCCGCTGTCGCGCTACGACCTGGTGGTGACGCGCCCCGCCAAGCCGGCCAAGAAGGGCGCCAAGGAGCTCGCGTACTTGCACGTGGTCGTACCCGCGCGCGGCCTGCCCAAGCCCGGCGAGCGCGGCACTCATGAGGCGTGGATCGGCGACGCGCGCTGGATCAACCTGGCCGACAGCCTCGACCCCACCGCCGACTACCTGCCGTTCAAGACCAACGGCAACGAGTCGCTGGCCCGCCAGTGGGCCCAGGCCGATGTCGTGCACGCGATCGTGGACATCGCGGGCGAGTATCACCAGCGCACGGGCACCGTGCTGGGGATCGGCGACCTGAGCCACGTGACCGGCGGCAAGATCGAGGATCACTGGACCCACCAAAAGGGCGTCGACGTCGATCTCTACCTGCTCGATCACGATCACCCAGACAAGGCCGGGCGCCCGCAGGTCTGGTGGAACCACATCAAGCGCGGGGCCTCGCTGTGGACGGCCGAGCCCAAGGGCAAGGGCGCCCGCGAGCCGCTGGTGGACCCGGCGGACGAGCTGTCGGGGACCCGGTCCAGCGCGCGGTTGGAGGTGCTCGCCGAGATCGTGCTGCTCGTCGACGACATCGCCTACTTTGTCCACAACGATCCAGTGGTGCTCGACCCGTTCGACGACCAGGCGGGCCTACGACGCCCCGGTCGCCGGTTCCTGCACGCTGACAATCGCGGGTTTTGGCCCGCCCACGCTGATCACATCCACCTGCGCTGGGTCGCTGGCGAGCTGCCGGTTGGCGTCGCGCCGCGGCCGTAGGAATCATGCCCAGGGTTGCCACGTGTAGGAGCGCCGTGTGGTTCCGTGCTTCGCTGATCTCGATCTCGCTATCGGTTGCGGCCTGCAACACGGGCGGGGGCAAGCCAGACGCCCACGCGGGCGCCGATCCGACCCTGCCCACACCCGCGCCGAGCGAGTGCCCGACCGGGCAGCTGCGCGAGGACAAGGCGCCAAACGTTGCGCCCGAGCTCGAGCGGGCCGAGTACTGGCTCGCCAAGCTCCCCGCCGCGACCGTCGACGCCGAGCTGCTCGACCCAGCCGAGCGCGAGTACCTGGCCGCGCGCGTGGCCGAGCTGCCCGGCGGCTGGCGAGACCCGCTGGGTCGAGCGGGCGCGGATCCGCAGCTGGTCGAGCGCGAGCTGAGTGAGCGGCTCGAGTGGCTGCGCGGGCGGGTGAGCGCGGGCGCCTATGTGGAGACCAGCGCGGGCGCGCTCGAGCAGGCCGCGGCCCAGATTCAGGCTGCCGAATTGATCGAGGGCCCCCAGCTGCGCTTCGTCGTCGAGGAGACCCAGCTGTGGTGCGTGCCCTCGACCGAGGGGCTGTACACCGACCCGATCGATCTCGACTTCGATCGCAACCGCTGCGCCTCGCTGCACCCTGGCGAGCTGGTTCGGGGCCTGCGAGCCACACCCGATCAGGCCTGGATCTACGTCGACGCCGGGCACTCGGTCGGCTGGGTCGAGCACCCCGCCGCCGCGCTGGGACCCGCGATCGATCCCGCCACCGCGCGCGCGCAGCTGGGCGTCGAGCCAGCGGCCCCGCGCGCGTGGGTCACCAACGACTTCGAGCACCTGCGCGCGGGCTCGAGCTTCGTGTTGCTCTCGCAGGACGAGGCTCGCTCGACCTTGTTGGTCCCAGGCCCCACCGGACCGATCGAGCGCGAGCTCCCGATCGACGCGCCGCTGAGCACGACGGCGCTGCGCTTCAGCCAGCGCGCGGTGTTCGAGCAGGCGTTCGCGCTGCTCGACCAGCCCTACGGTTGGGGCGGGCGCGAGGGTCAGCGCGACTGCTCGCGCTATCTGTTTGATCTGTTCGCGCAGTTCGACCTTCGCCTGGCCCGCAACTCGGGCGTGCAAGCGCAGCTCGGCACCCGCAGCGTCGATCTCTCGCAGCTCGACGAGGCCAGCAAGCGCGCGCAGGTCCGTGCGGCCGCGCGCGAGGGAGTCGTGCTGCTCTACATGCCTGGGCACATCATGCTGTACCTCGGCGAAGATGGTGGGCTCGACTACGGCATCTCGGCGCTGAGCGAGTACCTGGTCCCCTGCCCCGGCGGTCCCGACACCGTGCACCGCCTCGATCGAGTCGCCGTGACCACGCTCGAGCTCGGGCGCGGTACCGAGCGCACAGCCTTCATCGAGCGAATCTCGCGAATGGCTGTATTTGGACCCGCTCCCGAACTGCCGTCGATCGAGTCATCACCCTGACACCGAATACCGCCAGTAAGCCGCCCATTGGAACCTGGGACCAAGGCCGGCACAATTGCGTCGATGCGACCCGTACGACGCGCAATGAACTGGCCGGCGCTCTCGCTGATCGGGCTCAGCCTCGGTCTTGGCGTAAGCCTGAGCCTTGGCGGCTGCAAGGGCGACGACGTCCAGGCCGACGACGGCGATGATGGGACCGACAGCGACACGGGCGACGGCGACGCGGGCCCAGGCGACGGCGACGGCGACGGCGAGCAGCTCCCCGATCCTGGGCGCGTGACCGTGCACCGGCTCAACAACGCCGAGTACAACAACACCGTCCAAGACCTGTTCTTCTCGATGGTCGACTGGGCGCCCGCGCTCGAGTTCCCCTCGGACGATCACAGCTTCGGGTTCGACAACATCTCGGCCGTTCAGAACCTCTCGCCCCTGCACTTCGAGCTGTACTCGCGCACGGCCGAGACCATGGTCGCCGACGCGCTGCGGGTGGCCGCCAACCCCGAGCTGAACTACTGGGAGGCCGAGGGGATGGAGGTCAGCGCCACGGCCGGCGGCGCCAGCGGAGGGTTTTGGAACCTGTACTCCAACGGTGAGGTCTACGCGACCTTCGAGGCCGGCGGCGACGGGACCTACGTGTTTGCGACCCGGGCCTACGCGCAGCAGGCTGGCCCCGATCTCGCGCACCTGGTCATGACGATCGACAACGTGGTGGTCTACGAGACCGACATCGCCGCGACCGTGTCCGACCTCGCCGAGCCGCACGAGGTCGAGCTGCAGCTCGACGCGGGCATCCACAAGGTCTCGGTCGGCTTCACCAACGACTACTACGACGCGGATCTCATGGAAGATCGCAACCTGCTGGTCGACTACCTGCAGATCGAGGGGCCCACGGATCCGATCCCCAACCCGCTGCGCGACATGATCGTCACCTGCGATCCGATCGCCGACGGCGAGGACACCTGCCTGCGCCAGATCATCGATGAGTTCGTGACCCGGGCCTGGCGACGCCCGCTGACCCCGTCCGAGGTCGAGGCGCTGATGGGCCTGTACGCGGTCGTGCAGGATCAGGGCGGCGACTTCGAGGACGCGGTCCACGTGATCCTGGAGGCGGCCCTGACCTCGCCGCACTTCCTGTTTCGCGTCGAGGTCGACCCCGATCCCACCAGCCTCGATCCCCACCCGGTGAGCGACTACGAGCTGGCCTCGCGCTTGAGCTACTTCTTGTGGAGCTCGATGCCCGACGCCGAGCTGTTCGCCCGGGCCGCCGACGGGACCCTGGCCGAGCCGGCCGTGCTCGAGCAGCAGGTCGATCGCATGCTCGCGGATCCCCGCTCCGTGGCGCTGGTCGACAACTTCGCCGGGCAGTGGCTGTACATCCGGGCCCTCGATGACGTGTTCAAGGACACCCAGACCTTCCCGCAATTCAACGACGAGCTGCGCGCCTCGATGCGGGTCGAGATGCAGGAATTCTTCCGCTCGTTCATCACCGAGGCCCGGCCCATGAGCGACCTGCTCAACGGCACGACCACGCTGATGAACGACCAGCTCGCGGCGGTCTACGGGGTCGAGCCGGTCGGTCCGGGCTGGGTCGAGGTCGATCTCGCCGGGCTCCCGCGCCGCGGGCTGCTGACCTCGCCGGGCCTGATGAGCGTGCTGGGTCACCCGATCACCACGTCGCCGGTCAAGCGCGGCAAGTGGGTGCTGGATCAGCTGCTGTGCATCCCCCCGCCACCGCCGCCGCCCGAGGTCGACATCCCGCCGCCAGATCCCAGCGCGACCACGACCATGCGCGAGCAGCTGGCCAAGCACCGCGAAGATCCGGTGTGCGCCTCGTGCCACGACATGATCGACCCGATCGGCCTCGCGTTCGAGAACTACGACGCGATCGGGGGCTGGCGGACCATCGACAAGGGCTACCCGATCGACGCCAGCGGCGAGCTCCCGACCGACGGCGAGGCGTTCGCCGACGCCGTCGAGATGGCCGACCTGCTCGCTGCCGACGAGGAATTCCCCCACTGCACGGTCCGCAAGACCTTCATCTACGCGCTGGGCCGCGCGCTCACGCTCGACGACGTCGACTACCTCGAGGCGATCGAGGCCGACTTCGTGCTCGCCAACATGCGGTTCCCCGATCTGGTCAAGCTGATCGTCACCAGCGAACCCTTCACCGCCCGCCGCGGCGAGCCGGAGGACAACTGACATGCGCCTGCGCAAACGACATCCCGGAGCCCACTTCTCTCTCGTCGCCGACCGCCACGCCCAGGCCCGGCAGCCGCGCGGGTTCACGCGGCGCGCGTTCCTGGGCGGCGCGGGCGTAGCTCTGGGCCTGCCGATGCTCGAGTCGCTCGCGCCCCGCAGCATCCGGGTCGCTCAGGCCGCCCACGACGGCCCGCTGCGGCTCGTCAGCTTCTACGTGCCCAACGGCATCGACATGGCCGGGTTCACCCCGATCACGACCGGGCCCGACTACGCGCCCACGCCGATCTTGCAGCCGCTGTTCGACATGATGCTCGAGCAGAACGTGCTGATCTTGAGCGGCCTCGACAACGCCCCGGCCAAGCCCGACGGCGCGGGTGATCACGCCGCAGGCACGGGCGGGTTCATGACCTGTCGCCACGTCAACAAGTCCGAGGTCGACATCGTCAATGGCATCTCGATGGACCAGGTGTTTGCCCAGCACCTCGGCGACACCACCTCGATCGCCAGCTTGCAGCTGGGGATCGAGGGTGGCGCCAGCGTCGGCAACTGCGACAGCGGGTACTCGTGCGCCTACTCGCGCAACATCTCGTGGGCCAACGAGTCGACCCCGCTGCCCAAGCTGACCTCGCCGCAGGTCGCCTTCGACCTGATGTTTGGCGGCTATGATCCAGCCGCGACCGCCGAGGAGATCGCCCGGCGCCGCGCGTATCGGCTGAGCATCCTCGACTACGTCGAAGAAGACGCGACCGCGCTGCAGAGCAAGCTGGGCATGAGCGATCGCGTCAAGCTCGAGCAGTACCTCGACGGCGTCCGCGATCTCGAGCTGCGGATCGCTAGCGAGGGCGACGGTCCCGTGTGCGACACGGGCAGCTACTCTTATACGTTCGCTGACTTCCCCAGCCACGTGCGGGTCATGCTCGATCTGATCGTGCTCGCGCTCAGCTGCGACACCACCCGGGTCGTCAGCTTCATGCTCGGCAACGGCGGCAGCGGGCGGACCTACGACTTTCTGGGGGTCCCGGGCGCGCACCATGACATCAGCCACCACGGGTCGGATCCGGTCAAGCTGGACCAGCTGCGCACGATCGACACCTGGGAGGTCGCGCAGCTGGCTTACCTGCTGGATCGTCTGCGCGCGGTGACCGAGGGCGACTCCAACATGCTGGAGAACTCGTTGGTGTTCTTCTCGAGTGAGATCGAGGACGGCAACAGCCACTCGCACTACAACATGCCCGTGATCTTGGGCGGGAGCGCGGGTGGGCATATGATCAACGGGCAGCACATGAACATGGACGACGGCAAGGTGTCGGAGCTGTTCGTGTCCATGCTGCAGCTGCTGGGGGCCGACATCGGCAGCTTTGGGGATGACGGCAACGGGCCGCTCGCGGGGATTACGGTCTAGCGCTAGGTCGGCGGGCTGCGAGCCGTCACGAGCCGGTCACGGCTCGGGCTCCTCGCAGACCCCCATGTTGCACACGAGCGGGTCGCTGCACTGCATGTCCGGATCACACGCGCAGCCGAGCTCCCCCTCCACACAGCAAGACCCCATCATGCAGGCCAGCCCCATGTTGCAGGTCATGTTCGGATAGCACTCGCAGCCATCGTCACCGAGCGGACACACGGGCGCCTCGCAGGTGCCCATCTCGCACAGCAGCCCAACGTTGCAGGTCATGTTGGGGTAGCACGCGCAGCCCTCCTCCCCCTCGGGACAGTTCATCACGCACACGTCGGCCTCGCACACGAGCACGTCGTCACAGGTGTCGTTGCCGTAGCAGGGGCAGCCCTCCTGCCCGTCGGGGCACGCAGGGTCCACGCAGGTGTCCGCCTCGCACACCAGGCTGCCCTCGCAGGTCATGTTGCCGTAGCAGGGGCAGCCAAGGGTTCCCTCGGCGCACACGATCTCGACGCAGGAGCCCGCCTCGCACATCAGGCCGTCGTCGCAGGTGTCGTTGCCGTAGCACGCACACCCGAGCATCCCCGCCGGGCACGGATCGCCATCGCCATCGCCATCGCCATCGCCATCGCCGGTCTCGGTCTCGGCCTCGGTCCCCGTGTCAGCGCCCGTCTCCGTGTCCTCGGTGGTCCCCGTCTCGGCCCCGCCCGGAAACACGCAGGTCCCGTCGACACACTGCAGGTTGACGTCGCACGAGCCATCACTCAGGCACTCGCACATGTGCTTGCCGATCGGGCACGAGTCGCCGTCGTCCGACGCCGCTGGCACGCCACAGCCAAGCAACATGCCGAGACCAAACCCCATGAGCGCCTCGAGCTTCAGGTTCATCCCTTCACAGTACACCCAAGCCCACCAGGCCGGCACTGGCCTGGATCGGCCAGCCCCCCGGCCCCGCAACCGCGCTACCCTGGCACCCATGACCGACGCCGCGAGCGATCCCTTCGGCCTGCTCGACCCAGGCTTTCGAGCGGACCCCTACCCCGCGTTCGCGCGGCTGCGCAGCGAGGCGCCCGTCCACTACAGCGAGGTGTGGGGCTGCTGGGTGATCACCCGCCACGACGACGTGACCGCCTGCTTCCGCGACGACCGGCTCTCGGCCGATCGCGCCAGCAGCTACGCCGCCAAGCTGCCGCCGCCGCTGCAAGCCAAGCTCGCCCCGCTGATCGGCAACCTCGGCCGCTGGGCGCTCATGAAGGACCCACCCGATCACACCCGGCTGCGCGGCCTGGTCAGCAAGGCGTTCACGCCCAAGCTGATCGCGGCGCTGCGTCCAGCCGTGGACCTGATCTGCGAGCGCGAGCTCACCGAGCTCGAGCGCCAGCGCGACGAGCACGGCGGCTTTGATCTGATCGCCAGCTACGCCCTGACGATCCCGGTGCTGGTGATCGGTGACATGCTCGGGCTCCCGGCCGAGCACGCGTCCAAGCTCAAGGACTGGTCGGCGGCGCTCACCGGGTTCCTGGGCGCCGCCAGCATGACGCCCGAGATCGTGGGCGCGGCCCTGAAGGCCGTCGTCGAGCTCGAGAGCTACTTCCGCGAGCAGATCGAGCAGCGCCGCCGCGCGCCCGGTGACGACCTGCTGAGCTCGCTGCTCGCCGCCCACGAGCAAGACGATCGCCTCGACGAACAAGAGCTGCTCGCAACCTGCACGATGGTGCTGTTCGGCGGTCACGAGACCACGACCAACTTGATCGGCAACGGCGTCGAGGTCCTGCTCGGGCACCCCGAGCAGCTGGCCTGGCTCCGCGACGATCTCGACGGCCGGATCGTCGCCGCGGTCGAGGAGCTGCTGCGCTTCGAGTCGCCGATCATGCGGATGGGGCGAGTCGCTCGCGCGCCGATCGAGCTGCGCGACGCAACAATCGCGGCCGGGGACCGGGTCTACATGATCCTCGCCGCAGCCAACCGCGACCCGCAGGCGTTTCCCGATCCCGACCGCCTGGATCTGAGCCGCGCCGACAACCGACACCTGACCTTCGGCCATGGCCGCCATTTTTGCTTGGGCGCGGCGTTGGGCCGACTCGAAGCCCAGCTGGCGCTGGGCAAGCTGTTCGCGCGCTTCCCCACGCTTCGCGCTCCGGAGGGCTTCACGCCCACGTGGCTCGACAACCTGACGGTGCGTGGTCTCGAGCGCTTGCCGCTCGAAGCTCGATAGCGACCACCCACCCGCACCTGCCGCGATCACGACTCGTTCGGGCCCCGCCCGATGCGCGCCAGCGGGGTCTGGCCGCGATCGCAAACCCTGGGCTGCAGACAACTGGCATCAGGTGCGGCCACGCAAACATGGGACAATCGCTACGACCCCTGGGATTGGGGGTACTGCCATTGTCCACCTCACTGCCCGCATTCGATGACCGTGTACGCGCCCTGCTCGACGTGAGCAGCGACGCGATGCTGGTGACCACGCCCGAGGGGCTGATCCTCGACTGCAACCAGGCCACGCTGGGCCTGTTTGGCTACACGCGCGACGAGCTGCTGGGGATGCACCGCAGCGATCTGGTCGCGCGCACGGACGCCCGCCTGGCCCAGGCCGTCGAGCGCCGCGATCGGGTCGGCACCGTGCGTACGCCGCTGCGGCTGCGCCAAAAGAGCGGCAGCGAGTTCAACGGCGAGGTCGCCAGCGTGGTCGGTCGCTCGACCGACGGCGCGCCCCAGGTCTGGGTCGTCGTCCGTGACCTGTCGGATCGAACCCGCGCCGACCAGGCCGACAAGGATCTGCGCGAGTCCAACCAACTGCTGCGCGCGCTGTCGGACGCCGCGTTCGAGGCCGTCATCATGCATCGTGACGGGGTCATCCACATGGCCAACCGCGCGGCCGAGGTCTACTCGGCGGTGCCGCCGGGGCAGCTGGTCGGCAGGCAGCTCGCCGACTTCATCGCGCCGCAGTCCAAGGACATGGCCCTGGCCAAGGTCGCCGCCGGCGACGATCAGCCCTACGACGCGTTCGCGCTGCGGAGCGATGGGACGACCTACCCCGTGGAGGTCCAGTCCCGAACGATCCCCGTCGAGCTCGACGGCGGCGCGGTCCGGGTCGTCGCCATGCGTGACGTCACCGTGCGCCGTCAGCTCGAGGATCAGCTGCGCCAGGCCCAGAAGCTCGACGCGATCGGCCGGCTCGCTGGCGGGATCGCCCACGACTTCAACAACCTGCTCTCGGTGGTGCTCAACGCGACTGAGCTCGCGACCCTCGGCCTCGCCGAGGACCACCCGATCCGGTCCGAGCTCGACGACGTGATCTGGGCGGCCGAGCGGGCCGCGGACCTGACCCGTCAGCTGCTCGCGTTCGGCCGCAAGACCGTGCTTCGGCCCAGGATCATCGACGCGGGCGAGGTGCTCGAGAACATGCGCTCGATGCTTCGGCGGCTGCTGACGGAAGACATCGAGCTGATCCTGGCGCTGCCCGGCGACCCCGCCCGCCTGCGCGCCGACCCAGCCCAGCTCGAGCAGGTCGTGCTCAACCTGGTCGTCAACGCCCGCGACGCCATGCCCAACGGCGGTCAGCTGCGGCTCGAGGTCGAGCCGCTCGCGCTCGACGAGGCCTTCGCCCGCACCCACGTCGGCGTCAAGCCCGGGGACTACGTCAAAGTTGCGATCACGGACTCCGGGATCGGCATGGAGCCCGAGACCGTGGCCCGGATCTTCGAGCCCTTCTATACGACCAAGGGTCCCGGCCACGGCACCGGTCTCGGGCTCGCCACCGTGTTCGGCATCGTCAATCAGAGCGGCGGCACAATTTGGGTGCAGAGCGAGCCCGACGTCGGGACCACGTTCACGATCTATCTGCCCGCGAGCGACGAGGCGGAGTCTGGCCCCGAGGCCCCCGCGACCGCGCCCACGATCGACGCCAAGGACCACCGAGTCCTCGTGGTCGAGGATGAGCCACGGGTCCAGCGCGTGGTCGTCGAGCTGCTGCGCCGGGCCGGCTATCGCGTCGACGCGGCGACCGGTCCCGTCGAGGCGCTCGCGCTCGTGCGTGAGCAGCCGGGCGTGTTCGATCTGCTGTTGACGGACGTGATCATGCCGGACATGAGCGGCAAGCAGCTGGCCGAGCAGGTCGTCGCGGCCGATCCAACGGTCCGCGTGATCTACATGTCGGGCCACTCCGAGGAGATCATTGCGACCCGGGGCGTCCTGGATCCCGGCGTGCACTTTCTGCCCAAGCCGATCGTCGCGGCGGCGCTGCTCGAGCTGCTCGCCGAGGTACTGGCCGGGCCCGGGCCCGGCGACGCCGAGTAGCCGGCGGATCAACGGCGCTCGTCGGCCCCGACGTCGGGCGCCGCATCGCGGGCCTGGTTGTCGAAGTCCGTGGCCGCCCAGTCGAGCCCGCTCGGATCCCCGGCGTCGATCGCCGTCGCGCCCTCGCTCAGATGCAGGTCCCCACCGGGCCCGTCGACGAGCTGATCGAGCCCCTGATCGACGAGGTTCCCGGCCAAGCTGGCCTGCCCGCCGTCGCGCATGACGATCGCGTGGGTGGTCAGGTTGTTCACGATCGTCGCCGACGTGTTCGCAAACCGATACTCCATCGACACGAACGGCGGCTGCAGCGACACGACGCTGTTGTGGGCGACCACGGCCCCGCAGGCCTGCTCGAGCGAGACCCCGGCGTCAAACCCAGACTGCGAGGCGAACAGCTGCTCGCGCCCGGCGAAGATCATGTTGTTACGAATGATCCCGTCGACGTGGCCGAGGTAGTCGGCGCCCGGGCATGGATCGTCGTCGTAGACCCGCTGCTTGCCGTTGCCGTTCTGGCCCAGCCCAAACCCGATCCCCCGCGCACAGTCGACGATCGTGTTGCGCTCGACCACGGTGTCGCGCCCGGTCACCCAAAAGTGCACGGCGTGCTCGGACAGCCCCGCGCCACACCAAAACCCCTCGAAGTAGTTGTCGCGCACCTCCCAGCCCCAGGCCGAGTGGGCGTCGATCCCCCCGGTATAGCAATTCTCCACCTGCGAGCGCCCGGCGTCGGTCATGGTCACGCTCGAGCACGCCACGGTGCCGTTGTCCGAGTAAAAGCCCTGACCCGACGCGTTGATCTTGATCGCCTGCTGGCCCGGATCGATCACCGCGACGTCGTAGATCAGCGTGTTTTCGGTGTTCGCGGCGGCGCCCCCGGTCACGTGAATTGGGTGCCAATAGGCCCGCTGCACGGTCATGTGCGCGATCGTGGTGTTGGACGCCGCGACCAGGAAGATCTCGCCGATCCCGTAGTCGGCGTCGAGGACCACCGCGTCCCGATCATGGCTCGCGCCGACGAAGCGCAGCCCCGGCGTGGTCACGTGCAGCAAGTTTCCGCCCGAGAGGTCGTAGGTCCCATCGGCGAACATGAACGTGGTGTTCGGCTCGGCGTCGAGCACCAGCTGGGGCAGCATCGCGGCGTCGGCGGGCGCGACCATGACGATCGGGCCCAGCGGCGGTGGCTCCCCGATCGGTCCGCAGTCGCTGTCGCCGTCACCGTCACCCGGGTCGCCGTCGCCGTCACCGGGGTCGCCGTCACCATCGCCGGGGTCACCGTCACCGTCACCATCGCCAGGGTCGCCGTCGCCATCTCCAGGATCCCCGTCGCCGTCGCCCGTCTCCCCGGTCCCGTCACCATCAGCGGGCGACTCGCCGCTGCAGGCGACCGGTCCAAGCACCAGGCACGCGCCGATCACAGCCACCAAGCTCAGTCGAGATTCGTCAGTCACGGCGCGAAGCTATCACGCCTCGCGCGGCGCTCACCCGCGGTCCGTGTCGTCGATGATCGGACGCACAGGCCCCTGCACGACCCCGGCCTCGGCCAGATCGTAGAGATCGTCGTCGGCGAACCCAAGCAGCTCGCGCAGCACGGCGTGGGTGTGCGCGCCGATCTCGGGGCCGATCCACGCGGTCCCGCCGGGGGTGTCCGACAGCTTGGGCACGACCGCCGGGATATCGAGCTTGGCTCCGTCCGGCAGGGTCACCGCGTCGAACATCTGGCGGGCCAAGAACTGCGGATCCGCGGCGATCTCCGCGATGCTCTGGATCGGCCCGGCCGCGACCTCGGCCGCCTCGAGCTCGCACAACGCTTGCTCGGGCGAGCGCTCGCTGGTCCACGCGGCGATCGCCTCGTCGAGCGACGCCTCGCGAGCGACGCGACCATCGTTGTGGCGCAGGGCGGGATCGTCGGCCAGGTCCGCGCGACCGATCGCACGCATCAGCCGCTGAAACATCGAGTCCGAGTTGGCCCCGATCGCTACCCAGCGGTCCTCGCCGCTGGGCCCGACCTGACACGGGTAGGTCCCCGTCGGCACGATCCCCTCGAGCTTGCTGCCCGATCGCTGGCGCACGTGACCAAACATGGAGAACTCCGGCAGCAGCGACTCGAGCATGTTGAACACGCTCTCGCTCAGCGCCACGTCGACCAGCTGGCCGACCCCGGTGCCCCGCTGACTCGGCCCACCGTCGCGGGCGCGGACGGCCGTCAGCGCGCCAAAGGCCGCGTGCAGGCCCGAGATCGTGTCGCCGAGGCTGACCCCCGAGCGCACGGGCGCGCGCCCGGGCTCGCCGCTGAGGTACCGCAGCCCGCCGACCGCCTCCGCGATGTTGGCGAACCCTGGCTGCTGCGCGCGCGGACCGGTCTGGCCGTAGCCCGAGATCCGAACCATGATCAGCCGGCGATCGAGCGCGTGCAGCTCGTCCCAGCCCAGCCCCCACGCCTCCATTCGGCCAGGGCGAAAATTCTCGATCAGCACGTCGATCTGGCCGGTTGCGACCAAATTGCGGATCAGCCAGCGGCCCTGCTCGGTCCGCAGATCGATCGCCACCGACTGCTTGTTGCGGGCCATCGTCCGCCACCACAGCGAGGTCCCGTCATGCATCCGCCGCCAGCGTCGCAGCGGATCGCCCAGGCCCGGCGGCTCGACCTTGATCACCTGGGCGCCAAACCCCGCGAGCATCGCCCCGGCGAACGGCCCGGCGATCAGCTGGCCGAGCTCGAGCACGCGCAGCCCCGCGAGCGCCTGCTCACTCATCGACGTGTACTCGCGCATACAGCCGCTCGAACCGGCCCTCGAGCTTGCGCAGCTTCTCGCGCAGCTCCTCGAGGTCCTTCTCGGCCGCGTTGAGCCGCGGATCCTCGGACTTGCGCAGGTTCGCAAGGATGTGGTCGATCCGGACCTGCTCTTGCTGGGTCTGGGTCGCGCGAAACGCCTCGAGCTCCGGGATCGCCGAGCTCGCGTGGGCGAGCTCGAGCCCGTGCGCGGCGGCCAGCTGGACCCGCCCCACTCGATCTCGCAGCAGATCCACGAGCCGCTCGATCGCCCGCTCGCGGGGGCGTTTGTCGAGCCGTCGCGCGAGCTGCCCGAGCGCGTGGGCGGCAGCCGGCCGGGCGCGATCGCTGGTCTGTCCGGCCTCGCAGCGGGTCAACAGCAGCTCGAGCGCCCGCGGGTCGCGGGTCCCGGCCAGGCCCCGCAGCGCGCCCGACTGCTCGAACCCGTTGTAGCTGTCGCGCTGCGCCGCCGCGGCGATCTGCTCGAACGGCGCGTCCTCGCGCTGGGCCCCGAGCAGCTCCCACGCGACCATGGCGGCGCGATGCGGCAACCCGCTGCCCAGCCGCTCGAGCACCGCGGCCGCGAGGCTGGGGTCGCGCACGTCCATGCACGCGCGCAGCAACCCCTCGAGCACCCGATGATCCCGCTCGACGCCGATCGCCTCGGTCAGGGCCTCGATCGCGTGCACGGATCCGGCCTCACCCAGCGACTTGGCCCACTCGAGGCGCACGCCCCAAAATGGTTCGTCGGCCCACCGCTCGCTGACCTTGCTCAGCGTCTTGCGCTTGCCGGCCTTGATCAGCTCGCGCCCGGCGAGGATCCGCCCGAGCACGTCGGGCGCCTCGACCAGCTGGGTCTCGAGCTTCTCGGAGCCGGGATCGAACTCGAGCTTGAGCAGCACCTCGAAGTCCGGGTCGACGCGGACCATGTCTGGCTCGGCGTCGAGCTCGAACGCGAAGCTGTGACGCTCGCGCTCGATCTGGACCTGGCGACGCTGGGTCTCGCCGTCGGTCGTCCACGCCAGCGTGAGCGGGAACGAGAACAGCCAGCCGCCCGGGCTCGCGCCAGACCCCTGCCCCGCGCCTGGACCCGCGCCCTTGGCCTCGACCTGGGTCTGCTTGATCGTGAAGGTGCCGCGCCCGCTGGCGTCGTCCCACTCGAACTCGGCCTCGATCACCGGGTAGCCGCCGCGGTGGAACCACTGGTCGAAGAACTTGCCGAGCGAGCGTCCGCTGACCCGCTCCATGATCCGGCGAAAGTCGTCGGTCTCGACCACCTGCCCCGCGTACTCGCGCAGGTAGGTGCGGGCGCCCTCCCAGAACAGCTCGTCACCCAGGGCGCAGCGCAGCGTGTGCAGCCGGGCCGCGCCGCCCGGGTACAGGTGCATGTCGTACATCTCGAACGAGTTGTGGAATTCGCGGGTGACGATCGGCCGGCAGTAGCGACTGTCGGCCTCGCGAAAGTAGGCCCGGGCGTTGAGCCACAGCTCGTAGAGCTGCTCGTCGCGCCCGTGCGCGTCCTCGAACCAGCACACCTCCATGTACGTGGCCCAGCTCTCTTTGAGCCACGCGTGGGCGTAGTCGCGGCAGACCACCAGATCGCCGAACCAGCTGTGGGCCATCTCGTGCACGTTGATCTGATCGACGAGCCGGCCCCACTCGCCCGCCAGGGTCTCGTCGAGCAAGAACTGATCATCCCAGCTGACCAGCGAGATGTTCTCCATTGCGCCGCCAAAGTGGGGCAGCGCGAACTGGTAGTACTTTGGAAACGGGAACGGCATGCCCAGCTTGGCCGTCATCCACTCCATGATCGCGGCGGTGCCACCAAAGCTGCGGCTGAGGTGGTTGATGTCGTGCTGCTTGCTGGCGAAGTAGGCCAGGGCCACCCCCTCGCCGTCACCGAGGTGATCGCCGTCGTCACACTTGGTGAAGTCGCCGATCGCAAAGCAGGTCAGGTAGCTCGGGCACGGCTGGTCGAGGCCCCAGTGCGCGGTCTTGGTCCCGTCGTCGTGGCGCTGCTCCGAGTGCAGCACGCCGTTGGCGAGGATCGTGAGATCTTCGGCGGCGCGCAGATGGAAGGTCAGGCTTGGCCGCACGCTGGGGAGGTCGATCGTGGGGAGCCAGTGGCGCGCGCGCTCGGTCTCGTGATCGGTCGCCGCGAACCGAGCCGCGCTCGGAGCCGCGGCGCTTGGGGCCGAGAAGAACAGGCCCGAGACCGGATCCTGGACCCGGTAGCGGATCGCCAGCTTGCGGGTCTCGCCGCGCTTGGCTCCGGCGTTCCAGCTCACCCGGATCCGCTGGCCGTCGTAGCGCCAGTTGATCTCGTTACCGCCCAGATCTTCGAGCGCGAGCGCCTCGAAGTCGAGCGCATGCAGGACCAGCTGGGTCGCCCCCGCGCGGCGCCAGATCAGCGTGTGGGTGACGACCCCGGCGGCGCTGCGGTCGTCGATGTCGACGTGCAGATCGACGTCGAGGTGAACGGGCTCGATCTCGAGGTCGGGCGGATAGTGAGCTTGGGCGCCTGGCAGCGTGAACACGGCTGCCCGACGATGGTGTGCACAGCAGGCAAAGCGATGGGTCGAATCGTCAGCAGCGGTCACGGGGGCTTGACTGAGCCTACCGCAAGCGGCCGGGCCGTGATCGACGAATTGCGTGAGCCATGCTCACAAGCTCACAAGCTCACAAGCTCGCAACCAACGCGGCCAGCAGCGCCACGCCGTACCCGGTGCCTCGATCTTTGCGGAACGCCGGCCCCGCCAGATCCACGTGACCCCAGCGCAGCTCGACGCCGTCGAGATGGTTGTAGACAAACTGCGCGGCGCAGGCGGACTGCGCGTTCGCCCGGTTTCGCACGGAATTGCACATATCCGCGACCTGACTGGAGAACTCTTGCTTGAACAGCTCCGGCGCGAACAGCATCGGGTGCACGACGTCGCCGCTGAGCTGACCGGCGGCGACCATGGCCTGCTCGAGCTCGGCGTCGTTGCTGACGATCCCGGCGTGCACGACCCCGGTCGAGATCAGCTGGGCGCCCGTGAGGGTCGCAGCGTTGATCACGGTGTCAGCCTGGAGCTCGCGGGCCGCCCAGCTCACGCCGTCTGCGAGCAACAGCCGGCCCTCGGCGTCGGTGTTGTTGATCTCCACCGTCTTGCCCGAGTGCATGGTCAGGATGTCGTCGGGCTTGTAGGACGTGGGGCCGATCGCGTTCTCGGCCACGCACAACAGCAGCGAGACCCGGTGGCGGCAGCGCCCCTGCACGAGCACCCGAAACGCCCCGAGCACGGCCGCGGCCCCGCCCATGTCGCACTTCATGCCCTCCATGCCGCCGCGCGGCTTGAGGTGCAGACCGCCGGTGTCGTAGGTCACGCCCTTGCCGACCAGCGCGACGTGGCGCTGGCCCTCGAACTCATCCGGCGTATAGCTGGCGATGATCAAGCGAGGAGCCGAGAGCGCCGCGCGACCGACCGCATGAATGCCCCCGAGCCCGCGCTCGACCAGGTCGTCGCCGATGATCTCTTCGATCTCGACATCGAGGCCGTCGAGCTGCGCCCGCGCCCGGGCGGAGAAGGTCTCGGGGTCCAGCTCGCTGGGCGGCGTGTCGACGAGCTCCGCGCTGTCTCGCACGGCGGCGATCGTGCCGACGACCCCCGCGTCAGGCTTGATCATCTCGCCCTTGCGATCCACGGCAAACAGCTGCACACGTCGCTGCTTGCCGCTGCTCTTACCGCTGAACTGCGGGAAGCAGCGAGCCACCGCGATCGCCTGCGGGAGGATGTGGGCTGGATCGTCGACGACCAAGATGATCGCCAGCTTGCCCTTTCCGGCCTTGAGCCCGCCGACCACGCGATGGACGCTCACGGCCCGGCTCGCGGCGTTGTAGCGCGAGACCGTGTCTGGCAGCACACCAACGCCCAATTGCGCCGGATCGGCGCCGGTCAAGGTCGTGGCCGAGGCCCCCAGATCCCCCGCGTCGATCGTCTGGGCCAGCTCGACCGCCAGGCCGTCGAGCTTCTTGCCCAGCAGCTTGGGGAACCGACGCTTGTTGAAGACCGACGCCGCGCCGATCACCGCGATGGTCTTTGCGCCCTTGAGCAGAGTCTTGGTGGACGAAGCAAATCCGATTGACGACACCGCCCGCGAGTATGCCGAAAACTCGAGCGATGAGCGACCCTTCTTGGTTTTTGTCGGTCGTTCAATCGCCAACTCAGCATTGACAACCGGGCACCCGGACCCGGATGCTTGTGCACCCGCACCCGGTGAAATTTGGGTGCATCCCTCGTTGTTCGCGCGTTGCTGGCCATGACGACTCCAACCTGCCGCCTATCGATCTCCGCCGTTTCGCTCGGGCTGACGGCCCTGCTGTCGCTGTCATCTTCGCTCGCCCACGCGGCTCCGCCTGCCGACGAGCCGCCCGGCGCCGACGCCCCCGAGCCTGAAGCGGTCGAGTCCGAGCTTGCGCCCGAGCCCGATCTTGCGCCCGAGCCCGAGCCCGAGCCCGAGCCTGACCCGATTGACGAGACCGACACCAACAACGAGATCAAGACGCCCGTCGACCCGGCGCCCAACGAGGGGGCCGCCGCGCCGGACCCCGAGCCACCGGCCGCGCCGCCCAGCAACATCGGCAGCAAGCACAGCATCACCTACACCAGCTTGTTGGCCCCTCGTATCAACCCACTGGGCCTCGAGGAGCGCCTGTGGATCGGCTACGAGTACCGGCTCTACGACAAAGACAAGACGATCCTCAACGGCAGCAACCTCGCCATCTACTTCCGCCCGATCGTCAACCCAGCGATCACGCTGATCGGCGCCACGGTGCAGGTCCAGCCCGCCGCGGTCTTGCGGCTGCGCGCCACGTACAGCTACGTGCAGTGGTTTGGCACCTTCCAGTTCATGCAGACCTACAAGTCGCCGCACGACGACTACTCCGAGACCCGGCTCGACGCGCAGGCCGACGCCGGTGAGAACTACGTGACGGGCGGCCACCAGGTCGAGCTCGAGGCCCTGGTCCAGGCTCGCTACAAGGGCCTGGTGTTCCGCAGCGGCACGTTTGGGATCTACAACCACTACAGCAACCTGCGCGGCGACGACGATCTGTTCTACGCGGTCCGCTACGACATCCTGGCGCCCGCCCAGGGCTGGCTCCTCACCAACGACACCGATCTGCTGTGGCTGCAAGACATCAAGGGCCCGCGCCACGCCACCGCGATGTTCGGCGCCCGCGCGTCCACGGTGATGCCCTTCTACAAAGACGAAGTCTACGAAGAGGGCGACGTCATCGAGAACCCCAACGGTCCACAGTTCAAGCTGGGGCCGGCGCTGGGCTACGTATTTTACGATCGGCCCGAGCGCCGCTTCAACAAGCCGACCCTGCTCATGATGCCGCAGTGGAACCTCAAGCATCGCTGGCGGACCGGCCGCGACGTGAGCACCGCGTTCCCCACGATCGTGATCGCGTTCGTGTTCAGCGGCCAGCTCTGGGGCAGCAAGCGGTAGCTCGGGCGACTACTCGCGGCGGCGCAGGGTCGACGACAGGCCCAGCAAGCCCAGACCCAGCAGCGCGAGCGGTGCCCATGGGCCACCGTTCGGGCTGCCATCGCTGCTGACCGCACAGTTGCAGCCGCGCCCGAGCAGGCCGGCGTCGTTGCCGAATCCGAACCCGGCGGTACCGGACTCGTCCTCTGCGGTCCCCCCGTCTGGCCCGCCGTCTGGCCCGCCGTCGTCCCAGCCGTCGTCGGCGCTGTCCCAGCCGTCGCCCTGGTCCGCGGAGTCCCAGCCGTCCGAGGTGCCGTCGCCGTCGGTGTCCCAGCCGCTGTCCGAGGTGCCGTCGCCGTCGGTGTCCCAGGTGGTCGAGCCGTCGTCGGCGGTGCCCCAGCTGTCCGAGGTGCCGTCGCCGTCGGTGTCCCAGCCCGTGTCGCCGTCGCCGTCGCCGTCACCGGAGCTCGAGCTCGAGCTGGTGAACGTGCTCATGCCGGGATCGGGCTCGTTGGTGGTCGGCTCGGGGTTCTCCGAGCAGTCATTGAACGCGCAGCACGGATCAAAGGAGATGTCGGAGATGATCGCCGCGAGCGCGGCCTCGAGCTCCATCTGGTTGTCGGCGTCGAAGAACGGCTCTTGCCCGCCCGAGCCCCAGCTCGCCATGCTGGCCAGCTGGGCCTGGGCCTCGGGCGTGGCGAGCCCGTCGCCAAACCCGATCACGTAGGTCTTGACCCCGGCCTCGAACATCACCTGCATCGCGCCTTGAACCTGCGCGTCGGTCGAGTACCCGTTGTACTGGCCGTCGGTGATCAGCACGTTCATGTACTGGGTGGTGTCGTCGGTCGGGTACAGATCCGGCGGGTTGGCCTGGTAAGCCAGCAAATTGTCGAACACCAGCTCGAACCCGCGGTGCGTGTAGGTGCCCGATCCCTGACAGATCCCCGAGCCGCTCGGCAGACACGCGGGCATGTGGCTGAGCGTCTGCTGATCGAAGAAAGGCGGGACCGCGCTGCCGTCCTTGAAGGTCCACGTGATGCTGGGGCCGCCCCACGGATCGTCGCAGCCGGGCTGGTCACACGAGGTCGTGGGATCCAGCGCCCACCCAAAATTGTCCTGCATGCAGGGGCCGTACTGGACCAGGACCTTCTCTTCGGCCGGGGCGTCACCGCCGAACACGGTGAGCCCGAGGTGGATCAGATCCTCGACCGGGCGCCCGATCCCCTCGACCTCGACGTCGAACAGCGAGTTGTTGCCCGAGGCCAGGGCCGAGCGCGCGCGGTCCCAGCCGGTCTCACCGGGATCGCCAGGCGCCATGCCGACGTTGAGCATCGACGACGAGGCGTCGAGCAGCACCATGACACGCGGCAGCCCAGCCGTGCACTCGGGCACGATCACCTGATCGGCGATGTCCTGCACGACCTGCCCGATCGCCTGGAACAGCTCCGGCGGGTTGTCGGCCGCGATCGACTCGGTCGTGCCGCCGGCCGCCGCGAGCTCGTTGGCGAACGGCAGGTCGCCCGCGTCGGCGACCGCGATCACGTAGGTCGGGATCTCCTGCATGTCGAACAGCTCGGCGGCCGTGATCGCGGGGTTGTCCTGCGGCGGCGACAGCTGCGGGAACCCAGTCTGCGCCGTCCAGGCCCCGTCGGTCACGACCATCAGCCCGTAGAACCGATCTTGGCCCGGGATCACGTCCTCGGGGTGGTGGACCTTCGACGCACCGATCACGACCTTGGCGTGGTCGAGCGCGCCCTTGGTCCAGGTCCCGATCCCCGAGCAGTTGCCGGGCCCGTTGGGGCACAGCGGCGGCGGCGTGGCGGCCAGCGAGTCGATGATGTCCTGCCCGTTGCACTCGAAGTACGCCTTGTCGGGCGCCTCGGGGTCGTACCAGCCCACGTCCAGGCTCTGGCCGTCGACGATCCCCGACATGTCGCCCGGGATCCCCGTCCCCATCGCGCCGGGGTCGGGATCGTGCCCGTAGCGCATCAGCGCCACGTGCATGTTCTCCTGGAAGTAGCCCTGGTTGGTGGTCATCAACGCCGAGATCGCGTCGACGGCCACTTGCCAGCGGGTCTGGCCCATCCCGAACGGCTCGCTCATCGACGACGAGTAGTCGAGCACGATCATGAAGTTGGGCTTCTTGAACGTGCAGTCGTTCTCCTCGAAGCAGTCGTTACCGCCACCCGCCACGGCGACCGGATCCTGCGACGTCATGAAGGCCAGCCCGATGCCGCCGAGCAGCCCAAGCTGCAGCGCGAGTCGCCGATGTGCTGGTGAAATTGCGAGTCGTCGCATGGTCGTTCTAGTTCCCCGAGTTCACATCGTTGCACGAACCACCGGGTTCGATCACCCGCGTTGGCAGCGCCGCAGCGCTGGGGTGGTCACCGGTTCATGGCGCAACGTGGGCGGTGTCGCCCGCTATCACGTCCGCGACCCAGTCGACCAGCAGCACCCCGTTGACCGAGAGCGTGTAGTAGTCCGACTTGCTCAGGTAGGTGTGGCTGCTCCCGGTCTTGAAGTAGGTCGCGAACTCCGGGCCGATCAGGACGTTGTCCCGCAGGTCGTAGAGCGCCTCTTGGAAGTTGTTGAAGCTGGGTAGGATGGCCGTGCACTCGTTGGCCCCAAACCCGAAGAAGCTCGAGATCGTGCTGTCGTCGTGCGACGAGATCAGCCCCTTGGGCGCGTTGGGGTAGTTCTCCTGGACGTAGGTCAAGTAGTTGTAGAGCCCGCCACCGTCGGCCCCAAAGCACTCGGCGCAGTCCTGCGGCAGCGAGGGGTCGACGTTCCACACGTCACGGAACTGCTGTTGCAAGCACGGCGCGAGGTACTCGTCGCGAAAGATCGGACCCGAGTCGTCGATCAGCACCACGTCGTTGTTCGGGAACGCGTCGGCGATCGTGGCGTAGTTGGCGGCCGCCCCAAACCCACCGCCGCTCTCCCCGGTCGCAACCACGTCCGCGGCGTTGGGGAAGGTGTCGGCGATCCGCTCGAGCGCGATCAACATGTTGTCGTGGCCCACGAACATCTGGTTTTGGGGGCCGCCGGGCACGTTGCCGTCGGGCTGGCTGCCAAAGAACACGTCCCCCGTGCAGTAGGGCATGTACACGAAGTTGTAGTCCATCAGCGGGTTGTCGGGGTTCTCGTTGTCGAACAGGCCGCCGTAGGGGCCGGGACTGAACTTCCCCGGGGCGACGCTCGCCGGGTTGGCGAGGCAGCTGAATTGGTTGAAGCACGCGCCGCCGCCCTCCATGTAGATCGCGAGCAGGGAGTCGTTGTCGGAGTAGCGAACCGCGAGCCCGGCGGGCGAGCCATCCCGGCAGAACATCCCGTCGATCTCGAGGTAGTGCCAATCGCCCACGGGGGCCGGCGGCAGCGGGTTGCCCGGATCTGGATCGCCATCGCCATCGCCGGGATCGCCATCCCCGTCGCCGGGGTCCCCGTCGCCCGTGTCCTCGGTGTTTGCCCCGCTGGTGAGCGAGGTGACCTCTCCCGGGTCGTCCCCACAACCCACCAACACGAGGGGAGCCAGTAATCCAAGTAACGGGAGCTTTTTCATGCGCATGTAAAGGATGCTACGGGTGTGATGCACTGCACTCAAGCCAATTCTCAACAGGTTTGCGGTCTGCTGCCCACACATGTGAAATGCGTTCAGTAATACTGACCGCACCAATATCTGGTTGTAAGAGCCGGGAGTGTTCGGCGTAGCCTCACCTGGGTGGGCCGGCTCATCGAACGCTCAGAATCGATAGGCGAAGGTCAGCGTGAAACGCGGCCTGAAGCCGTCGGCCGCGAAGATGCATTGACCCGGGACCGTGCAGATCTGCGTGGCGTGCTTGACCACGCCCATCCGCCGCAGCCCGCCGGAGAACGCGACGTTCACGTGCCGCGTCAGATCCCACGACCAGCCCATCGACGCGCCGCCTCCCAGCGCGACCGTGCTCAGCATCGGCAGCGAGACCGCGAACTGATGGCCAACCGTGAACGTCGCGGCAAAGTACACACCCGTCCAGGGCCGCTTGATCCAGCCCACCACCTCGAGCGTGTGGCCAAACCCGACGAGGTGCCCGTAGCCAGGGTTGGGGTACGCGTACTCGAGCTGCGCGCCGAGGCTCATGTGCCGCCCGAGCCCGCGGCGGTAGCCAATGTCGACCCCGGCGTGATCGCCCAAAGTCATCGCGTCGAGGAACACCTGGTTGCCGTCGCGCGGATCCAGGAACTCCCAGCGATCGCGAATCGGGTCGATCGCCTGGGCAGGGCGTGGGACCAGACACGCGACCGCGACCAGGAGCGAGAGGCCCCATGCGACGCGGCTTGAGCCGGTTCGGCGCAGCTGGCCTGGGCCTCGCCGCCAGCCTTGGCCTGGCAGCTGGCGGGTGCACGGAGATCCCGGACATCGCGTACGAGACCGAGCACTTCGAGATTGCGCCTGACTTCGACTATCCAATCTGCGCGGGCACCTTAGCCTACTTCGAAGCGCACCTGAGCTCTGTCGAGTCGTCACTCTCGCGGACCGTCCCGTTTGGCGAACGCATCAGGTTCTACTGGATTACAAAAAATCTCGATAGCTGGTGCAGCGAGCGCGCGCTGGGTTGCTACTACCCCGGGACGCGCGTCATCATTGGCACCGGCGAGAGCGTCAGCCACGAGATCGTCCACGCGGTGCTCAACGCCGAGGCGCAGACCAACTACTTCCTCGAAGAGGGCATCGCCGAGCTGTACTCGGGAGTCGGGGCCTACCGTCGGGCCTCGCTCGACTCCCGCCCCGATCCCAGCGAGCTGCTGTGGCTGTCGCCCACCGACTACCGGTTCGGCGAGCTCGACTACGCCGTGGCCGCCCACTTCATGGCCTACATCGAGCACGAGTTTGGCGACGGCTCGACCCGCGGGATCGCCGACGTGATCGTGACCGCCGCCGGACCCCCAGAGCTCGAAGCCAGCTTCGAGCGCTTCACCGGGATCAGCTTCGCGCAGCTCGAGCGCAACTACGACCACTTCGCCAGGAACCACTACCAGGGCCTTCACGACCAGGACATCACGCCGATCGAGACCAAGCGCTGGATCGACGTCTCGCTGCGCTGCGACCAGGACGACACGTTTGGCCCGCTGACGGATGGCTCGCCGGGCATGTATCGCAGCCTTCGGCTCGAGCTCGATGATCCGCAGACCGTCGACGTCGAGCTGCGCGCGCCCGAGCGAGTCAGCGTCGAGATCGTCGATGTTCGGCGCGAGCGGGGATCGGGCGTCGTCCTCGACTTTCGGCATCCGAAGCCAAGCGGCGTGAACGAGCACCCGGTGCTGCGCGGGGGCGAGTCGAGCGCGGTGCACCTGCGGGCGGGCACCCACCTGCTGATCATCTCGCAGCCGGACTACGACTACAGCGACGCGTTCTTGCACGTGGTCCCGCGCCAGTTTCCGCGCAGCAACGACGACCAGCTCCCGCCGTAGTGGCCCCGCGCGTGACGCCGGTTCGCCTCGCCAGGCCGCTCGTGAACAGGCTGTGATTGGGCGCCGTGTGTGCCTGCGTCGCGGACACGGTTGCGAAGCCAGCGTAGGCAGCTGGGCATGAGCACCCACCACGACCTGGCGAGAGCGCAGCTCGATCCGATCGCTCGCGCCGCGCCGCCTCGACTCGTATGCGACCGCAGCTGCTGCGAGCGGCCGAGCCACCCCCTGCTCGACCGCGCCCGGATCCGCGAGCTCGCCGCCCTGCGACTCGGTGAAGCGGTCGCCGATCCAAACATCCAGGCGCTCGTCGATCGGGTCGCGAACGAGCTGCAGCTGCCTTTTGCAGCGGTCTCGATCGTGCTCGACGCGACCCCGTACTTCATCGTCAGCCACGGACTCGAGCGCTGGCGAGGCGTCGCGCGCGGCTCACCGCTGGAGTGGCCGCTGTGTCGCCAGGCGATCGACTCGAAGGTGGCCGTGGCGATCGAGGACGCCTCCACCCACCCCGCGGTTTGCGACAACCCGCTGGTCCGCATCGACGGGATTCGCAGCTATCTCGGGATCCCGCTGATCACCAGCAAGCGCCACGCGATCGGGACCCTGTGCGTGTTTGGTCGCCAGCCCCGGAGGTTCTTGGTCTTGGAGATCGCGAGGCTGCACGAGCTCGCTAGGCGGGTCACCAGCGAGCTCGAGACGCGCCGCATCCAGCGCTGACTGACACGATCGTGCAGGGAGATCAGCCCAACTCGTCACTGCTCGATCTTCGTGAACTCGTCCACGCCAGCTGGCCCACGAGTCCTCGGGCGAGCTGCGCTGACGCCGAGAGTCCGCTCTCCCGATCGAACACAGCGGGCTGAACGCGAACGGGTCCACCGTCCGGTCGCTCGAACACGAACGGATCACTCGCAGCCAAGTAGTCGACGACCTCGGGGTGGTGCGAGGCGAGGAAGAATTGGCCATGGCTCTCGAAGCGACCGTCCATTTCGACGAGCCACGGTTGGATCTCCGACAGCCCGACATGAAGCTCCGGCTCGTCGAGCAGCAGGCACCCGCGACCCGGGCGAGCGCTCTCGAGCAAGGCGTACAACACGATGAGGGCGCGCTGGCCATCGGACAGCTCCTCGAAGTCGAGATCGTACTCGGTCCCGCACGCGGTCATTCGCACCACGAGATCACGGACTCGGCCCTTCCCGCCCGAGCTGACCAACGCGATGGCTCGAAAGCCTGGAACGATCGGCTCGAGCGCCGAAAACAGCGCGCGCAGGCGGTCGGGATTCTCCTGGCTGAAGTGGCGATACCACGAGGCGAAATTCGAGCCGTCGCGGGCGAGCGTCTCGTCTTCCTCGGGGCTCACGCTGCTCATGTTTCGGGCGTCCAACCGCCCGGCCCAGATCCCGCGGATACCCTCCAGCCAGATCATCAAGTCCCGCGTCTCTGGGCGAGCCTCGATCTGCGCGAGAAACGACTTGTTGCCGCCAAACGCAAATCGTGCGGCCTCACTGCCGTCGTTCTCGTGCAACCGGACGTTGCCCTTCTCGAACGCAAACAGGGTCTTGTCAGCGAGCGTCACTTTCTCGCTGAGGATCGACGAGCGCTCGAGATCCAGATCGTGCTGCACGACGAGGACGTAGTGATAGTGCCGGTCCCCCTCCTCCAACTTCAGCTCGACCCGCTGCGTTGGCCGGCGATCCCATCGCGTCAGGCTGGATGAGGGGAACGCTTCGGCGATGTCCGCACCGCGCACCACGAGGTCGCCGATCGCCGTCATCAGGTCAAAGAATGACGACTTGCCCGCGCCATTGGCCCCAAGCAGCAGGTTGAGCCGCCGCGGCGCGAACTCGAAGTTCGTGAAGCAGCGGTAGTTGTCGATGAAGATGTGCGTGATCACGGGACTCCTGGCTCGTACGCCGAAGCACCACGGCGGTGTCCGGGTACCTTGTCACGCGCGCTCCGCCAAGCGCAAGGCGCGGCTCACTCGCTGGATTTCGGCGACGTCGGCGGGTCGCCGGGGGCGGCGAGCTCGGAGTCCGCAGCGCGGACCATCACGATCCGGCTGGCCTGCTCGAGGTCGGCGGCGCAGCGAAACCCGAAGTGATGAAACGGCTCGTTGCGGGGCACGTGGGGCCGGCGAAAGTAGGTCATGGCCCGATCCGGGCCCCAGTACCAGCTGCCGCCGCGCACGACCTTGTGCTTGTGGGTCGTGCAGTCGTCCTCGCCGTCGCAGGGGCCTCGCGGGTTGACACCAAAGCAGGCGTCGCCGCACTCCGCGTAGGAGCTCGAGTACCAGTCGTTGACCCACTCGAACGAGTTGCCGGCCATGTCGAACAGCCCGTACTGCGTGGGCGCGCGCGAGCCGATCTCCCACACGCGGCCCGTGTCGGGCTTGTCGCCGGCCTTCTTGACCCCGCAGCCCCGGCCGAGCTCCTTGGTCTTGATGATCGCCCGCTCGCAGGTCGCCTCGTCTTCACCCCACGGGTAGGTCCGCCCGTCGGTGCCGCGCGCGGCCTTCTCCCACTCGGACTCGGTCGGCAGCCGCTTGCCCTGGGCGAGACAGTAGGCGCGCGCGTCAAACCAGCTGACGCCGTTGACCGGCTGCTGGGGACGATCGAAGTCCAGGTACTGCGGGCCAGACTTGGGGCACGCGCCGGCCTTCTCGCACGCCTTGTACTCGGCGTAGGTGACCTCGTTGCGATCGATCCAGAAGGTCTGAAGCCAGATCTCGGCGCGCGGGCGGGCGTGCTCGGGACCCTCGTCGGCGCCGCGGATGAACGCCCCGCCGGGGACGCAGGACATCTCGTCGGGGCCGGCGTCGCAGGCGAGCATCGGCGTGCCGTCGGGCGCCGCGGGCGGGACGTCGGGCTCGCCGGTCTCGCCGCCCGTCTCGGCCCCGGCCTCACCCGACAGCGTGCCCTGCGGCCCAGGCTCCTGCCCTTCATTCGGCTCTAGCGCGGGGCCCACGTGCTCCGCCGGATCAGGCGTGCTCGGCCGCGGCTGCGCGTCACCACACGCCACGACCGCAGGCAGGACGACAAACGAGACAGCGAGCACGACCGCGGGCTTGGGACCCATGGGGGCGGTCCATACCATCCCCCGACATGCTATGACAGCGCGGCCTTGGGCTACCGCAGCCTCCGCGAGTGCGTCGTCGATCTCGAGCGTCATGGACGACTGGTCCGGATCGCGCAGCCGCTCGATCCCAAGCTGGTGATCCCCGAGATCCAGCGCCGGCTCTACGCGGCGGGCGGGCCCGCGCTGCTGTTCGAGCGGGTCGCGGGCAGCCCCTTCCCTGCCGTGTGCAATCTGTTCGGGACCCCCGAGCGGGCCCGGTTCATGTTTCGCGACAGCCTGGCGCTGGTCGAGGCCGCGATCGCGGCCAAGGCCGATCCCACCGATGTCCTGCGCGCCCCGTGGAAATTCTGGCGGCTGCCGTTCGCGGGGCTCCGCTCGCTGCCGCGGACTCGCTGGGTTCGGGCGCCGGTGCTGGCCCACCGCACCAGCCTCGATCAGCTGCCCCAGATCGTCAGCTGGCCCGACGACGGCGGCGCCTTCATCACGCTGCCGCAGGTCTACAGCGAAGACCCGAGCGACCCCCGACCGCTGCGCTCGAACCTGGGCATGTACCGGGTCCAGCTGTCGGGCAACGACTACGCCGCCGACGAGGTCGGCCTCCACTACCAGATCCACCGCGGCATCGGGGTCCACCACAGCGCCGCCGCGCGCCGCGGTGAGCCGTTGAAGGTCAGCATCTTCGTGGGTGGCCCGCCCGCGCACACCTTCGCGGCCGTGATGCCGCTGCCCGAGGGGCTCTCGGAGCTGGTGTTCGCGGGCATGCTCGCGCGTCGGCGCGTGCGCCTGTGCGAGCGCGACGGGTTTCGGATCGCGGCCGACGCGGACTTTTGCATCGTCGGCACGATCGATCCGCAGGCGACCAAGCCCGAGGGGCCGTTCGGCGATCACCTCGGCTACTACTCGCTGCGCCACGAATTTCCGGTCATGCGCGTGCACGCGGTCTGGCACCGCGAGGGCGCGATCTGGCCGTTCACCGTGGTCGGGCGCCCCCCGCAAGAGGACACCAGCTTCGGCAAGCTGATCCACGAGCTCACCGGGCCGATGGTCCCCGCGTCGATCCCCGGCCTGCATGCGATGCACGCCGTCGACGCGGCCGGCGTGCACCCGCTGCTGCTCGCGGTCGGCTCCGAGCGCTACGTGCCGTACCGGCCCGATCGCCCGCAAGAGCTGCTGACGATCGCCAACGCGATCCTGGGGTTCAACCAGGCGTCGCTGGCCAAGTACCTGATGATCGTCGCGCACGGCGATCGCGGGCCCAGCGAGGCCGCGCTCGACCCGGGCGACGAGGCGGCGTTTCTGGCCCACCTGCTGCGGCGGGTCGACTGGTCTCGGGATCTACACTTTCACACCCAGACCACGATCGACACCCTGGACTACTCGGGCTCGGGGCTCAACGCCGGGTCCAAGCTGGTGATCGCCGCTCGCGGGGCGCCGATCCGCGAGCTCGCGCGCGAGCGGCCGCAGCTGTCGTTGCCGCCCGGGTTTGGCGAGATCGAGCTCGCGCTGCCAGGGGTCCTGGCGATCTCGGGGCCGGCCTTTGTCGACGCCGACACCGGCTACGCCAGCGCCGAGCAGCTCGCGTCGGCGCTCGCGCCAGCGCGGGCCCACCTCGTGGGGGTGCCGTTGATCGTGCTGGTCGACGACGCCGCGTTCACGGCCCGCTCGCTGCATAATTTTTTGTGGGTCACGTTCACCCGCAGCAACCCCAGCCACGACGTGCATGGGGTCGGCGCGAGCGTGCAACACAAGCACTGGGGCTGTACGGGGCCGCTGATCATCGACGCGCGGATCAAGCCCTGGCACGCGCCCCCGCTCGTCGAAGATCCAGCGGTCAGCGCCCAGGTCGACGCGCTCGCGGCCGCTGGCGGGCCGCTGCACGGCCTGTTCTGAGCGGAGCTTCCCCCGCTCAGCCCCCGCTCAGTTGCCGGCCGGGTGCTTCGAGCTCTTCTGCCCGACCTCGATCTTCAGCAGGCTGACGGGCGCGTCTGGACCCGCGCCGAACCCGAAGTTGACCACGAACAGCGACTTCTTGTCGGGCCCGTATTGGCCAAACGCGGCGGTCGAGGGGAACATCAGGCCATCGCTGGCATCCGCGATCGTGGTGGCCGCGCCGCTGTCACGGTCGATGCGCAGCACCGACGAGTGGAAGTTCGAGACCAACATGACGTCGCCCCTCTTGTCGATTGCGATGCCATCTGCGCCGCGAAGATGTTCGCCCGCGGCGATCACGGACAGCACGCCCGCTTGGCCGCAGTTGTCCTCGATCTCGATCAGCGCCGGGACCTGCGAATTCGCGACGAGCACCGTGCCCGTCTCCTCGTCGTAGGCGATGCCGTTGACCCCGATCGGGAACGGCACGGGCGAGGCCTCTACATCACCGACCAGCAGTTGATCTTGAACCCACAGCTGCGGGACGTTGGAGCCCGCGTCGACCTTGTAGACCGAGCCGCTGATCGACTCGGTCACATACATGTTGCCGTCTTCGTCGAAGGTCAGATCATTGGGGAACTGGTCACCACCGAACGCCACGACGCGAACCGTGGTGCCGTCGTCATCGACATGCCAGATCCCGGAGGTCGCCGGATCGAACGAGGCCAGCGCGGCGTACAGCTCATCGCCGTCAAACGCCATGCCAAGCAAGAACCCACCCCCGGGATTTATCCAGGCGTGGGTGCTGCCCACCTTGGTCTTTCGGTCGATACGGCGGATCTCGCCGGTCCCCGCCAAGGTCACGTAGATGTCGCCATTGGGCGCGACCGCGACCCCTTCGGGCAGTTCACCCACGGCGGCGTCGTAGGACTCCACCACCTGGACTTGTGCTGCCAATACCGGAGTTGATACCAATAACACGAGGGATGCGATTGCGTACTTCATCGGACCAGAATCCCATGCTGTAAACCCAGCGACACCGCGAAATGCGAGGTCGTTCAGATAGTGCATTGACAACCTGAATTGATCAAGCCAGGCCGTGACTTTTTTGTACTGCACGATGCCGGCCAGCGCGTGAGCCTCCAATTTGAAATTCAAATATTCGGTCGACGACAATGATCCGCCGGTCACCAGATTATCGATAGCAGTCGGCGCGGCACGAATACGCCCCTACCCGATCGCCTATTCGATCGCCACGTCCCCGGCGGCCACCCGGGTGCGCGGGTCGTCAGGCCGCGGCGGATCGCTGGTGGTCGCGCGCAGGTCCAGGCTCCAGCCAACCCGCTGCGCCGCCGGGCTGCGCAGTCGAAACACCACCCGAGGCAGCTCACCGACGCCCGGCGGCGGCACGCGGGTATCCGCAACTTGGACCATGTAGCCGCCCGAGCCATCAGCGTGGCGAGGTTGCGCGGCGAACCGCCGCTCGAGCACGAACTCGTCGACCGCGGACTCGCGCTCGTCTGTCCACACCCGCAGCACGCCCTGCCGAAACAGGTCGCCGGTCGGGAACGCGTGACCGATCGCCCCCGGGCGGAGGGTCACCTCGACGATCACGCTCCCCCCTTCGCGGCGGGCCTCGACGCCAACCCGCACCGCCGAGGCGACCAGCGCCTGATCGTGCATCCCCGCGAACGCGTGACTGCGATGAGGTTCCCCTGCTTGGTCGACCAGGGGCATGTGACAGTCGCGGCAGCCGATCTGGGCCGCCGCGGCCCGACTCCGCGACCACTCGCCGTAGGTGTCCTGCAGCCAGGCCTCGGGGTCGTAGGCGAGACCCGCGGACGCGTCGACCGGCAAGAACCGAAACTGATGGCAGCCCGCGCACGCCTCACTGCGGGCCAGGCTGGGCGCGGGCACGAGCGCGTCAGCGACGACGTGACAGCTGACGCAGTCGACCCCGTCGTGGGCCGCGCGAGCTTCGGGTTGCTCACCAGGCGGCGTGCGCGGGGCGTGGCAGGCCACGCAGCTGGGATCGGGATCGGCCGCATACTCGCGTGCGACCAGCGGGTCGAGCCACGCGCGCGCGTGACCCGAACCCCGCCATTCCCGAGTGATCGCGCCGTGGCAACCCGCGCAGTCGCTGCTGGTCGTCGACTCGAGCTGTTCGTGGGTTGCGCTCGAGCGCGGCTCACCGCTGCGCCGCTCGCCGCGACCGCAGCCGACCCCCGCGACGATCGCGAGCGTGGCCGCCACGGCCCGCGCGCTCATCCAGGCTCCGCACCCGGGGCTGCGTCGCAAGTCGGGTCTTCGGCCCACGGCGGCTTGATCGGCACGAGCTCCACGCGGCGGTTGAGGGCGCGCCCCTCGGCCGTGCGGTTGTCGGCGCGCGGACGATCCTCGCCATAGCCGACCGCCTGCAGCCGCTGCGGATCAATGCCCTGGTGGATCAGATAATCGCGCACGGCCTCGGCGCGGCGGCGACTGGGCTGGCGGCGGCGCAGCGTCTGCGACTGCCCGGCGTCGACGTGACCCGCGATCTCCAATTCGATCGTCGGGTAGCGGGCCAACACCTCGGCCGTGCGATCGAGCACGGGGCGCGACTCGGGCTCGATGTCCCACCGGTCTGGCCCAAACTCGAGGCCCTCGATGACGCCGATCACATCGGCGAGGTCGTCCGGCAGCGCGTCGGGGCAGCCGTCGAGATCATCGAAGCCATTGACGCACTCGCGCTGATCGGGGCACGCGTCGTCGGGATCGAGCACCCCGTCGTGATCGCCGTCGCGCAGCGGGCAACCATCGGGCGGCAAGCCCGGCTCGTCCGGGCACTGATCGCTCGCCAGGGCGACGCCGTCTCGGTCGGGATCCGGGTCGGGGTCAGTCTCGACGGCGGCGAGCGCAGGCGTGGGTTCGGGCGCCGCCGCGGCCTGGTCCGTCACACAAGACGCATGGCCCAGGACCAACACGAGCGACACCGAGCGGACCAGCATGATCTCATGGTACGCCGATACGCCGATACGCCGGGCATTGGCTGGCTCGGGCCCGTCAGCGCGCGCGTCGGCCGGCGCCAGGTCACAGACCACGCGCGAGCCCGCTCACGCGTTGGCCGAGCGCCGACCTTTCCGCGGCTCCGCGCGCGGTCTATGGTCCGGCCATGGCAAGCCTCATGCCGGGCGCGGTCCCGTCGATCATCGAGGCGATCGGAAACACCCCGATCGTCCGCCTCAACGCGGTCACAGCGGACCTCCAGTCCGAGATCTACGTCAAGGTCGAGTACATGAACCCGGCCGGGTCCATGAAAGACCGCGTCGGCCTGAACATCATCCGCGACGCCGAAGAGCGCGGCATGCTGGGCCCGGGCGGGACGATCATCGAGGCGACCTCGGGCAACACCGGCGCGGGCCTGGCGATGGTCGCGGCGATCCGCGGCTACAAGTGCATCTTCGTGATGCCCGACAAGATGTCGCAGGAGAAGGTCTCGGCGCTGCGCGCCTACGGGGCCAAGGTCGTGATCTGCCCGACCGCGGTCGAGCCCAGCGACCCGCGCTCGTACTACTCGGTCGCGCGGCGCCTGGTCGAGGAGACCCCCGGGGCGTTCTACGCCAACCAGTATCACAACCCCGCCAACCCCGAGGCCCACTACGTCAGCACCGGGCCCGAGATCTGGGAGCAGACCCAGGGCCAGTTCGACGTGTTCTGCTCGGGCATGGGCACCGGCGGCACGCTGTCGGGCTGCGGTCGCTACTTCAAGGAGAAGAACCCCGACATTCAGATCGTCGGCGTCGATCCGGTCGGCTCGCTCTACTACGAGTACGTCAAGACCGGGCGCATGACCAAGGCCTTCTCGTACTACGTGGAGGGCATCGGCGAGGACTTCCTGCCCTCGACCATGAACCTCGACATCCTCGACGACATCGTGCAGGTCGACGACCTCGAGTGCTTCATGATGACCCGCGAGCTGGTTCGCCGCGAGGGCATCTTTTGCGGGGGCTCGTGCGGCGCCGCGGTCATGGGCGCGATCAAGTACGCCCGCAGCCTCGAGACGCCCAAGCGGATCCTGGTGCTGCTGCCGGACAACGCCCAGAAGTACCTGTCGAAGATCTTCAACGACGAGTGGATGCGCAGCAACGGGTTTCTCAACGAGCACGAGAACGAGGGCACGGTCGCGCACATCCTCAAGCGCAAGCCGCAGAAGCTCATCACGATCAGCTCGACGGCGACGGTGCGCGAGGCCGTGATCGCGCTCAAGGAGCACGGCATCTCGCAGCTGCCCGTGCTCGACGAGAAGGGCCGCCACTTTGGGATCGTGGCCGAGATCGACCTGCTGAATTTTCTGGTCGAGCACGAGGGCCACGCGCTCGACACCCCGGTCGCGGACCTGGTCGAGAGCGACTACGCCACGGTCACCCCGCACACCCGCATCACCCTGCTCAAGCGCATCTTCAATGACGCGAAGGTCGTGCTCGTGACCGAGAACGACAACCTGCGCGGGCTGCTCACCAAGATCGATCTGATCGACTACCTGGCCCGCGACGCGGCCGCGATGCGCAAGAGCAAGGACACCTGATGGCTGAGTACAAGCGCGAGCACGACCACTGCGGGCCGCAGGCCCACATCGAGACCCTGGTGATCCACGGCGGCCAGCACAGCGAGCCGATCACCGGCGCCGTGATGCCGCCGATCTTCCAGACCTCGACCTACGTGCAGAAGTCTCCGGGCGAGCACACCGGGTTCGAGTACAGCCGCACCCAGAACCCGACCCGGTTCGCGCTCGAGCGCTCGATCGCGGCGCTCGAGGGCGGCACCCACGGGCTCGCGTTCGCCTCGGGCTGCGCCGCGACGACCGCGGTGATCCAGCTGCTCGACGTCGGCGATCACGTGATCGCCGGCGACGACATCTACGGCGGGACCTTTCGCCTGTTCGACAAGGTCATGAGCCGCCGCGGGCACAGCTTCAGCTACGTCGACCCGCGGGATCTGGCCGCGCTCGAGGCCGCGTTCCAGCCCAACACCAAGCTGGTCTGGCTCGAGACCCCCACCAACCCGATGCTCAAGCTCGGCGACATCGCGGCGATCTCGGCGATGTGCAAGACCCGGGGTGTGCTGCTGGCGGTCGACAACACCTTCATGACCCCGGTGTTTCAGCGGCCCTTCGAGCTCGGCGCCGACCTGGTCGTGCACTCGACCACCAAGTACATCGGCGGCCACTCGGACGTGGTCGGCGGCGCGGTTGCGATGCGCAGCGCCGAGATGCACGAGCGCCTGCACTTCATCCAAAACTCGTGCGGCGCGGTCCCAGGCCCGCAGGACTGCTACCTGACCCTGCGCGGGATCAAGACCCTGGCGCTCCGGATGGAGCGGCACGCGAGCAACGCGATCGCCGTCGCGCAGTTCTTGGAGGCGCACCCCAAGATCGAGCAGGTGATCTACCCCGGGCTCGCCAGCCACCCCCAGCACGAGCTCGCGACCCGGCAGATGTCGGGGTTCGGCGGCATGGTGAGCTTTTATCTCAAGGGCGGGCTCGACCAGGCCAGGCGGTTCCTGGAGGCCGTCCGCGTGTTCACCCTGGCCGAGAGCCTCGGCGGGGTCGAGAGCCTGATCGAGCATCCGGCGATCATGACCCACGCCTCGGTCCCGAAGGAGAACCGCGACAAGCTCGGGATCGCCGACGGGTTCGTGCGCGTGAGCGTGGGCATCGAGCACCTCGACGATCTGCTCGCCGACCTCGACCGCTCGCTCGGCGCGGTCTGAGTGAGCCGGGCTCGGGCCCGGTTCAAACCCGGCGCTCAGGTCTCGGGCTCGGTGTGCGCCAGCCGGCGCAGCAGCTCTACCGCCTCCTCGGCCGCGGCCAGCGCTTCGTCTCGCTGACGAACCGCAAACAGCCGCGCCCCGAGGTCGCTCAGCGCCGCCGCGAGCCGGGACGAGTACGCCTCGGGCTCCTCGCGTGCGAGCGTTCGATAGTGCTCGACGGCCTCCTGCCCGGCCGCGAGCGCCTCGTCGGGCTCGCGCAGGTCGTCGAGGGTTTCACTCAAGGTGCGCAGCGCGAGCGCGAGGTCGGCGAGCGGTCCCCCGTCGGCGAGCTTTCGCCGCGCTCGCTCGACCGCCTGGCGGTCGAGTTCGAGGTCTCGCGTCGACTTGCGCCGATGGTCCTCGATCCGCTCGAAGCTGGGTCGGTCGGACGGGTCCGTCGAGCGAGTCGCCACCCGCAACAACAGCGCGCGGACCGTCCATAGATCGGGAGCTACAGCCGGCGTGGCATCGAGCCGGTCGAGCGTGGTCGCAAACACAATCCCGCCGGTCCCCCAGCGCCTTCGCAGCAGCTCGCGACGCTCATTGAGCTGCGCGCACAGCCGCTGCCAGGCCTCGCGCCAGTCCGCCTGCCCCGGCGCGTCGTGCCGCACGTAGTCGACCCACGCGACCTGGTCGGCCCGCCCTTGGAGCAGCACGTCGCGCACAGCGGTGTCATCTGGCGCGCTCGGTCGCAGGTTCACGAGCTGCCGACCGCCCGCCTCGAGCTGGGATTGGGCGCGCTCGCGCAGCTGCTGGTTCGCTCTCGGATCGTCGGTAAACACGAACAGCAGCCAGAAATCCGACGCCCACTCGAGGTGAATCGACAGCCTCGCCCACGCCCACTCGACTGACGTTGGATCGCTCAACGCTCAGCCTGCCCACGTTGAGCGCGGTGCCAGGCCGCCGCGCGATCGGCCACGAGCTCGCGGATCACCGGATGCACCGCGTACCAGTCCTCGCCGTTGCGGTAGGCGAGCAACACGTGAGTATCGAGGAACCGGGCGATCGTGTGCTGGTCATCGAGATCGGGGATATCGAGCCGACCGCTGTCCTCGATCGCCTGCAGCCACACCGCCTGGCGATTGGTGAAGCCCTGATAGGCGCTGCGCAGCTCCTCGATCGCTAGCCGGCAACGATCCCCGGCCACCGGCACGCCGTGGAGCGCAGCGTGGGCGGTCAGGTCCGTCAGCATCCGAAACAGATCACGCAGGTAGCCGCCGCAGGCGAGCGCCAGCTCGTCGAACGCGGCCCGATCACGGAGCAACCACTGCATGTCGCCACGCTTGCCTGCGACCCGCCACAGCACGTCGAGGCCGGCGGGATCGGGCTGCACCTGTCCGCCAGGATCTGGCGCGCGCTTGCGAACCTTGATGCACGGGATCTGGCAGTAGCTATCAAACCCGTCGGTCCCGGCGTAGTGCAGCCGCAGCCACGGCGGCACCGTGTAGATCGTGTGCACATGTGGAAACCGCAGCGCGTCCCCGTGTCCGCGGAACAGACCCTCGACCGACTCGGCGACGGCTCGCTCGTTGGTCGTGATCCCGCGCAGATGCTCGATGCTGTCGTAGATGACGACCAGCTGGGTATCGTCGCCATGTTCAGCCCGCAACCACTTGACGCAGTCTTGCGCGAACCCGTGGACCTCGGCTCGAAACGCGCCGACGTGCAGCTTCATGCGCTCGCGCACCCGCTCGCGAAACGCGGCGTCGCTCTTGAGGTTGGCCTTCACGTTGAACCGCAGCTCCGCGCCGGGCCCGACGGGAACCTTGGCGTCGAGTCCAAGCTGTTCGACGTCGATCCGCTGGCCGCGAAGCCAGTCGACGAAGCGGGTCCAGTAGTCCCCCTTCGAATCGCGACCGAGCAATCCGGCGTCCACGAGCGCATCCGACAACGCCCCCGCCGCGCCGAGCATGAAGTCGACCTCGTCGACCGCGTCGGTCATCGGCAGGTAGTCCTCCATGTCACAGATCACGACCTTGTAGGTTGGGTCGCCCTCGAGCTCCCGCTGCAGCTTGCGCAGCTGGGTGCTCTTTCCGGTGCCGCGGTGGCCGCTGAACAGCTGCGACGACTCGATCGCCGAGAACCGAATCCGCGTGGCCAGTCGTGCGACGGGGTCGAGCGCGGCCCACCCCGGATCGGCGTACAGGTCGACGTAGCGGGGATCGTCTGGCCAGAGCGGCTGGTCCACCAAGTTTTGGTAGAGCTGGCGCAGCTGCGTGGTCGTGGCCGGATCGATCACGACCGAAGCTTACCCCTTGCCGCTCGCGGCCGCGAGAACGCGCAGACACGAAGCGGCAGCAGTCGGCGAAGTGCCAAGGTCCCTGTGGGGGTCTGAACTAGTAGCTCCTGAGCCACTGGATGAGGGGCGGCTCCTGGTTCGGTGGGCCGTCCTCCTCCGCGCTCCCGGCCACGTAGACCTCGCCCGCGGTCCCGATCGCGACCGCGCTCGCGTCGCCGTGCGCGGAGATGCGGTCGCTCCACAGCGCGTTGCCGTCGGCGTCGGTGGCGAGCACGATCGGCTGGGTCCCAAACCAGTACGCGTCGCTGCCATCGAGCAAGTTGGTGCTGCCGACCACGACGACCTCGCCGCCCGCGACCGCGATCGCGCGACCCTGGTCGTTCACGGTGGCCCGGTCGTAGGTCTGCAACCACCGCTCGGTGCCGCCGCTCGAGTAGCGGCCGACCGACAGATCCCCGTTCGCGCCGCCGGTCATGTAGAAGTCGTCACCCCCGCCCACGACCATGGTCGGACCGCCGACGCTCGGGGTCAGGCTCCCGACCACGGCGCCGTTGTCGAGCGAGACCAGGAACCCGGGGAAGCTGCCGAACATCGCGGTGCCGCTGGCGTTGACGGCGAGGATCTGGCCGCCCGCGAGGTTGGTCGACTTGCGCAGCACGACCTCGCCCGCCGGGTTGATCCGCATCAGCAGCTGCTCGTACGAGCCACCCATGTCTTCATCGAAGCCGCCGAGCACGATGTCCTGCCCAAACGTCCTGACGGCCCAGAGGTTGGGGTACGAGCTGTTCCATGGGATCGCCACGGGCCCGAGCTCGCCGCCGTCGGCGTCGTAGCGAACCACCTCGATGTCGTCGTTTTGCCAGGTGTAGGTGGCGAACACGATCGTGCCGGCCTCGTCGACGGCCAGGTAGGGCTGGGTCTGCGGCGAGGCGACCTGGTCGAGCGCCCACAGCTCCTCCCCTTGCGCGTCATAGCGGGCCAGCGAGCCCGCGGCCGCGAGCACGACGCCACCGTCGGGGTGCGCCTCGAGGCCGACCCCCGCGAAGAAGAAGTCGTCATCGACCTCGCCGAGCTGGATCGTCCACTTCGGGTCCTTCTGCGGCGCGTCGGTGCCCCAGCCGTTGGTGCACGTGAAGGTCGAGCTGTTCGGCAGCGGCACCTTCGCCGGCTTGGCGTTCGGCAGCAGGACCGTGCCCGGATCGATGCAGACCTGGGCCTCGCCAGTGTCCTCGGTGTCGGAGGTCTCGTCGGCCGCATCATCGTCGCCGTCTGCACCGGGGCAGGCGGTGAGCAGCGTGAGCGCGGCGAGTATGGACAACGAACGGGGGGAGACGCGTAGGTAAGTCATGGCGAGTACCCTGGGCGTACCACGGGCGCCTTGTGTCGATCGATCGGGCCATCAATTGCCCGAGGAACGCGGTCCCGCGCACACTCTGGCAGCCCGTCTACTCGTAGTAGACGACGTAGCTGCTCAGCAAGATCCGCCCGCGGTTGCCCGTGACCGGCACGCCGCCAAATTTACCGACGTAGTCGATCGTGTTGAGCTGGCCCAGCGTGACCTCGTCGGTGATGTCGACGATCCACGGCTGGACGGGCTGCCCGGGGCACCACCCTGCCCGGCCTGGCGTCCAGTTGCCCCACTGCCCGGGGACCACGCCCTGGTCGACGGCCTCGCCGCAGCGCTGGTTGGCGACGTCACCCGAGAACTCGCGCATGTGCACGCTCGCGCCGTTGATCGTGAATTCGTGCTGATGGTTGCACCACTCGGCGCAGTTGCTGGTGTCCTGACCGTGGCCGGAGATCAGCGCGACGAACTCGACCTTGGTCGCGTTGGCTGGCGGCGTGAACTCGACGCTGGCCCAGTCGTTGTAACCGTCGTTGAAGCCCTTGTTCCCCGTGAAGGCCGGGACCAGGGTCTTGCTGGCGCCCGCCTGGTCACTGTTGCGCAGGCGAAACCGCATGTCCCAGGTCGAGGGGTTCATGTTCCAGCGCATCCCGAACCGAAAGTGTTGATCGCCGCCCGCGGCGACCAGGCCGAGCATCGGCGTGGTGTCGAACACCCACTTGCGCACGCCAGCGCGCGCGTAGGGGGTGATCCAGCGGAACACCTCGTTGACCTGGCCATCGCAGGCCTCGGTGTCGCACCAGTGCACGAACGCCTCGTAGTCCCAGTGCCCGCAGTCGTCACCGGGGCTCGGTCCGCACTCGCCCGTCACGACCATGTCCATGGTGTCGAACCCGGCCATGATCGCGGCGTCGGGGAACGTCGCCGTCCACACCTGATTGTTGAAGTTGTTGGCGAACGGCCCGTCCTGCCCGCCCGGTCCGTCGGGCGGAAACTCGACCTGGTCGAGCAGCGCGACCTCGGTGACGTCGGCCTGGGCCGCGAGCTCGAGCTCTTGGGCGTGGCGAAAGTTGTAGTAGCGCGGCGTGTAGGCCAGGACCGGGGCGGTCTGAGCGAAGCTGCCACCGCCGGTGTCGCTCGTCGAATTGGGGTATTCCCACCGCTGAAAGCGATCGATCGCGGCGACCATGGCGTTGGGGTTGGCGGCGTAAAACTGGCCAAGGCTGCCGGCTGCCGCGGCGGGAGCCTGGGTCACGAAGTGCACGCGCTCGGACCAAAAGTCGATGTCGGCCTGCTCGAGCGACGCGAGCGACTGGCCGATCTTGGTCTGCCACACCTGCGCGCCAGCCTCGGGATCCGCGTCGTCGTTGAGGAAAAACCAGTGCACGTTGCGGGGGGCCCGGGTGAACAGCTCGGCGTTGAAGCTGTTGCGCAGCGAGTCGCTGGTGCTGTCTTTCAGGTGGTTGACGAACACGTAGCTGTCGCAGCCCGAGAAGCGCTGGGCCAGGTCCCACGGGCCAAACGTGGTCTCGACGCTGAAGTCGCCCGCGACGTCGCCCCAGCCGGAGCCGGTGCCCTCGAGGCGCAGATCGATCGGCAGGCCCAGCTCCTCGCACAGCTCGCTGGGCCCGTCGCCGTCGCCGTCACCGTCGCCAGGATCACCGTCACCGTCACCGTCACCGTCACCGTCACCGGGATCGCCGTCGCCGTCGCCGGGATCTCCGTCGCCGTCGCCCAGGGTCTCGTCCGTCGGCCCACCTTCGGTCGTTGCGCCACCCCCACACCCCAGCAGCGCAATTGGCACGAACAACAGCAATGGACGCAGCCGGACAAGCATCATGCTGCGACGATAGCGGAGCAGCAGCCGTTTGACGAGCGGCGTGGCACCGTGAGACTCAGTTCAACGGCGTTCAAAACGTCGTCGCTCGCATGCGCGCACAGGTCTATTCGCGGTACGGCGGCCCGGAGGTGCTCGAGCTGCGCACGGATCTGCCCGAGCCCCACCCGGGCCCGACCGAGGTGTTGGTCGAGGTCCGCGCGTCCTCGGTCAATCCCGTGGACTGGAAGCTGCGCCGCGGCAACCTGCGCAAGGTCCTGCGCCGATCGTTTCCGATCGTCCCTGGTCGAGACTTTTGCGGCGTGGTGCTCGAGTGCGGAACCCAGGCGACGACCGTCGCGCGCGGGGACGAGGTCTTCGGGCTCACGCCGATGCGTGGCCCGGGCAGCCACGCCGATCGGATCTGCGTGCCCGAGCGCTATCTGGCCCTCGCGCCGCGGCGGCTGCACGGGTTCGAGGCCGCCGCGGTCCCGCTCGCCGGGCTGACGGCGATCCAGGCCAGCGAGGCTGCGCAGCTGTCTGCAGGTCAACGGGTGTTGGTGCATGGTGGCGCGGGGGCGGTCGGGGCGTTGGTGGTCCAGTACCTGGGTCACCTCGGGGTCGCCGTGACCGCGACCGCGAGCGCGCGCAACCTCGACTACCTGCGATCGCTCGGCGCCGATCCGATCGACTATCGGAGCGAGCGCTTCGAGGATCGCGTGGATCAGCTCGACGCCGTGATCGACTGTGTGGGCGGCGAGGTCGAGCGTCGCTCGTTCGCGGTCCTGCGTCGGGGTGGCCGGCTCGTCAGCGTGGCCGGGCCCGATCCAGACGCCGAGGTCAGCCTGGTCAACGCGGTCAAGCTCGGTGGGCCGACGTCGGTGCGGCTGCTCGGGCAGTTCGCCCGCGGCCGGCGCTATCAATTCGTGAGCGCGCGGGTCAATCACCAGCGACTCGCCCAGCTCGCGCAGATCGTCGACGCGGGCGCGATCGAGGTCCGGATCGACCACGAGATCGGCGTCATGGGGCTCGCCCAGCTCGGCGAGGCCCACACCGCCAGCGAGCGCGGCGAGGCCCAGGGCAAGCTGGTCATCGACCACAGCCGCGACTGACCGGGCATGGAGCAGGGCAAACAAAAAGGGAGCGACCGAAGCCGCTCCCTGGTTGTGCCGCGTCAGCTCGAGCTCAGGCCGCGGGTGCGGCGGGCTTGGCTTCGAACTTCCAGCGGAACGTCGCCTGACCCTCGCGGGCGTCGGGCGGATCGAGCTGCAGGCCGTCGATCGCCGTGATCACGCACGACGACAGCTCGGCCGGGGCGTTGCTCTGCGCCTCGTCGACGACGGGGTTCATGATCTTCCCGGTCTTCTTCTCGACCGTGAAGTTGACGACCACGGTGCCGCCGACGGACTCGTCGGTGCGCAGGGCCACGTCGTAGCAGTCCTCGAGGTCCGCGCCGCGGGTCTCGACCAGCTCACGCGTGACTTCGCGGTAGCTGTCGGGGTCGCGGGCGATGAACGTGCAGCCGACGCTGAGCAGCAGCGGCGCGATGACGGCGAACTTGATCATGCCCTTCACTTTGGACCTTCCTTCTTGGCGGCTTCGGGCGCCGCGACAGAGGCATCACCGGACGCAGCCTTGGCCGGCGGGCCAGCTTTCCTGGCGGACGGCGCGGCCTTGGTCTCGACGACCTTCTCGGCGCCGGTCTCGGGGTCGATCTCGACCACGTTCTTGACCTCGTCTTGCTCGACGATCAGGAACTCGACCCGGCGGTTCTTTTCTTTGTTCTCGTCCGAGTCGTTGGGCACCAGCGGCACGTCTTCGCCGAAGCCGACGGCCGTGAGGCGCTCGGCCTCGATGCCGTGCTCGACGAGGTAGGCCATGACCGAGTCCGCCCGCTTCTGCGAGAGCTTCTTGTTGTACTTGTTGGACCCGTCGTCGTCGGTGTGCCCCTCGATCGAGATCTTCTTGATCCGGGGGTTGTCCTGCACGACCTGCGTGATCTCGTTCATGAGGTCGAACGACTCGGGCCGAATCACGGCCTTGTCGACCTCGAACAGGATCTTGTCGTTGATGACGATCGCGGCCGCGGTGACCTCGACGCGCTTGGGCTTTGGCGGCGGCTCGGGCTCGGGCTCGGGCTCGGGCGGTGGTGGTGGTGGAGGTGGCTCGCCGACAATCGTCAGCGCGCTCGTGTCCGCGAAGATGGTCGGGCCACAGGCCATGGCCGGCGCGAGCAAGAGCGCCGTAGCCAGGGTGACTCCGACATTGCGGTAATGTTTACGATGTTGGCGCATTGGGGGACGTCCTCTTGTCGCAACGCGAAGGTCGGCGACAACCGCGACATCATTCAAGCCGTTCGCTCATTTGGCAACCCTCGAGCGCCGTCTCGTCGACCCATGCAAAAGCCGTGTCCCGGCCCGCGCTGTCGACTGATTCACCGCCTCGGAGACCGCGTCACTTTGCGTCAGTTGCCCCGTTTTCCCGCTCGCGTCGCGCCCCAAATGGGACTTGGCGTGGGCCCACGGGCGGCTTCTCGCGGCAGGGGTCGCGCCAGCCAAGCATCGAGAGTAGCCTCCGCGAATGGCTGTCCGCCGCTTGGCTCCGCTGTGCCTGACTTTGCTGCTGCCGAGCCTCGCGTTCGCAGCTCCAGCCGCGGATGGGCCTGCCGTCCAGCACCCCACCAAGGCCCCCGATCCCAGCTCGATCACACCTGTGGAGACCCACGTTCCCACCACTGCGGGTCCCGAAGCGAGCGAACAAACGGTGACCGAGGACACGCAACCGGATGTCGCCGATCCAGGGGCGAACCCGGCCGCGGATCCAGAGGCGAACCCGGCTCCAGATGCGGCCCCGGGCCCAGGGGCGATGCCGCCCCCCGAACATCCAGGCGACGCCACCCAGCCGCCAGCCGAGCAAGAAGATCTCTCCAGCCTGCTGGTCAGCGACGAGCCCGAATCCGCGCCCCCGCGCGTGCGGGTGTCAAATTCAGCCACCCCCAACCGCGTCGATCGAAGCGAGCGGCTGCGCAACTACTATTCGCGGATCTACCGGCCCGCGCACAACCCCGCGCGGATCTACTTTGCGGCCCGAGCCGCGTACGCGCTGTCGGGCACCAGCAGCGGGACCGGGGGCGGTCGCATGGGCTCGGCCAACGTCGAGCTCGGCCAGACCTGGAATTTCATCGGCTACGGGATCGGAGCGGCTGTCTACGGCGGCGACCTGACCTTCGGCGAGGACGGGGTCGAGAAGTTTGGCGGCCTGCTCGTCGGCGGCGGCCCGAGCCTCGGGCTGGGTCGGCTCGGGCTGTTCGGCCGCGGCTACCTCGACGTCCGCGCGGGCTACAATTTTTTCTACGCGCCGGTCTCGAGCACGCGCGTGGGCGTGATCGATCCCCCGGACGCCGCCCCGCACGGCCCCAAGCTGCAGCTCGACGCGGGCCTGCTGTTCCACGACTCGGAGAGCCGGCGGTTTCGACACGGCATCGGGATGAGCCTGGGCTGGCAGCTGTTGGTCCACAGCTTCGCGGGCGAGTACCCGACCTTGAACACCTTCAACGTCGGGCTCAGCTACTTCTTCGGCTAGCCGCCGAGCTGTTGAATCGCGTCCTCGAGCACCGAGCGATACGCGGGCGGGACCAGGTCGAGCTGCTGGCGCAGGTACGGGACCAGGTCCGCGTTGCTCAGCGCGCTGATCGCCGCGATCACGTGGCTGACGTAGCTCTCGTCGGCCTCGCGCAGCCGGTCGCACAGGAAGTCGAGGGCCTCGACGGTGTTGATCCGGCCGATCGCCCGGACCGCGGCCGTGCGCGCGTCGACGGCGTCCGGCAGATCCCGAGCTTCGAACACGCGCCGCAGACGATCGAAGGCGTGCGGGAAGTACAGGTTGCTGATCGCGTCGGCGGCCCGATGCCGGACCTCGGCGTCGTCGCTGCGCAGCGCCTTCGCCAGCGTGGAGAAGCTGCGCTTGAACCGGAGCACCCCGAGCGCCTCGGCGACCTCGCGCCGGACGGCGACGTCGCCCGTGTCGTACATGCGCTCGAGCGCCGCGATCACCGGGTACGCGCGAATGCCCTTGAGACGATTCACGATCTCGACCCGCGACGACTTGCCCGCGCGGGCCTGCTCGGCCAGCTCGAGCACCAACAGCAGCGCGTGGCGGCGCACGTAGTCGGGGAACCGCCGATCGGCCATGACCCCCGCGGCGATCAGGGCCGGGTCACCCTCGAGCTCCCACTCGGCCAGGTCCACGTACCAGACCTCCTCGTAGTCGGGCAGCCGCTTGAGGAACTCGGGGACCGGGACCGGGCGCGGGGCGTCCTCGGGGTTGCTGCCGAGCCGTGATAGCAGCCGGCGGTAGCGATCGCGGCCCTTGATGTCGAGCTGCGCGACCCGGGCGTAGACCTCGGCGGCGTGGCGAAACGCCCGGACCGACACGTACGACTCGGCGGCGGCCAGGTAGGCGTTCTCGACGATCTGAACCGGGTGCCCGTGAGCGCTGGCGTCCTCGCCGGCCTTGAGCCAGGCCTCACCCGCGCGCAGGCGCAGATCGTCGGCGTAGGGCAGCCCCGCGCGGGCGCAGTAGTCAGCCGCCTCGCGCAGGATCCCAGCGACGGCGTGGTGCTCGCCCGACTGCCGCGCCAGGGTCACGAAGGCCTCGTAGAGGCGCAGGGCGTCGAGCTTGAGCGCGTCGTCCCGCAGGATTCGCACGCTGTTGAGGCAGCCCTCCGCGACGTTCTCGAAGGTGCCGGTCTCGGTCCCGATCCGCGCGAGCAGCTGGTAGCAGTCGAACGCCCGCTCGCGCAGTCCCTCGGTCTCGAATCGATCCGCGACCTCCTCGACGGCGGTGGTCGCCTCGGCCAGCGCCTGCCGAGCCCGATCGGACTCGAGCCGATGCAGACACAGGCCGTAGTTGATCCGCGCGAGCGCCTGCTCGTAGGGGCGCTCCGCGACCAGGGCCATCCGCTCGGCGTTGCGGCCGTCGATCAGCTCCGCCCACAGCTGCGCCGCCTCGGCGTCCTGACCGGCTCGCTCGAGCTCGATCGCGCGGTGGATCGGCATGTTCGCGAGCTCGAACCAGGTCGCCGCGTCACGGTGGTGACCGGCGCGCGACAGGTAGATCCCAAACAGCCGGATCGCTTGTTGATCCGCCTCCCCTGCTTCGATCTCGGCGCGCAGTCGATCGAGCGCCGCCTTGCCGGGGGCCTCGGTCGCGCCGAGGTAGGCCCAGCACGCGGCGGCGTCGCGAAACTGCCCGAGCGCCCGCAGCGACTCGGCCATCGCCCGCAGCCACTCTTCGTACTCGAAGTCGATCCGATCGACGACCTCGATCAGCTTGCGCAGGTGGGCCAGCGCCTCGCGCCAGCGGCCGCCTCGCATCGAGGCCTCGGCCCGAACCCACAGCACCGCGGTGTCGATCAACCGAGCCTCCCCCCGACGTGACTGCGCGCGGCGCCGTCGAGGTCGCTCTCGACCTCCGAGATGATCTGCCGGGCCCGCGAGGCCCGACGACCGTGGCCGATCGCCTCGTCGTCGATCACGTGGACCCGATGCAGCGCGTCGAGATACCCGAGCTTGAGCGGCCCCCGCGGGAGGATGAAGACCCCGTAGATCGGCGCGCGGCTGGCCAGCAGCTGGACCTCCGAGGCGGGGAACTGGGCCTCGCCGTGGGTCAGGATGTAGACCAGGGACTGGGCCGCGTCGCGGCGCGGGGCCGCGAGCTCGGCGTTGAGCTGACGCAGGACCGCGGCGTAGTTGCGCCCGCGCTCGGCCCGGAACTGCAGCACGTAGGGCACCTCGACGTGGCCCCCGGCGCCGACCTTGACGCCCTCGTACAGGCGGCTGTCGAAGAACCGCAGCACGACCTGCTCGCCCAGCAGCGCCAGCCGCTTGCACAGCGCGAGCGCCAGCCCGCGGGCGAACACCTCACGAACGCCGCGCATCGAGGCGCTGCCGTCGACCAGCACGTGGTGGACCCGGCGCTCGTTCTCGTACTGCTTCTCGTGGGTGTAGTAGAACAGCTCGTGATCGACGTATTTTTGCTCGAAGACCTCGTCGTCGTAGGCGAGCTGGGTCAGGACCATGCTGTCGATGTTGCCGACCCGCTCGATCGACGCGTAGCCATCGACCCCGAACGTCTGCTGGCCCATCTCGCGGCGAACCTCGAGCAGCGAGGGCAGCAGCTCCAGCGAGAAGTCGATCACGTCGGCCAGCTGTGGCGACAAGATCACGTTGTAGAGATCCGCCAGGTCGACCCCGGCCACGCCGTCGGTGCCCGTGCGAAACAGGCCGAGCAGGCGCAGCGCGTCGACGTCGATCTGCTCGGTCTCGAGCAGCGGCAACAACCGATGGCCGACCATGGTGCGGATCCAGGCCACGGCCAGCTCCTGGTCGTAGCGGGTGTAGGCCGAGCGTGGATCGATGCGCGCGTACTGGAGCACGTCGACCGGCAGCTCCTGCGGCCGCGCGACCCGGGCGTCCTCGGGCAGCTGCGGCGCGACGCTGGCCATGACCCGCGCGAGCACGACCCCGACCATGGGGTCGCGGTGCTTCCAGGCCGCCGGCTGGCGAAACAGCTCGGTCTCGCCCAGATCGACCAGCAACTGGCGCCAGGCCTCGCCCAGGCGCGGATCCCCGACGCCCTGGCTGACCGAGGCCGGCCGCCCGAGCCCACACATCAGGCAGCCGACGTCGTGGACGATGACCAGCGGGACCGCGATCCCGAGCCGGGCCAGCACGTTGTGCCACGCGACCGCCCGCATCAGCGCCATCGGGCCGACGCCGTCGAGCTCGCTGAGCGCGAGGCCGCCCATCTGCCGCTCGAGCACGGGCATCGGCACGCGCGCGGGCGTGGGCAGCCCACCACGCTCCCCGAGCGGCCGCTCACCCGAGGGCTCGGTCGCGTCGTCCCGGGCGCCCGCTCCCGCCCCTGCGCCCCCGTCGGTCTCGAACTCGGCCACGCGGTCTCCCCTATACGAACCGGCTCGACGCGAACATCGTCTCGAGCAGCTTGTCGACCTCGCCGATCATGCGCTCGGCCGCGGGGTTGTCTTTCATGCGCTGCAGCGCGGCCTTGATGTCGCCGAGGTTGCGCAGCTGCGAGAACAGCTGCATGTCCGAGAGCACCTCGGAGCTGGCCAGGGTCTCACGGATGATCCGCAGCTCGGCGAGCAGATCCTGCAAGCTGGTCGGCGTGGCCCCGATCCGCTGCTGCTCGGGGTGCTGCTCGTACCACGCGTCGAGGATCGGCCCGACGATCTCCTGCAGGATGTCCTGCTGCTCGGGGGTGTTCCACACGTGGCGGAGCACGAAGAAGTCCGCGTCGTTGACCTGGGTCCGGCCGTCGAACACGGCCGAGGCCGCGAACAGCTTGAGCATCTTGACGACCCGACGATCCGACAGGCCGATGCCCTCGGACCGGATCTGGAACACCAGGCCCTTGTAGGTGGCGAGGAACTCTTCGTCCATGCTCTCGAGCAGCGAGCCAAACTCGCGCTGCATCGCCACGAGCTCGCTGGCGCTGACGGTCGGCTTGATCGCCGACTGGCGCCCGTGGGCCTCGAGGGCCTTGGACTCGAGCGCGGCGCCCTTGTGCAGCAGCCCGCGAAATTGATAGCTGTCGAGGTAGTCGACCCGGACCCGGAGCAAGAAGCGATCGAACAGGGCCGAGAGCGCGTCGTCGTTGGGGACCTCGTTGCTGGCCGCGAACATCGAGATCAGCGGGACCGCGAGCGTGGTGTTGCCGTGCGAGAACCGGCGCGAGTTGAGGACCCCGAGCAAGCTGTTGAGGATCGCGCTGTTGGCCTTGAAGATCTCGTCGAGGAACGCGATCTCGGCCTCGGGCAGCATGCCCTCGACCCGGCGCTTGTAGGCGCCCTGGCGAAACGCCTGGATGTCGACGGGCCCGAAGATCTCGTTGGGCTCGGTGAAGCGCGTGAGCAGGTAGTCGTAGTAGTGCGCGTCGATCGTGTCGGCGAACGCCCGGACCAGCGCGCTCTTGGCCGTGCCGGGCGGGCCGACCATGACCATGTGCTCGCCAGCGACGGCCGAGATGAACAACAGGCGGATGATCTCCTCTTTGCCCAGGAACTGGGCCTCGAGCCGACGCGCGCCGTCTTGCAAGCGTCGAGCGAGTTCGGGGATCGCCACCGGTTTGGTCGCGACGGGCGGTTGCAGCGGTTGGGTCATGCGGGCTGTCTTTCTACTCTTCGCGTATTCGCCGGACCAGGGTCGCGTGCAGGTTGTCCACGACGTTGCGTGGGACCAGCCCGGCGAGGTGTTCGCCATACTCGTCCCAGCGGCGCGCGAAGCCCTCGTCGACCACCCCTGCGCCCCCGGCAAACAGGGCCCCGGCCGTGCTGGGCAGGGTGTCCCCGCGCGGGGCGTCGAGGTCAAAGGGGCGCCCGAGGGTCCGCTCGAGCGCCGGTAACAACAAGGGCAACGCCAGGAAGCTCTGCACGGCCCAGTCGCGGGCCCCGACGCCGATGCTGATCCGCGCGTCGAACTCGAGCACCTTGAGCACGTGCAGGTGGATAAGCGCCCCTACGACCGCGCCGATGTCCGCGGGTGCGCTGGGGATCGCGGGCGCGGGCAAGGCCGCGAGCACGCCGCTCGGCTCGTCCTCGAACTCGCGGGCGACCTGGTCGAAGGCGTCGACGCGGTCTGGATCGTCGGAGTCATCGGAGTCATCGCCAGGATCATCGCCAGGATCATCGCCAGCCCGACCCGAGCGAGCACTCGACCCAACGCCTGAACCAAAGCCGACCTCCATGTGCGCGGCCTTGGCCGCGCGCTGCATCGCGGCGGCGCTGCCAGGGACGCCAGCGCCCGGCACATCGCCGAACACCCGCCCGTGGAGATCGAGCGAGCGCAGCAAGCTCCCCGCCACGACCCCGCCGATCCGCAGCCACTCGCGCTCCTGCGCCCACGCGTGGCAGACCGCCCGCGCGTAGGCCCGGGCCTGCAGGAACTCGACGGCCATCAGCGGCGACCACCCAGGCGGCGCCCAGGCTGGCCGCAGCAGCGAGGTCAGCGGGCTGACCCACATCACGTCGGGCAGCAGGCGATCGACGATCGTCGCGTGCGGTTGATCGATCCACCGGACCACCTCCGTGCGCACGTCGGCGAAGCTGGGTGAGAGGAACCCAAATCGCCGGCGCGGCGGCGTCTGTCCGCGAAACCGCAGGTCACCCGCCGGGCCCGAGACCACGTGGTCTTCGCGGCGAAGCTGCAAGAACGCCCCGACCGCGAGCTCCCGCGCGAGCGCGCTGGCCATGTCGGCCGGCCGCGCGAACGCCAGCAAACTTCGGGTCTCGGTCTCGACCCGCCGCCAAGTCGACGCGCGGGTCCACACCCGCTCGGTGTCCGGGTGATCGAGGGCCAGCACGTCGTGAAGGCCGAGCCACAGCGACAATTCGTCGGCCCCGGGATCGGGCAGCGCTGGTTCGGCGACCAGCCGTCGGCCGATCCGCATGCGCAGGTGCAAGAAGCTGGGGTGCATGAGCGGCCCCGCGTCGCTCAGCATCTGCTGACGATCGTGGGCCGACAGCGGCGCCTCGACCTCCACGGACCCGCCCGCGAGCAGCGGCTCGACAAAGCGCGCCAGGAATCCGGCGGTCGTGTTGAAGGGCGGCGCGACCACGGACTGCTAATCGGATTGGCTGCGAAAGCCCCACAGCGCGAAGCGGCCGAGGCGTTGATTGGTGATGGTGCCCGGCTCGAGCGCGGGGAGCGAGGGCTCGACCAGGTCGGCCTCGCTGGCCTCGAGCGTGCCGATCGAAGCAGCGTCGAGCGACAGCATGCGATCGTCGGCGATGTGGATGGGATCGCTGCCCGGGGCCAGAAACAGCGCTCGGTCCTCGCCCTCGAGCCCGAGCAGCTCACGAACCAGCTGCGGGCGCAGGCGCGGCCACAGCTCGAACCCGTCGGGCACCAGCACGCCCGGAGCGACCTCGCAAAACCGCTGACCCAGCGGAATCACGGTGCCGACCGACAGCGCCCGGCCGTCCCGGCCCAGGCGCGCGCCGCCGGCCACGATCAGCAGCCCGGCGGTCAGCGGGACCAGGCGCGCGGCCGCGAGCGCGCTCGGGGGAACCAGGTAGATCAGTCGGCGCAGCAGCTCGAGGTCGGTCCAGGCGATCAGCGACGCCCGCGGCTCGCGGGCCATCGACGAGGCCTGCAGGCGCAGGTCGACCTCGAGCGGCCCGCTCTCTTGCATGCGCACGGGCTCGACCTCGAACTCGGGCTCGCGCAGCCGGACCTCGGTCTGGACCAGGTAGCGCCCGTCGACGAAGCGCGGCGCGCCGTCGATCCGCTCGACCCGGCCCGCGCGGCCACGAAATAGATACATCTCGTCGCCCGGCAGGCACGAGCTGGCCGACGCCAGGTGGATCGGGTGGGTCCAGCCGACCTCGACCGCCGCGCGGGGCGAGACCGGGACCAACAGCTCGACCCCGGGGATCGGCCGCAGCACGTCGAGGATCCGGCCCGGAGGGTTGCGCAGGCGCAGCAGCAGGCTCGCGCGGCGATCCTCGGCCAGCGCGACCCGGATCCCGGCCATGCTGATCTCTTTGCGCCACAGGTACGCGAGCACGCGCTCGGCGATGCCCGGGGCGACCAGCACCAGCGCCATGTCACGCATGCCACACAGCTCCGGGTCGCTGGCGATCCCCTCGAGCGGCAGCGCGACCGGGCGCAGCTGCAGACGCTGGATCAGCTCGATCGGATCGATGCGGTCGCCACCGGGGCCGCGCGTCCCCTGCCCCGCGCCGCCGCGCCGATCGTCGCTGCGAAACCGCGACAGGAATTCCCGATCCACGACCAACACCTCGTCGACCGAGAGCCCCGCGCTGTTGCCTTCGCGGGCCAGCAGCTCGCCGATCGGCAGCGCGAGGTCATAGCCGAACGGCGCCTGCGACTCGCGATAGCGGACGAACACCGAGCCGGCCCCCGGGTACAGCTGACTGCGCGCGGCACCAGCGAGCCGCGCGAGTCGATCGAGCACGTATCCGTCGCCCGCCTCGCAGCGCAGCAGCAGCGCGGTCCCGCCACCGCTTCGGCGGGCTCGCTCCAGGGTCATGCTTGGCAACAGATCGTCGAGGCTGGCCTCGACGCTGTAGGCGCCGAGGAACGCCACGCAACGATCGAGCGACTCGAACACGATCAAGGCCTCGCGCCCGACCGCGATCCCGCGCGCGTCTGGGGCGAGGCCTTGCATCCGAAACCTGGTCTGGCCTGCCGCGACCGGCTCGAGGATGCTCTGCGCCACCGCGGGAGGATGCGGGACATGCCTCGCGCGGGCAAGACTGACCGGCCGACCGTGGGCGAAATCGTGGGGAGACGCACGAACTGCGATCCCGCTGGCCTCGGCGCCCGACGATTCCCGCTATAACTGCCGAGTGAAGCCACGGCGCCAGGGTGAGAGCGGAGGGCCAACCCCAAACGCGAGCCAAGGCCTGGTCCGCGTGCGCCGGCCGACGGACCGGGCCCAGCTGCGCGCCGCGCTCGCGCTGGAGGAGGCCGGCGAGCTGCAGGAGGCCGCGCGGATGTTCGAGTACGTGGGCGAGCACGCCCAGGCCGCGAGCCTGCGCCTCGAGCACGCCGACACCCTGCGCGACGAACAGCAGCGGCTCGCGGTCCTGCGTGAGGGGTGCGCCCGCAATCAGGCCTCGACCGCGCAGGGCCAGGCGCTGCACCGCGCCCTCGGGGAGGCGCTGCTGCGGGTCGCGGAGGGCCTCGAGCCCGGCGCCCGTCGCCGTGCGCTGGCCCTCGAGGCCGCGCAGGCGCTCGAAGAGGGCCAGCGCGCCGGTCAGGCTGGGCGGCTCTACGAGCAGCTCGGCCTGCTGTCGCGCGCCGCCAAGGCGTTCACCGAAGCTGGCGACATCGAGCGGCTCGAGGCGATCCACGCGATCCTCGAGCAGCGCGTCCAGCAGCAGCGAGAGCAGCGAAGCCTCGAGCTCGAGGTCGACGCCGCGCTCGCCACCGGCCGCCGTCAGCTGGCCCACGCGCTGCTGCTCGAGCACGTGCGCGACGCCCAGCGCGACGGCCAGACGCCCCTGTCCTCGCTCGCCCAGTCACTCTCGCAGCTCGAGCACAGGCTGATCCGGGGCCGCGCGCTGGTCCTGCGCGTGCAAGCGCACGGCGCCGCGCAGCCGACCGTCGTGCGCGTGATCGGACGCTCGGCGCTGCGACTGGGTCGGGGTCCGCAGTGCGAGCTGACCGTCACCGGAGCCGCGATCTCGCGTGAGCACGCCGAGCTCGCCCTCGCCTTCAGCGACGACGGTGAGCCCCACCTGGTCGTCCGCGATCTCGGCTCGCGCGCGGGCAGCTTCCTCGACGGCGAGCCGCTCGCGCCCGGCGAAGACCATGCGCTGTTCGATGACGGGGTCCCTGGAGCGCGGTCGCTCGCGCTGGGGATCGCGTCGAGCTTCGACCTGTGGTCATGCCGGGGATCGGGCAGCGACGAGGATCAGCGCCCGCTCGCGCTGCTGCGCGAGGCCGGGCTGAGCCACCCTCCCGATCGCCTCAACAGCGCGTGGACCTCGTTCGCCCCGCTCGGCGGCCCGCTGTGGATCAGCCCCACCGAGCACCTGCCGATCGCGCTCGGGTTCGAGGGCGACCAGGTCGTGGCCCGCACGACCCCCGACTGGATGGTCTCGCTGGCTGGCGGTCCGCTCGGCGTCGGCGAGCCGGTCGAGCTGCTCGTGCACGACCGAGTCCGCTTCGACCCGACGCACGACGGGGCCGGGCCGGCGTTCGAGTTCGAGGTCACCCCGCTGGTCTGATGAGGTATCCATCCCCATGACCGAGACCCTGGTCCGCGCCCCGACCCCGTTCGCCGCGCCCGATACCCCGCTGGCGAGCGCGATCTCGGCGGTCCTGCGCCGGTTTGGCGAGGGCGCGACGACCCCCGACGAGCTGCCCGAGCTGCAGCTGCTGGTCGATGAGCTCGAGGCCGAGCAGCCGCTCGCGATGATCGACGCCCGGCTGCGGGCCCTGTCCCACGCGGGCTACCTGCGCGGGGCGGTGCTCGCGATCGCCGATCACCTGGCCCGAAACCCGCGCCTCGACCTCGCGCTGCGCCTGGCCAGCGAGCTGCTCGACGCCCTCGATCCCGAGCTGGGTGTGGCCCTCGCCCGCGCGATCCTGGCGGTCCCAGCCGACGCCGCCAAGTCGGTGGGTGACGACCGCGACCGGGCTCGTGCTCGCGCGGCGCGGTTCGAGCTGGAGATCTCGACCAACCTCATGCTCGCCGATCACCTGCTCGAGCGCGGCGACGTCAGCGGCGCCCAGCGTCACTACGAGGCCGTGCTAGCGATCGACGTGGACCACACCCGCGGCCTGCGGGGCTGGTCCAGCTGCGTGCGCGAGCTCGAGCGGCGCGGGCTCTCGACCGAGCACCGCAGCCGGGGCCTGTCGCTGCTCGACGGCCTCGAGGAGCTCGAGCTCGCGGGCGGGGTCGGCCTCGAGCGCTACGAGCTCGGTCGCCCCCTCGGTCGTGGCCGCCACGCCGTCGTCTATGAGGCCTACGATCGCCGCGTCGGTCGCTCGGTCGCGATCAAGCGGCTGCTCGGCGACGACGCCCGTCGCGACGGGGTGCCCGCGCGGGTCGTCGAGGCCCGGTTCTTCGCCGAAGCCCAGACCCTGGCCAAGGTTCGCAGCCCGCACGTGGTCGCGCTGCTCGACGTCCAGCCGCGCCATCGCTTCGTCGCGCTCGAGCTGTGCCGCGGCGGCAACCTGCGCCTCGCCATGCGCAAGCGCCTGCTGACGCCCGCCGACCTGCCAACGGTGACCGAGCAGCTGCGTCTGGCGCTGCGAGCCGTGCACGCGGCCGGGGCCGTCCACCGCGACGTCAAGCCAGCCAACATCTTGGTCCGCGAGGCTCGGCCCGGGTCCCCGGTGGCGCTCGCTGACTTTGGCCTGGCGATCGGCAGCGAGCCACGCGGTGAGCCCCCGTCGGGCGGGCGCAACCCCAGCGTCCGCGCGGGCACGCTTCGCTACCTCGCGCCCGAGATCAAGCTCGGGATTCAGGCCAGCCCCGCCAGCGATCTCTACGCCGCTGGCGTCGTCGTGCTCGAGCTCGCGATCGCCCCGGCCCCGCTGCCCGCGGACTTCGACCGCGTCGACCCCAACTTCGATCCCCGAGCCATGCTCGACGAGCTACTCCCGGACCAGCTCGGTGAGCCGTGGAACGCCCTGCTCGAGCGCCTGCTCAGCCCCGATCCCGACCAGCGAAAGTGGTGATCATGCCGTCCCGAACGCGCCCCTTTCCTACGTCCTCGACGCTCTCGACGCTCTCGCTCGTGGCGCTGCTCACCGCCTGCGAAGAGGTCCCGCGGACCTACAGCACCGCCAGCGACGGCGCGCGTGTGATCTTCACCGACGACTTCGACCGCGGCGTGATCGGCCAGGACTGGCTGACGACCGGCAGCGGCGTCACGCTGGATCGCGGCGCGCTGCACCTCGCCGAACTCCGCAACCACCCCGTGTGGCTGCGCCAGCCCCTGCCTGACAACGTCCGCGTCGAGTTCGACGCCTGGGCCGAGACCGACGAGGGTGACATCAAGGTCGAGCTCGCGGGCGACGGCAGCAGCTTCGCCAAGGCGGCCAGCTACACCGCGACCGGCTACGTGTTCATCCTTGGCGGATGGAACAATTCGCTCAACGTGATCGCCCGCCGCAACGAGCACGGTGATGACCGGGTCGCGGTGCCGACGGATCCGCAGCTCGAGCCCGATCGCCGCTATCACGTCACGATCACCCGCCGGGGCGGCGAGCTGCGCTACGAACTCGACGGGCGGCTGGTCGCCGAGATGGTCGACGATGCCCCGCTGACGGGGCCGGGGCAGCAGCACTTCGCGTTCAATAATTGGGAGGCGGGGACGCGCTTCGACAACCTGGTGATCTACGCGCTCGAATAGCGCTCTGGCGACGCAACCGTCGCCAATCCGGTTGTTGACGTTGCATCGGCGCCCGCGGGCGGATCCCCGAATGGTGGCCGCCCAAACAGGCACGCCCAACTGCAACACGCGAACGCAAACACATCGCCCGCCGGCCCTTGTCGTCCATCGGCCACCTCCGGCGCGATGTAGCCCGGCGTCCCAACGACGCGGGCCGTCACTCCTGGCGATGTGACGAGCCCGAAGTCTCCGAGCTTCGCAGCCCCGTCTTTGACGAGCACGTTCGCGGGCTTCACGTCGGCATGCACGAGCCCAGCCGCGTGCACTCTCGACAACCCAAGTCCGAGCTCGAGCACGCGATCGAGCACCGCCGTCCACGGCTGGTCGCGGCTCCACATCTCGAGGTCCGCGTCGCACAGCTCCATGGCCGAGTACAGCCAACCATCATGGTCGCCGACGTCGTGCACATGCACGATGTTCGGGTGTATGCATCGGGTCATCGCCTGAACCTCGGCGAGCAGCCGCCACGTGGTGTCGTCGTCGCGGTCGTGGTGCACCTTCAGCGCGACCTCCCGCGCGAGCTGACGTCGTCGAAGTCCTCACCGCGAAGCTGCTCTGCTCGCTGCTTGCGGTGCAGGTCGATGAGCGGGCCCCGTCGGTGGGCATACGCAGCGGGAGCGTGCTCGAAGCGCTGATCAGTTCGCCGATCGTCACATTCCTGAGCGCGGCCGCCTCTGGCCCACCGTCGCGCAGGATCTGCAGCAAGTTGTTGAACGACCAGCACGGGTTCAAGCGCAGCACACGAACGATTGTTCGTTTCTGAACCTCGGCAGAGAACGCGGCGAGTTGATGGGTCTCCACCCCCCCCTATCCTCATGACTTGGTGGTGTGTTCACCGAAATTGACGCGGGTAGAGCACCGAGAGGGAGCGCAGAGAGTACTTCGCTTGCCGACGGGTCGGCAGTCGGACAGATCTCGTGCTCGGGCAACGCACGCCAGCGACCCGTCCACGCAGCCGTCGCAGCTCGCGCTGATCGAGAGGTCCGCTGCTGTTTTCTTCAGCTCGGGCGAGGGCTTCTCGCCGCTTTCGAACACCTCCGAATACGGGCCTCCCAACATCGCTCCCCAACCCGGGCAACAGTGACACGACCCTGAAGCATACCTCGCCATATGTCCCGTCCGCGCAGGCGTTCTCGGCACACGTCGAGCCCACGGCCTCGCACTGGCTTGGCAGGTCGAGAACTCTGTGTTCTCGAAGCACTCCATGAATGTCGGGGTGCAGCTGCCAGCCACACACTCGCCGACCCCGGGCAGCCACGGCCCCTAGGGAGCACACGCGGGTTCGCAGACGGCAGCGGGGCCGTCTTCAGCGCAGGCCGTGGTCAACCCCACGGCCACGATTGACATGAATGAGAGGAGTCGTTTCATCCGTAGAGTCCGCTTCCGATCGGGAAACCGTCCGGCGGTGCTTCCACCGGGGGGTCACAGGCGAAGGCGTCGCCGCCGACGCACCGCCACAGCGGGCTGACGCGGTCGGGGTCCGCCGGGTCATGCCAAAGTATGTCGCTGCATCCGTCGTCGTCAAAGTCACCGACGACCGGGGCGTAGTCGCCGTTGATCGAGAAGACCCGCGGCGTGTGCCCGCCCCCTTCGTCGAACTGCCAGATGACGCTGAGGCACCGCCGTTCGAAGCGGTCGAAGATCACGGTGATCAAACCGCTGACCGACAGCCACAACCAGTCGGTGGGGACCCCGGTGCGTGCCAAAACAGGTCCGTCCGATCGTCGTCGTTGAAGTCGCCGATCAGCGGCATGAGACCAGGCCAAGACTGATTCGTTCGTCCTGGATGCCAGCCTGCTCGACAGCGGCGACATCTTGCTGGCAGCGCTGTTCTCGGATGCATATCTGTAGCGACGCTGGGTGACTCGGCGGCAAGGGTTGCACCGCGAGGCGCGTTGTTCGGCTGGCGTTCGTGCCCAGCATGGGCGCATGCTGAGCAAAGCAATCCTGTTCACCATCCTTGCCGCCGCGTGCGGCGTGCAATCGAGCCCAGCCCCAAGTGCCGCGCCGGAAGAGCCCGACATCCGTCCGCCCGAGGACGACCAAGACGACCAACTATTCTGCTGCGAAACGGTCGACCTGAAGGCAATGACCGGTGAGGGCTGCAAGTTCCTCCCTAAGGAGCAAATCCTGTTGTGCCAGACCATCCTCGCGTGCGGTGATGTCTGGGCGCTCGACAACGGCAAGGCCGCTTGCGGGAAGTGATGCGCGACGCGGGGCGCGGCTGAGCCTCACTTGGCGGTCGCGCGGTGGCGGCCGTACAAGCGGCGCATGGGCATCACAGCCGCTCCTGTCACAGCGATCCCCGTCAACGGCGACGGGGCACGGGCCCGCGATGGAAAGGAGCCCGCGATGGAAAGGAGCTTGCGATGGAATCTCGGGCCGGTCCTGCCACCTCGAGCGCGCGCGGGACCTTCTGCCTACGCACATGGGCGGCAAGCGCAGGCACAGGCGCAGCCCAGCCCAGCCGCAGCCGCAGCCGCAGGGGGCAGTGAAGAAGAAGCCGTGGCTTTGTCGCCACGGGCAGCCTCGAGGGTCTCGGCGTCTGCGACGAGGTCTACGACAGGGGCATACGGTGCTGAGAGACCGTGAAGCCGAAGCAAGGACCCCGATTGGCACCGCTTCGTGGTCGTGGCGGCACGCGCTGGGCTGCGCGTCGCGCTGCGCTGGCGCGAGGATGTCTCGACCGCGGCCGGCTCACGGTCCAGCGCTCCTACCGTGCCCAAACTGCGGATGAACTTCATTCGGCTCGGGCAGCGCCAGGCGGTCGACCACGAGGCCGCGGTGGGCGAGGCTTGGAGATCCGGCCGTCGCGGGTCTGGGACGATCGGCAGCCATGACGCCACCACGCACATCACGGGCCGCTCCTGCCCTCTTCGGTTGGCGCTCTGGTCGAGGGTCGACATCCTCGACCTCGTTGGATATCGTCAGTAGCCATGCTCAACGTGGCTCTCGATCGTGCTCGCTATTTCTTTGTACCCCGCACCTCGGGCCGCCGGTAGCTCGCCCTCGCTCGATTGCTTCGCAAGCGCAAGCCGGAAGCCGGCAGCTTGGATCTCGAGCAGGCCGCCGCGATCCTGAGCGTAGCAATCGACACAATCACCCAGGCATACGTCGATCGCCACCTTGAGACCACCGCGTCCAGCCCGGCCGAAGAGGCCGAGCTCGATCGCGTGGTCGACCTGCTGTGGGTCGCGTTCTATGAGCGGATTGGCCATTGGGAGGTGTTCGAACGCGACGGGATCAAGCGCCTCGCAGGGATCCAAAAGCCCAACGAATTCGACTACGAGGCCGCGGCGGAGCAGGCCAAGCTGGTCAGCATCATCCGCGCGCGTCTGTTCGGCGCGACCGGGGTCGAGTTCACGCGCCTCGCGTATCTCGAACAGAACGAGCACATGCTGACGCTGTGGAAGGTCATCGAGCAAGAGAACGCGGGCGAGGCCCTCAGCGGCTGGGTCGGCGCCGAGTTCTATGAGGCACTGCAGGACTCACAAGCCCACTACGAAGCGATGACCGAGAGGCGCGCCGCTCGCGAGCGGGGCTCGAGCGTCAACCTGCGCGAGCTTGGCTTGGATCTCCAGCGCTCGATTCAGAACTACCTCATCGCGTTGCTGGCGATGATCCGCGACGACGATCCGAAGAAGGTTGCCATGATCCGCGCGGCGTTGCGGCCGATCGACTCGGTCGGCGAGCAGCTCGAGCGCGAGCGCGGCAAGAGCCCAAGCGGCGAGCCCCAGCAACCCACGGACGAGTCCGAGCAAGTGGACGTCAGCGAGTTGATCGCCGAGGAGGAGGCGGTCAACGCCGAGATCGGCCTCGAGTCCAGCGACGACCTGTAGCCCCGCGTGCCTAGTAGCCCCGCGTGCCTATAGGTTGACGGTGCCCCCTCCCCTCGTGGGCCTCCAGTGACGACCCGTTGCACGCAGAAGCCAACGCATACCCCGCGGCTTCTACCGGTTGACTACCCGTTGAGCCCACAGGGGCGACATGCTCGCCCGCAGCTTCTATCGGTTGACCCCGCGGAGGCCACCATCCGCCCACGACGACTACCCGTTGATGACCAGAGCGCCGCCCAGGTGCCCGCGGGTTCTACCGGTTGACCCCGCGGAGGTCGTCACGGGCCCACGACGGCTCCCCGTTGATGACCAGAAGACGCGCAGGTCCCTTGTTCTCGAGCATGGCTAGGCAGCCCCGCGCGACTTATGCCGCCTCGCCCGATGTTCTCCTCTGCTGGTCTTTTCTGCCCCGTTTGGTTGGTTTTTGCGGGCGCCTAAGCTACCGCAGAAACACTGCAACTATCCTGACAGACGGCGCTGAGGGTCGAGCGCGGGATGTCGATCACCTTGCATGCTTCGCGGATCGAGCCCGCGTCGGCGATGATCTGAGCGAGCAGGCTGTCCCCCATGGCCCCGGAGCCGGACCCGGATCGCGCCGGTCCAGCCCGCCTACGAGGAGCGTCGCTACGACCTTCAGCTTCCCCGAACGTCCCAGGCTCGACGCAGGTGGGCGTCGGCCTCGTCGAGCAGCCGAAGCCCGAGCTCGTCGACGTGGCGGTCCCGCCAGCGCTCGAGCCCGGTATTGCGAGCCCAGCGATTGAGCGCCCCCATCGCGGCGCTGCAAGGGACCTGGAAGTTGACCTTGTCGTAGACGTTGCCCTCGATCGCGTTGCGAGCGGAGCGCTCGAGGTAGGTGCGGAACACCAGCGCCATCTGACGCTTGGGCGTGAGCGCCTCCCCGACGCTCAGCTCATCGGCGTAGCGCATGCGAGCGTAGTCGATGCTCTGCTCGAAGCTGGCGCGCAGATAGTTGTCCTGAAGCTCCCCGGCGGTCCGCCGATCGAGCTCGTCGAGGGCGTCGTGCTGAAGGTAGAGCCGGTAGAGCCGGTTGGCGCGGGCAGGAAAGAACACCCCGCGCTTGAGCACCTGAACCTGCCCACCGAGCTCGAAGCCCGCCGCGGCCGGGGCGTAGTCGGTGTGGTGGATGTCGACGGTCTCGAGCATGTCCTTGACGACCTCGCTCGTCGCCGCCTCGACGCTGCACTGGTTGATGCTGCCCGTGACGATGAACTCGGCGCCGAGCAGGCGCGCCGCGGCGACGGCCTGTGGACAACCCAGGCCCCCGGCGGCGCCCAGCCCGACGTGCTCGGGGTAGCGGTGGGCAGCGGCAGCCTCATCGCGCATCGCCGCGAGCACGGGGAGGATCGCACCGAGCACGCCTCGCTCGGTCCCGCCACCTCCGTCGGCCTGGGCGCACAGATCGTCGGCCATCGGCACCCGCGCGAGGCAGTGGGCCTCGTCGTCGGTGATCGAGCCCTCGGCGAGGAGCTCCTCGACGAGATATGCAGGCGCGGGCGACAGGAAGCTCGCGGCGGTCTCCGGCCGTGAGACCCGGGCGAGGATACGGTGACGAATCTCGAGGCCCGCGCCGCGCCGCGCGAGGCCCTTGGCTCGATACCAGACCAGCGCGGGGGTCATGGACGTGAAGCCGCTGACGTCGAGCACTCGGACGCCGCGCGTGAGGCAGGTCGCGACCCGAGCTCGCTCGCGCGCGTCGGACAGCTCGTGGACGAGGCTGACCCCGAACGAGCCCGGCGCCAGCTCGGCGTGGAGCTCGTCGAGCATCGCGCCGAGCTGGACTTCATCGAGGCCGTGGGCGCCGAGCAGACCGAGCAAACCCGCCCCCGCCATGCGACGCACGAGGGCCGTCGACGCCACGCCACCGTGCATCCCGCCGCCGCCGGCCGCATAGGCTCGACGAAGGCCGTAGCGCGCGCAAAACCGCTGCTGCTCGAAGTCCGGCGAGCTCGCCGGACCCGACGCGAGGCTCCGCACCCAACCGGGCGACGCCGCGGCTCGGGACGCGGGCGTGACCACAGCTGGCGTGGGCGCGGGCGTGACCACAGCTGGCGCGGGCGTGACCACAGCTGGCGCGGGCGCGGGCGCGACCACAGCTGGCGCGACCACAGCTGGCGCCGTCCCGAGCGACGCCGCCGACCCTGGCTGGGCGTCCGCTCCCCAGGGCGCGGGCAAGGGCGTGGCGCCGGCGCGGATCCGCGTGACCAGCCGAGACAGCACCTCTCCGGGGCCGAGCTCGACGAACTCGAAGGCCCCGAGGCTCATCAGCCGACGCACGATCTCCGTCCACCGCACCGGCGAGTGGATCTGAGCGATGAGCTTGTCGGCGACGGACGCCTGCGTGTAGGGGGCCGCGTCGACGTTGGCGATCACGGGGATCTGCGGCGCCATGAACTCGAACTCGGCGACGAAGCCCGCGAACTGCTGGGCCGCGCTCCGCATGTAGCGTGAGTGAAAGGGGGCGCTGACGGCGAGACGCACCGCGCGGATGTCGGCGGCCTCGAAGCGGTCGCAGGCCTGGTCGATCGCCGCGCCGGGACCCGAGAGGACCAGCTGATCGGGCGCGTTGTAGTTGGCGAAGTCGAGCTCGCCGATCCCGGCCTCGGCGAGCAGCTCGGCGATCGTGGACTCGTCGACGCCGAGGACCGCGGCCATCGCCCCGCCGCTCTCGGCCGCCATCAACCGACCGCGACGCTGGACCAGGCGCAGGCCGGTCTCGAAGTCGAACACCCCCGCGGCGAACAGGGCCATGTACTCGCCGAGGCTGTGACCGATGAGGTAGTCGGGTCGCGGCGCTCCGCTGGCGATCGCGTCGAGGTAGCTCAGCGCCCCGACCACGTAGAGCGCGGGCTGCTGAAACTCGGTGTCGCGCAGGCGTCGCTCGGGATCGTGCACGCACAAGCTCTCGATCGAGTAGCCGAGGACCGCGTCGGCCCGCTCGACGTACTCGGGATAGCGGGCGAGCAATTGCTTGCCCATCCCCTTGCGCTGTGAACCTTGACCAGGGAAACCGTAGATGTTCATGGGATCGACTCGCTTGCGCTTCGAGGGGCGGGAGCTCCGGCGGGAGCCGAGCTTGCGAACCTCGTCGAATGCGGCGGGTTCGTAGCCAAACGGGCTCAGCAGCGCGCGCGAGCACGAGCGGGAGCCTGGCGGGAGGTTGCTGCGCACGAAATTGTGCAAGGTGCCCGAGGGCCCGAGGTCGAGGTAGATGAAGTCGCCGCGCGCCCGCATCTTGACCATCGTCTCCTCGAACTCGATCGGCTCGCGGGCGACTCGCCCGAAGTGCTCGGCGCTCGCGCGCGCGACCAGCTCGCCATCGACGCACGACACCCACGGAGTCTGCGGCGGCCGGAACGAGGTCGCGCGCAGCGGCGCCTGGCAGCCCGCGAGGACCTCGTCCATCAGACTCGAGTGGTAGGCGTACTCCACGGGCACGCGCTGATGCAGGATCCCGGCGTCGCGCAGCTCGAGCTCGGCGCGATCGAGGCTCGCGCACGGGCCCGCGACGATGAAGTGCCCCGGGTAGTTGCGGGCCGCGACCTCGCACCCACGCAGCGCGGGGATCTGATCCATGACCGCGATGTTGGCGAGCACCGCCAACATTCCGCCCGGCGGCCCAGCGTGGAGCCGCTGCGCCTGTCCGACGAGCAGGCGTAGACAGGAGACCGCGTCGATGCAGCCCGCGACGACGGCGGCGCTGTACTCACCGAGGCTCTGGCCAAGCAGGTAGTCCGGGCGAACGCCGTCAGCGGCCAGCGACTCGGCCAGCGCGAGCTCGACCATGACGATCGCCGGGTGCGTGACGCTCGTGTCGGCGAGCCTATCGCTCCGGCGCATGGTCGGATCGAAGATCCGCGCGAGCACCGAGCCACCCGCGAGATCGGCGATCGCCGCGTCGTAGCGCTCGAGCGCCGCGCGGAACACCGGGTCGCGCGCGTAGAGCTCGCGGCCCATGCCCGGGTACTGCGAGCCCTGGCCCGAGAACATGAACACCACCGGCAGCTCGGCCGCGAGCGCGTCGAGCCGAGCCCGCGGCCCCGCCGTCACAGCTGGGGCCGATGCGGCGCGTCGTTCGATCATTGGAACGCATCCCAGAACATGGGGGGCGACGCAGGCCTCGCGCCGGTGGTCATGGCTGGGCGAGGCGTCGACGGAGGGTCCGACGCCTGGGCCAGGCCCGCTCGCACGACGACCCTCGGCGCCTGGGCAGGCAGCGCGAGCGGCCCACGGCTGGGGCTGTAGCCCGCGGGGCTCGGCCCGAGCACGACGTGGACGTTGGTCCCGCCGTCGGCGAAGCAGTTGAGCCCCGCCGCCGGCGCGCGGCTCGACCACGGCTCGGCCGCCCGCGGGAAGTACAGCGCGGAGGCCTCGAGGTCGAAGTGCTCGAGCGGCTGTTCACCGGACAAGAACGGGGCCTGCTCGCGGTGATGGAGCATGAGCACCAGCTTGATGAAGGCCGCGATCCCCTCGGCCGCGAGCGGATGGCCGATGTTGGGCTTGATCGAGCCGAGCGCGACCGGCTCGCGCGAGCGCTTGCGGTAGACCGACTCGATCGCCTTGAGCTCGAGCAGGTCGGTGACCATCGACCCGGAGCCGTTGGCCTCGATCCAGCCGACGTCGTCGGGGCCGAAGCCGCTGTGGGCGAGGGCCTCCTCCATGACGGCCTTTTGGGCCTGCAGGTTCGGCGTCGCCGGACCGGCCGTGCGCCCGTCGTTGTTGACGGCGATGCCCCCGACGACCGCGAGCACGCGGTCCCCGTCGGCCTGGGCCTTGGCCAGGGGCTTGAGCATGACCACCCCCACGCCCTCGCCGAGGATGATCCCCTCCGCCCGACGATCGAACACGTGAAAGCGCGAGCCCGAGTTGAGCAGCCCGCGCTGACCAAACACCTGGTGGGCGCGGTCGTCGGCCAGCAGGCTGACGCCCCCGACCACCGCCGCTTCGATGTCGCCAGCGCGCAGGGCCTGGACCGCCATGCTCATGGCCACGAGCGGCGACGAGCAGGCCGTGTCGACCACGAGGCTGGGGCCGCGGAAGTCGAAGAACTGCGAGACGTTGGCCGCGAGGTAGTTTTGGCCGGTGACGACCACGGGGTTGCGGGCCGCGTCGAGGCGCTCACGATCGGGCGTGTGGTTGGCCCGACCGCCGATATAGACCCCGACGCGCCGACCCTTGAGCTCGCGCGGCGTGTAGCCCCCCTCGTGAATCGCGGCGACGACGGCGTCGAGCAACACGAGGGCCTGGGGATCCATGGCCGCGACGTCGGTGTCGGCCAGCAAGTAGTAGTCGGGGTCGAAGGCCAGCTGCTCCTCGATCAAGCCCGCGTGGTAGCCGAGCGCCCGACCGAAGCGGGCCGCCGGGACCGGGCGCAAGGCCGAGCGGCCCGAGCGAAGCAGCTCCCAGTAGGCGCTCAGCGTCGGCGCGCTGGGGAACTTGGCCGACATGCCGACGACCGCGATCTCGCGGCCGCTCGGCTCGCGCGCCCCGTTGCCCGCCCCGTTGCCGACAGCGACGGCGTCGGTGCCCCAGGTCCAGGTGCTCTTCGGCGTCGCTGGCGTCGGTGGTGACGCTGGCGGCACCGCGCGTTCGGGCGACGCTGGCGGCACCGCGCGTTCGGGCGACGCTGGCGGCACCGCGCGATCGGGTGACGCGCTCGGTTCGGGCTCCAACTTCACGTCCGCGTCCGCCGGGCCAAACGCGCGGACCAGCGCCTCGCTGTGCTCGTCGGCCAGGTAGTTGGCGAACTCCTCGGCCGTCGGATACTCGAGCAAGGCCGAGGGGTCGACGCTGACCTCGACGCGCTTGGCCACGGTCTGGACCAGCTGCGAGACCATGATCGAGTCGATGCCATAGTCTTGAACGGGCACGCTGACGCTCAGGCGATCCCGATCAAAGCGCAGCTCCGCCGCGAGCTGGTCGAGGAACCACGACGCCAGGGCCTCGGCGGCCGCGGCGACCCGAGCGGAGCTCGGCGCGCCCGAAGCCGAACCCGAACCCGAAACCGAATCCGGCTTCGCGCGGGGCGGCGGGGAGCTGGCCGCGCCAGCCTCGAACCGACGCGCGGACAGGCGCGAGACCTCGAACGATGGACCGACCAAGGTCGGCAGCACGACCCGCGCCCCGCTGGACAGCGCGCGCTCGAGCAGCGCGAGGCCCTCGGCATCGGGCAGGGTCTCGAGCCCCGAGGCCAGGTAGGCGGCGCTGCGCGCCTCGCCCATGCCGGTGTCCTTCCAGCTCGGCCACTGAACGCTGACGAGGGGCAGCCCATGGGGGCGCGCCTCGGCCACGACGTCCATGTAGGCGTTGGCCATCGCGTAGTCACTCTGGCCCACGGCCAGCGCCGGGACGACCGCAGCGACCGAGGAGTAGAGGACGAAGAAGGCCAGCGGTTCGGCGGCGAAGCTGCGCACGAGGGCGTCGAGGCCAGCGACCTTGGGGCTGAGCACGCGGGCGAGATCGGCCTTGGGCTTGCGCACGAAGGCCGGGTTCTCGAAGTCCGTGACCCCGGCGCTGTGGACCACGGCTCCGATCGGCCCCAGCCGCCGCTTGACCGCGGCGATGCTGCGCGCGAGCGCGGCCGCATCATCGAGCGCGACGCTGAGGATCTCGAGCTCGACGCCACGGTCGACGAGCGCGGCGAGGGGCGCGAGGCGCTGGCCGAGCTCGTCGGCCGCCGCGATGTGCCGCGCCCACTGCTCGCGCGGCGGCAGCTCGCGGCGCCCCGTCAGCACGAGCTTGCGGACGCCGTGGTGGGCGACGAAGTGCTCGGCCGTGAGCAGGCCGATGCCACGCGTACCGCCGCTGACCCACAGCACGTGGTCCGCGGGGAAGCGCAGCGGCCCTGGGTCGGCCTCGCGCAGCTCGGCGAGCTCGCCGCGGGCGCGCACGCCCCCGCGGTAGGCGACCTCCGCGGGCTCGTCCGCGGCCCGGAGCTCGTCGAGGATCCACCGGCACAGCTGCGCGTCCGAGGCCTCCTCGCCGGCGCTGACGTGGCCCGAGCGCAGGTGGCGATACTCGCTCTGCAGCATCCGGTACAGGCCCACCCGCGCCGCCCCGCCGTGGACCTGCGACGCAGGCCCGCGCGAGATCAGCAGCGCGGACAGCTGGGCGCGAGCGTCGACCAGGCGCTGCATCCAACCCAGCCAAATGTCGAGCTCTGCGTGCGGGTCCGAGCTCGCCGCTGGCGTGCAGCCGGCGAGATCGATGAGCGCGTCGAAGCGATCCCAGCGCGTCGCCGGGTCGTCGAGATCAGTCCGCAGGCGCGCGGCGTCGAGGCGCTCGGCGCCCGGCAGGCGCGCGGCGAGCTCGGCCGCGAGCCGCTCCGTGCCGGGCGCGACGAGGACCGCGACCCGCTCGGGGCTGGAGCCCTCGAGCTCGACCTCGGCCTCCACCCACCGGCGCGTGAGCAACACGCCGCCACGGACCGCGCCCGGGGCTTCGGCGAGCGCGGGCGCTTCGCCGGGTGCAGGTGCCTCGCGACGCCCAGCGCCGAGGGCCGCGAGCTCGAGGTCGGCCGCCGCGAGCCAGACCCGGTCCCCGGCGAAGGGATAGCCCGGCAGCGACACGGGCCGCGGCGCGCCCTCGGGGTGAAGATTGGTCCAGTCGACGCGCTGCCCGGCGATCCATGCCTCGGCGTAGGCCGAGGGCCGGGGCTCGGGCGCCTCGCCGCCGACGCGCTTGCGGAGATCGACGATCCCCGTCCAGCTCGCTGCCGGCGGGTCCCCGGCGGCGTAGCTGCGCAGCCCCTGGCCGAGCTCGGCGAGGGTCTCGAAGCGCAGCGCGAGGCGATGGCTCATGGCCTCGCGCCCCGCCTGCAGCGTCCAGGCCACGGCCGCGGGCGACCACCCGGACTCGGGCGAGCTCAGGCGCTGGGCCAGACGGCGAGCTTGCGCGACGAGGCCCTCGCGGTCGCGGGCCGAGAGCACCGCGAGCTGCGGTCCCCCGTCACCGACCTCGGCCGCGGCCTCGGCCTCGGCGACCGGCGCCTGGAACTCCTGCAAGATGATGTGGGCGTTGGTCCCGCCCGCGCCAAACGAGCTCACCCCGGCCGTGCGCGGTCGCGGTCGGCCCCGCTCGTCGACGAGCGTCGGCCACGGCCCGCGCGCTTGCTGGACGTGAAACGGCGTCGAGTCGAAGTCGATGTTGGCGTTGAGCTCACGCGAGTGCAGCGAAGGGACGAGCTCGCCGTGGCGCATCTGCAGCAAGACCTTGGTGATCGCCGCGATCCCAGCCGCCGACTCGGCGTGTCCGATGTTCGACTTGACCGAGCCGATCACGAGCCGCTCGGGCATGTCGTCGGCGAACGCCCGCAACATCCCGGTGACCTCGATCGGATCGCCGAGCGCCGTGCCCGTGCCGTGGGCCTCGAGGTAGCCGAGATCGCTCGGACGCAGCTGCGCCCGCTCGAGCGCGGCGCGGACGAGCTCGCCCTGGGCCTTGGGGTTGGGCACGCTGTAGCCCGCCCCCGCCCCGCCGTGGTTGACGGTCGAGGCCTTGACCACGGCGAGGATCCGATCGCCGTCGGCGATCGCCGCGCTGAGGCGCTTGAGCAGCACCGCGCCCGAGCCCTCGGCCGGCACGTAGCCCGTGCCGCCGTCCCCGAAGCTGCGACAGCGCCCGTCCTCGGCCAGGAAGCTGCGCTGGGCCAGCTGGAGGAGCTTGATCGGGTGGCTCGAGATGTTGACGCCCCCGGCCACGGCGAGGTCGCAGTCGCGGTTGCGGATCGCCAAGCACGCCTGGTGAATCGTCACCAGCGACGACGAGCACATGGTGTCGAGCGCGACGCTCGGCCCGGTGAAGTCGAAGAAGTACGACACCCGGTTGGCGACCGATGCGTAGGACGACGACGTCGCGAACCCCTCTCCGTGGAGGGCCTCCCGCGCGCCGTAGAGCTGGTAGTGGCCGTACATCATGCCGACGAACACGCCGGTCTGGTGTCCGCGCAGGCGCTCGCGGGTGTAGGCCGCGTCCTCGAGCAGGTGCCACACGGTCTCGAGGAACACCCGCTCTTGCGGATCGGTGTGCTCGGCCTCGAGCGGCGACATGCGGAAGAACATCGGGTCGAAGCGATCAGCCCCGCGCACGAAGCCGCCCCAGTTGCCGTAGGTCTTGCCGAACTCGTTCTTGTCGGCCGAGTAAAAGCGCCTGTGGTCCCAGCGATCGCGCGGAACCTCCTCGACGCTGTCGCGCCCGGCCCGAAGGTTGCGCCAAAACTCGTCGACGTCGTCGGCCTGGGGGTAGCGCCCGGCCACGCCAATGATCGCGATGTCGTCGAGCTCGCCGCGGGTGAGCTCGACGACGGGCGCGGGCGCGCCCGCGGGCCGGGGCGCGCGGACCCAGTCGCGCTGAGCCTCGGTGTTCGTCTCGGTGTTCGTCTCGGTCGCGAGCTCCGTCTCGACCTCGACCGCCGGCTCGACCTCGACCGCCGGCTCGACCTCGACCGCCGTCTCCACTGCGGCCCCACCCTCGGGGGCCGCCAACACGTCGGGGTGGGCCGCGACGAGGTGCGCCGCGAGCTCGCGAATGCTGACGTGCTCGAACAGCAGGGTCTTCGACAGCGGCCCATAGTGCTGCTCGAGACCCCGGATGATGCTCATGGTCAGCAGCGAGTCGACGCCGTAGCGATCAAACGGCTCATCGACGTCGATCTGGGCCGCGGGCAGCCCGAGCTCGCTGGCGACGAGCTCGACCACGAAGGCCTCGACGGAGCCGGGCGCGTCGGTCGGAGGCTTGGACGGGGCGTCACGTGTCGCCCCCGCGGTCCCCCTGTTGGCGGGGGCCGAAGCCGGGGCCGGGGCCGGCGCGAGCGCGGCGAGGATCCGGGCGGGGCTGCCCGCGCTCAGCAGCAGGTGGGGAGCGTCGGCCGCGAGCGCGCGCTCGAGCGCGTCGAGGCCCGCCCGTGTGGGCACGGGGCGCATGCCGAGCACGCGCTCCATGTAGGCTTCGGCCCGGCTGTCGATCCGCATCCCGCCCTCGGCCCACACCGGCCACGCCGCGGCCAGGCTCCGGCCCCGGCGGGCACCCGCCCTGCGCAACAGCTCGCGCTGGGCCGCGAACGCGTCCATGAACGCGTTCGCGAACGCGTAGTCGCTCTGACCGACGTTGCCGAAGGCCGCGGCCGCCGACGAGAACATGACGAAGTAATCGAGGGCGTCGTCGCGCGTGGCCTCGTCGAGGTGGACGGTGCCCTGGACCTTGGCTGCGAGCACCGCCTCGACGTCGGCCGCGGACTTGCGGACCAAGAGGCCGTCGCGCAGCTCGCCCGCGGCGTGGAGCACTCCGCGGATCTGTCCGTGGCGGCGGCGCGCGTCGGCGACGAGGGCGTGCACGGCCGCGGCGTCGCTGACGTCGGCCTGGACGATCTCGGCTCCGATCGCGGCGGCTCGCGCCCGTACTCCCGCCGAGGGCTGACGACGAGCGATCAGCACGATCCCCGCCGCGACCACCCCCTGCGCACGATGGACCCCGGCGATGTGTTCGGCGAGCAGCAGGCCCAGGGCTCCGGTCCCGCCGCTGATCAAGTGGGCCCCCGCGCGGGCGAAGCTCGACGCCTCGGCCCGCGGCAGCTCGACCTCGGCCCAGCTGGGCCGAGTCCGACCGCCCCGCCCCACCCGCAGCTCGACCTCGGGCGCGGCCTTCAGCTGCGCGACCACGGCCGCGACGAAGCCGGCCTCCGCGACCGCCACGACGCCAACCTCGATCTCGGGGTGCTCGAGCTGGACGCAGCGCCCGAACGCCGCCATCGCCGGGGAGGCCGGCGAGGCCGCGAGCTCGCGGTAGGCGTAGAGGTAGCGCAGCGGACCCCGCCGCCCTCGCTGCCAGGCCTGAACCAGCGCCATCGCAGCGTGCAGGCCCTGGTCGACGGCCGCCCGCGTGTCGGGGTGGTCGCCGGCGAGATGCACGACGTGCACGGGGCCCGCGGGCAAGCTCGCCAACAGCGGCTCGAGCTCGAGCTTCGGCCCGAGCACGACTCGACGAGCGTCGAGCCCGAGCTCGCGCAGCGCAGCGACGAGCGCGTCGCCCTCGGAGCCCGCGTCGAGGACCAGCGCGGCCCCCTCGAGAGGAGTGGCCCGCGGGTCCGCGGGCGCGGGCGCCCAGCCGCGCTCGAACGCGTGGACCCCACTCGGGACCGCGCGAAGCGTGAAGCGTTCAATGCTCGCGCACACGCCCCCCTCGCTGTCGAGCAGCGTGACGTCGAACGCCAGCACGCCCTTGCGCACACCCGTGGACGCGACGCGAACGTGGGCGTGGACGTCGTCCGGCAGCGGCGCGTAGCGACGGACGGCCCCGAGCGAGAAGGGCATGAAGGCGAGCGCGCCCGAGCCCGCGCTCGCCCCGGGCGCGAGCCGACCCGCAGCCTGCAAGGCCGCGTCGAGCAGCGCCGGATGGAAGGCATAGTCGCCGACCTCGGCCGCGGACGATCGCGGCAGCCGGAGCGAGGCCAAGGCCTCGCCCTGGCCCTCGGCGTAGCGCTCGAGCGCCCGCAGGCTCGGGCCGTAGGCGAAGCCGAGCCGGGTGAAGGCCTCGTAGCAGCTGGCCCCGTCGTAGACCTTGGGGCAGCGCGCGCGCACCGACTCGAGATCGACGGGCGCGGGCCGGGTCGCGGTCGCGGCGAAGCGCAGCTCACCGCTGGCGTGGACGCCGACCTCGCTGCGGACCTCGAAGCGGGCTCCGTCCGCGGTCTCGGTCACGCCGACGGTCAGCTCGAGCTCGGCCGCGTCGTCGTCGTCGAGGCTCACTGGCGTGGCCCACACGAGCTGCTCGACCTCGCGGACCTCGCTCGCGGCCGCGAGCTCGCCCGCGAGCCGGGCCATCTCGAGGTAGACGACCCCGGGGAGCACGAGCCGACCCGCGACGACGTGATCGCGCAGGTAGAACTCGCGGCGCGTGAGCGTCTTGCGGAACGCGTGCTCACGGAAGGTCGAGACGTTGGCGTCGATCAAGGTCGGGTGGAGGCGCGGCGTGCTCGCCCGCGCGGGCGCGAGCGACTCCCCACGGACCCAGTGGCGAGTCCGGGCGAACGGGTAGCTCGGCAAGTGCACGCGGCGGCGGACGGCCCCGTTGTGGAGCGTCCGCCAGTCGACGGACCCCCCGCGGATCCAGGCATCGGCGAGGTCCTCGTCCGCAGCCTGAGCCTGGGGCTCCTCCCCGTGACCTCGACCATCGTCCTCGCCGACTCGCACGCGGCTCGGTCGGCCGTCGAGGTGGGCGCGCAGCTCGGCGCCCAAGCCCGCGAGATCGTCGACGACGAGCGCGAGCCGATGGCGCATCGCGTCGCGCCCGACCTGCAGCGTGTGGGCGAGATCCGCCAGGCTCGGCGGCTGCTCCTCGTCCGCGCAGGCGTCGAGGTGCGCGAGCAAGCGCGCGGCGGTCTCACGCAGGGCCTCGGGCGTCCGCGCCGACAGCACGACGATCTCCGCTCGGCCGCTGCGCTGCGGCGTGGGCCGACGTGGCGCCTGTTCCAGGACCACGTGGGCGTTGGCCCCACCGAAGCCGAACGAGCTCACGCCCGCGCGGCGGGCCAGCTCGCGGCCCTCGCGATCGCGCGGCGCCGGCCACTCTCGGATCGAGTCGGCGAGCTCGAAGCCCGCGTCGAGCTCGAGCATGGGGTTTCGCGTCTCGATGTGCAGGCTCGCGGGGATCGTCGCGTGGCGGATGGCGAGCACCGCCTTGATGAGCCCCGCGATCCCAGCGGCCGCCTCGAGGTGGCCGATGTTGCTCTTGACCGAGCCGATCACGCAGGCGCCCGAACCCGCGCTGCGCTCGACCTCGAGCCGACGGAAGGCCTCGCTCAGCCCCATGGTCTCGATCGGATCGCCGAGCGCCGTGCCCGTGCCGTGGGCCTCGATGTAGCCCACGGTCTCGACCGGCACGCCGGCCTCGCGGTAGGCATGGACGAGGAGGTCGGTCTGGGCGTCGGGGTTGGGCGCGGTCAAGGATGAGGTCCGCCCGCCGTGGCTGATCGCCACCGCCTTGATCAGCGCGTGCACGGGGCTGCCCACGCGGGCCGCTCGCTCGGCGCGCTCGAGCACGACGACGCCCGCACCCTCGCCGCGGACGTAGCCGTTGGCCCGGCTGTCGAAGGCCCGACAGCGACCGTCGGGGCTGAGCATCTCGCCGCGGCTGAGGGCCTCGTAGATCGTCGGCGAGAGGATCAAGCTGACGCCGCCGGCGAGCGCGAGGTCGCAGCTGCCGTCGCGCAGCGCCGCGCTGGCCTGATGCACGGCGGTCAGCGAGCCCGAGCAGGCCGTGTCCACCGCGACGCTCGGCCCGCGCAGGTCGAGCACGTAGCTCACCCGGTTGGGGATGATCGACAGCGCGGCGCCCGTCAGCGTGTGGCCCTCGGGCCCGCGACCGTGGCTGCGCTGGACCTCGAGATAGTCGGAGTTGGTGACCGCGAAGAACACCCCGACCCGCTGTCCCGCCAGCGCGCGCGGGTCGTAGCCCGCGTCCTCCAGCGCCGCCCAGCTCAGCTCGAGCATGAAGCGTTGCTGCGGGTCCATGAGCTCGGCCTCGCGCGGCGAGATGCCAAAGAAGGCCGCGTCGAAGCGGGCGACGTCGGGCACGAAGCCGCCCCAGCGCGAGCGCGATCCGGCGACCTCGCGCCAGTCCCAGCGCTCGGCCGGAATCTCGGTGACGAGGTCCGCCCCCGCGACGAGCTGACGCCAAAAATCGTCGAGGTCCTCGGACCCCGGCAGCCGCCCCGCCATGCCGACGATCGCAATGTCGTCGTCGCC
>NZ_PVNL01000129.1 GCF_002994635.1 Enhygromyxa salina | reverse complement strand
GGCCCCGGCCCCATGGGCCCCACCCGCACGCTCCTGAGCAAGCCAGTGATCGCCGCGATCGAAGGCTGGGCCGTCGCCGGAGGTCTAGAGCTCGCGCTGTGGTGCGACCTCCGAGTGGCCGCCCAAGACGCCCGCTTCGGCGTCCTGTGCCGACGCTGGGGCGTCCCCCTGATCGACGGCGGAACCATCCGACTCCCCCGCCTGATCGGCCACGCCCACGCCCTCGACCTGATCCTCACCGGCCGCGAAGTCCACGGCGACGAGGCCGCGTCGATGGGCCTCGCCAACCGCCTGTGCCAACCCGGCGAAGCCCTCGCCACCGCCAGGCAACTAGCCAGCCAACTCAGCGCCCTCCCGCAGACCTGCCTACGCGAAGATCGTCTCTCGTCCTACGAGCAATGGTCGATGAGCCTAGACCACGCGATCACCAACGAGTTCGAGCACGGCCAGCGCGCCCTAGCCAGCCCCGATCTACAAGCCAACCTCAAACGGTTCTGACCCAGCGAGCAAAGCAAAGCGAGCGCAGCCAGAGTGCGAACCCCGTGACCAGCGAAGCCACCCTCCCGCACAGCGAGCGAAGAGACCCAGTGGGAGTGATCAGCGAAGCCACCACCCAACTCACAGCCAGCCAAAGTGCGAACCCCCCGTGGGAGTGACCAGCGAAGCCACCACCCAACTCACAGCCACCAACGCGAGCCCGCCCGCTCACCGGAGAACAGAGCCCCCTCCTAGGGGGCCAATCACACCCCCGCGAACAGCCAGCCAAAAAGCAAGCGAGCGAAGCGAGCGCAGCCAAAGTGCGAAACCCCCCGTGGGGGTAATGACTAGATCACGTCCTCCGAGAGCGACTCGTCGCGGCGGCGGGGCGTGTGCGGCTTGCTCGGCGCGGGCGCGGGCGCGGGCCGGGGAGCAGGCGTGCTCGCGGCCTCGACCTCGGCCTCGGCCTCCGCGTCCCAGCTGCCGTTGACCCGCTCGCGTAGCTCCTTGCCGACCTTGAAAAATGGCAGGCGCTTGGGCGCGACGTGGACGACGTCACCGGTCCGAGGATTGCGGCCCTCATAGGACTTGTAGAGCCGCACCGTGAAGCTGCCGAAGCCACGGATCTCGATGCCATCGCCAGCGATCAGCGCGCTGGTCATGGAGTCGAAGATGGTGTTGACGACCATCTCTGCGCGACCCTTGGGGAGCCCCGACTCTTGGGCGACTCGCTCGATCAGCTCGGACTTGGTCACCGGTTCGTTCTCGGATCGATGGGACGCCTCAGTGGCTCTGGGTGCGTCCTCGGAGCAGCATGGTATGGCCAAAAACCGAGCGATATCAAGAAGTTTTGCGCGCGCGGCCCACTCGCTGTCGCGACCTCCCCCGCCCCCCGCG
>NZ_PVNL01000128.1 GCF_002994635.1 Enhygromyxa salina | reverse complement strand
TTGCTCGGCTCGCCCGATTCTGCGCCGCCGGGTCGGGCTCGGGGTCGGGGTCGGGGTCGGGCTCGGGTGGTTCGGCCGGCGCCGCAGAATCGGGCGAGCCGAGCAAACCCGACGAGACCATCGATCCCCTGGCCATCCAGGTCGCCAAGAACTGGGCGCGGGCGTTTGCCAAGGGCGAGATCATCACCATGGTCAACCGCAGCGCGCTGCCCTTCCACTCCGGCTCGAAGGTCGCCGCCAAGTCCAAAGAAGAGCTCGAGGGCCTGCTCGCGGCCCTGTCCGAAGAGGTCGCGGGCAAGTCGCCGAAGGTCGGCGGCACCTACAGCGCGGCCGGCCTGCGCAAGAAGTTCGGCTCGGTCCCGGCCGGCGTCGAAGAGGGCGAGGGCCGGCTCTACACGGTCGTGGAGATCGGCGGCGACTCGGTGATCCTGATGCTCGAGAAGCGCTTCGGCAGCTGGCGCATCATCGGCCTGACGCGCTGAAGATCGCTGCCGAAACTGAACCGGTCTACGACTGGCGCCTGCAAGCGGGCGAGGAGCCTCGCCCGAGCTGAAAAAGATCGCTGCCCGGGGTGATCCAGTCTACGACAGGCGCCTGCAAGCGGGCGAGGAGCCTCGCCCGAGCTGAAAAAGATCGCTGCCCGGGGTGATCCAGTCTACGACAGGCGCCTGCAAGCGGGCGAGGAGCCTCGCCCGAGCTGAAAACAGCCTCGCCCGAGCTGAAAAAGATCGCTGCCCGGGGTGATCCAGTCTACGACAGGCGCCTGCAAGCGGGCGAGGAGCCTCGCCCGAGCTGAAAAAGATTGCTGCCCGGGGTGATCCAGTCTACGACAGGCGCCTGCAAGCGGGCGAGGAGCCTCGCCCGAGCTGAAAACAGCCTCGCCCGAGCTGAAAACAGCCTCGCCCGAGCTGAAAACAGCCTCGCCCGAGCTGAAAACAGCCTCGCCCGAGCTGAAAACAGCCTACTGGCGCTTGAAGCTGAGCTTGTTGATGACGATGTCCTCGAACGGCTTGTCGGGGATCGGCTGGCTCTGGGTCCGGACCTTGGACATCTCGATCGGCAGGGTGGGGTCCGGGCAAAACCCGAAGATCGTGTGGCGGTCGTTGAGCGCCATGGTGTCGCGGACGGTCACGAAGAACTGCGCGCTGCCAGTGTTGCCGACCGTCAGCCCGGTCTCGTCGTCGTAGATCGGCTTGTTGGTGCGCGGGTCGTAGGGGTTGCGGTTGGCCATCGACAGGAACCCGGGGCCCTTGTGGCGCAGCTCGGGGTCAAACTCGTCGGGGATGAAGTAGCCGGGGGTGCCGACGCCCATCGCGGTTGGATCGCCGCCCTGCAACATGAAGTCTTTGATCACCCGGTGGAAGATCGTGCCGTCGTAGTAGGGCGCCTTCTTCCACTCCTCGGACTTGCGGTCGCGGGGATCCAAGAACGGACGCACGCCGCGGGCGAGGCCGACGAAGTTCGCCACCGTCAGCGGCGCCTTGTGTTCGTAGAGCTCGCACTCGAACGTGCCCATGCTGGTCTCGAACACCGCCGTGAGCTTGCCCTTGCTGGCGTCGGCCAGCTCGGCTTCGCCCTCGAACGCCATCTCGAGCGTGAACGGCCCGTCGATCGGGTCACCCTGCGACTTGTTGTAGTTGAACACGTCGGGCCCGATCAGGCCGGACTTGGGCGGCAGCCGGAACCCCTTGCGAAATTCACGAGCGACCCGCTTGTCCTTGGTGCACGCGCAGCCTTCCCCCTCGGGCTTGTCGCAGGTCTCGCCCTCGACCGTGCACTCGTCGCCGCAGGGGGTGCCGACAAAGCAGTAGCGACAGCAGCTGGCGTCGGCGGCGGGTGGCGCCGCGGTGGTGGCGGGCGGCGCCTGCTTGGTGTCGGCTCCGGCCGCGGGCGCCGGGCCCTTGCCCGCGGCTTGCTTGGCGTCGGCCTTGCCCGGCTGAGGGCTCGCCGCTGGACACCCGCTGAGCGAGAGCAACACCGTCGCTCCCAGCAGCGCCGAGCCTGGCCCAAGCTGGCGAGAGATGAAGGAAGCGAGGCCGGTCGGACGTGGGATCACTTGCATGGTCACGGCGGGCTCAGAGCTACCACGAAACTTCGCGCACTCAGAAGAGAAGGCCGCGCTCGGGCCCTCGCCTTGGGCTTCGCCGGGCGCTACTCTCGCCCGCGTGACGCCATGGGCTGCCAGGGGTGTGTATTGATGACTCGATCCTTGCGCATCCCGCTGCTGGCCGCGGTGCTGGCCGTCTCGTTCTCTGGCGGCTGTAAAAACCGCGACAAGGGCGGCACGCTCAGCGAGCTGCGGCCCCCCAAGGACGCGCAGCCGTGGGAGTCGGGCAAGGCCATCGCGTTCGACGACGCCTACACCCCCACCGCGATCAACCTGCAAGGCCGGGCGCCCAACGACGTCACGGATCAGCAGCTGTTTCAGGCCCGGCTGGGTCACGCCGACATCGTGATGCTGGTCCGCATCGAGCAGGTGTGGGGCCGCGGCCGCTACCAGGGCCGCCAAGATCAGTTCGTCGAGGTCGAGATCGGCGAGTTCTTGCTGGGCAAGCTGCCCAAAGACGCCCCTGAGCGGCTGCTGATCGAGGTGGGCGGGGTCGACGAGCTGCCCGGCGCGCTCAAGGGCGAGATCATGCTGCTGTTCCTGCGCTGGGACGTGGAGTCCGAGCCGCCCTACCATCATCATTTGATGCCGGCCGATGACGAGCTCGTCGCGCTGATCAAGGCGATGGTGAAGCACGCGCAGGACGAGGGCGTGCTCAACGCCAAGGGCGACGAGACCAACGCCAAGAAGCGCGGCCGCAAGGGCAAGCGCAAGGGCAGGCGCAAGGGCGACGACAAGGCCGCGCCCGACAGCGCGCTCGAGGTCGACGCCCCCTCCGCGAGCGGCGGCGGCAGCCCGATCGGTGCCGATCCCGCGCTCGCGCCTGGCGGACAACACGATCCAGGCGAGCCACCCGCGCCCACCGGCCCCAAGCCCGACGACAGCACGGGCCTACAGAACCTTGGGGACGACACCGAGCCCGCTCCCGAGTAGCGCGCCGCGGGCGGTCTTCGCCGGCGCGCCACGCGACCAACAACAAAACAGCCCGCTGCCCAAGGTGAACCAATCTACGACTGGCGCCTGCAAGCGGGCGAGGAGCCTCGCCCGAGCTGAAAAAAATCAAAAAGTTCTTTCTCAACCTTGACTCGGGTCTGGTTCGCAAGTAGATACCGCCTCCCCCGACCGGGCCAACACCCGGGACACCCGACGCGACGCCTGCCCAGCAAGGGCACCGTTTCGCCGGACCGGCTCAGCGGCTTCGGTCAACGAGCGAGTGGGGGAGCTTCGCTGCCTGAAAACTGGAGAGCAGGAACACGGACCACGAAACCGCACGGTCCGGTTTTGCGCCCGAGCACGCTCGAGCGCAGCACGCCGAGACCGCCCGCGGGGCCGTCGATCAGCAATGGTCGACAACCTCGTCACATGAGGGGCAACCTTCATGAATGACAAAAAACCAAAGTCCTCCTGATGAGAGATCAAGCAGGGGGCAGCCAGACTC
>NZ_PVNL01000127.1 GCF_002994635.1 Enhygromyxa salina | reverse complement strand
GGTCGCGGCTGTCGACGCGCCCGCGCTGGCTCCGGCATCCACGGGCGCGTCGACAGCCGCGACCAGAGCACGAGCGCGCTGACCGAAGTGGGCCTCGAGCTCGGCGCGATGCTCGGCCCACAGGTGGTCCGTCAGGGCCGCCAGGGTCGTGTGGCGGTAGAAGATCGTCGGATAGATCTCGACGGCGTAGCGGGCCCGCAGGGCCGCGCTGAGGGCCGTGAAGCTGACCGAGCTCATCCCGAGCTCGCCGAGGGGGGTGCGCGCGCCGACTTCCTCGGCCGCGACGCCGAGCTCGTCGGCGACCATGGCCGCGAGCTGGGCCACGAGCGCCCCGTCGCGCAGCTCGGGCTCGCGCACCGCGGGCGTGGCCGCGAGCTCGTCGCCCTCACCGAAGCGCGCGACCAGCTGGGCCTGCGACAGCGACGCGAGCGTCTGTCGGTCGATCTTGTCGTTGAGCGTGCGCGGCAAGCTGTGCACGCGCACGAGCGAGTCGGGGATCATGTAGTCCGGCAGCCAAGCCGCGAGCTGCTCGCGACGCGGCGCGGCGGCGCCCTCGGCGAGGACGTAGCACGCACGCAGCGAGGGGGACCCGTGCTCGCGGACCACGGCCACGGCCTCACGCACGCCGTCGAGGCGCAGCAAGCTCGCCTCGATCTCGCCGAGCTCGATCCGATGGCCGCGGAGCTTGACCTGCGCGTCCTTGCGACCGATGTACTCGACGCGCCCGTCGGCGAGGCGACGGACGAGATCACCCGTCCGATACATCCGCGCCGTGGGATCGTCGACAAAGGGATCGACGACGAAGCGCTCGGCGCTGAGCTGCGGTCGGCCGAGGTAGCCACGGGCCACGCCGTGGCCACCGATCCAGAGCTCGCCGACCACACCGATCGGCGCCAGAGCCCCGGCGCTGTCGAGCACGTAGAGCGCCGTGTTGGCGATCGGCTCCCCGATCGTCACCCGGTCCCCGGCGCGGAGGCGAGCGAGCGAGGACCAGATCGTCGTCTCGGTCGGCCCGTAGAGGTTCCAGACCTGGGCGTTGCGGGCGACCAAGGTCGCGGCGAGGTCGGCGGGGAGGGCCTCGCCGCCACACAGGACCTTGAGCGTCGGCGAGCCCGACCAGCCCGCGGCCTCGACCATGCGCCAGGTCGTCGGCGTGGCCTGGATGACCGTGGCCGCGCTGGCCTCGATCGCCTCGCGCAGGCGCATGCCGTCGCGGGCGACCTCGGCCGCGACGATCTCGACCGTCCCACCACAGATCAACGGGAGGTAGAGCTCGAGGCCCGAGATGTCGAAGCACACCGTCGTCAGCGCCAGCAGCGTGTCTCCCGGGCCAAAGCCCGGCTCGCGCGCCATCGACGACAAGAAATTGGTCAGCGCGCGATGGGGCACGCGCACGCCCTTGGGTCGACCCGTCGAGCCCGAGGTGTAGAGCACGTAGGCGTCGTCCTCGGGCCCGGCCATGCCGGGCATGTCGGGCGTGCCGGGCATGGCGGGCATGCCGGGCATGCCGGGCATGGGCCGCTGGGGCGGAGCCTCGTCCGCGTCGATGAGCAGCCGCGCGGCGGCGCCGTAGTCGGCGTCGATGCCCGAGTGCGTGAGCATCAGGTGGAGCCCGGCGTCCTCGGCCATGTAGCGCAGGCGCTCACTCGGGTACGTGGGGTCGAGCGGCACGTAGGCCCCGCCCGCGGCCTGCACGGCCAGCAGCGCGACGGGGAGCAGCACGTCGCGCGGCAGCAGCACGCCGACCCGCCGCCCACGCCCGACCCCGGCCGCGCGCAGGCGCCCGGCGAGCGCGCCGACCCGCGCCATCAGCTGGCGGTAGCTGAGCTCGTCCGCGCCGCAGCGCACGGCGAGCTCCTCGGGCCGCGCCTGGGCCTGACGCGCGACCAGCTCCCACACCAAGCTGTCGGCCGGATACGGCCCGGCGCGCATGGCCCCGAGCGAGGCCCGCTCGTCGGCACCAAGCAGCTCGAGCGCCGCGATCGGCCGATCGGGATCAGCCACGGCCGCAGCCAGGAGCTGCTCGAGGTGACGCCCAAAGCGAACGATGGTCTCGGCGTCGAACAGCGTGGGGTTGTACTTGAGGGTGTAGCGGCAGCCCTCGCGCTGCTCGACGATCTCGAGCGTGAGCTCGAACTCGCCCTCTTGGTGGACGCCCTCGACGGGCCCGGAGACCAGCGCGTTGGCGCCGGCTTCCCGCACCCAGTTTTGAAAGTAGAAGGCCACGTTGAAGCGCGCGGCGCCCTGGCCTGGCGTCTCGCGCTCGAGCGCCTCGAACAGCGTGAGCAGCGGGTAGGTGCTGTGGCTCAGGGCGTCGAGGTTGGCCGCGTGGACCCGGCGCAGCAGCTCCGTGAACGGCTCCGCCCGATCGACGCGCTCGGCGATCACGACCATGTTCATGAAGTAGCCGAGCACATCGTCGTAGCCCCGCGACGGGCGCCCAGCCGTCGGCGTGCCGACGGCGACGTCGTCCTGGTCGCAGTAGCGATGGAGCAGGGCCAAAAAGCCGGTCAGCATGACCGTGAACAGCGAGGTCCGCTCGCGGGCCGCGAGCGCGCGGGCGTTGGTCATGAGCTGCGGACCGAGCTGAGCGTCGACGCTCGCCCCGACGAAGCTCGGCGTCGCCGATCGCGGCCGATCGAGGGGCAGCGCCATCTGGGTCTGACGTCCACGCAGGCGCGCGAGCCAGTAGTCGCGCTGGCGGACGCCCTCCGGCCCGGCGAGCGAGTCCTGCTGCCAGCGAGCAAAATCGGCGTAGCTGCGGGCTGGAGCGGTGCGCGGCGGCGCCTCGCCCCGGCCCAGCGCGGCGTAGCCACGCTCGAGCTCCGCGACCAGCAGCCCGATCGAGACGCCGTCGAAGACCATGTGATGAAAGCTCAGCAGCAGCGCGTGGCGACCATCACCGAGGGTGTACAAGCTCGCCCGAACCAGGGGACCGTCCCCGAGCTCGAACGGCCGGCGCAGATCCTCGCGCATGCGCTCGCGCAGCTCGGCCTCGTCGACGGCCGTGGTCAGCACGTGGTGGAAGGGCAGCTCGGGCCCGCGCAGCGTGTCGACCCGGGGGCCCTCGGTGCCCACGAATACCCGCGCGCGCAGGGCCGCGTGCCGATCGACGAGGGCCTGCAGGGCGACGCGCAGGGCGAGGACATCGAGCTCGGGGTCGAGCCACAGCGCGAGCGGCAGGTTGTAGGCGTAGTTGGCGGGCGCGACCTGCTCGATCACCCACAGCGCGCGCTGGCCCTCGGACAGCGCGTGGCTGGCCTCGACCTCGGCCTCGGCCGCCCGCGGACGGAGGACCTCGGCGGCGACCGCCGCGAGGGCCCGACGCGACGCGTCGACGGGCGTGGCTGCGGGCGTGGCTGCGGGCGCGGCTGCGGGCGCGGGCACCTCGGCGGGCGCGTGCCTGGGGGGGCGCGCGGCGGCGACCCCGAGGCCCGAAGTCGCCGCGGCCGGAGCAGTCGAATGCCTGGCCTCGGCCAGCCAGTGCGCGCCGAGGTGAGCGGCGAGCTCACGCAAGGTCGGGTGGTCGAAGAAGTCAGCGAGGGGAACCATGACCCCGAACGCTTCGTCGACGGCCGCGACGATCTTCATGCCGCTGAGGGAGTCGAAGCCGTAGTCGGCCAGCGGGCGGTCGGGCTCGATCTGCATGTTGAGCTGCAGCACGCCCTCGACGAGCTCGCGCAAGCGCTGCTCGAGGCTCGGGCCGGTCGCGGCGGCGACTCGCGCCGCCGGCTCCGGCGTCGCGTCGACCACCGCTGCCACCGCTGCCGCCGCCGTGGACTGGATCACCCCATCGCTCTGGGCGATCAACACGCGCTGGCCCAGCTCGGCCCCGGCATCGCCGAGCTCGACGACCTCGCGGTAGCCCTCCTCGCGCAACAGCAAGGACCAGCCCGCGGGCGACGCGAGCGGCGAGTCGGGCAGCCGCAGCTGGCCATCGTCGAAGGCCCACCAGCCCTCGAGCACCCCGCCCCCGAGGGTCAGGAGCGGCCGGACCATCGTCAGCTCATTGAGCACCAGCCAGCCGCCTGGGCGCAGGAGCGCCTTGGCCTTGCGCAGGGTCGCCCGGAGGTTGCGGGTCGCGTGGACGACGTTGGTCGCCACGACCAGATCGGCGACGCCAGCCTCGAAGCCCTGGCTGTCCAGGTCCCGATCGAGGTTGAGGGTCTCGAAGCGCGCGAACGGGTAGTCGGCGGCGAAGCGCTCGCGACCAAACTCGACGAAGCGCGGCGAGATGTCGGTGAACACGTAGCGCGCCCCGGGCCCGGACTCGGCGAGCGTGGCCAGGACCCACTCACTCGTCGCGCCGGTCCCCGCCCCGAGCTCGATGACCTCGACCCCCGCCTGGCCCCGCTGCTCGACGAAGCAGCGGACGCTCTCGCGCACGAGCCGATTGAAGGAGTCGGTCAGCGGGTTGCCCTTGTAGAAGTTCTGGACCAGCTTCATCGAGGTCCCCGGGAACATGATCTGCGTGGCCCCGATCTCGGCGCGGAGGATCCTCGGGTAGTCGGCGAGGAACAGGCGGTTGAGGGTGATCGTCGCCTCGATGCTCGGGTAGCGACGCGCGAGCTGATCGAGCGCGGCCTCGGCCCAGGCCCACAGGCCCTCGATCTCGACCTCGGCGACGGCCGCCGTCGTCCACAGCTCCCCCGCGCGACGCTCGAGCAAGCCGGCATCGACGAGGATGTTGATCAGGGCCTCGTGCAGCCGGTCGAACTTGGCGACGATCCCGAGCCTGGCCCGCAGGCCCGCGCCCTCGTGGCGCTCACCGGGCCGGTGGAACACACCCATGCGCCGGTAGGCATCGAGCAGCAGCCGGACCGAGACCGCCTCGATCTCAGCGTAGCCCGCGAGCACCTCGGCGGCCGCGAGATCGGGGGCGCCGTCGGCGAGCAGGCGATCCCGCGCGGCCGCGAGCGAGGGCCCGCCGTCAGCGGCGAGCAGCCGAGCGTCCGCCTGTGGCGTGTAGCCCATGGCCTCGAGCGCCCGGCTCGAGGCGCGGATCGGCATGACCTGAGCGAGGCCGCTGGCGAGGATCTGGCCCACGGCCTCGACGCCCGCGGCAGCGCTGAACGCCTCGATGCCGAGGCCGGCGAAGATGTTCGCCAGGCCCGGCTGGGCCCCCGATCCGACCTGCCCCCAGTAGCCCTGGTTGATCACGGTCACCGGCACGCCGAGGCGCGCGCGAAGCAGCTGGCCGTAGGCGTCCTCCGTGGTCGACGCACAGATGTAGGCGCCGTTGCCAGCGAAGCTCCCGAACGAGCCCGCCGACGAGAACAGCGCGAGGAAGTCGAGGGGCTCGCCCGCGAGCGCACGGGCGAGCGCCCCGACGCCGTCGATCTTCACCCGCGTCGCCGCCACGAAGCTGGCCGTGTCGAGCGCGGACAGGACGTGGTTGTCGAACGTCATCGCGGCATGGATGGCGCCGTGCAGCCCACCAAAGCGCGCGCGCGCGGTGGCGATCGCTGCGCGCAGGTCCGCCTCGGAGCAGGCGTCCCCGCGGACATGGACGAGCTCGCCGCCGTACTCGCGGATCTTCGCCGCCGTCGCCTCATGCTCGGCCCGCATCGGACCGCGGCTCAACCACAGCAGCCGGGCCTGGTGGCGGGCCGCGAGCGCGAGGCTGAGCTCGCGCGCGATCCCGCCGGTCCCACCGACGATCAGGTAGACGCCGCGCTCACGGTAGACCGGGCCGCCCGCGGGCAGCTCGATCGCCCCGAGCTGCCGCTCGTAGCGGACGCCCTCGCGCAGCGCGACGCAGGGGCTCGAACCGTCGAGCCCGAGCGCGAGGATCTCGTCGACGAGGGCGTGGCGCCCGAGCGCCGTCCCGACCTCGGCTCCGGCGAAGTCGAGGCCGGCGACGCGCAGCTGCGAGCGCTCTTTCGGCGCGACCTGCAGGAGCCCGTACATGCCCGCGGCGAGGGGGTTGTGCACGGCGCCGCCCGCCACGGCGAACGCGTCGCTGGTGACCACGATCACCCGCTCGCAGCCCTCACTGCGCAGCAGCTCGAACAGCGCGAGCGAGCCCCGGCGCTGATCGGCCGCGAGCTGCTCGGCGCTGCCGAGGCCGACGAGGGCCAGGCTCGCGCCCCCGAGGTGAAGTACGAGGTCTGCCGCGACGCTTCGCGCCAGCCAGGCCTCCCGCGGCTGCTCGTCGAGATCGATGATCTCGAGCTGGCCGGGGGCGAGCCGGGCCGCGATCGCGTCAGCCAGCCAGGCCGACGCGGCGCTGACGAGCGCGACCACGCGAGCGGGACGGGTCGCGGCCCAACCGAGGCCCCGCGCACGCTCGGCGCGGCGCCAGGTCGGGCGATAAAAGCGAGGTAACTCGGCGGCCGGGAGCGCCACCGGCTCGCGCTCGACCGGCTCGCGCTCGACTAGCTCGCGCTCGACCAGCGCCGGGCTCGCCGGCTCCCGGCTCACCGGCTCCGGCAGCGAGGGGATCCAGCAGCGCGTGCGCTCGAACCGATAGCTCGGCAGCTCGACGCGCCGGGCGCTGACGGGTCCGACCTGCGCCCACTCGAGCTCGGCGCCGGCGACCCACAGCTTGGCCACGACGTCGAGCTCGCGCTGCGCCACCGCCCGGTCGAGCTGGTCTCGCTGGGCGGCGCTCAGCTCCGTGCGGACCCGCGCCGCATGACCCACGGCCACCCGCGGGTCGCTGCCCGTGGCGGCGAAGGCCTCGAGAACCTCGATCGCCTCGTCGAGCCGCGTGGCCACGAACGCCGCGCGGCGCTCGTACCCGCTGCGCCCGACCAGCAGCGTGTGGGCGACATCGGCGAGCTGTGGCCCGCGCTCGCGCGGGTCCTCGCCTGCGGCGACGACGACGAGCGCCGCGATCTCCCGGGCGCTCCGGGCCGCGGCCACGCCCGCGGGCGGCGTGGTCCCGAGCTCGGCCGCGAGCAGCTCGCGCAGGCGCCCGTACTCGGCCAGGCCGAACCCGCTGTCGACGAGATCGCGGTCGAGCTCGAGCTCGTTGGCCTCCACGCCGAGCGCCTCGGCGGCGAGGCGCAGGCAGACCCCCTCGGCGCGCTCCCGGGCCTCCGCGCTCGGGGCCTCGACGGCCTCGGCGCTGCGGCGCAGGTGCCTGGCCAGGGCCCCGGCGTTGGCCAGCAGCGAGTGCTCGCTCTTGGCCGAGAGGACCAACAGCTGCGGCCCGGCGAGGGCCGCCCGATCCCGCTCCTGCGCGGGCCCGCAGTACTCCTCCACGACCAGGCACGCGTTGGCCCCCCCGCCGCCGAACGAGCTGACGATCGCCCGCCGCGGCGAGCTGTGCGGGGCGCCCTGTGGCCCGCTCAGCTCGAGCTTGGGCCACGGCTCCAGCCGCTGTTGGATCACGAACGACGTCGCGTCGAGGTCGAGCTTGGGGTTGAGCGCGGCGGCGTGGAGCGAGGGCGCGAGCTGGGCGTGGCGCAGCTGCAAGAGGACCTTGGTCAGGCCGACGATGCCCGCGGCCGACTCGAGGTGACCGACGTTGGACTTGACCGAGCCGACGGCCACGTGCCCGCCCGCGTCCCGGGTTGGGCCGAGCGCGGCGACGAGGCCGGCGATCTCGATCGGGTCGCCGAGCGGCGTCCCGGTCCCGTGGGCCTCGACGTAGTTGATGGTCTCGGCCCCGACCCCGGCCCGGGCCAGCGCCGCGCGGATCACCTCGGCCTGAGCCGACGAGCTCGGGACCGTGTAGCCGCCGGTCTTGCCGCCAGCGTTGATCGCCGTCCCGCGGATCACGGCGAGAATCCGATCGCCGTCGGCGACGGCCGCCGACAGCGGCTTGAGCAGCACGGCGCCCACGCCCTCACCGTCGACGAAGCCGTCAGCCCCGGCCCCGAACGCCCGCAGCTTGGGCCCCCGCGAGATCATCCCGCGCCGCGCGAGGGTCCGCATGTGCATCGGGTGGAGGATCAAGTTGACCCCGCCGGCGATCGCGGCGACGCACTCGTTGCGACGAATGCTCTCGCAGGCCAGGTGAATGGCCGTCGAGGCCGCCGAGCAGGCCGTGTCCACGGCCATGCTCGGGCCCCTGAAGTCGAACACGTAGGACACGCGATTGGCCAGCGACCAATAGTTGGAGTGGGCCTCGGTCTCGACCCCGCGGGCGTCGGCCTCGCCGCCCATCCACTCGTAGTTGCTGTTCATCGCGCCGACGAACACGCCCACGGGCCCGGCCGCGGCGAGCTTGGCCGCCGGGCAGCCGGCGTCATCGAGGACCGCCGCGGCGGTCTCGAGAAACAGGCGCTCCTGCGGATCCATGGCCGCGGCGTCGGCCGGTGAGATCTGCCAGAACATCGGGTCGAATTTGTCGACGTCGTCGATGAACCCGGCCCACTTGCTGTAGCAGCCCTGGCGTCCGCTCGCGTCATGAAAGGCGTCGGCGTCCCAGCGCGCGGCCGGGACCTCGCGGATGCAGTCGCGCCCGCTGGCGAGGTTGGCCCACAGCTCGCCGACGTCGTCCGCGAGCGGGTAGCGGCCGGCGACACCGATGATCGCGACGCCCTCGTCGGTCGGGGCCTTGGTCGGCGCCACGAGTTGGGCAAGGAGACTCAGCAACTGTTTGCGTTTGTGGTCCACGGTGTTCTCTCGTGCTGCATCCCGAAGCGCGCGCTGTAGCGCGGCCACAGGCTTGCGGGTGGGGACTCGGTCGGCGCTCAGTCGAGGTCGGAGCGGCGCGCGGCGACTCGCTGGGCGCGCCGTGAGACGCGCTCAGTCCCGGGCGAGGTCTCGGCTGCGGTGAGGCCGAGCTGCACGCTCAGGTTGTCCACGAAGCTGGTGATCGTGGGGAACTCGACGAAGGTGCTGGCGGGGACCTCCACGCGCAGCTCGGTCGCGAGCTTGGCGGCGATGCCGATCAGCACCAGCGAGTCGAGGCCAAGATCGAACAGGTTGGCGTCGAGGCGCACGCGCTCGCGCCCGCCGACGGCCTTGGCGACCTCGTCGACGACGCAGGTCGTCAGCGCCTCGCGGATCGCCACGGGGTCGCCAGCTTCGAACACCGCGCGGAGCTGACTGCTCGCGGCGGCCAAAGGCGGCTCGCCACCGCTGTCCGGCTCGAACCAGTGGCGGCGCCGCTCGAAGGCCGGGGTCGGCAGCGGCACCCGCCCGATCGTCTCGCCGTGCATGGCCGCGAGATCGAGGTCGAGTCCCGCGACCCACAGCGCCCCGACGAGGTCGAGGACGTGGGCCAGACCCCGGGCGCGGCCGGGTGCCGGCGCGACCTCGACCGGGCGATGATCCGGGCCGAGCGCGTCGAGGCTCGAGAACCCGCTGCCGCCCATCCAGCTGTCCGCGCGGCCAGCCTCGACCTCGCTCATCCACCGCCCCCGGCTCAGGCTCATGACCCGCAGGCGCGCGGGCTCGAGCTGGCGCGGGGCTTGACCCAGGAGCAAGCCCGCGGCCTCGGCCACGGTCACGACCTCGGCCACGGCCGCGGCCACGGCCAGGCCAGGCCCCGCAGCCGCGAGCCCAGCCGGCGCGACGCCCCAGGACATCAGCGCGCGAACGAGGGCGTACTCGTGGACGAAGCCCGGGTCCACGCTGGTGGTCCCGAGCGCCCGCACGCAGTCCTCGTGGGCCGCGCGGTAGGCCGGCAGCGCGTCGCACAGCTCGCGGATCTCGGCCGGGTCGACGCTGGCGCCAGTCAGCACCAGCACTGGGGTCCTCCGCTCGCGCCCGGCCACGGCCCGGCGCACGCGCGCGTCGTCGCCGAGCGCGAGGACCATGGCCGCGTCGCGGACGCTGTCGACGACCACCGCGAGCCGGTGGGCGTGGCTCCGACGCCCACAGGCCAGGGTCTGGGCGACGGCCCCGAGCTCGAGCTCACGCCGGCGCTTGAGCTCGCGCGCGAGCTTCATGCTCAGGCGATCGAGGCTGGCCTCGGACCGCGCCGACACCAGGACCAGCTCGTGGCTGCGGCGCGACGTCGCGGCCGTCCGCGACGGCGGCTGCTCGAGGATGACGTGGGCGTTGGTCCCACCGATCCCAAACGAGCTCACGCCCGCGCGGCGGGGGCCCTCCGCGATCCAGTCCCGGGTCTCGGTGTTGACGTAAAAGGGGCTCGCGTCGAAGTCGATCTCGGGGTTTCGCCGCTCGAAGTGGAGGCTCGGGACCAGCTGCCGGTGCTCGAGCATCAAGACGGTCTTGATCAGTCCAGCCATCCCCGCGGCGGTGTCGAGGTGGCCGATGTTGGTCTTGACCGATCCGAGGGCGCAGCTGCCCGCGCGGCCGGTCCCCTCACGAAACGCCTGCGTGAGCGCGGCGACCTCGATCGGATCGCCGAGCGGGGTGCCGGTGCCGTGGGCCTCGACGTAGCTGATCGAGTCGGGCGAGAGATCGGCGATCGCGAGCGCGTCGGCGATGACCTCGGCCTGGCCACCGACGCTCGGAGCCGTGTAGCCCGCCTTGTCGGCGCCGTCGTTGTTGATCGCCGAGCCACGGATGATCGCGTGGACCCAGTCGCCGTCGGCCAGCGCGTCCTCGAGACGCTTGAGCACGACGACCCCCACCCCGCTGCCGATCACCGTGCCGCGGGCCTGAGCGTCGAACGCCCGACAGTGACCGTCGGGCGAGAAGATCATGCCCTCTTGATAGCTGTAGCCCTTCTCGAGGGCGAGGTGCACGGCGCCGACGAGGGCCATGTCGCACTCGCCACCGACCAGGCCCATGCACGCGCTGTGGATCGCGACCAGCGAGGTCGAGCACGCCGTGTTGATGCTGAGGCTCGGCCCGCGCAAATTGAGCTTGTAGGACACGCGCGTGGCCAGGAAGTCCTTGTCGTTGGCCAGCATCAGGCGATAGCGCTCGATCGCCGAGCCGCTCGTGTAGCGGCGGCCGAGCTTGTCGAGCAGGTAGCTGTTCATGCCCGCGCCAGCGTAGACGCCGACGTGACCCGGGCACGCCGTGGGGTCGTAGCCCCCGCGCTCGAGCGCCTCGTGGGCACACTCGAGGAACACCCGGTGCTGGGGATCGAGGATCTCGGCCTCGTCGGCGGTGAAGCCAAACAACTCGGCGTCGAAGTCCTCGAGCTCGTCGATGGTCTGCGCCGCCTTGACGAAGGTGGGGTCGGCGAGCCGCTCGGGCGCGACCCCGGCCGCGAGCAGCTCCTCGTCGGTGTAGCGGCGCAGGCCCTCACGTCCGCCCTTCAGCAGGTCCCAAAACTGCTCCACGGACGCCGCACCCGGGAACCGGCAGGCCATCGAGATAATCGCAATATTGTGTTGTCCAGTCGTCATCGTAGGTCTCCAGGTGTCAATCATCGAGGCGGATGCCGAGCTCCGAGGCTACGGAGCGCATGTCGAGGAAGCTGCGGGCGACGAAGCGCGCGGCGTCCTCCGACGCATCCATCCGCTTAAACAGGGCGACGAGCGTGGCCTCGTGATCGGCTCGCTGGCCCTCGCCCTTGGCGATCGCCATCACGACCTCGCCGAGCCGCGCATCGACCTCGCCGAGGTCGAGGCTGCGCGGGAACTTGATGCTGAAGGTGTTGCGGTCGTAGTCGGCGTTGCGCTTGACCGAGCGCACGTGGCTCGACGCGTTGAGCTTGTAGAACATGCAGCCCCAGTTCTTGTACGAGTAGTAGTTGAGCAGGGGGAACAGCGTGCAGTGAGTCTCGAGCGGCGAGGACTCGTACAGACCCTTGGCGCGGAGCACCTCGACGATGCGATCGGGGTCGTAGTCGTGGCGCATCGCGATGAACGGGAACACGATCTTGGGCAGGTTCTCGTCCTCGTCGAACAGCAGGTCCTCGAGCTGCTCACCGAACAAGGTCCCCGTGAGCTGCTCACCGAAGGTCTTGTAGAAGCCACGCACGACCTCGCGCACGTTCGACTCCATGGTCAGGATCTGCTGGGGGTCGGCGCACAGCGCGATGTAGGGGATGTTCTCGCGGTAGGCCCACAAGATCGCCTTGAGCACGAAGAAGGTCCGGCACGAGACGCACGGCAATTTCTCGTCGAGGTAGCGCCCGGGCTTGGCCGGCGCCGGGCGGTTGAAGACCTCGCGCATCATCAGCTTGATGTTGTCGTCGTCGGCGTCGACGACGAAGGTCGCGTCGATCTTCTCGCGCGCGAGCGCGATGTTCTGCGCGGCGTGGACGCTCTCGAACGGGACGTCGAAGGTGTAGGCCAGGACTTGCTTGCCGTACTCGTTGACGAACAAGTCGAGCATGTACGTGCTGTCCTTGCCCCCGCTGTACATGAACAGACAGTCGTAGTCGCCGGCCGCTGGGGCGGCTGCCTGGAACTCGGCGAACACCTCGCTGGTGTAGCGGTAGTTGTCGAGCAGCCCCTCGACCTGGTTGAGGCTGCACAGGTTGCAGATCTGCTGGTCGTCGATCGTGATCCCGGGATGATCGGACCCGAGCGCACAGATCCTGCACGCGGTCGTCGATTCGCTGGCTTGGTGGGGGTCGGGTTGATGCATGGTGATCTGTGCTCGCAAACTGAGGTTCAAGCGCCGCGGGGGATCCGTCGGCTGCGGCTGCGACGTTGGGCCAAGGCCCCGAGATCGCGGGTCCGTCGCGGGCGTCCGGCCGCCGGCGCCTCGCCGACGAGGTGTTGGGCCATGGCCCGCACCGTCGGGTGGGCAAACATGCTGAGCCGCGAGACCGGTCGCCCGAGGTGCTCGGCCAGTCGCGCGGTGACGGCGGTCAGCTTGAGCGAGTCGCCGCCGAGGTCGAAGAAGTTGTCGTTGGGCTCGACCCAGTCGAGACCGAGGACCTCGGACCAGACCCCGGCGATCTGCGCCTCGGTCTCGCCGCGCAGCGCCTCGCCGGTTCGAGCTCGACGCAGGACCGGCGCCGGCAGTGCCTTGCGGTCGATCTTGCCGTTGAGCGTGAGCGGCAGCGTCGGCAGGATGACGATCGCGGCCGGAACCATGTAGTCCGGCAAGCTCGCACCGAGGCCCGCGCGCAAGGCCGCGGGCTCGAGCGACGCGCTCGCAGCCGCCGGGACGACATAGGCCACGAGTCGACGCTCGCCGGGCTGGTCCTCGCGCAGCACCGCGACCGCCTCGGCCACGCCCGCGCTGCGCCGGAGCGCCGCCTCGATCTCGCCGAGCTCGATGCGATAGCCGTTGAGCTTGATCTGCCCGTCGATGCGCTCGAGGTGCTCGAGCCGACCATCGGGCAGCGCGCGCACGAGGTCGCCGGTCTGGTAGGCCCGGTCCCCGTCGGCGAGCACCACGAACCGGGCCGCGCTCAGCTGCTCGCGACCGAGGTAGCCGCGAGCGAGGCCGTCGCCGCTGATGAAGAGCTCGCCGGGGACCCCCGGCGGCACGGGCTCGCGGCGCTCGTCGAGGACGTGGCAGCGGGTGTTGCCGATCGGCCGGCCGATCGTCACCGGCTCGCCCGCGCGGACCCGATCGACGAGCGACCAGATCGTGGTCTCGGTCGGGCCATACATGTTGTGGAGCTCGGCGACGCGCCCGACCAGACGATCGGCGAGCTCGGCGGGCAGGGCCTCGCCGCCGCACAGCGCCCGCAGCCGGGGGTCGCCCGCCCAGCCGGCCGCGAGCAGCATCTGCCAGGTCGTCGGCGTCGCCTGCATCACCGTCGGGGCCGCAGCCTCGAGCCGGGTCCGCAGGGCGAGGCCGTCGGCGGCGACCTCGGCAGCGAGGATCTCGACCTGCCCGCCGCGGACCAGCGGCAGGTACAGCTCGAGCCCGGCGATGTCGAAGCAGACCGTCGTCACGGCCAGCAGCGAGTCGCGGCCGTCGAAGCCCGGCCTCCGCCCCATCGTCCACAGGAAGTTGAGCAGCGCGCGATGTCCGACCTCGACGCCCTTGGGCTGCCCCGTCGAGCCCGAGGTGTAGATGACGTAGGCGCTCGCGTCCGGCGTCGAGCGGTCGACCGGCGCGAGCCCAGGCTCGCGCGGCCCCCCGAGCTCGGCGACGGTCAGGGTCTCGACGCCGAACTCCGCCAGGCTCGCCTGGGACCCCGCGTCGCTCACGACGACGCGCGCGCCCGAGTCCGCGAGCATGTAGCCGATCCGGACCGGTGGGTAGATCGGATCGATCGGTACATAGGCGGCGCCGGTCTTGAGCACCGCGAGCAAGCTGACGACCAGCGCGGCCGAGCGCTCGACGTGGACGCCGACCCGCGCACCCGGAGCCACGCCCGCGTCGAGCAGCCGCCACGCGAGCCGGTCGGCGGCCGCGTCGAGCGTCGCGTAGTCGAGCTCGACCGACCCGGCCCGCAGCGCGATCGCCTGGGGGTCGAGCTTGGCCCGCGCCGCGATGATCTGCGAGACCGTGCGCGTGCGCGGGTAGTCCTCGGCCGTCGCGTTCCACTCGCGCCAGCGCGCGCGCTCGTCGGGGCTGCGCAGCGCGAGCGTGGCCAGGGCCCGCTCGGGCTCGGCGGCCGCGCCCGCCAACAGCAGCTCGAGCCGCGCGGCCAGCCACCGGGCGTGGTCCGGGTCGAGACCCGCGCCCGCATGAAAACGCAGCGAGCCAGCGCCGTCGATGCTCACCCGCAGGGCTCGCTCGCCGCTCGCATCGAGGGTCGCGCCCGGCAGCTCGACGCGGATCGGCAGCGGTGCTCGCGAGGCCGCGCCGAGCTCGGGGTGGCGCTGCCATCGATCGCGGCGAAGCGGCGCCCTCCCCCGCAGCTTGGCCAGCTTCGTGGCCACGCGAGCGGCGAGCCGCGGCAGGCTGTCCGCGAGCGCCCGGTCCGGCACGTCGAGCTGCAGCTCGGTCTCGAGCGCGGCGCTGGTCCAGGCTCGCTGACCCGCGAGCGCGAGCGCGACGCTGCGCTCCTCGCCCCGCGCCAGGCGACGGAGCAGGGCCAAGACCGCCGCCAGGGCCAGGGCCTCGGGGCTCGGGCCCGCCTCGCGCAGCGCCGCGGGCAGCTCGACGGGGCCCGCGTCCGCGCGCAGCGAGGGCTGGAGCTGACCAAAGCGCGGCGGCAGCAGCGGTGAGCGGGTGGCGAGGGTCCGGAGCCAGCGGGACTCACCGCGCATCCCCGCGCGACCGGCCTCGCTCAGGGCCAAGACCGCGGCGGCCGAGGGCTCGGGTAGCCGACCGCCGCGCTCCGCCGCGACCCGCCCGAGCACGCCGAGCTCGACGGTCGCGCCGCTCAGATCGCGCAGCGCCGTGATCCGCAGGTCGCCGTCGAGGGCCGCGATCCGCAGACCTTCGGCCCCCAGCTCGACGACGGCTCCCGGCGCCGCGCCGGCCGTCCCCGCGGCCAGCTGGGCAGCCTCGACAACGAGCAGCTCGCTCGCGTCTTCGTCGAGCGCGACGAGCGTGAGACCGAAGCTGTTCGGCCGCCGAGACCCGAAGCTGGTCGCGCGGACGAGCGCGTCGAGCTCAGCCGCTGGCGCCCGCCAGCTCAGCAGTCCGCCCCGTGGCGGGCCCTCGTACTTGCCGTGGTAGCTGCGCAGCTCCAGCTGCTGGGGGCGGCGCGTCGTGGTCCCGGCCGCGAGCTGCTCGACCAGCTCGGAGAACGACTCGATCCCAGCGTCGAAGCAGGCGACGTCGAGCTCGTGCGCCGTGATCCCCGGAGCCATGGCCACGCGCCGCTGAACCAGGATGTCGCCCACGTCGGCCTCCTCGCTCATCACGTGCCAGCTGACGCCGTGCTCGGACTCGCCGGCGAGGATCGCCCAGCTGGTTGCGAACAGGCCGGCGTGCCGGGGCAGCGGTCCGTCGTGGAAGTTGATCGGCAGGCGCTCGGGCAAGTCGAGCAGCTCCGCTGGCAAGATCCGCAAGTTGGCGATGCTGAACAGGTAGTCGAAGCGGAGCTCGGCGAGCTCGGTCGCGAGCGCACGCGAGAACGGGAGCGCGCGCAGACCCTCCCCCTCGGCCCAGCGGCGCAGCTCGACCTCGGGTGAGACCAGCGCGACGACCTCGTGGCCGCGCGCGAGCAGCAGCCTCGTGCACTCGACGAGCAGCGCCTGCTCGCCGATGACCACGCAGCGAAACGGGCTCGGCTTCATCGTTGGATCTCCTCGAGGATCGAGTCACGGCCGCTGAGCAGCTCGGACAACAGCGCGTCGACGACGCTGTCCGGCAAGCTGGTGAGCAGGCGCTCGGCCTCCGCGTTGGACGGTGTCGGGGCCGCGCTCGGGGCCTCCGCGTTCGACGGGGGTGGAGACGGGGGTGGAGACAGCGTCGGCGCGAGGACAGGTCCGGTCCCGACCTCGCGGGCCTCGGGGGCCGCCGGGCGGCGTCCCGGTCCCGGGTCCGCCCGCTCCGCGAGCCAGTCGGCCACCTGACGCATCGTGATCCGCTCGAACAGCAAGGTCGCTGGCAGCGCGCCGTAGATCGCCTCGAGGCCGCGGGTCAGCTCGAGCACGACCAGCGAGTCGACGCCGTAGTTCTCGAAGGTCAGATCGGGATCGAGCTGCGCGGGGGTCATCTCCAAGACCTGCGCGAACACGGCGGTGACTTGCTCGAGGGTCCCCGCCCTGCGCTGCGTTGGCGCGCGCGACCCAGCCTCGCCCGCGGGGGTTCGCGGCGCAGCGCCCTCACGCGCCGCGTGGGTGGCCACAGGCTCGGGCCGGGCCGAGCGCTCGGGGCGGGACACGAGGCCGTCACTGCGACCCACGATCAGAGACTGAAACGCAGGCCCCGTCGCGGTCGTCGGCGCCCGCGCGACGATCGCCTCGAAGCCGCTGCTGGCCAGGAGGTCCCGCCACTGGCGCGCCGTTGCGAGCGGCGATCCTGGGATCCGGTGGTCGGGATCCATGAACAGCCACCAGCCCGGCGTGAGACCGAAGATCTGCGCGAGCTGATGCTGGTGACGCGTGCCCTCGTTGAGCACCAACACGCCCCCGCGCCGCAGCAAGCGCTTGGCCTGGGTCACGGTGTGGGCGAGGCGGCGCGTGGCGTGAAACACGTTGGCGCCGATCACCACGTCGTAGGTCCCGAACTCCAAGCCTTGGGCCTCGAGCTCGCCCTCGATGTCGAGGACCTCGAACCGGGCGAAGCCATGGCTCGGACCAAAGCGCGCGCGGCCCTTGCTGACGAAGGCGCGCGAGACGTCGGTGAACACGTACTCGACGGCGTCGGCGTGCGCGGCGAGGGCCGCGAGCACCGGCGCGCTGGTGCCCCCCGTGCCGGCGCCGACCTCGAGCACGCGGACCCGGGCCTCGGGTGCGATCGCCCGGCGTGCCTCGACCTCGGCGACGACGACACGCGCGACCTCGCGGTTGCAGATCTCGGTCAGCGGGTCGCCGCCGTAGAGCGCCGCGACCCGCTCGGGCGAGCCGCCCGGAAACAGCAGCGCCATCGCGTTGACCTCACCGACGAGGATCCCCGGCATCGCCACGAGGCACTCGCGCGACAGCCCGACGAGGGCCGCGACGCTGGCCTGACGTGCGGCGAGGTGCTCGAGCGCCCGGCCCAGCTCCTGCTCGGCGCGCGGGCGGTTCGGACCGACCCCAACGAGCTCGCCCTCGACCGCGAGATAGCCCGCGGCGACGAGGCCGTCGAGCTGCAGCTCGAACAGCGCCGCGTGGTCCTCGACGACCCCGAGCGCCGGCCCGAGCTCGACGCGCCGCGGCCGACGCTCGAGCGCCGCGAACAACCCCGCGCGAGCGAGGACCGCGGCCAGCAGCTCGACGCACAGCGCTTCACCCTCGGCGCAGGCCCGCAGGTGCGCGTCGAGCTGGGGATCGCTCGGCGAGCGATCGAAGCGCAGCTCGGGCGCCGGGAGCCGCGCGAGCCCAGGCCCGGTCGCGAGCCGCTCGAGCCCGGGCCCGGCCGCGACCCCGAGGTTGCTGAGGATGTGCGCGTCGGCGTCGACGGTGAGGATCTGGCGGAGCGGACCCGCGAGCAGCCGCTCGACCGCGGCCATGCCCTGGCGGGCCGAGAGCGGACGAATGCCCGCGGCGGCGAGGCGCTCGAGCACGCGCTCGCGCTCGCGATCACCGCCCGCGTGCCAGTAGCCCAAGTTGAGCACACGGATCGGAAAGCCGACGCGATCCGCCATGTCCAGCGCGAGCGCGTCGGCGAAGGTGCAGCCCGCCGCGTAGCCGGCCTGGCCGTGGTTGCCCTCGAACGCGACCCCCGACGAGTAGAACAGCGCGAAGTCGAGGGGCTCGCGACGCAGGGCGCTCAGCAGCGCCCAGGTCGAGTCCGCCTTGGACTCGAGCGCCGCGCGCAGCTGGGCCACGTCGAGCTCGCGCGCCACCTGCTTGACCAGGACCATGGCCGCGTGGATGACCCCGTGGAGGGCACCAAACGCCTGCTTGGCCTCGTCCACGGCCCGGGCGATCGCCGCCGGATCGGTCGCGTCGAGCGCGAGGTAGCGCAGCTCGGCGCCCGCCGCCTCGAGCTCGGCCAGCTGCGCCCGGCGGCCCGCGTCGAGCGAGGAGCGCCCGACGATCACGAGCTTCGCGGCGTAGCGCTCGGCGAGATACCGGCAGGTGTCACGACCCACCGTCCCCAGCCCGCCGATGATCATGTACACGCCGCCGCGCCGCAGCGGGACCTCGGCGTGGTCGAGCTCGACGCGCTCGAGCACCCGCTCCCACCGGGCCCCGCCGCGCAGGCACACCGGTGCGGTCCGCGGCCGCGAGGGCTCGGCCACGACCTGCGCCGCGACCTCCGGGTGCTCCGTGCTGCGGACGTCGACGAGCCCGACGTCGAGGCTCGGCAGCTCTTTGGCGAGGACCATGGCGAGACCGACGAGCCCGGCCGACCAGGGGCACGAGGGCTCGCCGGCCGTGAACGGGTAGACGTCAGTCGTGACGACCTTCAGCCGGAGCCCACCGGCCACGACGCCGCGACGGTCGAGCGCGCGGACCAGCTCGAACAGCGCGACCACGGTCCGATCCATCCACCCGCGCAAGGCCGCGCGGTCCTCGATCGCTGCGGGGCCCGTCGGCGCGATGAAGTAGACCAGCTCGGGCGCGGCCAACTCGGCCAGGCGCGCGTCGAGGGACGCGGCCGCGAAGCCCCCGGCCCCGAGCTCGAGGCGCTCGAGCTCGGCGCCGCCGTGGGCCCGCTCGATCCCGACGGCGAGCGCTCCGTCGAGCCCCTGCCCGACCAGGAGCACGCGTTTCACCGGCTCCGCCCGGTCCTCGGCCGGGCGGGCGATCCACCGCGGCCGGCAGCTGATCGCGGTGTCCGACGCGCTCGCGCCGAACTTGGCCTCGCGGTAGCTGAGCCCGACGAAGCGGACCTGGACGGTCCCATTCGAGTCGGCGAGGCTGAGCTCGCAGCGAGCCGGACCGGTCTCGCGGACGTGGACCCAGCCGCGCGTGGGCACCGGACCGAACAGCTCGACGCGATCGACCGCGAACGGCAGCAGCGGCCGCGCCTGAGCCGAGCGAGCGCGGACCAGCACGGCCGCGAAGCTGTGCAAGGCCGCGTCGAGGACCCCCGGGTGCAAGGCGTGATCGGCCTCGACCGTCGCCGGTCCGAGCCGCGCGAGGACCTCGTGGTCCCCGACCCACAGCTGCTCGACCCGGCGGAAGAAGGGCCCGTAGTGGAGGCCCATGCCGGCGAGCATGGCGTAGAAGCCGGGCCCGGCTGGCCCACGCTCGAGCGCGCCCTGCAGCCGCTCGACGGCGAGCGCAGGCGGACGCGCGCCGCCGTCGATGAGCCGCCCCTTAGAGCAGAGCTCGCCGCTCGGACCGCGCAGCTCGTAGCCTCGTCCATCGAGCTCGACCTCGCACTGCCCGAGCCCGCCGTCGATCGCGAGGCTCAGCGGCCGGAGCCAGCGGACATCGGCGAACACCCGGCCGTCGAGACCGCCGCAGGCCTCGGCGACGAGATCGAGGTGGCCGACGCCCGGGAGGATCGCGCGCCCGTCGACGACGTGATCGCGGAGCACCGGCTCGCTGATGTCGAGCTGCCGACGCCAGACCCTCGCCTGCTCGGGCGCGGCCTCGATCGCCAGCGGCCGAGCCGACCCCGAGCCCCGCTCGATCCAGTGGCGGACGCGCTCGAACGGGTACGTGGGCAAGGGCACCCGCTTGGGGCCCCGCTCGCGCCCCCGCTCGAGATTGTCGACCTCAGTCCAGTCGAGGCTGACGCCGCTGACCCACATCCGCGCCAGCAGCTCCAGGTTGCCGGCGTGGATCTGGGCGGCGAGAAATTCGGCGCCGCCAGTGCTCGCCGTCAACATGTCGGCCAGGGGCGGCCGCGCGGGGACGGGCCCGTGGACGACGTCGGCCCGGCCCTCGCCGCGACCGAACGCCGCGAAGGTCGCGGCTGCGCTGGCGAGATCGCTGGCGACGAAAGCCAGGCGCTCGGTCAGGGGCTCCCGACCGACGCGCAGCGTGTAGCCGACGTCGGCGAGCCCACCCGGGAGCCCGCGCTCGGCGTGGCGCTCCAAGGCCGCGCCGATCGCCGCGGCGTAGCTGCGCAGCCGGTCCTCGTCGCGGGCCGAGAGCAGCATCAGCTCGGGCCTGGGCGTCGCGTGGGCCTCAACCGGCGCGAGGTATTCCTCGACGATCACGTGAGCGTTGGTCCCGCCCGCGCCGAACGAGCTGACGGCAGCTCGGCGCGGGACCTGCCTGCCCGCCGCGTCGCGACCCACAGGCCACGGCGCCGCCTCGCGCTGAACTCGGAACGGCGAGCTCGAAAAATCGATGATCGGGTTGAGCCGCTCGGCGTGGAGCGTGGGCAGCAGCACGCCCTCGCGCAGCTGCAGCGCGACCTTGGTCAGCCCGGCGATACCGGCCGCGCCCTCGAGGTGGCCGATCGTCGACTTGACCGAGCCGAGGGCACAAAACCCGAGCTCGTCGGTGTGCTTGGCGAAGGCCTGGGCGAGGCCGGTGTGCTCGATCGGATCGCCGAGCGAGGTCCCGGTCCCGTGGGCCTCGACGCAGCCGATCGTCCGCGCGTCGATCCCCGCGCTGGCCAGGGCCTGCTCGACGAGAGCCTGCTGCGCGTGGGGGTTGGGCACGGTGAAGCCGCTCGTGCGCCCGCCGTGGTTGACGGCCGTCGAGCGGATCACCGCGTGGATGGTGTCGCCGTCGCGCACGGCCTCGGACAGCCGCTTGAGCACGACCGCGCCGACGCCCTCACCGGGCACGTAGCCGTTGGCGTCGGCCCCGAACGCGCGGCAGCGTCCGTCGGGCGAGAGCATGGTCTTGCGGCTCAGGTGTACATATTTGTCCGGGTGGACCGAGACGTTGACGCCGCCCGCGATCGCGTAGCTGCACTCGCTGCGCCGGAGGCTCTCGCAGGCCTGGTGGACGGCGACGAGCGAGGCCGAGCACGCCGTGTCGACGACGACGCTCGGACCCCGGAAGTCGCCGAAGTACGAGACCTGGTTGGCGATCGACGAGCGGTTGGCGAGCACCACCTGGGGGTTGCCACGGACCGACTCCTCCGCAGCGAGCACCGCGTAGTCGCCCCACATCACGCCGACGAACACGCCGACGTCGCGGCCCTGGCCCCCAAACCGCGGCGCGGGCAAGCTCGACGCCGAGTAGCCCGCGTTCTCGAGCGCCGACCAGGCGGTCTCGAGGAACAGGCGCTCTTGCGGATCCATGGCCCGGGCCTGCTTGGGCGAGATCTGGAAGAACAGCGAGTCGAACGCCGCGACCTCGTCGAGGAACCCGCCCCAGCGCCCGTAGCTGTGTCCTGGAGCCGTTGGGTCGGCGTCGAACAGGGCGTCGACGTCCCACCGCTCGCTCGGGATCTCGGTCACGCAATCGCGGCCGGCGAGGAGGTTAGCCCAGAACTCATCGAGGTCGCGGGCCTTGGGGTAGCGACCCGCGAGGCCGATGATCGCCACGGGCTCATCGGTGTTCGCCTCGCTGGCCGTGCGCGGCTCGGCGCTCGCCCGCGCGAGCGGGGCGACGGCGGCGGGGCTCGGTGCGTGCGGCTGCGATGAGGGCTGTGGTGAAGGCTGTGGCGACTGTGGATCGGCGAAGCGCTCGGCCACGGCCTCGGCGTGGGCCTCGAGCAGGTGCCCGGCGAGCTCGTCGACGCTGCGGAACTCGAAGAACACGGTCCCTCGCAGCCCGGGGAAGTCGCGCTCGAGCAGCGCGTTGGACTCCATGACCAGGACCGAGTCCATGCCGTAGTCCTCGAGCGGGACGCGGCTGTCGAGCCGCCCCGGCGCCAGCTTGAGCACGGTCGAGAGCACCTCGCTGAGGTGAAGGACGAGCCGCCGCCGCGTGGCTCGGCTCGGGTCGCCGGCCGGCGGCCGCGGGCTCGCGGCTTGTTGGCTCGTGGCTTGTTGGCTCGTGGCTTGTTGGTTCGTGGGCGCCTCGCGGCTCGCTCGGGCAGCGCGCGCCGGACTGAGCGCCGCGTCGAGGCTCTCCACTCGGCCCCACGCGGGCACCAGCCACGCCCGGTCCATGGCCAGCGCGGCCTCGAACAGCGCCAGGCCCTGCTGGGCGTCGAGCGCCCCCATGCCGCTGCGGCGCTCGTAGGCCGCGCGCTCGGCTGACGTGACGAGCTCGTCGACGCCGCCCACGGACCACAGCGGCCAGGCCAGCGCCAGGCTCCGACCGCGACGCTCGTCGGCCCGAGCCCAGCTCGCGCGCCGCTCGATGTAGAGGTCGGCGAAGCGGTTGGCCGTCGCGTAGCTGGCCGCCCCAAAGTCACCGATCAGCGAGGACAGCGAGGAGAACACGACGAACAGCTCGAGCGCGTCGGTGCGCGTGAGCTGATCGAGGAGCGCGAGGCCCCGCGTCTTGGCCGCGAGCACCGCCGCGAACCGAGCTCGATCACCCGCGCTCGCCCGGCTGTCGTCGGCGGACCCGGCGAGGTGGAACACGCCATGGATGGCCCCGAAGTGGCGACGCGCAGCGTCGAGCGCGGCCGCGAGCTCGCCCGGCTTCGAGACGTCGGCCTGCACCGCCAGGGCTCGACCGCCGAGCCGCTCGAGCGCCGCGACCTCGGCCTCGGCGCTGCTGCGCCCGAGCAACACCAGCTTGGCCCGGTAGCGCCGCGCGAGGTGCTCGCACAGCACCCGACCGATCGCCCCGCGGGCACCGGTGACCACATAGACGGCGCCCTCGCGCAGCGTCGGCGCCGGCCCTCGTGCGGCGCTCGCTGGCTCCACGACCGGCTCGAGCGTCCGCTGCTCACGGGTACCCGACGAGCTCAGACGCAGCTCGTGCCCGCTCGCGCGACCGCCCGCGCGCAGCTCGGCGTGAACCGCCTCGGCCAGCGTTCGCTCGGGCAGCTCGACGTCGACGCCGAGGCTCAGCAGCTCGAAGCGCGCCAGCCCGGCGCCCGTCGAGCGGGCGAAGCCGGCCAGCGCCCCGAGCTCGGGCCGGGACTGATCGCCATCGCCAGCGTGGACGACGACGCAGCGGACCGGGCCGCGGAGCTCACCGGCTTCCGCGGCGCGCAGCAGCTCGAGCACGGCAAAGCAGCACGGCTCGAGCTCGTCGGTGACGGCCGCGAGGCCCTCGCTCGTCGCCGCCAGCGTGGACGCCTGCCCGAGACCGGCGACGAACACGACGTCGAGCGGTCCGGCTGCGGCGAGCTCGGCTTGGCGCGAGCGCAGCGCGGCCGGGTCGTCGACGCAGATCACCCACGCCCAGCTGTCGAGATCGCGGATCGCGAGCTCGACCGAGACGCTCGCGCCCACGAGCACGAGGGTCGCGGCCTCGCGCCCCGCGGCGGCGATCGGTGCGGGCGCCCAGCTCGGCGCGTAGAAGCGCGGGCCCCCCTCGTCCTCGCTCGATGCTGGCAGCGCGCGGGGCTGGGACTGGGGCTGGGGCTCCGCGCTCGCGCCGGGCAGGCGGCCGGCGAACTCGGTGAGGCGCGCGAGCACCCGACCCTCGCCGTCGCAGATCGTCAGCTCGAAGCGCTCGACCTCGCCCGCGCGGCCGACCGAGATCGCGTGAGCCCAACAGCTCGGGGGCAGCGGCTCGAACAGCTCGAGGCCGCCGAGGCTAAACGGGATGGCCAGCTCACCGCGACGCGGCGGCGCCTGGCGACCGACCCAGTGGCAGGCCCGCAGCGCGCCGTCGAGCAGCGCCGGCGGCAGCGCGAGGCCGGGTTCAGCCTCGGCGCCCGCGAGCCGCACGAGGGCCTCGTTGGGCCCACACCAGAGCTCCTCGATCACCTCGAAGCTCGGCCCGTAGGCGAAGCCAGCGTCGACGTAGTCGGCGGCCACGGCCGCACCCGCGCGCGTCCAGGTCGCGCGGGCCCGGACCGCCGCGAGCTGGACCGCCGCGGGTCGCTCGCGCTCGTGCTCGACCGCGACGGCCTGCCCGCGGGCGTGGGTGACTCGCCCGCCCTCCCCTTCGCTGTAGAGCTCGAAGCCGAGGCGATCGCCCGCGGGGACGAGGCCCGCGTAGACCGTCCGCTCGGCCCCGAGGACCACGATCGGCCGGCCCCACACGACCTCGCGCAGGGCGTGGGCGCGCCCCGGATCGGCGAGCTCGACGGCCGCGCGCGCGAGCTCGAGCGTGGCCGCCCCAGCCACGAGCGGCTGGCCTTCGATCACGTGGTCGCGGACCAGCGACTCGTCGGGCCGCAGCGTCTTGCGAAACCGCAGCTGCGCGACCGTCGACTCGTTCGCGTCGATCAGCGGGTGCAGGCGGGCCGGGCCCAGATCCGGGCCCAGATCCAAGCCCAGATCCGCGTCGAACGGGATCCAGTAGCGCTCTTCGGCGAAGGGATACAGGGGCGCCCGGACCCGACGCAGACCGGCGCCAGCGTGGTGCGCCGCCCAGTCGACCTCCGCCGCGTCCAGCCACCGCCGACCCGCGTCGCCCAGGTCCCCGCCGACGCCGACGAGCTCGGGGAGCTCGGGGAGCTCGCCGCCCGCGGCGTAGCGCCGCAACAGCGCGACGAGCTCGGCGCCCTCGCGCGTGACAATCGCGAGGCGCCGCTCGAGCGGCTCGCGACCGATCTGCAGCGTGTAGCACAGGGCGTCGAGGGGCACGCGCTCGGCCTCGATGAAGTCGGCCGCCGCGCTGGCGTAGGCGCGCAGGCGATCGTCGTCGCGGGCCGACAGCACGAACAGCACGGGCTTGTCCACGCGCTGCTCGGCCGCGGGTCGATCGGCCTCGAGCTCGGGCTCGGGCGCCTCCTCGATCACGAGGTGAGCGTTGGAGCCGCCGGCGCCGAACGAGCTCAAGCCCGCCCGCCGCGTCCGCGCGCCCCGGGCCCAGGCCCCGAGCTCGCGCTGCACCACGAAGGGCACGCGCTCAAAGTCGATGTTGGGGTTGAGCTCCGCGGCGTGGAGCGAGGGCGCGAGGGCCTCATGGCGCAGCTGAAGCAAGACCTTGGTCAAGCCAGCGATGCCCGCCGCGGACTCGAGGTGACCGACGTTGGACTTGACCGAGCCGATCGCCCACTGGCGGGGCTCGGGCTCCGCGGCGCGGCCGTAGGCGCGGCTGAGCCCCGCGATCTCGATCGGATCTCCGAGCGAGGTCCCGGTCCCATGGGCCTCGACGTAGTCGATGTCGGCCGGGCCGAGGCCCGCCTCGGCCATGGCCGTCTCGATCGCCCGGGCCTGGGCCCGCGGATTCGGCACGGTGTAGCCGTTGGTCCGACCGCCATGGTTGAGGGCGCTGCCGCGGATCAGCCCGAGGATCCGGTCGCCGTCTGCACGGGCCTGCGCGTAGGGCTTGAGCAGCACGGCGCCGACGCCCTCACCGGGCACGTAGCCATCGCCGCCCTCGCCGAAGCTCCGGCACCGGCCATCCGAGGACAGGAACCGACCCTGGCTGAGAAACGCGTACTTGTAGGGGTGGATCGACACGTTGACGCCACCGGCGATCGCGAGCGAGGTCTCCCCGCGGCGCAGGCTCGCGCAGGCCAGGTGAATGGCCGTGAGCGAGGACGAGCACATGGTGTCGAGGGCGAAGCTCGGCCCGGTCAGGTCGAGGGCATAGGACACCCGGTTGGCGATCGTCGCGAACGACGACGAGGTCAGCGGGCGACCCCCGCGGAGCAGATCCAGGGCCCCGTGGAACTGGTACTCGCCGTACATCACGCCGACGTAGACGCCGACGGGCTGACCGGCGAGCGCGTTGCGGCGATAGCCGGCGTCCTCGATCGCGTGCCAGGCCGTCTGCAGGAACAGCCGCTCTTGCGGGTCCATGAGCTCGGCGTGGCGCGGCGAGATCCCGAAGAACAGCGGATCGAAGCGATCGACGTGGCCGAGGAACCCGCCCCAGCGCGTGTGCGCGCGACCGAGCGTCGCCGGGTCGGCGTCATACCAGCGCCCGTGATCCCAGCGCTGGGCGGGGATCTCCGTGATGCAGTCACGACCGTCGCGGAGGTTGGCCCAAAACGCGTCTAGATCGTCGGCCTCTGGGTAGCGACCGGCGACCCCGATGATCGCAACGGCGCCGGGCTCAGCGAGCGCGCCCTCGGCCGCCGCGCTGGTTCGCCGACGCCGAGCCGGGCGCGCGGGCGCGGCTGCTGGGCGTCGCGCGGACGCGGCCACAGGTGCGACGGTGACCGGCGACGCGCCGTGCTCGAGCTCGGCGGCGTGGTCCGTGGCGAAGTACTCGGCGAGCTCCGCGAGGTTGGCGTACTCGAAGAACAGGGTCTTCGACAGGCCCGTGAACCGGCGGTCGAGCTCGCGGTTGAGCTTGGTGATCATCAGCGAGTCGATCCCCAGCCGCTCGAAGCCCGCCTCGGCGTCGAGCTCGGCGGGCGCGAGGCCCGTCGCCTTGGCCAGCAGCTCGCGCAGCAGCTCGAGCGCGGCGGCCTCGAGCGAGCGCTTGGCGGCCCCCTCGACGGGGCCGCGCTCGCCGGCCTTGGACTTGGCCCGGGCCGGGACCTGTTCCACGATCCGATCGAGATCGCCGTAGGCCGCGAGCACGGCTCCGTCCCCGCCGAGCGCGTCCTCGAGCAGCTCGAGGCCCGCGCGCGTCGGGACCACGGCGAAGCCCGAGCGCGCGGCGATGTCTGCGGCCGCGTCGGCGGTCTGGCGCATCCCGCCCTCGGCCCACATCGGCCAGGCGATGGTGCGCAGCCCGGGGCTGCGCTCGGCCTCGGCCTCGAGCCAGGCGTTGGCGTAGGCGTAGTCGGTCTGGCCGGCGCTGCCGATCTGGGCCGCGATCGACGAGAAGCTGACCAAGAAGTCGAGCTGGTCGTCGGCGGTCGCCGTGCGCAGCGCGGCGAGGCCCGCGATCTTCGGGGCCGCGACCGCGCGCAGATCGGCGAGCGTCTTGGTCAGCGCGAAGCCATCGCGCAGGACCCCGGCCGTGTGGACGACGCCGCGGATCGGCCCGAGCTCGGCGCGGAGCTCGGCGACCACGGCCGCGACCGCGGCGGCGTCACCCACGTCGACACGGCGATGGCTCAGGCCGGGCTCAGCGTCGAGGACCACGGCGCTCCGGCTGAGCAGCACCACGCGCGCGTCGACGCGGCCGAGCAGCCAGCGCGCGACGAGGCGCGCGAGGCCCCCGGCCCCGCTGATCAGGTACACGCCCCCGTCTCGCAGCGGCGCGGGTCGGGCGGCCGGGGCGGGCACGAGCCGCGGCGCGGTCCGACCCGCGTCGGCGTAGCGCAGCTCGATCTCCTCGTCACCGTGGCCGAGCTCGACGCCGAGGGCCTCACGCTCGTCGACGTTTGGCGCGAGACCCACGACCTGCATGTGGAGCTTGGGGTGCTCCACACGCAGCGTGCGCGCGAAGGCCCCGAGCGCCGCGCGGTCCGAGCTCGGACCCCGGGCGTCGTGGCGATGAACCACCACGATCCGTTTGGCGGCGCTGATGCCCAGCTCGACCAGGCGCTGGGCCAGGTGCAGCAACGTCTCGACCTCGGGCTCGTCGACCAGGATCAGCGGCGGCGCGCTGGCGAGCTCGCTCGGGTCGGCGATCTGCGACACCGCGCTGACGCCCTGGTCGCGCAGCGCGGCCGCCAGCGCCTCGCGCCGGGCCGGGCTCGACGCGACCACGACCCCCGCGAGGGGCACACGGGCGGGCCCGTCCGCGGGCGCGCAAGGCTGCCAGCGACGGACCAACAGCCCGGCCCGCGCCGCGCGCTCGCCGACGCGCACGACCAACTCCGAGCCGCGCGCGCAGACCTGACCATCGGCACCAATGAGCTCGAAGCTGGCGCGGGCCGTCCGCTCGCCGCGATCGACGACGCGCACGTGAGCGCGGCACGAGCCCACCACCGGCGCGAAGACCTCGAGCTTGCCCACGGTCAGGGGCAGGCAGCTGCGCGGCTCTCCGTAGACCCGCGCGAGCAACACGACCAGGGCATGCAGCGCCCCGTCGAGCAGCGCGGGCTCGAGCACGGTCTGGCCCCCGAGCGCACCTGCGTCGGGGAGCTCGAGCCGCCCCACGGCCTCGCGCTCGCCGACCTTCAGCTCGGCGAGCGCCCGCATCCGCGGACCGTAGTCGAGGCCGCAAGCGACCAGGGTCGCGTAGCACTCGGCGTGGGACAGCTCGGTCCAGCCCGCGCCCTCCCCTGCAAGCGGCGTCGGCTCGCGGGCGTCGGCGCCCGCCGGGTGGAGCTCACCGCTGGCGTAGGCCTGGCCCTCGACCTCGACCTCGAAGTCCGCCCCGCCGTCGACCGGGTCGATCGGGTCGAGCACGACCGTCAGCGCCCGCTCGCCCCCGGCGAAGCCCAGCACCCGGGTGAAGGACACGTCGCGCAGCTCCACTGGCTGACCGAGCGCGAGCTCCCCGGCCGCGCGCGCGAGCTCGAGGTAGGCGACCGCCGGCATCACCGGCTCGCCGTCGACGCGGTGATCGGCCAGGTAGAACTCGGCGCCGCTGCGCTCGCTGCGATAGGCCACGCCCGCGAGCGTCGAGACGTTCGCGTCGAGCATCGGGTGCAACGCCCCGCGCGCCCCGCCCTGGTCTGCGTGCTCGGGCGCCGCGAGCCAGCAGCGTCGGCCCTCGAACGGATAGGTCGGCAGCGGCACCCGGCCCCGGCGCTCGTCGCCAAAGTAGGCGTCCCAGTCGACCTCGGCGCCCCCGGCCCAGGCCTGCGCGAGGCCGGCGAGACAGCCCGCCTCGACCCGCAGCGCCGTCCCCTCGACGGCGTCGTCACGATCACGCGCGACGACCCCGGGCCCCGCGATCGCGCCCTGGCGCCCGCCAGCGAGCCGCGCGACCGCCTCGGCCAGGGTCAGGCCCCCGAGCGCACAGCTCACGCCCAGCGCGAGCGGACCCTGGCCATGGATCGCCGCTGGCCGCAGGCCCCAGTCGCGCCACGAGCGGACGACCGCGTAGGCGAGCGCGAAGCCCTGGCCCTGCTCGCCGTGGGTCGCCGCGCCGGCCTCGAGCGCCGCGCCGTGGTGGGCCGCGAAGCTCGGCTCGGCGTCGGCCAGCGACGCCGCCAGCTTGGCCGCGTCCGCGAGCGCGTTGGGAGTGACCACAGCCAGCGCGCCGTCGCCCGGGGCGCGCGACGAGTCGGCCCCGCGCAGCGCCGCGACCAGCTCCGCGCGGGTGCTCGCAACGCAGGCCAGGCGGTGCTCGTGGGCCCGCCGACCGATCGCGAGGGTGTAGGCCACGTCGGCCAGCGCGGCCTCATCTCGGGCCTCGAGGTCGTCGGCGAGCTGCGCCGCGGCCACTGCCAGGGCGCTCGGCGTGCGGGCCGAGAGCACGAAGATCTGCGTCGCCCGAGACGGCCCCGTCGCCGCCGGTGGCGGAGCCTCCTCGAGGATCGCGTGGGCGTTGGTGCCCCCGATGCCGAACGAGCTGACGCCCGCGCGCCGCGGGCCCTCGCACGCCCATGGTTTACGCTCGGTGCTGACCCAAAACGGGCTCGCGTCGAAGTTGATCGCCGGATTGGGCGCGCGGTAGTTGAGCGTCGGGACCAGGGTCTGGCGCTGCATCATCAGCGCGGTCTTGATCACCCCGGCGACGCCAGCGGCCGCGTCGAGGTGACCGAGGTTCGACTTGATCGAGCCGATGGCACAAAAACCGGTGTCCTGGGTCTCGTGGCGAAACGCCTTGGTCAGGGCCGAGACCTCGACGGGGTCGCCGAGCCGGGTCGCGGTCCCGTGGGCCTCGACGTAGCTGATCGAGCGCGGCGAGACCCCGGCCACGGCCTGGGCCTCGCGAATGACCGCGGCCTGCCCGGCCGCGCCGGGGGCCGCGAAGCTGACCTTCGACGAGCCGTCGTTGTTGGTCGCCGTGCCCTTGATGACCGCGTAGATGCTGTCGCGATCGGCGATCGCGTCGGCGAGCAGCTTGAGCACCACCACGCCGACCCCGTTGCCGAGCACGGTCCCGCTGGCCTCGGCGTCGAAGGTCCGCACGTGGCCATCCTTGGCGAGGATCGTGCCCTCTTCGTAGAGATAGCCGCTGGTCTGGGGCAGCTTCACGGTCACACCGCCAGCGAGGGCCATGTCGCACTCCCCGTTGATCAGGCCCTGACAGGCGAGGTGGATCGCAACGAGGGAGGTCGAGCAGGCGGTCTGAACCGTGTAGCTCGGCCCGCGCAGATCGAGCTTGTAGGACAGGCGCGTGGCCAGGAAGTCCTTGTCGTTGCCGACCATCACCGCGAAATGATTCGAGGTCGAGGTCTGGTCGACGGCCGGGAGCACCCGCTGCTGGAGGTAGGTGTTGATCGCCGCCCCGGCGTAGACGCTGATCAAGCCGGGGAAGCGCCCGGGGTCGTAGCCCGCGTGCTCGAGCGCGGCGTGGCCCGTGGTCAACAGCAGGCGGTGCTGGGGATCGGTCAGCTCGGCCTCGACCGGCGTGAGCTCGAAGTAGGCCGTGTCGAACAGCTCGACCCCCGAGATTTCACCGTGGGCGGGCACGTAGGCCGGGTCATCGAGGCGCGCCGCCGGCACGCCAGCGGCCGCGAGCCGCTCGCGATCAAAGTGTGTGATGCCCTCGCGCCCGTTGCTCAGCAGCTCCCACAGGCCCTCGACGTCGTCAGCACCTGGAAACCGCCCGGCCATGCCGACGATCGCCACGTCGCTGTCGGCCACCGGTCGGGGATCGTCAGCCCTGGTCATCGCTCGACCTCCCGATCCGCGCTCGCGGCCTGCAGCGTCGCGAGCGACGCCTCGGGGTTCGCGACAGCCGCGGCCAGCAGCCGGGCGTAGCCGCGAACCAGCGCCGCGGCCGTCGCCTGGCCGAACAGCTCGGTGCTGTACTCGAGCTGACCTTCGAGGCCATCGGCGCGGGCCAAAACGGTGAGGTTGAGCTCGTGGCGGGCGCTGCCCGACTGCGAGCACAGCGTGTCGACGGCCAGCGCCGACGCGCCAGCGACCGGGGGTGGAGGCGGAAGCAAGTTGAACATCAGCTGAGCCCGGGGTGGCGCCCCGGGGGCGAGGACCGAGGCGAGCTCGGCAAAGGGCAGGTCTTTGTGGCTGTGGGCTTCGGCGGTCACGCGCTGGGTCTCGCGCAGCAGCGCCGCGAAGCTGCGCTCGGGCTCCACGGCCAGCCGCAGGGCCACCGTGTTGACGAAATATCCGACCACGCCCTCGAGCTCGGCGCGCGGGCGGTTGGCGACGGGCGACGCGATGACCAGCTCGCGCCCGTCGACCCGGGCCCCGAGCAACGCAGCGAAGCCCGCGAGCAGGGTCATGTAGAGCGTGGCGCCGTTGGCCTTGGCCAGCGCCCGGAGATCCTCGAGCTCGCTCGCGCCGATCGCAACGCGCTCGACCGCCCCCTGCTGGGCCGAGACCTCCGGCCGGCGGTAGTCACCGCGCAGGGGCAGCCACGCCGGCAGCCCGGCGAGCTGGCGGCGCCAGTAGCCGCGTTGACGATCGAGCTCGCCGTCGCTGACGACCTCGGCCTGCCAACGCGCGAAGCCGGCGTAGTCCAGCAGCAGCGGGGCCAGCTCCGGATCCGGGCCCCCGAGCGCGGCCGCGTACAGGGCGAGCAGCTCGCGGACGACGATGTTCATCGACCAGCCGTCGAAGATGCCCCACGGCCGCGTCAGCACGAGGACCTGATCACCCTCGGCGAGGGTCAGCAGCTGGGCCCGCAAGACCCTGGGGTCCGCTGGCGCGAACGGCCGGAGCCGCTCGGCCGCCAGCCAGGCCAGCGCCGCGGCCTCGTCGGCCACGAGCTCGACGGGAAGCTCGACTTCGATCGCGGCGTGGACACGCTGGACGTGGCCCGCTCCGGAGCGGACGTAGCTCGTGCGCAAGATCGGGTGGCGCTCGACGAGCGCGGCCAGGCTCCGCGCGCAGGCCCCTCGGTCGAAGCGCCCGCGGATCCGAAACGCGACCTGGATGTTGTCGCACGCGCTGCCGAGGTGCTCGGGCCAGCTCAGGAACCACAGCTCGCGCTGTTGGAGGGACAGCGGCGCCTGCCCGGCGACCGCGGCCTCGAGCTGCGCAGGCTGGCCCGACGCGGGCGCGGGGCCCCTCGCGGCGGCCAGCTCGGCGGCCAGCTCGGCGGCCAGATCGCCGAGGGTCGCCCCGCCAAAGATCAGCTGCAGCGGCAGCTGCACGCCGAGCTCCTGGCTCACGCGCAGGCTCAGGCGCGTGGCGAGCAGCGAGTCCCCGCCGAGCTCGAAGAAGCTGTCGAGCAGCCCGACCCGACCGAGGCCAAGGATCTCGGCGACGACCCGACACAAGCCCCGCTCGAGCTCGGTCCCCGGAGCGACGTAGTCGCGCCTCGACAGGTCGTCCTCGGTCGGCGCCGGCAAGCCCCGCTTGTCGACCTTGCCGTTGGGCGTGAGCGGGAACTCGGCGAGCAGCACGAAGATCTGCGGGACCATGTAGTCCGGCAGGCGCTCGCCGAGCTCACGCTTGAGCGCGCGGATCAGCCCGGCTTTCGCCGAGCCCCCCAGGCCCTCGCCCGGCGCCGCGTCGATCCACGCTGGCGTCGGCTGAACGTAGGCGACGAGCGCCTGGAGCTCGCCGACGCGACGAGTCGTGACCACGGCCTTGCTGACCGCAACGTGCTCGTGGAGCGCGTGCTCGATCTCGCCAGGCTCGACGCGAAAGCCCCGCAGCTTGATCTGATCGTCGGCGCGGCCGACGTAGTCGAGCACGCCCTCGGCCCGCCACGTCGCGAGGTCGCCGCTGCGATACATCCGCGCCCCGGGCACGAAGGGATCGGCGAAGAAGCGCGCGGCGCTGAGCTCGGGCTGCCCATGGTAACCCTCGGCTACCTGTGCGCCCGCGAGGTAGAGCTCGCCGGGGACGCCCGACGGCAACAGCCGCATGTTGGCGTCGAGCACGTAGGCCCGGGCGTTCCACACTGGCGCGCCGATCGGCACCCGCGCGCCCTCGGCCCCAGGTCGACAGCGCCACGCCGTGATCCCGCCGGCCTCGGTCGGGCCGTAGAGGTTGTGCAGCTCGACGCCGGGCAGGCGCGCGGCGAACTCGTCGACGAGCGCGGCGGGCAGGGCCTCGCCCGCGGCCTCGACGACTCGCAGGCTCGTGCACGCGTCGACCCCCGGCTCGGCCACGAACGCGGCCAGGGCCGAGGGCACGAAATTGACGTCGCTGACCTCCGCGTCGCGGATCAGCTCGACGAGGTAGGCGAGGTCGCGGTGGCCCCCCGGGCGCGCGATGACGACGCTGCCCCCGACCTGCAGCGGGCCAAACAGCTCGGTGACCGACACGTCGAAGCCGATCGAGGTCTTGTGCAGCATCCGGGTGTGGGGCCCGCGGCCGTAGTGGGCCACGCCCCAGGCGATCCAGTTGAGGCTCGCGCGCTGCGAGATCGCCACCCCCTTGGGCCGGCCCGTCGAGCCCGAGGTGTAGAGCACATAGGCGAGCTCGCTCGGCGAGCGCGGGCCCGAGGCCCGAGTTGTCGGCGGAGTCGTCGGCCATCCGTCGAGCTCGGGCAGCTGCTCGAGCATCAGCAGCGGCGCGCAGTCGGCCGAGATCTGAGCCACCCGATCGGCCGGCAGCTCCACGTCGAAGGGCACATAGCCCGCCCCGGTCTTGAGCACGGCGTAGATCGCGACGAACAGCGCAACGCTCCGAGGCATGCGCACGCCGACGAGCTCGCCGGGGCCCGCCCCGCGCTCGATCAGCCAAGCCGCGAGCTGGTTGGCCTGGCCGTCGAGCTCGGCGTAGCTCATGGTCTGGCCCCCGTCGCGCAGGGCCACGGCCGCGGGCGTGCGCGCGACCTGGGCCTCGAACGCGCCCATGAGCGTGTCGGCGCCGGGCTCGGGCACCACGCTCGCGCCGGCCCAGCCGTGGACGAGCCGCTCGCGCTCGGCGGCCGGGATCACGTCGAGGGCCAGGGCCAGGGTCCCCGCGCCACCGTCGTCCCGAGCGAGGGCGGCGACGAGCTGCGCGAGCGCGGTCTCGAGGTAGGCTGCGAGCGCCTCGCAGTCGATCCGATCGTCGACCTGGATGTCGAGCGAGAGCTCGGCCCCGAAGTCGTCGATCGACACGACCAGCGGGTAGTTGATGCCGTCCATGGCCGCGACGAAGTGGACGCCGTAGTCGTCGATCGTCGGGGCGTCGGCCGGCCCGGGCTCGAAGTGGCGGAAGTTGAAGACAGCCGTGAACAGCGGCGCGTCGCCGTCGAGATCGGTGCAGCGCTGGGCGACGCTCAACGGCGCGAACTCGAGCTCGACGAGGCGCGCGAGGGTCTCGTCGACCTCGCGCAGCAGCGCGTCGACGTTCCTGTCGGCCAGGCTGACCCGCATCGGCAGCGTGTTGATGAAATTGCCGAGCATCCGCTCGACGCCGGGCACCCCTTGCAGGCGCCCGGACATCACCGTGCCGAACACCACGTCGTCGCGTCCGCTCGTCGCCGAGACCACGCAGGCCCACGCGAGATGAACCAGCGCGGCGAGGCCAACCCCGCGGGTCCGAGCCTGCTCGCGCAGCGCGACGCCCAGGCCCTCGGGCAGGGCGTGGCGCAGACGCGCGACGTGGCGCGCGTCCCGGCGCGCGTCGTCGAGGCCGAACGGCAGCGTCGGCTCGTCGACCCCGCCGAGCATCGCCCGGAACTCGGCTTCGATCGCGCCGCTGCGCTGCTGATGGCGCGTGTAGGCGACGAAGTCGCGGTAGCGACCGGGGGTTGCCAACAGCTCGCTGCGCCCGCCCATGTGGACCGCGAGCTCGGCGAGGGTCATGCGCAGCGAGGTCGCGTCCTCGATGAGATGGTGGGCGTTGACGATCAGGTGGCGCTGGGCCTCGCCGTCTCGCTCGACGATGAACAGGCGCAGCAGCGGCGCACGGGCGAGGTCGAAGGCCCCGGGCGCCGCGAGGATCGCCTCGGCCCGCGCGCGTGGGTCCTCACCCGGCCCCACGCGCACCCGCTCGACCGCGACCGAGGCGCTGCGATGCACGACCTGAACCGGCTCGCGCACGCCCGTGGTCACGATCGCCGTGCGCAGCGCGTCGTGGCGATCGACGAGGGCCTGGACCGCGGCGACGAAGCGCGCGCAGGCCGGCTCGTCGTCGACCCGAAACAGGGTCGAGACCAGGTAGGGATCGTGGCTCGGATCCATCAGGTGATGGAACAAGATCCCCTCTTGGGTCGCGACGAGCGGATAGACGTCCTGGATCTGCGCCGCGCCGCCCGGGACCGCCGCGACGATCGCGTCGAGCTCCTCGTGACGCAGGTCGACGAGCGGGACCATGCTCGGGGTCAGCCGCTCGCAGCCGGGGGGGATGGCGTTGGCCGGGGCGACGTAGGCCGGGGCCGCGCCACGGTCGAGACGCGTGGCCAGCTCCGCGAGCGTCGGCGCGCTGAACACGGCGCGCACGCTGACGGTCAGGCCCCGCTCGCGCAGCTTGGCCACGAGCACGGGGATCAGCAGCGAGTGACCGCCGAGCGCAAAAAACGAGTCCTCGGCGCCGACGACCCCGGGCTCGAGCTCGAGCACCTCGGCCCACACCTGCACCAGCGCCCGCTCGAGCTCGGTCCGTGGCGCGACGTAGCTGCGCGCGGCGAAGGCCTCGCGGCTGGGCGCCGGCAGGGCCTTGCGATCGAGCTTGCCGTTGGCCGTGACCGGCAGCTCGACGAGGGCCACGAACGCGCGGGGGACCATGTACTCGGGCAGGCTCCCGCCGAGCTCGGCCTCGAGCTTGGCCCGGCAGTCGCCCAGAGTCAGCCCGGCGTCCAGGACCACGTAGGCCACGAGCTGCTGGTTGCCGGGCTGATCTTCGCGCAGCACGACCGCGCACGCGCGGACCTCCGGCTGCTCGCCGAGTCGACACTCGATCTCACCGAGCTCGATGCGGAAGCCGCGGAGCTTGATCTGATCATCGATGCGCCCGAGGTAGTGAAGCGTCCCGTCGGGCGCGAGCCGGGCGAGGTCCCCGGTCCGATACATCCGCGCGTCGGGCTCGCTCGCCAAGGGGTTTTCGACGAAGCGCTCGCGGCTCTGCTCGGGCGCGTGGAGGTAGCCCCGGGCCAGGCCGTGACCGGCGATGTAGAGCTCACCGACGCACCCGATCGGCACGGCCGCGCGGTCCTCATCGAGCACGTAGAGCTCGATGTTCTGGATCGGTCGCCCGATCGGCACGGCCGCGAGCTGTGGATCGTTGGGCACGGGCCAGTAGCTGACGTCGACGGCGGCCTCGGTCGGCCCGTAGAGGTTGTGGAGCGCGGCCGTGGGCAGGCGCTGATAGTGGCGAACACACAGCTCCGGGCTCAGGGCCTCGCCGCTGCAAAAGACCTGACGGACGCTGCGACAGCGCGCCCAGCCGGGCTCGTCGAGCATGGCCCGGAACATCGAGGGCACGAAGTGCAGCGTCGTGACCCCGTGGCGCTCGATCGTCTCGGTGAGGGCGGCCGGATCCTTGTGACCCTCGGGCGTTGCGACGACGAGCCGCGCGCCGTGCAGCAGCGGCCAGAAGAACTCCCAGACCGACACGTCGAACCCGAACGGCGTCTTTTGAAGCACGACATCAGCCTCGCCGAGGCGGTACTCGTGCTGCATCCAGTCGATGCGGTTGTGCGCCGCGCGATGCTCGATCATCACGCCCTTGGGTCGACCCGTCGAACCCGAGGTGTGGATGACATAGGCGAGCTTGCGCGCGTCGAGGCCGATCTCGGCGGCGGAGATGTTGGCCTCGCTGATCGGCGCGAGCCCGACTCCGGCCGCGTCCGCGACCCGACCGTCGTCGAGCAAGGTCAGGCAGGTCGAGGCCCCAGCCAGGGGCGCGACGTCGAGCTGCGGCCGGGTCAGGACCACGGCGACCCGCGAGCGCTCGACGATCTCGGCCACGCGGCCCGCCGGGTACCCGGGATCGATCGGCATGTAGGCGCCGCCGGCCTTGAGCGTGGCGTAGATCGCCGCGACCATCGCTGGTGAGCGCTCGGCGTAGAGGCCGACCGGCTGATCGGGCTCGACGCCCGCGGCCCGAAGTTGATGGGCGATGCGGTTGGCCCAGGCGTTGAGCTCGGCGTAGGTCCAGCTCCCGCTGTCCGAGACCAGCGCGATGCGATCGCCGTGGCGACGGACCTGGTCCTCGAATAGCTCGTGGAGGCAGCGCTGCTCCGGGTAGGGCCGGCGCGCGCCGGTCTGGAGCTCGATGATCCGGCGGCCCTCGGCCGCCCCGATCATCGACAGCCCCCACGCGGGCGCCCGCGCGAGCGTGTCGGCCTCGACCTCGACCAGCGCCGCGAGCAGCTGGCTGTAGTGGCCGATGAAGCCCTCGATCGTCGCCCGCTCGTAGAGGTCGCGGTTGTACTCGACGAAGCCCGCGAGCCCCGTCGGCGTCTCGTAGACCTCGATCCCGAGGTCGAACTTGGTGACCTTCGGGTCGAGCTCGATCGCGCCGACCTCGAGCCCGCCGACCTGCGCGCTGGCCCCATCTTGGGCCGCTTGCAGCACGAACATGGTCTGGAACACGGGCGAGAGGTTGAGCGCGCGCTCGACCTGCAGGGCCTCGACGATCGCCTCGAAGGGCAGCTCCTGGTGGGCATAGGCCGCCAGCGCCGTGTGCTTCACCCGCGCGAGCAGCTCGGCGAAGCTCGGGCCACCGGCCAGGTCGAGGCGCATGACCAAGGTGTTGGCGAAGTAGCCGATCACGCCCTCGAGCTCCGCCCGCGGCCGGTTGGCCACGACGGTCCCGACGGCGAGGTCCGTCGCGCGGGTGTAGCGATGGAGCACGAGCCCGTAGGCCGCGAGCAGGACCATGTACAGCGTGACCTCGCGGTCCTTGGCGAGCGCGCGGATGCGATCGAGGACCGCGAGCGGCACCTCGACCTGAACGCGGGCGCCGGCGTAGGTCTTGGCCGCCGGGCGCTCGCGATCCGTCGGCAGGGTCAGGCGCGGATCGACGCCAGCGAGCTGCGCGGTCCAGTAGTCGAGCTGGGCTGCGTGCGCGCCCCGGTCGAGCCACGCGCGCTGCCACTTGGCGTAGTCGGCGTAGCTCACGGGCAACGGCGCGAGCCGTGCCGGCCGACCGGCGCGGTGGGCCTCGTAGAGCGCGACGAGCTCGCGGACGAACACCCCGATCGACCAGCCATCGGAGACGCCGTGGTGCATGGTCACGACCAGCGCGTGGTCGTCGGCGCGCAGCTCGAGCAGCAGGGCGCGAAACAAGGGCTCGCCCTCGAGCTCGAAGGGCGCGGTGATCTCGGCCTCGCACACGGCGTCGAGCGCCGCGGGATCGGCCAGCGGCCGCTCGCGGATGACGAGCTGGCCCGGCGCGTCGACCTCTTGGTACGGCACGCCATCGCGCTCGACGAAGCGCGTGCGCAGGGCCTCGTGACGCGCGACGAGGTCCTCGAGCGCACGCCGCAACGCCGGGCGATCGAGGGGCCCGCGCAGGCGCACGGCGAGCGGGATGTTGTAGGCCGCGCTCGGCCCGTCGAGCTGAGCGAGGAACCACAGGCGCTGCTGGGCAAACGACAGGCGCACGGGCGCGTCGTCGCTCGCGGCGAGCATCGGCACGCCGTCGAGGACCGAGAGGTCGACCCCACGCTGGTCGAGCACGGCGAGCAGCGCCCGCCGTTGCTTGGGCGACAGGCGCTCGAGCTTGCGCACGAGCTCCTGGACCCGGCCGGAGCTGGCGACGCGCCTGGTCATTCGCGCGGCCTCCCCTGCTCGAGCTGCTCGAGCCGATCGAGCTGGTCGAGCTGTTCATCGCTCGCCCCCTCGATCAGCTCGAGGCTCTCGATGATCATGTCGAGCTGCGAGCGCCCATCTGGCGCGACGCCATGGTGCTCGAGCATCGCGGCCATCTCGGCCAGACGCGGCGCGTTGAACACCGCCTCGATCGGCAGCTTGGTCCCGAACCGCTGCTCGAGCAGGTTGGTCAGGCGAACCGCGAGCAGCGAGCCGCCGCCGAGATCGAAGAAGCTGCTGCGCGCGCCGAGCTCCCCGGCGTCGACCTGGAGGATCTCGGCCCAGGCCGCGGCCATGGCGAGCTCGCTGCTCGTCAGCCGACGCCCGACGCGGCGGGACCCGGTCGGCGGGGGAGCCGAGCCGGCCGGATCGGCGGGGGGCTGGGCGCTCGCTTCGGCGTCCAGCGTGGGCGCGTCGCCCAGCCAGCAGCGCCGCTCCTCAAACGCGGTCAGGGGCAGCGAGACCAGCCGTCGCCGGCGCGGATGGAGCTTCGACCACGGCAGCTCGACGCCGCAGACCCACAGCTCGGCGAGGCGCGCGAGCTCCCCGTCGGCGATCAGTCCGGACAAGAATTCCTCGGCCCGGCTCCCGCGCAGCAAGCCCGCGAGCTGGCCGCGTTCATCCTCGACGCTGCCGACGTG
>NZ_PVNL01000126.1 GCF_002994635.1 Enhygromyxa salina | reverse complement strand
GCCCGCGGGCGCCGACGCGACGAGATAGGCGGCGAGGGCCTCGCGCAGCTCGGCGACCGAGCCCGCGACGACCGCGAGGCGCTCGCCCAACGGCTCCCGACCGAGCTGGGTCGTATAGGCGAGGTCCGCCAGCTCGTGGTCCACGCTCGTCGCCGCGTGGTCGTGGAGGCGCTGCGCGGCCAGGCGCAGGCCGGCCGGGCGCTTGGCCGAGAGGACCACCAGCTGCGGACGCGCGTCGGCGGGGCTCGCGACCTGGACCGGAGCTGCCGGCGGCTCCTCGATGACGAGGCTGACGTGGCTGCCGCCCGCGGCGACCGAGTTGATCAGCGCCCGGCGCGGGGCCTCGCCCGAGCCACGCGACCGCCACGGACGCAGCTGCGTGCACAGCTCGAGCCCCGAGCCGTCGAGCCCGAGCTGCGGGTTCGGCTGACCGACCTCGACGAGCGGCGCGAGCTCCTCGTGGGCGAGCTGCAGCACGACCTTGGTCAGCTGGGCGATGCCCGAGGCCGCCTCGGGGTGACCGAGGTTGGACTTGACCGTGCCCACGACGACGGGCTCATCGCCGCCACGAAACAGCTCGCGCAGCGCCGAGATCCCGACCTCGTCGGTCAGGGTCGAGCCATCGGCGGCGTCCTCGACGTAGCTGATGTCCGCGGGCTCGAGCTGGGCCTGGGCCAGCGCTCGCCGCATGGTCGCGACGCGCACGCGGTAGCTCGGGGTCATGAAGCCCTTGGCCCGGCCGCTGTGGCGGGACGCGGTCCCACGGATCACCGCGAGCAGCTCGTCGCCGTCGCGCACCGCCGCGTCGAGGGGCTTGAGCAAGACCGCGCCCACGCCCTCGGCCGGCAGGTAGCCATCGCCCGCGCGATAGCTGCGACTGCCGGGCTCGCTGCCGAGCAGGCCCATCTGCGCGAGCGCGACGTACTTGTCCGGGTGAATCGCCAAATTGACGCCGCCCGCGATCGCGAGCTCGGCCTCACCGCGGAGCAGATCGACGCAGGCGAGGTGGATGGCCATCGCCGCCGACGTGCACATGCTGTCGACCGCCAGGCTCGGCCCCTCGAGACCAAAAAAGTGCGACACGCGGTTGGCGATCAGGTTGTAGGAGGCCGTGGCCGTCAGCGCCGTGCTCGCGGCGTCGGGTCCCTGTGGACGGTAGAGCTGGCTCGACGCGCCCACGTACACACCCACCCGACGGCCATAGCGCTGGTCGAGCGCGGCCTGGGTCACGCCGCTGCGCTCGAGCAAGTGCCACGTCGTGGTCAAGAACAGGCGCTGCTGCGGATCCATCATCGACGCTTCGCGCGGCGAGATCCCGAAGAACAGTGGATCGAAGCGGTCGACGCCATCGAGAAAGCCCCCCCACCACTGGCGGTCAGCTCCCGACCCGGACCAGCGCTCGGCGGGAACCTCGGTGACGCAGTCCTTGCCCGCGCGGAGGTTGGCCCAAAACTCGTCGAGATCGGCGGCTTGGGGATAGCGGCCGCTGATCCCGATGATCGCCACGGCCTGTGACTCGGACGCGGCGCTCGCCCGCGCCGGGACAGCCCGGCGCGACGCGGGAGCCTCGTCAACCGACGCGACCACGTCCTCACCACCCGGCGCGACCACGGCCTCACCGACGAGCTTGGCCAGGGCCCCAGGCCGGCGCTGATCGAGGTCGCGCACGAGCTCGCGCAGCGTCTCGACCTCGAACAACAGCGTCCGCGGAAGCTCGCCGAAGTCACGCTCGAGGCTCGACGTCAGCTTGACCGCGAGGACCGAGTCGAGCCCGTAGCGCTCGAGCGGCGTGTCGGGATCGATGCGCTCGGGATCGAGCTTGAGCGCGCGGGCGACCATCCGGCGAAACAAACCCACGGCCCGCTCGACGAGCACCGACGAGGGCGCCCCGAGGTCACGCTCGTCCGCGACCGGCTCGGACACCGGGGCCGCGTCCCGGGTCAGCTCGGCGAGCACACGGCGCTGCCCGGCGAGCACGACCAGGCGGGCCTGGCCAACGGTACCGCGGGGGTCGAGGGCGTGGCGCAGCGCCCGGACTCCCTCGTGCGTCGCCAGGGGCACGAGCCCAGCCTCGCGCAGCTGCTCGCGCACGGCCGGGGTCTGGCCCATGCCCCCCGCGTCCCACAGCGGCCAATTGATCGACACGCTCGCGCCTGCGCGCTCGCCCGCCGCGACCAGCCGACGGCGATAGGCCGCGTAGGCGTCCATGAACGCGTTGGCTGCCGCGTAGTCGCTCTGACCTGGGTTGCCGAACACCGAGGCGATCGACGAGAAGCACACGAACAGCTCGAGTTCGTCCGCGCGGCTGAGCTCGTCGAGCGCGACGAGGCCCGCGATCTTGGGCGCGAGCACGGCCCGCACCTGGGCGGGGCGCTTGCGGACCACGAAGCCATCGTCGAGGACCCCGGCGCTGTGGACGATGCCCGTCAGCGCGCCGTAGTTGGCGCGAGCGTGGTCGAGCAAGCGAGCGACCTGCTCGCGGCGCGCGACGTCGCAGCGCTGGTAGTCCACGCGCAGCCCGGCAGCGCGGAGCTCGTCGAGGGCCCGGCGCTGGCGCTCACCGAGCGCCGAGCGCCCGCTCAGGATCACGCTCGCGCCGTGGGTCGTCGCGGCGATCTCCTCGGCCACGATCAGCCCGAGCGCCCCGGCCCCGCCGGTCACCAGATAGACCCCACCGTCGCGCCACGCCGCCGCGGGCTGGGTGTCCGCGCTGAGCTCGGTCAGGCGCGAGACCTCGCGCCGGCCCTCGCTGTAGCGCACGTGGGCCTCGAGCTCGGGCGCCTCGGCCTCGGCCACCAGCCGATCCGCGAGAGCCTGGCCGACGGCCCCGTCGAGGCAATCGAGCAGCTGCGTGCGCAGCAGCCCATTCTCGCGCCGGGCGCTGTCGAGCACGCCCATGACCGCGCCGAAACAGGCGAGGCGCTCGCGCTCGAGCGCCGTCTCGGGATCCCCGAGCAGCACGACCTGCAGCAGCTCGGGCTGGCGGAAGCCCCCGCGCACGAGCAACCCACGGACACGCTCGAACACCGCCTCGATCGCGGCGGTGCACTGCTCGTCGAGCGAGCCGGCCCCGAGCTCGATGAACTCGCAGCTCACGGTCGCCGGCAAGGCCGCGCGCAGCTCGGCCCGCGCGCGCGCCGGGCAGTCCCCGAGGGCCACCACGCGATGGGCCGCGAAGGACTGGCTGAGCCCACCCCCGAGCGCGCGGGCGACCCACTGCGGACGCAGCAGCATCAGCTCGGCGCCGTCCACCGACGCGAGCGCAGGCGCGGATGCCAGCGAGGCCCGGGTTGGCGCGGACCGGTCCGCGTCGACGTCGAGCTCGATCCAGCAGCGCTCGCGGGCGAAGGGGTAGCCCGGCAGGCTCACCCGCCGACGCTCGCCCTGCTGCGCGAGCTTCCAGCTCACGCGCGCACCGCTGACCCAGGCGCGCAGCAGCCCCTCGGCCTCGCCACGCTCGGTCCACGCGGCCAGCTTCGCGTTCAGCGAAGCACCCGCCCGCGCGCCCGCGGGCGCCGCCCGGCCCCGCACCAGCCCCGGCCCGTCCAACCGACCCGCGGCCACGGCTGCGAGCAGCGCCCGCGCCTCGGCCACCGAGCTCGCCGCAAACGCGAGGCGCTCGCGCAGGGCCATGCGCCCGATCTGGAGGGTCCAGGCGACGTCGTGCAGCTGCTCGGGCTCCAAGGCCGCGAGCCGAGCCTCGAGGCGCCCGGCGAGCTCGACGAGCTGGGCCTCGCGCTCGGCCGAGAGCACGAACAGCGCCGGGCGACCCAAGCCAGCCGGCGCGGTCGCGCGACGCTCGGCCACGTGCTCGCGGATCACGACGTGCGCGTTGGAGCCTCCGCCGCCAAAGCTCGACACGCCGGCGATCCGCGGCCCGGGGCGCGCGACGCCGTCGACCCGCAGCGTCGGTCGCTCCCATGGCTCGAGGCGCTGAACCACGCGCAGCGGGGTGCGCTCGAAGTCGATGTGGGGGTTGAGCTCGGCCGAGTGGAGACTCGGGACGATCTCGCGGTGCTGGAGCTGGAGCAGGACCTTGGTCACCGCCGCGATCCCGGCCGCGCTCTCGCAGTGGCCGATGTTCGACTTGACCGATCCGATCGCGCAGTTGTCCGGGGCCCCGCCCGCGTCGCCAAATGCCTTGCTCAGGCCCGCGATCTCGATCGGATCGCCGAGCGAGGTCCCCGTGCCGTGGGCTTCGAGGTAGCTCAGCGCCCGCGGATCGACGCCCGCGCGCTCGAGCGCCGCGACGATCACCTCGCCCTGGGCGGTCGGGGTCGGGACCGAGTAGCCCGAGGTTCGTCCGCCATGGTTGAGCGCCGTCCCGGCGATGACCCCGTAGACATGGTCGCCGTCGGCGAGCGCCTTGGCGAGCGGCTTGAGCAGGACCGCGCCCACGCCCTCCCCCGGCACGTAGCCGTCGCCGCCGACACCGAAGCTGCGACAGCGCCCGTCGTGGGCCAGGAACTGGCGCTGACTGAGGACCATGTACTTGTTGGGGTGCAAGCTGAGGTTGACCCCGCCGGCCAGCGCGGCCTCGCACTGCCCGCTGGCGATCGCCTCGCAGGCCAGGTGGATCGCCGTGAGCGACGACGAGCACATGGTGTCCACGGCCATGCTCGGCCCGTGGAAGTCATAGAAATAGGACACGCGGTTGGCGATGGTCGACGCGCTGCCCCACAGCGCGACTTGCTGCCCCCGCCCTTGGGCCTCGGCCCCGAGCAGCGGGTACTCCTGGTACATGACCGCGACGAACACCCCGACGGCGCGGCCGAGCGCGTCGCCGGTGTAGCCCGCGTCCTCGAGCGTGTGGTGAGCACACTCGAGAAAGATCCGCTCTTGGGGATCGAGGTACTCGGCCTCGAGCTTGGAGATCTGGAAGAACAGCGGATCAAAGCGATCGATCTCGTCGAGGAACCCGCCCCACTTACAGGTCGTGTAGCCCTCGCCCTCGGCGTAGCGCTCGTGGTCCCAGCGCTCGGCAGGGACCTCGCGGATGCAGTCGCGACCTTCGCGGAGGTTGGCCCAGAACGCGTCGAGGTCGGGAGCCTCGGGGTAGCGGCCGCCAAGCCCGACGATCGCGATCTCGGGCCGTGAAGCCGCCGCGCGCGGGCCGACGACGGCCTCGTGCGCCGGGCCCGGGGCCGGCGCCTCGCTCCGCCGCGACACGGCTCGCGTGCTCAGGCCGACGAGCTGCGCACACACGCGCCCACGCTCGTCGCAGATGCTGAGCTCGAGGCGGGCCGACTTGGTGTCCGTGGCCCGGCCCGCGCGATGGCGGATCCACGCGTAGGCGCGCGCGGGGATCGGCGCGAGGAGCTCGAGGCGCTCGAGCACGAAGGGCAGCGCCAGGCTGCCGCTGCCCTGCTCCGTGAGCCACAGCCCGATCGTCGCCTGCAGCGCGCCGTCGAGGGTCGCGGGATTGAGCGCCCACGCGCCGAGCCCAGCCGAGGCCGGCGGCAGCTCGAGGCGCGCGAGGACCTCGGGGCGCCCGGTCTCGTCATGCCCAATCGCGAGTTCGGCGAGGGCCCGGTGATCCTGGCCGTAGTCGAGGCCGAGCTCGGCGTAGCGGGCGTAGATCTGCTCGGCGTCGAAGCGGGCCTCGCTGCAGCGCGCGCGCAGGCCCGCGAGCTCGACGGACGCGCGCGCGCCCTCGACCCTGGGCGTGATCCGCCCCTCGCTGCACAGCGTCCGCTCGCCCTGGTCGTCGAGACTGTAGATCTCGAAGCTGTGGGCGCCCGTCGTGTGCTCGTCGAGCTCGAGCTCGAGCTCGACGCCGCCCGCCCCCGCCACGACCGGGCGCAACCACACGACATCGCGCAGCTCGACCGCACCGAGCTCGGGCGCTTGCCTGAGCTCGGCGAAGGCCGCCCGAGCCAGCTCGAGGTGGGCAACCCCCGGGAGCACGCGCTGGCCTGCGACGCGGTGGCCTGCGAGGAAGGGCTCGTCGCCCGACAGGTGACCACGCAGGCGCAGCCCCCCCTTCGCGCTCTGGCCCGACGGGCGCAACCACCCGCCCACTGGCGGCCCGGCGGCGGCAGTGCCCACCGACGAGCTCGGGCTCTGGGCCTGCCCCAGATGGTCCCGATGGCTCGCAACGAGGTGGGCGGCGACGGCATCGATCGTCCGCAGCTCGGCAAACAATGCCTGAGGCAGGCGCACGTCGTAGCGCGCGTCGAGACGCTCGGCGAGCTCGACGAGGTTGCTCCAGTCGAGCCCCAGCTCCTGAAATTCGACCCTCGCGCCGATGTGCCCAGCCGGGACCGCGAGCAGCTCGGCGACGTCCTCGGTCACCGTGGCAACCACGGTGTCCCGCCACTGCGCCGTGCTCCCGACGACCGCTGGAGCCGGAGCGGGCACCGAAGCCGGAGCGGGCACCGAAGCCGGAGCCGGCACCGAAGCCGATGCCGATGCCGATGCCGCAGCCGATGCCGATGCCGCAGCCGATGCCGATGCCGGGCGCTCGGGCGGAGCGATCCGGGCGCTCGGGCTCGCGAGCCCCTCTGCCTCGGCCTGCTCCATCGCCGACACGAGCGGCTCACTGGCCCCCGTGAGCGCGGGGTGATCGACCGGCAGCTGCGCCTCCAGCATCTCGGCGAGCTCGGCGATCGTCCGGTGTTCGAACATGATCGTCGGCGACAGCGAGAGCGACAGCTCGGTCTCCAGCGCCGCGACGATGTGGAGCAGGTCGGCCGAGGCCAGACCCAGCTCGTAGTAACCCAGGTCGACCTCGACCTGGTCTGGCTCGAGCCCCACCGCCGAGGCGACGAGGCCTTGCAAGATCCCCACGACCCCCGCTGGCGGACCCGCCTCGGGTCGGGTGGCCTGGGCCCCCGCTGGGCGCGGGGCCGAGCTCTGCCTCGCCTCACCGCTCCCTTCGCGAACGTCGAGGGAGCTCGCCACCCGCACCCGCTTGCCCACGAACTGGCCGATCTCCGCGACCTGGACCCCCGCTTCGTCGTAGAACTCGACGCGCAAGCGGACCAGCTCCTCGTCGCGATGAACCGAGTCCGTCGGCACACGGACGTAGCAGCGCTTGCCGAGCCCACCCGCCGCGCGGAACGACTCGAACATCAGCGGAAGGTAGAGCCCGGGCCCGTCATCGCCGGGAAACAGCATGCCGATCGCGACGCCACCCCCGAGCAGGCCGGCTTCGAACAGCGCCGGGTGAAACAAAAACGAGCTGGTCGTGCCGTGGTAGGCGGCGCCGAGCTCGACCTCGGCGACCCAGTCGTCGGAGCGATGATGGACCCCGCCCTCGACCTTCATGATGCCCGAGTGGCGAAGATCCTGGTTCTTGCACCACCCGTAGATCTCCGTCAGCGACGTGAATTCACGGGGTCGTGCCACGGGCAGCGCGAGCCGGCCCGTGAAGTGCTTGGGCTCGCACGCGACAGCCTCGACGACGGCGTGGAGCACCTCCGTCGCGTCCCCTTCTCGTCGACTCCGCACCTCGACGCGCCAGCCCCCCGTGCCCACGGGCTGGCCCGCGACCGTCGTCTGTACCGGGGCGCCCTGCTCCGCCACCAACGGCGCAAAGATCGTCAGCTTGCGAAGCTCGAGCTCGTGCATCGGGAACCCCTGACGGGCGAGCACCTGCAAGACGAGGTCGACATACCCCACGCCTGGCAACAGGCTGCGGCCATACACGACATGGCCACTGAGCAGCGGGTTCTCGGCTGTAATCAAAAACGTCTCCGAGAATTTTGGATATTCGGTCATGAGTCGCATGGGCCAATGAGGACAGCTGCTGATCACATTGCAGACACATCAGCGAAACAACCAAGTCATCGACTTGGTCATCCCGGGGGCGCTCTCCGCATAAAGATGAGTTCTTCGGTGATTTCGGCCTGGATCATTGCGCACAGATGCAGCTGTAGGTTCAGCTACACCTCGAGCAGCGCAACTCGCTCGCTCCCCCAGCCGCTTCGAAGCTGGAGGTTGAACCAGCTCACCGTTCCCGGCCCCTCCCCTTCCGTGACTGGCAGGTTCTGCGCCTTTCTGCCATGCGCAATGCGAAGGGTCAAGCCCTGTTCTTGGCCCTCCCCTCGTGTCTACCCACGGGCCTGCTCTTCGCTCTGAAGGCCTCTCACCGGACGATGGTGGCCACGAGGGCGAGAAGGTTCGACGCTCAACCACACCAGCAGTTGGTCCGCCGCCCGCCCAGCGATTTGTCCCGGACCCCGTTGTTTGTGACCATTCCCTCAGATCGGATTCGAGATTGCATAGACTTGTGAATCAACGATGCCGCCGAGATCGCCACACAGTCGATCGCAAAAATTCCAGTGCGGTCGACTCGGCCGCGCGGCCGAGTCGACCGTTTTCACCCACGTAGAAGGCTGACTGGAGGCTGAATTCGGTGATGGGGAGCGTTCGCGTGGAGACCGGCTTGGGGTACTAACTGTTCGCTTTCGCGAAGATGAGTTGTTCCACACGGCGAGCATACGGACAGGAAGGGCCGCGCGTGAACCTTGCTCACGCAGTTCGTGTTCGAGAAGCTTGGACAGCTGACCAGGCGGGGCAAACCTTACAGCCCCAACACCGTCACCGACACTTTGATCACTGGCCAGTCCGCGAGGTGATCACCTGGACCACCGTCGTCCGCCCGTGCCTGCCCGCGAGCCCAGTTCAGCAGGCCGAGCGGACCGTCGCGCCAGCCGCCGCGTCGGCCACCGACATCGCGGTCTCCGGCTCGACATCCGGCCCTTGTTCGATCGACATGCGGCCCTCGTTCGAGTCACCGATCGAAGCCACCACCCCGGTTGATCTCGGTCGCGCTCACGCACCCGAACGGTCACGACGCCCGCGCCCGCCTCGAGGTCCTCGGCCACCCGGCGTCGGACGGCACGAGGTCCCGCGGTCGGGCTTCGTCGAAGCGGGCTCGATCGTGCCGGGATCCTCGTAGCCCCGAGCCGGAGCTGACCGCCAGCTCATCTCAGAACATGTGTTCGATCACGGCCCAAACCCTGTTCACGCCCAGACTACAGCCGCGATGACGTGCGCCGCCACCGGTGGTACACGGTCCGACCACCCCGAGCGCCCGCATGACTGACGACCTCCCCCGCCCCTTCGGCCGCTATGTGCTCACCCGCGTGATCGGCGAGGGCGGCATGGCCGAGGTCTACCAGGCCAGCGTTCGCGTCGCCGAAGGCCTGACCAAGTGGGTCGTCATCAAGCGGATCCGGGCAGACTTCGCCGACGATCGCGACTTCACGCGGATGTTCGTCGACGAGGCCAAGATCGCGCTGAGCCTCAACCACGCCAACATCGTTCAGGTGTTCGACTTCGGTCAGATCCGCGGCACCTTCTATCTGGCGATGGAGCTGATCGAGGGCGTCGATCTGATGCGCCTGTTTCACGCCGTGCGCGGGCGCGAAGACGGATTCCCCGCGGTGATCGGCGCCTACGTGGGTCACCAGGTCGCGTCGGGGCTGGCCTACGCGCACCGCAAGTGTGACGACTACGGCACGCCGCTCGGGATCGTCCACCGCGACGTCAGCCCGCACAACTTGATGCTGAGCTGGGAGGGCCAGGTCAAGATCCTCGACTTCGGCATCGCCCGCACCCGCAAGGCCTGGGACAAGGGCCACGCCCCGCCCGAGCTCGAGACGATCAAGGGCAAGGTCGCGTACATGTCCCCCGAGCAGTCGATGGGCCGGCCGGTCGACCAGCGCTCGGACATCTACTCGCTCGGCGTGGTGCTCCACGAGCTGCTGACCGGCGAGCTCTTGTTCCGGACCCGCGATCGGCTCGAGGCCCTCAACATGGTCCGCAACCAGGCGATCCCGCCGATCCTCGAGCGGGCCCCGGATCTATCCGACGAGCTGGCGCAGATCGTCGACAAGGCGCTCGCCCGCGACCCGGATCAGCGCTGGGAGTCGGCTCGCGAGATGCAGTCGGCGCTCGCCCAATTTTTGCACCGCGCCGATCCAGTCGTCGACGACGAGGTGCTCTCGCAGTACCTCGCCAGCTACCGGGGGGACGAGCCGCAAAAGCACGCGGTCCGGGCCTCGTCGCGCGCCCCCTCGTCGCTGTCGGTGGTCGAGACCCGCGAGGTCGGCGACTCGGAGCTCGCGCTCGGTCCGTCGCGCAGCTCGGCCCGCTGTGTGCTGCTCTACGCCAGCCTCGAGCCCGGATCCGCGCCGCGCGACACCCCGCTCAACGTCCGCCCGCTGCTCGATCTGGTCCGCGACGTCGCGTTCAAGCGCGAGGCTCACGTCCAGCGGCTCGACGACCGCGGCGCGCTGTTGGTGTTTGGGACCATGCTCAGCGCCAGCGACGACGCCGAGCGAGCCCTGCGGGTGGCCCGGACCATGCGCGAGAGCGTGGCCGAGTTCGCGCCCGGCGTGGATCTGGGCCTGGTCCTGCTCGCCACCCACGTCACGCTGGTTCGCGGTGAAGATGGCAAGCTCACGATCGAGCTGCCGCCGGGCCTCGCCGAGCAGCTCGACCGTGTCGGTCGCCACGTCGTCGAAGAGCCGATCATGGTCGCCGGCGAGCTCACCGAGCGGCTCCGCCGGGCCTGGCGGATCGGCGAGGCCGGCTGGCTCGACCCCCAGATCCCCGAGGCGTCGGCCGGCTCGCCGTGGGCCGCCGACTTTCAGCGCGTGGCGCCCGTGCTCGGGCCGCTGTCGGAGGCCGAGCGGCGCAGCCAGCAGACCTGGGTCGGCCGCAAGTCTCTGTTCGGGCGCGAGCTCGAGCTCAAGGCCCTGCGCGACAGCTTCGCCGAGGCGATCCGCGGGCCGATCAGCCGCAGCCTGCTGATCCTCGGCGGGCCCGGCATGGGCAAGCAGGCGATCATCGATCGCTTCGTCGCGTCGCTGCCGTCTTCCGCGTGTGCGGTGCTGCGCGGCGTCGGCCAGTGGTCGACCCGCAACCAGCCGCTCGGGGTGTTCCTGACCTTGCTGCGTCGGTTCCTGCGGATCGAGTCCGACACCCGGCTCGAGACGATCATCCGCAAGCTCGAAGACTACGGCGTCCGCGAGGCCGAGCAGCTGGCCACGGCGCTGGCGTCGGCCCTGGGTCTGTACTTCACGGGCACCGGAAGCGCCGAGTCCGAGCTCGACCCACGTCAGCGCCGCGAGCGGATCCACCGGTTGATCCGCCGGCTGATCCGCGCGCTGGCCCAGCGTCGGCCGGTGCTGATCGTCATCGAGAACCTGCACTTCATCGACGAGCCGAGCTTGCGCGTGCTCGAGGAGTGGGCTGACGCCTCGCACCCGCTGCCGATCCTCGGCATCTCCTCGGCGCGGCCAGGCCCGCGCGCGTCGGACTTCGCCGCGCGCGACGGCGTCAGCGTCGTCGAGCTGCCCGAGCTCGACCCGGCCGCGGCCCGCGAGATGATCCTGCGTCGGTTCGAGGACCCGCGCGAGGCCGCCGAGCTCTGCGATGCGATCCTCGCCCGCACGGGCGGCCATCCGCTGTTCATCGAGGAGATCCTGGCCTCGCTGCTGCACCACGGCACGATCACCTGGAACGCCCAGGCTCGCTACCTGGTCGTGCGCGAGCGCGGGGCCGAGATCGAGCTGCCGCCCAGCATCGAGGCGGCGCTGCAGGCCCGCGTCGACGATCTCGCGCCCTCGGACCGCGACACGCTGCTGGGCGCGGCGGTGCTCGGGCGCAGCTTTCGGGCGGCCGAGCTCGCCGACCTGCTCGACCGCAGCGTGGCGCGCAACCTCGAGACCCTGCTCGACGCCAGCTTGATCGAGCACGACCTGCCGGGCACCGAGGACATGTCGTCGGCCAGCGACCCGGGTCGCCACCGCCAACGAGATCGTCGCGCCCCGCACGATCACGGCCTGCGGTTCGTGACGGTCAGCCTCCACGAGGTCTGCAAGGCCCAGATCCCGCTCACCTCGCTCGAGCACCTCCACGGGCGCGCGGCCGAGATCAAGCAGGCCCGCCACGACTACGCCGGGGGCCGCGACGACGGGCCGATCGCCGACCACCTCATGCACGCCGGTCGGTTCCAGGAGGCGTACGGACCGGCCATGCGGGCGGCCCACTACGCCGAGAACGTGGCGGGCAACGTCGAGGCCTACTACTTCCTGAGCCAGGCGCTGCGCGCGCTCGATTCCGATGATCCGCGCCGCTTCGAGGTCCTGCTCGACCGCGAGCCGATCTTGCGGGCGTGGGGCCGACGCCGGGCCCAGGGCGCCGACATTCGCCAGCTCCTCGCGGTCGCGGACGCGCTCGATGGCCCCGACAAGCCGGTCAAGCAGGTCGTGGCCTCGCTGCGGCTGCTGCGGTTCTACCTCGAGTGCGGGCGCAGCCATCGAGCCACGCGCCTGGTCCCGCGTCTGCAGGCCCAGGTCCACGCGCTGGCCGAGCCCGAGCCCTACCTGGCGATCCTCGGTGAGCTCGAGAGCGAGCTGATGTTCGCCCGCGGTCACTTCGACGAGGCCGAGTCGGTCGCCCGCGACTCGCTGGTGTTCTGTGCCCACGACCACCGCGGCGTCCGCCTGCGCGTGCGGCTGCTCCGAGCGATCGGCCGGGTCCAGCTGGGGACCGGGCGGCTCGAGCCCGCCAGCGAGACCTTTCGTGAGGCCCTGCACCTCGCGCGGAGCATCGGCCATCGGCGGCTCGAGGCCGAGGCCCTCAACAACCTCGGTGAGGTCGCCGGGCGCAGCACCCACTATCAAGAGGCGATCGACTGCTTCAAGGCCGCCCTGGGGATCGATCGGGATCTCGGCGATCGCTTCGCGACCGGGGTCAAGCTGGCCAACCTCGGGCTCGCCTACACCGCGATCGGGCTGTACCAACGGGCCGAGCGCTACCTTCGCAAGGCGCTCGAGCTGCACGAGGCGATCGGTCACCCTGGGCTGCTCAACGACGTGATGGTCAGCCTCGGGATCGTCGTCGCCCACCTCGGCGACCCCGAGGCCGCGCACGTGCTGCTGACCGACGCGGCCAAGGTCGCCGCCCGGCGCGGCGACATCCGCACGCAGCTGCGCGCCGAGGTCCGGCTCGCCCGCGTGCTCGTCACCACGCCCGTCGACGAGCACGGCGACGCCAGCCCCAGCGAGCAGGCGATCGCCGAGGCCGACCTGATCGCCACCAGCGTCTACGATCGGGGCCGCGCGTCGGGGCTGCGCTCGAGCACCGCCCGCGCCGCGCACGTGCTGGCGCTCATCGCGGTGCGTCAGGGTGACAGCGCCCGGGCGATCGCCCACGAGCGCGACGCCGAGCGCCTGGTCCGGCTCGGCGCCGCCCCGGTCGACGGGGTCCGCTCGCTCCACCACCTCGGCCGGCTGCTGCGCGACCAAGGTCACGAGTCCGAGGCCCGGGCGCTGCTGTCCGAGGCCGCACGGGCGGTTCAGAGCCGCCTGGATGACCTCCGCGACTACGAGCTGCGCGAGGGCTACCAATCGCTCCCAGACGTCCGCCAGATCCTTGCCGATGGCGGCAGGTATTGATTTAGACCCCCACGGGGCGGCTTCGCACTTCGCGGGTCACTGGTTTAGGACCCCCACGGGGCGGCTTCGCACTTCGCGGTCACTCGCTTCGCTCGCTCCCAATGGGCTGGTTGTTGGCGGGGGCATCATTGGCCCCCTAGAAGGGGGCTCTTCTGGCCTCGGACATCTTCCCATTCAGGCTCGCTCGCTCCTGGGGGGCTAGAAGGGGGCTCTTCTGGCCTCGGACATCCTCCCATTCAGGCTCGCTCGCTCCTGGGGGGCTAGAAGGGGGCTCTTCTGGCCTCGGACATCCTCCCATTCAGGCTCGCTCGCTCCTGGGGGGGCTAGAAGGGGGCTCTTCTGGCCTCGGACATCTTCCCATTCAGGCTCGCTTGCTTCCACCCCTCCTGCGTCGTGGGGTTTTGTGGGGGCCCGGCGAGCGAGTAGCCTCAGTGCGTCCCCAGGATGAACACGCAGGACTCAGCCGACTCGCTGTTCGATCGCTTCGAGGTGCTTGGGCCTCTGGGCGAGGGCGGGATGGGTACGGTCTCGCTCGCTTACGATCGTCGGCTTCGGGTTCGCGTCGCGCTCAAGACGGTTGGGCAGGTGACCGGCAAGGCACTGCTGCGCTTCAAGCACGAGTTCCGCTCGGTCAAGGGGCTCGCGCATCCCAACCTGGTCAGCCTCGGTGAGCTGTTCGAGTCGGAGGGGCAGTGGTACCTGTCGATGGAGTACATCGATGGGACGAGCTTCCTGGATCACGTCCGACCGATCCCCGAGAGCCACGAGAGCTTCGCCTCGACGGCGCGGCCGAGCCAGCTGCGGGGCACGACCACGGGGACCGGGACCAACACGGGCGTGGGCTCCGATCCGCGCCTGCTCAGCGGCGGCAGCATCACGGCGGTCGGTGGGTTCGACGGCGGAGATCCAGACAAGACGGGCGGCAACGGGGCTGATCTGTTCGAGGAGGGGCGGCTGCGCCACTGCTTGCTGCAGCTGGTCGACGCCACCCGCACGCTCCACGAGTCGGGCCGGGTTCACCGGGATCTCAAGCCCTCCAACGTGCTGGTGACGCCCGCGGGGCGGGTGGTGATTCTGGACTTTGGGCTGATCAGCGAATTCGAGGACGAGCGCGCCAAGCAAGAGACGAAGGTGGTCGGGACCCCAGCCTACATGGCGCCCGAGCAAGCGTCGGGTCTGCCGACCGGGCCGCCCGCGGACTGGTACGCCGTCGGCGTGATGTTGTACGAGGCCCTGTGCGGCAGCTGGCCCGTGACCGGGACCTCGCTGACCATGATGTCGGACAAGCAGTTCGAGGTCACCAAGCACCCGAGCGCGCTGACGGATCAAGCGGTCCCCGAAGATCTCGAGCAGCTGTGCATGGAGCTGCTCGCCGTCGATCCCAGCGCGCGGCCGACCGGCGAAACGATCTTGCAGTGGCTGGGCGCGGGGCCGAAGGCCTGGGGGGGCGTGCGCGACGAGGGGCCGGATGTCTCGGGCGTCCGCGAGCTGCCCTGCGTCGGTCGCGAGTTCGAGCTCGCCGAGCTCTCGCGGGCGGTGGCGGCCACGCGCACCAAGCAGGCTCGCCAGATCCTGATCTTGGGCGAGTCGGGGATCGGCAAGTCGGCGCTGGTCCGCGAGGCGATCAGCCGCTCGGCGGCGCAGGTCAACATGCGCCCATGGATCCTGCGCGGCCGCTGTCACGAGCACGAGCAGGTCCGGTTCAAGGCCTTCGACACCCTCGTCGATCAGCTCAGCATCGAGCTGCCCGAGCGGTTCGGCCTGGTCGAGATCCGCGAGCTGCTGCCGCGCCAGGCTTGGCTGTTGTGCCGCGCGTTTCCGGTGCTGCAGCGGGTCCGGGCGTTCGCCGAGATGGGCGTACGCCACGGCTCGTGGCAGCACCGCGGGGCCCTGCAGCGGCAGATGTTCGCGGCGTTCCGTGAGCTGTTCGCCCGGCTGGCCGAGCGCAGCCACCTGGTCCTGGTGATCGAGGATCTCCAGTGGGCCGATCCGGGCAGCTGGTCGCTGCTCTCGGCGCTGACCTCGGGCACCGACGCGCCGCCGCTCGCGGTCCTGGCGACCGGCCGGACCGAGCTGCTCGAGGCGCCGCCCGAGGCCGCGCTGCCGTTCTTGCGCTCGCCCTCGCTCGAGCAGCTCACGCTCGGGCCCCTGACCAGCGCCGACATCACGGTGCTCGCCGAGCTGCACGGTCGCCCGGTCGACGGGCAGTCGGCGCTGGCCCACTCGCTGGTCGAGGCCGCCGCCGGCCACCCCTTCTTCCTCGACGTCCTGCTCCGCTCGACCACCGACTTCGCGTCCGCGGAGCCGCCCTCGCTGGCGGAGTGCCTGTGGACCGAGATCGCCCCGCTGGCGGCGCGTGAGCGGGCGGTGCTCGACGTGCTGGCGATCGCCGAGCGCCCGCTCGAGCCGGCCGACCTGGCGAGCCTGGCCAGGCTCGACGGCGCCGAGCTCAACCGCGCGCTCGATGTCCTGCGCGCCCGCCTGTGGATCCGCTCGACCAGCGGCGCCCATGCCGGCCGCGTCGAGGTCTATCACGATCAGATCCGCCAGACCCTGCTGGCCCACATCGACCCCGATCAAGCCCGCGCGACCCACCTCGCGATCGCGCGGATGCTCGAGGTCCAGGGCGAGGACGTCGAGCGCCTGGTCAGCCACCTGCTCCACGCGGGCGAAGAGGTCGAGGCCGCGGGCTGGGCCGTCGAGGCCGCCGACGTGGCGATGAGCGCGATGGCGTTCCAGAACGCCGTGCAGCTGTACAACCTGGCCCTGCGCCACCCACCCGAGGACAGCGCGGACCGCCAGGAGCTGCTCGTCGCCCGCGCCCACGCGCTCGCGTGGACCGGTCGTGGGATCGAGGCCGCGCACGCCTACCTCGACGCCGAGACCAGCACGGTCTCGGTCGCCTCGGCGCTCGAGCTGCGGACCAAGGCCGCGATCCACCTGCTGTCGGCCGGTCAATTCGACACGGGCGTGGACCTGCTCGCCGATCTCGGCCGCGAGCTGAGCCTGCCGATCCCCCGCGGCGAGACCACGACCATGCTGCACCTGCTGCGCGAGCGCACCTTGCTGCGCCTGCGTGGGTTTCGGCCCCGCGCGGGCGAGGTCGAGCTCGGGTTCGAAGAGCGCCTGCGCCTCGAGATCTGCTCGGCCGCGTCGCGGGTGTTCCTGCCCCACGACATGTTCCTGGCCGGCTACTTCACCGCCGCCTACGTCCGCCTCGCGCTGCGCAGCCAGGACCCCGACAAGGTCGCGATCGCCCTGAGCCTCGAGGGGGTGACCCGCAGCTACCTCGGTCAAAACAGCAAGGGCGAGCAGCTCATGAACGACGCCGAGGCGCTGCTCGACGGGCTCGACGCCCCCGATCCCTTCGCGATCGCGTGCGTGGCCCTGCAGCGGGGCGTCCACATTGGGCTGGTCGCCGAGGACTGTGAGCAGTACCGGCAGAGCGTGACTGTGGCGCTGCGAAAGCTGCGGCGATCCGGGCGCGCCGATCGAGGCGATGATCTCGGCGTCGCGGTTCGGGCGATCATGACCAGCCTCGCGCTGCTGATGCGCACGATCGCCAGCGCCCGGGCCGGAGACTACCGATCGCTCGAGGCCCAGCTGCGCGAGTACCTCGACGACGCCCGCGGTCGGGACGATCGCTCGGCGCTGATCCACGCCTACGTCAGCCCCGACTTCGGCATGACCCACCTGATCCAGGGTCGCCCAGACGCCCTGCTCGCAACCGTCGACGAGGGCCTGGCCTTGCTCGATCCCAAGAGCTTCACGATCGGGCACCTGTCGGCGCTGCTCAGCAAGATCCGCTGCGCGATCTATGACGGCAAGGGTGAGGAGGCGATGCGGATGTTCGACGCCGGCCGCGGACCCATGCGCGCGTCGATGACCGTGCGCGCGCCCGATGCCAAGGCCGAGGCCTGCGGCGCCGAGATCTCGGCGCTGCTCGCGGTCCGCGCTGGACGCCCGACCATGTCGCACCGTCCGCTGCTGCGACCGATCAAGTTCCTGCTCGCCTACCCCGGCACCTATCACCGCGGCCGCGGCGAGGCCTACCAGGGCGTCATGTTCGCGCAAGACGGCGATCGGGCGCGGGCCCGCGTGTCGCTCGAGACCGCGCTGGCCAGCTTCGTCCGGTGCCGCGCCCTGCCCTACGCCGCCGCCGCGCGCCTGGCCCTGGCCTCGCTCAGCGACGACCGCGATCGGGCCCACGACCACCGCACGCAAGGCCTGCGGTTCTTCCTCGACGCTGGGGTCGCCGAGCCCGAGCGCCTCGCCCAGATGCTGATCCCCGGCCTCGGCCTCCCCTGAGTGTTAGACTGCGGCCGTGCTCGACCGGCTCGCACTGCACATGCACAAGGGGCTCTTGAAGCTCGCGCTCGTGGGTCTGTGCGCCGCGCCGCTGGCCTGCGCCTCGCAAGTCCGACTCGTCGCGGCAGACGGATCCCACCGACTCGTCGCCCGCGACGCTGGCTCGGGGATCACCGTGGTGCTCACGACCGAGAGCTGGGCCGGCGACTCGGCCTACGGCGAAGACCTCACGATCGTTCATCTGCTGATCGCCAACATGGGCTCCGAGCCGCTGCTGCTGGCCCCCGGCGACTTCGAGCTGCGGGACCGCCGGGGCTTCGACTACGCGCTGTTGGACGCCGGCGGTGCGTTCCAAGCGATCCCCGACGGCGGCGATCCCAACGCCTACGTGCAAGCGCAGCTCGGCTACGATCCGGGCCGCAGCATGAACTACGAGACCGTGCGGACCGACGACGCCGAGCTCGGCCGCCTGGGCCTCCCGTGGGGAGTGTTGATGCCAGGCACGCAGATGCGTGGGTATGTGTACTTCGAAGACGTCCGCGAGACCGCCAACCACGCTGTGTTGGTGTGGCGGCCCCAGACGCCCGACCATCGCCCGCTCGCCGAGTTTGGCTTCGACCTCCACGTCTCGCGCGAGCTCTAGCGTCCCTCAGGCAGCTCCCTCAGGCAGCTCCCCTCAGGCGCCGGGCAGGATGCACAGCCCGACGTCTTCGTAGGTGGGTGGAGCCGTGCCTTCCTCGAAGAAGGGCGAGCACTCCGTCCCCTCGACCGGACACTCGGGGGAGCTCAGCTCGCAGTAGGCGGTGCAGCAATTCGATCCGGTGCAGCTCGGCAACACCTCGCCGGTGGTGCACAGCAGACCCGGCGCGCAGTCGTTGACGAAGCCACACGGCTCGGCCTCGGGGATGTCGCCCGCGGTGAAGATGCAGTTGAACTCGTTGTTGGCCCAAAAGCAGCCCAAGCCCTCGCTGCAGGCCTGCAACAGCGGATCGCAGGTCTCGATGCACAGCGTGATCGAGCCTTCGTTGGCGACCAGGCACGAGGTCCCGGGCCCGCAGATCGGGCTATCTGGGTTGCCACTACAAAACGGTGTGCACACGCCCACGGCCTGTCCGTCGACGTCCATCACGTCCCAGCAGTGCGAGTCGGCCCCGCAGTCGTCGGTCGCGGCCGCGGTCCCCCCGTACACGCACGTGTCGCCAGGTTGGCCATCCCCCTCCACGGGGACGCACTTGTTGTTGTCCCAATTTCCACCGGTGCTCCCGTAGGGCACGCACTTCTCCCCCTCCTGGCAGTCCTGCGCCCACGGGTCGCACTGCTCTTCTCCGACCAAGTCGAGGGGCACGAAGTTGGCGCCGGTCTCGGTCCCGTCGTCGGGATCCCCGATCGAGTCGCCGTCGCCGTCGCCGTCGCCATCTCCGCCGTCGGATGCCTCCCCTGCGCTGTCATCTGGAAGCAGGAGGCCCCCGCCACCACACGCGAAGAGGCCGAGAGTCGCAGTCACCGTGAGACAGATTGCCCGAGTCATTTAACTTTGATAGCTACTTTAACTACTTAAGCAAACATAATTCCTATAGCTGTTTGAATCTATTGAAATCATTGAGCTTTTCTCGATCTCTCACCCTCGTGCCGCGTCGGACGCGCGGTCTGGACAGCTGCAATTTCAATGATCGACTGATCGGTCCACGCTCGAGTTGCTCCAATGAAAAAGACCACCCCGCGTATGCGGAGTGGTCTTGTCTGAGCTCAGCCCTGAACTCGGCCTGGAATCCAGCGAGTCAGCGGCTCAGCTGCGGGCGATCACGCACCCGGGATGATGCAGACGCCGACGTCCTCGTAGCCGGGAGGGGCCATGCCCATCTCGAAGAAGTCCGCGCACTCGGTGCCCATCTGCGGGCACGTGGGGTCGCTGAGGCTGCAGAAGCTGCCACAGCAAGCCGAGCCGTTGCAGGCCGGGAGGACTTCGGCGGTCAGGCAGCCAGTGCCTGCGACGCAGTCGTTGATGAAGCCGCAGGGCTCACCCAGCGGGATGTCCTGCGTGGTGAAGATGCAGTTGAAGCCGTTGTTGGCCCAGAAGCACGCGAGCCCGGCACCACAATCTTGCAGCAGCGGATCACAGGTCTGGATGCACAGGGTGATGGACCCCTCGTTGGCGATCAGGCAGGAGGTGCCCGGCGCACAGATCGGATCGTCAGGCGTGCCCGTGCAGAACTCGGTGCACACGCCGACCGGCTGACCGTCGACATCCATGACGTCCCAACAGTGGCTGTTCGCGTCGCAGTCGTCCGTACCCTCGACGACGCCGCCCGAGATGCAGGGGTCGCCAGGCGAGCCCGAGCCCGTGACCGGCACGCACTTGTTGGCGTCCCAGTTGGAGCCGGTGCTGCCGTACGGCACGCACTTCTCGCCTTCGGGGCAGTCTTGCGCGAAGGGATCACACTCCGAGACCGACGCCATGTCGGTGTCCACCGGCACGAAGGTCAGGTTGGGGTTGGTCTCGTCGCCATCGTCGGTGCCGGTCTCGGCGTCGCCATCACCGTCACCGGGGTCACCGTCGCCGTCGCCGTTGTTCTCGGCGCTGGCACTGGCGGCCGTATTGGCGTTGGTCGTGCCGGGTTCATCGTCCTTTGCACAGCCCGCGAGCACCAAGCTCACTGAACCGCACAGCATCATGGAAAGCACAAGTGTCTTCTTCATGTCGTCCCTCGTCTGAAACTTTCTGGGTGTGAATCTGGGGGGGCTGAACTGTCGCAGCTTCGGTCTAGCCCGTGACGCGATCTAGATCATGGCACGTCGTGCCATTGGGATGATCATGCGTGCGACACGCAACCACTCTGCTTGGCGCGTCGGAGAAACCATTACATGTCGAAACCCAAGAACGCAACACAAAATTTTTCTGACAATCCTGACTTTCTAGACAAAAAATCGCATTTACAGCGTACTTCATGAGAAATTCTGGTGGATCATCTAACATTTCAGACAGAGATGTATGTGGAAAACGCACTTGAGATCTAATGTGCGCAAGGCCGAGATCTTTTGGTCTTGCGGGGCCAGTGAAACCCCATGATCGGGGCGTGTGTCAATTGCGAATTTTTCGTCGCACGCCTGACACCGCGTCCCCTCCAGGTGGGATCGACTTGCCGAGATCCGCGCTTATCGGGTTTTTCCCTGCATATTCGGCGATCTCGACGACTATCTTGCGTTGACACTCGAACGGCCTTGTCTCTATCCTGCGCCTCGTCGTACGGGCTCAAAACGAGCCCGTCACCAGCATAGTCAGAGGGAGCCGGTCTTGAGCGCACCGAAGAAAGGTAAGGACCTCAGCGCACTGAAGGCGCGTCTAGCCAAAAAGGCTGCGGCCGCGGGGGAACCCGAGGGCCCAGTCACCAGCACGCCAGACGTACCGTCGCCAGGCGAGGTCAGGGCCGAAGTACCGGCACCTGGTGAGGTCAAACGGCCAGCCGCCGATATCCCGGCGCCGGGCCAGGTCAACAAACCGGCCGACATTCCGGCCCCCGGCGAGGTCAAGAAACCCGTCGACATCCCAGCCCCCGGCGAGGTCCTGCAGCAGCAGCCGCAACCTCAGGCTCAGGCTCAGGCTCAGGCTCAGGCCCCGTACGCCCCACCTGCCCAGCCCAGGGGGGACATCGCCAACGATCCGATGTCCGGCGGGGTCGCCTTCGATCCCAACGCGGGCATCATCGACGACGTCGGCGAGATCAAGAGCCGCGGCGGCGCCGGGTTGGCGATCTTCGCCGGTGCGATTGGCGTCGTCGTCGGCCTCGGGCTCGGTTGGATGGGCCACCGCGCCGTCGACTCCCGCGATCGGGTGAACTCGGCCAAGAAGAAGGCCGAGACCATCCAAAAGAAGGTCACCGAGATCGAAGAGACGCGGTCTCGCATCGCGCTCAAGATCGGGGAGGCGCAAGACGCCCTCGAGGCCAAAGAGGGCGAGAAGGCCGTCGCGGCGCTGTCCGAGCTCGAGCCCACCTACGCGGAGCTGGCCGACCTGTTTGGCTGGCAGATGGCCTCGATGCACCCCGACGTGATCAAGTCGATCTTCACGCTCGCGGAGGCCAACAACAACCTGCAGCTCGACGTCGGCATCCTCAAGGGCTGGATCGGCGCCAACGAGGCGATCCTCTCCGGGCGCGCCAAGGGTCCGTCAGCCTTCGTGGTCATCGCCGGCCCGCAGGGGTCGATCCTCGCCGAGTACGTCTCGGCGATCTGCGGCGAGATCCCCGAAGAGCTGCCCGAGGGCTTCGACCCCAGCACGCTCGAGAAGTGTGAGGGCGACGCCATCCTCTCGGCCCGGGCCTTCATGGTCCGCACCGAGATCGGCGGCGACGTCCAGTTCGTCCCGCAAGGCATGTTCCTCGCCCCCATGGGCCAGATGTACAGCTACGCGATCGGTGCCAACCCCGACGCGAACGCGAAGTCGTACTTCGACATCCGCATGGGCAAGCTCAAGGACACCATGGACGCCATGGTCAAGCTCAAAGACGACGCGCTGGCCGGCATCGGGAACTACACCGAGAACCCCGTCATCAGTGGCGACTGACGCAACCGTTTCTGCCCGGGTTTGGGTCACCAACCCCGCGAGAGCTGGCCTGTTTGGCTGGCTCTTTCGGTATTTGGTGGTGTTGCTGTTGCTGACGCTGCCCGCGCTGGGGCTGATCGGCCGGGCGGCCTACCGCTACTTCGCGGCCGACCTGCCGCAGCTCGACTCGGTCTCGGACTATCGCGAGCGAGCACCCGGCGTCACCCGGATCTATGCCGCGGACGGCACCTTGCTCGCGGAGCTCGCCCGCGAGCACCGATCCTACGCGCCACTCGAGGACATCCCCGCGCCGCTGATCGCCGCGTTCTTGTCGGCCGAAGACCGGCGATTCTACGCGCACGGCGGCCTCGACTTTCGCGGGCTCGCCCGCGCGACCAAGGCCAACATCAGCTCGGGCACGATCGTCCAGGGCGGCTCGACGATCACCCAGCAGGTCGCCAAGAGCTTCCTCGAGGATCAAGAGCGCACGCTCGAGCGCAAGGTTCGAGAGGCGATCTTGTCGGTCCGCATGGAGTCGCGGCTGGGCAAGCCGCCGATCCTCGAGATCTATCTGAACAAGATCTTCCTGGGTCACGGGGCCTACGGCGTGCGCGCGGCGGCGAGTCGCTACTTCGACAAGCAGCTCGACGAGCTGACCTTGGCCGAGTCGGCCCTGATCGCCGGGTTGGCGCAGGCGCCCAGCCGCTGGTCCCCCGTCAGCAGCCCCGAGCTGGCGCTGCGGCGGCGCAACGAGGTCCTGTCCGACATGGTCGAGGCTGGCTACCTCGACGCCGACGAGGCCAACCAGGCGACCGCAGAGCCGATCGTGCTGGCCGAGCTGCGCGACCCGTTTCGTTGGCGCGCGCCGTTTTACGCCGAGCACGTCCGCCAGCTGGTCGGCGAGCAGCTCGGCGACGAGGCCGTGCTCAGCGACGGCTTGGTGATCGAGACCGGCGCCAACCTGACGCTGCAGGCCGCCGCCGATCAGACCGTCGACGCGGCCGCGCGCAAGCTCGATCGTCGCCACGGCTGGCGGGGACCGGCCGCCCACCTGAGCAAGGACAACGCGCGCGCGCGCCTGCACGAGCGCATGATCCGCGAGTACAGCGAGTACGGCGATCAGCCGCTCGCGCAGCCCAATCGCTGGCTGCTCGGGCTGGTCACCGACGTCGATCGCCACCTCGCGATCGTCGACCTCGGCGCGATCGAGGCCGAGCTGCCGCTGCGGCTGGCCCACTGGGCCGCGCCCTACGATCGCTCGAGCGGCGAGAACGACCGCACGATCTCCGGTCTCGGTCAGGCCCTGGAGGTCGGCGACGTGATCTGGGTCCGCGCGCACCTCGACGCGGACGGGCTGCCCCAGCGCGGCGACGAGTCCGACCGGCCGATCGTCGAGCTCGGTCAGATCCCGGCGGTCGAGGGCACGCTGTTCGCGTACGACCACCAGCGTGGCTACGTCGAGGCCATGACCGCGGGCGTCGACTACGATCGCTCGCAGTACGATCGCGCGACCCAGGCCTGCCGCTCACCCGGCTCGGTGTTCAAGGCCTTCTACTTCGCGCTCGCGCTCGACGAGGGCTGGCAGGCCGACGACGTGCTCGAGGCCAAGCCGTGGGAGCCCGAGCCCGGTGAAGAATGGAGCCCGCGCAACATCGACAAGACCCTCGACGGCAAGGTCCTGCTGCGCACGGCCCTGATCAAGTCGCTCAACACCCCCTCGATCCGGCTGTTCTTGGCGGTCGGGATCCAGGACGTGATCGACTTCGCTCGCAAGCTCGGGTTCACGACGGAGCTGATCGCCGACAAGGGCCTCTCGCTCGGGACCTCGTGCGTGCGCATCGACGAGCTGACGGCTGGCTTCGCGGTGTTCGCCCGGGGCGGGAGCCCGCGGCCCCCCGTGTACCTGCGACGGGTGATCGACAAGCACGGGCAGCTGCGGATCGATCAGCGCCACCCGATCGACGGCGCGATCGGGATCGGGGATCGCATCGATCGAATGGCCGCGCTCGCCGGCGATCCACCCAAGCAGCTGCTCGACACGCGCACGAATTTCTTGATCAGCAGGCTCCTGCGCGAGGTCGTGACCTCGGGAACCTCGACGCGCGCGACCACGATCGGCGCGCCCTCGGCCGGCAAGAGCGGCACGGCCTCGGGTCGCTACAAGCGCGACGGACGGTGGGATGATCTGACCACCGACACATGGTTCGTCGGCTACACCTCGCAGCACGCCACCGCGGCGTGGATGGGCTTCGACGATCGCAACGAGCGCTCACTCGGCGACGAGGACGCGAGCTACACGACGGCGATCCCGATGTGGACCGAATTCATGAAGATCGTCGTGGAGGGGCGCACGCACGACCGGATTCCCCCGTCCACGCCCGAGGGGATCGGCCAGGTCGTCGTCGACGCGACCCACGGCGGGCCGCCCGTCGCTGGCATGCCACAGGCAAACATTTACTATCGACGGGACCTCCGCCACGCGGACACGCCCGCCCCCCTGCCCTGACCGCTCTCCCCTGATCATCATGCTTGGAATCTTGGCCGACAGTACGAGCGCGCTCATCGTCTTGGCGCTGGTGTTCGTGGTGCTGATCGGGAGCGCGCTCGCGTTCGACACCGAGATCGCCCAGAGCCAGCTGCGTCGCTACCTCTGGTATCGGCGGTTCGAGCTGCTGCCGGCTTCCGAGCTTCGGTTTCGGGGGATGATCGCGATTGGCGTGGGTCTGTGCACCTTTGCGGCGCTGTTGACCCTCGAGCTGTTGGCCCCTGGCGTGGGGACTTGGGCGGCGCTGATGCTGGGGATCTTGGCGGTCGTGGCGATCACGCTGGGGGCGGCGCTGCTGGAACGGGCTGGGCAGCGGTAGAGCTGGGCAGCGTAGAGCCGTACGCGGGGGGGCACCTCGGCCACCGCGAATGAACACGGAACCGTGTTCGAGGCGCACCGAGTGCGATCGAATTAACGATGAACGCGGGCGTATGTGCGCCCGCGTCAACTTGGGTTCTCGAGTTCGCTGCCCTCGGTGGACCGGTCTAGGAATGCCGCCTGCAAGCGGGCGAGGAGTCTCGCCCGAGCTGAAAACAGCCTAGATGTCCAGGTCGCCGCGGATCTTTTTGCACTTCTCGGGGTCTTCGATCATGTTGCCCTCGGCGTCGTAGCAGATGTCGCTGCCGCCGAGCACGTCGGAGACGTCGTCGGTGAATTCGCCGCTCTCGAGGCCGGTTGGCAGGCGGGGGCCGTACTGATCCTCGGACTCGCCCTGGACGATCGAGACCACGAACGCGCCGTGGACGGCGGTCATGTCGAACGCGCGGACGCGGTCGCCGTCGGAGGTGTTCCACTGCACGTAGTCGATCAGCTTGATCTGGGTCTCTTCGTCGAACTCGGCCTTGGCCTCGGGGCTGGGACCGAACCAGGTCTTGAACTTCTGGTCGAGGATCTCCTGGTAGGTGAGGCCCGCCCAGGCCTGGGTGCCGTAGGCGTAGACGATCTTGTAGAGGTCACCGTCCTTGAAGAAGTAGAACTTCTTCAGGGTTGGAGACTTGATCCAGATCATCTCTTCGTTCTCGTTGTCCTTGAACTCGTGACCGATCAGCGAGACGCCCCAGCGATGGTGGGCGGCGGCCTCGAAGCGCACGTGGTTCTTGGCGATCTCACCGATCGCCTCGCGCTTCCACTCGCGGTTCTTGTCCTGCTCCATCGGGTCTTTGGTCTTGGCCTGCAGCTCGGCGTACTCGTCCTCGATGTCCTTCTCGAGCTGGGCCATGACCGTCTTGATGTCCATGCCCCAGCGGAACCGACCGATGATCGCCCGCGCACCCCGGGCCGCGGTGACCTCGGGCTGGGGATCGACCATGGTGCACTCGCGGGTCTTGCCCTTTCCGGTGCACTTCTCGACGGGCTTCTTGGCGGCGGGAAGCTCGGGACGGGCGCCGTAGCTCTCGTTGAGCGAGGCCTCCTCGTCCTCGGTGTCGTAGGACTCGCGGGAGCCCACGAGCGTCTCCTCGTTGCCGACATCGGGCGCCTGCGTGCTTCCGCCGCGCTCGCAGCCGGTTTGAACGCTGACACCTACCAAGAGGACGAGAGTTGCACAGATCGAACGCTTCATGCCTGGCTCCGGGGCGGAAGGTACCACACTCAGCGGACCCGGGTCTTCGCCTTGCCCAGTTGCAAGACCCGAACGAAGTGAGCTTTGTCGACGGGTTGAATTGACAGCCGCTGCCCGCGACGGACCACGAGCATCCCTTCGAGCGGGCCGCTGGCCTCGTCCTTGAGGGTCTCGAGGCTGACGAACTCGGGCAGCTTCTCGACGAAGGCGACGTCGACCATCACCCACCGCGGGTTGTCGGGATCGCTCTTGGGATCGTAGTAGTTCGAGTCGGGGTCGAAGGCGTGGTGATCGGGGTACGCCTCGGCCGCGATCCGGGCCACCCCCGCGACACCCGGTGGCTTCGCGTTGGAGTGGTAGAACAGCACGAGATCGCCGATCGCCATCTCGTCTCGCATCATGTTGCGAGCCTGGTAGTTGCGGACCCCTTCCCACTCCCCTTGCCCGGCGCGCTCGAGATCGTCGATCGAGTACACGTCCGGCTCGGACTTCATCAGCCAGTATTGTCGCTTGCGGCGGGCTTTGCTCATGTCGCGGTCAGTCCTGATCCCAGGGCCACGGGACGACGAGGGTCCAGGGGCCCCGGTACATGCGCTCGATCGACCGGATCACGCCCTGCGAGTCGATCACGTAGTCCGTTGGCATCGCGTCGCCCGGCATCGTGGGGATGAAGAAGGGCATGTAGATGTCCTCTTCGTCGATGAAGTCGTTGGCGTCGCCGAGCTCGGGCGCGGCCACGCCCCACAGACCAAAGGTTGCGCCGTCGAGCGCCCAGCGGGTCGCGAAGCCGTCCTGCGCGGGGTCGAACGAGCCGAGCATGATCGGCTCGCCGCGTCCGAGGTCCCGGCCCTCGCGGCCGAGCCAGGCCAGGTCTTCGAGCTGCGGCCACATCAGCGCGCAGTCGGGCCAAAACCAGATGGTCTGGCTGCCCGCTGGCGTGGGCAGCGTGTAGATCTCGTGCTCGACGTCGGCCAGGGTCAGGGTCGGGAACACGTCGCCGGTCGCGGGTGGCATCGGATCGTCGACCTCGCGCTGGGCGATGACCAGCACGGTGCTGGACACGGGCTCCCCCACGCTGGGCACCTTCGGGTCATAGACGCGCACGCTCAGCCGGGTGTTGGGCTCGTCGGCCGCGAGGATCCGCGCGCGCAGCTCGACCGGGACGTCGACGTCGATGACCGCCCAGGGCCCGAGCTCGCCGACCCACACAGGGCGCCGATCGAACCACAGCTCGGCCCGCAGCGCGATCGGGCCAGGGTTGCGCATCCGCCAGCGGACCGGGCCCTCGGGCTGAACGTAGATCCCGCGCGGCACGTCGAGCTCGAGCACCTCGCCGGCGGGATCGAGGGCCCAGCGCTCGACCCACAGCCAGTCCGAGGTCAGCACCTCGCCCTCGTGCAGGACCCCATGCAGCATGTTGCCCGCCCGCTCGTGGCCCAGCATCGCCGCCGGGCCAAACCCGAACAGGCGCGGCGAGTCATCGGAGCTCGACTGCTCGGCCGCGAGATCCCACGCGAACACCCCGCTCAGCGTCACCGCGACCGCGATGTCGCCCGCGAGCAAGCCCGTGGTGACGACCGCGGGTGGCGCGAGCGTGCGCTCGAGCGTGAGCGCGTGATCACGGACCCCGACCACGGCCATCCCGCCCGAGCCGAGGCCCACCGCGACCCGGGATCCAGCCTCGGCGTCGGCGCTCAGGCCCAGCGGGGGCCCAGCGAGCGCGAGTCGATCGAGCTCGGTCCAGGTCGACGGATCGAACAGTCGCAGCTGCGCCCCCGGCCCGGCTGGATCCGCAAACAGGGTCACCACTTCGCCGTTCACGGCCACGCTGACCCGCGCGTTGCCGACGATCCCCGTGTCGCTCAGCTGCGACAGCAGCCCGCCCGCGCCGATCTGGGCGGTCCAGATCCCGTCGTCGAACTGCTGGATCAGCAGCTGATCACCGACGACCTCCAGATCTCGAATCGCCGGTTTTTCCAGGGCAAACGCGCCGCGCCAGGTCACCGTGCCCGGCGTCGAGATGTCGTAGACCTCGACGACCGGACCGGTCGCCCCCATGGGGGCATCGGATCCACAATAGAGCGTGTCCGACTTGGCGTGGACAGCCACCGACGTGCAGCGCCGCAGCGTCGACGGCAGCGAGCCCGGATCGGTCAGCGTCACCCCGCCGTCGTCGTCGAGCCGCATCGCGGCCACGCCCAGGGTGCTGTTGGCCACGTAGACGTGGCCCTCGTGGACCAGCAGCTCGACCAGGTGATCGTCGAAGTCCGCGTAGTCACCGCCTCGGAGCACGATTCCCGGGCTCAGATCCGTGACCGGGATCGGCTCGGGATCGGGCTCGGGCTGCGGCTCGAGACCACACCCCGCGATCCCGAGCAGCAAGGCCGCGGCGAACGAGCGTGTGCGGACACCAGACACGTGCGCCGATTCTATTACGTCTCGCCGCCTCACCCAACACGTGACAACGCCGGCCCCCCGAGCTCATGTGCGCTCGGTGGGGTCGGCGCCGGCTCGCTTGCGCGAGTCAGGGGCTGGCGTGAACTACTCGAAGGTGCACAGACCGCGCATCTGGCCTTCGCCGTCCGGGCTGCCCTGCGGCTGGCACTTCGCACCGCACTGACACTGGTGCCCACCGAGGAACTCGGAGTTCACGTAGCAGCGCGCGACACAGAAGTTGTCGTTGGGGCCGACGAGGTAGCAGGTGCCCTGGGCCGAGGTCTGCTTGTGACCCGGGCAGTAGTCCGCGAGCCCGGAACAGGCTGGCGAGCAGAACCCACCCGAGATACCGAGCGGACCGTCGAACGGGGTCTGGGCGATCGGGTTGCCCTGCGGACCGATGTAGTCCGAGCAGTTGCCGCCCTCGATCGGTCCGTAGGGCTCGTCGGGATTGAGCTCCTCGATCGGGCAGACCTCGTCGTGACACTGGCTCTCCGTGGGGCTGGAGAGCTTGGCCTTCTCGACCTCTGCGCCGCAGGTCTCGTAACACTTCTGGGCTTCCTCGCTGGTACCACACCAGCACGACCCCTCGGCGCCGTACTGCGCCTCGACCAGCTCGGCCTGACCAGGGACCACAGCGGCGATGCAGCGGACAAACTGCTCGCAGATCGGCGGCTGCGGGAAGCACTCGCCCCCAGTCGGATCGCCGTCGCCATCACCGGGATCGCCATCGCCGGGATCACCGTCGCCATCGCCAGAGCTCGTGTCCGCGGCCATCTCGCTTCCGTCGTCACCGCCATCGCAGGCGGCGATGCTGATGCTCAGCGCGAGTCCAACGAACATGGTCGTAATCAAGGGGAACTTTCGCATTTGTCTCTCTCCGGGTCGCGGCGGCAATCTATCACGCCTATCGGATGGGTCAGCGATGTTTTTTTGTCACCTGCCCGCGACGCTCGGCGTTGCGGACGAGCTTTCACGGCCGCTGCGCGAGTGATCACTTTTTTTGCGCCCAGTAATCATGGGCCCCTGCGTCACTCGGGCGTGTGCATGCGATCACACAGGCGATACAGCAGCGCGTGGGCATCCCGCGGCGTGAGCCGATCTGGGTCGCAGTCCTCGATCTCGGCGAGCACATCGGCGGCCGCCAGCGAGCGCGGTTCACTTGCCACCGCGGCGCCATGACGATCTGGCTCACTCTCGTGCGGCGCACGTGGAGCGAAGAGATCCAGCTGGGCACTCGGGGCAGCGCGCTCTTGCGCCTCGAGCCGATCGAGGATCCGCTGAGCTCGGCGCAACAGCCGAGCGGGCAGGCCCGCCAGGCGACCCACTTGAATGCCGTAGCTGCGGCCGGCTGGGCCCGGCTCCACCCGGTGCAGAAACACGATCTCGCCGCGGTGCTCGTGGACCGCGACGTGGACGTTGCGGACCCCCGCGAGCCGAGCCTCGAGGCCGCACAGCTCGTGGTAGTGGGTCGCAAACATGGCGCGGCACCCGACCTGATCGTGAAGGTGCTCGGTGATCGCCCACGCGAGCGCGAGCCCGTCGAAGGTGGCCGTGCCCCGGCCGATCTCGTCGAGCAGGACCAGCGAGCGAGGGCTCGCCTGGGCCACGATCTGCGCCGTCTCGCGCATCTCGACCATGAAGGTGCTGTCGCCGCGGCCGAGATCGTCGGCGGCGCCGACCCGGGTGAACACGCGATCGACGAGCCCGATCCGGGCGCGCTTGGCCGGCACGTAGCTGCCGACGTGCGCGAGGATCGTGATCAGCGCGACCTGCCGCATGACCGTGCTCTTGCCGCCCATGTTGGGCCCCGTGATCACCCACAGCCGCGCGCGCCCGTCCGCGCCGTCCGTGGGGACCTCGGCTTGGGCCCCCGCGACCAGCTGGGTGTCGTTGGGCACGAAGCGACCGGCGCCCAGCATCCGCTCGACGACCGGGTGCCGCCCTTCGCAGATGTCCAGCTCCGGCCCCACGACCAGCTCGGGGCGGACGTAGTCGTGGGCCTCGGCGACCTCGGCGAACCCAGCCAGCACGTCCAGAGACGCGAGCGCATCGCCGAGGGTCACCAGCCGCTCGCCCGCGTCGCTGACGAATTTCCGCAGCGCGGTGAACAGCTCGAGCTCGCGCTCGAGCGCGATGCTCTGGGCCCCGAGCACCTTGGCCTCGAGCCCGGCGAGCTCCTCGGTGACGTAGCGCTCGGCGTTAACCAGGGTCTGCTTGCGGACCCAGCCGCTCGGGACCTTCTTGACGTGGGCCCGCGGGACCTCGAGGAAGTAGCCGAACACGTTGTTGTGCTTGACCTTGAGGCTGGTGATCCCGGTCGACTCGCGCTCGCGGGCCTCGATCGCCGCGAGCGCGTCGCGGCCTCCGGCGGCCAGCTCTCGCTGCTCGGCCAGCACTGGATCGGCGCTCGATCGGATCATCCCGCCGTCGCGCACCACCGACGGCGGATCATCGACGAGCGTGGCCTCGAGCTGCGCGCACACGTCGGCCAAGCGATCGTCGCCGAGATCCAAGATCGCGGGCAGCAGCTTGTCGGTGCGACGCGAGCCGAGCTCCGCGAGCAGCGTGGCCAGGCTCGGGACCGCCTGCAGGCTCGCGCGCAGGGCCCCGAGCTCGCGCGGGCTGATCGTTCCCAGCCGCGCGCGCGCGGCCAGCCGGACCACGTCGCGCACGTCCTTGAGCCGCGACTGCAGCTCGGCCCGCAGCCGCGACTCGCCGAGCAGCGCGGCGATCCCCTGCTGGCGGGCGTTGATCGCCGCGATGTCCAGCAGCGGCGCGCCGATCCACGCCCGCAGCAGCCGCGCCCCCATCGAGGTCTGGGTTCGATCGCAGGCCCACACCAGCGAGCCGCGGCGCTGGCCATCGCGGGCGGTGCGGTAGATCTCGAGGTTGCGCAGCGAGGTCTCGTCGAGGATCAGGTGGCGGCTGGGCTCGTGGCGCCGCAGCCGATGCAGCAGCAAGGTGTGACCGGGCTGCGTGGCTTCGGCGTAGGACAGCGCCGTCGCGGCGGCGTCGGCCTCGAGATCATGCAGCGCCAGCCCGGTCCCCCCTTCTTCATAGAGGTGCCGGACCCGCGCGATCAGGCGGCGCGGATCGACGGCGCCATCGAGCGACTCGCGGGTGGCCAACGGCGGACAGTCGGGCCCGAGCTCGGCCCGCAACCACGCATGCACGGACGGCGGCGCCAAGATCTCGCGGGGGCTCAGGCGCGCCAGCTCGGACCGAAGATCGTCGAGCCGCCGACACCCCATGACCACGAACTCGCTCGACGAGATGTCGAGGGCCGCCAGCGCGACCGCGAGCGGCTCCGCGGGCTTCTGGCCCGCGCGCTTGGTCTTCTCGGCTTTGGCCGCGGGCGGCGGGCTGTCGTCGTCGAGCAAGCCAGCGCCGCGCGGGCCGGGGATCAGCGAGACCAAGTAGTTGGGCTCACCGCCGCGCAGGTGCTCCTCGTCGAGCAGCGCGCCCGGCGTGACCACGCGGACCACCTCGCGCCGGACGATGTTGGGCCCCTTGCGCTTGCGCGCCTCCTCGGGCGACTCCATCTGCTCGACGATCGCGACCTTGAAGCCACGCTCGACCAGGGTCCGCAGGTACCCACCGATCGCGTGGTACGGAACCCCCGCCATCGGCACGGGATCTTCGGCGTTCTTGTCGCGACTGGTGACCACGATGTCGAGCACCGGACCCACGGTCACCGCGTCCTCGAAGAACATCTCGTAGAAGTCCCCCATTCGGAACATCACGATCGCGTCGGCGTAGCGGCCCTTGATCGCGAGGAACTGCCGCATCACCGGACTATCGGCGCTGTTGTGTGGGGCCGGCACGGCGTCCGCGTTGTAGCTTAAAAGCCAACGGACCCCGCAGGGCCCGTTGGCTCACAAATGATCAGCCGCGAGCGGGCAGCTACAAGCTGACGACGTAGGCGATGACCTTCTCAGCCTTCTCGAAGGTCTGCTTGGCCGCGAGCGCCTCGTCCCAGGTGTCGAAGGTCCCGAGCCGGACCCGGTGCCAGCTCCGGCCGCGCACGTCATGGCTCTCGATGCGCACGTCGTGCCCGTTGTGGCGGAGCGTCGCGGCCAGCTTGTCGGCGTCCTCTTGGCGCGAGAAAGCCTTCATTTGCAGGGTAAACCGGCGGGTACCGTCGGCCTCGCTGCTCGCGGGCTTGGCCTGGGCCGCGGCTGGGGTCGCGTGCGCGAGCGCCTGCTGTTGCTCGGCGATCTTGGCGTCGACCTCGTCATTCTCGGCCGCACGCTGCTCGGCGCGGGCCGAGGCTGCGTCGGCGACCGCGTTGGCGTGGTTGGCGGCCTGACTGGCGGCCTGATTGGCGGCCTGATCAGCGGCCTCGGCTCGCTCGGCCCGGACCTCGCCCTCATCGCGCGGGGGCACCGCGGGATCGCGGGTCGGGGGGATCGCCTCGGCGTCCGACTCGGACAGCCCGCGCTGAAACGCGAAGTGCTCATCCTCGGGCGCCTCGCCCTCGAGCAGCGCGAGCGAGTCCTGCCCACCGACCGCCGCGACCTCCTGCCCCGGCTCCCACTGGATCCGACGCCCCGTCATGATCCCGAGCGCGAACACGAAGCATCCGATCACGGACAGACCAAAGAACAGGAAGAAGATCTGGCGATTGTCGAGCGACAGCTCGACCTTGTCCTTCCACTTGTGCATTTCACGCATGTCGTCGTTCCTCATTTCGTGGAGCCCGCGGCTCCTAGCGATCACCTATCGGCCTATGACATTTCGGGACCGAGCACGAAAAACCGGCGAAACCCAGCGACCCCCGCGATGGAGATCGGCGCTCTCGACGACCAATGAATGAACGAGCGAGCGAGCGAGCGACCACTCGCGTCACACCCACTCGCGTCACGGCGTGGACGATCTCGGCACAGCACCGACGGATCGTCACTGCATGATTCGCATCGACGCGGCGGGATCACGCAGCGGCGGCTGGCTGGTCTGCTCCGGCACCTCGCCGCTCGGATCCGTCCCGATCCGAATGATCTCCCGCGTCGCCGGATACACGAGCTCCCAGCTCTGCTCGCTGTCGACGGTGCCGCCGCGGTAGAGCTTGCGAACCCGCTCGATCTTGAAGCCACGCATGCCTCGCTGCGCCACCACTTCGGCGCCCGTGCGCAGGCGCGGATCGCTGCGATAGACCGTCTCGTACGGCATCGACTCGACCAGCGAGCGCTCGAACGCGACCTGGTGGGTCCGCTGCGGACCCAGGATCTCGCCGCGGACCTGGCCCTGGCTGACGGTCATGTGAATGACCACCGGGAACTCGAAGGGGTTGCGCAACACCAGGTCGACGGTGTCCCACACGACGGTCGCGTCGAGGCCCATGTCGACGTAGCCGCTCGGCCGACTGTGCGGCCGGGCATTGACGATCTCGAGGCCAGCGAAGAAGCCCGCGCCAAACATCGTGCTCGCAACCTGACAGATCCCACCGCCGACCGAGTCGACGATCTGCCCGCCGGAGATCCCGGGCGCCCACCGGTAGCCGTTCTCGGCGCTGCGCTCACCCACGACCTCGTTGAACGAGAAGCGCTCGCCCGGCATCAGCACGTGGCCGTCGAGCGCCGCCGCGCCGACCTTCAAATTGAAGGTGCGGTCGGCCGAGCTCGCCTCCATCGAGTAGGGCGTGGAGAAGGTCCCGAGCACGACCCCGACGTCGAGACTGTCGAGGCCCTGGTCCGCGAGCTGGGCCGCGAGCGGATCGGCGACCGGCGGTTTGTGAGCGACGGCGAGCTCGATCCGATCGAGCCCCGACGCCAGGCCGATCGCCACGCTCGACAGCGAGTCGTAGGGCAGCAGCGCGGTGCCCCGCGCCGCGGGCAGCACCTTGCGAGCCTCGAGATCCAGGCGCGTCGGCACCGACATCGTGTCGACCGCTGGCGCGAGCTCGAGCAGCTCGGCGAGCGCCTCGCGGGCGTCGAAGCGCATGCCGATCCGCAGATCGGCCCGGCCCGCGCGGGCCCGGGCGCGCGCGCGGAGATCCGCGATCAGATCGCCGCTGTGCCCATAGTCCAGCGCTTGATCCACGACCGCCGCGGGATCGGGGACCGCGCCCAGGGCCCGCGCGGTCGTCGTGGTCGTGACCGAGCCCGCGGCCAGGCTCAGGCTGCGATCCAGCGATCGCTCGCCCGCCGCCGTCGCGATTTCATCGATGTGCTCGCGGTCGAGCCCGCCGACGTCTTCGCCCGCGAGCATCAGCCCCGGCACGGCTCGGTCGCGCGCCTGGCTGGTCTCCCACGCGCCCGCCAGCACGGCGGCCGTCGCCGCCCCGGCGGCCAGCATCGCGATCGACTCCGCGCCCGCCAGCACCCCCCACCATCCGCGACGGCGCTGTGGTTGGGGCGTCAGCTCGGGCTCCGGCTCGCTGACCGGACGCTGGCTCCGACGCGCGCCGGTCCGCCCCCGGGCCTGCGAGGCGCGAGCCGGCCCCGCGACCTTGGCCACGGCACCGGTGATGCGTAGGGCGGCTTGTGCGGTCACCGCTTCGCAACCTAGGCAACCCGACCGCGAACACCAAAAAATCCAAGATCTCGACGGGTCGACCCCGGGGTTGTCCGCTCGCGGACGGCGTCGGCCGCGAACAGCCCCCTGTACTCGGTTTGCGACGATCTGGAACCGATGCCGCCGCTCGTGGTCAGGCCGCGGTATGAATCACGCCATGGCCGCGAAGGCACCCCGAGCATATGGCCGAAACGACCCCCGACGCACAGGCGTGATGCTGTGGCTGGCGGTCGTCTCGACGAACCTCATCGGACTGTTCGCGGCCTTCTACGTGTCCGCGACCCTGCGCGCTGGCGGTGGCAACCCCGACGTCCTGTTCCTCTTCTACTATGGGGCGATGCTGCTCGCGGGCGTCGCCGACGCGATGTGGCTCGACGAGCTGGTGTTCAAGGGCTCGTTCCGCCGCAGCCTCCAGGGCAAGACCGGCCGGTTCGCCGGCAAGAAGGATGACGTCGACGAGATGGCGGCCTCGCTGCAGCGCGGATCGATCAGCTTTCCGGTCGTCGTGATCGTCTGCGCAGCGGTGACGTATGGCGTGTTCAACCTGGTCAACCGCGGGTTCGACAACTGGTGGAAGGACGTCGGCGAGCACGCCCACGTGCTCCGAAGCAGCGCCTCCACCCCCGCCGAACAGCAGCAAGCAATCCTTCAACTTTCGCAGCGTATCCGCCCGGAAGTACTACCTATTCTCGAGGAAGCGCTGCTCGATGGTGACCCCGAGGTCGAGGCCTGGGCGGCGTGGGCGATCGGCCGCCACAAGCAAAACGAAGTCATGAACATCAACCGCGTCCCCGCGCTGATCGAGCGGGTTCGCAACGGCGCGCCGCAGGTCCGGCACGAGGCCCTCATCGCCCTCGCCCGGCTCCAACACCAGGCGATCGCCGACGAGGTCCAGGCCGAGCTCGCGGCCCAGCTCGACAGCGGCGAGGCGATCGACGTCCGCTTGATCTGGGGTCTGGGCTATCTGCAGGTCGGCGAGTCGCTGCCGGTCCTCGACCGCGCGCTCTACCACCCCGACGAGACCATCCAGCGGCTGGCCGCCTGGGCGCTGTCGCAACAGCGCGACAGCGGCAAGGGCCGCGAGGCCGCCGACCTGCTCGAGCAGCGACTGCCCGCAGCCCCGCTCGCGACCAAGTGCGCGATCGTGCACTCGCTCGGGGTGCTCGCTGACGAGCGCTCCAACCTCGCGCTCATGCACGCCTACGATGGCCTGAGCGCGGACCAGCGCGAGTTCGTGTGTGAGCGCGTCACCGTGTACGCCTGTCCAGATGGCGAGAACGATCGGGAAGATCTGCTGCTCCCGACCGAGCGGTTCGGGATGAAGACCATGCAGGCGCTCGGGGCCATGCGCGCGACGACCCCGCATATCCGCGCCGAAGTCGAGCCGTGGCTCGAAGCCGTGATCGCTGCCCCGGGCACCCCCGTGATCACGCGTGAGTCCGCGCAGTCACTGCTCAGCGGAATTCGCACGCAACGCGACGACCGGACGTGAGGGTCCGGCTTCGATTCTCGCGCGGTGGGGTGATCGAGAATCACCAGAATCGCGTGGGGTCCGGAACTGGCATATGATGGCGCCGCGTGCTCGCCCCGGGCGCCATCATCGATCCTGAAGACCTGCGGATCCCTGGCGAACAGCCGGGGACGCCGATCGTCGTGCTCGAGGATCTAGGAGAGGTCCCCCATGGCCAGCGCTTCCGTGCGCGGCAGGGCAAGAGCTTGTTGCTGCTCACCACGCTGGTGCCAGACGTCACCATGCAGCGAGAGCTGCACGACCTGCTGAGCTACCGGGTCGTGCAGGCCGGCGACGTCAGCCACCCCAACTTGCTGCCGACCTACGGCTGCGTGCGGCTGCCACTCGGTGAAGAGGGCTTCGAGACCCTGTTCATCGTGCGCCCCGATCCCGGCTGCCCGACCCTTCGCCAGTGGCTGCACGAAGTCTGGCAGGCCGGGCACACGCTCGACCCCCTCAACGCCGTGGCGATCACCGTGCAGATCTGCGAGGCGCTCGCGCTGCTCCACGAGAAATTTCCCCACGGCTACGTCACCGCTGACAACGTGTTCATGTACCCGACCGGCGGGATGCCGCAGGCGCTGCTGTCGGGTACCGGCGAGGGTTCGCTGCTGCCGTTCGCGCCGGGCTTCGATCGCTTCGCCGAGGCCGGGTACCTGCCGCAGGCCGGCCCCGAGATGTCCGCGCCTCCCCACGAGCCGCGGGTCGAGACCGACGTGCTCGGGTGTGCAGCGCTGGTCCTGGAGATCCTCACCGGGCAGCCGCTCGAGCCCGACATGCTGCTGGATCGCTTCGGCCTGCCGCCCAAGCTGCAGCGAATTTTGGAGGTCGCGAGTCGGCCCGATCCCGAAGATCGACCCCAGGACATCTTGATGTTCTCTCGTCGCCTGCAGGCGGCGGTTGGGCTCGGCGAAGATCCCACGGAGCCCTCGGCGGTGCTCGAGCCGGTTCACCACGGTGACCACGCCGACCCGCGCTACCCTGCGGTTCGCGCTCACGCCTGGCGCCCGCCCCCGCCGGCCCCGCCACCGTGGGCCGCCGAGGATGCCGGGCCGAACCACGGGTCGGGCGCGTGGAACGTCGGCGCGCCAACCCCGGGCTCGGGGGCCTGGCACCATCAATCGCTGCAGGGAGCTCCCGGCCAGGGAGGGTCGGGCGCGTGGAGTCATCCGGCCCCGCCCAGCGCGCCGGCCCCGATCCCGCCACCGATCCCGCCATCGATCCCGCGGCAGAGCTCCGCGTCATGGCAGGCGGCTGGGCAGGCGGTTGGGCAGCCGGTTGGGCAGCCGAGCCCGGCGCCTCCGCCCGTCGCACCGCCGGCCTTCGGTCGCAATTTCCCGATGCCTGCGCCACCGCCACCGCAGGGTGTCAGCCCGAGCACCGCCGAAGCCATGGCGCTGCCGAGCTACGACAACGGCCGATCAGCCCGCGCCGACGACCGCGCTCAGTCGTTCGGTGCCAGCGCGCCGCCGGCAGCACCACCGCCGACGCCCGTCATCGTCGCCCCCGGGCCGCATCAGTCGTCGATCTTCAAGAAGTCGCACTCGGTCTCGATCATGATGCCGGCGCCCGACGGCAGCATGATGGCGCCGCTGAGCCGAGGCCCCGCCGACTTCGTCATTCTGCGGCACGGCAAGCGGCACGGTCCCTACGATCTGGCCCAGCTCGAGCGGCTGATCCCGATGGGCAAGCTGCGCAGCGTCGACTCGATCGAGGTCCAGAGCTCGGGCGGGCAGGCCCTGGCCGTGGATCTTCCCGGTCTGCGTCCGCTGTTCGAGGCCCGCGCCCGCGCCGAAGAGGCCAGCGCCCCGCGCGTGGCCGCGATCTCGCCCGTCGTGCTGGCTGAGCCCGAGAGCCGCCGCGGCGCGCTGTGGACCGTGATCGGGCTGCTCGCGGTCGGGCTGGTCGCGGCGGCGGTGTTGCTCGCGCTTCGCTGACGCCCAGCCGTGGGCCCATTCACATGTGATAGTAGTCGTGCGGCGCGTAGTCGTTGATCGGGAGCAGCACCGCGCCCGTGTCGACGACCGCGGGCACGGCTCCAGGCAGCGGCACGATCGCCCAGCCGCGGCCGGACCCGAACATCGGCACGTCGACCTCGACCTCGCCGAACACAAACCGCTCCCACAGATCGCTGCCAGCCCAGCCGCTCGCGCTGCTCGGGCGCGCGCGCACCAGCACGAAGCGGGCCTCGGGATCGCGCGACTGCAGGCTGAGCGCTGCGCTGGTTCGAGCGCGCATCTCCGAGTCTCGATCGGCCTGCAGTGACAGGCGGGCTCGAACCACCGCCGCGGGCCGGCGAATGATCCGCAGCGAAAGCGCGGTCGCAGCCCGGACCCGCGGGGACGGATCAGCGAGCAGCGCCTCGAGCAGCGGGTCCTCGCCAAACCGCGCGAGCGCAAGCGCAGCGCAAGCGCGCACGTCGGCGTGGTGGGCCGCCGCGAGCTGGCGCAGCTCCACGCGAGCGGGCTCCGCGTGGCGGGTCCCCTCGGCGCGGCCGAGCCCCAGCGTGGCCAGACAGCGCGAGTCGCCGCTGTTGCTGCGATCGTGGGCCCAGCCGGCGACCCGCCCCCAGATCACGGCGTGGGCGGGATCGTCGAGGATCGGCTCGGGGGCCAGGGCCAGGGCCATGAGCCAGGGCCGGACTTGCTCGGCGCTCGCGGCCCGGTCCAGCTGCCACGCCAGCGCGCCGCCCATCCACGCGGGCGCGGCCTCGGCCAGCGCCGCGCCGATCAGCTCGGCCTCGGGATCGCCGAGCCGATCGAACCATGCCTTGCGATCGTCGATCGCGGGCAGCTCGAGCGGCGTCGACTCGACGACGGGGCTGTCACCGCTGGTCGCCACGCGCGGGGTTGGCTCGAGCCTGCGGGCCGCGAGCAGGCGCTGAACCTCCAGGGCGATGTCGGGCTCGAGCCCGCGCTCGGTCGCCGAAGCGAGCTGCGCGACGGCTCGATCACCCAACCACAGCAGCGCCTGGGTCGAGGGCTCGCGCAGCTCCGGGTCCCGCATGCGATCGACGAGCCCCGCGATCAGCTCGGGATCGGGATCGGGTCGGCCACCGATCGCCTTGGCGACATCGGGACGCCTGATGTTTCGCGGCGGCGCGTCGAGCAGATCGAGCAGCTGAAGATCGATCTCTCGACCTGGCAGGCGCGCGAGCGCGGTGACGGCTGCAGATCCAAACACCGGGTTCGCCGGGTTGTCGAGGGTGCGACGCAGCGCCGGGGCCGTGCGTGCGTCGGCCATCTGCCCGAGGCTGACAGCCGCGGCCGTCGCGACGTCGGCGTCAATGTCATCGAGCAGCCGCACCAGCGCCAGCGCGCCCTCCCCCGGTCCCATGCGGCCGAGGCTGCGCGCCGCGGTGCGACGGACCCGGGCCGAGATGTCTCCGAGCTGGGCGACGAGCTCTCGCCGCGCCTCCACGGCTCGCTCGGGCCCGAGCGGCGCGTCGACCAACAACATGATCGCTTGTTCGCGGATCAGATCGTTGGGATCCCGCATCGCCTCGTACACGAGGTCGAGATGGGCCGGGGTCGGATCTTGGCTCAGCAGCTGAAGCGCCAGCAGCCGCACGCTGCCCTCGCCCGTCTCCCACATCTGCTCGGCCTCATCGACGCACGCGAGCAAGTGCCGCGACGCGCACAGCTGCAGCGCGATCTTGCGAACCTCGGGCGAGGGATCGGTGAGCGCGAGCTCGAGGTCCGGCAAGATGACCTCCGAGGCGTACGCATCGAGCTCCTCGAGCGCCGCGATCCTGGCGCTCTCGCTCATGATCGTCGGGTCCCGCAGCGGCTGCGCGATGCGATCGATCTCCGTGGGCCACACCGGGTAGCGCCCATCGGGGACGTCGGCGGCGGCGGCCTCGGAGGCCAGCGCAGGCAGCGTGGCGATGATCAGCGCGGGGAGTCGAGCTTTCATGGATAGCTGCGCCTCAGCGTACTGGATGGTTCGCGGGCAACGAAGGCCTCAGGGCCCGCCAACGCAAACGTCATGAAAATCATATGTGCTTGCGACTTTACGTAGCGAAGCCCCGCCACGGCCTCCCTGCCAACACATAACTATTTGATATCAATCGGTTTTATAGAGTGGCCGCCGACATGCATATCTGTGCTGCATGACCGTCGCCACCTGTAACGAGTTCGTCGCCCTGACCAATCCCCACCTCCCCCGCCTGTTTCGGATCGGCATGCGGCTGACGCACCAGCCGAGCGAGTCCCAAGATCTCGTACAGGAAGCGCTGAGCAAGGCGTGGGCCAACTGGCACCGGTTCGAGCAGTCCGGCAGCGTCGGGGCCTGGCTCTCGCGGATCCTGGTCAACACCTTCATCTCGCGCCACCGTCATCAGCGGGTCGTCGACACCACCGCGGTTCGCCCCGACATCCTGACCCACCTCTACGACCCCAACCGCCTCGACGAGGCCGCGGCCCCCGAGGGCAGCTGGCACAGCAACCACTTCTCGGACGAGGTGCTCGAGGCCCTCGCCGAGCTCCCGCCCCAGTACCGCGAAGTCGTCGAGCTCGTCGACGTTCGCGGCCTCGCCTACAAGGAAGCCGCCGACGAGATCGGCTGCCCGCTCGGCACCGTGATGAGCCGGCTGCATCGGGCCCGCAAGCTGCTCCGCGAGCAGCTGAGCGACTACGCGACCAACTATGGGCTGGGCATGGCCGCCTGATGTCGACGCTCGTTGGCGACCTGGCCGGCCCCGCGCGCGGCGGTGTGCGGTGGACGGTGGACCGGGAGCGAGGTAGATCGGTTCGCGCGGTGACGATCGAGCGAAGCACGGAGTCCTCGAGCCACTCGCTCGCCCGACCGCGATCGCGATCACGCCTCAGCGCGCTCGCGTTGGCCTCGAGCTTGGTGCTCGGGTTCGGCTGCAAGACACGATCGAGCGAGGACGAGGCCGCCGAGCACACGCCCGCTCCCGAGTTTGCGACCAAGAACCTCGACGGCGACGACGTCAGCCTCGCCGATCTGAAGGGCCAGGTCGTGCTGCTCAACGTGTGGGCGACCTGGTGCGACCCGTGCGTGCGCGAGCTGCCCGAGCTCGCGCGCATGCACGAGAGCCTGAAGCACAAGGGCTTCACGGTCATCGGCCTCAACACCGACGTCCGCAGCAAGCTCGCGGCGGTCCGGACCATGGTCATCCACCACGCCCTGCCGTTCCCGATCTGGCTCGACTTCGAGAGCAAGTCCCAGGTCGCGCTGAAGCTCCGCGGGTACCCGACCTCGTTCTTGATCGATCGCCAGGGCAACGTTCGCTGGAAGCGCGAGGGCGAGATCACCAAGAACGACCCCGAGCTCGGGGCCGTGCTCGAGACCGTCTTGGCCGAGTGAGCGGGCGCCCAGCCGGGGCTCGACTGGATCCCAGCCGGGCAACCCAGCGCTCAACCAGGATCGGGCACTGGAAACCCGGTCGCGCGCGGAGGCTCGACCCGGGACTCACCAGCGGCCTCGCGGCTGTCCTCGACCCGTGAGGTCAAGGGCCGGCGCTTCTCGAACGGACCGAGCTGGCGGTCGGCGATCAGATCCGCGACCTCGGCGGCGTCGAGGACCTCGCGCTCGATCAGGGCGTTGGCGATCCGGGCGAGCGCCGCGTAGTTGTCCTCGAGCAGCTTGCGGGCCCGCTTGTACTGATCCGTGACGATCCGGTGGACCTCGTCGTCGATCGCTCGGGCGGTCGCCTCGGAGTAGTTCTGCGGGCGCTGGATGTCGCGGCCGAGGAACGGCTCGGAGTCCTCGCGGCCGAAGGTGATCGGGCCAAGCCGATCGCTCATGCCCCACTCACAGACCATCTTGCGGGCGATCTCGGACGACTTGGACAGGTCGTTGCCGGCCCCGGTGCTCTTGAGCCCCTCGAACTCGATCTCTTCCGCGATCCGACCGCCAAGGCTGACCGCGATGATCCCCGCGGCGTTGTTCTGATCGTAGGAGAGCTTGTCTTGCTCGGGCAGGAAGTGGGTGACCCCGAGCGCGCGGCCACGCGGGATGATCGTGACCTTGTGGATCGGATCGACGGTGCCGCTGGGCAGCAGCGCCGCGACCAGGGTGTGACCGGCCTCGTGCCAGGCGGTGATCTTCCGCTCCGCGTGCGAGACGTAGGCGCTCTTGCGCTCGGCGCCCATCATGACCTTGTCGCGGGCGTGGTCGAAGTCGCCGTGCAGCACCCGGTCGCGGTTGCAGCGAGCGGCGAACAGCGCGGCCTCGTTGACGAGGTTCTCGAGGTCAGCGCCCGAGAAGCCCGGGGTGCCGCGGGCGATCGAGTTGAGCTCGACGTCGTCACCGAGCGGGACCTTGCGGGTGTGGACCGAGAGGATCGCCTCGCGGCCGCGGACATCCGGCAGCCCCACGACGATCCGACGATCGAACCGACCGGGTCGCAGCAGCGCCGGATCCAGGACGTCGGGTCGGTTGGTCGCCGCGACCAGGATCACCCCGTCGTTGCCCTCGAAGCCGTCCATCTCGACGAGCAGCTGGTTGAGGGTCTGCTCGCGCTCATCGTGACCGCCGCCGAGCCCGGCGCCGCGGTGGCGACCGACCGCGTCGATCTCGTCGATGAAGATGATGCACGGCGCGTTCTTCTTGCCCTGCTCGAACAGGTCGCGGACCCGGCTGGCCCCGACGCCGACGAACATCTCGACGAAGTCCGAGCCCGAGATCGAGAAGAACGCGACCCCGGCCTCGCCTGCGATCGCCCGCGCGAGCAGGGTCTTGCCGGTCCCGGGCGGGCCCATCAACAGCACGCCCTTGGGGATCCGACCGCCGACCCGCATGTACTTTCGGGTGTCGCGCAGGAAGTCGATGATCTCTTCGACCTCCTCGCGGGCTTCTTCGATCCCGGCGACGTCCTTGAACGTGACCTTTTGCTGGTGCTCGTTGAGCAGGCGGGCCTTGGACTTGCCAAAGCTCATCGCCTTGCCGCCGCCAGCTTGCATCTGGCGCATGAACATGATCATCACGGCGACGATCAGCAGGACCGGCAGCCACATCATGGCGATCTGGAAGAACACCCCGTCGTCTTCCGGCTCGACCTTGTACTGAACCCCGTGGGACTCGAGCAGCGTGTAGAGCTCGTCGGTGGCCGGCGCCACGACCTTGACCTCGGCGTCGTCGCGCTCGTAGGTGATGTTGACGTGGCTGGGGTGGACCTCGAGCTCGACCGAGGTCGAGGTCTTCGCGGAGTTGAGCTCGTCGGCCTCGACCTGCTCCCGAAACTCCGTGTAGGTGATCGGGTTGGCCTTGTTGCTGTTGTTGAACAGGTTGGCCAACAACAGCACGGCCACGATCAGGCCGAGCCAAACGAGGAGGGTCTTGGTCTGCTGCTTCACGTCGGTTGCTTCCGAGTGTCCGTCGCGGGGGCTCACGGTCCGCAGGTGCGTCATAGCGCACTAGAGCCCAGACCTGCCGGAGGCCTCCGAAGCTGCGGAAATGACGGCCTGGCGCGGCGTGAACCGTCCGACTGACCGTTCAGGCCAGGATAGCCCTCGGCCCCGGAGGGGTCAATGGTTCGCGGTTCCCCGTTTCGTCCCGCGCTGGCGGGCGTGAACGCCTGTTTTCCCGATCTCCACCCGACAGCCGGGGCGCAGGTCCCAGCCTCGGGGCGCCGGATTTGGGGTCCCCGGCCCCCCTGCCCGCGACCGAGACACGGCCACCGCCGCCTCGTCCATCGCCTCGATCACGCGCAGGTGCACGGTGCTGAGATCGACCCCACACAGCTCACACACACGCCGAAGCACGCGCGTCCTCACCGCCCGCGGCAGCACGTGAAACTGGCTGAGCTCCCACCCCCCGCCAACCCGGCGCCGCTCGACCTCGGCGTTCGCCCACTCGAGCAGCGCATCCTCGGCGTCCCCCGCCTGACGCGCGAGCCCGAGCAGCGCGAACTCGACCCGGGGATTTTGCTCGCGCAGTCGCGGCAGCACCAGCTCGCGCAACCACACCCGCAGCGCGTCGGTGTCCGCGTTGGTCGGATCATCGACGAAGCGCAGCCCAAGTTGCTCGCACAGCCGACCCGTCTGCCCCCGACTGAGCCCCAACAACGGACGCAGCCACGGCGGCTCGTGCGTAGCCATGGCCGCGAGCCCATCGAGCCCCGCGCCCCGAGTCACATGCATCAGCATCGTCTCTGCCTGGTCCGTCGCGGTGTGACCCAACACGATCGCGTCCGCCCCGCAAGCCTCCGCCTGCCGCAGCAGCACCTCCCGGCGGGCCGCGCGAGCCCGCGCAGCCAGCCCC
>NZ_PVNL01000125.1 GCF_002994635.1 Enhygromyxa salina | reverse complement strand
GCACCGAGCCCAGATCGAGGTGCCTCCAGCTCAGATCGCTCCGCCGAGGCCACGCTCGAGGGCGCCACGCGTGCGTGTGAGGGCGCGCTGCTCAGCCAGGGATCGCTGCGGCCCGATCAGCGCCTGTCCTCGAGATCGCCGAGTCGGGCGCGGACGGTTGCGTGGCGCAGCTGTGGTTGGTCTGGTGGGGGCAGGCAGGGGGTCTCGAAGCTGGCGTACTCGCTGGTCCTGGCGTGGTTGCTGAGTGAGCCGGGGGTGATGGCGAGCGCGCCGTCGACCACGCTCCACTCGATTGGTGCGGCGTGCAGGAGGTGGCCGTTGGCGTCGCGGACGTCGGCGATCAGGTGGGCGTCGACGACGAGCAGGTCGAGGGTCGCGGCGTCACTGAGCTCCACGGCGATCAGGGGGGGAGAGTCGAGGGTGGCGCCGCCTGGCAAGGTCGCGCGAACGTGGCCGTGGGCACCGGGGCGCAGGCGGACGGCGAGCTCGCCAGGGGACAGGCGCTCGCCGCGATCGGCGGCTGGGGTGATCGTGTCGATGCCGGCGCCAACTCCCTCGAGGAGTAGCTCGGGCGCGGTCCAGTAGATGACGCCCTTGGGGTTGCTCAGGCGCATCAGCGGCACGTCGACCTGGCCGGCGAACACCCGGCGCGCGGTGTCGGGGGGCTCGAGCAGATCCTCGAGGTCGCGGCCTGGTGCGAGGCCGACAACCTTCAAGCCGAGGCGGGGATCGTCGACCAGCGCGAGCGTGCGCAGCCGCCACTCGTCGAAGCCGAGCCGCATGTGGGCGTCGCTGTCGGCAATCGCGAAGCGCAGTCGCTCCACCCGCTCGCCGCACGCGGTCGGCGTCAGCTCCCAGATCAGCTTGGGCTCGACCTCGCCTGGGCCGTCGAAGTGCAGGCAGCCGTCGGCGTCGAGCTGGCCGAAACCCGTCACGGTCTCGCTGAAGCAGGCGCGGAACTTGGCGCGATCCTCGATCCACTCGTTCCCCGCCATCAGGATCTGGGGGCAGAGCATCGAGCCCAACAGGATCTGGTCGCCGCTGCGAAACTCGACGAGCGGATCGACGAGCGGGTCGAGGTCAAAGCGCAGGTAGCCAAATTCGCCTTCATGGTGACACGCCAGCGACGTGAGCAGCGTTGCCAGCAGCACGGTTTGCACGCCTGTACGCACAAACTCACGCTAGCTGGGTTCGCGAACGGGGCCCGCGCCGAGCTTGCGCGGTGGCTGCGAGAGTGACGATTGGCTAGATTCGCCCGCGCCCGCGTGGGCCATGAACTCAGGACATGCATCACTCTTCCGCAGCTAGGTTGGCGTCGAGGCGGGTCGTTGTCGTGGGCGCGGGTCATGCCGGGCTCGAGGCCGCGTTTGCGGCAGCGCGTGTCGGGGTGCCGGTCACGGTGGTCACGGGCACGCGCGCGACGATCGGGCAGACGCCCTGCAACCCCAGCGTCGGTGGTGTCGCCAAGGGTCACCTCGTCCATGAGATCCACGCGCTCGGAGGGTTCATGGGTCGGGCCGCGGACGCCTGCGCCATTCATGGCCGCGTGCTCAACCTCAGCAAGGGTCCGGCCGTGCACGCGACCCGCCTGCAGGTCGACAAGCCTCGCTACGGTCGCTACGCCCAGGCCAGCCTGCTCGATCACCCGGGCATCACCACGATCGAGGGTCTGGTCGAGGCTGTGGGTGTGGACGATCGCGGGCGCGTGCGCTCGGTCCGGCTGGCCGACGGCAGCGAGCTCGAGGCTGGCGCGGTGGTGATCACCACGGGCACGTTCCTCGGCGGGGTGCTGCACACGGGGGCGAGCCAGACGCCGGGCGGTCGCGTCGGCGAGGCTCCGGCCACGGCGCTGTCGCAGCAGCTGCGCAGCCTGGGGTTTCGCCTGGTGCGGCTCAAGACCGGGACGCCGCCTCGGCTCGCGCGCGCGGGCATCGACTGGGACGCGCTCGAGCCCCAGGGCAGCGACGATCCATTCCCACGGTTCTGCGCCGCCGACGAGCCCGACGCCCCGGCGCGGCTGCCCGAGGTCCACTGCCACATCACCTTCACCAACGAGGCCGTGCATGAGCTGATCCGGGCCCACCTGCACGAGTCGCCGATGTACTCGGGGCAGATCAAGGGCATCGGTCCGCGCTACTGCCCGTCGCTGGAAGACAAGGTTGTGCGCTTCGCTGACAAGCCGCGCCACCAGATCTTTCTCGAGCCCGAGGGCCTCGAGCCCGACGCGTTGATCTACCCCAACGGGATCTCGACCAGCTTACCGGCCGAGGTCCAGGACGCGTTCGTGCGCGCGATCCCAGGGCTCGAGCACGCGCGGGTGGTTCGGCCTGGCTACGCGGTCGAGTACGACGCCGTCGACGCCCGCGCGCTGACCCATGAGCTGGCCAGCAAAGATCACGAGGGCATGTACTTCGCCGGGCAGATCAACGGCACCTCTGGCTACGAGGAGGCCGGCATCCAGGGGCTGATCGCGGGCGCCAACGCGGCGCTGTGGCTGCGCGAGCGAGCGCCGCTGCATGTCGCGCGCGATCAGGGCTACGCCGGGGTGCTCGTCGACGATCTCGTGACCCAGGGCTGCGATGAGCCGTACCGCATGTTCACGTCGCGCGCCGAGTTCCGCCTGCTGCTGCGTGAGGACAACGCCGACGACCGGCTCGCTGGGCTCGCGCACGCGCACGGGTTGATCTCGGACGCGCGCCACGAGCTGGTCCAGCGCCGGCTCGAGCTGGTCGAGCGCGCGGTGGCTGAGCTCGACCGGCGCGGTGGATCAGGGCCGGGGCCCGGGCCCGACCACGCGCCCGCCTGGATCGTCGCCAAGGCCCAGGCCCGGCGGACCTACGCGGGCTACCTCGAGCGACAGCGGCGCGAGGTCGCCCGGATTCGCGGCGACGCTGGCAACGTTCGGCTGCCGCTGGATCTCGACTACTTCGCGCTCGATGGGCTCACGCGTGAGGCGGCGGAGCGTCTCGCTCGGGTGCGACCCGGGACGACCCATCAGGCCGCGCGAATCCCCGGCATCACCCCAGCGGCGCTGTCGTGTCTGTGGGCGCACGCCCGCACGCTCAAGCGTCAAGCTCGACCGGAAAGCTCGACGGGATGACCCTCAGGATCCAACGAGGGCGGTCATCAGTCGCTCCACGTAGGTCCGCGAGACCTTGAGCCGGGTGCGATCGCGCAGCACGGCGAGCCGCCGGCCGCCGGCCTCGGCGATCACCTCCAAGACCCGATCGACACGCACGATCGTCGAGCGATGGATTCGCACGAAGGCGCTGGGATCGAGGGCCTGCTCGAGCGCGTCCATGGACTGTCGGTGCAGGAAGACCCCGCGGGCAGTGTGGAGCTCGGCGTAGTTCTTGGCTCCGCCAATCCAGTCGATCTCGTCGGCCATCACGATGCGCGCCCGGCCAGGTTCCTGGATCACCACGCGCTGAAGGTGTCGCCGAGGCGGTGGCGCGGCGGCCCTCACGAACTCGAGCAAGCGACCGCTCAGATCCTCGAGGTTGCGACTGCGAGCTGCTGCCTTGGCCCGCCGCAGCGACTGAAGCAAGCGACGATCCGTGAACGGCTTGAGCACGTAGTCCAGCGCGTGGGCCTCGAAGGCGTCGAGCGCGAAGTCGTCGTACGCGGTCACGAACACCACGACAGGCGGTGACTCCCCCGCGATCCGGCGCGCGACCTCGAGCCCGTCCATGCCGGGCATCTCGATGTCGAGGAACACCAGGTCGGGCCGGAGCGCCGCGATCGCCGAGAGCGCGGCGGGGCCGTCGGTGCACTCCCCGACCACCTCGAGCTCGGGATCGTGAGACAGCACCGCGCGCAGGCTGCTCAGCGCCAGCGGCTCGTCATCCACCAGCAGCGTTCGGATAGGTGGCGTTGGCGTGGTCTGGGTCATCGGCGGGTTTGTCTCGCTCGCGGGCTGGGTCGGGGCGCACCCGCAGCTGCGCGCGCGGGTTGCTGGGCAGGATCATGTGCAGGCGGATCTGGTGCGGGCTCGAGCCGGGTGTGGGGCTCGCGGACACGAGCTCGAGCTCGAGCGTATAGGCGTCACCGTACAGGTGCTGGAGCCGAGCGTGGACATTCCTCAGGCCGACGCCAAAGCCGGCTCGATCCTCGGTGTCCGCCGCCATGCTGTTGCAGATCTCCAGCTCGAGCGCGTCGCCGACGACGTGTCCACGGACCCGGACGAAGTTGTCGGTGCGCTCGCTCGAGACCCCGTGGTGCACGGCGTTCTCGATCAAGGGCTGAAGGATGAGCGGCGGCACGGGCACGGGTCCACACGCGGCGCTCACGTCCCACTCGATCTCCAGGCGGCCCTTGAAGCGGACGGCCTGGATCGCCAAGAACCTGCGCGTGAACTCGAGCTCCCGCGCCAGCGGGACGGTGGGGCGCTGCTCGGTCTCCAGCGCGTAGCGGAGCATGCCGCTCAGATCCGCGATCAGCTCGAGCGCGGCGTCGGGCTCGCCCGAGCGGATGAGCCCCGCGATCGCGTGGTGGGTGTTGAACAGGAAGTGCGGATGCAGCTGGGCCTTGAGCGCGTCGAGCTCGCTCCGCGCGAGGCGACGCTCGAGCTCGGTCTTCTCGAGCTCCAAGGTCGCGGCTTCGGTCGCCCGGGCGATGGCGTCTCGGGTCCCGTGGTGCACGTGGGCGGCCGCGACGATCAGCCAGTACCACTGGTAGTCGAACAGCGTCATGACCAGTCGAAACGACACGATGTCCTCGAGCTGACGGGCGTCGGCGGGCTGCCGAGCCACGTCGATCAGGATCCACGCGCTGCACACCAACAGCATCCACGCGAGGCTCACCCCCACCTGAATCAAGACAGGCCGAACCCCGCGGCCGAGCCCCATTCGCTGATGTTTGGACAGCCAGAAGATCCCCGGCGCGAACGCGGCCAACACCGCCCACGCCGGCATGTGGGCGAAGAACTGGTCTGCCCAGCTCGCGTCGGGGTTGTTGCGGAGCGCCCCGATGTACAACGTGGTGGCGAAGTACACGTCGAGCGCCAAGAACACCGCGATGTCCAGTATCGCGAATGTAGCGATGCGTCGACGCGCCGAGTGCTTCTGCGCGCGCATGAGCTTCGTTAATTAGCAGCTCCTCGTCGCGCAGGCGCGTCGTAAATTGATGAGCGGATTGGCGCGTTTGGCGCGTCGTGTCGCCGGGCGGTTCGTCCCGCGCCTGGGCTGGTTCGTCCCACGCATCGTCGTGTTGGTGTCTACGGCCTGGTCGTGCGTCGCCGGAGGCTCTATTCCGTGCGGACCGGGGAGGCGATCGACTCCCCACTTCGCTTCAACTCGACTCATCAACGAGAAGGAAATACCCATGATCAAATCCCGACTGTTCCTGACCCTCGCAACCTTCATCGTCGCCTTTGGCGTGGCAGCCAGCGCCGCGGCCTTGCCCCCAGACCCGAGTAACTACAATCCGGATTGTAGCGATGAGGGGGATGACGCCGATTTTTGGTATCAGATCTGCCGTGATCAATCCATCGAGATCGCGTGGACCTCGGATGAGATCGATTACTGCGAGGAGGAGTGCCAGCTGACGAATGACCCTGCGTGCTACGAGGCCTGCGACGAACTCTACGATATCTACTACCAACAGTACTACACGCTGCAGTACGTCTGCGATCAATCGATCACCACCCAGGCCGCGTTCGAGGCCTGCCTCAGCAGCTCGCACCCCTGAACCCATGATGCTCGCCGCGCGGACGCGAGCGCGATGAGAACCAAGACGAAGGGCGCCCCAGTGGGCGCCCATTTTGCGTGGCAGCGTCGCCGCGGCGAAGCAGACGACGGCGTCGATCCGCTCACGAACGTGAGCGGTTGATCAGCTCGTTGAGCAGCATCTCGTCGAGGTCGGACAGGTCCGTGAACCGGATCGCGATGCCGCGCTGGCGCCCACCGTCGGCGAGACCCGAGCGGACGACCTCGGCGTCGAGCATCAGCGGGTTGCGGTCGCTGCCTCGGTTGAACGAGACGGTGACCGGCGCCCCAATCGGGAGCGGACGGTTGGTGCGGACAAATGCCCCATGCGTCGAGAGGTCGATCGTCCGCGACATCAGCATGTAGTGGTGCTCAGGCGCGTGAAGCTTGATCTCGATCGCAACCGAGATTCGCGGACGCGTTCGACGATCGGCTCCCGTTGATTGCTCGGTCACGGCGGCTTCCACGGAAGAGTTATAACACTTTCGGTCGGTCAGGAAAAACGGTTAGATGGATGAATCCGGCACTTTTGGGTCGGATGGACAGGGTGTTGCACACCCCCAGATGCGGTGTGTTTGAGCAGCTGCGTCGGGCGGAGTGTGCGCGGCGTGAGCTAAACACGCTGGATCCGCGGACTTGGCGCCAAGTATGCTCGTAAACCGCGCAGGGCCGGTGCGGGCCGCCACGGCGGCTTCAAGGAGCAAAATGTCCGAATTCGCGGCTCCAGGGGCGGAGAGTGGTGTGCTTGACCAAAGTTGCCGGCTGAGCACAATGCACCGCCTTGGCCGGGAAGATCCACGATCAAAACGCGCAATACGCGTCTATGTGGTGCGCAGTTACGCGTCCGCTCGGTGCCGCAAACCCACACGGTGGGATGCGATCTCCCGTGGCCGTGAGGGGGACGACGTGAAGGTCCACTTCATCGGCATCGGAGGCACGGGCATGGGCGCGCTCGCCGGTCTCCTGAAGGCGGCAGGTCACGAGGTGCGGGGCTCCGACGGCCCGCTGTATCCGCCCATGTCCACCCAGCTGGCCAGCGCCAGCATCCCGGTGTTCGAGGGGTTCGCCCCAGGCAACTTGGAGTGGGGGCCAGACTGCGTGGTCGTTGGCAACATCTGCCGGAAGGATCACGTCGAGGTGCTCGCCGCTCGCGAGCGCGGCGTGAGGCTCGAGAGCTTCCCGAGCATGCTCGCCGCCAGTCTGCTCGAGCAGCGTCGCGCGTTGGTGGTCGCCGGCACCCACGGCAAGACCACGACGTCGAGCCTGCTGACGTGGATGCTGCGGGTCGGCGGGCTCAGCCCGTCGTGGCTGATCGGCGGCGTCCCGCAGAACCTGACCCAGGGCTTTCACCTCGGCGGTGGCGATCTGATCGTGCTCGAGGGCGACGAGTACGACACCGCGTTCTTCGACAAGCGCTCGAAGTTCCTGCACTACCGCCCGACCCGGGCGATCATCACCAGCGTCGAGTTCGACCACGCGGACATCTTTGACGACTACGAGCAGGTCCGCGACGCGTTCGTCGACTTCGTGCGCCTGATCCCCGCCAACGGGCTGCTGGTCGTCGACGCTGGCAACGACGGGGCGCTCGAGGTCGCGGACGCGGCTGGTTGCGAGCGCGCCACTTATAAAGTGCTCGAGCGGGGGGAGAAGCCCAGCGCCGAGCTGGCGACCTACTGCGTCGAGCTCACGAGCCGCGCGGGCGAGCGGCGGTCTCGGTTCGAGCTGTACGAGCGCGGCGAGCCGCTCGGTGAATTCTCGACGCTGCTGACCGGCCACTACAACCTCGCCAACATCGCGGCCGCGTTTGCGATCGCGCGGGCCGAGGGCTGCGAGGTCGAGCGGCTCCGCGAGGCCATTCGCTTGTTCCGCGGCGTCAAGCGGCGGCAAGAGCTGCTCGGCGTGGTCGCGGGCGTGCGCATGATCCAGGACTTCGCGCACCACCCCACGGCCGTCGACCTCACGATCAAGGCCACCCGACGCCGCTACCCGGATCACTCGCTGCACGTGTGCTTCGAGCCGCGCTCGAGCTCGTCGCGCCGCGACGTGTTCTTTGCTGGCTACGCCAAGGCCTTCGACGCCGCCACCCGGGTCTACATCGCGCCCGTCTACGCGCCCGAGCGCGTCCCCGAGGGCAAGCTGCTCGACGTCGTGGGGCTCGGCGCGGCCCTGCGCGAGCGTGGGGTCGACGCCAGCTCCTTCGACGCGATCGACGACGTCGCCACGGCGGTGCTCGAGCGGGCGGCGCCTGGCGACACCGTGCTGCTGCTCTCGTCGGGCAGCTTCGGCGGCCTCGCCGATCGCCTGCTCGAGTCGCTGGGCGACGCCGTCACCTTCGCGCAGCCCGAGGACCTCGAGGCGATCGATCAATTGTTGGTCGCGTGTGGCATGGCCACCCTGCGCGATCCCGACCAGATCGAGAGCCTGGTGATCCGCCCCAGCCGCGAGCGACAAGAGGCCGGCAGCGCGCCGTTGCCACCGCTGATCGGCTGCGTCCAGCTGCAGCTCGTCGAGGACCGTGCGTTCTTGTTCGGTCTGGCGGTCTCACCCGAGTGTCGCGGTGAGGGCCTGGGCTGGGTGCTGGCCGACAGCATCATGCGGCGCGCCCGGACGCTCGGCGCTCGCTGGGTCCACCTGATCGCCGGCGAGACCGCCGACTTCTTCACCGACAAGCTGGGCTTCGCCGAGGTCAGCGCCGACGACCTGGATCCGGCGCTGCGCGGGCTGTCCAATTTCGAGGCGGCCTACCACGAGGGCGCGACCTGCATGGCCTTCGAGCTCGTGCGCGAGGGCTGAATTTTTCGAGGTTCGGCCACCTCACGATGAGCGCGTCAACGTTTAGCTTCTTCGCGTCGGCCGTGATCGCCTCGGGCGCGGCGTTGATCGCCATGGTGGTCCGCCAGCCGCGAGCCTCGCTGGCCGCGTTTGGGATCGCGCTGGCGGCGTTGATCGTGCCCTTGGTCCAGCTGCGCGCGCCGACCGTGGCTGCGGTCGTGTTGTTGGCGAGCGGGCTGATCATCGCGCTGCTGGCCGGGCTGACAGGCGTGAGTCGAGGGGCCGACGCGCCCGCCGTCGCGCGTGGGGGCCGGTCCCTGGCATTTGGGGTGCCCGCCACGCTCGGCCTCGCCGGGTTCGTGTGGGTCTTGCTCGCGACCGGCTCGCGGCAGGTCGTCGAGCTCGGCCCGCCGATCGAGCCTGGCGCTGCGTTTGGCGACGGCGACGTGATCCTCTTGCAGGTCGCGGCCGACCACACGGTCCCGGCCCTGGTCGTCGCCCTGCTGGCGCTGTGCAGCGTGATCGCGGCGGTGCTGACCCTGGTGTTCGAGCGCCCCGAGGCGAGCACGCAATCTTCACAAAGCCCTGGTTCGTGATGCTGCCGATCACCCACTACCTGTACCTGGCCCTGGCGCTGTTTGGCGTTGGGCTGGGTGGGGCGCTGCTGCGGCGCTCGTTGGTCGTGGCGCTGCTGGGGATCCAGCTGATGCTGGTCGCGGTCGCGCTGTGCTTTTGCGCCTACGCGCGGTTCTTCGCCGACCCGAGCGGGCAGATCACCGCGCTGTTGATCGTGCTGGTTGGCCTGTGTGAGCTGGGGGTCGCGGTAGCGATCGCGCTGCGGGCGATCCGAGCCGACGGCCCCGGCGCCGCGACCTTGCTCGACGACTGGCCGAGCACGCGCGACACGCCCGAGACGCCCGAGCCGCCCGAGTCGCCCGAGTCGGGAGGGCACTCGAGCTGATGGCCCGCGAATTTCCACTGTGGGTGATCGTGGTGTTGCCGTGGCTCGGCGCGCTGGGCTGCCTGCTGACGGCGTGGCCGGGCGCGCGGCTGCTCGGGTCCGAGCGGGCGCGGATGCTCGCCCACTACCTCGGGCTCGGGGCCTCGGCGCTGGCGATGTTGTTCACCCTGCAGGCGATCCAGCTGCTGCTGGCGCCTGAAGATCCGCGCGCGCTCGCCCACACGCCGCTGGTCGACGTGATCGAGCCGCTGATCATCGGCGACGTCCGGATCGACTCGACGTTGATCGCCGATCGCCTGTCGAGCAGCGCCGCCCTGCTGCTCCTGGTCGTGTTCGTGCTCGCGCGGATGTTCGTGCCCGGGCCCGCGGGCCAGCGCGCGCTCGGGCTCGAGGCGCTGCCACAGCGGTCGCCCGACGCACCGCCCGAGTCGCCCGAGCAGCTGGCCGAGCAGCTGGCCGCGACCGCAGGTGGCCTGCGACGGCTGGCCTTGCTCGGGCTGCTCGAGGGCGCCGCGCTGTTGTTCGTGCTGGCCAGCGACATCGGGCTCGCGGCGTTTGGTTGGGCGCCGCTGGGGATTGGAGCGGTCGTCGCGGTCGCGCGCGAGGTCGGCGACGAGCGACGGGCGAGCGCGGCCACCCGGGTGCTGGCGCTGGGACTTGGCGCCGATCTGGTGCTTGGCGCGGCCGCGATCGCGTTGGTCGTCAGCGGAATTGGACTGGCGCACAACAACCTGTGGGCGCCGCTGACCGGTGATCATTTGTACGCCGCTGCGATCCCCGGGCTGTCGTTCGCGGATCTGATCGCGCTGCTGTTGTTGGGCGCCGCGTTCGCCCGGTTGTCGAGCCTGGCGTGGGCGGGCAACTCGCTGGCCGAGGCGCTGCTCGATGCCGTGCTGATCCCGGTCCCGGCCGTGTATCTGCTGCTGCGATACCTGCGAGTGCTGTCGTACGCGCCCAGCGTGCTCGCGGGGCTGCTCGTCGTGGGCATGGTGGTCGCGCTCGCGGCCGCGGCGATCGCCTTGGTCCGACCCGAGCGCGGCCACGCCAAGCACCGCGCGCGGGCTGGGAGTGAGGTGGGTCTGTCGGGGACCGGGCTCGCGTGGGTTGGGGTCTTGATGATGGCGCTCGGCGTTGGGGCGTGGCGGACCGCGGCCCTGTTGTTGCTCGCCCACGCGCTGGGTCGGCTCGGCTTGCGGCTCGCGCTGCTGATCGCCGACGGCACGCAGCTGCCCAGCTGGTCCGCGCGGATCGGTCGGATCCTGGGCCTGGCCGTGGCGGGGGTCGCCCCCGGTCTCGGCTTCGTAGTGTTCGCCCAGACCCTGGTCGACCTGGTCACGCGCGACAGCTTGCTGGGCCCTGGGTTTGGGTGGCTGGCCGGCGGCGTCATGTTGCTCGTCGTGTTCATGCATGCCGCTGGGATCGCGCGGATCTGGTACCAGAGCCTCAACCGTCAGCCGGGCGCCGACGCCCACGAGCTCGAGGACGACGAGGACGGCCTGGACTTCGCGCCGCTGGTGGTGCTGGTCGTCGCGCTGATTGGCCTGGGCGTGGTCGTGCTGGGATCCTGGTTTGGCGTGAGCGACTCGCCGCTGGTGTGGCTCGACAAGGTGCTGCCGCTGGCCGGTGGCCACGAGTCCGCCCCGACGGGGCTGCGCGAGTCGATGCGCGACGGCATCGAGGTCGCGCGGCCGTGGGTGGCTGGCGGCGCCGTGATCGTCGCGCTGGTGACGGGGTTCGCCTGGATGTGGACCCGCGAGCGGTTCTTGCGAGCTCACGGCGGCGAGCTGTCGAGCTACGCGGGCGCGCTCGAGTCGGCGCTTCGCTGGCCACGCAACCTCGCAGGCTCGTGCGGGCTGGCTTTGTCCGGGCTGACCGAGCTGGCCGCCCGCGGGATCGGCCGCGGCGTGTTCGAAGAGGGTCCCCGCGTGGCCCGAAGCTTGGCGCGCGACATGGGTGCCTCGATCGCGCCGCGCCTGCGCGGGCTCGCGCCCAGCGGCGGTCGCCAGGCGCTGCTCAGCATCCTGCTTGGGTTCGCGCTCGTGCTGGGCTGGCTCTACGCCAAGCCCGAGGTCTCGAGCGCGCTGCCAGCCGACAACTACGGGTTTGGTGGGCTGCGACCTCGGCTGATCCGCGCGGGCGGTGAGGAGGCCACGGCCAAGCCCAGCGCGAGCGAGCAGCCGGTCGCGGAGCCCGAGACGCCAGTCCTGCCGGCCGCGCAGCCGCGACAAGACGGCGCCGAGCCGCCGCCACTCCCGACGCCGCCGGAGCTACAGCGATGACCCTCACCAGCGCCGTCGTGTTGTTGCCGCTCGCGGTCGCGCTCATGGTCGCCGCGGTGCCGCGCAGCGAGCCGGCCCTGACTCGGGCGCTGGCCCTGCTCGGCGCGGTCGTCGAGCTTGGGTTGATCGTCGCCTTGATCTCGCGCTTCGAGCCGGGCGGCGCGGCGGTCCAGCAACCGTTTGTGCGCCCGTGGCTGCCGGCCTACGGCGTCGAGTGGTCGTTCGGGATCGACGGCAGCGAGCTGGCCATGTTGCTGCTGATCGGTCTGGTCGTGCCGCTCGCGCTGGTGATCGGTCCGCGGCCGCGCCCGGGTGAGCCGCCGCTGTTGGTTGGGATGCTGAGCCTGCAGACCGCGTGGGTGGCGGTCGTGCTGGCGCGTGATCTCGTCACGCTCGCCGCCGCGTGGGAGCTGGCGGCCGTCGCAACCGTGATCTTGTTGGGCGAGCGCGGTGACGGGAAGATGGGCGTGCCTGGTCGCACCGCGGCCGCCCGCCGCTACGCCGCGCAAGTGCTGCCCGGGGCCGCGGCCTTGGTCGCGCTGGTGATCCTGCTGGGGGTCGCGCACGCCCACGCGACCGGGGGTGTGTGGAGCTGGAGCCTCGACGCGCTCTCGCAGCTCACGCTGCCGCCGGGCACTCAGTACTTTGGGTTCGCGCTGGTGATGGTCGCGGTCGCCACCGCGCTGCCGATCTGGCCGCTCCACGCGCCGCTGATCTCGATCTGTGTGACCGGGCCGACCCAGGTGGTCGCCGCGGTGCTCGGCGTGGGGGGCCCGCTGGGGCTGTTCGTGCTGATGCGCGTGGGCCTGCCCATGTTCCCGCTGGCCGCGGGCGAGTGGGCGGATCCGATCGCCGCGGTGGCCGTGGTCGGAGCCATCTATGCGGCGCTGGTGTGTTGGGCCGAGCGTGAGCCAGGTCGGTTGCTGGGACACGTCGCGCTGCTGCACCTGTCGCTGGCGATCGTCGCGGCGGTCTCGGGCAGCGCCGCTGCGCGGGTCGGGATGGGGCCCTACTTGCTCGCCCACGGGCTCGCGTTGACGGTGCTGACGACGGTCACCCACTCGCTGCGGCGCGACGGCGTGGGCAACTTGGGGGAGCTGGCGGGCTGGGCGTCGGTGGCTCCGCGGGGGCTGGTGGTGGCGATGCTGGCCGGCCTGTTGCTGGTCGGGGTGCCGGGCTCGGCCGGGTTCATCGGTGAGCTCGGGATCGTCGTGGGGGTGCTGCGCGAGGGTGACCTGGCGCTGCTGCGTCCGGGCACGTGGGGCTTGCTGGCCGCGGCCGCCGTCGGAGTCGGTGCGCTGGGGCTGCTGCGCAGCTTGTGGCAGGCCGGGCGAGGCAGCGCGCGACCGGGCCTGGTCGCGCGCTTGAGCGAGCTGGATCTGCGCGAGCTGTGCGTGTGCGTGCTCGCGCTGGTGCTCGCGGTGATCCTTGGTGTGGTTCCTGGGTGGCTGGTTCGACGGATCGAGCCGGCCCAGCGGCGCGAGGTCGAGCAGCTCGTGCTGGGCCGCTGTCTCGCGATCGAGGCCAGCGTGCAGAAGGGCGGCCACGCGCGGGCTCGCATGCACGCTGACCTGGTCGAGGAGCTCGGCGCGGTGTGCCTGGATCCGGATGCGCGGGTGCGACAGTTCTACGGATTGCCGGGGGACGCCGCGGTCGAGCAGGAGGGTGCGCCGTGATGTTGCTTGGGCTGGTTGCCGATGAGGGGCCTACGCTGGTCGAGCAGCTGGGGGACGCTGCGCCGATCTGGATCTTGCTGATCGGCGCGCTGGGGCTGCTGCTGAGCGACGCGTTCGCGCGGGTGCGCGAGTCTGGGTTCCTGCGCATGCTCGCGCTGTTGATCGTGGGCGTGGCGACGCTCGCTGCGTGGATGCGGGTTGGGGATCCCATCTATGACCTGGGGCGGTTTACGCTGTCGGGATCGCTGGTCGCGGATCATTTGACGGGGTTTTGTGATCTGCTGGCGCTGCTGGCTCTGGGGGGTGTGGTCGGGCTCGCGCGTGAGCGTGGGAGCACGCATGAGACCGCGCGCCGGGCGTTTGGTGAGCGTGAGCCGTTGTTGCTGCTGGCGGGGGCGGGGGCGCTGCTCTGTATTCACGCTGGGGATCTGTTGGTCGTGTGGTTGGGTGTCGAGCTGCTGAGCATTGCCGCGCTGCTCACGATGTTCGCGGGGCATGACTCCGTGGGTGAGCCGGGCCGGCGCAACGCGCTGCTGATTCAGCTGATCCCTGGGTCGGTCGTGTCGTGCCTGCTGTTGCTGGGGATTGCGCTGATCTATGCGGCGCTGGGGACGACCAGTCTGGATGGGTTCGCGGGGGGCGCTACGCGGGTGTTCGCGCAGTGGGGGGGCGTGCAGCGCTGGGTGACCGTGCTGGAGCGATATGGGGCGGAGATCGCGACGCAAGATCCTGCGGCGCACCAGCAAGCTCGCAATGAGATCGTTCGTGGCCTGGCCCCCGCGGCGCTGTTCTTGCCAGGGCTGTTGCTGCTGCTCGGCGGGCTGCTGACCAAGCTTGGGTTGCTGCCGTTCGCGCGTCGGCGTGAGCTGGTGGAGGAGGCGCCGCTGCACGTGACCGCGCTGTGGTCGACGGTGGTGGTGGTCGCGCTGGTGGCCGTGCTGCTGCGGGTGTTCGTTGGGGCGCTGCATAGCCCGCGCTTGGTCAATGAGCCGTACGGGTGGACGGGGGCGCTGCCTAGCGTGGCGTTGATTAGTGGGGGGTGGGCTTCAGTTGTGGTGCTGCGGCAGCGGCGGCTGTCGCGGGTCGTGGCGCTGTTGGCTCTGGTGCAGCTGTCGCTGGTGCTGCTGGGGGTTGTCGCGGCCGGCAGCTTTCATGGGCACATCGGGATCGGGGCTAACTATATTGCGCCGACGAATGAGGTCCTGTGGTCGCGGCTTGCTGGTGACGAGGCGTATACGGCGGTGTTGGTGCTGTTGGTCTCGCATGTGGTTGCGACTGTGGGGTGCTTTGCGGCGATCGGGGCGAGTCGGGGATTTCGCGGGCCCGAGGTTCGGATGCAGCACTGGGCGGGGATGGCTGCGCGACGGCCTGTGTTGGCGGCTGCGTTTGCGATCTGTCTGCTGTCGCTGGTTGGGGTGCCGCCGCTTGCGGGGTTTGTCGGGAAGCTGGGGGTGCTGCGGGCGTTGGCTGAGCACAGCTCGATGCGGTGGATGTTGGTGGTGGTTGCGTTGGAGCTGGCGATTTGTGCGTGGGTGGTGCTGCGGATTGTGGCTGCGATGTACTTTGGGGATGAGACCGTGAGTGAGCCTGGGGAGCGGGCGGAGCCTAGTTTGTGGCCGGCTCGGATTGCGGTGGTTGCGGGGGGGGTGTCGGTGGTGCTGGGGG
>NZ_PVNL01000124.1 GCF_002994635.1 Enhygromyxa salina | reverse complement strand
CTCCATCCCCATCGCCATCCCCGTCCCCGCCCGTCTCAGGCGGGTCGTCGTCGGACCCGTCGTCGTCCGTTCCGGTCTCCACGTCTGCGGGGTCGCCACCTTGGTCGGGGAGACATGCGGGAAGAGCGATCGCAAGCGCCAGCAGTGTCGTACGTTTCACGCCAGCGGGACGGTCATCGTGCGGGAACATTCGAGCCCGCGGTGCGAGTTTTCATGGCCGTCATTTGGCTAGAATTCCTCGGTATTCGCGCGCTGTGAGCCATCTCGCCGCTCGTGAGCGCCGGACCTCGCGGCGCCCACGCGACTCCAACCTGATCGCGCTCCAGAGCGCCCGGCGTCAGCGCGCGGGCACGGCCACGATCCGCGGAACGCTGAAGGCGTCGGGCGATAGCGCGGTCTTCAGCAGCGAGACATACACGAGGTGTCGACCATCCGCGGTGAAGCGCGGCAGCATGTCGGGCAGGTCGTTGTCGGTCAGCCGCTGCTCGGGGCCGCCCGCGAACAGGCGCACCGCGATCTCGCTGTCATCGGGCCAGTCCGACGTCGCGTGGGCCAGCGCGCCCGCGGGCGTCGACACGGTGAAGTCCCACACGCCGTCGGCCGGGTGGGTCTCGGCCCGCAGATCTTCGGGCGTGAGGGTGAACAGCGCGGCCTCGCCCGGCTCATCGAGTCCGTCGAGGAACGCCTGCCACGCCGCGGCGCCGATCTCCAGCTCGACCAGCTCGGCGTCGGGGTCGCCCTCGATCGTGATCGCGAAGCGTGGACCATGCGTGAAGCGTGCGTCCGACCCCGAGTCCGCGCTCGTGACAGCGAGCAACGCCGGACTGAGCACGGCCAGCTCTTGCAGCCCGCGGCCGTCGGCGAAGAACAGCGACGGGATCCGCAAGTGGGCGCCAGGACGCTCGCTGTCCACCACGTGGAGCGCGTGTTCGTCGGTTCCGCTGACCCGGGACAGCAGCGCGACGTGGCGTGAGTCGACGAACGCGACCCCCTCGAAGACGTGCTCACGCAAGCGCAGCAGCGAGACGGCCTCGGCCATGTCCTCGCTCGCGTCGCGCCGCTCGTGCTCATTCAGCTCGACCCGCGCGATCCGACCGGCCGGGTTGATTTGACCAGCCGGCTCGTCGCGCACGGACGCGGGCCGCAGCCACGCGCGCAGCGTCGAGGTCCCCAGCTCGTCCGTGCTCACCTGCGCCATGAGCAGGCGCTGATCCGAGCGCTCGAGTCCGAGCTGAGGCGCGAGCACGCCCCCGAGCACCGAGGGCACCCCCGCCTGCTCGCGCCACTCGCAGCCGGCTCGATCGAGCCTCCACCAGATCTCGGCCTCGCCCGCGCGCGTGTGAATCGCGATCGCGCTGCCGTCGATCGCGGCCTCGACTCGTGGACGCCGCCGCATGTCGACGCCGCCGCCGGCGAGCGAGGGGCAGTCCACCGGCTCGAGCTCCCCGGTCTCCACCAATTTCTCGAGCGCGGATCCAGACAGGTAGCGCAGCCGCAGCTGCTCGCCCGCGTGCACCTCCAGCTTGTTCGCGTCGGTGCTGTACACCTCGAGGTCGTGGTCCACGAGCAGCGCGCCGCCGTCGGGGGTGGGGACCGCGGAGCCGGTCGCGAAGCTCGGGACCAGCGCGGGCGCGCGTGGATCTTGCGCGAGGCTGGTATCGATCGCCGCACGCGCGAGCTCGATCGCCGCGGCGAAGCTGGCGGGCCGCTCGTACATCCAGCGCGCCCGCTCGATCGCGTCCTCGTACTGCAGCTCCTCGATCGTCGGTCGATCGGGATCCTCGCGGGCGCCGATCCCCGGCTGCCCAAACAGCGCCTCGAGCGTGCCGAACCCGGGGACCCGCATGAACGGCAGCTCGCCAGCCGCGTCGACGCTGAGCCGGTGGGGGAAGCTGAAGTCACCGACGCTCAGCACCGCGTAGTCGCGGGCCGCGAAGTCCTCGATCTCGTCGACGCTGGGCTCGATCTCGAGGCCCTCGAAGTCGAACCGGCCGGGCCCCTCCAGCACGACAAACCCAAACCCGCGCTCATCGGCGAGCGCGAGCACCAGCGTCAGCCCGTCGGCCTCGCTGTCGGGCAGCAGCTCGCGGGCCGCCGCCTGCCAGTCGTCGAAGCTGTCGACCTCGATCGAGAACCCGCCCTTCTCGAGCAGCGTGTAGTAGTCGACGTCGCCCCCGCTCACGACCAGCAGCCGCTGGCGCTGCTCTGGCTCGCCGCTGCCGTGCTTGCGCGTGCCCGACCACACGGCCGCCGCGAGCGCGGCGACGATCAACAGCGCGAGCACGCCCAAGCGAGGGAGGAAGCCCCGGTTGAGGACCTCGAGGTCCGAACCAACGCCGGGCTTCATAGGCATCCCCCAGCTTGCCACAGCCCCGGGCTGTTTTCAGCTCGGGTCAGGCTTCTGATTCGCTTGCGGACGCCTCGACTAGTCGAGTCGCTCGTTGGCAGCGGGCTTTTTTCAGCTCGGGTCAGGCTTCTGACCCGCTTGCCGCACCTGCAGCGCAGCGCGTAAGCCGTTGGCGAACACGCGCAGGCCGAGTCCGTGGCGTGGGGCGGGCGCGTCGTCGCGGGCGGGCCAGCGCGGATGATTCTCCGCGTAGAGGAACGCCTCGGGGTGCGGCATCAACCCGAACACACGGCCGCTGCGGTCGCAGAGCCCCGCGATCCCACCGGGCGAGCCGCTGGGGTTGGCTGGCCACAGCTCGGTCGGCGCGCCCGCGTCGTCGACGTAGCGAACCGGGACGCGGTGCTCGGCCTCGAGCTGCGCACGGATCTCGTCGTCCGCGAACACCAGCTTGCCCTCGCCGTGACGACTCGGGCTCTCGATCAGATCGAGGCCGCGCGTCCACACGCACGGGCTGTCGGGGTCACAGCGCATCCGCACCCACGCGTCGCGGTAGCCCAGCCGATCGTTGCCCACGACCGAGACCCGCTGCGGCGCCAGCTGATCGCTGGGGTCGGCGCCGGTCAGCGGCCCAGGCAGCAGACCGAGCTTGGCCATGACCTGAAACCCGTTGCACATGCCGATCGCCAGGCCACCGTCAGCGACGTGACGGGCCAGCGCGTCGCCGAGCCGAAACCGGAGGCGGTTGGCCAGCACCCGGCCGCTGGCGACGTGATCGCCAAACGAGAACCCGCCGATGAACGCCAGGATTGCGCAGCCGTGCAGGCGCTTGGGATCGTCGAGCAGCTCCGCGACGTGGACGCGCTCGACCCGGGCGCCCAGCAGCTCGAACGCGGCCGCCGTCTCGGCCTCGCAGTTGAGGCCATAGCCGGTCGGGATCAGCACGCGCACGGCCGCGACGGCGCGAGGATCGAGATCGGGGGCGAGCTCGGTGAGCAGACCTGCTGGATCAGATGCCATGAAGTCCCTCCTCAAAGCGCCCGCGCAGCTGAGCGAGCGGCAGCTCGAGCTCGAACCCGGCGCCGCCAGCTCGCAGGCGCAGCGCGGGTGGTCCCGCGCTCGACAGCCGGCCCAGCGCGACGAGCCCGTGGGGCCCGAGCGCCTGCTCGAGCGCGGGCGCCTCGGCGGCGGCGCATGTCAGCACGATCCGACCGGTCGACTCCGACAGCAACGCGGCCGCGATCGGGAGCTCATGGGTGGCCACCAGCTCATCGAGCTCGAGCTCGAGCCCACGCTCGCCGGCCAGCAGCATGTGCGCCAGGGCCAGCGCCAATCCACCGCGGCCACACACGTGGGCCGAGCGAACCCGCCCGGCGTCGCGCTGCTCGGCGAAGGCGCGGTACCGGGCCCAGCACGCGTCGAGATCGGTGCGCGGGACATCGGTCGCGGGCAGCGGCTCACCGCGATCCGCGAGCGCTCGCGCGAGCTCGCTGCCGTCGAGCTCGAGCGCGGTCGGGCCGAGCAGGTACACGCGGTCCTCGCCGCCGCGCGGCTCCAAGCTCAGGCTCCGCGCGACGTCGCTGGTCTGGCCGATCACGCTGACCAGCAGCGTCGGCGGGATCGAGATCTTGACCCCACCCAGGAACGCGTCGTTCTTCATCGAGTCCTTGCCGCTGATCAGCGGCACCCCGTAGGCCACGCACGCGTCGTAGAGCCCCTCGCAGCAGCGAACCAGCTGCGCGAGCTTGTGCTCGCCGTCGGGGGTCTTGGCCGAGCGGATCGGGTCGGGCCAGCAAAAATTGTCGAGCGCCGCGATCCGATCGATCCGGGCCCCAGCGCACAGGACCCGGCGGACCCCCTCGTCGACGCAGGCCCGGGCCATCGCGTCGGTGTCGACGTCCGCGTACCACGGGTGGATGCCTTCACCGAGCACCACGCCCTCGTCGCGACCATGTCGGACCCGCATGACCGTGGCGGTGGCCGGGACGTCACCGCGGACCCCGAGCAGCGGCTTGATCACGCTCAGGCCCTTGACCTCGTGATCGTAGTGGCGCGCGCGGTCATCGTTGGCGGCGAGGTTGGGCCGCGCGAGCAAGTCGAGGATCACCGCGCCAAGTCCGGCCGGGTCGAGCGCCTCGAGCCGCGCGCGGGCCCCAGCGGGATCGCTCGCGGGCTGAGCAGGCGGGCTCCAGCGGGCCTCGAGCGTGGGCAGCGGGACGCCGTCGTGGAGAAACGCGAGGCCGAGATCGCAGACCGAGGTTTGCCCGTAGCTGACCTCGAACCGGCCAGTGTCGGTGAACACGCCCAGGACCGAGGCCTCGACCTCACGCCCGCGCGCGAGCGCCAAGAATGCGTCGAGCTCACTCGGCGGGACCGCCACGGTCATCCGCTCTTGGGCCTCGGAGATTAAAATTTCCCACGGTGCGAGGCCCGGGTACTTCACGGGCGCGGCCGCCAGATCGATGCGAGCCCCGCCCGTGGCCTCGGCCAGCTCGCCGACCGAGCTCGACAGCCCACCCGCGCCGTTGTCGGTCATGCCCGAGAACAGGCCGCGGTCGCGGGCTTCGGTCAGAAAGTCCCACATCATCTTCTGCGTGATCGGGTCGCCGATCTGCACGGCCTGGACCGGCGACTGCTCGTCGAGCTCGACGCTCGAGAAGGTCGCGCCGTGGATCCCATCTTTTCCGATCCGGCCGCCGACCATCACGATGTTGTCGCCGACCGCGATCGGCTTTTCATGAGTCGGCCGCGACGCACCGTCGGGACCCGGAACCGAGACCGGCATCGCCGCGACCGTGCCGCAGTAGACCAGCGGCTTGCCGGTGTAGCGAGGGTCAAACAGCTCGAAGCCGCGGCTGTAGGGGATCCCCGACTGGTTGCCGCCGTCGATCACGCCATGGTGAACGCCATCGCGGATCCGCCGGGGGTGCATGAGGCCCGCGGGCAGCTCGCTGTGATCCCCACGCGGGTCGCCAAAACAATAGCCCCACACGTTGGTCAGCAGATCCGCGCCCAGCCCGGTGCCAAAGCTGTCGCGGTTGACCCCGACGATGCCCGTCATCGCGCCGCCGTAGGGATCGAGCGCCGAGGGTGAGTTATGGGTCTCGACCTTGTAGACGAGGTGATCGCTGCTGGTGAAGCGCACGACGCCCGCGTTGTCGTGGAACACCGAGACCAGGAAGTCTTCGCCGACGGGATCGACGCTCAGCTCGCGCCGACGCGCGGCGATGGTCTCGGTCGCGGCCCGCACGTAGCCCCGAAACAGACCGCGCTCGAGCACCCGCTGCGCGCCGCTCGGATCCGTGTAGTGAATCGGTGACGCGAAGATCTTGTGCTTGCAGTGCTCGGACCAGGTCTGCGCCAGGCACTCGAGCTCGGCGTCGGTCGGGTCGCGCCCGAGCTGCGTGAAGTGAGCTTGGATCGCCCGCATCTCGGTGAGCGAGAGGGCCAGCATCCCGTCGCGCGAGATCGCCTCGAGCGTGGCGTCGTCGGCCGCTCGCAGCGCGATGATGTGGACGTCGGGCGGGGCTGAGCTGCCGGCACGCGGGACCGAGAGGTCGAGCGCGCGCGGGGCCAGCTCCAGCTTCATGCGCTGGATCAGCGGGTTGTAGAGCAGCTGCTTGGCGGCGCGCTCGATCGCCTCGCGCTCCAGGCCCCAGAACAGATACAGGATCGAGCTGTAGACGTTGCCGCGCAGCGGACGACCGACGCAGTCGGCGGCCGCGCGGGCGACCGAGCTCCCGACCGCGTCGGTGACCCCGGGCAAGCTCCCGATCGACAGCACCCAGGGCAGCTCGCCCGCGTGAGCGGGGTCGTCCAACATGCCCACGGCCCCGACCTCCGCGACTGGATCGACGAGCGCCGCCAGCACCTGCGAGGCTTCGTCCGCATCGAGGCCGAGCTCGAGGTGATACACCCGACGGGTCGCCAACGCCCGCGGGCGCAGCTGCAGCCAGGTGTCCAACCGTTGACGGGTGGCCTCGGCCAGGGGATCACCGAGCCCGCCACGCGCCTCGATCTCGAGCCGATGCAGGGTCACGGCGGATACCTCCCCCGGGCCGGATCGGGTGTCAATGGCCGCACGCCACGCGGCCGAGACGCCCTCGCCTACCCTGGAGATCTCACTGGCTCCCGACCACCTGCGACAACCCGCTGCACGACCCCCGTGCGAGGGTGATTTCGCATTGTAGGGCGCCGCTAGACCCCATGCTGGGGACATCGGCTCCGATGGCGCCCCCCCGCCAGAGCACCTGCAGCGCGCTCCTGGGCCCTCGAACGTGGCCTTAGCACTTGACACCTACGCGAGTGCCCTGCAACATTTCCACGACGGCTTCGGGTTGCTGGGCTTTGCGATTGCATGGCTGAGCATCCAGACGGGCCCGCAAGGGCTCACGTACGAGACGATTTAGCAGCCCGTAGTGCATCCGTCACGACCCTGAGCACGCGTCTGTGGACGCCTCCTGGGCCCCATCTCGGGTCCCGACCCCGCAGTCTTCCGATACACCCTCGGTTTCAGCCCCTGGCCTCGCGCCTGCGCGACGCACTCGGGACCGCGTCGGATCGCACCAAGGGTCGCCGACGCTGTGCTCGTCCAATGACATGAAGTGACCAGCACAGCCGAACCCGCTCGTAGCTACAAGTCCAATGACAATCCAACAACTGCATATTAACCGTGGGCGCACATGACAGCGGACGCCCAAATGCTGCAACGTGACGAGATTGACGAGGAGCGCACGGCAGAAGTCGACGAGCAATGGCGACAGTCCCTGCTCGATGTGATGCGCCAAGTGGTCAATTCGTTGCCCGACGAGACCACGCTCGGCGAGCTCGTCACGGCGACCCGCGGAAACCCGCACCTCGCCCCGATGCTGGGCTACATGTCGGTCCAAGAGCTGATCGACATGGCCGTCGCGCGCCCGGTCCTGCCGACCCGCACGGTCTTGACGAGCGGTCTGTCTGGTAGCGCGAGTGCGGGCACCAACGGTACCGGCCGCCGCGCCGCGCAGGAGCCCGAGATCGAGTTCGACGAAGAGGGCAACCCGCTCATGGACCTGCCCGACGCCGGCCCCGCCGTGATCCGTCGCCGCGCCGATGTCCCCGATGGCGACCTTCGGATCCTGCGGACCCTGGCCGACGAGGGGCCGCTGAGTGAGCCGAGCCTGCTGCGCGCGACCAAGCTGACGTCCGAGCAGATCAAGCTGGTGCTCCGGCACCTGCGCTCAAAGGGCTTCATTCACGTCGAGGGCAGCGGCCAGAAGCGCAAGGTCAAGATCACCCGCAACGGCGCCGCGCACCTGCGCAAACTCAGCCGAAAGCCGCGCTGAGTCTTCGAGGGTCCGAGCTAAAAAAACAAAGAGCCGACCCGGTGGCGGGTCGGCTCTTTTGCGTTGGGTCGGGCCTGAGGGTTCAGGCCCAGCCTCGCATCACTTGGGCGGGTCGACGACCGTCTGGATGATGCCCGTGAGGCAGCCGATGGCGTCCGAGAAGTCGGTGTCGCAGATCGACTCGATGCAGCAGCGGATCTTGTCGTCCTCGTTGAGGGCTTCGCAGACCTCTTTGACGCGGACGGGCGGGATCGCCTGGCCGGTGAAGCCACCCATGCCGTTCTCGCCGGTGCAGCCCGGGCCAACGCCGAACTCGAACTCTTTCTTGGCGGCGGTGCTGTTGTCGCCCGGGAGGATGTCGCCGGCCGGGTAGGCGCCGTCGATCCACTTGCGGTACACGAGGTCCATGACGCCGCCCGCGGTGGGCTCGAATGGCGGCTGCTCGTTGTGGGCCGTGACCGGCGGGACCCCGAGGATCCCGAGCATGATGACCTCTTTGTTCTGGTGGGCGATGAGCTCGTCCTGCAGGTAGGTCAGGTAGCGGTCTTTCGAGTGCAACACGCCAGTGTCGATCGAGTTGCAGTCGGCATAGACGCCGTTCATGTCGGGCGCGCCACAGTCGACGCCAGCGTTCCAGCACACGGCCGAGGTCGCCTGGGTCTTGGTCCCCGTGTCGGGGTTGATCTCCCAGTACGTGTTCTGCATCTGGTTGGTGAAGAACGCGTAGCCGTTGGGCGAGCGGACCGAGCAGTCAGCCTCGTCGGTGATGATCGCGATGGCGAGGATCGCCCCGTTGCGCAAGAACGGCTTGTTGCCCTGGTTCCACTCGGCGGTGGGGTTGATCGCCTGCAGCATGCCCTCGAGCGGGGCCTCGTAGCCGCAGCCGTTGATGCCCTGCGGGCCGATGCAGCTGAGCGCGCCCTTGACGTTGTTGCCCGGGATGTTGGTGGTGCTCGCGTTCATGCCCTCGAAGTGGATGAAGGGATCGAGCGGGGCGACGGCCACGGGGCAGCCCTCCGTGCAGGCCTGCGGGAACGACGGGGCGTTGCTGCCGAGCCCGTCGAAGTCCTCGAGCCGGTTGATGCACGCGACGTTCTGCGGGGCGCCCTGGGCCGGCTCGTAGCCGTCGGGCTGGAACGGCGTGCACTGGGGGTGCCCGAGGTCGGTCGTGGTGACCATGATGTTGACGTTGGGGTTGAGGGGGTTGCCCTCGTTGTCCGTCAACTCCTGCAGCCGGTCGATCAGCAGCGGGAAGTTGGCGGACAGGTTGACCTGCTCCTCGCCCATGGTCCCGGAGTTGTCGATGACGAACAGCAGATCGACGAGACCGCAGCTGCCGTCACCCGAGGCGCAGCCGCCCGGGCCGGTGCCCGAGTCGGTTTCATCTTCGAGGTCGAGGCAGCCGCCCGGCGGGCAGCCGTTGGTGTCGCCGTCGCCGTCACCTGGATCGCCGTCGCCGTCACCTGTGTCGCCGTCTCCGTCGCCGGGCGGCGTGGTGTTGGTGATACCGGAGTCGGTGCCATCGAGGGTGAGGGTCGCGCTGCCATCGTCTGCACCCGAATCGCTACACGCGACGACGGTGCCAAGGGCAACACAAAGGCCAGAAAGGAGCATCAAGTTGAAGGTCGTCCTACGCATCGTTCCTCCGCCTGGCTGTCCGCCGCGGCTAACTGACCCTACACGTTTTCCGTGCGGTTGGGGAAACCGAAGTGACGCACATTGTGGTCCGTGCGACCGCGGTTGACCTCACATGGGGCCCGCGTTCGCGGTTGGTGCGCTCGATGGGCCCAGCACGACGCGGCCCGGCACGGCGTAACGCGCAGCGCTGATCCAGCGCAGAATCGGCCGCACTCGACCGCGCAGGCGCGGTCCGGATGGCGGCCACCCGCGGCTGACGCCGCCCCTACTCGACTGGGGTGAACACGTTTTGGATCACGTCGGTCAGGCAGCCCAGCGCGGGGCTGAAGTCATCGTCACACACCGACTCGATGCAGCAGCGGATCTTGTCGTCGTAGTCGAGTGACTGGCAGACCTCTTTGACCCGGACCGGCGGGATCGCCTGGCCCGTGATGGTGCCCTGCATGTCCTGACCGGTGCAGCCCGGCCCGATCCCGAACGCCCACTGCTGGTAGTCGACGTCGACGCCCTTCTCCGCGTCCTCCTGGAGGATGTCGCTGTCGCGCCACTGACGGTAGACCAGCGACTTCACGCCGCCGGCGATCGGCTCGTGGGGCGACTTGGGGTTGTGCTCGGTGACCGGCGGGACGCCGAGGATCCCGAGCATCACGACCTCTTTGCCGAGGCCCTCGCGCACGTACAGGTTGAGGAAGTCGCTGTAGCGCTTGACCGGCTGCATGACGTCGGCGCTGTCGTTGGACGAGCAGTTGACGTACACGCCGTTGGCGTCGGGGCCGTTGCAGGTGACGCCGGCCTTCCAGCAGATCGCGGAGCTCGGCAGCTTGTCGCCGTCGAGCGCCGCGAAGTAGGCGTTGTCGGTCATGATCGCGTAGTCCTTGACCGAGCAGTCTGCCTCGTCGGTGATGATTGCGACGGCCAGCACCGCGCCCTCGCGCATGAACGGGCGCTCGACCCCGCCGTTGGGGCACGCGGCCTGATCACCGGGCGAGCCGCAGTTCCACGGCGCGAGCGGGTTGAGGGCCTGCATCATGGCCTCGAGCGGTGACTCGTAGCCGCAGCCGTCGATCCCTTGCGGGCCGATGCAGGCCAGCGCCTGCGCGACCGGGCTGTCGTCGATGCCGTCGCCGTTGATGTCGGCCGGCGGAACCGGCGGGACGTTGTCGCCGTCGTCGTCGAAGTGGATGATCAGATCGCCGTTGAGCGGCTCGATGCCGGGCGCGGCGCAGACGTCGGTGCAGGCCTCTTCGTAGACCGGCGGGTTGATCTGCGCGAGGCCGGTGAAGCGATCGAGTCGCTTGGTGCACGCGCTCGCGACCGGCGCCCCTGACTCGGGCTCGTGGTTGGCGAACGGCTTGCACAGCGGGTTCCCGAAGTCGGTGGTCGTGACCATGATGTTCACGTTGGCACCGGTGCCGCCGTTCTCGGACTGCAGGCCCTCGAGCTGCTGGACCAGCAGCGGGAAGTTGCGCGCGAGGTTGAGCTGCTCGGCGCCCATCGTCCCGGAGTTGTCGATCACGAACAGCAGATCGACCAGGTTGCAGTTGCCCTCCGAGTCGCAGCCAACCGGGTCGTCTTCCTCTGGGAGATCGAGGCAGCCCGTGATCGGCGGGCAGCCGTCCTCTTCGCCGCCGCTCACGGTCTCGTCGCTGTCGCCGTCACCGTCACCGCTGGTGGTTGGGCCGTTGGAGTTCCCGGTGTCGGGGTTGACGGTCACCGCGGTGTCGGTGTTGCTCGTGTCGTCGCTGCAACCATGAACGAGCGCGAGCAGGGAGAGCGAAGCCAGGGCCAAGATGTAAGAGCGATGCATGGAACGACCGTCGGTCTCGCGACCGCGGGGCCAACATTACCAGAGTGCGATCGCGCCTGTGAGGTCAACCGAGCACGATGTTCACGAGCCGGCCGGGCACGTAGATGACGCGCTTGGGCGGCTTGTCTCCAACGAAGCGCGAAACCGCCTCGGAGGCCATGGCCAGCTCGGTGATCTCGTCCTTCGCCTGCTTGGGATCCAAGCTCGCCGGGATCTTCAGCTCGCCGCGGCGCTTGCCGTTGACCTGCACGACCAGCGTCCAGCTGTCCTCGACCAGCAGCGCAGGATCTGCCTGGGGCCACGGCTCGTAGGTCAAGGACTGCGGGTTGCCGAGCGCGCGCCACAGCTCTTCGGCGAGGTGTGGCGCAAATGGCGCGAGCAGCTGACAGAAGATTCCGGCGGCGTCGCGGCCGAGCGTCTCGCCGTCTTTCTCGACGTCGCGGACGAACACCATCAGCGAGCTGATCGCGGTGTTGAACGCCATTCGCTCGATCCGCTCGCTGACGTCGGCGATCGTCCGATGCAACAAGCGACGTTGCCGCTCGCTGCCCTGCCCCTCGCCCAGATCCCGCGCGCGATCTTCGGCGTCTTTGGGCGACTCGAAGAACAGTCGGTAGGCCCGACCCAAGAACCGAAAGCAGCCGGCCACGCCCTCGGGCTGCCACGGCGCGCTGGCCTCGAGCGGGCCCATGAACATCTCGTACAGCCGCATGGTGTCGGCCCCGTACTCGGCGATCACCTCGTCGGGGTTGATCACGTTGCCGCGGCTCTTGGACATCTTGTCCCACTGGATCGTCAGCGGCTCGCGGGTCTGCTTGTGCACGTACTCGACGGCGTCGCCGAGGTTGATCTCCTCGACCTCGTCGCTCACGAACACCCGCTTGGGGCCCGCGCTGGCGGCCTGAGGATCGCGCGGCACGTAGGTGGCGCCCAGCACCATGCCCTGGTTGACCAGCTTCTTGAACGGCTCGCGCGTGGACACGTGGCCGAGGTCGAACAGGACCTTGTGCCAGAACCGGGCGTAGAGCAGGTGCAAGACCGCGTGCTCGGCCCCGCCGACGTAGAGATCGACGGGCATCCAGTACTGCTCGGCCTCGCTCGACCACGGCGCGCTGGCGTTGCGGGGATCGCAAAACCGCAGATAGTACCAGCACGAGCCCGCCCACTGCGGCATGGTGTTGGTCTCGCGGCGCGAGCCGTCGGGCAGCTCGACCCACGACAGGGCCTTGGCCAGCGGCGGCTCACCGGTCTCCGAGGGGTTGAAGTCGTCGACCTCGGGCAGCTCGACGGGCAGCGCGTCGACGCCGACCGACGCGACCTCGCCGCTGGGCTTGTGGATCAGCGGGAACGGCTCGCCCCAGTAGCGCTGACGCGAGAACAGCCAGTCGCGCAGCTTGTAGTTGACCCGGGCTTCCCCCTTGGCCTGGGCGGTCAGCCACTCGGTGATCTTCTGCTTGGCCTCCGCGGTCGGCAGATCATTGATCAGGCCCGAGTTCACGGCGACGCCGGGCTCGGGGTAGGCCTGGGCCTGCACGTCGATCGGCTCGCCGGTCGCGGGCGCGACGACCTGAACGATCGGCAGGCCCATGGTCCTGGCGAACGCGTGGTCGCGGGCGTCGTGGCCGGGCACCGCCATGATCGCCCCGGTCCCGTAGCCCATCAGCACGTAGTCGGCGATCCAGATCGGGATCCGCTGATCGTTGACGGGGTTGATCGCGTGGGCGCCCGTGAACACCCCGGTCTTGTCGCCCTCGGCCGCCGCGACCTGGCGCTCGCGCTCGGTCCGATGCGCGGTGGTCTTGACGTAGGCCTCGACGGCGTCGCGCTGAGCGTCCGTCGTGATCGTCGAGACCAGCGGGTGCTCGGGCGCGAGCACCATGTAGGTCGCGCCAAACAGCGTGTCGGGCCGGGTCGTGAACACCCGCAGCTGGGCGTCGGGCCCGGCTTGCCCGTCGAGCTCGAACACGACCTCGGCGCCCTCGGACCGACAGATCCAGTTGCGCTGCATCTCGAGCACGCTGGGCGACCAGTCGAGGTCGTCGAGATCGTCGATCAGCCGCTGCGCGTAGGCGGTGATCTTCAGCATCCACTGGTGCATGGGCACCCGGATGACCTCGTGTCCGGCCTCGACCTGCTCGGCGACCTCTTCGTTGGCCAGGACCACGCGCAGATCCGGGCACCAGTTGACCGGGGCGTCATGCAGGTACGCGAGCCGATGCTCGTCGCGGTAGGCGTGGACGGCCCTGTCGCCCGCGGCCTCGACCTCGGCCGGGATCGGCAGCTCGGAGATCGGGCGCGCCTTGTCTTGCTCGGCGTCGTACCAGCTGCCCCAGATCTGCAAGAAGATCCACTGCGTCCACTTGTAGTAGTCCGGGTCGGTGGTCGCGATCTCGCGCGACCAGTCGTACGAGAACCCGAGCATCTTGAGCTGGCGCTTGAAGTTGTCGATGCACTCGTAGGTGCGATCGCGCGGGTGGGTGCCCGTCTTCATCGCGTAGCGCTCGGCCGGCAGCCCGAAGCTGTCCCAGCCCATCGGATGCAGCACGTTGAACCCGCGCATCCGCTTGTAGCGGGCCATGATGTCGGTCGCGGTGTAGCCCTCCGGGTGGCCGACGTGGAGCCCGCTGCCGCTCGGGTACGGGAACATGTCGAGCACGTAGTACTTCGGGCGGGCCTCGTCGATCTTGGCCTCGAAGCTCTGGTGCTCGTCCCAGTAGGCCTGCCAGCGGGGCTCGATCGTGGCGTGGTCGTACGGCATGAAGGGGGGAAACTACGGCGTTTCGCGTATGGGGGCCAGCCCTGGCGCGCACGGCCGATCCCAGGCGGATGCGCTCAGGGATTCGCGCAGTCTTGGTCGGGGGCTTCGGTCAGGGTGAAGCTGGCCTGGGTGTCGAGGTCGGCGTTGGAGACCTTGGTGGTGGCCGCGCCGCCGCCGGCGAAGCAGTGGATGCCCTCCTGGCTGGTGCCGGACAGGGCCCGCAGCTGGGTCTCGTATTGGCCGGTCTGGGTGACCTCGACCTGCCACTCCATCGAGCCGTCGAGCTCCGAGCACGCGGCCGCGGTGCCGGTGATCCAGGGGGGATCGGTCGACACCGTGCAGGGCAGCTCGGGGTCCCAGCAGTTGATCCGGCGGGTCGCGAACTCGACGCGATCGACCGGGGCTCCGCACACGCTGGTGCCGTCGAACTCGATCCTGAACACGGTGCTGGGCAGCGCGCTGCCGTCGTCGGTGCTGCTGTTCTCGTCGGTGGTGCCGCCGGTCTCGTCGGTGCAGGCGACGGACAGGAGCGCGAGCAGGCAAACGAGAACGTGGAGGAGCGGGCGAGGCGAACAGCGCATACCACCCATGGTAGAGACCAGCGGCCGCAGCGGCTACTGCAGCGAGGCTATTGCAGGTACCCCAGCTGGCGGGCGGCCAGCTCCTTCATGATCTCTTCGGCGCCGCCGCCAATGCTCAACACCTTGGTCTCGCGGTAGATCCGCTCGGACTTGACGCCGCGGATGAACCCGGCCCCACCGAGGATCTGCACGGCCTCCTTGGCGCACAGCTCGACGCACTGGGTTGCGAGGTTCTTGGCCATGCAGACCTCGGCGATCGGGACCTCGCCGCGATCGAGGCGCCAGGCCAGATCATCGAGCACGCACTCGACGGCGCGGATCGAGGTCGCCATGTCGACGAGCTTGTGGCGGACGACCTGGTGGCGAACCAGCGGCTTGCCAAAGGTCTGGCGCTCGCGGGCCCAGGCCAGCGCGTCTTCGTAGCAGACCCGCGCCATGCCCAGCGCGATCGCGGCCAGCATCATCCGCTCGTTGTTGAAGTTGACCATGATGCCCATGAACCCGCCGTGCTCGACGCCGATCAGGTTCTCGACGGGCACCTCGCAGCCGTCGAAGTACAGGCTCGCGGTGTCGGAGCACCACCAGCCCATCTTGTCGAGCTTGGTCCGGGTCAGGCCGGGCGTGTCGCCGGGGATCGCCAGCAGCGAGATCCCCTGCATGCCGGGGCCACCCGTGCGGACCGCGGTCGTGATCCAGTCGGCGCGCATGCCCGAGGTAATGAAGGTCTTGCTGCCGTCGACGATGTAGTGGTCGCCCTCACGGCGGGCGGTGGCCCGGAGGTTGGCGACGTCCGAGCCGCCCGAGGGCTCGGTGATCGCCAGCGCCATGATCTGCTCGCCCGCGAGCACGGGCGGGGCGATGCGCTGCTTGAGCGACTCCGAGCCCAGCGCGATGATCGGCGGCAGCCCGATCCCGTGGCTCATCAAGCTGGCGATCACGCCGCCGGAGCCGGCCCGGCACAGCTCCTCGGTCATGACCAGCGCCGAGAACGAGTCGACCGGGGTGCCGCCGTAGGCCTCGGGGAAGCCCAGCCCGAGCAGGCCCAGCTCCCCGGCGGTCCGGTACAGCGCGCGCGGAAACTCGCCAGCTTCCTCCCACGCGTGGATGTTGGGCTCGAGCTCGCGCTCGACGAACCCCCGCACGGTCCGGCGCAGCTGCTCGTGGTCCTCGGTCCAGCCCGGGTGCCTGCGGGGGAACGCCATCACCAGATCTCGCAGCGATCGACGGGGTTCATGCGGCTGCCCTCGGCGCACGAGAACGCCTCGGCGAACTCGGGCAGATCCGCGAGCGGACCCGACGCGCGAAACGGTCCGGGCGAGTGCGAGTCCTCGAGCAGCCGGCGCTGCAGCTCGAGATCCGCGGTGTGCTGACACCAGTTTTGGGCCCACGCGACGAAGAACACCTGCTCGTTGGACATGCCCTCGACGACCGCCGGATCGCCGCCCTGCTCGGTCGCCCACGCCTGGTACGCGAAGTAGGCCTCTTTGACCCCGCCGATGTCGGCGATGTTCTCGCCCGCGGTCAGCTCACCATTGACGAACTTGCCGGGCGCGGCCTCGTAGCCGTTGTACTGCTCGACCACGCACGCGACCCGCTGCTCGAACGCCTCGGACACCTGCGGCTCCCACCACTGCGTCAGGCGTCCGGTCGCGTCGTACTTGCGGCCCTCGTCATCGAAGCCGTGGGTCAGCTCGTGACCCGCGACCGCCCCGATCCCGCCGAAGTTCATGACCATCGGCTGGTCGGCGTCGAAGAAGGGCGGCTGCAGGATCCCAGCCGGGAACGCGATCTCGTTGTTGGTCGGGTTGAAGTAGGCGTTGACCAGCGGGGCCGGCATCAACCACTCGGCCTTGTCGACCGGCTTGTCGATCTGAGCGGCTTGGCGAACGGCGTGGGCGCGCTTCTCGGCCAGCACGTTGGCGAGGTGATCGGCGCCGGTGATCGCCACGTCTTGATACGTGCGCCACGTGTCGGGGTAGCCGATCTTGCGGCCCATCGCGTCGATCTTGTGCTGGGCCCGGCCGCGGGTGGTCTCGTCCATCCACTCGAGGGTGGGCAGGCTCGCGGCCATCGCCGCGTTGATCCGCTCGATCATGTCGTTGGCGATCGCCTTGGAGTCACCCGCGAACGCCCGCTCGACGTAGGCCGGACCGACCAGCTCGGGCAGCGCCCACATCACCGACTGCGTGCACCGCTTCCACAGCGGCGGGGGCTCATCGACGCCCGTGATCAGCTTGGTGAGCTCGAAATTCGCCTCGCCGATCGCCGTGTCGAGATCCTCGGCGGTCGCGTGGATCAAGCTCCAGCGCAGGTAGGCCTGCAGGTCCGCGAGCGGCCGCTCGTCAATGACCTTGGCCATCGCCGCGAGGTAGTCGGGCGTCCGAATGTTGAGCGCCTTGGTCCGCGGCAGCCCTGCGCCCTCGAAGTAGGCGTCCCAGGCCACCCGCTTGGCCCGCTTGCTCAGGCCCTTGAAGCCTTCTTTGTGATAGTTGGCCTGATCGTCGCGCAGCTGCACCGGGGTCATGGAGGCCTCGGCGAGCGCGGTCTCGATCGCCAGCACCAGCTTCGCGTCGGTCGCGGCCTGCTCACTGGTCGAGCCGGCGAGCGTGAGCATGGTCGCGATGTGTCGCTCGTAATTGGCCAGCAGCGCCCGGGTCGGGTCGCCCTCGGGCCCCGCCGCCGGCAGGTACATCTCGCGGCTCGGCAGCGCCAGCCCGGCTTGCGAGACGATCGCCATGTTTTGATCGGGCGCGTCCATGTAGTCGGCGTCGACCCCCACGATGAAGAACGGCGGCGCCGCGGGCATGCCCAGCCAGCCCATGCGCCCCCACACCGACGCGTGCAGCTGGCCAACCACTTTCATGAGCGCGCGCTTGTCCTTGGCGCCGTCGATCAGCGCGAGCGGCTCGGCCAGGCCCTCGATCCCGGCGGCGTCGCGCGCGGGCGTGTCCATGCATGCGTTGTAGTAGTCGCCGAGCTGCTGCGTGCTTGGATCGGCGCCGCCAGCCTTGGCAGCCGCGCTCGCGGCATCGAGCAGCTCGCGCATCACCGCTTCGTTGTGCTCCGAGACCGTGTCGAAGCTGCGGCCATAGCGAGACTTGTCGGCCGGGCGCTGGTGGGCGGCGAGCCAGCCACCGCAGGCGTACATGTAGAAGTCGTCACAGGGATCGACGCTGGGATCGATCGAGGCGACCAGGCCATCGACGCCGGTGCTGGGGACCTCGGCGGGGGCGGCTTTGGTCGGGTCTTCGACGGGCGGCCCCGCGGGCTCGGGGGTCTCGACCGGACCGCCGCGATCGCAAGCTGCGGCGCTGCTGCCAGCGAGCGCCACGAGACCCAGGGACAGCCATGACTTCAGGATCGCTCCACGCATGCGGCCGAACCATGCCAGACCGCCGCGGTCCCCGAACCCCCGTGGACCTGGGCGCCAACGTGAGCTTGCATGCAGCCATGGCCTATACTGCGCGGCCGGTGCTCGAGCTCGTCGACCTGCGAAAGTCCCACGGCCGCACGCTCGCGCTCGACGGCGTCTCGCTGCGTGTCGGCGCGGGCGAGATCGTCGGGCTGCTCGGCCCCAACGGCGCGGGCAAGAGCACGCTCGTGTCGTGCACCGCGGGCCTGCTCGCCGCCGATCACGGTGAGGTTCGGCTCGCGTTCTCTGGCGGCGTGTCTGGCTCGCCACGCGATCCGGCGGTGCGGCGGCAGATCGGGCTGGCCCCGCAGGCGCTGGCGCTCTACGACGAGCTCAGCGGCGCCGAGAACCTGCGCTTCTTCGCCGGCTTGCAAGGCTGCGCGGGCCCGCAGCTGCGCGCGCGGGTCGACGCCGCGCTCGAGTTCGTGGGGCTCAGCGAGCGCCGCGAGGATCGGGTCAAGACCTACTCGGGCGGGATGGCGCGGCGGCTCAACCTGGCCGCGGCGCTGGTTCACGATCCCGCCCTGCTGCTGCTCGACGAGCCGACCGTCGGGGTCGATCCGCAGTCGCGCGCGCACTTGCTGAGCAACATCGAGCAGCTCCGCGCGCAGGGCAAGGCGGTGCTCTACACCACCCACTACATGGAGGAGGCCCAGCGGATCTGCGACCGCGTGGCGATCATCGACCATGGCCAGCTGCTCGCCGTGGATCGGCTCGACGCGCTCCTCGCTGGCCACGCTGGCAAGCCGCAGCTGGTCGTCGAGTTCGAAGGTGAGCGCGAGTCGATCGAGACTGACGATCCGCTCGCAACCCTCAACGAGCTCGCGCAGGGCCGCGCGCCGCTGGGGTTTCGCGTCGAGCGGCCGACCCTCGAGCAGGTGTTCCTGCAGCTGACCGGACGGAGCTTGCGGGAGTGAGCGGCATGGCCAGCGCCACCGCGCGGGCGATCGCGGCGTTGATCAGCAAGGATCTGCGCCTGCTCATGCGGGACCGCGGCGCCGTGTTCTTGACCTTCGCGTGGCCGCTGGTGCTGGCGAGCTTCTTCGGAGCGCTCGGGCCCGGGTTTGGGGCCCAGCTCGATGATGGTGACGCGGACCGGGCCGCGGCGATGACCGTGCTGATCGTCGACGAGGATCACAGCCGCGCGAGCGAGGCGCTGGTCGCCGAGCTCGACGCGGATCCCCGCGTCACGCTCGCGCCCGCCGAGCTCGACACCGCCCGCGAGCGCGTGCGGACCGGCGAGCATCCGGCTTACGTTCACATCGCGGCGGGCTTCGGCGCGGCGCCGAGCGTGCTCGAGCCGACCGCCGCCTCGCCGGCGCCAGGCCGCGCGGTCGAGCTGGGCGTCGACCCGCGCCGCCGCAGCGAGGCCGAGCTGCTCACCAACGCGACCCAGCTCGCGGCCTGGCGGGCGCTCGCTCGCGGCCTGCCCAACGCAGACGCCACCGCGCCGATCGAAGCCGTCGAGATCGAGTTTCAGACCGTGCACGCCGCTGTGCGCGGCCCGGTCGCGCGGCCGCCCTCGCCCTACGCCGTCACCTTTCCGCAGGGGATCATCTGGGCGGTCCTGGCCTGCGCGGCCACCTTCGCGGTCAGCCTGGTCGAGGAGCGCAAGCGCGGCACGCTGCTGCGACTCGCGGTCGCGCCGGTCTCACGGCTGACGATCCTCGCGGGCAAGGCGGGCGCGTGCCTGGTTGCGATCGTCGTCATGCAGATCACGCTGGTGCTCGCCGCCGTGATCGGGTTTGGCGTGCGGCCGCAGAGCGTCGGCCTGCTCGCGCTCGCGCTCGCGTGCACGGCCCTGGGCTTCGTCGGGGTCATGACGCTGCTCGCCGTGCTCGGGCGCCGCACCCACTCGGCGGCCGGCATGAGCTGGGCGATCCTCATGGGCATGGCGATGCTCGGCGGCGGGATGCTGCCGCTGTTCCTGATGCCGAGCTGGCTGCAGGTGGCCGCGAACGCGAGCCCGGTCGCGTGGGCGCTGATCGCGATCGAAGGCGCGGTCTGGCGGGGGTCCTCGCTCGCCGAGATCGCGCCCGCGTGCGCCGGCTTGCTCGCGCTCGGCGGCGTCTCGCTCGGCGTGGGCGCCCGCGCGGTCCGGGAGCTCTAGTCCAGCTCTCAGGGTTGCGCGCCCAGCAGCAGCGTGAGCTCGGTCGCCAGCGCGGGGTCGCCGGTCCGGGCGGCGATCGCCGCGATCGCGTCCCGGACCGCGACCTGCTCACGCGTGCCGACCAGCGCCGAGGCCATCGCGCGATCGAGCGCCGGCTGATAGCGGCCCAGCGTCGCCCGGGCGATCAGCTCCGGGCCAGGCTGGCCCTCGTAGTGGCGCTCGTGGAGGACAGTCAGGGCCCGTGACGCGACGGCGACGTCGCTGTCATCGAGGGCCTCGAGCAACGCCGCGGTGGCCTCGGGGACCACGTGCGCGCGCAGGGCCGCGGCCGCCTCGACCCGAACGTCGGGATCGGGATCGGCGAGCGCCCCGATCAGCCGCGCGCGATCGCTGGCCCGACGCGCGTTGCCGAGGCCCGAGATCGACGCCGCCCGGATCGCCCCCACCTCGCTGGCCGCCGCGCGGACCAACGCCTGATGCATCTGCTCGGCGAGCACCGGATCCTGAACCCGTCCAGCGACGGTCCCGAGCGGATGCAGGATCGCCCGAACCATCTTCTCATCCCCCTCGCTCTGCGCCGCGGCCAGCTGGTCGAGCAAGAACCCACCAGTCGCGGAGCTCGGCTCGCTGACGAACGCGAACCGCTGAAACAACAGCGCCCGCTCCGACCAGCCTCGCGCCGCAGGGTCCAGCAGCAAGCCGTGCATCGCCGCCTGGGCGATCGAGCTCCCGGTCGATGCCAGCAGGTCGAAGCTGAGCTGACGTCCGTTGCCACCGGCCCTCAGGCAAGTCTGGATCACGCTCGGGATCAGCTCGGGGGAGCTGCGCAGCAGCGCGGCCGCCCGCGAGACCAGCCCAGGCCGCGGGAACACCCCGCCATCCATGGTGGCGATCGCAACCTCGATGTCGTCGAAGGTCATGCCCGCGGCCAGCTGCCGGTCGAGGGCCCGATCGGCGGCCTCGCGATCGGGCCCGGCGGTCGGGTCGACCATGACTAGCTCGACTAGCTCGACTAGCTCGGTCGCAGACCCAGCGAGCGGCGCGACCCCAGGGTCGGCCTCCCGCGTCCGCACATACTCGAGCGTGAACCGGTCGTCGCTGACCAGCTCGACCACGCCCCCGAGGTCGATGCTGTCGCGCTGGTCGATCGCAATGGGCAAGCGCCGCGCATCGAGCTCGATCCGAGCCTCGGCGATCACCATGGTCGGGTCGACCTCGACCCCGGGTGCGGTGTCGAACCGCACCACCTGCGCGAGGTCGCGAACCACGACGCCCGACGGCTCGCGGCGATAGACGACCTCGACCAACCCATGACCGCCGCGCAGCGTTCGTCGCTCTGGACCCGGGTTCGCGCCGCGCAGATCGTAGCGGGCGATCACCCCGCGCATCAGCTCGCGAAACATCGGGGGGCTGTCGGCCGCGAAGTAGGCGTGGCGGACATCGCCGCTCGCGTCGACCACAAACTCGGCGTGCAGATCGACCAGCTCACGCGGATCGAGCTCGACGCGCTCGCCGTGAACGACCAGCGCCGACTCGCGCAGGCTGGGAAACCACAGCGAGACCCGGGTCCCGTCGGGTCCATGCGAGAGCGCGCTGACGGCCAGCTCCCCGCGTAGGGTCAAGCCGCCCGAGACCATCGTGCCGTCGATCCCACGCGCGCCGTGGGTCTGCCAGTCGATCGTGTAGATGTGCACCTCGCCGACCCGCAGATCGGGCGCGAGCGACCCTGCCTCGCTGGTGCTCATTGCAGGCGGCGGGGGGGACTCCGGTGCTGGTCCACACCCGAGCCCGAGCGCCAGCGCGACGGCGAGCCGCCGTCCGCTCACTTCATCCCCGAGAGCGGAACTTCGACCCCCAGCCGCGGCATCAAGTCAGCCTTCAGCGGACCGAACCCATCCCAGCGAAACAGCTCCCACTCCTCGTCGAACATCAAGAACTCGATGTACAGCGAGACCCGCCCGGCCAAGGTCGAGAGCAGCAGCGAGACCTGCGAGTCGAAGCTGAGCACCTGCTTGCCCTGCTTGGTCTTGACCTGCATGCCGACCTCGAGCGGCACGCCGACCATGACCAGGGTCAGCGACGCCCGGACGCCCGCGCTCACGACCCCCGCGACCCCAACCCCGACCTGGCCGAGCCCATAGGCGGCGAACAGGGGCATGTACGTGGCGCGGATCCCAAACTTGGGGCCGCCCTCGCACGACGCCCCGGCCTCGCCCGACATCGTCAGCGCCGATCCAAACAACAGCTCCCCCCACAGCTGCCCCGAGATCGGCACGCCGACGTAGATGTCGAAGCGCGGCGCGGGCACGGGCAGGCTGATGCCAAAGCCAGCGCTGGGTTTGGTCGAGAAGCTCTGCGCGACCTTCCAGTCGTCCGGCTCGTTCGCGGTCGAGAACAGCGACTGGTCGAACATCTCGAGGTGAGCGTTGTAGCGAACCTGGCCGCCCGTCCCGATGTTGGACTCGGCCCGGACCGCGCCATCGACGACCTCGACCTTGGCGCCGACGATCCACGCGTCGAACCCGGTGTTGGCGTGGATCGAGCCGCCGACCTTGCAGATCGAGCCTTGACCATTCTTTGCGAGCGGCGTCACGTTCCAGCCCAGATCGTAGTGGTAGCCGGCCGCGAACCAGTCCTTGTCCCCGATGTAGTCACCGCCTCCCCAGTCCTTACCGAACTTGCGACCGCTGCTGTTGGTGCCTTGATCGAAGGGCTTGACCAGCGGCCAGGTCTCGGCGAACGCGGCCTCGTTGGCCTCGAGCCGGTTCTCGACAATGGCCACGCTGGCGGCTGGGAACGTCGCCCCGTCTTGCCAGGCCATGCAGGTCCGCTCATCGCGGAGCTGGCGATCGAGCAGCGGAATCCCGTCGAGGATCGCCGCTTCGAACATGGGCAGCGCCCAGTCGCAGTCTGGGTTGCCGAGATCGAGGCAGCTCTTCTCGCCGGCTTGCTTGCGCGCCCACTCGTCACGCAAGAACTCGCCGATCCGACAGCTGAGCTTCCCCGCCCCGTTCATCTCGAGACCCCAGCCGCTCGCGCGCACACACGCGCCCGCGATCGTGTTGTTGTTGTTCGCGCTCGGTTGCTTGGCGCCCCCGGCTGGCGTGGGCGTGTTCGACGAGCTGGGGCCCATCGCGGGCGCCGCGAACACGCCGAAGGCCAGCGACCCCGCCTGGGACTGAGCCCCGACCACCTGCTTGACGGCGTCCTCGAGCCGCATGTCGAGGATCTGGGTGCCGAACCGCTTCTTGACCTGCTGGAGGTGCTGATTGCTGCGCTCGATCAGGTCGTGCTCGAGCTCGAAGCGCTCGAAGGGGTTGTTGGCCCGCATGTCGAAGGGCAGCACGACGTCGGCGACCTCTGCTTGCATGAGCACCTGATGTTCCCCGTCGACCGCCGCCGCCCAGTCCTCGAGCAACGCTCGAAACGCGGCCCGGCGGGCCTCGTACTCCTCGAACTCGGCCTGCGAGAGCTTGTTCGTGGCCTGGTGCAGGTGCTCGTGCCACGCCCACTCGTCGCTGAACTTGCGGGTGTTGCAGGTCTTCCCCTTGCAGCTACCGAGCTGATACCAAGTCAGCCCGTCGCGCAGCGCAGCCTCGAGCGCGAGGATCGACGGGGTCGGCGGTAGCGGCGTCACCCCGTTGGCGCGAACCAGGCGATCGCCGAGCGCGAACAGATCGTTCTTGACAAACGTGCCCTTGGCCAGCGGCAGCTTGGGCAGCGCCCGACCGCTGGTGTCGACCAAGTTGCGATCAGCGATGCCCGGCGTGCTGTCGAGGTAGGCCACGTCGAACACACACTCGCGATCACCCCGGCAGGCCGACGCCGCGTCGATGAAGCGAACCACGTCATGGCTGCGCTCGTAGGCATACTCGGCGCAGCTCTCGACCTTGTTTCCGTTCGCGGCCCAGCTCGGCTCGCGATGGTAGGCCGCGGCGGTCGACGGCGAGACCTTGCCGAGCCGATCGACGGGCGCGAGCGCGGCGGTGCTCATACCGACGTGGCCCGCGATCGGATCAGCGACCTTGCGATAGACCTTGCTCAGGCTGGCCTGGGCCTTGACCAAGGTCTTCGCTGGTGTGTAGGCGAAGTACTTGCCCTGCTTGAGATCGCCAGGCAGGTCGTGGTGGTTGGGCCCGAGCATCGGCAGCTTGGGCGCCGCGGTTGCGTTGTAGTGAGCCTTCAAAGCCGCGACCACGTGCGGCTCGCAGGTGCTCTGATGGCGGCGCCCGCACGAGCTCTCGAGGTAGCCCTCGCTGACGCACTTGGCGGCGTCGGGCGTTGGGCAGTCGTTGGTTGGCACCGGCTTCGGTGGCGCTCCCACCACGATCGCCGACAGACCCGATAAAATGAGGACGCATCCCAGAGGTACGAGCCGGCGAATGTTCATTGATCCGAAAGCGTACACGCGCGGCCGACCCGGGATGCGACCTATTGTGGGCTCGCCGGTCGAATTCTGGAGCTGAGCCCGTGCTGCGAGCCAGGCCCAGACCCAGGCCCGAGGCTGGAGCCCTCAGAGTTGTGAGCGGCTGCGCAGCTCGTTCATCTCGGCCGCGAGCTCTTCGTCGACCTCACGGGCCGCCGCCCGCTCGAGCAGCGCGAGCCCACCTCGCAGCGAGCCGCCCGCATGGACCGCGTGCTCCGACTCGGCCACCAGCGCGCCCTCGTCGGCCCAGGCCACGAGCACTCGCAGCGCGCCACGACGCACCCGTGTGACCGGCGACTGCAGAGCCGTGTCGAGCAGCTCCAGCCCGCGCCCGGGCTTGTCGACCAGGCTCTGCACGACCATCAACAAGGTGTCGTGCACATCGAACTCGCGGCTGAGCCCGACCTCTTCGGCCGGACCCGTGGCGATCTCGTGCAGCGGCAGCAGGCGCTCGGCCAGCTGCAGCGCCTGGGCGAAGCGATCGTCGTCCTCGGTCTGGACCAGGCGAAACCATGAGGGTGAGCTGCGCGGGCTGGCCTGCACGCGACGCAGGTGGTGCGACCACGCGTCGATGCCCAGCAGCTGCGCGGCCGCGTCGGCCTGGTGAAAGCGCTCGAGCGACTCGGTCTCGAGCCCCTCTTGGACCAACCGCGGCCACTCGGGCCGGGCGACCACGCGCGCGCACATGTCCAGGACCACCCGGCGGATCTCCAGGGTCCACCCGAGCTCGCGCAGGGTCTCGTCGTCCTCGAGCTCGTCGCCGACCGGCCCGATGAACTCGCGCAGCTGCTCGACGACGAGCAGGTGAGCGAGATCGAGGGTCCGGTGCTCGGGTCGCCGCGCGAGGTGGCGCAGGTAGGCCGAAGCTGCACGCGGGGCGTGCTCGTAGTCTTCGATGTCCTCCGCCGGCCCGCCGTTGAGCAGCGCGGCGAGGATCCCCGCGGCGCCATCGAGCAGCGGGTCGTCGACGATGTCGGCCTCGAGCGCGCCCGCGAGATCCCCCGCGATCGCGCAGGTGTGGGCGAGGTACTCGTCCATCACCTGGTTGCGGAACCCCTGGCGGACCAGCCACGCGCGGATCTCTGGATCGCAGGTCTGGGCCAGGCGCTCGACGGCGTGGATCCGACCCCAGCCGCGCACGCCCTTGGCCAGCTGCCACAGCTCGCGGTCGGCGGCCTCGAGCGTGCTCGCCAGCGCGACCACGCAAAACAGCGTGAACTCTTCGTGGTGCCCGATCGTGAGCAGCGTGTCTCGCTCGTCGCAGCCCACCAGCACGCCGAGCATGCTGATGCCCAGCTTGACGACCTCGCGATCGGGCGCCCCGCGGACCAGGAACAGCGCGAGCTCGTGGAAGCGATCCGGGTCGAGCTCGCCGTTGCCAACGAGCTCGCCGAGCACGTCGTCGAGCACCCCGAGCACGGGCGCGCGCGTGAGCAGCCGGGTGAGGTGCTCGAGGTGGGCGGGCCTGGCCGAGTCGAGCAGGTCTCGCACGGCCTTGACGATCTGCTTGGCGCGCAGGCGCTCGTCTTCGATCTGAGCGTGACGGCCCATCACGCCATCGAGCGCGCCCGCGGCCCAGCGCAAGCCACCCCGTTCGTGCTGCTCGTCATCGGGCAGCGCGAGCTCGAGGCCGCCGCCGTCCAGCGCGTCGCTCGCCTGCTCGCCTGCGTCGCTCGCCTGCTCGCCTGGTTCGGCTTGGGTCTGGCGCAACGTTGCGAGCTCGCGTTCCACATGATCGAAGATCGAGGGCCGCCCCGCCCACACACGCGGGGCGTCGAGCTTGTCGACCGACCAGAGCTGAAGTTGAGACGAATGCATCCGCGCTTGCGAGTCCGGGCTCCGCGGTCGTCGCGGTAACCGGAATCGTTCACTAGGCCGCTTAGGGTGCGGGTTTTCGCCGGGCCAGGCAAGTCACGCGCAACGACTTCACACGAGAAAGCCCACGCGCGCGCGAACGTGGCGCTGTTCAGCCCGCACGTCCGTACAGATCTACGCGCCAGCTCCACGAGTTGGGGCGCGGCGCGGATGGCATCGCACCCATCGTACGTGCAGGCTGAACGAAGAGACGGCGTGTCACCGGAGCGAGAGCACCGACAGCGCCAGACACAGCTGACCTAGGTAGTAGGCCGGCAGGCCCCACAGCCGGTTAAAAAAATCGCGGCGCACGAACCGATCACGGGCGACCGAGAGGTCAGACAAATAGAACGACACCGCGCCGAGCAAGAGCAAGTGCGAGCCGCCCTGTCGCCACGCTGCGACCGCGAGCGTCAGCATGATCGAGATGACCACGATGTACGCCCGGACCGGGACTCGCATGTTGTCGTCGACGTGATCACGCAGCCAGCGATCGACGAGCAGCCCCGCGATCACCACGACAGGCGCGAACGCCAGCGCGACCGTGGTGTCGAACCCGTGGGTGACAAACGCCACGCAATAGCCGACGTGACCGAGCAAGAACGCGACGAGGCCAGCCAGAAACATCGACCTGGCCCGCGCGAGCAAGAACGCGTCGCCGCACCACGACAGCACCAGACCGACGAAGATCCAGCGGCCCCACTCGGACCCCAGCGCGCCCGCATGAACCGCCGTGATCAAGAACCCGGTCGAGGCGATCAGCTTGGTGATCGCGACGGCGGCCGACCACTTGCGATGCTCGACGAACAGGTGCAGGCCCAGCGCCGCGAGGGTGATCAGGACCCACAGCTCGGCGGCCGACGGGATCGGGCTCAGGGCATCGACGACTGAGGCGGCCGGCATGATCGACATGATCGACATGATCGACATGACCGGCATCGTCTCAGCCGCGACCGACCCTCGCCAGCAATTGCGCGTGGGTCGGCGTGGCCCTGCCCTGCTCGCGTGCGGTCTCCACGAACCACCCGTTGCGCCACGGCCACTCCTTGACCGCGCCGCGGTAGCTGGGGATCGAGCGCGAGTAGTCGCACAGGCGGTTCACGAGCGGCCCGAGCTCGAGCTCCACCCCCAGCGCCGGAGCGCCGACCTCGAGCAGCTCGGCCACGAGCGCGCGCAGCTGCTCGGCGTGATCCCGCACGACGGTCCCGACGTCGCAGTCGAACGCCTCGCAGCACAGCCCGAACGCGCAGTTCCAGATCAACTTCTCGAGCTCGACGGCCGCGAACGCGTCGGCGCTCACGACCGCGGCGGGCAGCCCGACCCGCGTGAAGGCCTGGACCATGGTCGCCGCGTGGGGGCCAAAGAACGGGCTCTCGCCGCCCGGCTCGATCGGGGCGCCGCGCGTGGGCACGGCCACGAACAGCAGCCCGCGGGTCACCTCGGTGAGCCCGTGCTCGCGCAGCCAGGGCCGCAGCATTCCGTTTTGCGCGAACACCAGATCCGCACGACGGCGCTCTGGCACCCGCTCGAGCACCGCGAGCAGATCGTCGTTGCGGACCGCCAGCAGGATCGGCTCGCCAGGCTCGCGCTCGAGCAGCTCCCAGCCCTGTTGTCGATCGACGAGCGCGAACTGATGCGGATCGCGCTGGTGGAGGGCGCCGCCGATCCTCCCTGCGCCGATCACCACGATCACGACCCGCGCTCCTGGTCAAAGTGCTCGCGCAGCGCCTGGTTGACCCGATCCGGGGCCTCTTGCCCGGGGTAGTGGCCCACGTCGTCGAGCAAGACCCGATCAAAGCGCTCGACCCAGCTCGAATAGAGGTCTGGCTCGGCGAACCAGGGACCCAGCGCCGGGTCGCGCAAGCCCCATATCAAGCGGGTCGGTATGGAGATCGGCGTGAGCCGTCGCAGCAGGTGCAGCGGCGCCGCCCGGTAGTAGTTGATGCCCGGCATGCCTCGCTCGCGGAGCTGGCGAAGGTACGGCTCGAGTCGCTCGCGCGAGAACGGCTCGCGATTGACCGCGTTGGCCCGAAACCCCTTGGCCACCATCAGCGCTGGGTTGGCGCGCAGGCGCTGCTCGGGCAGCCACGGCACCTGGAAAAACAAGAAGTACCAGCTGCGGCGCAGCTGCTCGAGCTTGCGAAGGTGCCGAACCATGATCTGCAGCGGCGGGCAGTTGATCACGCTGAGGCTGTGGAGCCGATCGGCGTAGCGCTGAGCCACCTCCCACGCGATCGCGCCGCCCCAGTCGTGGCCGACCAGGTGGACCTTGTCGACGCCGAGCGCATCGATCAGCTCGACCACGTCTCGCGCCAAGATGTCGAGGGTGTAGTCACGAACCCGCGCGGGCGCGTCGGTGCCCCCGTAGCCGCGCAGGTCCGGGGCGACCACGCGATAGCGGTTGGACAAGCCCGCGAGCTGCTCGCGCCAACTCACCGCCAGCTCGGGGAACCCGTGCAGACACAGCACCGTCGGCAGCGCGCGGCGAGAGCTCTCACTGGTGGCGTCTTCCCTGGATCCGTCGGTCGGGCCCCGCTCGTACCAGCGCACCCGCAGACCCGAGCCCAGACAACCGACAAAGGTCTGGGTCCCGGGCGGAAAATACGCGAGGTCATCCATGGCCGCTACGAGTACCGCGAGCTACGGGCTCGGTCCACACGGTCTGCACCTGGGCGCAACGACTGCGCCGACCGGGCTATGCTGCGGCGGTCGTGAACCCACCACCGACAACCCGTTCCACTCGCCCGTGGGCCCTGCTCGCGCTGTCGACGTTGACGCTGCTCACGGCTTGCCCGGCGACGCCAGCCCCGGCCGCGGCTGACACCGAAGCACCCCCACCCGCGCCGGCCGCTGTCCCCTCGCCCGCGCCAGCGGGTCCCGAGTTCGCGCTCGCGCCCGCCGAGGGCGACGTCGTCGAGCTCGTCAACGCCGAGCGCGCGCAGGCCCACGCCGAGGATCGTCAGCTGCTGGTCTACGTCGGCGCGAGCTGGTGCGAGCCATGCCGCTATTTTCACGACGCAGTCGAGGACGGCAGCCTCGACCAGGCGCTGCCGGGCTTGCGACTGCTCGAGTTCGATCTCGACCGCGATCGTGATCGGCTCGCCGCCGCCGGGTACAGCTCACGGATGATCCCGCTGTTCGTGGCCCCGGCTCCTGACGGGCGCGCAGGCCCACGCCGGACCGAAGGTGGGATCAAAGGTCCCGGCGCCGTCGAGCACCTGCGACCTCGGCTCGAGGCGCTGCTGGTCGCCGCCCGAGCCGATCGAGGCTGACCGCCCGAGTTTCGGCCCGGGCGGGTGTCCTGCGTCCGCGGCGGAGTCGGTGCGCGTCCCCGCGTGACGCCGCGGGCAGGCGGGGGGCGCGACAGCGGCGAGAACCACAGCCCGTGCTCCCTCCCCATCCGCAGGCATGCGCCTTGCTACCTGGGGGAGCATGACCACCCAAACCAAACTCCACACCCGCACACGCATCTTCACCTCGCTCGGCTGCCTCGTGCTCCTGGCGATGTCGACGTCCGCCTGCGATCCAGAGGACCTCGACGACAGCTCGGAGCTCGAGGCGCTCGCCACGGTCGACGAGCTCGCCGTGCAAGAACAGATCGCCGCGCTCGAGCAGCTCGACGGCGACAGCCCCAACACGATCAACTTGTCCCCGGCCGGGGAGCTTCACAGCGACGACCCGGCGCTCACGTGGCAGGAGCCGGCTGACCAGCTCGCCGCGCTGCCCGACCCCAACGACGTGTACATCGAGGGCATCATCGCCAACGGCGCGGGCTGCCCGAGCAACAAGCCCGGGTCGGTCGTGTCGCAGATCGCCACCGACCAAAAGAGCTTCATCCTGATCTTCCAGGACATGCTGCTCGAGAACCCTCCCGGCCCGCCGATCAAGACCACGAACTGCCTCGCTAGCGTCAAGCTGCACGTGCCCAACGGCTGGCAGGTGTCGGTCGCGACCGTGAACACCCGCGGCTACGCGTTCCTCGAGAAGGGCCTCACGGCGCGGCAGACGTCAAACTACTTCTTCGCTGGCGATCCGATCGGATTCAGCGCCCACACCCAGCTGAAGGGCTACTACGACGACTTTTACGTGTTTACGGACAAAGTCCCGTTCCAGTCGGTCGTGTGGTCGAAGTGCGGCGCCTCGGCGATCTTCGCGATCAACACCACGCTGAACCTCAACGCCATCAAGAACAAGAAAGGCTACGGCATCTTCAACACCACGGATGTCGATGGCGCGTTCAAGAAGCAGCTCCACTGGCAGTGGAAGAAGTGCTAGAACGAAAAGCGCCCGCTGATGCGGCCGGGCGCTTCACTGGGGAATCGCCAGCGCCTGAGCTCGTGGGTGACGCAATTGACCAGCGTGGGATCGTCGCTCTCGACCTCCTGCTCGATGACCTTGCCGTCGACGCCGACCTTCAGCTCGAAGCCGATCGTGCCCGAGCGCTTCGCGTCCCGCTCGCTAGCCGTCGCGACGCAGCGAGCCACGGTCCGCGAGCGCGCGTTGATCAGCCGCTTGGCGGCCGCCCGCTCGATCCCATCGGTCGTGAGTGAAGCCAGCTCGACAACGGGTAGCGCGGCCTCGGCTGGCGGACTGACCGTGATTCCGCCGATTCCGCCGCCGTGGCGGTCCATGGTCAGCCCGTCAACACCATCGAGCACGCCCAGCGCGGCGCCGTCGGAGCCCTCACCCCACAGCTCCGCGATGAGGTCCGAGCTCGTGGGCTGTCCCTCGACGATCGCGTCAGCGGGAAAACATAGTCGACCCCCGGGGCTCGCCGTCGGACCCAGCACGATCGCAAAGCAGCTCAGCGCACCAACCTGGGGGTTCGCGTCCACACGCTCACCCGGCTCGGCGAACGCATGCAGCGCAACCACCTCTCCGGCCTCGCTGCCGTCCGGCCAGTAGGCCGTGGTGCCTGGCCGCACCCGCCAGTCGATGGTCGAGCCCGTAGCTCGGACACGACCGGACTGTAGCGGTGGATCGCCCGCGACGGTCCCGAGCAACACGCTGATCTGACCCCTCTCTACCAGCGGCGTGATCGACAACGCTTCCCCGCTGCCTGCCTGCACGTACAAGCGCAAGCGGTACACGTCCAGGTGCTCGATCGGCTCGGCGTCGATCTCTGGCAGCTCGCGCGCCCGCACGGTCTCGACGATCCACCGATCACCCTCGCTGCCGACCACCCGCACGACGCGTCCACGATCAGACGTCTGGGCATCCGCGTGGAGTGTCAGCGCGGCCTCGCCCACCGAGCTGGCGTAGAGTCTCGTGCCCCAAGGTAGCAACAGCCACTCGGGCGGCGCCTGCTCGGGCGCCTGCTCGGCCGCGGCTCCGGACTTGCTCGTCTCGCCGTCAGGCGCGTTCACAGCCTCGCCACCACGCTTGCAGCCGATCGTCAGACACGCGGCGCTCAGCAGGGCCAACGACACGAACATCGGCGACAGTCGGACGGACATGGGGCGGATTAGAGCCCCGCGTAGCGGCCAATGCAACCCGCCGAGTTCTGGGTTCTGAGGCCTTCTGTCCGGTGACATCAGCGACTGCGAGGGGCTCGACCTCCTGGCGTCGGTCGGGCCCGGCTGCCGGTTCTGGTGCGCATCGAGCGAGGGGTCAGCGCGCCACCCGCCACCGTCTTGGCGCCACGGCGACGCTGGGCGTGGCGCCACGCTGCTCAGCGCCTGACGACCCACAATTGTTCTGCCTCGGTTTGCAGGGTACACCCGCAACCAGCAAGTAGCGTGGAGAGCACCTCTCCCAGATTCAAACTGTGCTCAATTTCAAGCACGAGAGAGCCCCGAGCCACCGGAGGCCGACGGCAATCGTGACGTCGCTGGTCACTATCGCGCTCCTGCTCGTGGCGTGCCGCTCGAACACGAGCACCAGGACGCAACGGCCAAGCAAAACGAGCATTGCTACAATCTGGAGACTCTCGACAGCGCCAGCTTTCGCAACCGAATCGTCACCTTCGTGCGGCAAATCGCCACACGCGGCCCAGGCCTCGCCTGCACATTGCCAGCAATCGCTGCTGTTTTGGCTGCTGATGCAGTACACTCACTCGCCTGAGAATTCTTTCGTGACCAAGAATCCAGACATGGCCCGGGGCGGCTTGTTCTGGAACAGAATCGAACGAGTCGTCCGCACGGACTCGATCTGCCACGCGATGAATGCCTACGTGTTCATGATCGATCACCTGCCACGAGGCACCCTCCTCGAGCTACCCGAGCCCCCCTGTCGCTGATCCACGCTCCGTAGTTAGGCCCTCGAGTATGAAGACCGAACGAATCATCACCCCACTCGCCTTGACACTCCTGGCCGCGCAACCAATCGGCTGCACGGATTCGGACACAGAGTTGGCGTCGGCGTCGGCGTCGGCGTCGGCGTCGGAGTCGGAGTCGGGAACGACCAACGAGGGTGCCACCACCGACGAGGGCGAGCCTGGCTCGTCAGCGCTGGTCCCCGCCGGCTCGTGTGAAAGCGTCGAGGCCAAGCTCGAGCTGAAGCTCGTCCAGGACATGGAAGCGCGGTTGCTCGAGCAGCTAGACCGGGCCGTGCTGGCGGCCAACAATCCTTGCGAGCACTGGGGCGAAGAGGAGGAAGAGGAAGAAGAAGAGGAGGAGGAGGAAGAGGCCAGCGAGTACTCGGGGACCAACAACCAAGAGGCCGACGTCGACGAGGCCGACTTCGTCAAGAACGACGGCGGACACGTGTATGTCCTCGCTGACGGAAAGTTCTGGGTGCTCGACGCCTGGCCCGCGGACCAGGCCCACACGCTCTCGACCTTCCCGATTGAAGGCACGCCACGCCGGATGTACGTCCACGAAGATGTGGCGATCATCTACTCCACGATCGATGGGGTCTGGCCTGGAGGCTATGGCAATGAGTGTACCTACGGCTACGACTGCGACTTCACCGGGGACGGGAGTCCCCTGCGGATCACCGTGCTGGACATCAGTGATCGTGCCAATCCTCAGCGCACCCGCAAGTTGGAGTTCAACGGCGCCTACTTGAACTCTCGGCGGGTCGACATGGACGTCCACACCGCGATGGTGTTTCCCGACGTCGAAGTCCCGGGGCTGTCCTACTGGCCAGAGCAGCTCCCCAAGTCCTACTGCCGAGATAGGCGCCGCAGCTACACGGTGCCCGAGATCTATGAGCTGTTCGAGCAGCTGCGCCTCGCCAACGTGGCGCTCATCGAGCAGTTCCCGACGTCGTCGCTGCTCCCCTCGGTCAAGGACACGCGGTATGGCGAGAACGGCGGCCAGACCAGCGAGGGTCCGATCTCGTCCTGCGAGTCAATGTTCCTCTCGCCGGCCAGCGACGCCCGCGGGTTCCTGTCGCTGGTGTCGTTCGAGATCGGCGAAGAGCAGCCGGTCGCCGCGAGCACGATCATCAGCCGCCCCGGCGCGGTGTACGGCACCGCGGACTCGTTGTACGTCGCGGTCAGGCACAGGCGACCTTGGGGCGACGACGACTGGTTCCCCGAACTCGGGGACGCGATCGACGACGCCACCTCCGTGCACCGGTTCGCGCTGAACCCTGGCGGCGTGGCGGCGGACTACGAGGCCAGCGGCGTGGTCAAGGGCAGGATCCTCAACCAGTTCTCGATGAGCGAGCACGAGGACGTGCTCCGGATCGCCACCACCAGCGGTCACCTCCCCAGCCCGGACGTCCACAGCACCATCTCGATCCTGGAGGAGCAGGGTCCGCAGCTGGTCGAGCTCGGCCGAATCGATCACCTCGCCCCGACCGAGGACATTCGCTCCGTCCGGTTTCGCGGCGACGTGGGCTACGTCGTCACGTTCAAGAAGACTGACCCGCTGTTCGTGCTCGACCTCGAGCACCCGGCCGCACCCGGCGTGCTGGGCGAGCTCAAGATCCCGGGCTACTCCACGTACATGCACCCGTTGGGCGAGGACCACCTCCTCACGATGGGCTACGACGCCGATGACAAGGGCGACTTCGCGTATTTTCAGGGCATCCAGCTGCAGGTCATCAACGTGACCGATCTATCGGACCCGCTGCTGCAGCACAAAGAGATCATCGGCACCCGCGGCTCGACCTCGGAGGCCGCCACCAATCACCTTGGATTCACCTACTTCAAGGCCCGCGACCTGCTCGCGGTGCCCATGACGATCTGCGAGGACGGCGGCGGCTCGCAGTACGGAGACTTCATGACCTTCAGCGGGCTGCTGGTCTATCACGTCACCGTCGACGGCGGCTTCACCCTGCTCGGCGGGGTTCCGCACGAGGAGCCCGAGATGATGGGGGGCTGGAACAGCGCGTGCGGCAACTGGTGGACGAACTCGAATAGCAAGGTCAAGCGGTCGGTGTTCATGGAGGACTGGGTGTTCTCGATCGCTCATGATCTGGTCAACGTGGCGCAGATCGACGACCTCGAGAATCCGGCCGTGTCGATCCCGCTGGTCGGGGGCTGATCAGCCGGCTCAGCGCGCGCGCCGAAGCTGGTCGATGTCAGACGAGTCCCACGCTGGGCTATGATCCGCGCCGTGCCACAGCCAGACTGGGATGAACGCTACGCAACCGCCGACCTGCCATGGGACACGGGCAAGCCTGATCCGCACCTCGTCGAGCTCGTCGAAGCCGGCGTGATGGCGCCGGGCCGGGTGCTCGAGGTCGGCTGTGGAACCGGGACCAACGCGATCTGGCTGGCCGAGCGCGGCTTTACGGTTCACGGCGTGGACCTGTCTGCCCGCGCGATCGCACAGGCCAACACCAAGCGCGAGTCGGCCGGCGTAAGCGTGGAATTCTCGGCGCTCGACTTCCTGCGCGACGAAGTGCCTGGCGCCCCGTACGAGTGGGTGTTCGACCGCGGGGTCTTCCACGTGTTCGACCTCGCCGAGGATCGAGCTGCGTTCGCGCGACGCGTCGCCGCTGCCCTGCAGACGGGCGGGCGGTGGCTGAGCCTCGCTGGCAGCACCGAGGGGCCCGAGCGTGATCATGGACCGCCGCGCCGATCGGCTCGGGATCTCCTCGACGCCGTCGAGCCCGAGCTCGAGCTGCTCACGCTTCGCTCGACCGAGTTCGACGCCGACACACCGACCGTCGCCAAGGCCTGGCTGATGCTGACCAGGGTCCGTGAGCTGCCCGCGCAGCCATCGACCCGACGCGGGTAGATCAGCGCAGCGTCGCTGCGGATGCGCACGAGCCGGCGCCGATGATCGACGCGACCAGGGTCGGATCCGCCTGCGCATGCGGAGATCGGCGAGGTCGTACTCGAGTTGTCACGCAGCCGTCATGAGCTGGGCTGGGAGCACGGACGAGAATCGCATACCTTCCGCGCCGTGACCCGGCTTCCCATTTTCGTTTGCGTTGCTGCCTGTTTCTCGTTGCTCGGCGCGTGCAGTGATGACGCACCAGGCACGGATGGAACCACAGACACCGAGACCAGCGGTGACGGCGACGGCGATCCCGGCGACGGTGACGGCGATCCCGGTGACGGCGACGGCGACGGCGACGGTGACGGCGATGGCGATCCCGGCGACGGTGACGGTGACGGCGACGGCGACGGCGACGGCGACGGCGATGGCGACGGCGATGGAGATGGAGATGGAGATGGAGACGGCGACGGCGACGGCGACGGCGACGGCGATGGCGACGCTTGCCTCGATCCCGGCCGCCCGGAATCCCTCACCCACGCGCCCATCAATCTCCCGCTCTCGGAGTTCTTCGTCGACTCGAACTTCGCGGCGCTGTTCACCGACGACGCGGACTACCAGGCGTTCTTCGGCCAGGCTCCGCCCGTGAGCTTGGGGGCGACGTGGGTGCTGGCTACGCAGCTCGAGCGCCGCCCGTACGGAACCAGCTTCACGATTGACGAGATCGTCGAGGACGCCTGCACGCTGACCGCGACGCTGAACGTCACCACGCTCGCCAACACTTGCGAAACCTTCTCGCACACTCGAGTCGGTCCAGCGGGCGCCAGCTTTGACGCGCCCTTTCAGCCACCCGATCCCGCGCCCACCTTGATGGCCACGACTACCGAGTTCGACTGCGCGCAGGCGGGCGGGGGCGAATTCGACAATTGCACCGAGCAGCAGTGGTGTGCGCCCGGCCTGATCTGCGCAGGCATCACCCGCAGCAACGGCGGCCTGTGCATGGACGCCAGCTTGCGCGGCGAATTCGACAGCGGCCAGCTCGACGCGCCGATCCCCCACGACGACGTGCTCATGGTGATGCTCGAGGCCAGCGACCTCGCAACCGTGGACACCGACGTGGTCGTGTACATCGAGCTCGACCACCCCGATCCGAGCGCGCTGACGATCACGCTGACCAATCCCTCGGACAACGAGGTGATGGTCTGGGACCAGGAGCCGAGCCCCTACGATCTGAGCTGGTACCCCAGCCCCGGCTCGCTGTCGCTCGCTCGCGTGCCGCAAGGGTTCTCCGGCGACGAGTCCGTCAACGGCACATGGTTCTTGACGATCACCGACGACGCAGGCGGCGGGGGCACCCTGGTCTCGTGGGGTCTCGAGATCATGAGTCGCTTCGATTGAGTGAGCAGTTGCCACGTCCTCGTGACCACCATCATCCTCATCATCGCGGCCTGGCCAACACCCCGCCCACGAAAGGGCTCGTGGCGACCCCCGAGAGTCTAGTAGAGTCCCCGCAGCATGACCGAGCCGCACGCGCAGACCGGCACCCATGAAGAATTCCCCTGCCAGCAGTGCGGGGCCAAGCTCGAGTTCGCGCCGGGCAGCACCAACCTCCAGTGCCCCTACTGCGGCCACGCCCAGCAGATCGCAGCCCCGGCAGCCGCCGCCCCCGTGGTCGAGCGCTCGTTCGACGAGGCCCTCCGCGCGCTCAGGCAGCAGCCGGTCAGCACGCTCGCCGAGAACGGCCATGAGATCCAGTGCAACGGCTGCGGCGCGATCACCATGATCACCGCCCAGGCCAGCGCGTGTCCGTTTTGCGACTCGCCCGTGGTCGTGCCGATCACCGAGGACCGCGCGACGATCGTGCCCGAGAGCGTGCTGCCCTTCGCGATCGACGAGCGCACCGCGGGCGGCAAGTTCAAGGACTGGGTCACGAGCCGGTGGTTCGCGCCCAGCGATCTCGCCGCCAAGGCCAGGCGCGTGCGCATGGACGGGGTGTACCTGCCCTACTACACCTACGACGCCCTCGCCCACGCTTCGTACCGTGGCCAGCGCGGCACCTACTACTACGTGACCGAGACCTACCAGGACTCGGAGGGCAAGACCCAGACTCGGCAGGTCCGCAAGACCCGGTGGAGCCCCGTCAGCGGCCACATCCAGCGGCCCTTCGACGACCTGCTGATCTGCGCGTCCACGTCGTTGCCCGACAAGCTGATCGCCGATCTCGAGCCGTGGGATCTCGGCGCGCTCACGGCCTTCGACTCGCGCTACCTCAGCGGGTTCATGGCCGAGCGCGCGGTGCTCGGACTCGAAGAGGGATTCGGCGTGGCCAAGACCAAGATGGTCCCCGCGATCGAGAGCACGATCCGCTCGGACATTGGCGGCGACACCCAGTCGATCGACGGCTACTCGACCAACCACACCAACGTGACCTTCAAGCTGTTCCTGCTGCCGCTGTGGCTGTCCAGCTTTCGCTACGACAACACGGTGTACCGATTCGTGGTCAACGCTCGCACGGGCGAGGCGGTCGGTGAGCGGCCCTACAGCAAGCTGAAGATCGCGATGGCGGTGCTCGGCGGGATCGCCCTGATCGCGCTCATCGTGCTGCTGGTCCACACCTTCGGGTAGCGAGGCTACTCGCGCAGCGACGGGGCCAGCCCGAGCTCGCGGCGGACCTCGTCGAGGTCTCGCTCGAGCAGCGCGTTCCAGTCGGTCCGATGCAGATCGATCGCGGTCGCGTGCCCACGCGCGTAGGCGCGAAAGAACTCGTCGGGAACCAGCAGCCCCCGACTGGGCCCGTCGTCGAGGCGGATCCCGTGGTGGTATTGCAGCAGCGCGCGCAGCAGCAGCTCGATCGCCAGCGCCGGGGTATTGCCCGCGTGAAAGGCCGCGAGCAACATCTCGCCGTAGGGGTGGGGTGCGTAGCCAGTGAGGACGTGGGCGAGCTCGTGGACCACGAATTTATCCGAGATCCCCCTGCCCTCACCCGGAACCACCAGTCCGTGCACGCGATAGTGTCGCTGCAGCGCCCAGCCAACGCTGGTCGACGGCAGCAAACCCAGGCCCACGAACCGCGCGGCGACCAGTCGCTCGGCGCTCGAGCTCGTGAACACGGTGCCGACCAGCTGCCACCACAGCTCGCGCTTCGAGTCCGAGCGCTCGCCCCACAAGGTGTTCACGCTGTGATCGAGCATTCGCCAGCGCAGCTGCGCGAGCTTGCCGGCCGTCAGCAGCGAGAGCTGCTCGAGACCGCCGTCGGTGTCCGACACCCCGAGCTGCTCCGCGAGCGCGCGAATGCCCGCGGTCCGGGCCGGATCGCGGCGTTGATCCGCGAGCGACACGACCATCGCGGCGCGGACCAGCTCACACCGCGCGCCCATGTCGAACCCGCTCAGGGTCCGCAGCTCGGTGGCGTCGGACCGGGCGCCGAGCAACGAAGCCGCGACCTCGTCGTGCTCGAGCTCTCGGCCAAACACCCAGCGCAGCGCCGCGACGATCGCCGCCGGGATCAACGGATCCACGACCGAGCCGAGCGCCCTTGGGCACAGCGCGGCGACCAGCGCGGCCGAGCTCGCCTCCACGTTCGCCACCGCGGGCGGATCGAGCTTGGGACTCAGAGCGCCGCCTCGAAGACGGCTGGGAAGATGGCGGGCTTTGGGAGCCCGTGGTGGGCATCGCTGACCGCCGGCATGGGCGAGACGAATGACCCTTCTTGCCGCGGCTGGCAACCCATCCATCATAAGTATTTGATATCATTCACAATAATGACCATTGGTCGTCAGCGCCGCAACAGTGAAGCCGTGACACAACCGTTGCGTGGCGGTCCGGTATAACTGCGCCGATGGCCGACGCGCTGCGCAAGCTGCTCGCGCCCACACGCGGCGCGACCTTGGCTGGCTGGACCGCGGTGATGCTCGCGGCCGCGGAGTCGCACAAGCTCGTCGATCGCAAGCTGAGCGCGGGCGCGGAGCAAGAGCCGATCTTCGAGCGCTACATGAGGACCTGGACCGCCGGGATCCTGCGCGTGCTCTCGATCGATCTGCGCATGATCGGCGAGCTCCCGCCGCCGGCAGCCGGCCCGCGCCTGGTCATCAGCAACCATCGCACCGCGATCGATATCCCGCTGTTGCTGACCTACTTCGGCGGATCGGTGCTCAGCCGCGCCGACCTCGAGACCTGGCCGCTGCTCGGCCTCGCCGCCCAGAAGGCCCAGACGATCTTCGTCGACCGCGAGTCCAAGCACAGCGGCGCGGCTGCGATTCGCTCGATCCGCGCCCAGCTGCAGCGCGGCCGGACCGTGTGTGTGTTCCCCGAGGGCACGACCTTCGCGGGTGACGAGGTCCGGCCGTTCAACGCGGGCGCGTTCGCGGCCTGTCGCGGCCTCGACGTCGAGTTCGTGCCGGTCGGCCTCGCGTATCCGCCCGGCTGCGAGTACGTCACCGACAGCTTCCTGGCCCACGCGCGAGAGTTCGGCGCGCGTCGGCGAACGCCGGTCGCTATGGCCGTGGGCCAGCCGATTCGGCTCAGCGAGCGCACGGCCACGCTGACCGAGCGGCTCCACGCGCAGGTGCAGGCGCTCGCCCACGACGCCCGCGCGGGCTTGAACCGCGCCTGAGCCCAGCTCGAGCGCAGCTTGACCAGGTCGAGCCTCGGGCGTAGTCGATCGGCATGCGCAGCCTCGACAAACGCGTCGCCGTCGTCACCGGAGCCTCGAGCGGGATCGGCCGCGCGACTGCCAAAGCGCTGGCCGCCAAGGGCTGCACGCTGGCGATCGCCGACGTCGACGAGGGCGGTCTGGCCCAGACCGCCCGCGAGCTCGAGGGCGCCGGGCACACCACTCACGTCGTCGACGTCAGCGACAAGCAGCGCATGCTGGCGTTCGCCGACGAGGTCGAGCAGGCCCACGGCCCCGCGCACATCGTCGTCAACAACGCCGGGGTCACCGTGACCGACAAGCTCGAAGATCACAGCCTCGAGGACTTCGAGTGGATCGTCGGCATCAATTTCTGGGGCGTCGTGTACGGCTGCAAATTCTTCCTTCCGCAGCTGCAGGCCAACGGCTGGGGCGCGTTCGTCAACCTCTCGAGCATGTTCGGGCTGACCGGCGTGCCCAAGCAGAGCTCCTACTGCGCGACCAAATTCGCCGTCCGCGGGTTCACGGAGTCGCTGGCGATCGAGCTGGCCAACGAGAACATCGACGTGATCAGCGTGCACCCCGGGGGCATCCGCACCAACATCGCCCGCAACAGCCGCGGGGCCCCGGACGACAAGCGCCAGCAGGTCATTGACTGGTTCGACAACCACGGCATGAAGCCCGAGACCGCCGCGAGCAAGATCGTCTCCGCGATCGAGCACCGACGTCAGCGACTGGTGATCACCCGCGAGGCCTGGGCGACCGACATCGTCAAGCGCCTGTACCCGGCGATTCCCCGGCGCCTGGCCGGCTGGGTGGTCCGCAACCGCGAGCTTCTGTAGCCGACCCCGGCGTCACGCCGAGCGCGGGCCCACGTTCAGCTCGCGGCGCAGCTGCTCGAGATTTCGCGGAAACAGCTGCCACGGATCAAACCCGCTCGCGCTCAGATCCAAAGTCATCGCGGCGCCACGCTGAAACGCCCGGAGCACCGCGGGCGGATCGAACAGCCCGGTCTCTGGCGCGCTGTAGGGCGACATCGAGATCCCCAGGTGGAATTGCAGCGTGATCGTGAACAGCCAAAAGAACGGATCTTGGCGAGAGAAGCCCGCGACGAACGACACCAACTGGATCTCTTCGCTGGGCTCGATGCCGTACCCGCCCAGCACGTGAGCGCAGTCGTGCCACACGCCCGCCTCGGCGACGCCGTTGCCCTCGCCCGGGAACGGCAGCTCGTTACTGGTGACGAACTGAAAGTAGGCGTACCCCATCGTGTCGTGGGCCAGCGCGCCGGTCTCGATGTAGCGAGCCGCGAGCTCGGGATCCTTGGCGCGTCCGAGCATCGGTCCGACGATCTTCCACACGCCGCGGGGGCCCTCGGTCTCGAGCGCGCGCACGAACACGTCGCGCGCCCACGACCGCCGCGCGAGGTCCACCCACATCGCGCGGACCCGCCCCGCCGCGAGCTGCTCGAGGTTCTTCACGCGTGGCTCGTTCACGCCGAGCGCCGCCGCGATCGCGCGGACGATCGTCAGCTCGCTGGGGCTCACCTCACCGTCCATCAGCGCGGTGAGGATCGCGGCCTGCACGACCTGCTCGGCCTGCTTGGGGTCGAGCGCGGCGTCACGAAGCTCGTCGGGCTCGACCGCGTCCACGTCCGCGCTCGCGCCCAGCAGCTGGGCGGCGGCGATGACCAGCTCCGACTCGGTGGCGGTCTCCCCGTCACACCGGGCAACCGTCCGCATCACGCGGAGCGCGAGCGTGGCCACGGTCGGGCTCATGTCCATGAGGTGCACCCCGCAAGCGTGGCATCACTCGCGCGTGGGCAACAGCTAGGTCTTGGGCGGGTGCTCGCGCAGGCGCACGATCGTGGCCCCCCAGCTGCCTTCGCCGTGGCCGCCGAGCCGGAAGTCCTCGACCAGCGGGTGCTTCTCGAGCAGTGAGTGCACGGTTCGACGCAGCACCCCCTTGCCCTTGCCGTGCACGATCCGCAGGTCCCGGATCTCCCGCGCATGACAGACGTCGATGTACTCGCGGACCAGCGGCGCAACTTCTTTGGGCGAAAAATTGTGCAGGTCGAGCTCGCCGTCGACGGCGACCTCGGCGGCCGCCGTCTCAGCGCGGGCCGACGCCCCGGCCCACGGCGCGCCGGGCAGTCCGCGCGGCCCCGCGTTGCGCAGGGACTTGGGTCGACGCACCCGGCCTTCGTTGCCCCGCACGCGTCGCTCGAGGTCCCGCCGCAGCCACGCGCGAACGCCCGCGAGCCCGAGCGATCCGGTCTTGGCGTGGCGCCGCCAGGTGCCCGCGACGCAGACCTCGAGGCAGCGCTGAAGCACCTCGGCGTGGAGCCGGACCTCGACCACGCGCAGCTCGCCGAACATCGCCGCGGCCACGAAGTCGAGGGCCAGCTCGTTCGCGTCGTCGAGCTGCTCGGTCTCGCCTGTCTCGCCTGTCTCGCCTGTCACGGGATCGAGCGCCATCAGCTCGGTCCAGCCGCCGAAGCGCAGCCGGATCAACGTGGGGCCGACGCCAACCTCGATCCACTCGCCGCCCCCCGGCCCGATCTCGACCACTTTCAAGCGTTGCCCGGCGTCGGTGCCCAGCTCACCGCGGGGCGTGAGCGCGAGCTCGGACGGACAAGTCGCGATCAGACGCTCGAGCGCCACCAGCAGCTCCCTCGGCCCGCGCGACTCGACCCTATCGCTCACGAGCGCCGCTCGGCGAGGACGGCTATCAACACCGCCCGCACGCCGGGCTCGTCGAGTCCACGCAGACTCTGCATCAGCTCCTCGCTGCGATGCTGCAAGCCCACCAGCGCGAGGGTGGCCGGCGTGATCGGTGGCGCAATCTGCTGGCGATGCACGAGCCGCAACAGCTGCTCGAGCTCGCCTGTCGGCACACCTGTCAGGGCGATCGAAACTTGCGACATCGCGGAACACTTAGCGCAGCGAGCGGCCCGAGGCCAGCGCCAACGCGGGCGAACTCACGTAGTTCCTGGCAATACCAGCGCGACACCCGAGTTGGGTCCCCCGCGCCAGGGAAGCCCCTGCCGCCCACCAGACAACATGCTCATCACCATCATCGCCTCCGTCGCCTGTGTCAGTGTCGCCCTGCTCCCCGCCGCCGCCGAGCTCCAGCGGTTGCACGAGGACCGCCAAAACCCCGTGCGCCTGCTCGATGTCCCCACTCGCCGCGACCAGGCCAAGGCTCAGCCCAAGCGCTGAGCACCACCCCCACATGCGAGGCGGCTGCAGTCGGTCAGGTCCGAGCGCGTCTGGGAGCCCAGACGACTCGGACTGGCAGCCGATCTTGCCCAGCCACCCCGACGCGGACTCGCCCATCGACTTGCCCAGCTCCCCGGGCTGCTCGGTGCTCAGGGCCCCGCGCACCGCCGCGACCTCGTCGGCGAGCAGCCCCGTCAACCGCATCAACTTCTGCCCGCCCTCGCTGGCCTCGAACAGCTCGCGCCACTCGACCTTGCCGAGCTCGCGGGGATCGACCATCCCGGTCTCGTACACGCGACAGCCCTGCGGCACCTGCTTCAACAGGACATGCCGCAGCATCCCACACTACCTCGCCCGAGTGTTTGCTCGGATCAGCGGATCGACATGCCGAACCAGTCACCCACCTCGGCCACGCCCAGGACGCCCGAGCTGTTCTGATGCCAGATCTGGCAGTCGACGGACGTCAGCCCACCGACCGCGCCATACAGAACATTGGCCGCGCCCGCCTCCAGCTGAGCGCCGATCGCCTCCATCGGGACCCCGATCGCCAGATCCATGGAGCCGTCAGCGTCAAAGTCCCCCACCGTCAACGCGCTGCCGAGCGCATCGAAGCTCTCGGCGACCCCGAGCACGCCACCGCTGTTTTGGTGCCAGAGCTGATTGTCGACCGCCGCCAGGCCAATGTCCGATCCGTAGAGCAGGTTGACCGCGCCCGCGTCGGCTTCGGTGGTCGCGCCCTCCAGATCTTCGCCTGGCACGCCGATCGCCAGATCATCGCGGCCGTCGTCGTCGAAGTCACCCGCAGCCAGCGACCGACCGAAGTGATCGATCCCCTCGGCCACGCCCAGGATCCCCCCGCTGTTCTGATGCCAGATCTGATCGTCGGCCTCGTTGAGGCCAGCGGTGGATCCGTAGATCGTGTTCACGGCGCCGGCCTGGCTCGTCAGCCCCACCCCCTCGTTGGGGACGCCAACCGCGAGGTCAGCGTACCCGTCATTGTCGAAGTCCCCGACCGCGAGCGCGCGACCAAACTCGTCACCTGGCTCGCCTGCGCCGAGGATCCCCAGGCTGTTCTGATGCCAGATCTGGTCACCGGTCGCCGAGAGCCCCATGTTGGTGCCGTAGAGCACGTTGACCATGCCCGCGTTGGCGATCATGGCCAGGTCCTCTTCGGGCACACCGATCGCTAGATCAGCGTGTCCGTCGCTGTTGAAGTCGCCGGCCGCCAGCGCGCTGCCAAACGAGTCCCCCGGCTCCGCGCCGCCGCCGACCCCGGAGATGTCTTGATGCCAGATCTGGTTGCCGGCTGCGCTCAGGCCGGCCGCCGAGCCATAAATGACGTTCACCGCGCCCGCGTCCGCGAGCCCACCGATGTCCTCGGCGGGCACGCCGATCGCGAGATCGTGATACCCATCATTGTTGAAGTCAGCGCTGGTCAATGCCCAACCAAACAGGTCATCGGCCTCGGCGGCCCCAAGGATATTCGCGCTGTCTTGGTGCCACAGCTGATTGCCCGTCGCGGTCAAGCCCGCCCCGGAGCCATACAGCACATTGACGGCGCCGCCGTTGGCCAGCATGCCAATGCTCTCGTACGGAGCACCGATCGCGAGGTCAGCGAAGCCGTCAGCGTTGAAATCCCCGACCGCGAGCGTCGCGCCGAACCCGTCGCCTGGCTCGGCGGCCCCGTCGACACCCGCGCTGTCTTGATGCCACAGCTGGTTGCCAACCACGGTCAGGCCGGTCCCCGAGCCATACAACACGTTGACAGCCCCGGCCCACGGGAGGTTGCTGCCCAAGGCCTCACCCGGGGTTCCGATCGCCAGGTCGTCGTAACCGTCGCCGTTGAAGTCAGCCCGCGCCCCCGCGCTGGACCCACCAGCGCCGACCGGGCTCACCAAGCCTTCGGGTTGAACACCAACGTCATCGACTTCGGCCACGCGCTGGTCTTCGAGTGCCCCACCAGTCTCGGGCGCACATACACAAAGACCGATTAGCATGATTGCAGCGGCGCCCGAGCGAGCGCCGATGATTGGTGTTTGATGATTCACGGGACACTCCTGCTCTGGCCACACTGGACCGGGCGCCACATTCACCGCAACTTGACCAGTGTAGCCCCGAACGGCATCGATCAAGTCCGCGGCCAGCGCGGCGCTCTATCCGTCGGATTGTGTCGAGAGCGTCGCGCTCGCATGGAGTCCCCGCACCAATAAAATTGCGATCATGCCCACAACCTCCAAGACCACCCACATTCGGTTGTTCACACGCACATCTATCTATCTGGCGTGCATCTCTCACTCCGCGACTGGCAGCTGCGACACCCTGAGTCAGCCGAATTGATTGCACGCGCGCACGGGCAAAGCATCGGCGTCACGCCGTCTCCGCCGAGCAATCTGCGCGACCCTGACTAATTCCAGATCGGGCTGGTCCAGGCGCGCTCCTGGATCACGTCGATCGCGGTATCACACGCTCCAGGCAGTTCCTCGCCCGCGGCCGCGAGCGCGTTGCAGTCGCGCGTGGTCCATCGACACACTGGATTCTCGACCACCCGGGCGTAGTACCAGGCCCGCTCGGCTGGATCATAGGCTGGGTCGACCCAGTATCCACACAGTTGCGCGCTCCCGGCCCCTTGCGTCTCGCAAGTGTCAACATCCACGCTCGCGCCAGTTGGCGCGCCAGCGATCTCGTACACCTCCACGTGCGACTCGCCGTTTTCGTCGACCCAGCCCTTGATCAGCTGGATACGCTCGAGATCCGTCCCGGGCGCCGCCGCGGTGCCTGGGTCCTTGAGCGCCTGGACCACAAAGCCCGGCGCAGCGGACGAGCTTGGCTGGGTCGGAAGATCCCCACCCATCGGCACCCCGCGCTCATACCCAAGCTCGACCAGGTCCGCGCGCGAGCAGATGTCAGCGGGCAGATCCCAGCCTCCAAACATCCGCACGGCCATGCGCGGGCCCGAGGTCCCGTAGGTCTCGCGGCGTCGCATCGCGTCGAAGATCGACTCGCGGTTGTTCTGCTCGGCCCACACCGCGATCAGCCCGCCCGGAGAGTCCTGCGGACCGCCCGGCAGCGTCCCCGTCAGGCGCTGGTAGGGTGAGCCCTCGGCCGCGCCGAAGTGCCCGGGATAGTCGTACTCCTCGACCGCGCCCGGGGTGCCATTGTGGGTGTCGGTGCTGGCCATCAGGCCGAGCTTGTAGGGGTTGACGCCCAGGCGCTCGTGCTCGCGCAGACCCTCGGTCAAGATCCCCCGGGCGAAGTCGAGGCGCGACACGCAGCCGCCGTTGATCATGCCCTGGGTGCCCGTCCCGTCGCCGCAGTCCTCGAACTCACCCGTGCGCAGCTTCTCGAAGTCACACAATTCGTCCGGGGCGCCGAGCGGGTTGGCCAGGCCATTGGTACACTCGCTGTCGCCCTTGTGCTGATAGATCTCGAGCAGCGGCTCGAGCCGCGCGCGCAGGCTCGCTAGCTCGGCCTCGTCGCCTTCGGGATACTCGACCGCGAACATGTTGCCATTCGACCAGTTGCTGTTATGCGGGATCGCCAGCACGTCGCAGCCGTTGAGCCCCTCGATGCAGTCGCGGTCGAGCGCGCGCCACAGGCCCCAATAGTCGGGCTCCTCGAAGTGGGTGGCCGGGATCGCCGGGACCCGCTCGCTGCGAAACACCACATTGCGGTGCAGATTGGACAGGGTCTTGGCCCCCGACCACTCGTAGGCGACGAAGCTCGTGAAGCTGCACGCGGCGCTGCGATCGTAGGCGGCCTCGGCCGCCTCCTGGGTGCGGACCCAGGCGTCGCTCAGGCTGCTCGAGCAGTCGGTGACCTCGCAGATCGCCTTGGGACGCACGGGCGTCTGGGCGCCCAGCCCCAGCCCCCACTGCACGAGCACCGCCGGATCCCCCTCGCGCAGGCCAATGCACAGATCGCTGGAGTACGCGGGCGAGTCAGGATCTTTGCAGGCCGAGACCTCACCCAGGTACTCGCCGTGATCCGTGACCGCCGCGAAGTCCAGCGGCCGCTCGAGCTGGTGGAGGCGCACCCCGCCGGCGTCATCCGGGAGCTCGACGGCCTCGCCGCGGGCGAACTCGTAGGCGGCGAAGGGATCCACGTCGACGCGGTTGATGTACGCGTCGAACGAGTAGCTGGTGTGCACGTGGAGATCGCCGAAGTACACGTTGCGCAGCGGGTTGTTGTCGCTGCACGGCTCGCGATCCTCGACGAAGGGAGGCTCCTCGGCGGGCTTGCACGCGGTCAGCGAGGACGCGAGCGCCAGCGCGGTCAGGGGGAGCCGCGGACAGCGAGCGAGCGGGGTCATCGCCGGGAGCTTAACCCCAAAACCCCAGCACCCGATCGATCGTCCACGCGAACGCGAGCGCGCCCATCACCCAGGTCGGAGCCAGGGTCCCCAATCGCGCGATCTTTGGGCGGAGCTGGGCCGCGCGGGCCAGCGCGCGGGCGCCGAGCAGTACCACCAGCAACACCGCGACGACGGCCAGCTGGCCCAGCTCCACGCCGACGTTGAAGCCCAGCAGCGCCAGGGGGATCTGTCCCTGCGGCAGCCCGACCTCGCTGAGCGCGCCCGCGAACCCGAACCCGTGCAGCAGTCCAAACCCGAACGCGACCACCCACGGGTACCGCCAGCTCCAGGTGTCGCGCGCGGTCTCGTCGGTCTGGCCGCGCGCCAGCTCGCGCGCGAGCAGCAAGATCGACAGCGCGATCCCGGCCTCGACCGGCGGCCCCGGGACCTGGACCAGCTGCAAGGTCGCGGCCGCCAGGGTGATGCTGTGCGCCAGCGTGAACGCGGTCACCGTCCACACCAGGGTCCGCGTGTCGCTGCCCGCTGCGCGCACCAACAACACCAGGCCAAGCACGAACAGCAGGTGATCGGGGCCAAGCAAGATGTGTTCGATGCCCAGCGCCACGTAGTCCGAGAACACCGAGTCGGAGCCAGCTTGTTCGGTCGCACCGTCCACGGTCATCGTCGGTTGATCGGGCCCGAGCACCGAGGTGATCTGGGTCCCGTCGACGAACCGAAGCTCGACGATCACGTCGACCGGGTGACGGTCGAGCCCCGCGACCCCCAGCTCACCCACGAGACCCTGCGCGCCACAGTCGAGCCGGATCTGACGCAGCTCGCAGTGCGCGGGCACGATCGGGGTCAGCTCGCCCTCGCCGATCGCCCCGGCGGTGCTCTGCGCGGGCGCGACCAGGCGCAGGTCAAACGAGCCGTTCTCCCCGCTCGGGTTGGGCCGCTCGGTCAGCCGCAGCAGCGCGGGTCGAAACTCGTGGGCGCGCGCCGGACCGCTGGTCAGCACGATCGTGAGCAACAAGAGCAGCAGCGAGGCCCGCGGCAGCCAGACCCTGCGCGGCCCGGGACCGCCGCTACTCACCCTCGCCCTCGATCTCCAGCTGATAGCGATCGCGCAGCTCGTCCATCGCCCGCTGGCGCGCCCGCTCCCGCGCCTCGTTCAGCACCCCCTGGCGAGCCTGACCGCGGACCTCGTCGACGCTGGCCAGGCGGCCCGGCAGACGCTCCTCGACATGAACGAGGTGCCAGCCGTAGAGCGAGCGGATGCGATGCCAGCCGAGCTCAGGCAGCGCCCCGACGCTGTCGCCAAACTCCGGCCCGAAGCTGCGGTTGAGCTCAACCACGGTCTTGGGTTGCAGGACCTGGCCCAGGGCGAACCCCTCGCCGAGCGTGGCCGGGTCGGCGCCGTCGGCCAGCGCCTGCTCGAGCTCGACCAGCTTGGCCTCCGGCACCACCCGCGATGAACTCGGCACGAACACGTGGACCAGCCCGAACCGCGGCGCTTGCTCGAAGCGATCGGCGTGGTCCTTGATCCACTGCTCGAGCTGGGCGTCGCTCGGCTCGGGCGGGTCGTCGACCTCTTCGAACAAGAACGCCAGCTTCTGAACCAGGCGCCGACGGACGATCGGATCGCCGCGATCGAGACCCAGCGCCCGCGCCTCGCGGTACAGCATCTCGGCGTCGGCCCACTCGCGGATCGCCGCGTCACGCTCGTCGGCGGTCGGCTCGCGGCCAAGCCGACGCGCCTGCTGGTCGTGGATCCGCGCGAGCGTGTCTGCGGACACCACGATCGTCTCGCCGACCGGGGCTGGGCGGACCAGCTCGTACAGGCCAAACAGCGCGACGCCAGCGACCGCGAAGTGCAGCAGCGGCTCACGGTACCAGGGGCGGGCGCTCACGCGGCGATGATCACCAGCGCGGGGCCCAAGATCAAACGACCACGACGGTAGTCGTCAGCCCCGCAGCACGTCGGCGAGCGTCTCTTGCATGGCCCGCGCGCTCTCGAAACGCTTGTCGGGATCCTTGGCCGTGGCCTTTTGGATCACCACATCCAGCCCGCACACCAAGGTCGCGGGGTAGCTCTCGGGCAGGTAGGTGCTCGGTGGCGCGGGCACGCGATCGCGCTGGGCCGCGAGCAGGGCCTGGAACGGCCCGCCCATCAGATCGCTGAAGGGGTGGCGGTTGGTCAGCGCCTCGTACAGGGCCATGCCGGTCGCGTACACGTCTGCGCGCCCGTCGACCTGGCGGCCGTGCTGGGTCTGCTCGGGCGCGATGTAGCGCGGGTCCCCCACCAGGTGCGTTTCGGTCCGCGGCTTCGAGAGATCCAGCGCGACCCCAAAGTCCAGCAGCTTGCTGGTCACGAAGTTGGTGTTGGGATCGCGGGTCACGAACAGGTTCTCGGGCTTCACGTCCCGGTGGATCACGTTGCAGTCGTGGCTGTACTGCAGGGCGCCCAGGATCTGCCGAAACACGTCGGCGATCAGGCGCAGCGGGATCTGCTGCTCGCGTCGGCGCGCGCGACCCACCAGCGTGCCGAGGTCTCGACCCGGCAGGAACTCCATCACGAACCACGAGAAGCCCTGGCCCGGGACCCCGACCAGATCGAACACGCGGGCGATCGACGGGTGACAGAACCGGGCGCCCCAGATCGCCTCGCGTCGAAATCGATCGCGCTCGGACTCGGGCACATCCGGCTTCATGACCTTGAGCGCGACCGCGCGCTCGAGCACCGGGTCCCACGCCCGGTACACCCAGCCCATGCCGCCCTCTCCGATCAGGCCCTCGATCTGGTACTGCTTGGTGTGGGCGAGCATGGTCCCGGCCACGAGCTGCGCTTGATCGGGATCGAGCAACCACGACGGCGTCACCAGCTCGCGCGGCCGCCGGGGTCGCTCGGCACCGCCGCGCTGGGTCGGCGGCGTCGCGGGCTTGGTGGACGTGCGGAGCAGCGAAGCCGGGATCACCGTGGGCATGGCCCGAACCTACGGATTCACCCCGCGATCCGCGAAAAACTGGCGAAAACTACCGCCGTGTGGGATCGGCGTCGCACGCTCGAGCGAGAACGAGGTCAGATCAGACGGCTGGCACTGACAGTTCGTGCACGCCAGCCACGATTGTCTCCGGAAGATCGATCGGGCCTGCAGATGTCTCGATGCGGGTTGGGCCGGCGGGGAGCGGCTTCCACCCCTCCGCCCAGATCGTCCGCTCGCGAGCCCGGACCACCACGATCTCTGGCCTGCCAGCGGAGAAGAGGGCCGCCGATCCATCGACTCCCAGACGGACCTCCGAGACCGGCTGAGATCCGCTCGTCAATACGAACACCGCGAGCCGATCGAGCGCCGCCTCCAGCGGATGGAGACTGTGCCCCCGCTCCCGAAGCCAGCGCTCCACCTCGTCCGCGTCGCCGCCGTGGTAGAAGCTCTCGATCCGCTGGTTGACGTCCACTGCGGCCCAGGCTAGCTCGCCATCGCTGGCGACCAGCTCGCACAGCAAGTCCAGGAGATCGAGCGCGTCGTCCCAGTCGGCGTGCGCTTCGGGCTCCTCGACGGCATCCCAGAACTCGCCGAGGTCACCGCGGTGCGCGGCGAAGAACCAGGTGAGCTGAACCTCGCGACCAGCTGCGGGCTGGCCTGTCAGCGCTCGCGGGAGCGCTTCGGGCCGGCACCACACAACAGGGCCGCGGATGGTCTCATGGAGGTCGGCCGGCCAGATCTCAGCAGCGGCGGCGCAGCGGCAGGGCCCCGGGGCGAGCTCACGCATGGCTTCATGGAGTTTGGACGCCTGAGCGAGGTCGACGCCATGGGTGGCGAGCCAGGGCTCGTAGGATGACTCGTCGTGCTCGCAGGGCTCGTCCGCTGCCTCCAGCCAGTTGGTGAACGAGGCCCACTGATCGGCCGGGATGATCTCGCAAACGGTGAGATGTGCCTGGAGTCGCTGCATCGCCGGAGGGAGTGTACCGATTGGCCGGGCGTCCACAAGCTCCCCGTCGACAGGTCGCCATGTTGTGGAGGTGGTGTCGTGGTCTATCGGCAGGCTCGGGGGTTGTGCCAAGCTCCCCGGCGTGTCGGGTCCACGCGCTGTCGACTTTCGCCCAACGAGCGAAGACATCGCCGCGCTGCCCGTGGATCCGCTGCGGCTCTTGGTCAGCGCGTGCATCGCTGGGGTTGCCTGCGCCAACGATGGAGACAGCCGGACGCAGCCGGGGACGCTCGTCGAGCTTCTGAGTCTCGCCACCGTCGAGGTCACGCGCTACTGCCCTGAGCACGAGGCCTTCGGGTCGCCGCGGGAGCTATGCGACATCGTCGGTGGCGATGGCTTCGACGTGCTCGACGGCCTCGCGCGGGTCCTGACAGCGTCAGGGGTCGACTGGACCGCGGGCCTCGTCGACAGCGCGGCACGGATGGTCGAGCTCGCCCGGCGCTCGCGCGTCGACGTCGCGATCCTCATGGACACGAGCGCCGCCTGCGGATCGCAGGTCATCTACGACGGCGATCGCAGCCTCGGCCGCCGCGTGCCTGGCCAGGGGGTCTGCGCCGCGGCGCTCGCTCGCGCGGGGGTGTGGATCATTTCCCACCGCGACTTTCGGTCGCTCGAGGTGCTGCGCAGCCGCGTCGATCCCAGCCACGAGCCCGATCCCGACGCCCTCGACTACCCCGAGACCGAGTGGTACCGGCGCCTGTTTCCCTCGCGCTGAGGCCCCAGGGCCGTGTCCCCACTACCCCGCGCCGGCTTCGATCACCGGACGAAAGAACATGCACTCCGCCGGGATTTCCTGGTCCGCCTTCAGCTGGCCGAGCTTGCAGTCCCACCCGCGCAGCGCGTCCATGGTCTCGATCAACACCTGCGCGGGGATGTCGTTCTCGGCGCTGACGGTGACGACGGTCTCGCTCGGGTAGGCGGCCTTGAAGTCCACGGCGATCGCCCCGAGCGCGGCGTAGTCGTAGCGATCGTAGTCGTCAGCGGGCGCGTTGGGCTTGGCCAGCGGGATCGTCGGGGCTCGGCTGTCGAGGGCCTTGCCCGCGTCCGCGCCCTGCTGCTGGGCCGCGCTGCTGACCCGAAACCCGTCAGCCAGGATGAAGACCTTCAGCTCGAGCCGCTTGGCAGCATCGGGCGGCTCCGGATTCGGGGACGGGGCCACGGTGGTCTTTGGCGGAGAGATCGCGACAGCGGCCATGCTCGCGACTTCCATCGCCAAGAGCAGGGCCGGTATCAGCAAAAACATGATGTTCATGACCGGAAGCACGTTGGCTTCGCCAATCGACACTTCCTCGGGGTTTCGTGGGCGGCGTGGCATCGCTGCCCAGTCACCTCCGCCCGCCGTTGGTTCCAATCGCGCGACTCGCTCAGCCCGCGCGCAATCCCCCGCTCACCCCCTCACTCAGCCCCTCACTCAGCCCCTCACTCAGCCCTGTGGGTCGGGCAGGCACAGCCCCCCACCCTCGATCTGCGCGTTGGTCCGGTAGGTGTTGAGCGTCTCCCAGTTGTTGATCGGCTGGGTCGGGATGGTCCCGTCTTCGCGCACGTTGGTCACGTAGTAGGCGTGCTGATTCCAGATCCGGCGGGCCTGGATCCAGCGATCTTCGACGTCGCGGATCACCTGCAGGGCTGGCTGCGCCGACATCGAGACGACCAGGATCTCGGCCGAGCCGTCGTTGTCGACGTCGGCGACGGTCGGGTACTCGGAGATCGTCGCGCTCCCCCGCGCCTGCTGCAGCAGCACGGCGCCGGTCTGGCCGTCGTAGATCCGCATGAACTGCTCGTCGGCGTACATGGCCTCGGCCACGCCGTCGCCCAGAAAGTCGAAGGCCGTGCCTCCGGCCGCGCCCGAGTTGTCGGAGACCATCGCCTGCCACAGCACGTCGGCGTTCTGCGGGCCCTGATAGACGGCATAGAATTGCCGCGAGGAGCTGGCCATCTCGGCGATCCCGTCGCCGTCGAAGTCGTGGATCGTGCCCGGCCGCTGCCACACGAGGTACGCGCCCGCGGCCACCCCGGTCGGCGTGACGGGACCCCACTTGATCGTGCCGTCGTGCTCGACCAGGAACAGGCCCGAGCCCGAGGTCACGAAGATCTCGGGCTCGGGGTCGTCGTCGAGGTTGCCGATCTGTGGGATCGACTGACCCGTGATCGTTGGATAGTTCTCGAAGTACACGGTGCCGTCGAAGTGGTAGGCCGAGTGGCCGGTCACGACCTCCATCAGCCCGTCCCCGTCGAGATCGACGCCCACGCTGGCCTCGAGTTCGCCCGGCGCCGGATTGATATGCTCCCACAGCAAGACCCCGTCGCTGTCGTAGACCTCGTGATTGAAGATGATCTCGGGATTGCCGTCGGCGTCGAGATCGTGGATCGCAATGGCCCCCGACTGCCGATAAAATTGGTTGGCCGCGGCCCCATCGATCTGGTTGATCCACTTGACCGTGCCGTCGTGCTCGAACGCCTTGAGCCTGAACACCCCGCCGGGGCTGTTCCACACTGTGACCAGCTCCGGGAGCCCGTCATTGTCGATGTCACCAAACGCGGGGGTCGCGACGCACGAGACGTGCTCACTCGGTGGAATGTTGAAGTGCTCGACCCCCGTCTCGCCGTCCAGAAAGTGCACATAGCAGTCGGTGTTGTAGCTAATCGAGGTATTCGAGACCAGGATCGCGTCGGGGATGTCGCACAGATCGATCTCGCCGTCCTCGTTGTCGTCGGTGAAGTTGCCGACCAGGGGCGTGACCCAGCTCTTCTCGTTGGCCCCAAAGGTCCACTGAATGTCGGGCTCGAAGCTGTCGGGTGGCGCCGACTCCTCGCACTCGCCGACCGCGTTCATGTTGTCGGAGACCTTGCACTCGTCGACGAAGCCGCCCGTGTCGTCGGCGTCGGGGATCGTCATGTCGAACTTGATCGGGCCGCCGTCGCCATCGCCCGGATCGCCGTCGCCATCGCCCGGATCGCCGTCGCCGTCGCCAGAGTCACCATCACCGTCGCCCATGTCCGCGCTGGTGGTGTCCCCGATCGAGATCCCGACGTCGTCGTCGCCGTCGGCTTCAGTCTGCTGGCCACCACCGCAAGCGGCGAGCGAGAGCGCGGCAGTGATCACGGTCGAACGAACCGACGTAGGCGTAGACATGCGCGCACGCTAGCACCTGTACGGTCGATCGAGCAGCCCGTCGCTAGCGATCGTGATCACGACGCGACATCCCACGCCTAGAGCGCGTCGCCCCCCCCTTCCCTCGGTGTTCGCAGCTCCCGGAACATTTCCCTGGTGGCGTCGTGCATGGCTGCCTCCTGCGCCGGTCTGGCCCCGATCCGATCGACGACCATACCGACCCAGCGGGCCGCGCCGCGTGATCCAAAGCCCGATCCACCCCGACCCCAGTCGGGCCCGCGCTCCCCCAGCCGCGACGCTCACGACCGCGGCGCGACCCGCATCTCCCCCGAGGCGACCGCAACGGCGAAAATACCCACAAATTCCGAATGCCGCTGCTGGGCCGATGATGTTTCAGATGATGTGTTGGTGTCTCCTGGACCGCAGCTTGAACAGCGAGTGTTACGCCCAAGCGAGCAGCCTCGCCCGAGCTGAAAACAGTGTGAAGCGCGCTCCTGATCGTGGACGCTGTCGGTCCTGGCCTGAAGATCGACCAACGGGTCCAAAGACAGTAGGGTCAAAAGGCCGTCGAGCGGTCGGGAGATCGAATGATAATTGCGGGTGGTCCGGAGCTGGTTAACTCGCGTATGCTGATCGGGATGAGTCGTCGGAGGGCAGCGTGAGCGAGGGCGCAGCGGTCGAAGATCGCAACGTCCGCGTGGACACAGGCGATGCGTCGGTCGTCGATGGCGACAATCGTGACGCCCGCGTCGTCGCGCTGCACGAGTACGCGATCCTCGACAGCGATCCCGAGCCTCGCTTCGACTCGATCACCAAGATCTCATCGCTCGCCCTCGAATTCCCCGTCGCCCTGATCACGCTGGTCGACGCCGACCGCGAGTGGACCAAGTCGGCGTTCGGCGTCGAGCCAACCTCGCTCCCGACTGGGCACGGATTTGGCGCCGCCGCGATCGCAGCCAAGCAGCTGCTGGTGATCGAGGACCTCAGCGTCGACCCTCGCTTCGCCGCGCATCCGCTAGTCACCGGGCCGCACCAGCTTCGGTGCTTCGTCGGCGTGCCGCTCGAGGTCCACTGCGGCCACCAGATCGGCAGCCTGTGCGTGCTGGGTCACACGCCGCGCCCCCTCGCCGCGCGTGACACCGAGCTCCTGCACACGCTCGCAGCCCAGGCCGTGGCGATGCTCGAGCTGCGTCGCACCGAGGCCCAGCTCGAGGGTGCCATCCAGCGGATCCGCACGCTGGCCACGCTCATCCCGATCTGCTCGCACTGCCGCAAGGTCCGCGACGACGAGAACCACTGGTCCACGCTCGAGCGCCTGGTCCAGGCCAAGACCGGCAGCCGCTTCACCCACGGCATCTGCCCCGAGTGCGTCCGCGAGCACTACCCAGACGCCGCCGACGAGCTGCTGCGCCTCGGCAAGTGACTGGTACACAGATCGGGCGCGCAGACCGGGCGCGCAGACGGGCGCGCAGATCGCTTCGCGCAGCTGGCTCTCGCACGAGCCGCGCGCGAGCCGGCGACAGCCCGGGGCTGCGCCGGATCATCTGTTCACCGACTGACGTGCAATCGCTCATTGCAGGGCACGGCTCACCCTGTCAGCATCGCCCGTCCCTCGGAGCACGACCTTGAGCAACTCGACCGCCGCATCTCCCAGTCAGCAAAAAGGCCACCCGCCTGGCCTCTACGTCCTGTTCTTCGCCGAGATGTGGGAGCGGTTTTGCTACTACGGCATGCGCACGCTGCTGGTCCTGTACCTGACCAAGGAGCTGCTCATGGCCGACAAGCCGGCCTACGGCATCTACGGCGCCTACACGGCGCTGGTCTACGCGGCCCCGGTGCTCGGCGGCAAGCTGGCCGACGAGCTGCTCGGCTACCGCCGCGCGGTCGTGATGGGCGGCGTGCTCATGGCGATCGGCGAGTTCATGCTGGTCTTCAACGGGCAGATGCCAGACAGCAACGTGCTGCTGTTCCTGGGCATGGGCACGATCATCGTCGGCAACGGCTACTTCAAGGCCAACATCTCGTCGATCGTCGGCAAGCTCTACGAAGAAGGTGACGCCCGCCGCGACTCGGGCTTCACGATCTTCTACATGGGCATCAACATTGGCGCGGTGCTGGCAACCACGGTCGTCGGCTACGTCGGCGAGGTGTACGGCTACGTGTGGGGCTTCGGCCTCGCAGGCATCGGCATGCTGGTCGGCATTGGCATCTTCATGGGTGGCCAGGGCCTGCTGCAGGACCTCGGTCACCCGCCCGACGCGAACAAGCTCATGCAGCCGTGGAAAGGCCCGCTGAGTCGCTGGCACGTGACCGTGCTGGGCTCGCTGGGGATCATCCCGATCCTGTACTTCTTGCTGGTCAGCGAGGGCGCGGTCGCGGCTGCGGGCGACAGCGCCGCGGGCTGGGTCAACGCCGTCGCAACCATCCAGCAAAACGTGTTCTTCGGGTTCAGCTTCGTCGACGTGCTGCTCGCCGTGACCATGACGGTCGTCGTGATCAACCTGCTGCGCGGCGCCAACGCGGCCGGCAAGCTCGCGCCGCCCGAACAGCGCACCGTGCAGCGCGATCGCATGATCGTGCTGTTCATCCTGATGGTGTTCAACATCATGTTTTGGGCGCTGTTCGAGCAGGCCGGGACCTCGCTGACGCTGTTTGCCGACCGCGCCGTCGACCGCCAGATCGACCTGGTCAACTGGGAGCTGCCCACCACCAACACTCAGGCGTTCAACCCGGCGTTCATCATCATCTTCGGCAGCGTGTTCTCGTGGATGTGGGTCAAGCTCGACAAGAAGGGGCTCAACCCCAACATCCCGCTCAAGTTTGCGTTTGGTCTGATCCAGCTCGGCTGCGGGTTCTTGGTCTTGCTGGTTGGCGCGTCGATGGTCGGCCCCGACTACAAGGTCGCGCTGGTGTTCTTGGTGGTCATGTACTTGCTGCACACCACCGGTGAGCTGTTCATCTCGCCGATCGGCCTGTCGATGGTCACCAAGCTCGCGCCCGCGCACCTCACGGGTACGGTGATGGGCGCATGGTTCCTGAGCTTCGCGTTCGCCAACAAAGTCGCCGCCGGCCTGGCCAAGCTGACCGGCGCCGAGGAGGGCGCGGGCGAGGGCGCCGAGATGGCCGCGCAGGAGGTCATGAACACCTATATCGGCACCTATCAGACCTTTGGGTTCGTGATCGTCGGGGTCGGCGTGGTCCTGATCTTGATGTCGCGTTGGCTCAACAAGATGATGCACGGCGTCAAGTAGCGCGCGCCGAGCGGACCTCCCGATCTGCTACCCTGCGCGGATGAGGTCGACGCTCCTTCGCTCCATCCCGTGTGTCTGCCTGCTGGCTGCACCCCTCGCTTGCGGGGGTCCGCAGGCCGACGATATCGGCGAGGGCGAGACCACCGGGACCGAGGGGAGCACCGACACCGACGGTGGTGACGGCGACGGTGATGGCGACGGCGATCCGGTCCCCGACCCAGATCCCGAGATCATCTGGGTCATGGAGGACGTCGTGTTCTACGACGGCTACGCCGCGACCGTGGACGAGCCCGTGCCCGAGGGCGTGCTGCGGCACAGCAACTCGCTGCACGCGATCAAGTTCACCGACGAGCAGGTCGCCAAGATCCAGAACACCCTGAAGATCGGCGTGATCGTCGGCGCGCTGTGTGACAACTACGACAGGATCGGCGCCGTCCACCTCGCGCTGGTCCCCAAGGGCGCGCAGACCTACGTGCCCGCGGACGTCCAGCGCGTCGAGCTGGCCCGGTTCATCACGCCGTTCATGAACATGAACAAGAACCCCAAGGAGGTCCCCTACGAATTCGAGGTCGACAGCGTCGCGCCGATCTTGAAGAACGAGGCCCTGCTCGCCGAGTACGACCTGTGGTTCGAGCTGAGCATCTTTGGGGTGCCCTACGCCGCCAACACCGAGGTCCCCGGGTGCGAGGGTCGGATCGACACCCAGCTCGGCTCGCTGCTGCTCTACACCGACAGCATGCAGGCGCCCGAAGACTTCAATGTCTTGCTCCCGCTGGCGATCGGCGAGGCGTTCAACAACTACGCCGAGGGGGCCAGCGACGCGATCGGCACCACCCGCAAGACCGTGGAATTCGAGCTCGACGCGGACACCGACAACGCTCAGCTCGTGCTGATCACCTCGAACCACGGCGCGAACGCGGGGGGCGAAGAGTACATTCGCCGCGAGCACTACGCCTATGTCGATGGTGAGCTCGCGCTCCAGTACAAGCCAGGGCGCGACACCTGTGAGCCCTTCCGCATCTACAACACCCAGGGCAACGGCATCTACGGCCAGTTTCCCAAGTCAGACGAAGAGTGGCAGTCATTCAGCAACTGGTGTCCGGGGGACGTGATCGACATTCGGATCATCCCCTGGGGCCCGGCCAGCGCGGGCACCCACGAGTTCGTGCTCGACGTCCCCGACGCGACCTTCGTCGGCGGGCAGGGCAACTTCCCGTTCTCGCTCTACGTCCAGGCCCAATGAGGGCTGTATATGACCCCCACAGGCGGCTTCGCACTTCGCGGTCACTCGCTTCGCTCGCTCCCAACGGGCTGGCTGTTTGCGAGCGCATGTGTGGCCCCCTGGAAGGGGGCTGTATATGACCCCCACATACGCACTGCACTTCGCCGACTGCAGCCGCTCGCGCATTTCTAGGGGCGAGCGAGCTCGTCCCACACCATCGCGTCGAGCTCGACGAAGCTGATCGTGCAGTCGCCCGCCGCGGCGATCCGTGGGACTCGGATCAGCCCGCGGGCGTCGGTCCGCAGCCGTAGCTGCTCGCCGGTCGGCAGCTTGATCTCGCACAGCTCCCCAGCCACGCCCGCGCCGCTCTCGTCCACGAGCTCGACCTCAATCCAATGAGCGGGCGGATCGCTGACGTCGTCGAACTGGTTGAGCAGCGGGGCGGTCGTCGTGGTCGTCGTGGTCGTCGTGGCCTGCGTCGCCCTCGTGGTCTGCGTGTCCTGGCGCCCAACCGGGTAAAGCGACGCCACAGCGCCCTCGTCGAGCTCGGGAAATCGAATCTCGCAGTCGCCCACGGCCGCGATGCTCGGGATCCGGACCAACCCGCGAGCGTCGGTCCGCTGGCGTAGCAGCTCGCCGGTCGGCAGCCTGATCTCGCACGGCTCCCCAGCCACGCCAGCACCGCTCTCGTCCACGAGTTCGACCTCGACCCAGTGGTGGGAACCTGTCGCTAAGCCTGTCGCTAAGCCGGCGCCCTGTACGCCCTGCATGCCCTCGGTGTCCCGATGGGGCAGGCCTGTCAGCGAGGCGGTGGCCTCCGCGTCGAGCTCGGGGAAGGTGATGGTGCATGAACCGGCGACGGTTCGATCGATCCGGACCAAGCCATCGTGGTTGGTGTGAGCCACCCGTTCACTCCCGTTGGGGAGCACGATCCGGCAGCGCTCGTCAGCCACCGGCGCGCCGCTCTCATCCACGAGTTCGACCTCGACCCAGTGGTGATCGCCCCCGATGACGCCGAGCGGCTCGGACTCGGGCGCTGACGCTGACCAGTCGAAGCGCTGGACCTCGTCCGAGCTCATCGGCACATCGGGCTCGGTCTCGACGCGCAGGTATCCGCGACGGATCTGGTTGGCCACGCGCTCGGCCAGCTCGGCGTCGGCGACAAAGCCGAGCGACGCGGCCTCGCCGAGTTCAAACAGCAGCGCGCGCAGCGACGTCGCCACGCCCGGGACCTCGGCGATCAGCCAACGCAGCTGCTCGACCTCCAAGGTCGGCTCGTCATGGGCGAGCCGCGCCTGCGCCTCGTGCCAAGGCACGAGCGTGATCAAACGAAACCAGCCGCGCAGACGAACACGCATCAGTCGTGGGGGCCCGCGGGCGCGCTTCGGGCGTGGGTCACAACGAGCACGTGACACCGTATCATCTCGTCTTTTGTGAATCGAGTGAACGCCGGGCCGGACAGGCGCCGAGTCGCCCACCGATGCTCAATCCACCGGTCTCAACCGCAAAATCCAGCCAACCAGCCAGCTGCGCCAGCACCCCGCAGGCGACAGTCACCGCGTTGGACCGGCACCGACTTGGGCGCGCGGGAATCCACCCGGCGCCGTCCCGCCGTGTCTCGCTTTGCTTCCCGTCACGAGTCGGTATGATGCGCGGCGAGCAGTCATGCCGATCAAGCACACCGTGGTCCAGGGAGATTCGATCTCGAGCATCGGGTTCGCGCATGGCATCCATCCCGACACGGTCTGGAACGACCCGGACAACGCCGACCTCAGGGCGCTGCGGGGCGATCCGAACACCCTGTTCCCGGGCGACGTGGTGACGGTCCCCGACAAGCGAGTTCGAACCTATGTGGGCGCGACCGACGAGCGCCATCGTTTCCAACGCAAGGGCGTCCCGGCCCGCCTCCGCGTGCAGTTCTTCCTGGACGATCGCCCCCGCGCAGACGAGGTCTACACGCTGGAGATCAACGCAGTCGAGGTCGAGACTGGATTGACGGATGCCAACGGCGCGGTCGAGGTGTGGATCCCACCGTCCGCACGCACCGGGCGGATCCTGTTCCACGGCGGCGCCGAAGCACACGACCTGAGCATCGGGCACCTCGATCCCATCGATGAGCTCAGCGGCGTGCAGGGACGGCTGCGCAATCTCGGATTCTTCCATGGCGCCGTCGACGGCGAACTGTCCGACGCCCTGGAGCTGTCGCTTCAGGAGTTTCAAGCGAGTCACGGGCTCGATGCCCATGGCCTCATCGACGACCCCACGCGCGATGCTCTCGTGCGCGCTTACGGTGAATAGGGAGTTCGCGGCGTGAAGTGGAAAAACGTATTCATCAAGGTCAAAGGCGTCGGGATCCTGCGTGGCGAGGAGGCGAAGCGGTGGATCATCGAAAACTTGCAGCCCGAACAGCCCAGCATCACCAAGCTCAACGACAACGTCTGGCTGAAGTTCACAGGAGGCCATCCGTTGATCAAACTCGGGCACTTGCGAGACGCCCTGATCTGGCAGTCCAAGGGCCAGGTCGTGGACTTCGGGGTGGTCGAGGATGTCGAGCGTCCAGTCTCCGACGCGCCCAATACCGTGCGCCTGTTCGGGAATAACGTGATCAAGAGCCGCTCGTCGCGGCTCGCCATGCACCTCGATGTCGATCGGGACGGCCGCGTCGACGATGAGCCCGCGAACAATGTGGAGTGGGCGTGGGGCCTCGCCAGCAAAGGCGCGATCATCCTCCCGAAGCTGAAGGTGTACGACAACCCCGAGGACCTGGTCCTCGAGCGGGCCGAGATCCAGTTGCGTTGGGCGGGGACCTATCTCGAGGGATGGACCGCATCGCTCTCGGTCGACAAGCCTGAAAAGGTCCGGGTATACGGCCCCAGCGAGGGCTACACCGGGCAGCAGCATGGGGCCCAAGCCGTGATCGAGCAGCGCGAGACGAACTGCACCTACCAGCTCGACGAGCTGCCCGGCTTGGAGGGGGCGTCGCACAGCGCCGCAATCAACATCGAGCCGAAGGTCGCGATCGAGGGTTGCGAGGGCATGGCAGCTAAACTCACCGGTCAATCGTTTCCAGACGAGGCCACCTTCAAGACGGCGTGCCAGGAGCACTACCTGCCCGCGGCCCATGAGGCGTACAAGCGGCACCACCTCAACCAGCTCGAGCCCGAGATCGCCAAGCACAAGGCTACTCTCGAGCAGCATCTCGTCATCGGCAAGAAACTCAATTTTGGGGCCATCAGGAAGGCCGCACAGGCAATAAAGGAATCCAAGCGCCTGGAGGCTGCGGTTCGGGGACTGCAGGACCAAACGGTCTCCTCGTGGGACGACCTGGTCATCAAGCTGAACGAGGCGGCCGCCGAGAAGCTCATGGTACCTGGTCCCACCGAGTTTCTCGGCCGACTCGATGAATTGTGGGGTCGCATCGCTGCGGCCGCAAAGCGCCCAGAATACGACACCAAGGCTTCGTTCGATCTGCAACCGGGCGTCGCGGCGTTCGATGCCATTCACGACTCCAACGGAACAGACAACGCGTCGCTGTGGATCGAGGCGGTGGCGTTCCCGGAGGTCACAGATGACACACAGTGGGAGGTCACGCTCACGTTCCGGTTCACGCCACCAACGGGACGCGGCGATGAAGTCGAACAAAGCGCCGTCGTGCGTATCGCACCGTGGCTGATGGCCAATGACCTCGACCCGACCGAAGTGGTCTACGTAAAGGACCTGACGGATGAACCTCTGGATATAGCGGCGTCAATCCAGGCGTTTGCGACGACAGCAGGAAGCGAATCACGCACCACGCTCGCGCAGAGGGCTGCGACAAAGGGGTTCTGTCGCGACCTCATCAAGAGTGGGTACGCGACCGCGCCCCACTATCAGGTTCGCGTCGTGATGACGGGGCTCGACCAACAAGCGGGTCTCTCAATCGTGCCGTCCGGGCCCGACATCGCGCTGCTCGACCGCCGCGTCGGAGCGGGCACGGGATCGTCGCAGGACAACGGCGGTAACTACATGGTGAGCCCGCCGACCGAGCAGCATCCCTTTGGCCGTATCATCTACGGTCACCAAGAAAACTTCGAGTGCAACCACGCCGGCTTCCTCGACGCCCAACGGGTGCAGTCGGCCATTCGCATCGACTCCACGTGGCTCAAGGTGGGCCACGTCGACGAGATGCTCGCCTTTTTGCCTGATCGCAGCAGCAAACCGAACCCGAAATGGCCATTCAAGCTCCTATTTGCCAACTCACGACTCGCGTTGCTGATGTTGCTCGAGGTCGCCGCGGAGGCAAACCCGGCAACGGCGGATGTCGCGGCCGTGATCGCGCGCGCCGTAAAAAAACATGAAGAGCATCGCGAGACAACGATCGACGAGAAATTCATCGCTACGCACTACCCCGCTACCGAAGCGGTCACCCCAGCCGCCGGGTTCGAGCTGCCGAACGAGCGCGGCCTGGTCGACGATGGCAACATCTTCAGGACGAGCGCGCGCGACTACTTCAATTCACACCGCGAGCTGTTCTTGGATTTTGCCCGCAAGATTCAGCCGGTCATTGACAACGCTCGCGCGACGCTGATCCGCGAACTCGAGATCGATGAGGGGGACGTGCTCGATGTTCCGGTGCTGTTTCACGGGAAGATTCCGGTCACGGGCGACAGCGTCAACATGCTCGTGCTCAGTCATGCAGAGGCGACGCACTGCCTGGTACCCAAGCCCTTTGGCCCGGTCGTTAGCGGCGCCTACGTGTTCGAGAAGTACCTCCACGACAAGTTGACCGAGCTCGAGGTGACATTCGAGTTCCTGAACGACTGGGCCGACTTTCATCTGGAGCACGGCGAGATTCACTGCGGCACCAACCAGCTCCCGCGGCCGCTCGCAGATTATCAGTGGTGGCACATGGCTGCTCCCGACATCGTTCAGCACGCCGGGACCGCTGGCGCGTCCGCAACGGACGAGGTACACAACGAAACCGTGGAGGTCGTGGGTTTCCAGAACATGGGCAATACCTGCTACCTCGCCTCGACGCTCCAGGTCTTGATCCACTCGACCTACGTCGACACGGTAGCCGCGATCGCCTCGATGCCGCTGCGAAACGTCGTGACGAACTACCGAAACGACGCAGCAAATGGGACGTACACGCGCGTCGACGAGCAGGTGCGCTACACCCGATCGGTCATCGGGCTGCGCGATGAACTCGTCACCAGCATTCAGGTGGGGGTAGGGACCCAAGAGGACCCCAGTCAAGTCTGGGGGCATCTGCTCGACACCCCATGCCTCGACCAGCAAGTCCAACTGCAGCTGAGGCGGCGCTACACGGTCCCAAACCCCACCGGACCCGGGCCGACCGTCGATGTGACCGAGCTGGACGCCGAGGGCTGGGTGCTCAACCCCGACGTCCAAGATCACAGCCTCGTGATCATTCCACCAGGCGGTCACCCAACGCTCGACCAGGCGGTTGCGGCGGCGTGGAACCGCCCAGGCCCCCCCGACGTCTCTCTTCACGAGGCCCACATCAACGGTACAATTTATCAAGACCTGCCGCTGGCACAGGAGGTGACGAGCTGGCACGGTAATGCGCCACAGCGCTTCGTGCTGCAGCTTGCACGGTTTGAGTGGCGCGATGGCGCACCACACAAAATCACAGCTGCGGTGCAGGTCACCCCGCAGTTGACAATCGGCGGAATACAGTTCGAACTCCGCGGGGTCATCGAGCACATTGGAGGTTTCACAAATGTGGGCCACTACGTCGCTTATGTCAAGGAACGCACCAACAACAATTGGTTCCGAGCCGACGACACACGCATCGAGCATTTGGCCGAGCAGGCGGTGCTCGACAGGGCGAAGGTCGGCTACCTGTTCTATTTCGAGCGCTAGTGTGCAGCCAGGCACGATCGGAGCGGAACTTCGACTGCGCCGTCTGGCTCGCGCGGTCGCTTCACGGCTGGGTGGGATTGGGCTTGGCCGGCCGCAACTTGCCCACCAGCGTCACCAACGCGAGCACGATCGCCCCCGCGAGGACGCCGGTCAGCGCGTTGAGCAGCTGCGGGGTGACCCAGCCCGCGAAGGCGCCGACGCCCGTCGCCCACGCGGTCGCCTGCTCGAGCACGTGGTGCAGCGGGGGGATGCCGTGGGTGAGGATGCCGCCGCCAACCAGGAACATCGCCGCGGTCCCGGCGATCGACAGAAACTTCATCAGGTACGGCGCCGCGCTGACCAAGAACCGACCCACGCGGTGGGCCACGTCGACCAGGCGCCCCTCGCCCTCGCGCCGGGTCAGGTACAGGCCGACGTCGTCGAGCTTCACGATCCCCGCGACCAGTCCGTACACGCCGACCGTGATGAGCACCGCGATGCCGATCAGCACGCCAACCCGAGTCACGAACGGCTCGGATGAGACGGTGCCAAGCGCGATCACGATGATCTCGGCCGAGAGGATCAAGTCCGTCTTGATCGCGCCTTTGATCTTGTCGCGCTCGAGCGCGACCAAGTCGACCGTGGGATCGACGACCGCCGCGGCGAGCTTGGCCTTGTGCGCCTCGATCTCGGCCTTGGGGTGCAAGAACTTGTGGGCGAGCTTCTCGACGCCCTCGTAACAGAGGAACAGCCCCCCCAGGACCAACAGCGGCGTGATGCCCCACGGGGCGAACGCGCTGATCGCCAGCGCGGCGGGCACGAGGATCGTCTTGTTGATCATCGACCCCTTGAAGACCGCCCACACGACCGGCAGCTCGCGGCTGGCCTTGACCCCGGTGACCTGCTGCGCGTTGAGGGCCAGGTCATCACCGAGCACGCCCGCGGTCTTCTGTGTCGCGACCTTGGTGAAGGTGGCGACGTCGTCGAGGATCGTCGTGATGTCATCGAGCAGAGTGAGCAGGCTGGATCCGGGCATGGCGTTCCGTGCGGCCCGCGATGATAGCGGAAACTTCGGGCCGTGCAGCGCGCTTGGGGCCTGCGTGCTGCGTAGCCGCCCCGGGCCTCGATGGGGCTGTCGCCGAGAGTCGCAGTCCACGGCGCGTCCTCACGCGTCGCCGCGAGGCTGCCTCGCCGTCGATGTAAGGGCCCCGAACTCACCCTGCGTTGGGCCGCGGCAACCCAGGAACTTCGACCATGCGCGTCCCGATCTCTGTCTTGTCTGTGCTCCTCGTCTCAACCCTTGGCTGTGCCCAAAAATCCGCCATGTCCGAGGCACCCGGATACCATGCAGATTCGTATCGCGACGACGCCGCGATGGGTGCCGATCCCGGCGGCCTGGCTGGCCCGGCGCCGGCCGCTGGGGGTGCCGCCAGCCTGCCGCCGATGCCCGAGTCTACTGCTGCGCTGCCAGCTAGCGTGTTTGGGGCCCCAGCGCCCCCGCCCGTCACCGCCGTCGCCGTCGCCCCTGGTGAGGCCGAGCCCGCGATCGAGCCGCTCGACACGATTGGGGCCGACGCCGTCGATCAGATGCTGATCTTCACCGGTCAGCTCGCGATCCGGGTCGACTTCTCCGTCACGGCCAAGACCATCGACACCGCGGTCGGGCTGGCGGTCGGCGCGGGTGGCTACGTCGCCCAGATGACCGACACCACGCTGACCTTGCGGGTCCCGTCGAAGCGGTTTCGCAAGGTGATGATGCAGCTCGAGGATCTTGGCGAGGTCGAGTCGCGGGCCGTGCAAGCGCTCGATGTCTCCGAAGAGTTTCACGATCTGCAGGTCCAGCTCGACAACCTCAAGGCTACCCGCGCCCGGATCGAGAAGCTGCTCGCCCAGTCGAAGGACCTCGCTCAGATCCTGACCGTCGAGAAGGAGCTGCAGCGGGTGACCGCCGAGATCGATCGGATCGAGGGCCGCATTCGGCTGCTGTCCTCGCAGGCCGCGTTCTCGACCATCTCGATCGCGTTCAGTGAGCGGCCCGAGCAGCGCGAGGTCAAGATCGCCGTCGACGACGGCTCGACCCCGCCCCCGAGCTCGCCACGCACCCTGTCGACCTCCGCTGGCTGGATCTCCACCGTCGGCGTCGACAGCCTCATGAACTTCAGCAACTAACCGCATAGGACCACGACACATGAAACGCTCAATCTGGATCATCGCCGCGCTCGTCGGTCTGCTTGGCGGCTGCGCCACGACGCAGCTCGACACCCCAACCGGCTTCGCCTCGCACGACGAGAGCAAGACCTACGACTTTCGGGCCAGCGACGGCGAGGGCGTCGTGATCGCCGTGCGGACCGAGAAGAACCGGCCCAGCGGTGATCTGCTGTACTGGTCGTCGACCATTGACGTGCAGCTGCGCAAGTCCGGGTACGAGCCGCTCGACCGGATCGACGTGAAGTCGGCCGACGGTCACGCCGGGAAGCAGCTGCGCTATGTCCTCCACGAGGGTGGCCGCGAGATGGTGTATTGGCTGTCGGTCTTTGTGACGGATGCTCGGGTGATCGTGGTCGAGGCTGGCGGGGACGCGGCGTTCTTCGAGCCGAAGGCGTCGCAGGTGGAGGCGGCGATCGGGTCGCTGAGCGTCGGGTGACGCGGTCGGGTGCGAGGGGCGCGTCTGCGTGCCGCAGCGATCATTGGCAGCGAAGCAGTCTGCGCGGCAGGCACGTGTGCAGCGAAGCATGCGGGCCCTTGACCGCTCGTATCGGGATCTGGATACTCACTTTGCCCCGATTGATTGAATGCTCCGCCTCCTCCTCCTCACGTCGGTCCTGGGGCCCGCGCCGACGTCTCCGCCACCCGAGCCTGAGGTCCACCGCGCACGGCCCGAGGTCTCGGCGGTCGTGGACATCGCGTTCGCGCTGGTCGGCGACTGGACCGATCTCAGCTCCGAGACCCTCGAGCCCGTGCTCGCGGCCAGCTTGGTCGACCTGAGCATCGACGTCAGCGTCACGCAGCGGCCGCTCGAGAACGTGTTCGTGCAGCTCGCGTGGGCGCGCGAGCTCGGGGCCGAGCAGCGCGGGCGGGCTGTGTTCTGGCTGGTCCGACGCGATCCTCAGACCATCCAGCTGTTCGTGCTGCCGCCGGGGACCGACCTCGGCTACGTTCGCGACATCGAGTTTGTCGAAGACGCCGACGAGCTCGCCGAGTCGCTGGCCGTGATCGTCCGTGGGGCCGCGGAGTCGCTGCGAGCGGGTGCCCCGAGTGGAATGCGCAGCCTCGCGCCCGAGCCAGAGCCAGAGCCAGAGCCAGAGCCAACACCGGAGCCAGAGCCAACCCCGGAGCCGGAGCCAACAATCGAGCCCACCCCCGAGTTTGGTCCGCGCCTGCGCGTGGGACTGAGCTACCTCGGAGCCACCCTCGCGTCGAACGCCCCGTGGCAGAGCGGCGCGGCGCTCGACGTCGGCATTCGGTTCCCGATCCGTCTGACAGCTGCGATCACGGCCGGCTGGACCGCCGGCCAGGCCCGCCACGAGCTCACGGATCTCGCGCTGCATCGGGTCCCCCTGGGTGTGGCCGTCGGCTACGCCTTCAACCCGGAGCGCGCGGTGACAGGCCGCGTGCTGGCGACCGGCGTGGCCGAGCTGATGTGGTGGAAGCCCGAGCTGAGCACGAGCCTCAATTCAGGCTCGGACGTGCGCGTGGGTCTGGGACTGCGTGCCGACCTCGTGGTCCATCTGCACCGCGGCCTCAGCCTCGTCGTCAGCGCAGCTGGAGTCGGGTGGCTTAGAAATGTACGGGTCGACGTGGCGCAGAGCGCCGCGGCCCGAGCGGTGCTCGACCCTGCCCCGATCGGCGCTGAAGCCCGCGCGGGCGTGCAGTACGAATTCTAGCTGCGGCAGTCGGCGAAGACTGAGGTCCATGTGGGGGTCATTGCCTCAGGGCATGCACGTCAGGCAGCTACCGAACACGATCGTCTCGCCCGCCACCACGACGATGTTGCCGGCTTCGTCGGTCCCGCTGAACCGCCAGTCGGACGCATTGAGCTGCTCGACCTCGGACGTCCACCAAGAGTCGAGCGTGCCACCGAAGCGAAGATCCCGGGCCCAGATCACATCGTCCCGGGTCTCATTCGTCAGGTAGAAGTGATAGCAACCGCCGGTCTCCCACGGCATCCCCATGATCACGATGTCGATGGTGATGCCCTCGTCTCCGCCAAGATCCACGATGTCGCAGGGGTCCGGGATCGGACCGTCGGTGTCGTCGCCATCGCCATCCCCATCCCCGTCGCCACCGCCATCCCCATCGCCATCCCCATCCCCGCTCGTCTCGAAGCTCGAGTCCATGCTGCCGCCGGAGCTCGTGCTGACCGAGTCGTCGGACTCGTCCAAGTCCTCCGAGGGCAGCGATGACGTAGCGTCGTCCGCGCTGTCCTCGAGCTGCCCGAGCTGGTGCACCTGCGTACAGCCGGCCGCCCAACAGCCCACGACAGCGACGAACCGGATGCGCACCGAGCCCACTACTGGGGTAGTATACCTCCGCCACCGCCCCGATACGGCGCTCACTTATTTTTTTGTTCGTCCGGTTGAGGCGCTGCGGGCCACCAAGCATACGAGATGTCCACGGACCCGAGCACAGGCGAGGACCAGGTCGAGCGAGCGCTCCTCGCCGCCCTCCATCAACGCGCGAGCGTGGATGCGTCGCCCGAGGACGACGACGAGCTGATCTCGGCAGCGGTCGCCGCCCATCTCGACGTCGTCCGGTTCCAGCGAAGGCGCAAGAGCGTGACGCCCTGGCTCGCCGCTGCCGGACTGCTCGCCGCCGCGGCCGCGGTGACCTGGTGGCTGCTGCCCGCCGGCTCGGGCGACATCACTCGTGAGGCGTCGACCGTGGCTCAGGTCGATCCAAGCGTGCCGACCCAGGCGATGTGGGTGTTGGAACACCGCGACACCCCCCTCGAAGGCGTCGTGACCGCGACGGCGCGCGAGACCTGTGGGATCCGAGCCAACGCGCGCGCCTGTCTGACACCCGGCTCGCGCGGGGCCTTCGAGCCTGACGGCAACCTCCAGCTCCACGACGGGACCGCCCGCGTCGAGGCCGAGGACCCGATCGTCGTGTCGCTGGCTGGCGTTCGCGTTCAAGCGACCACCGTCGCCGCAGACTTCAGCGCGACCCGTCGGGCCCGAGCGTGGACCGTGTCCGTCGAGCGCGGCACGGTGACCGTGACCGGCCCCGATGGCGCATCCCAGGTGCTCGAAGCGGGCGAGTCCGCCGGCAGTGACCCGCCCGACGCGGCGGTACCGGTCGCCGCGATCGAACCGGCAGAGCCGGAAGCGGCCGATCCACTCGACCCCCCCAAGCCCAGTCCCAAACAACCAGTACCCAGCGCGGACGAGCTGTTGACGCTCGCCCGGAGTCAGCGCGCGGCGAGAAATTTCAGCGCTGCCGCGTCAACCTACGAGCAGCTGGTCGCAGCCTACCCCACCTCGCCAAAGGTCCGCGCGACGCTGGTCTCGCTCGCGCAGCTCTACCAGGGTCCGCTCGACGATCCGGCCAAGGCGCTTCGCCACTTCGACGAGTACCTCGACCACGGAGGCCCGCTCGCCGAAGATGCTCACCACGGAAAGATCCGTGCGCTGCGCTCGCTCGGGCGAGCCACCGACGCGAAGGCCGAAGTCGACGCGTTCTTGAGCAAGTACCCAAACAGCGCCCACGCAGACGCGCTGCGGGACGAGTAGCTCCGCTCAGTCTTCAGTCTTCAGTCTTCAGTCTTCAGGGTCGGCGTCCGCACGGCGCACGCCCAGATTCAGATCTCGACGGACCAGGCGACTCAGCTCCTGGTGGCCCTTTTGAACCCGTGACTTCGCGGTTGGAACCGGCACATCGGTGATTCCTGCGATCTCCGGGATGGTGTGGCCCAGCACGAAGCGCAACAGCACCGCGGTCCGCTGCACCTCGCTGAGCTGATCGAGATACTCGTCGAGCGGCCGCGGCAGCCGATCGAGCGCCTCGGTGTGCAGCACCTCCTGACGATCGTGGGTCCCCGTCTGTTGGGCCTGGGCCAGGGCACGCTCCCGCACCCGCCGCTGCTTGTTCATCCACCGCAGGGTCGAGCGCGTCGCAATCAGCTGCGCCCAGGCCTCGAGTGGACCGCGACCCGCATAATTGGACGCGGAGCTGAGCAGCTCCATCAGTGAGATCTGCGCGGCATCGTTCGCGTCGTCACTTCCGCGCAGGAGTCCACGCGACACCCGACGCACGATCGGCAGCAACCGGCGGGCAAACGCCTCGCAGGCGCGCTTGTCCCCGCGCACGACGGAGCGAACGAGGGTCAGATCCTCGGCGTGCGCGCTCCCGACCGCCTCCATCGCGGACCCGTCTCGCGCGTCGTCCACAGGAATGGCGTCGCCACTGGACCCCATCGACGCGAGCCTATCGGAGCGCTTCGTCTTTGTCCACGTTACGTTGTCCACGTTACGTCCAAACCGCCCCGACATATTCGAGCTCGAGTCCACTTCGCGCAGCACACGCAGTGCTCGCCGATCTCGACGCCGCAAACAGCGCGGCAGCCACGCGAGCCGTCCGGATCCCCAGTGTCCGAGCAAACCCGGTAACATGGCCCGGGCTCGATGACATTCTACTGCATGGCTCTCGAGAGACTTTTAGACGATGACACGCTCCCGCCCCCGCCCTGGTACAAGGAAGCGAGTTGCCTTGTTGGTCGATGCTTTCGAGGACGAGTTTCAAAGCAGGCTGCTCCGAGCGGCCGCGCGGGCAACGTGTGAAAATGGCCTGGACTTCGTCGCGGTCGGTGGCGGCGTGCTGGGTCTGGAACAGTCAAATCCCAAGACCTTCATCTACGACTTGATCTCGGCCCAGAGCGTCGACGCGCTCCTGATTGCGTCACACGTCATCGGCCATCATTCAACGCTGACGGAGGTGCAGGACTTTGTTGATCGCTACACCCCACTCCCGCGTATTAGCCTCGGGGTGGAGCTGGAGGGGATTCCATCGTTGTTGACCGACAACGAGGCTGGAATGCACACGATGGTCAATCACCTGCTCACGGCGCATGGGCACCGAAACATCGCATTCGTCACGGGCCCAAAGGCGAGCCAGGAGGCCGACGCGCGCTATCAGGGCTACAGTCGCGCCCTGCGGGAAGCGGGGATCGCCGAGGACCCGCGCCTGCTGGTCCACGGGGACTTCTTGCGCGAGTCGGGTGAGCGGGCGGTCCACACCCTGTTCGAGGCGCGCGGGCTGCAAAAAACCGAGGTCGACGCGATCGTCTGTGCCGACGACGCGATGGCGCTCGGCGCTCTGACGGCGCTGCTGGCCCGGGGGCTCCGCGTCCCTCGCGACATCGCGCTCACCGGCTTCGACGACATCGAATTTGGTCGCTACGCACCCGCACCGCTGACGACCGTCCGCCAGCCGATCGTGCAGCAGGTGCGCCACGGCGTGCGGCTGCTGGCGTCCGCGCTCAACGGCGAGGCCCCGGAGCCAGTCAGCGTCACGTTTCAAAGTGAGTTCGTGCAGCGTCGCTCGTGCGGATGCACCGTGCGTGAATGCGACTCGACCCCATCGTGGAGCGCTGTCGACGAGCGCCGCGACTTTGCGCTCGCGCTGCGATCACGCTGGGACGACGTCACCCGAGACCTGCAGATCGCGGCCCACGGGGCGCTCGAGCTGGTGACACAAGCGTGGGAGACCCGGCTGCTGAACGGCCTACTCTCGCAGCTGAGCGGCGAGACCCCCGAGGCCTTCTTCGAAGCGGTCGAGGACATCCTCAACGCGCTGTTGCAGCAGCGCGGCGAGGTGGGTGCCTGCCAAGATGTCTTGGTCGCGCTGCGTCGCCACGCCATGCGCTGCGCGTCCACCCCAGACGATCGCGCCCGCCTCGGCGACCTGCTGCAAGAAGCCCTGTTGATGGCCAGCGACACGAGCGCGATCTCTCAGGCCCAGCGACGCGCGGAGGCACTCGCGACCCGCCGGGTGCTCGGTGACGCGACGACCGCCCTGTTGGTCGCGCCGGACCTCGCGACGCTCTCGGAGATCGCGGCCAATCACCTGCCCCAGCTCGGCATCAAGTCGGCCGTCATCGCGCTATTCACCGAGCCCAACCGCCTGACCGAGGAGCTCGACGCGGTGCTGGTGTTCAACGAGCGCGGCCGCACCTCGCTGTCGGGTCAGTTCGAGAGTCGCGCGCTGGCGCCTGCGGGCTTCCTCGACGGGCGCAGCGTGATCGCCGAGCCGCTCGGGTTTCGCGGCGAGCGCCTGGGCATTGGTCTGTTCGAGTACGGATCATACGACAGCATCTTGGTCGGCGAGCTTCGCCAGGCGATCTCCTCGTCCGTCAAGGGAGCGCTGCTGGCTCGCGCGCTCGAGGAGGCCAAGCGCAAGGTCGAAGCGCTGGCCGTGACCGATCCCTTGACCGGCCTCTACAACCGTCGGCATCTGTCGGTTCGACTCCGCGAAGAGTACGCCCGGGCCAACCGACATCAGCGACCCCTGAGCGTGATCATGGTCGACCTCGACGGCTTCAAGCAGATCAACGACGAGTACGGGCACGACGAAGGCGACAAAGTCCTGAAGCGGGTCGCTGGAATTCTAGGTGGCAAGGTCCGAGCGGTCGACACGGTCGCGCGGTTCGGCGGCGATGAATTCGTGATCGTGCTATCGGAGGCCTCAAAAGAGATCGCCGAGAAGGTCGGGCAGCGGATTCTCGACAAGATGGAGGGTGATCTCGACGCCCACGGGGTCGTGTCGGCGAGCCTGGGCATTGCCACGAACACCTTCGGCGACAACCCGACCACGGACGAAGAGCAGCTGATCCGCCAGGCTGACCACGCGATGTTCTCTGCAAAACGGTCCGGCAAGAATCGGGTGTGTCACTTCGACGATTGCGCGACGCAATCGCTGACACCCAAGCGCTTCACTCGCAGTCGTGAATAGGCGCCGGTCAGGGCGCTCAAACGGTGGGCTTGGCGAGATTCGAGGCCGCTCGTGCCAGGTCGCGGATCTGCTCGGGATCCATCGCGTCCTTCACGAGCCACGAGCCACCGACGCATGTGACAGACTCGAGCATCAGCCATTCGGCCATGTTGTCGGCGGTGATGCCCCCGGTCGGACAAAAGCGTAGATCGCCGAACGGTCCGAGCAGGGCCTTCAGCGCCGCGAGACCCCCCGAAGCCTCGGCCGGGAAGAACTTGAAGTGCCGAAGTCCGAGCTCGAGCCCGCGCATGATGTCGCTGGCACTGGCGACCCCGGGCAGGAACGGGACGCCCGCTGCGATCGCGGCGCGGGCCAGCGTATCGGTGAGCCCGGGCGAGACGATGAACTGGGCGCCGGCTGCGATCGCGCGCTCGAGGCTGGCTGGGTCGAGCACGGTCCCCGCCCCCACGATCGCGCCCTCGACCTTGCGCATCTCGGCGATCACATCGAGCGCTGCCGGGGTCCGCAGGGTCACCTCGAGCACCCGCAGACCGCCGGCGACCAACGCCTCGGCGACCGGGCGCGCGCGCGCGACATCGCTGATGACGAGGACCGGGATGACCGGCGCCGTGCGCATGATCGACTCAATCGGCTTCATCGCGTGAACTCCTGCGCATAGGCAGCGGCAGCCCCAAACAGGCCAGGTTCGGGGTGCGTGATCAGCTTGACCGGGAGCGACTCCATCAAGCTGCGATGTCGGCCCTTCGAGACAAACCGCTCGGCGAAGCCGGACTTTGGGAGGTGGTTCGCTAGCCGCTGGCCGAGCCCGCCCGCCAGCACCACCGGTCCGGGCCCGTGGGTCAGCGCGATGTCTCCGGCGACCGAGCCCAGCGCCAGGCAGAAGCGATCGAGCGCCGCGGCGGCGATGCTGTCTTCGCCGGTCAGCGCCATCGTCCACAGCGCCTTGTTGTCACCGCGCGGAACGTCGCGGCCTTCCATCGCGGCGAGCACCTCCCAGATCGCGCGCAGCCCCGGCCCCGCGACCACCCGCTCGACCGAGACCCGCGTGTGCTGGGCCCGGAGGTGGGCGAGGATCCGATCCTCGATGCTGTCGAGCGGCGCGAAGTCACTGTGTCCGCCCTCGGTCGCGAGGACATGGACGCGGGAAGCCGTTCGCAACAAGGCCGCCACCCCCAGCCCGGTACCGGGACCGATGACGCTGATCATACCGGTATCCGGCAGCGGGACGTCCGGACCCGTGATGCGGACAAAGTCGGTCTCAGCGACCGCGCCAACGGCATGGGCGACCGCCTCGAAGTCGTTGATCAGCACATGCGTGTCGACGGCCAGCTTGTCTGGAATCAGCGCCGGCCGGACGATCCACGGATTGTTGGTCAGCTTGATCAGATCACCGCGGACCGGGGCGGCGATCGCGATTGCCGCGGCGCGTGGCAGGGCGCGGCCCAGACCGGTGCCAAACGCCTGCCACGCGATCTGCAAGCTGGCGTGATCCGACGTCACCATCTTGACCGGCTCCGACAGCGCCACGACACGCCCCGACTCCACGGTTGCGATCGCAAAGCGGGCATGGGTGCCGCCGATATCTGCGGTGACGATCTCCATCACAACCCCGCCGCCCCGAGCATGGCCGACGCCCCTGCTTCGGCCTCGGTCGCCGTCGCGCGCATCATTGCGAACAGCTCGCGGCCAGTTCCGGGCACGAACGCCGGGGGCGTCGCGAGCTCGCGCGCGCGCCACTGGGCCGGGTCGACCTGCGCCTCGAGGACCCCCGCTTCGGCGCACACGCGCACGATGTCCCCGTCGCGCAGCCGCCCGAGGCCGCCGCCCTTCAGCGCCTCCGGGCTGCAGTGAATCGCGGCGGGGACCTTTCCGCTCGCGCCCGACATCCGCCCATCGGTGATCAACGCAACGCGAAAGCCACGGTCCTGCAGGACACCCAGCGGCGGAGTCAGCTTGTGCAGCTCGGGCATGCCGTTGGCCGCCGGACCCTGAAAGCGCACGACGACGACCGTGTCTCGCTCGAGCTCGCCCGCGCTGAACGCCGCGACTACAGCATGCTGATCCGAGAACACGCGGCACGGCGCCTCGATCGTCCAGCGGCTGCGATCGACCGCGCTCACCTTCATCGTCGCCCGCCCCAGGTTGCCGCGAAGCAGCCGCATGCCGCCCTCGGGCTGGAACGGGTTGGCCACGGGCCGCAGCATGGTCTCGTCCCCGCTCGCCGAGGGTGCGTCGGTCCAGACCAGGGCGCGATCGTCGAGCCGTGGCTGCTTTGCCCCGTCCGACAGGCTGGCGCCGTAGACCGTGAGAATATCGTCGTGAGCGAGGCCCGCTCCGACCAGCTCACGAATGACGTAGGGCATGCCGCCAGCAGCTGCGAAGCCGTTCACGTCGCCCGATCCGTTGGGGTAGATGCTGGTGATCAGCGGGACCACGCGCGAGAGCTGATCGATGTCGTCCCAGTCGATCAGGACCCCCGCCGCCCGGGCGATCGCGGGTAGATGGATGACGTGATTGGTCGAGCCGCCAGTGGCGAGCAGGCCGACGATCGCGTTGACGATCGCCTTTTCGTCGACGCAGTGGCCGAGCGGCCGATAGTCGGCGCCGCTCCAGCCGATCTCGAGGACGCGGCGCACGGCGGCGCGCGTCAGCGACTGGCGGAGCTCGCCGCCCGGATTGACGAAGCTGGCGCCCGGCATGTGCAGGCCCATCATCTCCATCATCATCTGATTCGAATTGGCGGTCCCGTAGAATGTGCAGGTCCCCGCCGCGTGATAGCTCGCGCTCTCTGCCTCGAGTAGCTCGGCCTTGGACGCCTTGCCCTCCGCGTAGAACTGGCGAAGCCGCACCTTCTCCTTGTTGGGGAGGCCCGACGGCATCGGCCCGCCGGGGACCAGGATCGTTGGCAAGTGGCCGAACCGGAGCGCCCCGATCAGCAGGCCAGGCACGATCTTGTCGCAGATGCCGAGCAGCAGCGCGCCCTCGAACATGTGGTGCGACAGCGCCACCGCGGCCGCCATCGCAATCACGTCGCGGCTGAACAGCGACAGCTCCATGCCGTCCTGGCCCTGCGTCACGCCGTCGCACATCGCCGGGACCCCGCCTGCGACCTGGGCGGTCGCCCCCGCTTCGCGCGCCCAGATCTTGATCTGATCCGGGTAGCTACCGTAGGGCTGATGCGCCGACAGCATGTCGTTGTAGGCCGTGACAATGCCGATATTCATGGCCTCGCCGGCCTTGATCTGGGCCTTGTCTTGGCCGGCCGCGGCGAAACCGTGGGCAAGGTTGCCGCACGACAGCTGCGGGCGGTGGGTCCCCGCGTCGCGCTGGGAATTGACGAGATCCAGATACACGCGTCGACTCGCTCGAGAGCGTTCGGCGATCCGTGCGGTCACGCGTTCAATATCGGGGTGCAACGTCATTGGGGTGCCCAGTATATGTGGACGGGAGCGCGGATGGCCGCCAGCACGCGGCCGACAGGGTACGGTGAGCGGTCACGCGCTTCAATCGCGTCCTCGATCACGGCGCGCTTGTGGGGCCCGGTCGCGGCGATCGCCACGGTCCGCGCCGCGGAGATGGCTGCGAGGGACAGGCTGACTCGCGCAACAGGCGCTTCAGGCGGCAGCGGATCCGGCATCACCCCCAGCGCCCGCGCCGAACTACAGGGATCGATCGCGGCGGCGTAGTCCTCACCGGGGAAGATCGAGGCAGTGTGCCCGTCGCCACCAACCCCGAGCAGGACGAAGTCGAGCGGCCAGGGCAAGCTGCGCAGCCGCGTGTCCGCGGCCTGGCCGGCTGCGACATGATCGGCGACGGCTCCATTGGTCAGCGACTCGACCCACGCGCCGAGTGGCTCGAATATCCTCGCCACCGCGGCGACGTTTGAGAGTGGATCGTCGAGCGATACCAGCCGGTCGTCCGTGGGAATGAAGATCACCCGATCCCACGCCAGCGGTTGGTTCGAGAGCGCTTCATAGGCCGGCCATGGCGTGTTCCCACCCGACAGCGCGAGCACGGCGATGCCCCGGGCGGCGACGGCGGCCTCGATCGCCTGGCCAAGGGCGCTTGCAACGGCGCTCGCCAGCGCGTCGCGATCTGCTTGGTCGCACCAGCGAGTGTCGCTCATCGCATCCTCACTCATGCCAGCTACGTCCGTCGCGCTCAGTCAGAGCCAGACCCGCGACGGGCCCCCAGCTGCCGGCAGCATAGCGCTTGGGCGCGTCGCCGTGTTCGGCCCAGATCGCACGGATCGCGTCGATCCAGCGCCACTGCGCCTCGACCTCGTCACGCCGAACAAACAGGGTCTGGTCGCCCTCGATCAGGTCGAGCAGCAGCCGCTCATAGGCGATCCGGCGCCGCGACCGGTGAAACGCCTCGCTCAGCGACAGGTCGAGCGGCACCTCGCGCAGGACCACCTTCTTGCGGTCGAGCCCCGGCTCCTTGGCCATGACCAGCAGCCGAACATACTCCTGCGGCTGCAATCGAATGATCAACGTATTGGCCTGAAGCCTGCCGTGGCGGCCCTCGAAGATATTGTGGGGCACGGACTTGAACTGCACCACGATCTCGCTGCGCCGCTCGGCCATGCGCTTGCCGGTCCGCAGGTAGAACGGCACGCCCTGCCAGCGCCAATTGTCGATCTGGGCCTTCAGCGCGACAAAGGTCTCGGTGTCCGACTCGGCGCCGAGCTCGGTATCGTAGCCCGCCACGGCCACCCCGCCCGACGCCCCATTGTCGTACTTGCCGCGGACGCTCTCCCCTTCGCGCAGCGGCCGCAGAGCCCGCAGGACCTTGACCTTTTCGTCCCGGATCGCCGTCGCATCAAACGCGCCTGGCGGCTCCATCGCGATCAGGGCGAGCAGCTGCAACATGTGATTCTGGACCATGTCGCGCAGCGCACCCGTCCCATTGTAGAAGTCGGCGCGACCCTCGAGGCCGACCGTCTCGCTGACGGTGATCTGGACATGATCGACATGCGCCGAATTCCAGACCGGCTCGAACAACATGTTGCCGAAGCGCAGCGCCATCAGGTTCTGCACGGTCTCCTTGCCGAGGTAGTGGTCGATCCGAAAGATCCGATGCTCGGGGAACACCGCCGAGACCGCGTCGTTGATCTTCGCCGCGCTGCCCAGATCAATGCCAAGCGGCTTCTCGAGCCCGATCCGGACATTGGCGCCCGCCAACCCCGCCGACTCGAGGCCCTTGATCGTCGGCTCGAACAGCGACGGCGCCGTTGACAAGACGATCGCCAGGCCGCCGGAGATGTCGCCCGCCTTCGCAGCCAGGCGATCAAAGCCCTCGACCGTCGACGCGTCGAGCGGCTGATACGACAGGCGCGCCAAGAAGCCCGCGAGCAGCTCGCCGGTCTTGCGCTCGGCAGGAACGTACTCGTCGAGGGCGGCGCGCGCTAACTCGCGAAAGCCGGCGTCGTCGAGCCCCGTTCGTGCGGTCCCGATGATCCGCAGATCGGGCGCGAGCAATTCGTCGGCGTGCAGGGCATACAGCGACGGCAGCAGCATCCGCTGCGCCAGGTCGCCTGTCGCGCCGAACAGGATGATTGTTTCATGACGTTGCGCGGACTCGGCCATCTCGAGGCTGTACATGCTTTCTCACCACCAAATATTGGCGCCGATCGTGATCACGTTCATGTCGGGCAAGTTCAGCGGCGCGCCGCGGTCGTTGTCCAGAGATGCCGACCCCCAGCCGTCGGGCGGGACCGCGGTGACCGGCGGCTGAACGCAGAAATACAGCTCCTCCGGATCGGCGCACTCACGCTGGGCGTAGAAGTAGTGCGAGTACTGGATGTAGACCTGCTCGCGGGTCAACCACGAGGTGCGGAACACCAGCCGCGGCGACATGACGGCGAAGCTCTGCTCGGGCAGCTCGCTGTGCGGCTGGACCCGATCGAAGCGCAGCGCGGCGCCCAGCCAGGGCAGCGCGCTGTAGAACAGATCCGCGCCGTACTTGAGCTTGTGGGTGCCGTCGACGTCGGGATCCGGCGACTCGATGAAGTTCATCATGCCGTAGAGGGTCAGCCGCAGATCCCACCCAGACCCCCAAAACGAGTCACCCTGCAGGATCTTCTTGAGGCTGTGCTCGGTCTGGGCGCCGATCGTGTAGACGGCACCGTCGCCGTCCGACTGCTTGGTCGGCCCCTCGAGGTAGTTGTCCACGATGCCAAGCGTGAAGTTGCCGCCGCCCTGGGCGTGAATCACCTCGATCGCGGGTCCGATCGTCCGCGCCTTGTTCGAGTCGATGACCGAGAACGCGACGTACCAGTAGCCGGCTCGGTTGGCGTCGATGCGCAGCTCGGGCCCGAACACCTGCATGCGTCCGCGACGGTTGTCCGGCATCAGCTCGCCGCGTCGGTCTTCCTCCATCGAGTAGGCGGCGAGGTAGTGGAGGTTGAACTCCACCATCTCGTTCCACTCGAACCCGGCGTGCGCGTGGTTGAGCACCGTGAACCGCGACGTGTTGTAGATGCTCGGGTTGGGTCGGTTGATCCCAAACCCGTGCTCGAGGTTGAGCTTGAACTTCTTCTTGATCGGGATGCTGAGGCTGAGCGTCTCCCCCATCGCGCGGGTTCGACCGAAGATGTAGGTCTCGTACTCGCCGAGGTCGTAGCGACCCGACATGCCGTAGCGATTGTCGAACGCGCCCACGCGGGCCCGAAACTGGATCGGCGTCGAGCGAAACCGCGGCGTGAGCGTGACGAAGGCCTGACCGACGCCGAGCTGCGCTTGCTGCTGGTTCCAGTTCACGTCCGTGAAGTTGAACGCCTCGATGACCGTGGTCCCGCGCACGACGTCGTTGCCGTAGGAGAAGTACATCTCCGACCAGCTGCGCCGCATGTGCGAGGTGTGCTGCCAGCTCAGAAATTGATCGTCGGCGACGAGCGGCGCGTGCAGGGTCGTGCGTCCCGTGTTCGGGTGCTCTCCGATCCCGAGCTGCATCGGCGCGTTGATGTAGCCGTTGAAGTCGAAGCCCCAGCCGCTCTCTGACACGGCGCCGCCGCCGTGGGTGCTTACCGTGTCGGGGGTGGTCCCGCTGCGTCGCGGGCCCGGCCCGTTCTTGGATGCGTCCGAGTCACCCGCGGCCGGATGCGCCTCGTCTGGTCGCTGGGCCTCCGGTTGGAGTCGGACAGTGGGCGGTCCTTCGGCGGATTCGGTCGTCGCGGCTTCGGCCTCGCTCGCGGCTGGCGAAGCGGCGTCTGTTTCCGTGTCAGGGTCGGGATCGGGGTCGGACTCCGGCGGACTCGAAACACCGAGGCCGAGGAGCAAGAACAACAGCGAGAAGGTCGTGGTCATCGTCGGCCTCGGGTTACTTGGGGTTCTCGGCGCCGAGGCGAGCTCGCCGACGCTCGTGTTCTTCGCGATCGATGATCCCGTCGCGGAGCAGCTCATCGAGCAGCTCGAGCTTGGCCGCGCTCGCGGCCGGGAGGTCCAATGCGCTCGGTGGGGCCGCGTCCTCGCTCAGACGCCACGCCACCCACAGCCGCGGCGCGCCGTCGTCGGCCGGTCCGAGATCCTCGCCGGTCTCACTGACGAGCCGAGCGCGTGTCTGCGCCCGCTCGGTGGGATCGTAGGGATCGAGCTCGTCAGGATCGACGCGATCGTCGAGCAGATCGAAGGCCAGGTGAAACCGGCCGTCGATGTCGACGAACGCGACGCCTCGGGTCTGGCGATCGCTCGGCGTGAGCCAGGGCGTATGTGCTTGATCCTCGACGCTGAGCAAGAATCGAATTCGCTCGCGTGGCCCGGCGCTGGTGAGCCCGCGCGCGAGCGCGGTGGCGAGCCGCTGGCGATCCTCGACCTCGATCGCGCTGACCAGGCGACGCCCCTTGGGCCGTCCGTAGACCAGCTCGGCGAGCAGGACGTCGAGCCGCTCGGCCAGGTGCTGCTCGTCGTCCGTGATCGGGTGGGCGAATCGGACCGGGGTTCCCGGCTGTGCCGCCTCGAGCTGGACGAGCAGGCGATGCCCGGCGATCTCCTCTCGCACCACCGTCTGCGCGGGGGTGGCGATCAGGCTGCACCCGGCCAGCGAGAGCCCGAGCACGAACAGCGCAGGTCGAAGTCCTAGCACGATGGAATCGAGAGCGGCGTCAGCAGCCGGGCGTGCCGCAATCGCACGAGTTGGCGCAGTCCAGGTCCTGGATCTGGAAGTTGTCGCTGAGCCCACAAGTGACCGAGCACGAGTCCGGGCCGCAGGTGACGTTCGTGTTTCCGCAGCTGCCCTGGCCGCTGCACGAGACGTCGCACTGGCCCTGACCGCAGAGAATTGTTGCGTCGTTGCACGAGCCACCGTTGCCGCACGAGATGGTGCAGTCGCCGTCTGAACAATTGATGGTCGTGCCCTGGCAGGCGCCGCTGCCGTCGCATGCGACGTCGCACGGCCAACCGGGCGGACAGCTCAGGTCTTGGCCGTTGCAGCTACCGCCGTTGAGGCACTGAATTTCGCATCGGCCACCGGCACAGCTCGCGCACTGGGGCGGACAATTTCCCATGCCGATCGGGCTGGGGATGCCGTCGCAGCCATCGCCGCCGTCTCCATCCCCGTCTCCGTCGCCATCTCCGTCACCATCGCCGGTCGGATCTCCATCGCCGTCGCCATCACCGTCGCCATCACCATCGCCATCGCCGGTCAGATCTCCATCACCGTCACCGGGCGGATCTCCGTCGCCGTCGCCCGGCGGATCTCCGTCGCCGTCACCGGGTGGGTCACCGTCGCCGTCGCCTAGCGGATCGCCGTCGCCGTCGCCGGGCGGGTCACCGTCGCCATCACCGATCGAGTCACTGCTCGTCTCTTGCTGCGCAACAAACGGCCAATCGCCGTCGGTCTGCGTCGAGCATGACAGCGCCAGCCCGAGGGCGAGCAACGAAGCGAAGAGGGGCGGACGTGAACAGTACATAGGCGGCTCGATCGGCAGTGGCGGGCTCAGCCCTCCGGTGGAAAACCGACTTGGTTCAGCGCGAACCCGGTCATGTCGCTGTAGGTGTAGGGCTGGTTGAGCCCGTCGACCCGCGTGTAGCTGTTGGGGTTCCCCGCGTTGATTTTGTAGGCGCCGTTGCTGAAGGTGTCGACCAGCCACACGTAGCCCTCGACGTCGATGCTGATCCCGGCCGCGTGCTGCAGCTGATCGCCGAGCGTCTCCTTGCCGAAGTACTCGTACACGAACGGGGTCTGGGTCGTGTCCACCTTCAAGACCCCGGGGAACGGCCCGCCCCCGAATTCCTGCACCGTCGCAATCCACAGCACCTTCTCGCTGTCCATCATGAGGCCCCGCAAGATGTTGTTGGGGTTGCCCTTGTTGGCGAAGAACGCGTCGACCTCGGGCTTGAAGTTGGCCCAATCACCGTTGACGGAGTCGTAGTAATAGAGGCTGTTGTTCTGCCCCGCCATCCAGACCCGGCCGTCAAAGTCGACGGTGATGCCGTAGGGATCCATGTTGGCGTCGGGGCGGTCATAGACTTCCCAGCAGACGTCTCCCCCACCCGGCTCGCAGCCGTACTCGGCCATATACAGGGCCTTGCGCGAGTCGTTCTCGACGAACCAGAAGTTATTCTTCCTGTCGAGGCCGCCGCCGTAGGGGCCCATCATCTGGCACATCATCCCCTGGATCGGAATCTCGACGTCGACGTCGCCGGTCATGCCGTCCACCAGCCACACGGTGCCGTCGTTGTTGTCCGCGTTGCAGAAGGCCACCCAGACCTTCGCGCCTGTGAAGTCGCAGCTCTCGATCCCGTCGGGAAGCGTCCACTGGACGGCGCGTGGGCCTCGACGATCCTCGAAGGTGCCCGCCATGCGCGGAATCTCGATGCGCCACGCGAGGCACTCGTCCTCGCCGTAGGCCCGGGGCACGTTGTTGGTCGAGGTGTCGATCTGGCCGTTGTTGTTGGCGTCGATGCAGTCGTCTTCGCGGGCGTAGATCTTGGCCAATCCGCCGCTGCGGTCCGCCACCGCCATGTCGCCGTGAAGGCTGACGGACGTGCGCGAGGGTCCCACGAGCACGTTGTTCTGTGGCTGCGGCGTGACCTGAAATCGCCCGATCTCGGTCGCGGTCAAGGTGTCGATCTTCGAGATCGTCCCGTCGGGCGAGTTGGCGATCCAGATGTTGGAGAACTCGATCTCGCCGGTTCCGGGTCCGCCGCCGCCCCCACCCTCTTCACAGCCCATGCCACCACCGGTCTCCTCGGTGCTCGTGTCGAGCTTGAGCCCGCCGCTGTCATTGTCGTCGTCCCCGCTCGAGTCGGTGGTCTCCGCTCCAAAGGTGACCCCGTCGCCGTAGCGGTCGTCCGAGCTCTGACCGTCGTCGCCACACCCGGCGACGGCGAGGCTGCCCGCGAGGAGCGCGAAGGGGACGAACGAGCGAGGGACGATTCGGGACATGCGAACTCCAATTTCAGCGCCGGGTGAGATGAGGCCCGTCCCAGTTTTGGTGTCACCCATGCGACACGAATGGATGACTTTTTCAGGGCCGTACTTGATCGTCGACGTAGGCGGCGACCCACGCGAACGGCGCATTCCAGTTGATCGCAACCTCGTTGGTGGACCACGACTCGATGTGGTCCACGAAGCACTTCATTGGCGGGCAGCCAGGCAGCCCCGCCTGCTGCACGTAGGGATCCTGCAGGTCGGAGTTTGGCCCGCCCGAGATCGCCCCCGGCGGAGGTCCCGGAAACGCGGGATCGAGCTGCGCGCCCCAGTGGCGGTGGTGCGGGTTCAACAGCGGATAGCTGCCGTAGCCGCTGACGTAGGACTGCGAGTTCGGGTTGCGGCCAAGCAGGTAGTCCATGCCCTGCAGCATGCCCTCGAGGTACACGCTGTCTCCGGTGATCTGATGCGCCAGGCCCAGGATCACCATGTTGTTCAGGACCAGCGAATTGCTGCCCCACGGGTACTTGCCGGCCCCGCCAGCGGTCAGGGGGACGGGGTAGCCCTCGGCCGCGACGTGGTGAAGATAGCCCTTGGCCGCGTCGACCACTGCCTCGCGCGCCGCGTCGACGCCCTTGTCGCCGAGCTCGTTCGGCACCATCGCCAGCGTGAGCGTGCCGAGCGTGCCAACTTGCTGCCAACTCATGGAAGCCTGGGCCCCCTCGCCGCTCGCGTTCGGGCCCTGCACGCGCCCAAACTGCTTGGATGCCTTCAGCGCTTTGGCGTAGTCGGGCTTGCCGGTCGTGACAAACAGCTCCGCGGCCGCCCAATAGAATTCGTCGGACAGATCCTTGTCGTCGTAGGGGCCGCCGCCGATGTTGTCGTCGCTCGGGGCGAACAGCTCGGGCTCGGCCAGGGCCGCCGCGTAGGCACGCTCGGCCGCGGCCAGGCACCGCTTGGCGAACGCGGGGTCCAGCTCACGCCACACGCGAGCGGCCTGAGCGGCCGTGGCCGCGAGGTTCAGACCCGCCGCGGTGCTCGGCCGATGCAGGTAGCGGGGCGCGGCCTCGATCGCCGGATCGTGCGGAAGCCCGGTCCACTTGTCTTCGTGGATCTTGTGGTGGGCCAGGCCCGCGTGCGGCTTGCCGGCCGGAACCTGCATGCGCAGCATCCACTCGAGCTCCCAGCGGGCCTCGTCGAGCAGATCTGGCACTCCGTTTCCGCCCTCGGGGATGTGGAGCGTACCGTCACCCATGCGCGCGCGGGCCTTCGCGTCCGCGCGCTCCCACAGGTTCAGCAGCGTCCACACCGAGATGCCCGCGTTCACGACGTACTTGCCGTGATCGCCAGCGTCGTACCAACCGCCCGACGCGTCGAGTGTGTACTGGCAGCCGCTCCCGGCCCGGCACGCCGCCTTCGCGTCATTCGGGTGCCCCGCCCCTCGGACCCACCGCTCGTGTCCGGCGTGCGGCAGCTCGATCGGGATGCCGCTGCGGTTGTGATAGAAGTACGCGAGCGCGTCGCTGCGAAGCGTCTGGTAGAGGCCCCCACCAATTGCGAAGGGCGGGCTGACCTGGTCGCCGACGGCGATCGTGTAGCCCTCGCCGACGTCCGCGACCGCCGAGAAGTCAATGTGGTGCAGGAACTCGCCCGAGGCTGGATCTTCGCCGTGGACCCGGGTCTTGCCGTCCGCCACGACCGAGCCATTTTCGCGGCGTAAGGCCCACGCAATCGGCTGCTTGTCCGCCGTCGCCAGCACCGCGAGCTTCTTATGGTTCGGCACATAGCCGACCTGATTGATCCGCACCCGGGGGGCCCGCTCCGAGATCGGTGGCGGTGGCGGTGTGAACTGCGGATCAGAAAGCGAGATCCGGTCAAAGCACACGCGCGAGCCCACGCGCGCCGCCGAGCCACCCAGCTGCAAGCTGAGCTCGACCAACCTCGCGCCGTCGTTCGGCTTCTCGAACTGCCCGACAAACCGCTGGTCGGTCGTGCCGATCTCCGCGCTGCTCGCCCAATAGTCAACATAGGGTGGCCCCGCGCTGCCCACCCGCGCGCGCACGGGCGTCGGCTCGGACGAGCGCGCCACGAAGTCGGACAGATAGACGTGGCTGTTCTCGAGCCGGACCCGATGCCGCAATTGCACGTCGGAGATCCGATCGCCGGGAGACTCGATGTCGACGCACGCGCGGCCCTCGTCGATCTCGACGCTGGCGGCAGCCTTGGGCCCGAGCGTGAGCACCCAGGGCGCGAGGGCGCCCTGATCAAAGCGTGCGTTTCGAATCAGGTCGTGGTCACCGTCGATCGCCGGCTCGCTCACGTCCGTGATCGGGGCGACCTCGCCCTGCGGGGACTCGCCCGCGCACCCGACAAACGCCAGATCATCGATCCAGATGTCGAAGGTCGCGCCGGCCTCCATCACCTGAAACTGAATCCCGAACAGCGCCGCGGCCTCGACACTCGCCGGGCGTGGGGAGCCCCAGCCGGCGAGCTGCTGCAGCTCCTCGAATCGAAACACATAGTGCTGCCACTCGACGCCGAGCTCGAGATCGACCCCAAAGTCGTTGAAGCACTCCGTGCATTCACCACCATCGGGGGAGGTCGCGCGGTCGGGGATCTTCAGCCGTACGCGGCCGCTCGAGTCGGCTGCGCGGCGGGCAAAGAACGAGATCCCCTCGTACTTCGACGCGTCGAACCCGGCCTGAGGCTCGGTGAAGTTGAACCCCAGACCCGCGAACGCGCCCTCCTGGCCGCCAACCGTCCCAAGCATGCGCGCGGCATACTGCGAGCCGTTAGCGCCGCCGAGGCTCATGGTGAACACCCCACCGTCGGCGCCCGGGGTTGGCTCGACCTGCGTGTCGCCGCCGCGGAAGGTGTAGATGTAGCCGTTGCGCTCGGCGTGCACGATCACCTGGTGATCGTTGTTCTCGCCATCTTCGACCACAGCCGATCGCGTACACGCGATCGGCTGGTTCGAGCCCTCGGGCTGCGTCGACGAGTGGTCCGCGTTGATGAGCGCGCACGCTGACCCCAGCGCGGTCAGGATGAACGCGCCACGTCGCGCGTGACGGCTGAGGTCAGTACCACTCATGTCGCTAGCCGATCAGTAAAAGCCGACTTCGTCGATCCAGAAGTCGAAGTCGGTGCCCTTGGCGACCTTGAACTGGACGCCGACGATCTTGGTCGCGTCCCACGAGGCCGGCGTGCCCCACCCCTCCTGATTGAGCTGATCAAAGGGCAGCGTGAATTGCTGCCACTCGTCCGAGAGCAGCAGGACCTTGCCGTGCGGGTCGCAGTCGATGTCACAGGTGCCACCCTCTGCGGGTGGGATCGTGGCCTCGATCTGGACCGCGGCCCGGATCTGCGCGTTGCCCTTGGCCGTCACCACGATGCCCGTGTACGCGGAGGCGTCGTAGATCATCTTGATGCCGTCACCACCCTCGGGATCACCCTGATTGTTGAGGTCGATCCCAACCCCCGCGCCCCAGTCGATGAACCCGCTGCCGGTCGTGTGCATCGCCATCGCCGTCCCGGCCGCGCCGCCCGCCTCCGGCAGGACCATGTCGGTGGCCGGGGTCTGCGTCGCACCCATGGACTCGTCGTTGAACGTGTACCAGTAGCCCTTGCGCCCGTTGTTGGGGATCAGCGCGCCGTCGCCGTCCTCGAAGTTGTCGATCATGTTGTCCGGCTCGATCGGGATCCCGCTGTCGCCGTCGCCGTCGCCCGAGGGGTCGCCGTCACCGTCGCCCGAGGGATCGCCGTCGCCGTCGCCCGAGGTGCTGTCGCCATCGCCGTCCCCGGCGCTGGTGTAGCCTTCGCTCGAGCCGACGTCGTCGCCACAGGCCGCGACGATCGTGAGGGTGGCGCACAATGCGATGATAGTTTGAGTTCGCATGTATTGTTCTCCGTCCGTCAATTAGCCCCGAGGGCCGTCTTTACGATCTGGCCGGTCGCCGAGGGCGTGCCGGACAAGTCTTCGATCAGTGCAGGGAAGCCGCAGCCGCCCGGGAACCAGGCCCACGCGGACCACGACAGCCCCCGTTGCTCGGCATAGTCAATGAGTTGCTGCGAGTAGGAAGGGTTGCAGTCGAAGCTGCCAAACTCCGTCACGAAGATCGGGTCGGTCTCCGCCAGAAAGCCCCAGTCGGCGTCCCAGGTCCCCGGCTGCTTGTTGCCGAAGTCATAGGGATGCGACGTATAGACGATGTTGTAGCCCTCGACGCGATGATTGGGCACGCCGGACAGATCGTAGGCGTAGTTGAGCCCGCCGATCAGCACCAGGTTGTCGGCCCCCGCGTCGCGCACCGTGTCGTAGAGCGCTTGCATGCCCACGGCCTCGAAGCCGTCGCCCGAGTCGCCGCCGTTGAGCCACACAAACCACGCGACGTCGTGCGGCTCGTTGTAGAGCTCGAAGATCACCCGCCCGTCGTCCTTGTAGCGCTCGGCGACGCTCTGCCAGAACGCGCGGGAATTTTCGTCGGCCATGCGCTGCTGCGCGGGCACCTGCGACAGGTCGCCCTTGTCCGACCAGTGCAGGTCCAGGACCACGTCCATGCCCGCGGCCTTGGACCAGGCCACGACATCGTCGATGCGCTGCCGGTAGCCGGAGTTGTAGACGACCGAGCCCTCGAGCCAAAAACCCTGGTTGATCGCAACGCGGATGACGTTGGCGTTCCAGCTCGCAATGAGGTCGATGTCCGCCTGCGAGATCCCCTCGCCGTTGGGGCTCCACTCGAGCGAGGGCCGGTCGATCCCACGAAACACATGGACCTGGCCGTCGCTCGCGTAGATCTTGTTGCCCTTGACGTAATAGCCCTCGGGTGCCAGCGGCGGCATGTCGCCGTCCCCGTCGCCGCTCGCGCTGCCGTCCCCGTCACCATCCCCGTTCCCGTCGCCGTCACCACTCGAGTTGGAGCTACCGGTATCGCCAGCGCCCTCGTCGACGACGGGCTCATAGCAACCGCCGCCTTGAACGACGAACAACCCGAGCAGGCACCCCGCGAGGGGTCCAGCGTCGAGTCGGAGGACCGCGGGACGAGCCAGCTTCATCGCCGAACACAGTGGTCCTTGCCATGGCCAAGTGGATGAAGGTTTATGAGGCGGCGCTTGCACAATCTTCCGGGATGCGGGGTTCGCTCGGATTCGAGACAACGAGGCCCTCAGAAAAAGCCGATCTCGTCGACCCAAAAGTCGAAGTTGGCGTTTGCGGCGACCTTGAACTGGAGGCCAACGACGGTGGTCGCGTCCCACGCGGCCGGGGTGCCCCACCCCTCCTGCGCGAGCTGGTCAAACGGCAGCGTGAATTGCTGCCACTCGCTCGAGAGCACCAGGATCTTGCCGTGCGGATCGCAGTCGAGCGCACACGTGCCGCCCTCGCCGGGTGGGATCGTCGCTTCGATCTGCACCACCCCGCGGACCTGACCGTTGCCCTTGGCCGTCACCACGATGCCCGTGTACCCCGAGGCGTCGTAGATCATCTTGATCCCGTCGCCGCCCTCGGGGTCGCCCATGTTGTTGAGGTCGACGCCGATCCCCGCGCCCCACACCGCGAACCCGCTGCCGGTCGTGTGCATCGCCATGCTGGTCCCGCCCGCGCCGCCCGACTCCGGCAGGACCATGTCCGCCGCCGGGGTCTGCGTGGAACCGTCGCTCTCGTCGTTGAAGCTGTACCAGTAGCCCTGGCGGCCGTTGTTGGGGATCAGCGCGCCGTCGCCATCCTCGAAGTTGTCGATCATGTCCGCGATCGGGATGTCGCCGTCGCCGTCTCCGGTCGTGGTCGGATCGCCGTCGCCGTCCCCGGTCGTGGTCGGATCGCCGTCCCCGTCGCCGTCTCCGGTCGTGGTCGGATCCCCGTCCCCGTCCCCATCCCCCTCGTCCGTCTCTGCCGAGCTGTCTCCGTCACCCTCACCAAACCCAGTGAGGGTGATGAAGCTGCTGTCCTCCGACTCGGATCCGCCAACGCAGGCCGTGACAATCGTGAGCACGGCACACATCGCTACAATGGTTTGGGTTCGCATCATTCGTCTTTGTCCGTCAGTTCTGGAGGGCGGTCTTGACGGCCTGTCCGGTCGCCGAAGGCGTGCCGCCCCAGTTCTCGATCAGCGCCGGGAAGCCACAGCCGCCCGGGAACCAGCCCCACGCCGACCATGACAGCCCCCGCTGATCCGCGTAGTCAATCAGCTGCTGGGCGTACCAGGGGTTGCAGTTGAAGCTCCCGAACTCCGACACGAAGATCGGGTCAGACTCGGCCAGGAAGCCCCAGTCGTCGTCCCAGTCCCCCGGCTGCTTGCTGCCAAAGTCGTAGGGGTGGCTGGCATAGACGATGTTGTAGCCCTCGACGCGATGGTCGGGCACGCCGGACAGATCGTAGGCGTAGTCGAGCCCGCCGATCAGCACCAAGTTGTCAGCCCCCGTGTCGCGCACCGTGTCGTAGAGCTCTTGCATGCCCACGACCTGAAACCCGTCACCGGAGTCACCGCCGTCGAGCCACACCGACCAGCTGACGTCATGTGGCTCGTTGTAGAGCTCGAACAGCACGCGCCCGTCGTCTTTGTAGGTCTCGGCCACGCTCTGCCAGAACGTGCGCGAGTTCTGGTCCGCCATGCGCTGTTGGCCCGGGTGCTGCTGCAGGTTGCCCCGGTCCGACCAGTGCAGATCCAAGACCACGTCCATGCCCGCGGCCTTGGACCACTCCACGACATCGTCGACGCGCTGGCGATAGCTGGGGTCATGGACCACCGAGCCCTCCAGCCAAAAGCCCTGGCTGAGCGCGACGCGAATGACGTTGGCGTTCCAGCTCGCGATGAGGTTGATGTCCGCCTGCGAGATCCCCTCGCCGTTGGAATTCCACTCGAGCGAGGGCCGATCGATGCCGCGAAACACGTGGATCTGGTCGCTGTCGTCGTAGATCTTGTTGCCGTCAACGTAGTAGCCGCCGGGTGCGAGCGGCGGGTCGCCGTCACCGTCTCCGCTCGGGTCGCCGTCGCCATCCCCGTCACCGTCACCATCACCATCTCCGTCACCGCCGGGGTCGCCGTCACCATCTCCGTCACCGCCCGGGTCCCCGTCGCCATCACCATCCCCGCTCGGGTCGCCGTCGCCGTCGCCGTCTCCGCTCGAGTCCCCGTCACCATCGCCGTCGCCGGTCGAGTCACCGCTCGTCAAGGTGAACGCGCTGGTGTCTCCGTCGTCGGCAGGATCGTTGCAGCCGCTGACTTGCAGGACGAACAGCGCAGACAGGCACCCGGCGAGGGATCGCGCGCCAAGTTCGGAGACCGAGAAACGAGCCAAGCCCATCGTCTCGGTCTGTGCCCCCTCCGTGACCAAATGGATGAAGGTTTGTGACGCAGGGCGAGCAATCGTGCGCGTCAGTCGCTCGGAACAGCGTTCTGCGCGAACACCCTGGCCAGGAAGGCCGCGCTGTCCTTGGGCGTCCGTACTTGGCTGTCGTAGTCGACGTGAACGATGCCAAAGCGCTGGCCGTAGCCGCGCTCCCACTCGTAGTTGTCCATCAGCGACCACGCGAAGTAGCCGGCCAGCGGCGCCCCGTCAGAGATCGCCCGATGAGCCGCGCGGAGGTGCTCACGAAAGAACGCGACCCGGCGAGCGTCCGCGACCCGGCCCTCGGCGTTGGGCCCCGTCGAGTAGCTGCAGCCGTTCTCGGTCACGTACATCTTTCGCGGCCCGTAGTGCAGGTGCACGCGCATGAGGGTCTGGTGCAGCCCCGGCGGGTAGACCTCCCAGCCCATCTCCGTCCAGTCCCGCTCGGGCCCGAGCGCCCGCACCGGGGTCTCGTTGGCTTCCTCGGGGATCGCCTCGCTGCGGATGATCGAGCGGTTGTAATAATTGACGCCCAAGAAATCTGCGCGCGTCGCGATGGCCTCGAGGTCACCCGGCTCGATCATCGTCATCCCGCCAGCGGGCAAGAACCCCCCCGCCACATAGTCGCGCACCATGTCCTCCGGGTAGCCACGACCAAACACCGGATCGAGAAACCAGCGATTGAAGTGACCGTCGGCGTGGCGGGCCGCGTCGTGATCGGCCGCGCTATCGGACGCGGGCAGCATCGGCCCAAGGTTCAGCGTGATGCCAGCTCGAGCGCCCGGGCACTTCGCCCGAATCACAGGCATCGCCCAGCCATGCGAGAGCAGCAGGTGGTGGCTCGCCGCGATCGCCCGCGCCTTGTCCACGACACCCGGCGCGTGAATGCCCCGCTCGTAGCCGAGCATGCTCGCGCACCACGGCTCGTTGTGGGTGATCCAGTCGCTGACCCGATCACCGAGTCGATCGACGACCGCCTCGACGTAGGGCACGAACGCCTCGGCCGTCGAGCGGCGGGACCAGCCGCCCTCGTCTTCGAGCGCCTGCGGCAAGTCCCAGTGATAGAGGGTCGCAAACGGTCGAATCCCGGCCTCGAGCAGGGCGTCGACCAGCCGCGAGTAGAAGTCCAGCCCCTTTTGATTCACCGCCCCGCGCCCCTCGGGCACCACGCGCGGCCACGCGATCGAGAACCGGTACGCCGGAACGTTCAGCGACTTCATCAGCGCCACGTCCTCGGCGAAGCGATGGTAGTGGTCGCACGCGACGTCGCCGTTGCTGCCGTCGATCACCTTGCCCGGCGTCTTCGCGAAGCGATCCCAGATCGACTCGCCGCGGCCGTCGGTCTGGGCTGCGCCCTCGATCTGGTAGCTGGAGGTCGCGACGCCCCACACAAAGTCGTTGGGAAAAGCGTGGTCGGTCATGGCGGTATGTCTTTCGGTCCCGCTTGGTCGCGGGGAAACGGTGCGAGCTTCGCCGCCACCAGCGAGGGGATCGTGGCGACGACGACGAACACGAAGTAGGCGCGGTAGCCCATCCAGTCCGCGAGGGGACCGCTCGCCATCTGGGTTGGGATCAGCACGAGGTTCATCAAGGCCGTGCAGAACGCGTAATGGGTCATATGATAACGACCCGGGCTGATCTGCTGCATCATGTACAGCATGTTGGCCACGAAGCCAAAGCTGTAGCCGAACTTCTCGATGGTCACGAGTACCCCGATCGTCGTCATCGACAGGGGCGCCTCGGGGCTCACCGTCCAGCTCAGGTACACATAGCAGATGTTGGGCAGGTTCAGGCACAACGCCAGGAAGAACAGGCTGCGCGCCAGGCCGTAGCGCGACACGAACCAGCCGCCGAGCAGGCCACCAATGATGCTCACTGCCGTGCTGATCGTGCCGTCGATGACGCCCTTTTGGATCAGCGTCATCCCCAGCCCGCCCTCCTCGAGCGGCGCCTGCATGAACAGCGGCGCCTCCACGAGCAGCAGCCCCTCGGCGCTGCGAAACAGGAACACGAACGCCAACATCCCCCAGATCTTGTCCTTGCGGAAGAAGTCCCGGACCGTGTCCACGAAGGTCGCCGCGATTTCCTTGGTCGACTGTGGGCCCGTCGGCTTCGACCCGGGCGGCAGCATCACGAGGTGGTAGACCGCGAGCGCAGCCATCGTCGCCCCGCTCAGCCCCAGCGCGACCGCCCACGCCGCCTCCGGGGCGTAGCTCGCCCGGTCTTGCAGCATCCCAGCGACCCAGACCACGCCCGCGGTCGCAAAGATCCGGCCCACGTTCCAGGCCATCCCCTGCACGCCAATGTATTTGGCCTGGTTGGCCGGATCCAGCGACGTGATGTAGATGCCGTCGACGCAGATGTCCTGCGTGGCCGAGGCGAACGCCATCACCCACAAGATCGCAATGACGATCTGAAAGTAGTTGGGCAGCGGCAGCGCCAGCGCGACCAGGCCGAGCAGCACCGCGATCAGCAGCTCCATCGTGAGCACGAAGAAGCGCTTGGTGCGGAACATGCCCAAGAACGCCGCCCAGAACGGCTTGAGCGACCACGCCAGGCCGATGCTCGCCAGCGCGACCGTGATGTCGCCGTCGGAGTGACCCAGATCCTTAAATAGAGTCCCCGCGACCCAGATCACCATCGCGAAGGGGATGCCTTCGGCGAGGTAGGCCGTCGGCACCCAGGCGAGCGGATGGCGCAGACGCGGGGCGGGTTCGGCCATCGCGGGTTACGTGTGTAGGCCAGGTGGTGCGTTCGGATGAAATTTCGTTGCCCGTCGACCGCCCCCCCCAAAAAAATCATCCATTCGCGCCGAATGGGCACCACCGAGGACTGCGGATGTCGAGTCCGACACCCCTTCGGAGTACCCCATGCACCCTCGGATCGTCCCTTTCGTCCCCTTCGCGCTCCTCATGGGTAGCCTCGCTGCCAGCGGCTGTAACAACAACAGCGGAGGCGGGGACGATCGCTACGGCGACGTTGGGACCAGCTTCGGCGACGGGGACGGCGACGACACGAGCGGCGACGGCGACGGCGACGACGGGCCCAAGCTCGACATGAACACCGACGAGACCTGCATGGAGGGGGTGCCGCTGCCCTTGAACTGCGGCGACGGCATCCTCACCGAAGACGAAGCCTGCGACGACGGCAACACCCAGGACGGCGACGGCTGCTCATCCGACTGCCTGTGCGTCGCCGCCGGGTGGCAGTGTCACCCGCCTGGCGAGCCCTGCCACCAGATCGCAATCTGTGGAGATGGCGTCGTGGTCGCCCCCGAGCCCTGCGACGACGGCAACAAGCTCGACGGAGACGGCTGCTCCGCGACCTGCAAATTAGAGCAGGGGTGGAAGTGCGAGGACGAGCCCAGCATGTGCGAGCCCACGATCTGCGGCGACGGCATCAAAGAGGGCGCCGAGGCCTGCGATGACGGCAACGCCCTGCCCTTTGACGGTTGCTCTTCGGTCTGCCAGGCCGAGCCCGACTGTACCGGCGACGGCGGGTGCACCTCCGAGTGCGGCGATGGCTTGGTCATCAACGAGGAGTGCGACGACGGCAACAACGTCAACGGCGACGGCTGCTCCTCGGCCTGCACCCTCGAGGACGGGTTCGAGTGCCAAGAAGAGGACTCGTGCGAGATGATCGACGGCGAGTGCGTGCTGCGGGTCCCCGCCGTCTTCCGCGACTTCAACGCGGGCCACTCCGACTTTGCCGTGCAGTGCGACGGCCTCCAGACCGGTGGCCTCGCCAACATGCTCGACGGTCAGGGCAAGCCCGTCCCCAGCAACACCCCCGTGTGCCAGAGCGCCAAGTTCTCCGAGTGGTACACCGACAACGAAAGCAACGCGACGATCGTCAGCGACATCGTGCTGTTCGACAACGGCGTGGGTGGCTTCGTCAATCGCTGGGGCCCAAACGGCGAGCAGTGGACCGCCTACGAGAACGCCATGTGGGCCGCCAACACCGTCGCAGAGTGCATGATGCAGGGCTGCGTCCCCTGCCCCTGGGACGCCAACGTCGGCTGCTTCGCCGACGAGGTCACCTACGACGGCCAGCCCTTCTTCTTCCCGATCGACGATCACCCCGACGCCCTGCCCGACCCGCGCTACGAGGCCAAAGTCGGCCCGTCCTACGGCTACCCCAACTGGCCGTGGGAGAAGGAGATCATCCCCGGCGCGGGCAACCACAACTTCCACTTCACCACCGAGGTCGTCTACTGGTTCCAGTACAACGCGGCCACCACCGCCCAGCTCGACTTCACCGGCGACGACGACGTCTGGGTGTTCGTCAACCGCCGGCTCGCCGTCGACCTCGGCGGCGTCCACGTCCCCGAGAGCGGCTCGGTCACGATCAACGCCGCCTCGGCCGGCACCTACGGGCTCACCGACGGCGAGGTCTACCAGATCGTCGTGTTCCACGCCGAGCGCAAGCAGGACGGATCATCGTTCCGTCTGACCCTCGACGGCTTCTCCAACACTCCGTCGAACTGCTTGGGCATCTGCGGCGACGGGATCGTCGTTGTGGGTGAGCAGTGCGACGACGGGATCAACGACGGCGGCTACGGCGAGTGCGGCCCCGACTGCCTGCTTGGGGGCTACTGCGGCGACGGGATCGTCCAGGACGAAGAGGACTGCGACGACGGCAACTACGTCAACGCCGACGACTGTCCAAACTCCTGTAAGCACATCTTCATCCCCTGATCTGGGGCCGAAAACCGGCGTCGGCAGGATTTTTCGCCGCGCCGCCGCGTGGTGTGCGAGGATTCGCGTGCCCATGCGAGTCAACTCCAAGCAACTGATCTGGGCGGGCGTGCTCGCTGGCGCAGTGATCGGGTCGACCGTGGTGATCGCAGCCGATCACCACGAGGCCGACACGACCTCGGCCGACGACGCCTCCGCCAACATTGGCGATCTCTATGCCTTCCACGCGGGTGGGCGGCTGACGCTGATCCTGACCTTCGATGGGTACAAGCTCAAGTCGGAGACGCCGAGCTACGACCCCGACGTGCTCTACGGCTTTCACATCGACACCAACGGGGACAACTCGCCCGATCAGGAGATCTGGGCGCGGTTTGGCCAGAACGGGGCTGGTGAGTGGGGCGTGTCGGTCGAGGGGATCCCGGGGGTCGAGGGTGCCGTGATCGGTGCTGTCGACGAGGTTGTCGTCGACGACGCTAGCGGGGCCCAGGTGTTTGCTGGGTTTCGGGATGATCCGTTCTTCTTTGATCTCGAGGGCTACAACGACACGCTCATGACGGGGCAGCTGTCGTTCGATGCAGCTCGGGATTTTGTTGCGTTCAAGAACACTGGCGCGATCGTCGTGGAGTTTGACCACGCAGGGTTGGGCAGCACGTCGCTCGCCGTGTGGGCGACCACTGGGAGGCGGGGATCATGAGCATCTATGGCTACGCGAAGTTCTTGGGGGTCATTCTGCTGATCGTGCCTGCGTGTTCGACGGAGGATCCTGTGCCTGAGGATCCCTACGTGTTCGCTGAGGATGCGGCGTCGGAGTACACGCGGGTTGATCGGACGGGCATGCCCGCGATCGGGGCGGTGGTGATCATGGATCGGCAGGCGTACAACGACGCAGATCCGAGCGACGACGCGGATGGGGTGTTCGTTGAGCAGATCACGGGGTCGATCACCGCGCTGCATGACGCGCTCGACGATGACCTGGATGGGCTTGGGTTGACGCCGTGTGCGCCGGAGGTGTGCGTGGCTCAGGCGGCGCCGCTGGTTGTGCCGGATACGATCAAGCTGGATCTGAGTGCGCCGGCGGGGTTTCCGAACGGGCGGCTGCTGACGGACCCGGTGATCGACGTGACGCTGTCGGTGGTGCTGTTGGATCTCAGCGTGGCCGGGCAGAGTGTGACGAGCTTGGTTGGGGTTAATCCGCCGGCGAATGATGTTGCGTTTGAGACGGCGTTTCCGTACCTGGCGCCGTACTACTCGGGGTGAGGTGGGGGGTCTCTGCTTTCGAGCTGGTTTGTCGCAGTATCCCGCTCATGTCCGGCACGATCTCCTGGCACGGTGTGATCACGTCTGTTCAGCCGCGTATTCGCAGGGGAGGCATGGGTTTCGGGTGAAGCTCGACGTTGGTGGGGAGGAGGCGACAGCGCACCGGGGGGGATGTCGAGGAGTGTTCATGATGCTACCCACGCCAAGCAAGGGCGCAACGCCGGAGCACAAGGTCCTTTGGGACGTCGTCACCGAGCACTGGGACGCGGCGGGGTTTGCCTTTGATCAGTGGCAGGATGCCCTGCACTCGCCGATCTACGTTCTCGACGAAGTCGCGCGCGGACCCGAGGCGGCATGGCGCACGCACTTGGGCGCGGCGCTGTTCCCCGGTCCCGCGGCCTTTGACCGTTTGTTGGCGCCGACGCTCGAGCGCCCTGACGAGAGCGACCCGTCGTTGGTGTGCTTGGCCGCGTTGGTCGCCCTGCGGTTGGATCGTCGAGAATCGCTGGCGCCAACTCTTTGGGAGTCGGAGGATTCAGCCTTTTTCGCGCTAGCGCGTGCCGTTGGGCTGGCTGCGAACCATCAATTCGACGCCTGGATCGATCACGCGTTTGGCCAGACTCGAGCTCCCTTGTACCGATCCCGGCTGCTGCATCTCGCCGCTGTCCGCGGTGTGCGACTCCCAGGGCTCTCCGCATCCCTTCAAAGTGCCGATCCCGCCGAAGTCGTGGCAGCCTCACTCGCCGCGCGCTGGGTCGACCGTAACGAGTATCTTCCGCTGCTCGAGCACGTCGTCGAAACCGGACCCACGCAAGCGTGGGTGGCATCCGTCGAGACTGCTTTGCGCTGGGGTTCGACGCGAGCGTTCGCTGCATGCCGTCGAGCGGCAAGTGCGCAAGACACCTGCAACGCGGCGGCCCTGCGATGGCTGGCCCTGCTCGGCGATCCCAGCGATCATGCTCTGATCGTGCCGGCATTGGACTGGCAAACGGTGCGACGCGATGCCATCCAGGCGCTTGGTCTGAGCGGCAACGTCGCCGCTATCGAGTTGTTGCTACCGCTGCTCGGACCGAGCGACGACGACGAGTGCGAGGCGCAGCTTACCGCCGAAGCCTTGGCGCGCATCACCGGCCTCGATATGCACGACGAGACTCTTCAGCGCGATCGCGTGGTGCTCAGCGATGCCCAAGAGGCGGAGGCCGCGTTGCCCCCGCTCGCTAGTGATGATCTGGAGGGTGATCTCGAGTTGGGGCCCGAGCACGTTTTGCCCGTGCTCGACCCGGTTGCGGCAGGCGCATGGTGTGAGCGCGTCGCGGGTCGTCTCGACCCCCGGCATCGACACACATACGGGGACGCCGACACGGCCCACACGCTCGTGCTCCACCTGCGAGACGGAAACATGCGCGATCGCCATCATTTTGCGGCGAGCTTGGCCGTGCGCTCGGGCGACCGATATCGAATTCACACCGACGCGTTGAGCAGCGACCAACTCGACCAGCTCGCGGCACTCGAGGGCTGGCGCGCCAGCGACATCAATGTACGTTTCAGCAGGTGGTGACGTCCATGCAGATTGCAGCCAACACGACGGGCATGACCGCGGGAATGAGCGTTGCCACTGACAAGCACGGGCACGACTACTGTGTGGTGGTGGTCAAGGGCACATTCGACACTGACGCGCGCGGACACATGACTCTCGCGGGCGAACAAGCGCCGCTCATCCTCACCGACGAGCACTACGGCGATCCAGAGATCAGTTGCATCCGCTACGAGTGTGAGTTCGCGCCCGAGAAACCCCACGCAGAGGTGCTGGTCGTCGGCAAGGCGATACCGCCGGGAGGGCGCCCAGCATCTGCCACCACGGTTCGCCTCGACGTCGAGGGCTGCACCAAGGACATCCGCGTCACGGGTGAGCGCCGGTGGGTGCGTTCACTCGGAGGGGTGGTGCCATCGGCGCCGGTGCCCTTCACGGAAATGCTCCTGACCTACGATCGTGCGTTTGGAGGGCAAGATGACAGCCGAGGACAGGGGGCGGTCGCTGTCGAAGCGCGTAATCTGCACGGCGTCGGCTACAATCCCCATCGTACGGTCGCGCAGCTCGACGGCTCGCGGCTTCCGAACCTAGAGCGCCCCGACCAACCCATGACCGGACCACGCGACCGCCTCGATCCCGTCGGGTTCGGGGTCCTCGGCCGGGCCTATCAGCAACGCCTCGCATATGCTGGTACCTACGACCAGCGCTGGCTCGATGACGTATGTCCGTTTTTGCCCGAGGATTTTGACGCGCGCTATTTCATGAGTGCGCCCCAAGACCAGTGGTTTCCTCACTTTCTCGGCGGTGAACGTATCCGCTGCGTGCACATGGCAAACGAACCGGTTGTCCAGTATGTGCTGCCGTCGATGCACGTACCGATTGCGTTTTGTTTTCGGGACCGCGAGATCGTGCAGCTCGGGATCTGCGATACGGTCCTCGTCGAGCCTGCTTGCCATCGCGCGATGTTGCTTTGGCGAACCCGTGTTCGATTGGGCAAGAAGCTCGGTGACTTGAGGAGCGTCCTCGTCGGCCCGCAGCCCCCCAAACAGGCACCGCTGCTCGGCTATCGCGGCGGCAAGCCCCACTTCCGCACCCTCGGAAGTGCGCTCGCGTGGATCCGCGAACGCTCACGCACGGATCAGACATGAGCACGCCGCTCTACATCCACAGCGTCGGCTTGGCCTGCCCGCTCGGCTTGACCGCCGACGCCGCCTGTATCGCGATTCAGACCGGACTCACCCGCCGCGAGGAATTGGCCTTCGTCGGTCTCGACGGCGAGCCGATCGTCGGCTCCTTTGTCGGACAGTTTGAGGAGGGTCTCACCGCCCGACAACGCTGGATCGCGCTGCTTGGACATGCCATCGAAGACACCATGCGTGGGATGCCGCGCGGACTACTCGAGCAGCTGCCCATCGTCTGTGCCCTACCTGATCAGCCAAATCTACCGACCTTGCGAGTCGACACGCTGGCGTCCCGCGTGGGTGCGGCAGTCGGCATGCGCCTCGAAGTGGGAGCCTTTCAGACCCTTGCACGAGGCGCCTATGGCGGTTTTCAAGCGCTCGCCCACGCCCGGTCCATGCTCCTCGCTACGCGCCGAGTTCCGGCGGTCTTGGTCTGCGCCGCCGACTCGCTCATCGGTGCCCGAAGCTTGATGCAGATGCAAGCGACTGGCCGGCTACTGAGCGTGAACAACTCTGACGGTGTGACGCCCGGCGAGGCAGCGGCCTGTCTGCTGGTCAGCACCCAGCGCGCGGGTGCAATCGCGGTTGTGAATGGCATCGGCTTTGGAGAGGAGCCGGCCCTGCCGGCGAACGATTTGCCGCTGCGGGCAGACGGCGTGGTTGAGGCGGCCCGAGGGTGCTTGACCGAGGCCGCGCGGGCCATCCATGACCTGGACTTTCGGCTGTCAGACGCCGCCGGCCAGGGCTACCACTTCAAGGAGCAGGCGCTGCTGGTTTCACGGATGCTGCGCCAGCGCAAGCACAACTTCCCGCTGCAGCTCCCCGCTGCTTCGTTGGGGGACGTCGGCGCAGCGGCAGGCTTGTGTGGGCTCAGCTGGGCGACCACAGCATTTCGCGCCGGGTACGCCCCTGGCGCGCGGGCCATCGCCTTTGCCGGGGATGGCCACACAGGGCGAGCGGCCGTGGTACTAGATGCGACAGGGAGCGAACGATGAGCAAGAAAGTCTATGCGAACGGAAACTCGATCGCCTGCAAGGCGGGGGACGCAAAGGTAGTGGCCGCGTTTCCCGACGTCTGCATGAGCCCTCCGGCGCCACCCACCGGCCCGTTCCCCGTCCCGTATGCCGCGACTTCATTCTCCAAGGACCTGAAGAAGGGCAGCAAGCACGTCCTCATCGCCGGCAAGCCGATCGCCCTCGCTGGTCAGAGCTTCTACAAGACATCGCCGTTGGGGAACGAAGCTGCGACGAAGAACTTCGGTGCGTCGGTCCTAACCCACCAGGTCACGGGCGCATCGTATTTCTCAGGCCACTCCTTCGATGTCAAGGTGGAAGGTAAACATGTATGTCGCCACATCGACCTGATGACTTCCAATCACGGAAGCTACCCCGGCAACACGGTGCCGATGCCAAATATGGAGGACATGACCATCTTGGCGCAGCAGCGAATCGCAAAAGGCCAGTGCGCTTGCTGTGGTGGGATGAAACATAGCGATGACACCGGAAAGCCCATGGGACGCGACGACTGGTACAATGACAACATCAACAAGCAGGCACTGGAGCGACAGACGAATTCCGGGTTGAGCGATCACCAGCGAAGGCAGTGGGCGAAGGGCCAGAAGCAAAAATACCGGTCGCTCATCGCCCAGGCGAAGGCCCGGCCGGGCTGCACGTGTGCTCAACCCACGAGGGTGTTGCCGGAGCCTCCCTGTGACGTGTTCTACGGTCGGTCGCCGCCTGGTCCGTCGCGGACGTCACGAGCAACAAAGATCAAGAAGTCTTGGGACGAATATCGCCGTGACTACCAGAAGAAGGCGAAGATACCTTCGGCGCGACGTGTGATTCGAACTCTCAGCGTCGAGTTTCACCGTGCCCCAACCCAAGCAGAGATCCTCCGCGAGCGCCGAGTGAATCACCTCACTCCCAAAGCCGCGGGCGGGTGCCCCACGGGAGACATCTCAAAACCCGACAACGGCAACCTTCAAGCCAACTATCTGCTGTGCCCGGCGTGTCGCATGATTGACGAGGGGTTCGGCGAATTTCAGAACTAGCGAAGGAGCAGGTACAGATGTCACCGCACGACAAGAAGTACGAGTTCGACGGATTCAAGTGGGAGGGCAACGGCTACTTCGGGTGCCGGCGCCCCCCAGCGGGGGCGACGTTTCCTCAGAACCCACGCAAGCAGCCCTGGTACGCCCTGGCGGTTGCGCTCGAGCAAGCGAAGCATGGAAACCTCACGAACGTCCCCCGGCTCTTGGAGGTCGCAGACAAGGAGATCGACGGCGTCTTGGACCATGCCTGCGCCCAGATTCTCGGCGACGCCGGTCCGACTGCCTGCTACCCAGAGCTAATCGAGGTGATGCGTCTGAACGAAAACTACGAGTTCACATTTTCGATTTGTGATGCGTTGAGTAAACGAGGTCGCCTCGGCGACATCCCTCTCCTTCTCGATGCATTTGAGGCCAACCAGGAGAATGGTGACGCAGAGATCATTCCTATCGATATCGCCGATATGCTCGACCCGGGAGACTATTCGATTCCCATTGCTCCGGACGAGTGCGGCGGCATGACCCGCTACCGCGAGGTCATCGAGCGCACGTGGCGAGACCTGGCCGAACGCCTTGGAAGCGAGGACGCACTCGTGCTTCGCGGGGGACTACTCGATGTCCGCTCACTCGCCAAGCTCATGCATCACTACGCGAAGAAGCCCGTCTATTTCCCAATCGACCTCCGCCGGAAGTTTGAGGCGATGACAGGCATCGACTGCACCGCGTTCTATGAGAACCGTGGGTTTTGTCCGTTGCCCGCCATGGCTATCGTCGAGGATTTTCTGGACAGCCCGCAAGTCGAGAACTTCCAGCCGGGTGTTCGCTACTTTTTTGGTCACCGCGTGCCATGAAGGAGATTCTCCGACACAGGTGAGTGATCGGACGCAGCTGCGCGAGGTGACCCAAAACCTGAGGCAGCGCGGCGACGCGCATCGTTTGCATGAAGTCGAGCGCGGCGGCCCTACGAGCCGAAGATTTTGCCGCTTGTCGCGGTTCCGACTGCCTCTAGTTTTTTTTCATGATCACCAACACAGTTCTGGCGTTGGCGCTCTCGTCGTCGCCGACTATCCACCCGCCACCGCTGATCGTCGCGGACGACTACACGACCCAGGACGGTCACCGCACTCGATGGGCATCGGTGACGTACACGGATCAACGGTCGTGCGAAGGTGCTCACGGTATTCGGCGAACGCAGCTATGACGGGATCGTGCAGTTGGGCACCAGCTCCCCGGCCGAGTTCACGTCGTGTCCGATCCGCTACGAACTCGCGTTTGGTGGCACGGATACCGCGGATCCAGACCCCAAGCGACAGCGACTCGATCCCAGGAACCCGATCGGCCGAGGCGAGGCCAACTCCTTGGCAGCCCTTCGCGGCAAGCCGGCCCACCGCATCGAATACCCAGGCGCGAGCCCGGTACGCAGCGGTCCCGCGGGATTCGGCGCGCTGGCCAGCTATTGGTCACCACGGCTCGATCTCGCAGGAACCTACGGCCAACACTGGGAGCAAACCAAGCGCCCGCTGCTGCCCGACGACTATGACCCACGCTGCTTGTCATGTTCCCCCCAAGACCAGCGCCCACCGGGGCAGTGGCTCATTGGCGGCGAGCGCATCGAGTTGGTCAACATGACTCCGAGTGGCGCGCTGTCGTTTGAGGTCCCTGGCCATGTAGTCACATTCCGTAGCCTGTTCGGACGCAGGGCCCGGGAGCATGTCGGTCAGATCGCGAGCGTGGTGGTCGACGCCGAGGACTCGCGGGTGATCGTGGTATGGCATTCCAGCCTGGCCGTCGAGCCCGACAAGATCGACTATCTCGACAAGACCATCATCGAGGTCACGTGAGCCGCTCATGACGACAACAGCGCACATTTGCGCGATCGGGGCCCGAACGCCGGTCGGCCTGTTGGCCGAGACCTCCGCCGCCGCCGTCCGGGCGGGCATCTCGCGTATCACCGAACATCCCGTGCTGCTCGACCGCCACGGCGAACCCGTCTACGGCTGCATCGACGCCCAGCTCGACCTCGCACTCAATGGCGCGCAGCGGTTGCTCGCGCTCAGCCGCCCCGCGCTCACGGAGGTCTTCACCAAGCTCAGCGCGAACGTGCAGATAAACGGTTCCGTGGCCGTGTTGCTGGCGCTGCCAGAGCTGCGACCTGGCTGGGCCAACCACGACAGCGACGCGGTTGTACATGGCCTCACGGCAACGCAGGCGCCGGGCGTGGCAGCGCCTCACGTACAGGTAGTCGGCCACGGCCACGCGGGCGCCCTGCATGCGCTCGGGCTCGCCACACAACAGATCGAAGCCGGCGCGCTCGAGCTGTGCATCGTGGGTGGCGTCGACAGCTACTTCGATGGTCCGGTGCTCAACTGGCTCGACAAGCGCAGGCTGCTTGCCGGCAACTCGCGGGCGGGCTTCATTCCTGGTGAAGCGGCCGCGTTCACCGCTGTCGGCAGCGCCATGGCCCTGCGCGCGCTCGGGCTCCCCTCACTCGCCACGGTGCGAGGCTGGCACTCGACGATCGCAGCCGATCGTTCCAACGTCACCCCGGCCACTCCTGGCACCGCCCTCGCCGACGCGATCAACACCGCGACCCGCGGCCTGCAACCGCCCCAGGAGCGAATCAACGATGTATTGTGCGACATCAACGGTGAGCGCTATCGCAGCGAGGAGTGGGCGTTCACGATGTTGCACACCCACGCCCGGCTCGTCGACGGGACCCGCTACATCGCGCCGACCAGCGCGTGGGGGGACACCGGCGCCGCGACGGGCTCTTTGCTGTCGGCCCTCGCCGTGCGGGCGTGGGCCCGCGGATACGCGAGCGGGCCGCTAGCGATGGCCTGGGCCGGCTCATTCGGCGGCCTGCGAAGCGCGGTCGTCTTGCAGGCACCATCTGTCTAAACTGGAGCGCACGAGCCCATGTCCAGCGTCAGCGTCAATTCTCCCAAGACCCCCGTGACCGCGGGCAGCAACGGCATCGCGGCCGCGACCCTCCCCAACGTCTGCAAGATGCCGGGTCCGCCCGCGCCCTTCGTGCCCACACCGCTGCCCAATATTGCCAAGAGCGGGACGAAGCCAAAGGGCTTCACCAAGGACGTGAAGATCGAGGGCAAGACGATCGCGGTCAAGGGTGCGAGCTTCGGATCCCAGGGCGACGCGGCGTCCAAGGGTACCGGCGGGGGTGTGGTCTCGGCCAACACAGATGGGCCGGCGAAATTTGTTGGTCCGGGTTCGCTGGATGTCAAGGCGGAGGGCAAGAACATTCAATTGTTGAGTGATCCCATGGTCAACAATTGTGGGCCGAGCGGCAGTCCGCCCAACGCAGCTACGGCGGCAGGCATCATGCAACTCGCACAAGCGATGATGTATCCTGAGCAGGCCGGTAATACGACAACGGAGTGTACCAACTCATTCAACCACACCTGGGTTCACCGCGAGGCCAGCGGCAAAAAGCGGATGAGCCAGAAGATCGACGAAGCAGCGTCGCACCCACGAGTGGGCCCGCGATTCGAAGCCGCAGCTGCCGCGCATAACAAGGCGGCCGGCGATCTGACAAGGAGTTCTCAGTTGAGCCAAGACCCTCACGAGGAGAAAGTCTTCTGGAGGTGTTCGGAGTGCGACATCGAGCGTGAAGGTGACCAACTTCACGACGACCCCAACGGAGGCCCTCCGCAGGTGGTCGAAGTCAAGTGCAAGAACGAGATGAGCATGCAGGATGCGCGACAACTAGGGCGGAATATCCAGGCTGTCAAACAAGGTGGCGCGAGCGCGATCATTTACAAAGTTCCGGCTAGCGGAGGCGGCGATTTCCTATCCGCCCAAATCACTCGTCTCGGTGAGATTGCTGGCATGGCAATCCGTATCATCAAGGTCTGACTCATGGGCTACTCATTTGAAGCAAGGTTTTCACAAACTCGCCTCGATCTGGTTGAGCTTCTTCATCAAATCGACGATACTCTCCCCGGCTGCGGCCTGACTTTCACCGGATCTGCAGTCCAGCTATTTGCTCACAACGGTTGGCCAACGGTCGAAACCACAGAGTTCGCCGCCGTCGGCTCTTTGCCAGAAGTGGCGAGGATTGCGGGTTCCTGGTGGGGAGTCGGGCTCGAGTACGTTTCTCATGCACTACTCGATGGGCTCGGACGAAACACCGCAGCCGAGGTCTACGTCAACGTTTTCAGGGCTCCAGATCTCCAGTGGACGATGAGCTATCTAGAGTCGAGTGTAGCGGCCGACTATCGCATCGGGTCACCCGAAGCAGCCGCGAATCTCTCGGCTATGCAATTGGCCGTGTGTGAAGCCGGCGGATTCGACCTTTCGATCTACGATGAGGAGAACCACAACCGCGCCCCCGTGCCGACGCTTCGCAACGCCGAGGTAGCGGTCAAACGAATCGCAAGCGATCCAAAGCTAGGCGATCTGTCTGTGGCTGTATCTTCCAAGTTAATGAGCCACGAACGAGCTTGCAGCCTCGCCGGCCCTCGTGCGGAAGAAGTCAAGGTTTCGATAGCAGGCTACGTGCTGTTCCCTTTTCTCGCGCCAACCGTCGATCGTGGCTAGCCCGCCTACACAGTGAGCAACCATCTTAGGAAACGATGTTCGACTATCTGAAGACTGCAATCGTCGCGACCAGCGTACCGATGAACCCGGACGCACTATTGCTGGCTGATGCCATCGATCTACTCACTGAGCGGCACCAGTTTGGCTTCCTGGGCTACGGCGGTCTCGTCCGCACCACCGGTCTCGTCTGCCCGATCAGGCTCTACGCCGACCACCTGCGCCGCGACTCGTTGTGCCATCAATAGGGTCGAAGAGCTTGACTTTGTGGACGAACGGGCCGAGCCCGTCCCGCCGCTTCGACCCGTCGAAGCAATCGTCGACGGCAATCATAAACCGACCTCTGCTGCCGTACCCGGCAGCAGAGGCGCGCAGCGAGCTGGCGCCGCTCACTTCGAACGTTTGAGATCCTGCCCGATGAGTGCGGTGCTGTTGAACCACCCGCGGCTCTTGTTCACGTTGACCGCGTACCACCTGCTGCCCTTGACCTCGCTAACGGACCTGACCTCGACCAAGGATTTAGCGGGCACCATGACGACCTGAGCCAGCGCTGCCATGGGATCGGCCGGGTCTGGCGACGGCATCAATGGTGTCTCTTGGGTGAGCCGGAAGCGGTCCCCCTTGACCAAGCCCTCAGGGTTTAGGGTCTGAACGGGTTTGAGCTTGGCAGCAAGTGGGTACTTGAACTCCCAGGTCTGTTCGAGGTCCCCGCTCTCGCTTAGCTTGCAGGTACCCGAAGTTTTTGGCTCGCTGAGCCGGATCAACATCCAGACTTCGATCGCCTGACTGAACCTGTTGATCTCCTTGTCGATACCCATGGCCGCCCACTCCTCACGCTTTTCTTCAAAGCGCTCGAGGGCGGCCGTGTTGGAGAGATCGAAGTCTCGGCCAGTTGTCCAGTCCGCGACCTTGCTGTCGTCATCCAAGTAGTCGAGCGAGTAGGTCTCCTCGCTTCCGACCTCAGTGTAGTCGCGGGTCACTGTGATGCTGACCTCGACGTCCTCGGGTAGGTCGGTCTTGAGATCGACGTGAAGGTGGCCGTCTTCAAACTCGGCGGTGGCCTCGAACTGCGTGCACGCGAGACCCTTGGTGAGTGTCTGCGGGCCCGCGGTTTCCGGCGCCGGCTTCGCCCACATGTCCTTCCGCTCGAGGGGTGGCCCCACGTAGTGGTCCGGTCTGTCATCTCCGCAGCCCCAGAGCACGACACTGACGAGACATGATGTGGCTACGCGGAGACTCAACATGGGAGCCATGGTCGCAGGTCGGGTGCAGCACGTCGAGATCGACTTCGGGCGCAGACTCGAGCAGCCCGATTGCGCCCGTCATGGTTTGGCCCCCCTTCCTCGCCGCCTCCAGGCACTCAGGGTCGAGCGAGGGACCTCGAGCAGCTTCGCGGCGTTGCGGACTGAGCCGGCGTCGGTGACGACCTGGCCGAGCAGGTCGGCCGCCATGCGATCCCAGCTGTCGAGCTGAACCACATAGAAGTCGCGCACGCTGGGCAGGTCGATCGCGTTGTCGCCCGTGACGCCGCCACGCTCGACGGCTTCGGCCAGGTCGAGATACGCGGCGGCGTCGGGTAGGTCGCCGACCGCAGCGACGGGCCAGCGTGAGCACGCCGCGTCGCACGAGCCACGCGACAGCAGCCAGCAAACCCAGATGGTCAAGCTGTCGCGCGGCACGGCGATCACTGCCGACGCTCGCTCGATCGATCCAGCATCCCCGACGACTTGGCCGAGCAGATCGGCGACCATGCGCAACCACGGCCCGCGGTCGATCGTGTAGCGGCGGCGCAGTCGAGCCGGGTCGAGGGCGCCATCGCCAGCGATCGCCATGTCGCCGGCCGCTTCGACCAGATCGAGGTAGTCATCGCCGCGGAGGGTTCGCACGCTGAGCGTGAGCCCGACGCGTCGCACCGCGTCGGGCCGGAGAGCTGCGAACCATACTGCGGTCGCGTCGGTGCCGACCGTCGGACCCTGGACCCACGCGTCGAGCAGGTCCGCCGGGACGCCGAGCAGGACCAGCGCTTTGCGAGTCGAACCCGCATCGGCCGCGAGCTGGGCGAGCAGCTCGTCGATCATGCTCTCCCACGAGCTGAGCCCGATCGTGTAGCGCGCACCCAGCACGCCGGGCACGAGTCCGCCGTCGCCCGCAACCGCGCCCCGCTCGACGGCTTCGGCGAGGTCGAGGTAGTCGTCCCCGCTCAGTCGTCGCCCCGTTGCCGCCGGAGCACGGCCACGAGCTGAAACAACGCCTCTTGCACTTCGGGGGTCACGCCCGCGAGCGCATCGCCCAGCTCCCGCGCGGCTTCGCGTTCACCGAGGTCGAAGCTGTCGAACAAGGCGGAGAGCTGCATCTGCAGCCCCATGCAGAGCTTGCGCAGCGCGTCGAGCGACGGCGAGAATGTGCCTCTCTCCAGTCGTCGGATCGTGTCGGGCGAGAGCTGGGAGCGCTCGGCGAGTGCTTCCTGCGTCAGCCCGCGGGCACGCCGACACGACTTCACGTGCCGACCGAAGCGGCGATCGGACTCGACTCGCGCCGGTTGTTCGGCGGCTTGCTGGTCGCTCACGAGGACACCTCCTCATCCACTCGCGAGTTGATGGAGACGAGTCCGCGGTGATCCACGAGGACATCGGATGCCTGCTCGGGGACACGGCGGACCCTGCGATCCACGGTCTGGTTGGCTGCGTCGTTGCTGAACATGGCTCGACCCACTGATCCCGTCTTTCTTCTACTATCATGAATTTAGTAAGATGTGGAGGGTTGTGCAAGGCGACCTAGACCCGTACTCTGGGACGGGTACGCTGCTCCTCGTGTCGGGAGTGGCCAGGCGAGCGCAGGCGCTGATGGACCAGATTCGACGCCGGCTCGTAAAACTCGCCGAGATGTCCCCCGCCGAGCTGGCGGAGATGGGCGCCGGCCTCAACGCCGAGCTTGGCTCGCTCGCCGACATGGTTGCGCGGGCGCAGGGGTTGACGTCAGCCGAGGATCCGCTGGGCGGGACCTACCGCCAGGAGATCGCCAACCTGCGCAACTGGCTGCGGGCTCAAGACGAGTCGCCGGACTGCCCGGTCGCGCCGGAGCTGGTGGCCGCTTGGCTCAAAGAGCTGGCGCGAGATCGCGCCGCCGTCACGATGGGCCGCTACGTCGCAGGGATCCGAGCGTGGCATCGCGCCGAGGGACACGCGGACCCGACCGAGTCGGACGAGGTTAGGGAGGTAATTGCGGGGTTGGACACTGACTAGCGCCGGAAGGTCTGCAATGGGCAATCAACATCACGGGTTGAACAAGCATCTACGCCTCCCGCACTACCGCGACCACGAGCCGGTTGCAGTGCGACGAGTCCCGGGTGGCCGAGAATATACACTCCTCGTCGTCGGGCTGGCTGTCACTCATGTCGTTAGTGGCGAGGATGAGGCATCAGCCCCAGACCTCAAAAACTTCATGAATTCCGTCTATTCTGAACTCGCTAAACAGTGGGTTCAAAGGTACTGGATGAGAGTGCTCGAAAACGGTGGCATCTTTAGGGCCGATCGTGGGTCGGGTACGACCATATGGCTTGAAGTCGCAGGCGTCTCGATGCTGTTGACCTGGGACGACGGCACGGTAATCGCCGACCGGCTTGAGGAGCGCGGACACGCTTGGGATGCAGCGCTTATCCGTGAGCGGATCGAGGCCGCACGCCTATGGGACGCGAAACAAGAGGCAGATCGGACTTACTGGGCCGCTGATGGTAGCGCTGACGAGCCGGACATACCGTCGTAGTCAGTCACCCGCCGATCTCGGCCATGAGTCAGCGCGTGCGACGCTGATCGGGCCGTCGCAGCAGGAGAGCTTCGCGGCGCAGGTTCGTAGCTCATCGGCCCGGCGAAGCAGGGCCAAGTGGCCGATCTGCACCTTCATGTATGCCAAATAGGACCGGCCACCGCTCGCCGAAAGCCGGCTCGCTGCGTTCGACCTAACGGACCCATGGGCGGGCCGGGTCTCGTGGCCGGCGACGAGGACTGCTGTTGCTCGTCGTTTTGCCGCAGTGCAACCTCGAGTGTGTCGAACGGCCAACGTTTCCTGAGCAGCGCGAAGTCGCGCTAGGCCGTCAACCTTTCCCGTCGGTTTGGCTTGAGTTAGGTTAGGTCGCCAACCTCCCACCCTCGCCGCTGCGTAGTTGGATGTTGACAAGCTCCCAAAGGTAGTGCAAAGGTGAAGGGGTTTGTTCCATATCCCCGGCAGTGACCTCCCATGCGCCCAAACATGACCGCCATTTTGCTGTTTAGTATACCCTTCAACACGGGGTGTTCCTCGTTAGATAGGCCGACCACAGTGATGGGAGAAAAGGGAAAGGATTCCTGCGAGAGTTCGTTTGTTTACGATGAAGCGTTCGTCGGTGTCCCCGTGACGATTGCGCACCAAGCATGCGAGTGTTCATGGAACATAGGCCTGCTGGCGGATGGGAGGGCGAGTGCTCGAAATGCTCGATTGGGCACCACAATCGCTGGGGCGATTCTGATAGCAGCCGGCACAGCAACCACGACGGCGATCGGAATGTCCGGGCTACCCGAGGACGACCGTGAAGTCGGGGTTGCGACGGTGGGAGGGCTCACGGCCGCTAGTACACTAATGACGACGCTTGGTGCATTGATCCCAAGCGAAGAGAGTTATTCGTTGGCACACCAGAAAGCGTACGAGGAATGGACCGCAGGTTATGAGGCGGTCAACAAAGCTCTATTGTGCAATCAATCGCTCGCTCTGATGAGTAAGAAGCCCGACACCGGTGCGGTCACCACGAACACAGATGCCGTCACCACGAACACAGATGCCGTCACCACGAACACAGATGCCGTCACCACGAACACAGATGCCGTCACCACGAACACAGGTGCGGTCACCACGGACACCGGTGCGGTCACCACGGACACCGGTGCGGTCACCACGGATACCGTGAGCACTGGTGCCAACGGCACCGATACCGGTGCCCGTCGGTGCGGAGACACGATGGAACTCTGGGCTACCGCCAACCGAGCGTTCCTCAACTGTGCCAAGGTTTCAGTGTCCAATGCTGCATCCACGAAGTCCAAATGATCTCGATATGAGCGGCCAGGTCCCTGATCTGGACGCGGATGTCTCGCACTGGGTTGGCCGACGGAGCTGATGCGAGAAAGAGGATCGAGAACTGGTGCGGCGCAAGCATCGTGTCGCCCGAACCGGCTGGCAAGGATGCATGATGTGCTACTTCGGGATCTGCCGTGTTGCTTGTCGACTAATAGGATACCAGTTTGGATCTACATTGGCCGTGCAGCAGACGGAGTCTGCGATTGCCGATTTAGGACGCCAAGCCAACACCCAGACGGGTCCCAGCACTACCCGACGCGCCAGCTTGTCCCAATGCCCCATCCCTGAAATACTCCCCTCCTCACCTTGGCCGATGACCATTGAGGACACGCTGCGAACCCTGCTCCGCGAAGAACTCCTCGCGGTCAAGCAGGATATCCTCGCCGAGGTCCGCCGCTCCCTCCCCTCCTCCGACCCCACCCTCGAGTACCTGACGACCGAAGAGGCCGCCGAGCTGGCCCGTGTCACGCCAGCGACGATCCGCGAGTGGATCAAGACAGGCGCCCTCCGCGAGCGCCGTGCGGGCAACAAGCTGCTTATCAAGGCCAGTGAGCTGCACGCCCATCTCGCCGGCGATCTCACCCCCGATGAAGACCTCGTCGTCGCGCGGGAACTCGCCAGGCTGGGTTTGCGTTAGTCTCCAGCCATGGGTTCTGTCTATCCACGAAAAGACTCCCCCTACCTCTGGTGGGCCTACCAGGGCCCCACCGGCAAGCGAGTGGTGAGCCGCTCGCCCTACCGCAAGGGCCAGGAGCGATCCGCTCACCGAGCGCTCTCCAAGATCGAAGCGGCGATCGCCTCGCGCCAGGCCGACGTCGCCTCGGACCAAGTCCCGACGCTAGCCGAATACGCCGATCGATGGACCGCCGCCCGCAAGGCCCGGGGCATCCGCAGCCACCAAGAGGAAGCCCGCCACCTGCGGCTGCACATCCTCCCCCGCTTCGGCGAGCTCCCCGTCACGGGCGTGACCAAGGCCCACATCAAGGAGCTGCTCGCGGCCCTGCGTGAGCAAGACAAAGCCCCGCGGACGATCCGCAACATTCACAGCACGGCCCGCTCGCTATTCAACGACTTGCTCGACGACGAGATCGTCGAGACAAACCCCTGCGACGTTCACCGCAAACACCTCGGCCGCAGCGGCGACAAAGATCCAGAGTGGCGATCGTCCGCACTATACAAGCGCGACGAGATCATACGATTGATCAGCGAACCCCTGATCCCGCCGGATCGCCGCGTACTCTACACAATCAGCTTCCTGACCGGCCTGCGACTCGGCGAGGTCGCGGGGACCTGCTGGCGTCACTGGATCCCAGCCGAGCCCGCGTCAAAGCTGCTGATCGCCCACAGCTACGCGAGCTCGACCAAGACCGACACCCCGCGCGAGGTCCCGGTGCACCCGCTGCTCGAGCTGGTCCTACAAGCCTGGCGCGAGCACGGCTTCGAGCAGGCGATCGGCCACGCGCCACAGCCCGATGATCCGCTGATCCCAAGCCCGCGATCACTCGGCGGCAACGGCTCGCACCGTCACCGCAAGGCCGGCACGATGCGCACCAAGAACCAGGTCGGCAAACGCTTCACGCGTGACCTCGAGCTCGCCGGCATCCCCCACCGCCGCCTCCACGACGCGCGCCGCACCTTCATCTCGCTGGCCCAGGCCGACGGCGCCCAGCGTGAGCACCTGCTGCCCGTCACGCACTCGAGCGGCTCGACGCGCGCGGCGTTCGACCTCTACACGACGATCCCCTGGTCGACGCGCAGCAAAGCAGTCGCCCTCTTCCGCCCGGTTCCAACCTCCAACTACAAAGAGTTGGCAAGTCGGATCCTGGCAAAAGAGGGCTGCTACGCGAGCTGCTACGTAGCAAAGCAAGTCCCTGAAAATACAGGGGAAAAGGTAGTGGAGGCGCCGGGAGTCGAACCCGGCAGATGTGTCCACCCTAACCCCGCGATATCGCACGTCTTTCGCAGGCAAGGGCTCGAAATCACTCAGGTTCTAATAATGCGGTGAGTGCTCGGGAGTCCTCCCGATTTCTCCGCGATCCGCCCTGGTTTTGGAGACGAGTTTGGAGACGGGGCGGCGAAACTAGGCGCGGGGGCCGCGAAACTGGGCGCCGGGCATCACTCCCGAGTTCTCCGCGATCTACCTCTGGTTTTGGAGACGAGTTTGGAGACGGCCAGCGAACTCAGCGCCGTCTTCGTCGACACAATCTCCCCTGGATCACGTATGCGCTCGTCGTGATTTACGTAGAATCGAACAAGCCAACCTGCGGGCTAGGCGGATCGCGTGCGTAGAAGTCCACAGGATCGCGCGCGCGTAACCCGGCTTGGTTGGCGAGGCTGAGTTGCTTCCGGTCGTGGGTTATCAGTAGTTCGACACCATGGGCAAGACACGTTCCGATGATCATCGCATCGAACTTCACAACCTTTTTCGGGTAGCCCTTCGTGGCAAGTCCGGCACGATTCCCTATGGCATCCGCCATGGACCTGGCGCCGCGGATGTCAAAACTGAGGATGTCCAATCGCGGCAGCGTCAGCAAGCTGTCGTCACCATAAATGAGTCTCTCCCCCAACGCGGCCGCGGGGACAAGCAGGACCTGCCTCTGAACGATGTGCTCGATGAGTTGCCGGCATTGGATGAAGATCCTGTGGTCCTCGTCGAATGCGGCGGCCAGCACAGATGTGTCCACCGCTATCCGAGCGGGTAGATCGCCGTCAAGAATCACGATCCATCACCCTTTGATTCGGCCCCAGCCTCAGGTTCTCCCGGCATTTCTTCATCAACTTGCGTAGGCCAGTTCTTCACCCACCGCTCCAGCTCCGCCATGGTATCCAAGTTAGGATCGATCGGCGCCCACGACACCAACTTTGCACGTCGGATACGGAAGTTCTCATCGAACCATGCGCGCAACTGAATGTGGAGGTCGTGATAGAGGTACGCGCTCAGGTCGCGAGCTACGTTCTCGTCACCAACGGTTACAGAGATCAAGTCTTGGAAAGCGGTCGAAATCTGGATTTTCGGCTCTACGCCGCCAGCTCGGATCAGCCGACACCGGAACCCCATTGACGCTGACGCGGCCGGCGCGACCACGCTCGGCGCCCGTAGTTCAACCACATGCTCGTGAAGTCGAACCGACGCCCGCTGCCCCTCTGGGACCTTGCGCAACACGCTGCGTAGGTTGTCTACCGCTGCCCCCGCTCCGCGGGGCACCGGCTTCACACAGGCCACGACGAGACGTAGCTCCTCAAGCATCGGTTCGAGCTGCTCAAGTCCTTCGTCGACACCGAAACTGATGGCTGCGCATTTGTCGATCACACGGACGCCCACTAGCCGTGTCGGTCCGTAGCCCCGCGCGTCAAGAAGCCGGTCGATGGACTCGACAGACGCACTCGCCAGTCGAACTAGGACGTTCGCGTCCACTGACTCCGGCGAAACGCCTGGGCCGTCGAGCTCGACTAGCAGCTCAGGTGTGCGCCCATGCTCCATCCTTGACAAGAATACCTCAGTCTCGCCACGTCGTCGGTGCGCGAATGTCGCCGACGCGAAACTCTCGAGGATCCGGTGCTTGTCCGCGACTGCCGATTGGAGGTTGCAGCGCCTGCATGCGACATCGAGCGCGCTTCCCTTGTCGGATGATCCTGGACGGGTCAAACTGGAGAGCTGGACATCGCAGTGCCTGAAGGTGCGAACTCCCAAGGCTGCGACGTCGAGCAAGCGCTCGCCAGCTGGTGGCCGATGCGGCGGATCGACCAAGACTGGCGGGTCGGCCCCAAGTCGGCGATGCTCCAGGGCGCGATCGACAACGTGCACCACGTCGACGTCCAAGCTGCGAGCCCCGTCCTCTCGACCCATGGTTCACGAAGTGCCCAACGAGCACATCCGGTCCTACCTCGACTACTACAGCACGATCGCAGGTCCGCCGGGCTTCGCCGTGCTCGTCAATGGCCAGTGGGGGGTGGGCAAGACCTGGTTCATCAAGGAAAAGGTCATCGGGAACGACCACGACGACTACCTGTACGTGAGTCTCTATGGCGTCTCGAGCGAAGAGGAGTTCTTCGAGCGTGCGCTCGTCCAGCTCAATCCCTGGCTTGAGAACGCGGGTATCGCCATCGCCGGGCGGTTGGTCAAGGCGTTGGCCACCATGGCGCTGTCGGTCTCCATCGGCGACGGAGGAAAGGTCGGCGGACGAGCAGACGCCGCAGCGGGACTGATCGCCGACGCCAAGCAGCGCGGGATCGACTCCGCCATCGACCGCCGCATCCTCATCGTCGATGACGTCGAGCGAAGCTTGATGGCGCCCCGACAGCTGTGGGGGCTGGTCAACGGCTTCGTCGAGCAGCGCGGCGCCAAGCTCCTCATCGTCGCCAATGATGACGAATTCGCCGATGTCGACGAATTTCGGCGGACCAAGGAGAAGAACATCGAAATGACGCTGACCGTTCAGCCCGATGTCGCCGGTGCCCTCGACAGCTTCATCTCGGGCCAGCCCGAGGCTGCGCGGGCGCTGATGATCTCGCGCAAGGACGACATCGCACGAACGTTTCGCGCGTCCGGGTACCACAACCTTCGAGTCCTGCGATTCGCTGTCCGCAACTTCGTGCGGATCCACGGCGCCCTATCGGACGAGGTACGAGGCAACGAGGCCGCGATCGATAGCCTGGTGCGCACGGCGTTTCCGCTGGCGTTCGAGGTTCACACGGGAGCGCTCGCTGGCAGGCTCGACGTGGGGGTGATCCGACGGCTCGCAGGCGTGCGCGACGACGACGATGGTGGACGGGGGGATATTGGCGAGATCGAGAAGAAGTACGGGCCCGCGTACCCGTTCACGGTGCCCTGCCCCAGCCTCGCGTGGTGGTCAGACCTGGTCTTCTCCGGCAAGCTCGACGCCGCGAAGCTAAACCGGTCGCTCGAAGCTCGGTTCATCGACATCGAGAACCAGCCCGACTGGAAGCGGTTGGCGAATTTCGCGTGGCTCTCGGATGCGCAATTCGAAGAGCTGCTCGAGCGAACCTGGAACGATCTCGTCGCGGGTGACTGTCGGGAGTTCGGGGCGCTGCTCCACGTGGCAGGCGTGCGAGTCTGGGCGGTGACCAAGGGGTTCATCGAGGGTGACATCGACGAGGTGGTCGCGCTCGCCAAGCGCGGACTCGACGGGCTCGACGAGGCCGCATACCTCGATCTAGCCAGGTGTCTGGCTCGACACGATCGAATCTTGGAAGCCTACGACAGCATTGCCTACGCGGGCCGTGACGAAGCCGGGTTTGCGGCGATTCAAGACCACGCTCGAACCCTGGCTGAGGAATTCGTCGCCGCGCGCGTCAAGCTGGAAGCCAATCGCTTGTGGGATCGACTCCAGGACGGCAGCTGTGCGGCGTTTTGCAGCGCGTTGGGTGTCGAACCGGGCGCGCTCGATCCTATCTTGCTGAGGGAGGACATCCTGTGCGAGCTTGATCCTCGGGAGTTCGCGGATCGAGTCGAAGGATTCGATGTGCAGGAGCAAGAGTCGCTCGCGTCCGCGCTGTGGGCTCGCTTCCACCGCCGAAAGAGCACGCGCGAACAGGAGTGGCTGGAGGCGGTCCTTCGTGAGCTCGACGGGCGCCCTGCGAAGATGCAGCGTCACTTCTCGAAGCAGCGATTACGGCGCGTGCTGGGCGAGGACTGACACGAGGGACGATAGGTCCGCCGCAAGAGTTGCGTCGATCTGGGCGGCAGTCGCCGCGCCTGCGTCCTCAGCTGGGCGAGCGTCCCGCGATCTTGTCACGCTCCGTGCCGATCTTCAGATCACCGAACCAAAACGGAGCTCACCTAGCGCCAGCCAAGGTCCGCGGGACCAAGCGTGTCCACCGAGACCGCTGCTCATCCGCCCAGGCAGCCAAAACGATAAACAGCAAGGCCCGGCGCCGCTATCGGCGCCGGGCCTTGCTCGGTCGCTACTCCCTTTGCGGAACGCCGTTCTTCTCCTGATACATCGAGATGATGTGACTCGCCTCGACTGCAGCCGCGATCACGTCTTCGGCGCTAGTAGCGCGTGCTGAGCACAGACCGAAAACGACGTTCATCCACCTAGGCAGCCAGCCCCAGCCGTGACACAGCGGGCACGGTGATTCGGGAAGCTGTACACAGTGACAGCACTCGACGAGCTCCGAATGCTGCGAAATATCACACCCGAAAAGATGCAACTCGGGTTGTGCGGGTTGAGCTGAAATGTTATTGATTTTTTGCAACGAAATCTCCTGACTTTGGTACTTGAGACGGACTTGCGACGTCCGTTTCGTGGCGGATTTGCCACATCCGCGCAGAGTACCATAAGCAGAAGTGAGGCGCAAGGTCCGCTTTGGATTTGCGCCTTCTTTTTTTGGCTCTTCGGTACGAGTCCCGCGATCATGTCGCGCCCTACGCGCAATGCGGGTAGCACAGCAGATCGTCGCCGCGGGAGAAGGCCATCTGCCTGACGCATCACGGCATCGACTGGTTGCCGACGATACGAGGCGACCGCTTGGCGCGTCGGTTGGATACCGCGGGTGTCCACTGGATCTCGCGTCGACACGTAGCGGGTCGCAACCTCGGGATCGCGCCATGCGTCCGGATCTCCGAACTCCGCCTGGTCGAACAACGGCCACGCCCCGAGCAGTTCTCTCCTCGCTGGCTTCCGTGATAGCGTCAGCATCATGCTATCGCCAGAACGAGAAGCCCTAATAGCGAACGAACTGAGGGTCGGGAAGGTCATCGACGCCACGATCGAAACGTGTCGGATGGAGTCCGCGCGCGCTGCGAGACTAGGAAGCGACGACATCGTCCGGATCCACAACCTGGCAATCTATGTATGCCTCTCGGAACGAGACCAGGGACTGCTCAAGATCGAAGCACTGCGAGCAGATGAGTCAGACCACGCCCGGCTGAGCCTTGTCGCGCGACAGTGGGCCACGCTGCTCTACGAGGTCGCGGGCGACATCCGTCAGAAGGCGTTCACGATGCCAATCCGCGAAACTATCCTGGCAATCGACCCGGGCGCCCAGTTTGAATTGAACGAGATCAACTCACTCGCCCAGCAGTTCTGGCACCGTCGTGGTCAGGAGTTGAAGCGTTGGCGTAACGCCGCGTGTGCTCATCGGGATTTTGATGCGTTGCTTCAACTGCATGTGGTCCAAGAAATCGATCTGCTGGCCGTCATGGATATCGCCGGCGAGTTCGCCGATGTACCGCGTCGGGTGGTGCCGTTCCTGACCAACGTCCTAGCGAAGACGGTCGGACTCGACGGCGCGCTCCGAGTCCTCGGCCGAGCTAGTCGCCTCGGTGGGGTCGAAACGTAGGGGCGACGCAGGAAGCCACGTCGGCTAGGCTCGGCCGCATGACCCTCAGTTTCGAGCTCGCAAACGGACTTGTCGGCATGGTTCGAAGTGCGACTTCTCGCTGGCCGGCCACCACCAGCGGCCGCACGGTGATCATCGCTGGCCGGCCACCACCAGCGGCCGCACGGTGATCATCTCGCTGACGAACAACCGGTAGAATCAAGCGAGGGCGTCCACTACGCTTCTGCGAGGCCGTGATAGCGACCCACGAGAAAGCCGACCACCGCGATCTGCGAGGGCCGGCCTTCGAGGAGCGGCTGCTATGCTCAGTGGAACCGGTTGCAATAGTCGGCCTGGACAGCCTCGAAGCGCTCGGCCGCCTCCTCGAGCGCAAGATCGACGCGTCACGCAGAGGCGCCCGTGTTGTGTGCGGACAACAGGATCCAGAGGAGTGCGTCAGCGTGGATCGTAGACATCGCTCGGAGTTCGGTGATCGCCACAGCGAACCGCTCGGCGCTATCTGGGCTCCAGTCAGCGGCGCTGGCGGCTTCAATGAGCCGGTGGCTGAGTTCTCGTGCGTGCTTGTCCAGGTTGTCCAGGGCTTCGTCATCCATGTGAATTTCCGTTCTCAGTCGTGTCTCACGCGTTGATGTCAAACGAGCGCCAGCTGTCGGGGATCGGCCGGCCGGTGTCGATCGCAAACTCCGGCCCGCCGTCGGACAGCTTGAGCTTCTCGATCCCCCACTGCGCGACCGAGCTCCAGATCTCCGGCCCCGGATCGTTGCCACGATCGGCGTCGCTCTGTCGGTGCCCGAGCACGAAGCGGATCCCCTGTCGCTCGAGCAGCGCGAGCAGCTTCCGGCCTGCCTCGATCTGCTCGGTCGTCAGGGTGTCGCGGCCGTAGCTCTCGGGCCGCCACCAGTTGCCGTTGGCGGACCGCAGGTTGCCCGCGAACTCGATCGCCACGGACCGCGAGTTGAAGCCATGTGACGACGACAGGCGCGCGCTGAGTGGGTGCAGCTGCGCGACGCTCCCGTTCGGCGTGATCACGAAGTGAGCCGTGACCTTGCGGTAGCACAGCAGATCGTTGCCCCGCGAGAAGGCCATCTGGTGAAGCACCACGGCGTCGACCGGCTGCTGACGAGACGAACGCTTGCTCGCCGGCGCGGCGGCGCACAGGTTGACGATCTCGAGCCGCGTCGAGCGTGCGTGCGCCCACCAAGCGGCCACGCCGAACGCGAGAACCGGCGAGAGTCCGACCGCGAACGCCAGCATCACGACCTCCGCGCGAGCTCGGCCATGAGCCGGCGCGTCTTGGGGGAGATCGGGCCCTGGTACTGAGACAGCTTCGCCGCGCACGCGCGGATCTCGGTCGGGATCTCGACGGCACGCTCCACGATCGCCAGGTGACCGGGCGCGACCTTGATCAGTGCCGAGTGCTTGCCCTCGCCGTAGCGCAAGACCACCACCGGGCGGCCCTCGTCGTTCGACACCATCTCGACCTTGAACTCGGTGTCAGTGCCGATGCCGAGCCCGACGGCGATCTGCGAGCGCGTGCGGAACCGGACGACGTCGTTGCGCTTGAAGTGCAGTCGCCTCTTTTTGCTTGGCTTCGGGGCGGTCGACGGCTTCGCGTCAGCCGTGGTCACCGACTGGGGGGCCACGACCGGCTTCTGATCGGCCTTCTTGGTGGTCGCGGCCTTCTTCGCGGTCGCGGCCTTCTTCGCGGTCGCGGCCTTCTTCGCGGTCGCGGCCCTCTTCGCGGTCGCAGCTTTCTTCGCGGTCGCGGGCTTCTTTGTGGTCGCGGTCGTGGCCTTCCTCACGGTCGCAGCCTTCTTCGCGGTCGCAGCCTTCTTCGCGGTCGCAGCCTTCTTCGCGGTCGCAGCCTTCTTCGCGGTCGCAGCCTTCTTCGCGGTCGCAGCCTTCTTCGCGGTCGCGGCCTTCTTCGCGGTCGCGGCCTCCTTCTCAGTCGCAGCCTTCTTCTCAGTCGCAGGCTTCTTCGCGGTCGGAGTCGTCTTCGCAGTCGCGGCCTTCTTCTTCGCGGTCCCCTCGGTCTTCGTGGCGGTCCTCTTCTTCGACTTCTTGGCGCTCATGTCTTTCTCCTCGACGGACTGCTCGCGCTTGCGAGCCGCCTTGCGTTCGGCTTCGATCCACGCTTTCGCCCAGCGAAGACGCTTCTTGCCCTCGGCGGCCAACCGCTTCGCCCGCAGGTCGTAGACATCGGCCGTCATCAGGGCAGTGTTCTCGGCGAACTCCCGCTCGAGCTTCGCCAGATCCAGCTCGCCACCCGTCGGCTCGTCGAACTGCACCTTGTTGCCGAAGTCGCTCGGATACAGATGTCCAAGCCACGGCCCGGCCACCCGGAACCTCACGCCCTGCGGCGCCTCGCCGAACAGCCGATCGAACGTCGCCGCCAAGACATGAGGGAAATCCGCATAGCCAACTTTGGGATCGTAGGTCGAGCTCGCGGGCATGGGCTTGGGTGGCAACCACCCCGTGTCCTCGCCAGCCTTGGTGCGCAGCACCATCTCTTTGATGTTCCAGGCTCCCCACAGCGGCCCGCCACGTCGCAGCATCGCCGCGACCACGGTGTCCTGCAGCGTCCAGCCCTCCGGCAGCTCGGTCAGCGGCAGTCCAGTCTTCGCCTGCTGAGCCAGCTCTTTGAGCACGCTCTTGCTGGTCACGTTTCCGCCCGTCGCCGTCACCGGCCCGACACCCACGGACCCGTCCGGCGCGGGCACCCAGTAGACCGTGCGCCCACCAAAGCGCCCCGAGCGAAAGTCGTTGAGCGAGGTCTTCGCCGTCTTCAGCTTGCCGCTGACCCGCGAGCTCGGGATCAGGTTCACGAGCTCGTGCAGTGTCTGCCGACCGATAGGCCCGCGGTAGGGCACATACTTGGAGCCGAGCCCCGCGATGAAGTCCTGCAACGACACCCCAAAGGGAGTGACGTTTGTCTCCGCGGTCATCCCGGCCGGAAACGGCTTCCCCTTGATCCAGTGCTGCGACTTCCTGCGGTCGCCGTTCTCCAGCACGAAGTACGGCTGACCGATCTCGATCTCGATCGCGCGGAGCGGATCGTCGGGCTCGTACACGATCCCACTCGGCACCAGCTGCTCGAGCAGCGCCTGCTGACCCGCGAAGTCCTGCACGCTCGGCAGCTCGTCGACGGCCGGCGCCTTCCGTGCACCGCGGCTGGCACGGGTCCGGGCGACTCGGTTGGCGCTCTCGGCCTTGGCCTCGCCGATCCCCACCAGCTTCCCGCGAAAGAACTCCGGCTCGTCGTCAGGCTGACAGAGCATCAGCTGTCGCGCCGTGCTCTTGAGCCCTTCCATGGTAGGCGGGCACGAACCCACGGGCGCCGTCTGGTACGTCGTGCACAGCGTCAGCGACTCGTCGTCGACGTGCTTGAAGCACGACGTACCCGCGATCGAGCTCCAGCCCGTCCCCTGATCCTTGCGCGATTGTTGAAACTGACTCCACGCGAGATCGAGTTCCTCCAGCGTCGGTAGATTGGCTTGTGGCATCGTGGTGGGTTCCTTCACGTTGTCGGGGATCGTCGCGGGCTTCGGGGGTTGGTCGACGCCCGCGTGTCGACGCAGCTCGGCGATCAAGCTCTCGATCGCGTCCTCTTCAGCTTCGAACACACCCTTGACCTGGAAGCCCCAGTCCCCAGGTCCGCGGACCATCACATCGGTCCGGTGACCCGCGGGCCCGAGCCCCTTGGTGTAGTTGATCCCGCCCGGGTTCCAGCGCATCTGCAGGCGTCGGCGCTCTCGATCATACGAGCTGAGTTTGGTGTGCGCGCGCCAGTAGGCCGCGTTGAAACGACGCACGCTCAGCTCACCCCTGGCCAGCGCCGCGTCGGCGACCTCGAGCAGCGCCCGCGCGTCGGCTTGGCGTCGCTGCTCCGCGTCGGCTTCGTCCTCGGCTCGCCGCTTCGCCTCAGCCTGCCCCTTGGCGCTGAGCCCCGCGAGATCGATCCCGCCACTACACAACGCCGATCCATCATCTCGGTCGACGAACGAGACGCTATGCACGGACGCGAGCACCCGCTCCGCGACCTCGGATCCGATCGAGCACAGCTTCTTGTAGATCTGCTCGGGCTCGCTCTTGGGGTCGTACAGCGCGGGCTCCAATGACAAGCGCATGCTGTCGCCGTAGCTGGCCAGATGCCTCCGGCTCGCCGCGAGAGCATCGAGCGCGAGCTGAACCGTGGCCGCCTCGTTCTTGCCGAGCACGTCAAAGAACGCGCGGCGCTCGAAGGACTCGCGGGTCTCCCAGGGGACTCGTCCGACCCAGTGATCCAGCGAGTGATCGCGGTACCAGGACTGCGAGCGATTGTCGGTGAGTTGCTCGAGCTGACGCTGCCAGGTCTTGCCGAGCTCGAACACCGCCGCGCTCTCGGGGTCGTGCTCGATGCTGGCGAGCACGCCGCTGAACTCGGCGCGGCCGTAGGTGTCGCCACGCTCGGGTGGTGGCGGCCAGTCGCCACGCTCGAACGCAAGCTGCCCGCGCACGCGAGACAGGAGCGTGCTCGCCTCGTCGGGTTTAACGATCCTGTTGCGGTTGATCCACGCGCGAAGCTTCGCGCCCCACCCCTTGCGCTCCGCGGCCGTGAACGCTTCGCGGACCTTGTAGAACTCGGGTTTGATCGTGCCCGGTTGGACGTCGAAGCTCTTGGCGAGGGCGGCGAGATCGTCATCGGACGGGCCCTCAACGCTCGGTGATCGGGGCTCCGCGGCGGGCTTCGCAGCGACGGCCGGGCTTGCATCCGCCTCGACGACTTCCCCCTCGTACTCCACCTCTGTCGGGATCCCCTTCGCACGCAGCGACCTCGCCACGAGCTCGACGCGCTCGCGCGGCTGAAAGCCCCCGCGCGTCTTCGGCACGTACCAACCACACCCGGTCGGCAACCGCCGCGAGTAGCGAAAGCGATACGGCGAGCGCAGCCTCTTGATCGTCTCCTTGTGAGTAGCAGTTGCCCCACACAGCAACACCCCCTCTTTTCGGCTGTACCGCACCACGAGCCCCAGATGCTCCGGGACAGCGCGAGCCGGAGCAGCTTCTCGCTGAGTCTCGCGCTCGATCCGATCAGCTTCGATCTCGGCGCGCTTGCTTGCATCCTCGGCAGCGCTAGCGAGCAACTCCGCGACGGACTCCTCGAGCTTTGCGGCGATCGACTCCGTGCCGCCGTAGGACCGGGGCCGCTGCCATCCGCCGACGTACCGATAGGACACGCGCGACTGAGTACTGACCGAGCCATCCTTGTCGATCACGATCCGAAACGTGTCAGTCGGATCCGTGACGAACTCGTTGACCCCAGCCCAGCGCTCGCGCGGCGTGTGTCGCCAGCCCTCAGCTTGCAGCCGCTCGATCACGATCTTCCGCGCGTCGGCTTCGGTCTTGGGCTTGTCGTCGACCGCGAACAGATCCCCCGGTCGCTGGATCTCCAGCTCGACCTCGCCAGCCCACACCACGCTGGGCTGTTCGTTCTCTTCGTCGCCGCGGTACCACGCGCGCACCTGGTCGCCGGCCTTCTCGACTCGCCGGATCTCCCGTTCACCGTCGCCGATGATGCGCACGACATCGGCGAGGCGCAGCTCTCGTGCCTCGATCTTCATTGCTCACCTCCGAGTTGTCGCCGACTCGTGTCGGCCGCTGGTCACGGATCGATGTTGAATTCCCAGCGAGCGACAAAGATCTTGCCCTCTTTGGGATCATTATCGAGGGCACGCACGGTGACCGGCCCGCGCATGCTGTCCTCGCTGAACATGATCTGCTCGAGCAGCCCGCTCTCGCCGATCCGGATCATCTTGACCATCTCGCGATCCACGTACCACTCCAGCTCATTGGTGCGGTACGGCAAGATCAGATCGTAGGGCGTCGCCGGTCGCACCTGGTACGTCTCCTTGGTCAAGTTGCTCGGCTTGAAGGTCTGTTGGGACTTGCCCTCGCCCCCGTACCCCTTCTTTTTCGGCTCGATCGATCGAGCCGCGAGCAAGATCTTCGAGCGCGGGACCTCGATCAGATCCCCAACCCTGAAGCCGTGGCCGGCGTGCGCTCCATGGTGCTCGGCGTAGACCACCGGCCCGATGATCCGACCGCGAACCAGGGTCTTCTCGACGCTCAGCACCTTGGCCGAGATCAGCTCTTGCCGGGTCTGGGTGTAGTTGCCGACCTGCTCGCTCTCGACCGCGATCACGATCTGATCCTCTTGCGTCATCCCGTTGACCACCGCGTCCTCGGGCGGCCACGAATCCGGGAACTGCTCATCGAGGATCTTCTGGAGCTCGGGCGGCAGCTCGGGCGCGTTGAGCATGTGGCCGCGCGGGTTCGTGGATTTCTGCTCCGGGCTTGGAGCTGGCCGCGGCGGTCCGCTCGGCGTGGGTCCTGGGCGCGCGTCCGGTGTGACCGGTCGCGCGCCGTCTTGCTGTTTCTTGCGTTGTCGCCACCACCACACACCACCGCCGACGAGTCCGGCGACGGTGAGACCAGTAGCGACGATCCCGATGATCTTCATCGTGTTCATCGTGTCCCCCTCGTGTTCGAGAACTTGCGGTGGTCGCTGATCAGCATCGATCACCTACCCACCCAAACGTCAGTTGGCCGTGCGTGCCGAGGTCGATCCCATCGACACGCGCGACCAAAACCATGGCCTGGCCCTTGATCCCCACCACGGGGAACGCCGAGCCGTCGTCGCTCATGAAGGCGACGGGCAGCTCGAGCTTGGGCACGACGATCAGCGGCACTTGATCGGGATCGGCCAGCGCCGCGTCGATCTCGATCGCGCTGCTGGTCTCGTCGGTGATCTTCTCGGCCGGGACCCACGCGATCGAGAACGCGGGCGCCTTGGTCTTGTCGACGTACAAGCCCGTGCCCTTGTCGATCGTTGCCCAAGAGACAAAGCGCAGCCCCGTCGCGCCGCGGGTGAACGCCGCCGTGTGCAGCGTCGATCCGGCGTCGCCGTCGAAGCGGCGGATGCTCGACCTGCAGATCACGGGACCAGCTCCTTGGCGCCGATGTAGTCCGGCCACGCGAGCGGCACTTGCTGATAGAGCTTGTCCTCGCTGATCCCCAGCGACTCCGCAGCCTCGATCGCACGCCGACGAACCGAGCGCGACCGGGCGCTCTCCTCTTCGAAGTCGGCCAGCAACGCTGGCGAGGCCATCCCCCGCTTGAGCGCGAGCACGTTGCGAGCGGCGGCCGGCATCTTGCGAAACTCAGCCCGGTTCACGAGTCGCCACGCGTAGTCCACAAAGAACACGGTCGCGCGCCACGGGTTGAACACGTCATAGGGCGTGACCTTGCCGCGGCGCATCTCGTCGGTGCCTCGCCACGGCGCCAACGCGCTCGACGGCAGCAACCCGTAGGGGCCGCCGCTGCCGAAGATCCACATGCGCCGCGGATACGGCGACTCGCCGTAGGTGGCGAGGTTGCGGTCATACCCCTCGGCGGCGGCGGCCGACTCTGCGACCTGCTTATCGCGCGACGCGTTGCTGGGCTCCGCCCACCACGGAAACAGCTCCGGCCGCCCAAGCCCGGCCTTGGGGTTGCCGCGACTCTCCGTGTAGCGCTGGATCGCCGCGAGGATCTGCAGCTCCTTGGGCGCCCCCGTGCGCGCGACCAGCCGCTCATACCCGGGCGAGCGCGCAGCGAAGACAGCCGCGCCCGCGATCGAGCCCACCGCGAGCCCGGCCGCCGCGAACCACACCCACGGCGGCACCACCCGCGGCCGCTGAACCTCGGCGTTCACCGTGGCGGCTCCGCAGGTGTCTTGGCCGCGTTGATGATCAGCACGGTCCCGCCGATCGCCACCAGCGATCCGACAAACGCCCCAGCTGCCCACAGCCACGGGCGCGTCAGCTTCTCCCACATGTTGGTGGCCTTCTGCTCGGCGTCGGCGGCCGCTTCCTCGACCGCTTCCGACGCGTCGTCGACCACCTTGTTGGCCCGCGCGAGCCCGTCCATGACGCGACCGACGAACCCCTTGCCCATGTCGTCGGCATGGTCGGCGAGGATCCCCAGCTGCTGGGCAAAGTACATGTGCATGATCGCGTCCGGCACTGGCCCCGCGCCTTGCCGCCGCTTGACCAAGCCCAGGTAGACCGCATTGGTCGCGGTGCTGTCCGGCTCGAGCTCGTGCAGGACCTTGCGGTAGTCGTTGAGCCGCCGCAGGTACGCCAAGAACTCCGTGTCGTATCGCTTGCGCTCCGAGTCGGGGATCTTGTAGCTGGGGACTCGCTCCCAGATGTCCTGGGCGAGCAGGTGCACCCGCTGCGCTTCATCGGCCACCTCGTCGAGCAGCGACTCGAGCCGCGCGGCCGTCCGCTCCTCGGGGTCATCGAACTCCGGCCAAAGATCATCGAGCACGTTCGTGTAGTGGGCCGCCGTCACCGGCGGCGGCAACCCAGGGTTCAACGACACCCGGCCGAGTGTGGCCGACTTGGTGATCGGCACGCCCTCCTCGAGGTCGTCATCATCGTCGAACCCATGCGGACCGCTCGGCCCCAGCCCCACGTTGGCGACCTTCAATTGTGGAGTCAGAGCCGCGAGCGCAGCCTTGGGATCAATGAACGCGACCTTCGTCGTCGGCATCACTCAGCCCTTCCCCGTCGTCGGTGCAATGGGCTGATCCCGCACGGCCTTGAACATCTCGCTGGTCGAGTGCGCCAGCTCGACCGCCGCGATCGTCGTCGCGTCGAGCTCCCCGGTGACCAGCAGCGGCCGCGAGCCCACGCGATTGAAGTCCCGTTGAAACGCCTTGATCCCCGAACTCGCGGTCGTGTACCCAAGGTCGCGCAGCATGTTGTTTGTCGTCGTCATCACGCTTGCCCCACCAATGAAGACCACTTGATCAGGTTCTTCAGCGAGTTGTTGAAGGCGATCTCCATCGCGTTGAGCGTGTTCTTGCCGGGGATCCCATCGGCGTCGAGCAGCCCGCGGAACGGCTTGAGCTTGCTCGGGTCCGACCCGGACGGGAACTTCACTTTCCCGCTGTCGAGCCCCTTGATCACCCGATTCCAGTCATTCTGAAACTTGGTGACCTCGGGGTGTGGCGTGTTGTTGGGGACCAGCGTCTCGTTGTTGTACTCGACCTTGTAGCCGAGCCCCGTCATGGTCAGACGCACCGATCCCGGGTGCGGGTACCGCTGCGTATTGTAGCCCTCCGGATCGCCGCTAATGTTGGGCGGCTTGCCGATCGCACGATCGCGGCTGTTCGACTGCCCGCCGTCCGCGGGCGTGTCGTCGGTCTTCTTGGGGTCGCGTTTCTCGTCGTCGATCACGATCAGCGAGCTCCCGCCCCACCAGCCCATGAAGGCACCAAGCCGGTAGAACCCGAACGCGGCCAGCCCCGTCGCGCCTGCGACCCCGGCCCCGACCCCGGCCTTCTGCCACTTGGTCATACCCGCGGGCGTTGGCTTGGCCAGGTCAGCTTGGTCGCGCACGGCCAGCTGGTCCGGCTCGCGCACGGCCAGCGCCTCATTCGTCTTCGTGGTTGCTCGAGTGTTTGTCGCCACAGCAGCAGCTCTCCTTGGGTGTTGCGAATTTCGAGACGGGATCCATGACCGCGCCGTCTTCAAGCTGGTAGGCCAGCCGATCCCCGTCGATCAGTACGGGCCGACAAGGCTTGCCCGCCGCGAGCTCGCGGCCCATCGAATAGGCCACGATGCTCACGGGGTGCCCCACGCGGGTCTCCAGCAGGCGCTTGGCGTCCTGCAAAGCCGCGTCCTGGTCGAGCACGCACCCGGCACAGCGAGCGCAGCACGGCGAGTCCTCGGCTTGCTCGCGGACGAACTGCCTGGCGTTGATCTTCGCGAGCGCCTCGGTGAAGAACACCGCCGCCTCGCTGACCAGGTGCTCGCCCACGAGCTCGGTGGGGAAGCTGATCATCAGCCCTTCTTGCCCGTGTCTGTCGGGTTGATCCCCGACTCGTTGAGCCAGTTGCGCAGCAACCCGTAGAGCTTGTCGGACAGCCCGGCGTGCTCTTTGAGGTACTTCAAGCCCGCGTATCCGCCGATCGCCCCGAAGAACGTGGCCTGAAACATCTGGCTCGCGCCACCGGTGAGGTTCGAGACTTCGATCGTGAACCCCTTCGAGCTGTCCACCGGCCCGATGTCCGGCGGGAACGGATTGAAGGGAGTCTTGAGCGGCTCCCAGTCGAAGGTATCGGGGTCGCGCGTGGTCGTGATCCCGGCGCCGGTCATGCCCGCGTCACGATCATCGCGGCGCGAGATAGCCTCGATCCGAATGTCCGGCCCCGACAGATACGCGACCATGGCCACGGGCAGCAGCCGCTCGTAAGGCTTGACCTCGTGGCGCACCGTCGCGCCCGGCCCGACGGGAATCTCGACCTCGAAGGGCACGATGCATCCGAACGAGAATTCGCTGGGGCACACGATGTCCCGCTTCATCGCCTCTTGGGCGGCTTCGAGGCCATACGGCGCGCCGGGTGTGGCGCAAGGGAGCAGACTGCTGAGGTTGGTGCTCATCATCATGATCTTCTTCTCTCTGGGTCAGTGGTTTTTTCAGACCGGCGGCCGGGGGTTCTCGAGCCGCTGGATCCGGCCCTCGTGCGCGTGAAGGCGAGACTCGACCTCGCCGAGCCGCTTCTCGATCTTCTGTTGTTGGTCTTCGAGCGCGTCCTGGCGCCCCTTCTCTTTGGCTTGCTTGTCGAGCAGCAGCTCCGCCCGACGCGATCGGCCTTCTTGCTTCTGTTGTCGTCGTTGCGCCGTGCGCTGCTCGCTCGGCTTGAGTGCGTTGTTGTCTGATTCGCTCATGGCGTCCCTTGAATGAGGTTTCGGGTGATGATCGAAAGCTGCGAGTGGAGCAGGACCTTGCCCACGCGGCCGGCCACTCGAACGCCCCGGTTCTCGGGGTTCCAGATGCTCACCGCTTTGGCGCCGGTTCCAAGCAAGATATTGGCGATTGCGCCGATCGGGATGTCCTTCTTGGTCTTCCAGGTCGAGATAGCCCCGGCGGCCGGCGTGACGACGACCTCCAGAGCCTCGGTGGTGAGGATCTCGGTGCGGTCGAGCCGCTCTGTCACCTCTATGTCCCGCAAGCATTGTTGCGAGAAGGCGTGGGCCTGAAGTTGCGTTTCGAGGCTCTCCGCGTCGTCGAGAATTGCCAGGTGACCCTCGAGTGCCTCCATCGCCTCGGGGCTCCGGTCCAGCATGGTCCGTGTGTGATGCGCCATCGATCAACCATCGGGGATCGGCGCTCGGATATCCACGATATTCGGGCCGAGCTCGGCGTGCGAATAGTCCACGACCTTCGGTCTAGGCTCGTCGTCGGATTGGCAAAAAACTAATCCAGTGATCAGCGACCGGTGAGACGTCGCGGCGAAAGTGCATAGCCGAAAATCTACCGAGCGCTGCTCTCTACCATGCACAATATCCAAAGTGCGGCCCACAATCGGCACCGTGGGCCGCACAGTGCTACGCCGAAAGTCCACCGTGCATAGTAAAGAGCACGCCACAATTGGCGGGGTGCACCCCTCAATCCGCGATTGGGTGGACATATCTGGGCAGAAAAAACCTCTTGCAGCATCGACGCGGTGATGACAAGTTGCCGTCTCTCTCTCGATCACACGAGGTGTTTCATGACCCGACGCAAAGGCAGCCTTACTGCTCCCCCGTCCGAGTGGTGTCGACTCCTGGCCGACGCGCATCACGAGCTCGATCGCGTGCGCATGCTCTGGCGCCGCGGCAACGTCCCCTACCGGCCGCTCGTCCCCGACAACGTCAAGCTGGATGATCTCCACAACGATCACGACTGGGACGGCTTGGAACTGGCCGAGACCCACTTCGTGTGGGACCTCGAAGATGCTGAGTTCCCGGCGAAACGTGCCAAGCAGATCGAGGAGATCGTGGTGAACCTGTGGACGGTCGCGGCCAACTGGACACGGCAGCGGGGTGACTGGTGCGACTTTCAGCTGGTCGGCATAGGACACAACGGTGAGCAGCTGTTCGAGGATGGTCGACGCTGCCGACAGAGCGACGACGAGGACGACGGGGACTCGACGACCCCGCCCAGCGAGGGGCCGCGCGCGTGGACTCGGGAGTCGCGCGAGTCGGCTGGTGGGCTCGATCTCCAACGCGAGCACGCCAGGGCACTTAAAGAGATCATCGACTACACCAAGTCCGATCGAGACAACGCGGTCGAGCGGTCAAACGAGACCCTCGAGAACAACCATCGACTCTGGGCGCAGGCGAACAACGCGGTGCGCGAGGCGATCGAGTACCAGCGCGAGCAGGTCGAGCGCGCACGAGACGAACAGTCTGGCCGGATTGAGCTCAAGGCCCGCGCGCTCGAAGGAATGGAGCGGACCAAGCGAAGCGCACAGATGTTCGGGTTCCTCAAATACGGCCTGGACTGCGTGGTCGCCAACGTCATCCCGTTTGCGGATCGGGTGGTCGAGGTGCTGGGCAATCGCAACCTCACCGTGTTTCCAGAGTTCAAGTGCGCTCAGCAGGCCATGGCCTACCTCGTTCACACATTGACCGTGACGCAGCTCGACTTGCTCATGAAGGGTGATCGCAAGGCCGGCGGCGCCGTGCTGGCCGTGCTCGACCAGGCCGCGAGGGTCAAGAACGAGCACGAGGCCCTCGTGCAGATGAGCCGGCTGGTTCCGATTTTTCGCAGTGATCTGTTTCAGGATGTTGCGAACCCCGAGCAACAGCTGGCCGCTCGCTACATCATCGGCCGCTTGGCCATGTACGCGATGGGTGATTATGGCGAAGACACAGAATCCACAGACACCACAACAACCGCCTGACCAAAAAGACCCTGACGACCAGGCGCGCGAGGATCTGTATCGGGAGCTCGGGCTCGACGACTTCAGCCATGAGTCGTGCATACGCGATCTGTTCGGTGACCTCTACACTCTCGGCCCTGCCGAAGACGAGCCCGCGACCGGCGACTCCGGCCGCGTGACACAGATGGGGCCGGGCCGACGCAACCAGCCAGACGAGAACGAGTGAACCCATGCTGCTACGACCCGACGAGACCTTCATCGACAAAGCCACCAAGCGCGCCGAGCGGGTGTTTCCGCGGGGCATCGACTGGCAGACCTTCAGCAGTCAGCTACCGGGCAAGGAGGTGTTCGCCAACTCGGTGCTCGACCCCGCGATCGGGATTGGCGGGGATCTGGCCATGAAGACCTTCGCCGCCGCCGACTGGCAGAACTGGGTCTCGACCACGCAGATCAGCTTGTTCGAGCTCGGCACCCGGGTCGGCATGCCCCAGCTCGAGGGCACCGGGCTCGCCGAGGGCATGTCGCACGTGTACACGACCCTCGGCAGCACGATCAACACGATCAAGAACTTCGAGGATCCCGCGGAGATGCTCCCCGAGCTGCTCAAGAACACGGCCATCCAGATCCTGCAGATGGTCTGCCAGAGCAACATCGTGACGCAGACCGTCGCGCAGGTGCTCGCGGTCGCGGTCTGGGCCGTGGACGTTGGCCGCGCCCAGGTCGAGGCCAACCTCGGCAAGAACATCTCGTTTCCGCCGCTGCAGACCGAGGATCCGGCGACCGACACCTGGCAGGTCAACCGCGTGTTCGAGGTGTTCCGCAGCAAGGGGACGGGCGGGGTCGTGTACCCCGACGGCGGGATCGAGCCGGCGTCCAACGCCGACTACACCAGCTTCTACCTGCCCGCCTACAAACACCATCAGCCGTGGCAGTTCCAGCATCGAGCGCAGGGCCTCGCCGCCCAACAGGGGCACCCAAAAGAGAGCCGTGGCCCGAAGGGCGACGCCCAGTATCAGTTCGATCCCGGCGACGCATCGACGTTCGGGTTCATGCCGGGCACGACCACCTCACTGCGTGTGTTGCAGGCATCCTATCGTTTCTACCAAGCGGTGCGTGCGACGGTCGGCGTTGATCGCTACTCGCTCATCTGCCGCGGCGAAGACAAGCCCTGCTACAAGACCACAAAGACTTTCGACGGAAAGCGGGACTGTCGGCAATGCGTCAGGGCAGAGTCGGTCTGGCCGGTTGAAGGGTTGGGATGGGCCTACGGCGGCGCGCCACTCAACGCGACCACGCCCGGCGAGAACGTCGGCTCGTTCTATCCGTCGACCAACAAGCTACTGAGCAACCTGCTCGACATGGTCGCGCGCCCGGGGCCGCTCCTGTACACGATCGATGTTGAGCTCATTCACAGCGCGTGGAAGAAGAGCTTTGAGCAGTTCTGGGAGTTCGCGGCGTCTGAGTGGCGGCGACACAACGGCGCAGGATGGCGTGGCCTCATCTCCCGCTTGGCGACGTTCATGACCGCGTTTGAGGTTGATGACGAGCTGCGCCTGGGGGGTCGTGAACCGGCCATGCCGGTCAGCCTGATCAGCTCGCCGCGTGAGGCCGACTTCAAGGTCGCGTTCTCGAACTCGATCTTCTCTCAGATCATCGCCCCGTTCTGCCGAGATCTGGCGGCCATGCAGCTGCACTACCTCGACGCGGTGGAGGTCGCCTACATCCCCCCGGGCGCAGGGGCGCTCTACTACGCAGGTAGCATCCGCAAGAACAAGCTCGGCGACCACTTCACCACCGCCCGCCGTGAACTTCTCGGCAGCACCAAACGCATGTTGATCGATCTGCGGCAGGTCAGCGACCCCGACTACCGAGCCGAGCTCGAGCGGGTCGGTGTCAAGGCGTCGCCCGTCAAGCAGTCGCTGCACGGCAGCCCGGGAGTGGGCGGCCAGCAACTCCTCGCCCCGGACATCAAGCCGCGCCGAGCCCCCGGTCGACCAAAGGTCTCGCGGGCGTCGCCGTTCGAAGGGGCCGTCGAACTCGTGCAGCGGGCTGCGGCGGCGCAGCTCAAGGTGTCACGAGCCAAGCCCAAGGTCGCGCGCGCGACCCCTCCGAGCAAGAAGACCAACACGGGTCTGGCGCTTGGAGTTGCGGCCGGGAGCGTGCTCTTGACCGCCGCGGGCATCATGCACCTGCGAAGGATGACCGACGACTGACCCCCGGTTACGATGGGCCATGCCCCCGCTATCAAGTCGCGGACTCTCACTCGGGTTGCTGTGTGCCCTGCTGTCCTGCCAAGCGCCGCCCGACCTCACCGCCGATCTCAACGAGTATCAAACGGCGATCAACGACGCCAACGGAGCGGCGTGCGACTGCCCCATGGATCTTGGGTACGACAGCATCGTCGAGTGCGACGAAGCCGTCGGCACCGTCACCAACGATGATGTGCAGTGCCTCGCCGACGTGCTCGACGGCAACGAGGATGCCGGCAAGGACTACCTGGACTGCGCGAACTCGGCCTACCGGTTCTACGTCCAGTGCTTGCAGTCGAACCCCAACTGCCAGGACGGCTGGTACGACGACTGTGCCAGCGATCTCACCGCGCAAGTTGCGGGCTGTCCGCAACTGTCGTCTGATCTGCGGCCGATGTTCATGGCGTGCGTTGAGTAAAGGCTGGCCCGGGCATAAACTGCGCGGACTTCACGCCTGCATCGTATACAATTTGTGCCCAGATGCCGTTCGGCCTCCCCAAAAAACCGTGGACCCCAACCACTGCGAGTCATGTCCACCGAACACAAGCCCATACTTTGGTCGTTCACGCCGCGAAGTCGAGTTCGAGCTGGCCAGCTAGCGCTGGCCTCGGCCGCGACCCTGAGCAGGCCGTGACGGTCGAGCCGTGTCTCGGGCTCACGGCTCGAGACAGGGCCGGCGCGAGAACGCGCCCCATCGAATGCCCTTTCCGCAGGAGGCCGACGAGCGAGACGCGATCGGGCTGCTGCGGGACTCGAGAGGTTGTTTCGGTGTAGGGCGTGAGCGGAGATTGCCACACCCGAGCAGCAGATCTGCGCGGTTCATCATCGAGCGGCGGCGGTCTATCAGATGGAGTCGTCTGGCAAGTAGCATAGAGCGGTTCGGGCTTGCCGCATCCGTGGGGTCGTGAGAGACTCGGTTGCCATCGCGTGGGCGGACACTCAGGAGCCCGCCCAAAGGAGTCCGAAGTGCCCTTGACCCTTGACGAAGTCAAAGAGTCCGTTGACATTCTCTTCTTGGATGCCGAGCACCGCGACTCTGCGTTCAACATTAGGCCCTTCACCGACGAACTGCAGCGTGCCCTCGAATATGTAAATCAAGGTGGCTCTCTTGATCGCGAGTATCTAAACCGAATTCTGATCGCATGCCATCTCGGCCCTGTTGACCAAACGATCTTCGACCTCTATTTTCCGCGTGGAATCAATTCGGCAGAGAAACTCAAGGAGGGCGTTGCTAAATTTGCGGAAGACGCGCTGCTCCACTTCGGAAGCTTTCATCAGGCTTTTTTTCGGATCAAAGCTGATGCGAATTTGCTGCCCGCGGTTAAGCAGCCTTTCGGAAGTGAGACACGCGCCCCGTTTACCCTTTCAAGTCCGTTGCAAATCAAAGAGCTTGCCTATCTCGGATACGTGAGCGGCGGATTGCCCACTCAAATGAGTGACGCCCACCAAACTATCATGCGAGCGATGGGCGCGCTGGGTAGTCGTTTGGCGACCGAAGAGAATATTCGACACAGTGCCACGGAAATCGGTATCGACATTGAGAAGACTCTGAAGACGGTAAACGCTGGGCTTGAAAAACGTGGGCAAAAGCAGGTGACGATTGAAGATTACGTGACTACCGCCGAAGAAATCAGGTTGAAAATAGAGACCTTTATCGAGGAGGTACGCCGGTGCCGACAGAAAGGAATCCGGAACCAGGAACAATACATCAACTCAGCCGCAGAAATGGACGTGTATGTTGCCACATCCATGCGCGACGAGCGAGACTACCACGAAATGCATGGGTTCATTCGTACCGTCTTCGAACGCCACGATATTGCTCGGTTAAATCTCCGTTATTTCGACCCGACCCAGGCTTACTGTCCTAACAAATATGACAAAGGACTGGTCGAGTGTCTGATGATCCGCTGTGCGAAAGTGACAATTTATTGTGCTCAACTGCAAGATACAATGGGAAAAGACTCAGAACTGGCGATTACGCTTGGTCTTGGGAAACCCGTCATTGTTTTCGTCCCACGTGGCAATACTCCCGAGGATCGGGTTGCATACGACAAGCGAGCGCGGATCTTCGCAGATATCCACCCCCTTTCCCTTCAAGTTGACCAGCGTACTGGAAATTCTAACGGGATCATGCTGGTGAGGGACGCCAATGAATGCGCGAACGTTCTCTACGCGATTGCAAAGAATCAGCTCCGTGTTGAGGTGATGCGTGAATGCGAGCAGGACTCCCTGTCGGGCGAGACGACAACCAACTGGGTCCTACGTGAGAACATGACACCCAACCATAGCGTTATTCGCGTCGCCACGGGGTGGAAGCACTTGCGGACGGCATTTTGGTCAGCATTTCGACCCGATCTGCATATTCCTTAGATTGCCGCGAGCGATACCGAATCATGAACGACTCTCCGCACACAAACGAGACCAGTCAGAGGGAAAATAATGTACGGTCAGATGAGACATCCAATCAGAACAGCGCCAGTCGAGTAATCGAAGATCTTCAAATTGAAAAATTGCAGGCCGAGATCGCAAAGCTTGAAGCCGAGAGGCAGACAGAAATCCAGAAACTTGAGACTGAAAAATCGAAGACTATACTAAAGAGCGCTGTTGAACTCGAAGCTGAGAGGATGCGAGTTGAGATCGCCAAACTTCAGGCGGAAAAGCGGCTGCTTGAAGCAAATGCGGATCAGAAATCGTGGGGCTCCTGGACCATTCGCACACTTTTCCCCACACTCGTGGGCGCGGCGGCAGTTGCAGCATGCTCTGCATTGTTTTCCGACTCACTACAAGAGCGCACTCGGGCCGAGGTTCAGCAAGAAGTGCTAAAAACATACTTCACCACTGAAAATGGCCAGGGGGGCAAACGGCTGCAAATCCTTGCATTTGTAGAATCTGTGATTGACGACGACACTCTATGGAAATGGGCACAAGCTGAAAAGGGAAAGGCCGAGGATGCTCGGGTCAAAGCCGCAGCTTACGAAGCCGAACTCTACAGTGAATTGGAGGAACAGAACAACCAGATGGTAAAACTGCAGGAAGCCCGAGATAACTTTGTCGAAATGATGGCTTCTTCGGATGTCATCAATTTCTGGAGGACGAACCGAAGGCCACCGAAGTCAGTGCCGGGGGAGGTCGGCTCCATGCTAAGTCAGGAACAGAATGGAGCAATGCTGTCCCTGATGGAGGTGATAGGTGCGGCTGGTATCCGGAAATTGGATAATTGCGATGAGGCTGCAAAGACGCGATCCTCCAATTCACCTAAATGGGCGTCGCTCGCGGAAGAGTGCCGCGTCGAACTCATTGTCTGGGCGACCGACGATTCTAAAATCGCCAAAGATGAGATCGATGATGAGATCCGGGTCCTACGGAATATAAAGCGCGCCAGCCAGTCCCTTACGTTGAGTGGAGGAGACTCTCCATTGGGAGGCTAAACGAGGGCCTTCGCGCCGGCCGAAGTGAGTCCCCGAAGGAGCAGTCGCAATGCGGGGCATGCGCATGGCCAACGGCCAGGACAGGTCGGTCCCCATCGCGCGGGTGACGGGACCAAAAAACAGCGCTCCAGCGCCCCAGCCACGGGGGACGCTCGCTCCTCATGGCACACAAGAACCCCGTGGATGCACAGCTGGCTCAACTGCGGGACCGACAGTGGTCGGAGACAGACAGCTCGCAACTCCGTGTAACGTCGCCCTCGTGCCCACCCGCCCCCTGCACGAACTGCTCGCTTGGAACGTCCGGCGCCTCTCCCACGTCCGGGGCATCCCGCTACCGACGCTGGCGGCGACGATCGGCATCACGCCCGCCCGCCTCGACGCGATCTTCACGGGCGACTTCGACCCCGATCTCGATCTGCTCAACAAGATCGCAAACGCGCTTGGTGTCGGCGTGGGGGACATCCTCGCCGACACCAAGCTCAACTGATCGCCGTCGTCGTCAGTGAGACGCGGCCGCGTGATCGGTCAGCGACCGCAGGACCACGTATGCGATCGATTGCTCGAGCTCCGGCAGCTCGCGGTACATGGCGGCGACCTCGCGGCTCTCGAGCTGATCGCCAAGCATCTCGCTGGCCGTGAGCCCGAAGGCGGACGCCACCTTCTCCAGCGTGACCAAGGTCGGGCTGATGCCACGGCCTTGCTCGATCCGGCGGATGGTCTTGCCCGAGACGTCGGCGGCTTCGGCCAGGGCCTCTTGCGTCAGCTCCCGGCGCCCGCGGAGCTCCCGAAGGCGTGCGGCGAGCTGCTGCGGAGTCACCATGGTGGCCTCCAGGAACGCAGAGGGGGCAAATCTAGCGGAGGTTGGTAGTCGTATCGGATGTGTTGATGATGCATGACGTCGGGCCTCGCACGCCCATGCGGGTGCGAGGTGGGTGCGAGACCACCACGCTACTGACCAAGCCCCGACTTCGCTCGGCAGGTCTCCTAGCAGCCGACGTGAGCCACCAGGCGACAGATTGAGTTGTACGTGCGACCCCTCGCACAGGGCCAGCACGCACCCTAGCAGAGTGACGCGGCGCTCGCAACGGCTGTCGACGATCCGTGGGTCGCTCGGCGAGGGACACGGACGGCGCACAGATTCGGCTTCGCTGACCTGTTCGCCATCGCGACGCTTCGCCATCGTGATCGCATGTTTCGACGACCATGTTCAACGATCTCCGATGGCACTCGATCGCTGTCCAACAACCAGGAGTGCAGCCGATGAGCGTCAAAAGCTTCGGCCGCCATATTCGCTCATGTAGGCGCGCCCGCGGCCTGACCCAAGAGGCCCTCGCCGACCTGAGTGGCCTGTCGCCGGACACGATCCGACGGCTGGAGCACGGCAGCTTCTCCCCTTCACTCGACACCCTTCGCAAGCTGTGCATGGGCTTCGACATGCTGCTGTCCACCCTCTTCGAGAGCTTCGAACTCGGCGAGCGCGACGGGCCGCGGGAGTTGGTCGACGCGCTCGCCTTCATCACTCCCGAGGAGGAGCAGGCGCTACTCCAGTTCATCGCGGTGTTTCGACAGCGGTTCCAGGATGACGAGAACTAGGCAAGGGCGCATGTCGACGAGCCCGTACTTCGTTGGGATCGGCGCTTGGGAGCGCATGACGCTCGAGCTGTTGTTGGCGATCGTCGACCGCTCCGACGGCGACCTCGCCCGCGGGGCCGAGACAGTGGGCATGAGCGAGGCCGCCATACGGCGCGCGGTCGCTGATGCCCGCGCGGCGAACCTGCCCAAGTTCTACGCGGTCGTGCGCATCGAGGTCGAGCCGGATAGCTGGAAACGCATGCTCGCGCGGATGCTGCTTGCGGTGATCGATGAGGCGTGCTCGCTCGCCAGCGCTGCGGCGGTGCTCGGCCTGCGGAAGTCGGCGCTGCGCGGTCGCGTGCGCCGGGCTCGGTGGTTGCTGCGGGGCACAGGGCGCGGATCGGCGAGCACGGCAACCTGCGTCGCTACGAGTCGGCGCGAACGGGGTCGGGGCTGACCGGCGACGACTACCTCGACCTCGTCGAAGCCATCGAGCGGGGCGCGGTCGGGGGCGACGGCGGACTCGAGCCGGATGGTCTGCGTGCTCGCTACACGATCCGGCTGGGATCGTGGGCGATCATGCTCGGCGATCTGCTCGGCCAGCTCGCCGCGGATGCTGGCTCGACTCGCAAAGCGCTGATCCTGCTCGGTGTCCCAGCGGACTTGCTTGGTGCGTGGGTTCAGGACCCGATCGTCGGGACCGAAGCGACCGCGATGTGGTTCGCTGCCCGACGGCCCGAGACGTTACGACGCATCGCGATCCTACGCTGTGTGCGACCCCTCCGAGGGGATGAGTACCTCGATCTCGCTGACGCCGTCGGCGGCCTGGCGATCGCGGGCGATGGCGCTCTCGACCCGGCGCGACTCCGCGACCGCTACACGATCGATCGGGCGCCGTGGCTATCCATGGTCGCCGATCTGCTCGGCCAGCTCGTCGCGGACGCTGGCTCGATCGAGCGCGCGTCGACGGTGCTCGCCGTGCCGCTCGCGACCTTGGCCACGTGGGTCCGCTGGCTGGTGTCGCGGGGGTCGCCGTACGCGGCGAGTTCACGCTGGCCCGTCGCACCGGTCGGCGACACGCCCCAGCCGGCGGCGTATCTCGACCTGGCCGAAGCCGTCGAGCGGGGAGCGCTCGACGGCGACAACGCGATAGACTCGCCGGAGGTGGCGGACTCCTACACGGTCCAGCTCGACAGCTGGGAGCGTATGGAGGCAGACTTGCTCAGCCAGGTCATCACGGACGCGGGCTCGGGCCGCAACGCGGCGAAGGTGCTCAGCGTGCCCCGCTCGACGCTCGGCGCGTGGATGAAGCGGACAAGGGAGATGAAGCGATGACGCTAGACTAGACTTGTCGTCGCGGAGCACGTCAACTCCGAGCACAGCGGCGAGTTTGTTCAACCAGTCAAGGTCGGGATCGACCTCGCCTGCCATCGCCGCTGGCGAAGCGCAGTTCGTTGTTCCGGCCCTCTAAATTCAAGGATCCCCGCAAGCGCCAAAACTCCGAGAGTCCGTCAGTCACTTGACGGCGGCCCGGTCGTCATACCAAGATCCCACGGAGCAGAGTTCCGATGAAGATGCAGCTTACAGTGTCGTTTCCTCTCGATCAAGATGGTTTTCTCCGACGAGAGTGTCCATCTTGTGAGCGAGAATTCAAGTGGCTTTCGACTGAAGGAGAGAGTGACAGTAGCGATGACACACCAGAGCACTACTACTGCCCATACTGTGGTGTCCCTGCACCGCTCGACCAGTGGTACACCCAGGAGCAAGTCATGCTCATCAACGAGCATACGGCTCAAGCTGCCCGGGAGCACGTCTCAGGAATGCTCGACAAGTCATTTCGTGGCGTGAAGAGCAACAAGTTCCTCAAAGTCACGGTCAAGAAGTCTCGCCCCCCACTACCGCCGAAGCCCTTGCCAGATGAAGTCAACGACATGGCGCGTGTAGACTTCGAGTGTCACCCAAGCGAGCCCCTTAAAATCGCGGAGCACTGGGAAGATGCGCCCTGCTGCCTGATTTGTGGGCGTCCTCATATCGCCGGCGATCAGTGATTGTATGACGGAACAATACAGGGACATCATCGTCGCACTGGTCGATTTTGCGAGCAGGCAGCCGTTACCGAAAACAGGGATGGAGGTCTCAATCGACATCGAGCAGTTCAAGATGGAGGCGGGTATGACGGACGAGGATTTGCCGCCCCAAAACGCTCTTGTGCCGCTATTTTCACACTATCTGGGCGGAAAACCACCCACCATGGATCTCTCCTACATTGCGGAGTTTATGGCGAGGGCTGCGCCGGTTGATCCCGTTTCAGAAGAGAACATTCCGTACACGGACACTAGGCCGATTGTGGCAGCATGCATATACGGTCGGATCAAGCATCGTCAAGAATTCTCAGCCGAAGGCATCATGTGGGAGACGGGAATACCGCTCCTTCACGTGAAACGCATCATTTCCGACATTATCGCTAAAACCCGCGGACCGGAAATCCTGTCTGACGGGCGCCCCTACTATGAGTGGGGCGACGAAGAGAAGGTGTACGAAATTTTGTGGCCACTCGCCCATTCTAGGTCGGCAAAAGCCGCGACCCCGGGATCGGTCGGGGCAGCACAGATCATTTTCACATACATGGTTGGCGAAAAGCCATTTGACTGTGCCAGGATTCCGCGCGAACTGCGAGGGTATCTGCAGAAATATAGCAGTAGCCATCTCGCGGACATGTTACTCGGGTGGAGCATCTTTGTTGAGCCTCACATCGAGAGTTTGATTGAGTTCGGGCTCATCGAACGTACTCACGCTACATCAAAAATTGTCCAGCCGACTCCTAAAGGCATTGCTTGGCACGACATAGTGCATCGGGAGCCAGGCGGCAGTCTTGTGGTTGCACGAAGCAGTCTTGATACACGTAGCGAGAAGGTGCTTGTTAGCGCAGTGCGTAGTTTCAGTGAAGGTCTTGAAAAACTCGAACAGAAGATATCGGAGGTTCTAGGCGTTGATCTATCGTCGCCTCGCCGGCTTAGCCGGCTGAGGCTCGCGGCGGATGTGCTCACCTCTGAGACTTTATTGAGCGGGACGGTCGAAATCGGAGAAATTGCGGAAACACTATTCTTGACTTGTAAATCAGAGATGGCAAGGCTTCGGACTCGACGCGAGAAGCTTCGCGGAAAAGTGAAGGATTCCGAACTCGTAGCGGGGCTTGAAGCTGACTTGACGATGTTCGGTAAACTCGCAATATCGGATGCGCTCAAGGGGGCCAGGGGAGCATTGCAGCCTCAGGTTACGGACTTTGTTAACATCGGGACCTATCATGAATACCTCAGCCGCGCAGGACAAGGGCAGGAATTGCCGGCACGGATAGCAGACGAGAAATTCGGCATATTGAATGCACCATCGCTATTTGCCGACGACTTCCATTATCAGAACCGGGCGGCATTTGAGCGTCGGCGTGCTGTTGCAGTGGCCTTTGTTGACATCGACAAGTTCAAGGATGTGAACTCTGAGCACACGGAACTCGTGGTCGATCGGGATATCCTCCCCCGTTTCATGAGGGGGATGGAGGCTTTCTGCTATGGGCGCGCTGCAGCTTATCGACAAGGAGGGGATGAGTACCTCATTCTGTTATACAATACCAGTCCTGATGAAGCTGAGGACTTTTTCGAGAGGCTCAGGGAGCACATCAAGCTGATCGACTATCCTGATAACATCAGGTCTGCGCCAACCGTATCAATTGGATATCACGTTGTGATGGCCGAAAATGAGGTGAGCGTGTGGGAGGCCGTTGGGATTGCAAATATGGCCAAAGATCACGCTAAGCGCACTCGGGACCAAGTCTTCGCTAGTTTAGCCGAGGATTTCCGAAAGGTAACGGGGTTTGATCCTGTGGTTTAGTTGCAAGAGCAATATCCGGCACAAAGCAGGTCTTAGCCAAGGTCCCTCCCACGTCGACCTATGGGCGACCGCGCCGGGAGAAGCTAGTGCGACAAAACAGTGACTCGCTCGTTAACACCACCACACTGCAACCATTCCCGCGAGCCGCAAAACATCGAAAGTATGGCCAAACCATACTTTTCGAGCCTGGCAGCAGCGCCATCGATGTGGGGGCAAAATACTGACCCGCGGTTGGGCCCGTCGCTAAGCCAGCTTGTATCTCTCACCACCATTGCGCAGAATGAGCACAGATGCCGCCGCGACGCACACCCGGCGACGCTCCTCATCTGCCGTACCTCCTGTGCGTAGACGAGGTCGCCACCCTTCTCCGAGTCACCCGCAAGGCCGTGTACTGCATGATCGATCGCGGCGAGCTCCCGGGCGTGACCAAGATCGGCCGCCGCGTCCGCTTCCACCGAGACTCGCTGCTCGACTGGCTCGAGAGCCAACGCGTCGTGCTCGACTGAGC
>NZ_PVNL01000123.1 GCF_002994635.1 Enhygromyxa salina | reverse complement strand
AGACTGGGGCGAAGACTGGGGCGAAGACTGGGGCGAAGACTGGGGCGGCGGCGGACACGAGAGCGGCGGTTCGGCGTGCGGAGACGGCATCATCACCCCCGGCGAGATCTGCTTCTTCGCGCTTCCTCTGCTGAATCTCGCCAACATTCGAGCGTTGGCGGTCGCCGACTTCGACAGTGACAACAACCTCGACTTGGCGGTGACCCGCAAGGATGACGTGTTGGTGTTGTTTGGCGGCGGTGACGGCACGTTCCCCGTGCTCCGGGACCTGCCCGGGCAAGCTGGCGAGTATATGGGTATCGCCACTGGCGACATCGATCTCGACGGCGACGACGACTTGATCGTCTCGCGCATCGACGGAGATGTCGTCTCCGTCTACCTCTCGAATGGCGATCGCAGCTTCGCCAACAGCTTCTCATTTCCGACCTCCAACGGACCGACGGCCATGGCCCTGGCGAGACTCGGCAACGATGACGCGCTCGACCTCGCGGTCGTGTGCGAGGCAGATGGCGTCGTCGACGTGCTGATGGGGATTGGCAACGCGAGCTTCGCTGGCGCCGTCTCGTACCCCACCGGAGCCCACCCTGGGGCGATCGCGCTTGGCCGGGTCAACGGCGACGCGCACCTGGACCTGCTGGTGGCCAATCGAACCGGTCAGTCGCTGGCGTTGCTCACGGGATCCGCCATCGGGACCTTCGCGAGCGCAACCCTGACCCCGATCGACGGTAAGCCACAGGCCAGCGTGCTGGTCGACTTAAATCTGGACGGTCGGCTCGACGCGGCGACCGTCTCGAGTGACCTCGATCGTGTCAAGGTGCTGTTCGGCGATGGCCTGGGGGGGTTCGCAAGCTCGAATCAAAACCTCGTCACCGACGCCCGGCCGCTCGGCGCGGCGGTCGGTGACTTCGACAGCGATGGGTTCATGGATCTCGCGGTCATCAACAACGAGGATCACACCACGCAGCTACTGCGCGGCTCCGAGGTCCCCGGCGAGCTGTTGTCGGCGCAGATCCTCACCGCGTTCGCCGACGTCGAGTTTCCTCGGGCTGTGCTCGTCGCCGACCTCAACGATGATGGGGTCGACGATCTGGTCGTGGGCGGCCAGGGGCTGACGGTGATGGTGTCTGATCCCTGATCGCCCCGCGCTCTGCTACAGTGCCTGCGTGCGCGACCCCGTGATCGTCGTCGACGATGCGATCTCCCACGCACAGCCAGCGTTCGCGGGGCTCGGGCGCCTGCATTGTCTGCCGGCCGCGAGCATCACGGGAGCGCGCCTGGCCGAGCTGGGGGCCACTATCTTGATCGTCCGCAGCGTCACCCGCGTGGACCGGGCGCTGCTGGATCAGGTGGGCAGCCTGCGGCTGGTCGGGACCGCGACCGCGGGGACGGATCACCTGGATCTCGCTGAGCTCGAAGCCCGCGGGATCGCGTTCGCGAGCGCCGTGGGCTGCAACGCGCGGGCGGTCGCCGAGTGGGTCGTCGCCGCGCTCGCGGTCGTCGAGCATCAGCTCCCCCCAACGATCTCGAGCGGCCCGGTCGGGGTGGTCGGGCTTGGCAACGTCGGTAGCCGGCTCACCCACTTGCTACGCACCCTCGGCCACGAGGTCCTGGTCTGTGATCCACCGCGGGCTCGGCTCCCCGCCCAGGCCCAGGCCGAGCCCTTCGTCGAGTTCGACACGTTGTGGCAGCGCTGCTCGATCGTCAGCTTTCACGTGCCGCTGATCCCGGCGGGCCGCGACGCGACGCTCGCCTATGTGGATCGTGAGTCGCCCGCGCTCGCGGGCCGCAAGCTGTTGATCAACACCAGCCGCGGCGCCGTGATCCGGGACCGCGCGCTCGATCGTCCCGACGTCGCCGCGGCGATCTTGGACGTCTGGGACGGCGAGCCCGAGCTCGCGCCCGCGCGGCTGACCGATCCACGCTTGCTGCTGGCCTCGCCCCACGTCGCTGGCTACAGCCTCGAGGCCAAGCTCGCGGCCACTCGCATGATGCACGAGGCCGTCAGCGCGCAGCTCGAGCGCCCGCCAACCTGGTCCGGCAGCGACCAGCTGCCCGCGCGCACGCTGACCGGTCCATTCGAGCGGGAGCTCCCGACACAGGTCATCGACTTCATCGGCGACGACGCCCGCGTCCGGGCGCTCGCCCAGCTCCCGGGACCCGCTCGGGCCCGCGCGTTCGAGCAGCTGCGTCGCGGATACCAGCTCCGCCGTGAGTTTCGATCCTGGAGGGTCCCGCGCGAGCTCGCGCCCGACCCCCAGCGCCAAGCATGGCTCCAAACCGTGGGTTTCGAGCTTCTGTAGGCATTTGAGCGGGCGTTGAACCGGTCGGGGGTGTTCGGGACTACCCCCGCGCAACCGGAGACCTGCCATGTTTGACTTTCTCAATGCCTCCCCGACTTCGTCCCCCTCGCCCGCCGAACAGCCGCGTTCGCTTCGACCGGCGCGCGCGCTCTTGACCCCGACCTGGGTCGGCGCGCTCGCCTTGCTGGTCGCCAACGATCACTGGTTCAAGGGCTCGGGCCTGCTGCCCGACCTGGCGACCGGCAAGCTCAGCGACTTCGCGGGGATGTTGGTGGCGCCCGTATTGCTGGCCACGCTGCTGGGTGTGCGCAGCCGGCGTGCGCTGCTGGCCTGCCACGTCGCGGTTGGGGCCGTGTTCGCGGGCATTCAGCTGTCGGCTGGTCTCGCCGCTCAGTGGTCTGCGCTGATGGGCGTGTTCGGCCACCCGTGGGTCATCACCTGCGATCCCACCGACCTGATCGCGCTGCCGTTCTTGTTGCTCTCGTGGAAGCTGCTGGTGCCCCAGATGGACGCGGAGCTGCCTGCGCTGGTGCCCCTGCAGCGGACCGCCGTCGCCGCGCTGAGCGTGTTTGGGCTGTGGTCGACGGTCGCGACCTCAGACGACAGTGGGTTTGGGGTCGACCCCGACGGCGGGTGGTACGAGGACGTGTTTGGCAACGTGATCGTCAACAACGCCAACGACTTCGACGTCGCCCTGCACATTCGACCGCTGCGCGCCGATGTGGTGCTCGACTGTGACCATGTCTCGAGTGATCCCGGCCGCCTGCTCGGCGAGGAGGCGTTCGGCGACGCCGAGCACTGGGTGCTCCCGAACCGCACCAACGTGGCGATCGAGATGCAGCCCAACTACGCGAGCCAGTGCTCGGCCGCGTGGATCGCTGGCGAGGGCATCGAGCCGCAGATCTTGTTCGTCCACAACCTCAGCCAGCTGCCCGAGCAGTGGTGGCCCGGCCAGAGCTTCTCGCCCGAGTCCTTGGGCAGCGGCGCGGTCGGGGTCGAGTTTGACGCGGACGGCCGCAGCACCTGGCTCGGCGACGGGTCGATCCGGTTCAGGCCCAGCACCGACGCGCCCGAGCAGCCCGCGAGCTGTGAGGCGCCCGCGGATGAGGCCCGCATCGACTGGCCCTTGTCGATCCCCGACGACGCCCGCCTGCTCGCCGTCGAGCCTGGCGCCGACGGCTGCTTCGAGCTGCAGCTGCAGGACGTGTACATGTTGGGTGGCGAGCTCGCCGACCAGGGCAGCCCCTACGCCTGGTACCTGTGCGCTCCGGCGGCGGCCGTGCCGTTCGCCGCCGATGAGCTGCTGCGCTTCGAAGAGACCTACGGGAGCAATGGGGAGCGGGAGCTTCGCGTGACCCTGCTCGAGTCTGACGGTTTGACGCCGCAAGTCGCCGAGTCTGGCCTGGCGGTGCGTGTCGTTCGCTACTTGCGTGGAGGCAGCGACCCTGTCCACATCGGCCCGGCGGTCGGCCGGCAGCTGGTGGCGATCCCCGGCGTGAGCTGCCCCTGGCAGGTGGAAGCCAGCTGCGCGACCGTCGAGCGTCATGTCGACTTGGCTGTTGGGGGGGCCGCGAACTACCTGCAACCGGGGGCGGCGGTCAGCTTTGCCGATGAGGGAGCTGTGCACACTGCGATCCTCAGCTACTCGCGGCAGCGCGCTGTGTTGGACATGAGCTGCGCCGAGGGGGCGCGGGAGCTCAGCTATGACATCGACTTTGTCGTGATCGACGAGCCGCTGCTGTAGGAGCTCGTGTCTAGCGTGGGTTTCGCCGAGGGCAGGTCTCTGCCCTCGGCGAAATGATTTGGACTTCGGGTGGCTTTCCGCCGCGCCAGAACCTTCGGGCAGGGACCTCGTCCGGCCTGTTGTGCGCTTCCGTGAGCGAGCGAGCTGTCCGCGAGGGTAGCTTGCTCACGACAACCACACGTCGGCGCTCTGGACTCGAAAGCTTGGTCCGCCGTCGGGGGGTTGGGCACGCAGGGCGCCGTCGTCGTCGAGGCCGATTGCGACAGCGGCGATCCGCTGGCCGTCGGGTTGCTCGACCTGGATCTTGCGGCCGATTACGAGGCAGCGTGACTCGTAGCGCGAGCGGATCGCCGCGAAGCCGCCCGCGAAGAAGCGCTCGAGCTCGAGCTCGAGCTGGTGCAGGAGCGCGGCGAGGATCGCCGCTCGGCCGACGCGCTGATCTGGGCGAAGGTGGAGGGCGAGGCTGGTCGCGCTGGGCCGCAGGGTTGGCTCGAACTGCTCGGCCTCGCGGTGCACGTTGAGGCCGAAGCCGATCACCAGCTCGACCTCGCGTCCGCGCCAGCGGCTCTCGCACAGGATCCCGGCCAGCTTGCGCTCGTCGAGCAGCAGATCGTTGGGCCACTTGAGCGCGAGGCCGGGCAGCTGATCCCCGAACACCGCGGACAGCCCCTCGCACAGGCCGACGCCGACTGCCAGCGCCAGCGATCCGAACGCGGCCGAGGGCGCGCCTGGGCGCAGGACCACGCTCGCGTAGATGTCCTGACCCGGCGGCGACGACCACGGCCGGCCCAGGCGACCGCGCCCGGCTGTCTGCGCGTCGGCGGTCACCAGGGCGCCGTCGGGAGCTCCGGCGGCGAGCCACTCGAGCGCGCGATCGTTGGTCGAGCCGAGCTGCTCGTGGTGTTCGTGCACGCGTCCGAGTCGCGCGGTGGTCAGGAGCGGGCCGAGCTGGGCGAGGTCGTCGTGCTCGCCATGATTGTTCGCGCTCACGTCGGCACCGCGACGCGCTTGTACGCACAGAAGGCTTCGAGCGTGTCAGCGCGCAGCGCTGGATTGCTGGCGAACTCCCACATCAAGGTGCTCGTCGGCGTCTTGCCGTAGTCGTGCCCAGGGTACAGCCGGGTCTGCTCGGGCAGGCTGCCAAGCTTGCGCTGCAGGGTGTCGACCATCGCCTTGGGGTCCGAGCCCTCGTAGGACACGCCGCCGCATGAGCCGACGAACAGGACGTCTCCGGTGACCAGGCCCTCGGTCTCGGGGCCGTACCAACACACGCAGCCAGGCGTGTGGCCCGGGGCCCAGATCGCCCGCATGCGGCCCTCGCCGATCCACACGTCCTCGCTGTCGGCGACCGGCTCCACCCGCGCCGCGAATCGGCGAGCGACGTCGACCTCGAGTGGGTGACAGCGGACCACCGCGCCGGTCTCGGCGGCCGCCTCGTCGAGCCCGGCGACGTGGTCGTCGTGGGTGTGGGTCAGCAGGATCGTCTCGACGGTCCAGGCCCGCTCGCGGACGATCTTCATGAGCCGGTCGACCTCGAACGCTGGATCGACGAGGGCCGCCTTGCCCGTGCGCGGGCAGCCGATCACCTCGCAGAAATTCTGCAGGAGGCCGACCTCGAGCTGGACGATCTCCAGTGCTGGGATCTCGGGCACGCGCCGGAACGTAGCACCGCCCGCGCAGCACCGCCCGAAGGTCATGGCAGCCCAACCAAGGCTCTAAACGCCGTTCCAACGGCTCAATCAGGAACCTGACATCCAAGCTGCGAACCCCTCGCGTCCGTGTTAGTTATGTTGGAATGATTGGCTTCGACATGATCGAGCATGCCCTCCCAGCCCGAGTCCTACCCCTGTGCCTCGCCGCGCTCGCGCTCGGCTGCGGCACCGACGCGGCCCCAGTCGACGAGGCTGACGGCACCGAGTCCGCCGGAACCGAGACCGGCCCGGCCAGCCCACAGTCCGCGCAGAGCGAGGTCCCCCGCAACCTCACCCCGAGCCCGAGCACCGCCGAGCTCGAGCAGATGCGGCTGGGCGAGCGAGCGTTCGCGCATGAGCTCTACGGCGAAGTGAGCGCGACCGAGGTCGAGGCGGGCGACAACCTGATTCTCTCGCCGTACTGCCTGCGCTCGGCGTTCGGCATGTCCTGGGCAGGCGCCGTCGAGGCGACCGAGACCGAGATGGCCGAGGTGCTGCGCTTCGATCTCGGGCAAGCGCCGACCCACGAGGTCATGAACTATGTCGACCTCGCCCTCGCTGATCGCAACGATGTCGGTGACGAGGACAACCCGCCGATCATCCTGTTGAGCAACAATCGCTTCTTCGTTCACTTCGACTTCCCGGTGCTCGACAGCTACCTCGACGTGCTCGCCGAGAACTACGGCGCGGACGTCAAGCTCGTGGACTTTCGCGAGGGCGAGCCGTCACGGCAGCAGATCAACCAGTGGGTGTCGGACAAGACCCAGGAGCGGATCAGCGAGCTGCTTCCACCGAGCTCAATCGTAGATCTGTCGCCCCTCGGGGGGACCGTGTCCGTGCTGGTCAACACCCTGTATCTGAAGGCGCCGTGGGCCGAGGCGTTCCCTGACTCCGCGACCGCGCCTGCCCCCTTCACCCTGCGTGACGGGAGCCAGACCAGCGTGGCCATGATGAGGCAGGACGCTGTCTCAGTCGGATACGCGCTCGTCGACGGGTTCGAGGTCGTCGACCTGCCCCTGCGTGAAGGCCAGCTGAGCCTGACGTTGATACTGCCTCCAGTTGATAGTGACGCGCTCGACACCTGGCTCGACCCCGAGCAGCTCGAGGCGATCGAAGACGGGCTCGTCACGACCCATGTCGAGCTCCGCTTGCCACGCTTCGAGATCGAGCCCGAAGCGAGCTTGGCCCTGCGCTCGTCGTTCATGAGCCTCGGGATGGAGGCCCCGTTCGGCGGGGGGTTCGACAACGCCTATCCGGGCGGCGGCGTGTTCATCGATGACATCTATCACCAGGTGTTCTTTGCCGTCGATGAGGCGGGGGTCGAGGGCGCCGCGGCGACGGCGATCGTCAACGGGCTGGGCTTCACGCCGTCTGAGCCGCCGACGGCCGAATACAGCGTCACGTTTGATCGGCCGTTCTTGTTGCTCCTGCGTGATCGCGACACCGGGACCATGCTGTTCATGGGTCGCGTGACGCAGCCAACCCCGGCCTGAGTACCCGTGCGCGCTGACTGCTGAACTAGCCAGTCTTGGCGCCGCTGCGCGACCTCCGTAGGTCGAGAATTCGACTGTCACCGAAGTCGTGAGAGGTCGCCCGCACCGGGCGAGATGCCAGACTTTTTGTCAGGTGCTAGGTTGCCGACCATGACTCACTTACATCGTTTTCGTGCACTGCTGCCGGCCCTGGTCATGTTCAGCGTCGCCTGTGGCGACAGCTCGGGCCCACCGCAGGGCACCGACGACAACGACGAGACGGCGGGGGACGGGGATGGAGACGGTGACGGCGACGGCGAAGGAGACGGGGATGGCGACGGGGACGGCGAAGGAGACGGGGACGGCGACGGTGACGGCGACGGGGAAGGAGACGGGGACGGAGACGGGGACGGAGACGGAGACGGCGACGGCGATCTCAGCTGCGTGAGCGAGACCAACCTCGGCGGCTGGGTGCTCTACGTCACCGATGGCGACTTCCCCAACGACGTGCCCGAGGACTTCGTCGAGGTCTGCGCGATCGCAGACGGAAACCCAGACGAGCTCGTGCTCGACTGCCCGACCGTCGACTTCTCGATCATGTTCGACGCTGAGCCACTCCTGACCCTGCCCGAGGCAGGTGCCGTCGCGCAGGTCCAGATCCACCACGAGCCCGGCTGGCACAACTGGCCGGACCTGTGGGTCGACGTCGACGTCGTCGATGGCGATCGCCTGGGCTTCCAGACCGGCTCGGTCCTGCAGCCATCCAAGGGTCTGTACACGGTCCCGTTCGACACCAGCCGGACTGCGGAGGTGTGCGGCCCGTATATCCAAGATGGCCCGTTCGAGCCCGACGGGTGCGGCGAGCAACTCGGCCACCAGCTCGACTTCACGGTCGACGGCGAGACGGTGACGGCATGGCACGGCACCCACGTGAGCGAGGTCGTCGACGGTCGTGACTTCGAGGTCTGGGTCAACGGCGCGCGCGAGTATGTGGCGCTGCCCGAGTTCTGCGACACCTCGCCGACCTGGTACTCGACGATCACGCGTCGTCAGGGGCTCTGAGCCGGACTCGCCGAGCCAGGCGACGAGCTGTCGTCTGGCTCGGATCGGGCTGGGATCTGGCTCGGATCTGGCTCGGATCGGGCCCTGTCGTCAGTACTTCCAGGTCAGCCCAACCGTGAAGCTGATCCCATCCCGGGTGCTGTACACGAGCTGATCACCCTGGGTCCGATACAGGCGCGTGTTGAGCATGTTCTCGACCTCCAGGCTCAACAACAGCTGATTGCGGAGGTCGCCCCAGTCGTTGCGCTTGAACGCCAGCAGCCGCTGCGAGGCGGTGAAGTCGAGCAAGTGCACGGGCTCCTGGTAGATGTCCGGCAGGCCCAGACCGCTGACCTGGGCGATGTACGGCCCGACGGCGTTGTACATCAGGCGCAGGTTGGTGCCGAACTCGGCGTTGTCGTAGTCGAGGAACGCGTTGGCGATCCACGGCGCTTGGCCCTGCAGCGGGCGCTCGCGGCTGGTCGACACCTGATACTCGACGCGGCAGCCCTCGACGGGGATCGATCCGTCGAGCATCGCCATCTCGCCCGGCAGGTGACAGGGCGGGCCGAGCTGGACCTGCGAATAGATGTACGCAAAGTTGGCGCCGATCGACAGGTCGCGCAGGATCTTGCGAGCCTTCACGGCGGGCTTGGGCGCGAGGAAGTCGAGCGCCTTGCGAAACTCGAGCTCGACGCCGCCATTGATCGCGCTGTCGACGTTGGCGAACGAGGCCGCGGGGTTGCTGCCCGCGCCGATGACCTCTTCGATCGGATCTTGGAAGTGCTTGAAGAACCCGCTGATCGCCACGACCTCGGCGCGGCGCGGGAACCACTCGAAGCGCAGATCCGCGTTCCAGACGTCGGTGGAGGTCAGCCCGGGGAAGCCCTGCTTGTTGAACCCGCCCACGTAGTCGCGGAACGAGAACGGCGCGAGCTCGCGGAACTCGGGGCGGGCGAGCGTCTTGGTCCCGGTCAGGCGAATGTTGAAGTCGCCGCCGCCCTCGGGCAGGCGCGGCGAGAAGATCATCGAGGCGGCCGGGAGCACGTCGAGATCGACCAGCCGCGAGCTCTCGAACGCCTTGTCGTCGGGCGCGGCGAAGGGATCGACCGGCGTCACGTTGATGACGTTGGACTCGAGCCGGGCGCCCCCCGAGATCTTGAACCAGTCGACGAACGGCAGGTCCAGCGAGACGTAGCCCGCGAGGTTGCGCGACCAGGCCTCGTAGCCGTCTTGGGCGCGGGTCCGGTCCCACAAGATGAACGGTCGCGTGCCGCCGTTGCCCACGCTCACGCCCCCGCCGATCGTCTCGTCGTTGACCGGGTTGTCGCGCCCGGCGGGGATCGGCACGCCGCTCGCGTAGGCAAAGTCATAGCGCGGCGCCGAGAACGAGCGCTGCTTGGCGTCGACCCACGCGCCCAGCTTGAATTTGGCGTCCAGGCCCTTCCACTGGCGAAACGGCAGGCTCAGATCGAGGCCGGCGTTCTCGTTGTTGTCGACCAGGCCGAGGAACAGCTGGCTCCCGGTTGGGCCCGCGCCGTTGTCGATCACGAAGTCACCCACGTTCTCGTCGTCGCGAAACAACATCTCGCGCAGCGCCGGATCATCGCGGCGGGCCTGGGCGAACGATCCGAAGTAGTCGATCTCCAGGTTCGCGGCCCGCGGGATCTTGTGCTTGCCCGTCAGCTGGACCGAGGCGATCGACCGCATCACGTAGCGCAGCCGGGTGTAGTTCAGGTACTCGCCGGGCGAGACATCCCGAACCTCGCCGTACATGTCGCGGGTCTCGTCCTGGCCCTCGCGCGAGTAGAAGCCGGTCAGCGCCCAGCGATTGTTGGGGTTGGCGTCGAGCTGAAGCTTGAGCAAGCCGCTGTAGCTGGTCGTGTAGACCGTCTTGAGCGAGTCCAGGTCGACGCGTGGGCTGGTGATGTCCGGCACGCCATCGCGCAGCCCGAACAGCCGGACCAGCTCACGGTTGGTCTGGTGCTCGTTCTTGTAGCCGCCCGCGAACAGGATCCCGAACTTGCCGCCCGTGTCGCTGAAGTTCCAGCTGTCGCCCGCCGACAGCTTGAAGCCGAAGTTGGCGGGCGCGTTGGCGCCACGCATCACCCGGGTGCGGGTGTCGAGCGCCTTGCCGTCGGCCTCGACCTGCGCGGCGTCGCGGTTGGTGCCGCCACGGCCGACCCGCTCGTCGCTCGGAAAGCTGTCCGGTCGCGCGCGCGGGAGGTTGCCGAGCGCGAACAAGTCGTAGCCCGCGTGGCCCGCGTGGGTGACCATCGGCGCAAACGAGGTGTTGGTGTTGACCCCACCGGTGACGCCGATCGTGATCATCGGGTCATCGGGCGCGTCGCGGGTCACGAACTGGGTCGAGCCACCCGTGAAGTCGCCGGGGACCTCGGGGGTGAAGGTCTTCTGCACGTCGATCGCCGACAGCGCCCCCGAGGGGATCACGTCGAGCGGCACGGTGCGGATCTCTGGCTCGGGGCTGGGCACGCGGGCGCCGTCGAGCAAGGTGTTGCCGTAGCGATGCCCGAGCCCACGCACGAACAGGTAGCGGCCATCGACGATCGTCGCGCCGACGATCCGCACCGCCACGCTCGAGGCTTTGCCGCCGCCGGACTTGCTCATCTCGGTCGCGTCGATGCCGTCGTTGACCGACGTCTTTTGCTTGCGCGACTCCTGCAGCGCGCCCTCGGCCTCGAGGTTGAGATCGTCGGAGACCTCGAAGGTCTCGAGCACGCCGACCATCGGGACCAGCTCGGCGTCCTGCGTGGCGACCTCGCCCCCGACGACGTCGACGGCCGCCAGCTCGCGGCTCTGGTAGAGATCCAGCTCGACGAGCAGGGTGTACTGACCCGGCGGCAGCTGCAGCGTGTAGGCCCCGTCGACGCCGGTCCGCGCGACGTACTTGGTGCCCTGGGCCCGCACGTAGACGCCCGCCAGCGGCTCGCGCTTGGCGTTGCGGACCACGCCCGAGACCGTGCCGACGGTGCCCTTGGCCTGAACCTCGCCAGACTTGAGCTCGGCGTCGAGGGCCTCTTGATCCTCCGAGATGTCCTCGAAGCTGAAGCCCGAGTCCTCGGACAGCTCGCCGTCGTCCTCCCACTCGTCCTCCCACTCGTCGTCGTCCGGTGGCTCGGTGGTGTCCGGGGCGTCGACGGGCGCGTCGACGGGCGCGATGATCAGCTCATCGCCGCCCTCATCGGCTGGGGGCGGGCTCTCCTCGTCGTCGCTGCCATCTTCGAAGCTGAAACCATCATCCTCGGGCGGCGCGGCGACGCTGGTCGCGGACCAGCCCCACCCCACAATCGCGGCGAAGCAAGGAAACAACCATCCGAGCGCGGGAGCCTGACTGCGATCTCGTTGCATGAATCGGTTCGTGGGTGCACCACGCCCGCGGCGCCCCTGGGGCCAGCCGCGAGCGCGAGCGCAGATCAGTGAAAGCGTCGACGCCTCAGTCGACCGGGATCTCGCGAGTCACCAGCACTGCGGTCACACGCAGGCTCGCAACAGCGGCGACGTCTTGACCGGCGTCCCGAGCCTGCTCGCGAACCAGATCATTGACGACGTTCTCCGCGTCCTTGGCGAAGCTCATCCCTTGCAGCACATAGCCATAATCGGTCTCGTTGGCGGCGTCGACGTAGATGACCTTGTCGGCGCGGCCGGCGAGCAGGCGACCCAGGCGATCGGGTGCGTCCTCGCGCTCGAGCTCGATCGCGCCGACGCTGAACACCGGCTCGATCTGCCCGCTGTCACCCTCGCGCTCGGTCACGCGCATGACCAGCGGCAAGTTGTCGGGGTTGGCCTCGGCGAGCTGCTGATCTTTGTCGTCGGGTGGCGGCAGGCGCCCGAGATAGTGCGCGTTGACGACCGGCGCGAGCACCATGAAGATGATCAGCAGCACGAGCACGACGTCGACCAGGGGGGTCACGTTCATGTCGGGCGAGACGGAGGCCTTGGGCTTGCGCCCGAACCCGCGCTTTTTGTTGCTCAGGCTTGCCATGGTCAGCTCTCCCAGCCTTCCTTTTGCGCGCCGACGGCCAGCTGAATGTACGCAAAGCCGAGGTTCTGGCACTCGTGGAAGACCTCGCGGACGTCGCCGTACTCGATCCGGGCGTCGCCGCGAAACAGCAGCACCCGGCTGGGGTCGGCGGCGTGGAGCTTGGTCAGCTCGGCGATCAAGCCCTCGCGGGTCACCTGGCGATCACCTTCGGCCTCGCCGATGTAGTAGCCGATCACCTCGTCGCCGTCGGGGCTGTCGATCCGCGCGAGCGACACGGTGATCGGCTCGACCTCGTCCTCGTCCTTCTCGGCGTTGTTGGCCTTGAACAGCTCGATCGGCACGCCCTCTTGCATGTTGGGGATCACCAACATGAAGATGATCAGCAGGACCAAGACAACGTCGACGAGCGGCGTGACATTGATGTTTGGCTTGACCTTGTTAGCGCCGCCGCCAGCGTCAAGCTGAACGCCCATCGTGCGCCTCCAGGTGATCGAGCAGCTCGCCCGCGGCGTGTTGCATCGCCATGTCGAGCTTGTCGAAGCGGGCCGACAGATAGTTGAAGATCAACACCGAGGTGATCGCCACGGCCAGGCCCATCGCGGTCACGATCAGCGCCTCGGCGATACCAGCCGAGACCGCCTCGATGCCGCCGCCGCCGGCCGCCGCGATCCCCTGGAACGCGACGATGATGCCGATCACGGTGCCAAACAGCCCAATGAAGGGTGCGGTCGAGCCGACCGAGGCCAGAAAACCCATACCCCCGCGAGCTTCGGCGCCGAGCTCGTCGAGCCGACGCTCGAGGTCCCGACGCGCCAGCTCCAGCCGCTCGCTGGCCCCTGCGTGGCGGTTGTAGGCGCCAAGGCCCATGCTCGTGAGCTTGGCCAGCGGCGCCTTGTCATACTCTTTGCCCTTGGCCAGATCGGCGAGCGACGCGAGGTCGAGGTCGTCGAGCAGCGGCCGGCTGACCTTGGCGAACACCGCGGAGCCGTTGAATGCCTTGCGCAGCACCAGCACGCGCTCGATGGTCACGTAAGCCGAGCCCAGACCCATGATCACCAGCGTGATCGCGACGATCTTGGACAGCAGGCTCATGGTTTCCCAGATGTGGAGAATGTTGAGATCCATGGTGGATTTCCTGTCTTGGCGAGTGTTCACGTGAGCGTGAACGGGATCGTGACGGTCAAGAACACCGAGATCGGCTTGCCCTTGACGGTCGAAGGCTTGAATTTCCAGGTTTGGACGGCCGCGGCGACGGCTTTGAGCAGCAGCGCGTTGGCCTTGGCGTGGAGGTCGGGCTCGGCCGTAGCGTCGACCGAGTTGTCCTTGGCGAGCACCTTGGCGCCCTTGACCGACCCATCTTTATAGATGGTGAGCCGGACCTTGACCTTGCCGGTAATGTTGCGCTTCTTGAGGTCGGGCGGGTAGACCGGCGCGTCGCCGCCGATCTGCTTGGGGACCGTGGCCTCGGCCGGGCGCTCGATCGGCTTGTCGGGGTTGTAGGGGAACTTGTCGGCCTTGGGCTTGGGCGCCGGCTTGGGCTCGGGCGCTGGCTTGGGCTCGGGCTTGGCCGCTTCGCCCGGATCACCCTTGCCGCCCTGATCGTTGCTACCGCCGCCCCCGCCGTAGCCGGGCCCCTGATCGTTGACGTCGCCCTCTTCGGGGTTCTCGTCGACGCGGTCGGGGTTTTGGATGTCAGGCTGCGGCGTCGGCTTGGCGCTGCGCTTGACCGGCTTGTCACTGGGCGGCGGCGGCTCGGGAGGCGGCGGCTCGGGCTCGGGCTCTTCTTCGAGCTCCTCCTCCATGTCGAAGTTCTGCAGCTCGGCCTCGACGACCTCGAGCTCGACGGGCTCTTCGGCCTCCAGGCTCGCAAAGTAGAACGCGCTGGCGAACCCGCCACCAACCACGAGCACCGCGCCGACCAGCGACTCCCAGCGCCTGCGCTCGAAGAACGCGCTGTGTACGTCACCGCGAACGTTGAATCCGCTGAACACCGAGGAGAACACTAGCCGCGAGTTTTGTCCGATGAGTGCCGACTTAGTTTCGGCACCGTTACAAGCGACTCTTTGCCGGCAGGTCGAGATCGTGCGATCCGTCCACCGCCATTCGCGGTCACAGCCGGGTTACAAACGGGTCACCAGACGACAAATGCAAACAGCGCGAAGGTCACGGTGACCCTCGCGCTGTCTGGCGGACCTGAGGCCCGGACCTGAAATGGGCCGAGCTACTTCGCGGCGGGCGGGAGCTCGACCCAGATCTTGCCTTGCCCGTAGAGCCAGGTGATCTTCAGGCGCTCGAGCAGGGGAACGTTGACGAACCCGCCGAGCTGGAAGCCGGAGAACCCGCGCACCATCGCCAGCTGGGGCTCGCCCGGCTGCTCGAGGTAGACCAGCGCGCCCATCCCGGGGACGCTGACGCTGCCGAACGAGATCGGGTCGGCGAAGACCATCTTGCGGCCGTTCTCGGGATCCTCGGGGTTCTCGATCTCGCGCGGCAGGTGGCCGCTCTCGAGGTAGGACTTGGCGGTCACGGTGATCGCGGCGGGGCTCGCGTAGCCAAACCAGGCCCAGAACTCATTCTCGGCGGTGTCGATGCTGATCGGCGTGGCCGGGATGTGCAGGCTCCACTGGTCGAGCATGATCAGCGGTCGCTCGGCGGCCCCGGCTGGCGGGGTGCTGGGCGCGGCCTTGGTGATCGTGAGCGACTTGTTCGGGTGGTCGGCGACGATCGAGCCGAGCTTGTGCAGCGCCTGGTGACCCAGGACGACGCCGGCCTTCTCTGGCAGACCCGCCGAGAAGATCTCCAGGTCGTCGATCAGCGCAGGGACATTCTTGATCTTGATCCCGTTGATCTCGATCTCGGGGATCAGCGTGACCTCGTACTCGCCGAGGTTGAGCAGCGTCGTGCTGCCCAGCGGCTCGAGCTTCAGCGCCTCTGCCAGCTCGCGGTCGATGCGGGACTCGATCTGGACGGGGGAGAACAGCGCGCGGCTGGGCTCACCGCCGACCACGGCGAAGGTGTGCAGCAGCCCCGTATAGATGTCGAGGCCGAGGTCCGAGGTGCCCTTCTCGCCCTCGATCGTGACGAGCTCGCCCTTGCCCGCGAACGCGCGCAGGAAGTCGGCGTAGCCACGGATCGCGTCGTTGGTCACGTCGGCCGCCGAGGCGCCGCTGAGGAACACCTCGTCGGCGACGGCGGGGCCACGCTCGGTGTCGAGGGTGAGGTAGTGAGCCCACAGCTGCGCGACGCGGGTGTCCACCAGCACGGGCGGCTTGCAGACCTTGGCCTCGATGTCACACCAGCCGCCGAGATCTTCGCAGTCTTCGAGCTGCTCACACGACTTGCCCTGGAAATCCTCGGCCTCGGACGCGATCACGGGCTCGAGGATCTGCAGCGACTCGTCGTACGCGCTGGCGGCCCGCAGGTTGCGGGCCAGCGCCACGCCACCACCAAAGTTGGTGGGATCCAGCTCCATCGCCTTGCGCAGCGCTTCGGTCGACGCGGCGAAGTCACCCGCGCGCCAGCTGGCCGCGCCGAGCACCACGTAGGCGTCGGCGTTGTCGGGGTTCTCGGCCAGCGCGTCTTCGGCGATCTTGCGGGCGGTGACGTAGCGCCCGGCGCCGAGCGCCTCGTTGGCCTGGACGATCAGCTGGTTGACCTTGGCCGTAGCCTTGGCCTTGGTCTTCTCGGCCTCGACCTCCGCCTTCGACATGCCGCGCGGCACCTTGGTGCCGTCGCTGGTCTTCTTGCAGGCGGACAGGGAGAGGATCAGACCCAAGGTGATGGGCGTGAGGACGCTACGGAAGCTGGGCATTCGCGGGTCTCCTGGTCGCGCGGGCTGTCCGGCGCGATGGCGGGGAGGATACCCATTTGGGTACCTGGGGGCCATCGGGTTTCGCGTTGTTCGCGGACTGCGCAGACCAACGGGCCTTTCGCAACCGGCTTACGCTTCCCGCTCGGTCGTGGCGGGGGCGCCTGGGGTGCTTCGGCGGGCGCGGGCCAGCAGCCACGCGCCGGGCAGCGCCAGCGCACACGCGCCGCCGAGCTGCAGCAGGTACATCAGCGCGGCGAAGCTGGACGCGGCCGCGTGCTGGGCGGGCGCGGTCAGCAGGCCGAGCGCGGCCGCCATCCCGAATTGAAAGCTCCCCGCCTGGGCCGGGCCGCCGGGCAGCTGGATCGCCAGGCCGACGATCGCCACGATCGCGGCGGCGTCGGCGAAGTCCAGCTGCAGACCGCACGCCAGCAGCACCAGCCACAGCTGGCAGATCGTCAGGCACCAGTACGCCAGCGACCACAGCAAGAACGGCAGCCCGCGCCGCCAGTTGAACAGCACCGCGATTGTCCCCGCGATCCGACCCGCCGCCGCGGCGGCCCGACGACCGAGCTGGCCCGGCACCGTGCGACTGACGATCCGCTCGAGCAGGCTCGGGCGCGCGGCCGCAGCGAGCAGCACCGCGAGCCCCAGCACGAAGGTCATCGCCATCAACCGCCCGAACCCGCGCACGTACGCGATCGCCTCGGGCGCGTCTTGATCGCCGGCCAGGTTCGCAAACCCGAGCCCGAAGAACAGCATGCCGACCACGACCAGCCCGTCGACCACCCGCTCGACCGCGATCGCCGACACCGACTCCGCGAAGCCAACTCCGGGCTGCTCCGCGCGCGTCAGCAACAGCGGGCGCGACAGCTCGCCCAGCCGGAACGGCAGCATGATGACGATCGGGTAGCTGAGCATCCCGCTGCCCTGCAGCACCCGCCAGTCGAACCGCGTTGCCGCGCCCCCGCTCGCGCGCTCGACCAGGGGATCCAGCACGAAGCGCAGCCGCAGCGCGCGGGTCAGCGTGTAGGGGATCTGCATGGCACAGGCGGCCACCAACAGCCACGGCGCCGGCAGCACCAGCGGATCTGGCCACAGATCAATTCGGCCAAACCGGACCACCAACGCCAGCAACAGCGCCGCCGCAAAGATCGAGCCGACCCACGCGACCCCCCGCCGCGCCGCGCTCGGCTGGCGCGGCGCTGCTCGATTGGGTTGATCGCCGCCCTCTGTCGGGCCCGCTGGGACCGGGCTCTGACCAGACTCTCCCGTGTCCGTGGGTCGCACGACGTGCGTGAAACTCTAGCAAAATCGGTCCCCGGGCAAGCGCTTTCACACCGGCAGCCGCGCTGGACCACCGAGCTCCCGGGCGACGCCCGCAAAAAACAGTGTGCAGGCTCGTCCATTTGCGCCTGTGGAACGCGCCGCCAGCCGCTGCGCGAGGACCCTCGCCGAGATTCCCGAAGTTCGCTAGAGTGCGCATGCATGGTCCATCCGGTCCAGAGCGTGGTCCAGAGCGTCGTCGAGTCGCTCTACGCCGCCGGGCGGTGCCCGAGGTTGCACGTCAACGCGTCGTGCGAAGGGGTCGTGTGTCCGGACTTCATCCGCGAGCAGTGGCAAGAGCGGCTGATCATCGATCTCGACGCCAGCTACCCGCTCGACCTCAGCTTCAGCGAGGACTCGATCGGCGCGGACCTGTCGTTTGGCGGCTACGTGACCCGCTGCAGCTTCCCGTGGAAGGCTGTCTACGTCGTCGCAGATCGAGCGACCGGACGCGGGATCGTGCTGGATCAGAACATGCCCGAGTCGGTCCGGCGCAGTCGCCAGCCGCCAACCACCGGCCCGCTGCCAGCTGGCGGCGATCTCAGCAACACCTTCGACCACGAGACCGCCCAGGATCGTCGGGTCGGCGGTCCCAGCAAGCCCCACCGCCGCAAGCCCAAGAAGGCCGCCGCGGTGCCAGCGGCCGCGAGCGTGAACTCGGGCTCGAGCGTGGGCCCAGTCGCCGAGGCTGACCCACAGCGCGAAGACGAAGCCAAGCGGCGGCGCTCGGCCTTCAAGGTCATCGACGGCGGGAGTTGAGCGTGGCTGATCGCGCACCCGATCCAAACGACGGCCCGTCCATCACCGACAAGGAGATGGCGACCATGCGCACCGTGATCCGCAAGGTCTCCGTGATCTTGCTGGGTCTGATGATCGTCGGGGTGTTCGTGTTCTGGTTTGGCTGGGTTCACGCGCCCACGCCCGAGCAAGTGTGTCAGCACAAGATCCAGCTGGTGCACGAGACCGTGGGCGAGGATCAGACCGACGGCGCCGAGGCGCTGGTCGGGCAGCTCGAGGCGAACTGCGTGATCGCGGCCAACCGCAAGATCCAGCTGCGGGGCAAGCTGGTTTGGGCCGAGTACGCCAAGTGCGTGACCGCGGCGACCACCCTGGCCGACGCCGAGCGCTGTTGAGCTCGCGCTAGCCCGAACGCTCGCGCTCGTGGGCTTCACGGCGGGCTTGCTCGCGGTCGTCGGCGATGAAGCGGCGGCGGATCAGGTCGTGCTGGATGACCACGATCACCAGCAACAACGGCACCGCTGGCGGCCACAAGCCAAACAAGAACAGCGCCAGCACGCCGCCCAGCATGCCGTGAAGCGTGCGGTTGCCCAGCCACATCGGCGCCGCGAGCACCGCCGCAAACAAACCCGCGACCGCGGCGACGCTGCTGGCGGCCCACGGTGCGCCTTCGACGATCGCTACGGCAAACCACATCATGCTGGAGAGCGCCGCGATGCCCCCGACGCTGGCCAGGACGTGGAGGGTGAAGATGATCAAGCTGCCCGGGTCGCGCTCGTGACCATACAGCGGCCGCAGGGTGGGGTCGGGCTGCCGAAACGGGCCCGTTGCCTCGCCGGGGGAGTCGAACCCGCGCAGCGCGAAGCGATCGAAGCGCCAACTTGGCCATGCTCGGTGGACCGACCAGGCAGTGATCACCACGCTCACGAGGGCGAGGCACACTGACGTGTAGCTGGGGGCCTGCATGGGCTGGTTGGAGTTTAGGGCGCTGGTCGGTGGAAGTCACGCGCTGATGCGCGCGGGGCTTGCTCCTGCTAGATGACGGCGCCAAGCCTGTAGGTGCCTCTGAGTCGCGCGAGTCGGCTCGGGGTCCAAACGTCGAAGGCATCGGAGACGACCAGGTCGCTGGCTCCGCGGGTACCCCCTCCGCCCGCTCGCGTCGCCTCCCTTCCAATATATAATACGGTCGAAAAGTGCCCGGCGCATTCGCCGCGCGCCAGCTTGTCCGCAATCTTGTCATGGTCGGATACACTCGTCGATAAATCCCACTGCCTGACACTCCCGATCGACGGCCGCTCGGAGTACGGGAGATACCTCGACCGCACGAACGGCGCGTCCGCCCGCCCCACATAGTTGCAGTGACTGGAGCTCGACACATGCGCCGAGACGCCCCAGGTCATGAAAGTCCGTATAGGCGAGGTCGAGTCGCCGGAGCGCACAATGTTCGACTTCGCCCGCGAGAGATGCGAGCGGCGTATTGTACAAGTCGAGCATCGTCAGGGACCGCAGTAGGCGAGCGGGAATCACCGTGATGTGGGTGCCGGAGGCAACGACCTCGCTCAAGTCGAGTTCGGATATGGGCGCCAAATTATCGACATCCGTGCAGCGGATGTCGAGGCTGACCAGCTCCTGGGCTGTCGAAAGCACGGTCAAATCCACGATAGAAGTGTGGCCCAAGGATAGCTCACGCAGGCGAACGCTCTGCTCCAAGAAGCCAAAATCGGCCAGTAGGGTATGGTCGAGACTCAAGGTGTGCAAGTTTGCCAGACTCATTTGCGCGGGCATACTCGAAACCACGGTCTCGGACAGACGCAGCACCTCTGGTGCGCAGCCTGGGATGCACTCAATCTGCTGCAAGCGCGCTGCCGCGGTCGCGTCGAGGATCTGAAGCTGAGAGCTGCCAACCGACAACGCCCGGACATCGGCGCCGCGTAGCGCGAGCTGACGCAACTTCGGCAGCGGCAGTAGCGTGACGTCAGGGAGCCGAGACGCATTGAGCGTCAGCTTGGACACCTGCGCGAGGTGGGCGAGATCGCTTGGATCAATCTCGAGGTTGATGAGAGATAGTTCAGCGACGGATTCAGGGATGCGCTTCAGCGCCCCGTCTTGCAAGTCCACGCCATTGATGGACAGCGTCAAGAGCGTTCTCATCTCGGCGAGGTGCTTCAGGGTCGAGAGCTTTGTATACGAAAGGTCGAGGGTCCGCAGTGGCAGCCCGACCAGCGCCGCCAAATCCACATCTGAGAAGTCGGTGTCCCTGGCGCTCAAGTGTTCGAGACCGGAAAAGCTGCGCAGTTGCTCCCATGAAAAGTGAGGGACCGAGTCCATGGACAGCGAGCGCAGCTGCGGCGCACTGGGGAGTCCCGCGATCCCCGTGACCGACGTGTCCGAGACACGCAGCTCGATCAGCGCCGGCAAGCTCGCGTTGGGCGCCACGCCCTGCACGGCCGCCCCCGCGACCGTGAGTTGCTCGAGACGTGGGAATTCGCAGCTGAGTTCGACCCTGGTTGTGAACGCCTGTTTTATCGTGAGTGTCTCGAGCCGCGGGAGACCGCAGAGCACGTCGAGGTCGTCGTCGCTCGATAGCCAGGCGATGGTGACCGAGCCGACTGACTCAGCGACACCGTGCGGCAGCAACAGCAGCTCGCCGGGGTGCTCGACGGCCACGTCGCTCAGTGCATGCGCGACCTCGCGATCCGCGGTCACCCCCGACCTATGGTCGTCGGGTGGGCCCGCGCCCGGCTGGTGCGAGACGCACGCGGCGACCACTCCCGCGAGCATCGTTCCTGCCTGAACCAGCGACCGGGATCCCACAGGCTCCTTAGGGCGTGCTCCACGCGGGTATGGGCCGGTTGCGGTTGTACTCTGCAGAGGTCGCACTGTTCACCGCGCCCGTGGCGTAGTCCACCAATTTCTCGAAGTCTTCATCGCTCACGTTCATGTTTTGTGTGCTGGCCCATGACGTGACCGCGTCGCGGATCTGTTGCTCGCCGTGTGGGCGCCCGAACAAACGCTCGCTCTTCCACCCCGCAAAGATCTCTTCGAGGAAGACCTTGCTCGCCTCGTCAAAGCCACGACCCCGGCTCTCGAGTGGCTTCTGGACGGCCGTCCGCGCCGCACCGTTTGCCGCCCAGTGATTTGCGCCCCGCCGAATGCCTCATACTCGGCTTTGACCTGCTGGCCAATCCGAGCGCCCGAGGAGTCCCGCACGTTGGCCTCGTAGAGGCGCAGCTGCGCGTGGATTGCTGCTTGCTGGTGAGCCGGCGGTGTTTCCGGCGGGCACGTATTGGCTGCGGCGGTTTGCGGGCGTCGAAGTGGCTGCGCAGGCGCCTTATCAGCGGTCGACAGAGGGATGGCGTGGTCGCGTGAGCCATCCTGCCGTCGTGTATTGGTTCGGTGGCGTTGGGCTCGAGATTGAAGGGTCCGGCTCGGTTCTTGGGCTTCGCAAGGCGGACTGGGGCGCGAAATTGAGACTCCAGCAGGGCGGGTGGCCCACTCGGGCCTCCGTCTGCTGGCCGGCTAGGGAAGAGTCCGAGTCCGGATCATTTCCGGATCCGCTGGCCGCAAACGCGCGCGAGATCGCGTCCATGATGCGGGCGCTGTGGACCGCCAGCCAGGTGTCGGTTACCGGCGGGCCGGATCTCGGCCTGGCTCTGAAACTGCGCGCTCGGCCTCGTGGGCAAGATCTCCCGGCGTACTCATGTGAGCGTTGACTTGAGCGGCCAACACACTCAACGCCGACCGAATGGCAGATGCCTCAGTTTCGCCGGAGCCACGACCGCTAACCACTTTCATGACTGCGCCCGCCATGATCGCGGTCTCGGGTGTAAGGACTCCCGGATTTGGATCCGAGTCGTACACATGGGCGGGGTGGCGACAGTTAACCATGAGGCGCCAAGCGCGGAGCCTGGTGGGTCATCGTAGTGGTACGTCGTAATTTGATAAGTCAGATGCAAAGGATTTTTTTCGCGTCATCTTGCATAGCGGATCCGTTTGTTGCTGTTAGGTCGTTGCCGGCGTTTTGGAACTAGGGGAGGCGACATGCGGCTTACACACAGAATCCCAGGTCGCGGAGAGCATATCACTTAGCAGCGTAGGTTCAGTCGCGTTGTGGCGATGCGCGCCTGAGTTTCCCCGCTCACCGGATGAAGAACGAGGTTCGGAAAGGCTGTGCGCGGTCACTTGTTCGGCCAAAATTCGTATTTCACGTCGCTTGTCGTTCATGGTCACCTCTGTGGTGGTGGTGGTGGTGGTGGTGGTGGTG
>NZ_PVNL01000122.1 GCF_002994635.1 Enhygromyxa salina | reverse complement strand
GGGGGAACTGGAGGGGGTGGGGGAGCTGGCAAGGACAACAAGAAGCCGCCGCCGCCACCACCCGCGCCACCCGTCGATGTTCTGCTGATCACGACCCACGACAGCGGCGGGTTCTACTTCGCGTACATCAAGGTCGCGGGGCAGGTCGTCACGCTCGAGCCCAGCAAGACCATCCAGCTCAAGCCCGGCAGCTACAAGGTCCAGGCGCGTGCGGACAACGCCGATGACTGGAAGCCCGTGGGTCGGATCAGGATCGACTCTGGCAAGAACTACAGGGTGCGCCTTCTCAGCACCTGGAAGCTCAAGCAAGAGACGCTCTGAGCCTCTGATTCGAATGTGCACTGTACCGAGGGCCAATTGCCCGGTGCGTGTCGACTGTCCCTGCGACCAATTTCGTGTTCGCAGCGACCTCGATGCGCCCGTAAACCGGCGCTCAGCGCAAATACAGCCGATCGAAGCCATGCTTCAGCGCGGACCCCGAGATGGCTTTATATGCCATGTTAGGCGTGTTTGATATTACTAAAATTTCTATCTCAAATAGTTGTCCCTTTGGTCTACTGAACATGGATTCTCATTGCGCACAGTGCCTGGTTCAATCCAGTGACAAGATCCATTCAAGCGATCAATACAGGGGCCGTGATCGCGTGGATCGATCGCCCAGCAGACCCTCTGCAGCCGCGCGGGCGAATTGCCTCCGTGTTTGTTCAGTAGCTGTAAGTCATCGAATTCGCCGGCTTGCGAACGAAATGCGCAACAGCCGAGATTGACGCGCGCGAAACTTCTCCAAAAACTTGAGAGGTCCGAGCGAAAATGCTTTCTTCACTCCACTGAGTAGATTACACTCGGGCGCGACGAGAGAGTCAGATCATAAAATAGACTCACCCGTACAGCCAAGTCCCGACAACTACTCGATATCCTACTCTCCTCGCGCACTTCCTTCCTCGCGCATCGCTCCACTCTCTCCAGTCCGGGATCACGGCCATGACAGTCGCTCTATCCGAAGCGCAGGTGCGCGAGATCGAAGCCGCGAACGCGGACGGGCTGAGCTCGCAGGACCTCGTTCGCGTGTTCAGCGAGCGCCGCGTCCGCTTCAGCGAGGCGAACTTGCGTCGCTACGTGCAACTCGGCCTGGTGCCGCGCTCGCACCGGATCGGATCCAAGGGGAAGCACCAGGGGTCGCGCGGGGTGTATCCGGTCCGAGCGGTCCGCCGCATCAACTTGATCAAGAAGTTGATGGGCGAGCGCTACACGCTCGAAGAAATTCAGTCGAAGTTCCTCGCGTTCCAAGATGACATCGAGAACCTCGAGGAAGCCAGCAACAAGCTGGTCGACGCGTTCGAGGGGCGCCTGGTCGAGCAACCCGCCGGGCCCCGTCGCGAGCGTCTGTACACCGAGCTCGAGGCGATCAAGCGCGCCGCGGGTGAGCTGCTCGGCGCCGTTCAGCGGCTCGAGAAGCTGTTGACCCCCGCCGCTGGTGTCCGCCGCCCTCGCGGTGGCGGTGTCGCCGACCCCACCGAACTCCTCTGACGTTGACAACTCGACTTGCCCTGCACTGACTTACCCGGCCTAGCTCCGCTCAGACGCCCACCGACCCACTCCCATCGTATCTGTCGCTCACTGCTCGCATTGGATGCCTCGCTCGCCGACGACGAGCCAGGCTCGGAACCCCTGCGCCCGAGCGCCGCCACGCAACTGTCCACGCCACCGCCCACGCCACCGTAGAGAACTCAGACCATGCTGCTCGAGACCCGCTCCACCACCCAGCCTTCCGCCCCCGAGATCATGCCGATCAGCGGCGCCCCGATCCCCCCGATCAAGCGTCGCTCGCGGGCCAAGACCATCGCCATGAAGCGCCTGACCAAGGAGGAGCTGCGGATCGGCGCGCTGCTGTACCCCGAGAAGTCGTACTGGCGACCGGTGACGCGCGGCGAGTGTGCGAACGTCTCGCGCCCGTGCCCCTACGTCAGCTGCAAGTATCACCTGTACATCGACGTCAACCCGCGCACGGGCAGCATCAAGATCAACTTCCCGGATCTCGAGGTCTGGGAGCTGCAGAACTCGTGCGCGCTCGACGTTGCCCAGCAGGGCGGCATCACCCTGGAAGAGGTCGGCGAGATCCTCAACCTGACCCGCGAGCGCATCCGCCAGGTCGAGGTCCGCGGGCTGATGAAGCTCAAGGAAGCCGGCGGCGACGAGCTGATGAGCTACCTGATCACGTCGTGAGTCGGCGTCGCTCGACGCCCCGCGTGGACAAGACCTGCGTTTTGCGCGGGTCTTCGGCGTGTGTGGGGGTTGGAGCCGGGTTTGCGCTGGCGAGCGGGGCAGGGGGTGTGGTACCGGGCGGGCGTGTCGACCTCAGCCGCACCACTGCGTCGCGCGCTCGTCAGCGTCAGCGACAAGTCCAACCTCGCGACGCTCGCGGATATCTTGATCGCCCACAAGGTCGAGGTGCTCTCGACCGGTGGCACGCACAAGGCTCTGCTCGAGCTCGGGGTCGCGGTCGTCAAGGTTTCGGAGTTCACGGGCGCGCCCGAGATCCTAGACGGTCGCGTCAAGACCCTGCACCCCAAGATCCACGGGGGCATCTTGGCGCTGCCGACCGCGGCCCACCAGGCCGAGCTCGAGCTGCACGGGATCGCGGCGATCGACCTGGTCGTCGTCAACCTCTATCCGTTCATGCAGACGATCCGAGCGCCCGGAGCCAGCTTCGCCGACGCGATCGAGAACATCGACATCGGCGGCCCGACCATGGTCCGCGCCGCGGCCAAGAACTGGGGGCGCGTGGCGGTGGTGGTGGATCCGAGCGACTACGCGGCGCTCGGCGAGGCGCTCGGCCAGCACGGCGGCGCGGTGCCGGAGGGCCTGCGCCGCTCGCTGGCCCGCAAGGCGTTCGCGCACACGGCCAGCTACGACGCCGCGATCGCCGACTATCTCGCGCGCCACGATGACGAGGGCCAGGCGATCGATCCCGCCGCGATCACGCCGGGGCTGTTCGTCAGCGGTGAGCCGCTCGCCGAGCTGCGCTACGGCGAGAACCCGCATCAGTCGGCGCGATTTTTCCGGACCGACTACGCGGCCGCCGAGCAGACTGGCCTGGACCGAGCGCTGATCCACCAAGGTAAGGCGCTGAGCTACAACAACCTGCTCGACGCCGACGCGGCGCTCGGGCTGATCCGCGATCTCCACGCGGGGCTGCCCGAGGGCGGCCGGGCGGCGGCGGTGTTCAAGCACCTCTCGCCGTGCGGGGCGGCGATCGGGACCGACGGCGAGCCGCTCGCCGACGTGTTCGTGCGCGCCCGCGAGGCCGACGCCGAGAGCGCGTTCGGAGGCATCGTCTCGGTCAACCAGACCGTCGACGCCGATCTGGCCGCGCGCTTGATCGAGGGCTTCCTCGAGGTCGTGATCGCGCCCGGCTACACCCCCGAGGCCCGCGCGCTGCTGGCCAAGAAGAAGCGCATGCGGGTGCTGGAGCTGCCGCAGATGTTCGCCCCGGTCGCCGGTCCGCCGCCGCTGCGGCTGCGCTCGGTCGCGGGCGGGGTCCTGGTTCAGCGCGAGGATCTGATCGGCGTGGCCGCGCGAGACGGCCAGGTCCCCACCAAGCGGGCCCCCACGGCCGCCGAGCTGAGCAGCCTGGACCTCGGCCAGCGGGTCGCCAAGCACGTGCGCTCCAACGCGATCGTGCTGGTCCGCGACAACGTCACGGTGGGGATCGGCGGCGGCCAGACCTCGCGGGTCGAAGCCGTGCGTCAGGCGCTGAGCCGGGCAGGGGAGGCGGCCAAGGGCGCGGTGCTGGCCTCCGACGCGTTCTTCCCGTTCCGTGACAGCGTCGACGCGGCCGCGCAGGCGGGCGTGCGCGCGATCATCCAGCCGGCTGGCTCGATGCGCGACGCCGAGGTGGTGGCCGCGTGCGATGAGCATGACGTGGCGATGGTCGCCACGGGCGAGCGGCACTTCAGGCACTGAATCTCGGACGAGTCCGGCCCGGATCTGGCGGCACTGAACTCGCGGCGTTGAACTGAACATGAGCACGATCTTGATTGTTGGGAGTGGCGCCCGCGAGCACGCGCTGGCGTGGCGGTGCGCGAGCGAAGGCCACCGGGTGGTGGCGAGTCCAGGCAGCGACGCGATCGCGCTGCTGGCCGACTGCTTCGAGTGCCCGAGCTTCACCGACCTGGTCGCGCTCGCCCGGCGCGAGGCCGTCGAGCTGGCGATCGTGGGCCCCGAGGCGCCGTTGGTCGCGGGCATGGCCAACGCCCTGCGCCAGGCTGGGATCCCGACGATCGGTCCCGACGCGGGCGCGGCCGAGCTCGAGGGCAGCAAGGCGGTCGCCAAGTCATTCATGCACGCGCACGCGATCCCGACCGCGCGGCACGTGACGGTCGCGTCGATGCCCGAGGCGCTCGCGGCCCTGCGCAGCTTCGCGGAGGCCCCGGTCGTCAAGGCCAGCGGGCTCGCGGCGGGCAAGGGCGTGACCGTGGCCGAGACCCACGCCGAGGCCGAGCTGGCCGTGCGCGCGTGCCTCGAGGGCGGTCGGTTTGGCGCCGCCGGGGCTCAGGTCGTGCTCGAGCAGCGCCTGCGCGGGCGCGAGGCCAGCTTCTTCGTGCTCACCGATGGCACCGCCGCGGCGTGCTTCGAGGCCTGCCAGGATCACAAGCGGATCGGAGAGGGCGACACCGGGCCCAACACCGGCGGGATGGGGGCCTACGCGCCTGCGCCGATCGTCGACGACGTGGTTCGCGGTCGCGTGATGGATCGCGTGGTCGGGCCGACCCTGGCCGGGCTGCGCAGCGAGGGGCGGCCGTTCGTGGGCGTGCTGTTCGTCGGCCTGATGATCGATGACGACCGGCAGCCCCACGTGATCGAGTACAACGTGCGGTTCGGCGACCCCGAGGTCCAGCCGCTGATGCTCGGTCTGCAGGTTCCGCTGGTGCCGCGCCTGTTCGCCGCCGCCCGTGGGCCGACCGGCGGCGGGGCCCTGGTCGACGAGCTGCTCCCGGGTCGGCCCGCGGTCAGCGTGGTCCTGGCGTCGGCCGGCTACCCCGAGACCTCGACCAAGGGCGTCGAGATCCGCGGGTTGGACGAGGCCATGCGGGTCGCCGCCGACGACCCGGACCTGGCGATCTTTCACGCGGGCACCCGGCGCGACGGCGCGATCTGGCGGACCAACGGCGGGCGGGTGCTGGGGCTGTGTGCCAGCGGCGAGGACCTGCGCACCGCGCTCGCCCGGGCCTACGCGCTGGCCGACAGCGTCAGCCTCGAAGGTGGTCAGCTTCGCCGAGACATCGGTGCCCAGGCCGTTGCTGCCCAGTCCGGGTCGCGGTGACGCGCACGTGGGGCCTTCACTGGTCTGCCGGATCAGCATGGACGCTGGGCAAAACGGCAGGTATAGCCCGGTTCCCATGGCCAAGATTCGCGCGTTCTCGGGCCTCCGCTACGACACGAGCAAAGCCGGGCCGGCCGGCGACTTGCTCGCGCCGCCCTACGATGTGATCGACGACGCCCGTCGAGCCGCGCTCGCCGCCGCATCGCCGCACAACTGCGTGCATGTGATCCTCCCCGAGGCGCCCGCAGGCAGCGACGATCCGCTCGCCAAGTATCGGGCGGGCGCGAGCGCGTTCGAGCGGTTGCAGGCCGAGGCGCTGATCAACGATCCCGAGCCCGGCTTCTACGTCTACCACCAGCGCTTCGAGTCCGAGGGCACCACCTACGTGCGCAAGGGCTTCATTGGCTTGATCGAGCTGACGCGGTTTGGCCAGGGCCCGGTGCTGCCCCACGAGCGGACCTTGGCCGGTCCCAAGCAAGATCGCCTCGAGCTGATGCGCGCCTGCGATGCCCACCTCGAGCTGGTGTTTGGCCTGTTCGCCGATCCGGAGCGCCGCTGGGAGGCCGCCGTCGAGCCCGGGCTCGGCTCGCCGGATCTCGACGTCGACTGGGATGGCGTGCACCACAGCCTGTTTCGCGTGAGTGACCCGGGCGCCTGCGCGGCGCTCGAGCAGGTCCTGGCCGACAAGAACATCTATATCGCCGACGGCCACCACCGCTACGAGACCATGTGCAGCTTCCGCGACGAGCTCGAGGCGGCCGGGCGCGGGGACGCGGCGCGCTGGGGCATGGTCTACCTGTCCAACCTCGATGACGACGGCCTCGTCGTGCTGCCGACTCACCGGCTGGTCCACGATCTCGCCAGCGGCGTCGACCTGCCCGCGCTGCTCGGCGATCTCGACGCGTGGTTCGAGGTGCGCTCGGTCTCGATGCCCGACGACGCGAGCGCGCTCCGCCAGCTGCTGACCGACGCGGGCGCGCAGCGGGCTGCGTTTGGTCTGGCGATCCCCGGCGCCGACACGCTCGCGGTCCTGACCTTGCGGGCCGACTTCGACCCCACGGGCGCGGGTCTGGGCCAGCTCCCGGCGGCGCTGCAGCGCCTGGATGTCGCGCTGCTCCACGAGCTGCTGCTCGAGCGCGGGCTCGGCATCACCAAGCAAGCCCAGGCTGACAAGACCAACCTCGGCTACGAGAAGTCCACGGAGGCGGCCCTGGCCCGCGCCCGCGGCCAGGGCCCGAGCGACGATGACACCCAGCTCGTGTGCTTCATGAACGCGACGCCCGTACAGGACGTGGTCGCGGTCTGCGACAGCGGCGAGGTCATGCCGCAAAAGAGCACCTTCTTCTTCCCCAAGATCCCGACCGGGCTGGTGTTTCGCCCGATCGGCGACGCGAGCTGAGCGAGCACGGATGTCCCGCGACGAGGCCAAGCCGCGCCCGCCCGTCGATCCCAGCACGGTCGACGCGAGCGTGTTCAGCCCGCTGCCGATCGGCGCCCGGGATCTGCTGCCAGATGCCGCTCGGCGCCGCCGCGCGCTGACTGGCAGCTTGCTGGCCAGCTTCGAGCGCTGGGGCTACCGCGAGGTCGTGCCGCCGCTGATCGAGTACTTCGACGTGCTCGGCCGTGGGCTCGGCTCGAACGATCGCGACCGCTGCGTTCGCTTCATCGAGGCCGGGACCGGTGAGATCGTGGCGCTGCGGTCCGACGTGACCCCGCAGATCGCCCGGGTCGTCGCGCAGCGGGTCGGTGGCGCCGTCGCGGCGAGCGACGGGATGCGCCTGTGCTACGCGGCGACCCTGGTCCGCCTGCCCAGCGGCCGGGACGATCGCGCCGAGCTGCATCAAGTCGGCGTCGAGTACCTCGGCGACGCGAGCGAGACCGCCGACGCCGAGCTCATCGGCCTGGCCGACGCGTCGCTGGTCGCGCTCGGCAGCTCGGCGCACCGCTTCGATCTCTCGCACGCGGCCGTGGTCGGCGACGCGCTCGCGTTCCTCGGGCTGTCGCGCGCGGTCGAGAGCGAGCTGCGGGACCGACTCGCGCGCAAGGATCTCGACGGGCTCCGGCGCGCGCTCGAGCAGGCTGGGGTCGACCGTGCGTCGACCGAGGCGTTCGCGTCGCTGGCCGACTCGCACGGACCGCCGGCGTTGCTGGCGTCGGCCCGCGAGCGGCTCCGTTCGATCGGCGCGGGCGAGGCGATCGATCGCCTGCGCGAGGTCGTCGCCGCGGTCGAGCGTGAGCACCCCAGCTGCGCGTCCCGGCTGCTCGTCGATCTCGGCGAGGTGCGGGGCTTCGACTACTACACGGGGCTGCGCCTGCGGGTGTGGGCGCCGGGGGTCGGCGCGCCGATCGTTCGCGGCGGTCGCTACGACGATCTCGTCAGTCGCTACGGCGCCGCGCTGCCGGCCGTGGGTCTCGCCTTCGATCTCGACGCGCTCGAGGACGCGCTCGCGGCCGCGGGTCTCCACGTCGACGGCGCCGAGTTCTCGGCCGCGCGGCTGGTGGCGGTGCAGTCGGGTGAGAAGCTCGACGAGCGGCTCGCCGCGGCGCTGCGAGCCGCCGCGGTCGCCGAGGCCCATGAGGCCCGGGAGGGCGGGCGCCGGGCCTGGATCGACAGCGAGCCCGACCTCGCGCAGGCTCAGCGACAGGCCGAGCGTCGAGTCGCGGATCGGCTGACGTGGCTGTGTGTGGTCGGGCGCGGCAGCGAGGCCAAGATCGTTCGTCAGCGCTGTCGCCTGGACCCTGAGGGTTGGCGACCAGAGTCGGAGAAAGTCATGAGCAAGCAAGGTCGGGAGCAAACATGAGTACGCTGGCGGTTGTTGGGGCGCAGTGGGGGGACGAGGGCAAGGGCAAGGTCGTCGACGTGCTCGCGGCCGAGGCCGACCTGGTCGCTCGGTTTGCTGGGGGCAACAACGCGGGCCACACCCTGGTCGTCGACGGCGTCAAGATCGTCACGCACCTGGTGCCCTCGGGCTGCACCTACCCGGGAACTCGCTGCTTGCTCGGCGCCGGGATGGTCATCGATCCCGAGGTCTTCGCCGAAGAGATCGCCCAGCTGCGCACCCACGGCCTGCTCGCCGGGGACGAGCTGCGGGTCTCGCTCGACGCCCACGTGATCTTCGAGTTTCATCGCGAGCTCGACGCCCTGCGCGAGGACGCGTCCACGGCCCAGACGATCGGCACCACGCGGCGTGGGATCGGGCCGGCCTACGAGGCCAAGGCCGCCCGCCGTGGGATTCGGATCCGCGACCTGCTTCGCCCCGACCGGCTGCGTGAGCGGCTCGAGCACAACAAGCGCGCGCTCGAGCCCGAGTTCGCCCGGTTTGGCAGCGAGCGCAGCGTCAGCGTCGACGCCCTGTGCGAGGCCGCGGCCAGGTGGGTCGAGTGGATCGGACCGATGACCTGTGACGCCGGCGCCGAGGTGCTCGAGTTCATCGGCGCGGGCAAGTCGGTGTTGTTCGAGGGCGCACAGGGGGCGCTGCTCGACGTCGATCACGGCACCTATCCTTATGTGACGTCGAGCTCGACGATCGCCGGAGGCGTGTGCACCGGGCTCGGGATCGGGCCCACGCTGATCGACGGCGTCTGGGGCATCACCAAGGCGTACACGACCCGCGTCGGCGCGGGTCCGTTTCCGACCAAGCTCGACGGTGAGCGAGGTGATCAAATCCGCGCCGCCGGGGGAGAGTACGGCGCGACCACAGGTCGCCCGCGCGACTGTGGATGGTTGGACCTACCGGCGCTGCGCTTGGCCGCCCGCCGCAACGGCTTGACCGGCCTCGTCGTCACCAAGCTCGACGTGCTCGCGCAGCTGCCAGCGATCGAGATCTGCACGCGCTATCAGGACGATCTCGATCCCGGCCGCGATGGGTTTGACGACGCCGTGCCGGTCTACGAGCCGGTCGCGGGGTGGGGCGGCCCCAACTGGGGCGAGCAGGTGAGCAACGCGCGCTCGCTCGAGCAGCTCCCAGCCGGCGTTCGTGCGTACCTCGACCTGGTAAGTGACTACGTCGAGGTCCCGGTCACCCTCGTCTCGGTCGGCCCGGGTCGCGAGCAAACCATACGACTGACCGCGGCGTTCTGAGCCCGCGTGGCGGTCAAGCGCGATCCGATCTCCTCGTTTGCGAGCCCCACGAGCCGGTTGGTGGCCGCCGCTGAAGCGATGAGGGGGCCGGCGAGGTGGCCGCGATCGCATCCTCTCCAGGGGGTCCCGCGCACGTGTCCGCCAGGTTTCGGACCCAGCTTCGCGTATTCTCCGCGGCTGTGTGAAATCATTGGGATATGGACGGTTGTCGGCGAAGACTTGGTTCCATATACTGCGGCCCCACCCGGTCGGGGCCGGGGCTGAACGAGCCCTCCAGTTGCTTCTTCAGCTGCTTCTCCCAGGGCGCCCCGGCACACCGACTCCCCGTCTCCCATGACGCCTCGTTTCAACATCAAGAGTGGGCACAGTGCCCGGCCAAATACCGGGCCGAGCTGTTCCCAGGCGCAGCCAGCTGACAAGCTCAGCAAGCGACGAATGGCAGGCGTGTCGTGAGAATTGAATGTGATAAGTGCGCCGCGAAGTACTCGATCGCGGACGAAAAGGTCCGCGGTAAGACCTTCAAGATTCGCTGCAAGAAGTGCAGCAACGTCATCATCGTTCGGGACAAGGCCGCGAGCGCCGAGGCCGACGCTGGGGCGAGTGAGCCCGCGTCCGAAGAGCCAGCTGGTTGGCACTTGGCGATCGACGGCGACACCGTTGGTCCGCTCCCGGAAGACGAAGTTCGGCGGCGCTACGACGCCGGTCAGATCGACAAGTCGACCTCGGTGTGGCAGGAGGGCTTCGAGGATTGGCTCGAGCTCGGCCAGATCGAGGCGTTCGCGGATCTGCCCGATCGGGCGCCCCGCGGCGCGGCGGTCGGCATGGGCATGGGGATGGGTGCCGGCGTCGCTGCGGCTGCGGCCGACGATCCCTTCGCCAGCGCGGGTTCGGACGACGCGTTCGCGGCCGCCAGCGGTGAGTTTGGCGGCGGCGGGTTCTCCGAGCCAGCGCCGCAGCAGCCCGCCCACGAGCCAGCAGCCGAGTCGCCTCGCGTCGACTCGCTGACCGGCCAGCGCAACGAGAACTCCGTGCTGTTCTCGCTCGACAGCCTCAAGGCGATGGCGTCGACGTCGAAGCCTGCGTCGGCCGGTCCGGTTCGGCAGGCTCCCTCCACAACCGCACCCTCGTCCGAAGGATCGGGCCTCATCGACATCCGGGCGATGGGCGCGATGATGGACATGGGCGGCGGCGGTGGCGGTGGCGGTGGCGGCGGCGGCTCCGAAGAGGAGATGCTGCCCAGCTTTGGTGGCGGTGGACTCGGCGGGCTCTCGGTCGAGCCGCTCGTCAGCGAGGCGCCAGTCGTGGCGCCAGTCGCCGCGGAGCCGCAGCGCAGCAATGCGCCGATGTACATTTTGATCTTCCTGCTCGCCGCCGGGCTGATCGGGCTTGGGGTCATGTTCTTCCTCAAGGACGACCCCGAGCCGCAGGTCATCAAGGAAGTCGTCACCGTCCCCGGTTCCGTCGAAGAGAAGGACACCAAGGACTCGGCCAAGGCCGACGAGAAGGACGACGAGAAGGACGACGAGCAAGAAGAGGCCGAGGGCGAAGCCGAGGCTGGTGAGACCGAGGGCGAGGACACCGAGGGTGATTCCGCCGGCGGTGTGGTCGGCAAGTCCGGGTCCAGCACCAAGAAGAAGAAGAGCACCTCCGGTGGTGGCTCGGGCGGCAGCTCGGGCGGTGACTCGGGCGGCTCCGGCGGTTCCTCCGGCGGATCGTCCGGCGGTTCCTCAGGCGGCACGCCGAAGAAAGATCCCGACGTCGACTGTCTGCTCGATCCCAACCTGCCCAAGTGCAAGGGTGGCGGCAGTGGCAGCGGCGGCGGTGGCAAGGCCCCCGTGGACAGCAGCCTGCCCCCGAAGCTGACCAGCGGCGAGATCACCCCGGTCATCAAGGGTGTCAAGACCGCCGCCAAGAGCTGCGGCTCGGGCACGGCCGTCGAGGTCAAGTTCTCGATTCAGGGCTCGACCGGCAACGTGGTGTCCGCCACCCCGCAGGGCGAGCACGCCTCGACCCCGGTCGGCAAGTGTGTGGCCCAGGCGCTGAAGAACGCGAAGTTCCCCAAGTTCCAGGCGGAGCAGCAGGGCGTCACGTTCACCTTCAGGCTGTAGAGGCTACGGTCAGCCGACGAAAGGGGTCGCTCGCGCGGCCCCTTTCGTTTTGGTTCTCGGCTGGTTTCCGCCAGGGCTCAGGCCAGCACGCCGCGGATCCGAGCGATCGCGCTGGCCAGCGCGTCGTCATCGATACCGAGGTGCACGACGAGCCGGATCTCGTCGTACTTGTTCGGGTAACACAGGACTCCGGCCTCGCGCAGCGGCGCGCACAGGGTCTCGGCGTCCGTGCCCGCGGGCAGCTCGAACAGGGCGATGTTGGTCTCGGGTTCGATCGCTCGCCAGCAGCGAAGATCGGCGAGCGCATCAGACAGCTCGCGGGCGCGGCGGTGATCGTCTCGCAGTCGCTCGATGTGATGCTCGAGCGCGTGCAGCCCCGCAGCCGCCAACACCCCCGCTTGCCGCATCGCCCCACCGAACGCGTGGCGGCTCGCCCGGGCCCGGCTCACGAACTCCTGCTCGCCACACAGGAGTGATCCGACCGGACAGCCGAGGCCCTTGCTGATGCACACGCTGACGCTGTCGGCCACGCTGGCGAGCGCTGGCATGGGGCGTCCGGTTGCGACGTGGGCGTTCCACAGCCGCGCGCCGTCGAGGTGGACGGGCCGGCCGTGCGCGCGGGCGAGCTCGGAGATCGCTTGCAGCTCGTCGAGCTTCCAGACCACGCCACCGGCGAGGCCGAGCGTGTTCTCCAGCCACACCAGGCCCACGCGCGGCCAGCCAGTGGACTCTTCTCGCAGCCGCTGCAGCAGCTGAGCGGCCGAGAACCCCCGGCGATCGCCGATCGGCATGGTCTGGACCCCCGACAGCCGGGCCGGGGCAGCGTCCTCGTGGACCAACACGTGGGCCTCGGGCGCGCACGCGATCGCGTCACCGGGGCGGGTGTGGGTCGCGACCGCGAGCTGATTGGCCATGGTCCCCGACGGCACGAACAGCGCCGCCGGCTTGCCGAGCAGCTGGGCGACCCGTCGCTCGAGCTCGTTGATCGTGGGGTCGTCGGCGTAGCAGTCGTCACCGACCTCGGCGCGGGCCATCGCCTCGCGCATGGCCTGGGTCGGCTTGGAGACCGTGTCGCTGCGAAGGTCGATCGGCTGCACGCCGTGGTTGTACTACTACGGCTGCTGGGCAGGTGGCAGCAGCGGGACCGAGTGATCGTCTTCCGGATCGTCCTGGTCTGGCGGAGGCTCTTCCTGCCTGGGCGGCGGCGGCAGCGGCTGGCCGCGCTCGGCTCGGACCTTGGCCGAGATCCCGTCGAGGATCGAGTTGGGCAGGTGGACCGGGCCCGCGCCCGTGTTCACGCTCATGCTGACGCTGGCTCGGCCCGCGGCGTCGTCGGTGGCGAACATCTCGAGGCTGCCCGATCCGATCCGCTGGCCCTCGAGCGGGAACTGAAACAGGATGTAGCCAGCGTCTTGATCGCGGTCGGTGATCTCGAAGCCGCGATCGATCCGAAGGTAGCGGATCGCGGTCGGCCAGACCTGATCGAGGGGGTAGCTGAGCACGCGGCGGTTCTCGATCAACGCGAGCGGAACCACCGCCGCTGTGATCGTGCTCGACGAGCCGCGCGGCGGCTCGGCGCGGGCCCCGGTCTCGAGGGTGGGGATCGCGAGGACCGAGACGACCAGCGTACCGAGCAACGCCCGAGTTTTGTGGTGTCGTCGCCCGTGTCGGCCATGTCGCGCTGCGCGAGGAGTAGCTATGTTGGCCTGACGTGAGCCGGAACCGGTCATGTCAGCACGCTAGGTAGTCCTGGCGAAGTGATCAAAATTCCGGCATTTTTGAGTGGCACACGGCGAGCGTTCAGATGTAGATCAGGAGTCCAGGTGGAGCGTTCGGCCGTCGGGCTGTGCTCCCCAATACCGAAGGGTCAGCGAGCTGTCGCCAGCAGCCCAGCCCAATCGCCAAGTCTGTCCATCGATTCGTCGCCCGTCCAAGCGGAGGTCCCAGTATGTCACGAGAAAACTCAGCCCTGATCGCGCTCGAAGAGCTCAAGAACCTCGAAGCCCAGCGAGTCCAGCAGGTCGAGGACGAAGTCCGCGCCACCGAAGACGCTGAGCGTCGCGCCAAAGAAGAGGCCGAGCGCAAGGCTCGCGAAGAGGAAGAGCGGATCCGTCAGGAGAAGGCCGAGCAAGCCCGGCTCGCCCAGGAAGAGCACGACCGCAAAGAGCGCGAAGAGCGGATCCGCGTCGCCGAGGCCGAGGCCCGCAGCCGCGCCGAGCAAGAGGCCCGCCTCCGCGAAGAGCAGATGCGGCTCGACGCGCAGGTCAAGATGGCCGAGCGCAAGAAGACCCCGTACTGGCTGTACGCCACCGCAGCCGTGCTCTCGATCGGCCTGATCGGCGGCGGCGGTGGCGGTGGCGGCGGTGGCGGTGGCGGCTCGGCCGCGAAGAAGCCGGTCACCAAGGAGCGCAAGGACAAGCTGAGCATCGGTGGCGGCGACGCCCCGCTCGGCGGAATCTAACCGCTGCCGGTTTGGCCCGGCCAAACCCAAACCGAACCGAAACCAAGAAAAAAGGGACCCGCTCAGGGTCCCTTTCTTCGTTCTCTCTCGTGAGGCACGGGCCGGATTCGAACCGGCGAATAGAGCTTTTGCAGAGCTCCGCCTTACCACTTGGCCACCGCGCCGTGGTCAGCTTCTTGGGGGCCGGTCATCTAACATGGCCCGCGTGGGCTCGCAAGCGCCAAGCTCCGGGCCCGCTAGAAGACCGCGGAGCGGGCGGTCTTGGGCAGCTCCTTCCAGCGCAGGTAGATCTGCGCCATCTGGTACTCGAAGTCGCCCATCATCTGCTGCTCGAGGACCTTGGTCATGAGCTCGAGGCCGGCCGCTCGACGGCCGTCTCGCCAGCGCGCGAGGCCCTCATAAAAGCAGGCCTCGGACCGCTCGCGGGTGTCGCTCGCGGCCTGGCTGAGATCGACGTAGCTCAGCTGGCCGAGGCCATGCCGGGCGAGCTTGCGCTGCCACGGCTCACCCGTCTCGTCGGCTGCGTAGCGACCGAGGTAGTCGCTGGCGAGCGCGGGCGCGGGCTGGCCGAGCCGCTCGGCGAGGTCGAGGATCCACAGTGAGTAGTAGACCCCGAGCTCGGCACCACCCGCGTCGCGGGCCAGCGCGGCGGCGAAGATCTCGGCGGCCTCGTCGAGGTGGGCGTGGAGGACCGTGAAGATGAGCGGCTCGGTGTAGGCGTCGGCGCGATTGGGCGCGAGCCGCTGGGCGTCGCGGACGTCGCTCATCGCGAGCTCGATCTCCCCGAGGTAGAAGAACACCCGTGAGCGACGCAGCGAGAATTCGGCGCGCAGCTGATCGGCCAGCCCAGCGTAGCTCAGCAGCGTGTTGAGCAGGCTCAGCGCCTCGCGCAGCTCGGACACGCTGGCTTCACGATCGCCCGCGAGCGCCTCGACCTCCGCGAGGCTCATGCGCGCGGTGATCTGCCAGTCGTAGCGATCGAGCTGATCGCTCAGACCCCCCGCGAGCGCGTCGAGCCGGCGCAGGTGAGTGCGCGCGTCGTCGAGCTGGCCGCGGCGAGTGGCGATCGTGCCCAGCAGCGACAGCGCGGCCGGCTCCGGCGTCAGGGCGATCGTCTGCTGCAGCAGCTCCGAGGCGCGCTCGATGTGGCCAGCGTTGAACTCGGCCATGGCCACGCTCATCCAGGCCAGCGAGATGCCGGGCTCGATCGGCCGCTGGGGCCAGGTGTGGGCGGCACGATCGTGAAAGCCCTCGATGCGCTCGAGCATGTTCACGGTGTCCGTGGACCCGGACTCCGCGCGAACCTCGAGCGCGAACTGGTACAGCTGGGCCAGCTCGGACCAGGCCTGGTGAAGATCTTCGCGATCGGTGGCGCGGGTCTTGCCGGCCAGCGCGCGCTCGTAGTGGATGATCGCGGCTTCGACGTAGTTGCGAGCGCGCAGCGCCCGGCCCCGCGCGAGGTGAGCGGGCGGGTGATCGGGAAACCGCGCGAGGCTGCGACCCGCGAGGTTGTCGACGATCCCCCAGGCCTGGTTGACGATCTCGTCTGGGAGTCGGTTGTCAGGCTCGGGGATGAACTCGCGGGTCAGCTGATCGAGATCCGCGGGCGAGCGGCTGTCGGTGTTGGCGGCGTCGCGGATCAGCTCGCGCAGCGCCTCGGTCGGGCCGTCGGCCTCGATTCGGTCGAGCGCAGCCACGGCACCGTCGAGATCGTCGGCGCGCAGGTACAGGCGCGCCAACAGGTAGCCGGTGAAGGGCACGCGGGGATCGCTGACGCTCGAGAAGCTGCCCTGACGCTGGGCGTTGCGATAGCGCTCGAGGTACACCCGCGCGAGCTGATCGACGAGGAACGGCGAGGGGAAGAACGCCGTCACGTCCTCGAGCAGGCGGTCGAGGTGATCGTCAAAGCTCGGATCGCTGCCGAACTCGCTGGTCCGGCCGATCCAGTCGTGCAGCGCCGTGAAATTGTGCTGGGCGCTGGCTTGGCCTCCCGGGTCGGAGAACGCCTGCGTGAGCCCGAGCGCGAGCAGGGCAGGGCGCTCGTCACCCGCGCGGGCGACCTTGGCGTAGACACGCTCGGCGGCGGCGGCCAGCTGGGGATCGGGATCGAGCCCGCGCAGCTCGGCGGCGACCCACAGCCCGCTGAGCTGCTCGAGCGCGTCGACTGCCTGGGGCAGCTGATCGCTCTCGAGCGCGCGATCGAGGTACCCGATCAAGTAGTCGCGGAGCTTTGCCCTGGCCGCTGGGCGGGCGCCGTCGTCGAGGCTGAGCAGCGCGTAGGCGTTGCGCGCCGCGGCGTAGTCGTCCAGATCGCTGATCGTGTGGGGCGCGACCAGGAGCGGCGCGTTGGTGTCTGGCCCCGTCGTCTTGGTGCAAGCGGGCGCGCACACCAACAGGGGGACCAGCACAGCGAGGATCGACACGGGGCGTGGAGCCACCGCGACAGTGTACGGAGTGGATCGTGGCGGGGCCAGCCGCGGCCGCGGCGGTTGAGCGTTCGCGCTCACTTGCGGTTCTTGGGCAGCTCGCGGGCGCCGAAGCCTCGCTCGGACCAGCGCACCCCGAACATCACGGTGTGTACGGCTCCGGTGTAGACCCCGGCGTTGGTCGGGACCCCGCGACCCGCCAGGACCGGACCGGCCGACGGCGAATTGAGGTCGGCGCCGCTGCGCTCGAACTCGATCGCGGCCGCGGGCGTGAAGGCCGGGTCGTGACCGCCGGGACCCACGCGGGTCGGGACCAAAAAGTCGAGGCCGTAGGCGGGGACCAGCGACCACGTGCCGTTTCGGCCGGGCAGGTTGAAGCTGGTGCCGATCGTCGCTTGCAAGGTCCAGCCGTCGCTGTTGGCCACGGTCAGCGCCCCGGGTCGAACGCCGGGCGAGTTGAACCCAGCCCCGAGCAGCAGGTCGGCGCGTGGGACACAGCGCAGGCGCTTGCCGGTCGCAGGGTCGACGCCTTCACTGCCGCTGCACAGGACCTTGTAGTACGGGAGGTTGGCGCCGATCAGATCGTCGAGCCGGTAGCGGGCCCACAGCTCGGCGCCGAACAGATCCTTGAAGCCGCGGTAGATCGTCGTCTCGGGCAGCGTCGACGCGTCTTGATCGAGACCGACCAGCTCGAGCGAGCGGCTGTCTCGCCCATCGCAGCCGCGCAAGGTCCCGCCGGGGCAGCGATCGATCCAGTACAGGTTGGCATCCAGCGCCCAGTTGCCGATCTCCCCCGCGGCGCCGACCGCCAGCTCTTGCGGGATCTGCTCGGACAAGGTCGCGTCGATCGGGGTCGCGCCCTCGCAGGCCGGGAGCCCGCTGTCGGCGTTGGTCGGGTTGGGCAGGCACACGGCGCTCGATCCGTTGAGCGTGATCGTGCCGCCGGCCAGCAGCGGCTGGGTGCGATAGCGCAGGCCGATCACCACACGATCGCGAATGTCGAACGCGATCCCGAAGGTGACGGCGAGATCGAGTCGGGTCGACGGCCGCTCGTTGAGCCCAAACCAGCGCAGCCGGGTGCTTCCGCGGAAGCTCAGCCGCTCGGCGCAGTTCTGGTTCTCGACCGACGCAGACTGCGGATCACAGCCGGTGTCCGCGTTGGCGCCGGTCAACACCGAGTCGACGTCGCGCGCGAAGTAGGTGCGCTGGCGCGGGAGGTGGACGGTCGCGCCGATGCTCATGAAGTCGAGGGCGTTCCACGCCAGCGCGACGTCGAAGTCCGTGCGCATCTCGAGCATCCCACCCTTGCGCAGCTGCGGGCAGATCCGCGATCCGTCGACCCCGCAGCCGATGTCCGTGTCGGACACCAGGTGGTAGTTGAGGCTGGGATCGCTGTCGATCCGAAACCGCGATCCGAGCGTGTGGACGGCGACCCCAATCGCGATCGGATCGAGCAAGAAGCTGGCCCCGACGAAGTAGTCGAAGGCCGGGTTCACGAGGTTGATCGGACCGCCGAGCGCGTCGATCGGCTGGCCGTCGGTGCTGATCCCGAACCGCCGAACCGAGAGGTGATCGACGCCGCCGCGCAGCGTGGTCTCGAAGCTCAGACCCGGGAGCTGACCGAGCATCGCGGGGTTGTGATAGATGCCGGTGACCGAGGCGGACGCGGGTCCCTGCGCGTTGGGGCCCGCGAGTCGGTTGGCGACCCCGGGCGCCGCGTGGGCCTGGTTGCTGACACCGACGAGCGCGAGGCCACACGTGAGGCCCGCGATCATGGCTCGCCGTCGGCGTCGCGAACGACCGGCGCGGAGCGGCGGAGGGCGGCCGATCTCGCTCGGGAGGCCGTGCGAGCGGCGGAGCATCGGCCCGCAGCATACCTCCGCTGCGCGGTGGCGCCGATTGGCGCGATACGCGATGTGCGTGGCCCAGCCGCGAGCGCAGCGCCCGACGCGTTCACTCGGTGATCCAACGACCGCCGGATCGCGCCTGCGTGAGCTGGCTTTCGGGCCGATCGTACCGATCACCCGTCTAGTCGGCGACGGTCGAGGATCGGTGAGCGGCCGCTCAGTTGACCCTCCGCCGGCCCTCGACCTAGGATCTGCCTTGTCGCACGGCGCAGAACCGGCGATGAGAGCTGCGCGAGGCAGCTCAGGAAACGGCATGAACAAGACGGCTCACCAGTTCGAGTGCCGAGACGACATCTGGAAGCGGGTCGAGGCGCTCGCCAAGCGTCGCGGCGTATCCACCGACGAAATCGTCCAGGCCGCGTTGATCCAGTTGTTCACGCGCAAGAAATCGCCGACCGCGGCGAGCGAAGCGAACACGCCCGCCCCGGCGCCGCCGCCAGGTCCGCCGGAGCCACCCGGTGGTCGGGGAGCTCCACCCCGCCCGCGCAGCGCGTCGGCGGGCCGGCCGACCCTGCCTCGGCCCGGGAGCCCCGCCAGGCCGAGTGGACCGCCGAGCAACGCAGGCACCCCCGGCAGCGGCCCCAGTCGGCTCCCACCGCCGGGTGGGCGTCCGTCGCCTCCCGGCACGCCGCCGCCCTCTGCAGCTTCGCAACCGGGCGAGGACCGGCCGCTGTATCTGTTCTTCGAGGGCAATTGGTACACGGTTGACCAAGAGCAGTTCGTGATCGGCCGCGGCAGCAAGTTCTCGGATCTGCCGATCAAGGACGCCAACATTTCGCGACGGCACTGCGCGGTGGTGCGGCGCGGCGGCGAGTACTACATCAAGGATCTCGGCAGCACGAACGGGATCGAGTTCGCCGGCGAGCGGGTCGACGACCACCACGTCGAAGAGGGCAACGTGTACTACCTCTGCGATCACGAGCTGCGGTTCTCGTTCCAGGCGCCGTACTGAGCTCGGCTCGGAGGTCGACCATCTCTGGGTTCGCCACCCAACCGTCCCATGGCCAGCGATCCCCTCGAGCGACTGCGACTCGCGCTGCGTGAGGCCGCGGCTGATCAGTTCGCGGGGATCCTCGCCGACGGACTGGGGTCTCGGCTGCGCGAGCCGACCGACCAGCTGCTGGCGGTCGGGGTTGGTTCGCAGGAGCGGGAGCTCCGACATTTTCGCGGGGGGCTCGATCGCTTTGATGAGCGGGGACGCCAGGATCGCAGCCGCGTCGTCGCGCACGGGCTGCGGCTGTGCATGACGCTGACCGCCGTGCGATCGGATGCGTCGGAGGCCGCGCAGCCTCGAACGCGTCGGCGCAAGCAGGATCTGGGACGGCGGCTCGGGAAGTCGAGCGCGGCTGCGAACGACTCGATGGCAGCGCCGGTCGGCAGGGACGGGACGCCCGCCGTGAGCGAGGTCGATGCCGCCGTGGCTCCCGACGTGTCGGCGGTCGAGGATCGGCGCACGCCCAAGCGGACCAAGCAGAGCGCGACCAAGAAGGGCGCGACCAAGCAGGGCGCGACCAAGAAGGGCGCGACCAAGCAGAGCGCGACCAAGAAGGGCGCGACCAAGCAGGGCGCGACCAAGCAGGGCGCGACCAAGACTCGCGGAACCAAGCAGAGCGCGAGCGAAGCACAGGAGCCGACGTCGACTGCGACCGCACGGCCGAAGCCTGGCGCGGCAAACGAGGCCGCGGCCGTCTCGACGCTCCCCGCCGATGCGCCCGAGCTCGCCGCGTTGCGGGCGGCGGCCGAGGTCCGGTTCGCCAGCGTCGACGTGCTCTCGGGCGTCGGCGGGCGAACCCGGGACAAGCTGAGCGCCCGCGGGCTCGCGACGATCGAAGACCTCGCCTACCTGCTGCCGCTCGGCTACGAAGATCGCCGACACACGAGCTCGCTCGCGGACGTCGAGGAGGGCGCGTCGGTGGTCGTGGACGGGGTGATCCGCAGGTTCGGGCAAGGGTGGTTTGGGGGCCGCTACTCGGCCACGCTTCGGGTCGAGCAGATCCAAGCAAATGGCGCGCGGCTGGGGCTCGAGGCCAAGTGGTTTCACCCGGTCGGCGGCCTGGGTCCGCGGGTCACCACGGGCGCGCCGGTGATGTTGGCGGGCGTGGTCAAGCGCTACCGCGGGAAGCTGAGCATGGTCCACCCGGAGGTCCTCGATCCGGAGCTCGGCCTCGGGATCGCGCTGCGCTATCCGGTGGTCGAGGGGATCGGCCAGCGAACCTTGCAGAAGCTGTGTCGGGCGGCGATCGAGCGGCTCCGAGCGGCGGAGCTGGCCGAGCCGCTGCCGCTCGAGCTGGTCCGCGCGCACGCCCTGCCGACCCAGATCGACGCGCTGAGCATGCTCCACGATCCTCCCGAGGATCTGCCCGAGCCGGCCCTGCAGGCGCTGATGCGCCGCGACAGCCCCGCGCATCGGCGGCTGGCGTTCGAGGAGTTCTTCTTCTTGCAGCTCGGGCTGGTGCGCCAGCGCGGGGTCTACCGATCGACCCCGTGCGCGCTGCCGCCACTGGCTGCGGGCAGCTTCGATCGTGAGCGACTGCGCGCGTGCCTGCCGTTCGAGCCGACCGCGGCCCAGTGGCGGGTCATCGGCGAGATCGAGCGCGACCTCGGCCGGCCCAAGCCGATGCTGCGGCTGCTGCAGGGCGACGTTGGATCGGGCAAGACCGCTGTCGCGTTCGCGGCCGCGCTGGCGGTGATCGACGCCGGATCGCAGGCCGCGTTGATGGCCCCAACCGAGATCCTCGCGGAGCAGCATCGCAGCAGCCTCGCGCCGTGGTGCGAGCTGGCTGGGGTCCGCGTGGGGCTGCTCACTGGGTCGACCCCACGCGCGCAGCGGACCAGCTTGTTGGCGTTGCTCGCCGCGGGTGAGATCGACCTGTTGATCGGTACCCACGCGCTGCTGGTCGACGGCGTCGACTTCAGTCGGCTCGCGCTGGTGGTCGTCGACGAGCAGCACCGGTTCGGGGTCGAGCAGCGTGGCGCCCTGCGAGGCAAGGGCGAGGCCCCGCACCTGATGGTCATGACCGCCACGCCGATCCCCCGCAGCCTGGCCCTGACCGCGTTTGGCGAGCTCGACGTGTCGGTGATCGACGAGCTCCCACCGGGTCGGGTCGCGCCGCACACCCGGGTGTTCGCGGGCGCGCGCTCGCTCGGTCGCGCGCGGGCGGCCCTGGTCGATCGGGTCCGCGCAGGCGACAAGGCCTACGTGGTCGTGCCCTTGGTCGAGGCCAGCGAGGCGATCGCCGCGTCGGACGTCGAGGCCACCGCGGCGGCGTTTCGCAAGCTGCTGCCCAAGCACGAGCTCGCGGTCGTGCACGGGCGCATGCTCGGCCGTGAGAAGGACGCCGTGATGCAGCGGTTTCGCTCGGGCGAGGTGCAGGTGCTGGTTGCGACCACGGTGATCGAGGTCGGCGTCGATGTCCCCGACGCGCGGGCGATCTTGGTCGAGCACGCCGAGCGGTTCGGGCTGGCGCAGCTGCACCAGCTGCGCGGGCGGGTCGGTCGCTCGCCGGGCTACTCGGAGTGCCTGCTGCACACCGTGAACGAGCGCAGCTCGGACGCGGGGGAGCGCCTGCAGGTGCTCGAGGCCAGCACCGACGGGTTCGTGGTGGCCGAGCGGGATCTGGAGCTACGCGGGCCGGGTGAGGTGTTTGGGACCCGCCAGTCTGGGATCCCGCGTCTGCGCTTCGCGAGCTTCTCGGGGGAGGGGATGAAGATGCTGGTCGCGGCGCGCGAGGCTGCGCTGGCGATCATCGAGGCGGATCCCCACCTGGCTCGGCATCCGGTCCTGCGGATCGAGCTGCGCCTGCGGACCGGCGACGCGCAGCTGTGGGCCGGCGAGTCGGGGTAGCAGTCGAACCGTGTGGGTCGTCCGAGGCCATCGTCCGAGGCTGCTCAACGGTGCCAAAGTGGGGCCCATACTCGTCGTGTCGATCAGGGTGCTGGAGATCATGCCGGGCGAGGTGCCCGCGCGAAATGTTCGCGTTGCCAGACGGGGCTCTGCGTCCAGGATGCCAAGCGAGACCGACAGGAGGGAAGACCCCTACCGCGAGTACCCGCAGTATCCGCGATCCCGGAATTCGGCGTACTACGAGCGCAGCTCAGGGCAGGGCGCCCGCGGCGATCCACTCGCGGACCAGCGCGACAGTCTGATCATTGAGCAGCGTGGGCGCGTTGCGGGGCATGTGGGCCAGGACCTCCCCGCCGTCGGCCATCGGCTCGCAGCTGGCCATCACCTGATACAGCCACGAATTCTCGGGATCCCCCGGCTCGACCAACGCAGCGCCCGGGTTGCCCAGCACCTCATGCTCGAGCAGCTCGGCGAGCAGATCCGGCGCCTGCAAATTGAGCCCCGCGACCTGGCCAGACGCCCCGTGGCAGGCGTTGAACATGCACGAGGGCTGAAACACGGCCGCGAACACGTTCTCGAGCGTGGGCGCGAGCACGGGCGCCACGGCCGGGTCGTGATCGGTGCACTCGGGGACCGGCGGGATGCCCTCGTCGCCGCTGTCGGGCACCAGCAGCGGGCCGTCGCGCTCGGCGTCGGTCGGCAGCCCCAGCGCGGGGTTCTTGGGCACCGCCAGCACGCCGCAGGGACCCTCGTACTCGATCACGCCGTTCTCATCGACGCCGACCGACGCCGTGCCGCCGGTGACGGACATGTCCATGATCACCTTGGTCTCGGCCAGGGCCAGCATCACGCACATCTCTTGATCGCCGATCCCCCAGCCCACGTTGACGTCGCGCCAGTTGTCGTAGCCGCAGGTGTAGCGGATGCCCTCGACGTCGGTGAGGTCGAGGGGGGGATCGAACACGCCCCCGATCGCGCTGGCGTCGAACCCATCGACGGTGAACACGTCTTGGTCGTGGAGCGGCCCGCCCATGAAGCTCAGGTTGAAGTGGTTGCCGAGGTAGTGATAGTGCGGCAACACGTAGTGCAGCTTCATGTCGATCGGTTTGCCGGTCGCGTCGGCGTAGCGCTTGCCAAAGTCGTCGCAGACCCCGGTGAACTTGCTGATCTCGCCGGCGGGGATGTCGAGATCGATGTAGCTGGCGCGGATCGCCGCGAGCACGACCTCGACGTCCTTGGGATGGATCACCTCGAGGGTCATGAACAGGTCGGTGGTCACGGTGTCGGGGCCGACGTTGAGCATGTGGATGTCGGCGATGACCTTGTGATGGGGCGGGATCTTGATGACCGCGCCCGCGCCGGTTCGCTGCTCTTCGACGAACGACTGGGTCGACTGGGCATAGAGCACGCTCCCCGCCGTGGCCGCCCCGAGCTCGTTGAAGCCGCGGTCGCTGCACTTGAAGTAGCCGTCTTCGCCCGCGTACAGCTCGTTGGGGACCACAAACCAGTTCGAGTGGTGAAAATAGCCGAGGTTGCTGAGCGTGACGGCCTGGACGTAGAGCGGCGCCTCGTTGTCGAGGGTCCACTGCACGCAGGGCTCGGTCTCCTGGTAGGGCGACAGCTCCAGGGTGCCGAATCGGTGGGTCAGCGTGGCTAGCTCGAGATCATTGTCGCCCGTGTCGGTGCCGGTCTCGGTGTCGGTGCCCGCGTCGAGGTCACCGTCGCCGTCGCCCGCGCTGATCTCGTTGTCGGCGCTGTCATCGTCGTCGTCGCCCTTGCAGCCCGAGGCCGCGAGTGTGGTCGCTAGCAAGGCCAGGCCCATCGCACGGTGAGCACGGTGGAGAGCGCCGCGAACATGGTGGATCGTGCTGTCGTTCATGAGTCCTGACCTGTCGCTCGCGGCGTCGCCTCGAGAGCAAGGCACACACACCAAACACGGCGAGATACTCGAGGATGCTGCCACGCGCGGGGTCGAGGGAGCAATGACCGGCACCGGGCTCGCCGTCAGCCCCGCCTGGCCCAGTCTCGGACCCGCCGGTGGTTTCTGTCTCATCGGGGGTTCCTTCGCCATCACCATCGCCATCACCATCGCCGCTGTCGTCGCCGTCGCCGTCGCCTGCACCAGGTCCGAACACGATCACGGTGTCCAGCGCGTGGCCAACATAGGCGTCGCCGGCCGGCTGCTCGACGACGGCCCGGAGCACGATCGTCAGGCCCAAGCTCGCCTCGGGCGGCGAGAAGGGGACGAGCAGATCGGCGGGGCCGGCGATGTCCAGGTCGAGCTGCTCGATCGCCGCCCACTCGAGCAGCTCGGGCTTGCTCGCCGCCCACTCGAGCGAGAGCGTGGACCCGGCCGTGGCGTCGACACAGATCGGCAGCTCGACGATCTCGTCGCCGTGTAGATAGTCCGCGGTGTCACCGATGCTCACGGCGGCCTGGACGGGCTCGGCTGGCGCTGGTTCGTCGATCACCCGCACCACCCAGGGGGCCCGACGCCACAGGTTGTAGGGCGGCTCCCAGGTGTAGCCGGCGACCAGCCAGGTGCCGGGCTCGACGGCGACGGGATCCAGGGTGTCCCAGACCACGGGCGTCGCCGCCGCGGCGTAGGTGATCGGCCGGCGGTCGTCGTCGGCGGTGATCCTGGTCCAGCACCCGCTCCACACTTCGCTGGTCTCGAGGGTCGACTCGGGGTCGTCGAGCAGCTCGGCCTGCTCGAGCTCGGCGTCGACCGAGCGCTGAAGATCGTACAGCGAGATGTAGCGGGGCGGCGGGCGCCCGGCCGGCCACTGCCGACAAAAGCCGATGAACTGGTGGCGGCGGCTGTCCTCGAGCTCGTCGAACGACAGCTGCGTGTCTTCGCCGGGGATCTCGTAGCTGAACGCGAAGCTGGGATCGACGCTGCGATCGACTGTCTGAATGCAGTCGGCGTCAGGCCACAGCACGGGCGTGCGCGGGTGCACGTTGTTGCTCGCGTGGGCGCTCGGCACCGGGCAGATCATGACCAGGGCCAGGCCAACCGTGACGCCTGCACGAAGACTGGTGGCGAGCTGCGGGTGATCCAACATCGGCGGCGATCTCAGCGTTTGTGACTGCCGATCGGCGCCGACTTGCGACGGCCGCCGCTGTCGTCGACCAGATCGTCGAACAGCGACAGCTGGCGGAGGGACTTGGGCGCGCGGTTGCGGGCCAGCTCGCGTCGCGCGTGGTCGCGGAGCAGCGCGCGGATCGGGTCGTGACAGCTCTTGCATCCGGTTCCGGCCTCACAGTAGAGACCGACCGCCTCGAGCGTGTCGGCGCCGCTGCGGATCGCGTGCAGGACCTCGGACTCGGCGACCGCGAGGCAGTGGCACACGAGCGGATCCTCCTCGCGCATCTTTGGTCTTTTAGCACCAAAGCGTGCAAACGTGCCGACCGGCGGCCGATGAAGCGGGAGTGCGTGGTGTCGCCTGGATCCCTTCGTTGCTCGCCGCGGTGGCCCTGCTCGGGTCGCTGTGGGCCCTGTGTCCGCCCGCGCCCGGACTGGGGGCGGCGCTGCCGTGTACCCAGGCCCAGCTGATCGAGGGCCAGCTGCGCTGTGACGACGATCTGCTGAGCGACCTCGAGGATCAGTGTCCGGCGGCGCCGTCTCGCGCGCTGGGCCCCGGTGACGCCGTTGGGCTCGGCGCGTGTGTCTGCGCCGCCTATCCCGGCTTGCGCCAGCTCGGTCTGGGATGCGCGGCCTCGCTCGTCGCCCGGATGCCGTCCGAGCAGCTCGCCGCGCTCGAGCAGGTCGTGAACATCAACCTCGCCAGTCCGAGCGAGCTGGCCAGCCTCGCGGGGATCGGCCCCAAGCTGGCCGAGCGGATCGTCGCGGGTCGACCCTACAATCAGGTCGACGATCTGCTGGCGGTCAAAGGTATCGGCGCCAAGCGGCTCGCCGCGATCCGGCCGCGCGTCCGGGTCGAGTGAGTGGATTTGTGATGCCGGTCACCCGCGACCCCGATCACCCACTCCCAATGATCGCTTCGAGATCATCGATCTGCTTGGGCGCCGCGGCGCTCAGGATCTCCGGCCCCTCGGCGCGCACGAGCACGTCGTCCTCGATCCGCACGCCGAGCCCGCGAAACCGCTCGGGCGCGTCGCGTTGATCGCCCGCGATGTACAGGGCGGGCTCCACGGTCAGCACGTGGTTGGGCGCGAGCGCGCGTGGCTTGCCGCCGAGCGTGTAGCGCCCCGCATCGTGGACGTCGACGCCCAGCCAGTGGCTGGTGCGGTGCATGTAGAACCGCTTGTACAGCCCCTCCTCGCGGATCTGCGCGGCCGCGCCGGGGCCCGTGAGCGACTCGATCAACCCGAGCTCCGCGATGCCCTCGCACAGCACGTCCAGACACGCCTCGTGGATCGCGTCAATATTGCTCCCGACGACCGCGCGCTCGATCCCGGCGAGGTTGGCCGCCAGCACGACCTCGTAGACCGCCCGCTGCTCGCCCGAGAACTTGCCGGAGACCGGCCAGCTGCGGGTGATGTCACCGCTGAAGTAGTCCCACTCCGCGCCCGCGTCGATCAGGATCACGTCGCCGTCGCGGACCCGGTCGCGGTTGTCGACATAGTGCAGCACGGTCGCGTTGTCGCCGCTGCCGACGATGCTCCCGTAGCCGGGCCCGGTGCTGCCGCGGCGGCGGAACTCGTACTCGAGCAGGGCCTCGATCTCGTACTCCCACATGCCGGGCTTGGCCTGGCGCATGGTCGCGGTGTGACCGGCGACGGTGATGTCGATCGCCTGCCGCAAGCTGGCGAGCCCGGCGGCGTCCTTGACGAGGCGATCCTCGCCGATCAGATCGGCGGCCTCGCCGTAGCGCAGCGGTGGGGTTCGACCGTCGCGGTTGCGTCGGCGCAGCGAACTGACCGCTTTGGCCAGCGAGGCATCCAGGCTCGACCACCGCCCGATCGGCAGGTACACGGTCTCGCACCCGTCGAGCAGGGCGGGCAGCCGCTCGTCGAGCTCGGCCAGCGCAAACGCCTCACTCGCCCCGAACTGCTCGACCGCACCGATCGGTCCAATCCGCCGCCCACTCCAGATCTCCGCGTCACGATCGCGCGCACGCACGAACAGGGAAAACCGTAGATCGCCGCCGTCTGGCCCGGGGCGCAGGACCATGACCGCGCCGGGCTCCTCGAGGCCGGTGAGGTAGTGAAAGTCCGAGTCGGGGCGAAACCGAAATTCCGTGTCGTTGGCCCGGGTCTGCAGCGCGCCGCCAAACAACACCAGCGCGCCCGACTCACGCTGCAGCTGGGTCGCGACGCGCGCGCGACGTTGGGCGTAGGCCTCGACCGAGGGGTGGGGACCGGCTGGCATGCCAGGAGTCTGTCACAACGCGGAGCGCGGGTGCGAGCAACCGGCGCCCTGCGTGTGAATGTGCGTTCGCGTGTGCATCGGCACAGCTCGCGCGTCGCTCGGGTGACCGGCGGGCGCGTCAGCAGACCCCGAGCATGGACCCGCTCGCCGCGTCAGCCTGCTTGCCAACGACGGGCGAGCGAACGATTGTTGCGCCGATGTCTCCGCGCGAGCTGAGCAACCGTCGAATCCATGAAGTCCGTGACGCGCTGGCCTCGTATCGGCCGGCGTTGGAGGGCACAGACATCAACCAACTGTCGCGGCTGTGTCAGGCCGTGATCTTGTCGATCGATGTTCGCGATCTGCGGGACACGACCACGGTCGAGCTGATCGAGCAGCTCGAGCACGTGCTCGCGATGCTCGAGCAGCGCAGCACCGGCGAGATCAAGACGGCGGTGCGCCTGCATGACAGCGACGTGATCGTGCTCGAGAGCTGCATCGACGATCAGCCGTTCCTGGTCTCGGGCGTGCGGGCCTTGCTCGCGCACGAGCGGCTCGAGATCCGGGCCTCGCTCAACGCCGTGACCAAGCTGCGCCGCGATCGCAACGGCGCGCTCGTGGACTTCAACACCGGCACCCGCGAGTCGATCATTCGCGTCGAGGCCCGGGTCCCCGAGGGCTACGACGTGAGCAGCGAGGCGCTCGAGCGGCTGCGTGGCCGGCTCGAGCAGCGCCTGCGCCTGACCTCGGCGATGGTCGGCGACTTCTCGGCCATGAAGTCCCACATCCGCTCGCTGGCCGACGAGTACGCCAGCGCGGCGGCGATGAGCGCGGCCGAGCTGTCCGTCGATCTGCGCGAGGCCGAGGGCCTGCTGCGGTGGCTGTGCGACGACAATTACGTGATCTTCTCAGTCGAGGAGTACAACCGCGAGGGCGAGAACCTGGTCGCGCTCGGGACCGCGGCGACCGGGTTGCCGGAGCGTGATCCCGAGCTCCTGCGCCGGGCGGGCAGCGAGGTCACGCGCCTGGTTCGGTACCAGCGCAGCCGCGAGGAGTCCCCGGTCCACCGCGCTGGCAAGCCGGGCCACTTCGTGTTCACCGCGGTCAACCGCTCGGGTGAGCCGACCGGGGTCACGGTCGTCGACGGGCTGTTCACCTACAAGGCCCTGCACACGCCGCCCGAAGAAATTCCGTACCTGCGCGCGGCGCTGCGCGACTTCTTGCGTGATCGCGAGGTCTCGGTCGACAGCCACCGCGGCAAGAACATCACCAACGCGTTCAATTCGCTGCCGCTCGAGTACCTGCTGGCCGAGTCGCGGACCAACGTGTGGGAGCTGACCGATCGGGTGCTGCGCGCCGAGGAAGAGGGCGGCAGCGACGTCCACATCCAGGTCGGCGAGGGCGGGCGGTTCGCGTTCGTGTTCATCTCGCTGCCGCGCGAGCAATTCTCAGAGGAGCTGCGCGTCGAGCTGCAGCGCCTGCTGTTGACTGAGCTCGGGGCGAGCTACTCGGACTTCGGCGTGTACCTCGATCGCTACGACAACGCGATCGTGCACTTCTACGTGACCGCGGCCGATCAGCTGCGCACGATCGAGACCGACAGCCTCCGCGCCAAGGTCCACGCGATGGCCAAGGGCTGGGGCGAGCGGCTGCGCGAGGCGCTGCAGCACTACGTCCGCGACTACGAGCCGGACCTCGAGAAGTTCGAGGAGCGCGTCGACGATCTGTTCGCGGACTATGTCGACGCGTTCAACGAGGAGCATCGGCGCCGCGCCGCCGACGATCGCCTGGTCGGGGATCTGCGCTGCATCGAGAACCTCCGGGCCGGCGCGCCGCTCGACTGCGACCTGTTCATCTCGCGCACGGGCGACCACCCGGGCAGCCTCAACCTGCGGGTGTTCTCGCGTGACCCACTCACGCTCAGCGCCCAGCTCCCGGTGATCGACAGCTTCGGGTTCGAGGTCATCGATCAGTACACGCGCGAGCTCAAGCTGCCGCACGCGATCCAGTACGAGATGCACACGTTCCGGCTCAACATCCGGCGCGAGCGTCAGCGCCCGGTGCTGAGTCGGGTCGGCGAGATTACCCGGGGCCTGCGGGCCGTCTATGGCGGCAGCGCTGGTCGTGATCGTCTCAATCGCCTGGTCGTCTCGACCGATCTCGGGATCGACGATGTCGCGGTGCTGCGCGCCTACGTGGCCTATCTCCACCAGCTGGGGGTGGTCTGGGACAGCGATCTCATCCACAAGGTCCTGGTCCAGCACTCGACAGTGTCGGCCGCGCTCGTGCTGTGGCTGGCGGCGCGCTTCGATCCCCGCGAGACCGGCCTCGACGTCGAGCTGGTCACCAAGACCCTCGACACCGAGCTGCGCGCGGTGTCCAACTACACGGCCGATCGGGTGCTGCAGGCCGTCGCCGAGGTCGTCCGCGCGACCGTCCGGACCAACGCGTTCGTCAACCCCGAGGGCGCGGCGCTGGCCTTCAAGATCGACGGCGCGGCGGTCAGCCACGGCCCGCGTCCGCGACCGTTTCGTGAGATCTGGGTCTATCACCCGCAGATGGAGGGCGTGCACCTGCGCGGCGGACGGGTCGCCCGCGGTGGCCTGCGCTTCTCCGATCGTCCCGACGACTTCCGCACCGAGATCCACGGGCTGATGGCCACGCAGATGGTCAAGAACGTGCTGATCGTGCCGATGGGGGCCAAGGGCGGGTTCGTGCTGCGGCATCCGCCGGCCGACCGCCGTCGGCTCCGCGAAGCCGGCGACAGCTACTACCAGGTGTTCATTCGGGCGCTGCTGTCCCTGACGGACAACGTCGTCGAAGGCGACGTCGTGACCCCCGACGGCATCCTCCACGCCGAGGCCGCCGATCCTTACCTGGTCGTGGCCGCCGACAAGGGCACCGCGCACCTGTCCGACACCGCCAACGCGATCAGCATGGAGCAGGGCTTTTGGCTCGACGACGCCTTCGCCTCGGGCGGGTCCAACGGCTACGACCACAAGAAGACGGGGATCACCGCGCGCGGGGCCTGGGAGCTGACCAAGCGCAACTTCCGGGAGCTCGGCGTCGAGCCCGAAGAGGACGTGATCACGGCGATCGGCGTCGGTGACATGAGCGGCGACGTGTTTGGCAACGGGCTGCTGCGCAGCAAGACCATCAAGCTGCGCGCGGCCTTCAACCACATGCACGTGTTCATCGATCCCGATCCCGATCCGGCGGCGTCGTACGACGAGCGCCTGCGCCTGTTCAACCTGCCGACCTCGAGCTGGGCCGACTACGACACCGACGTGCTGTCCGAGGGCGGCGGCGTGTACCCGCGCGAGTCCAAAGAGGTCCCGCTGTCGGCCCGGGCTCGGGTCATGCTCGGGCTCGAGGACGAGGCGGTCGTCAGCGGTGACGAGCTGATCCGGGCGGTGATGCGACTGAAGGTCGATCTGTTCTGGATGGGCGGGATCGGCACCTACGTGAAGGCCTACGACGAGACCCACGCGCAGGTCGGTGACAAGACCAACGACAGCGTGCGGGTCGACGCCCGCGAGCTCGGCTGTCGGGTGTTCGCCGAGGGCGCCAACTTGTCGATCACCGATCGCGGTCGGGTCGAGTTCTCGCGCCGCGGCGGGGCGGTCTACACCGCGTTCCTCGACAACTCGGGCGGCGTCGACACCTCGGATCACGAGGTCAACATCAAGATCCTGTTTGCGCCGCTGCTGGCGTCGGCGGCGATCACTCGCGAGCAGCGCAACGCCGTGCTCGTCGAGGTCGAAGGGGAGGTCTGCGAGCGGGTCCTGGCCAACAACCGGTCGCAGGGCCGCATGGTCAGCTACGACGTCCGCCGCTCACGCCCCGATCTGTGGCGCTACGCCCGGACCCTGACGCTGCTGCAGACCGCGGTGCCGTTCGACCCCGACGCGTTCGCAATGCCCAACGCCGACGAGCTCGCCAACCGCCACCGCCGCGGCGACGGGCTGTTCAAGTGCGAGGCGGCCGTGCTCGGCTCCCACGCCAAGATGATGGCCTACCGCGAGCTGCTCAGCGACGAGCCGCTGCCCGAGCAGATGGCGCTGTCGCTGGTGCGCGCGTACTTCCCCAGCCGGATCCGCGAGCTCGCCGGCGAGCAGGCCCTCGCCAACCACCTGTTGTTCCGCGAGATCGCCACGACGATGGCGGTCAACCATATCGTCGACAACGCCGGCTGCAGCTTCTTCGCCGAGATGACCACCGCGACCGGTCGCAGCCGCCGTGACGTGGCCGTGGCGTACCTGCAGGCGCTCGAGCTCGGCGGCATCGAGGCGCTGCTCGCCGAGCTCCACGCGCTCGAGGACAAGCACCGGCAAGAGGGCGTGTACCGGGCCATGGAGCGGCTCGGCTTCGCGCTCGAGGACGCGACCTTCTACCTCCTGGGCCCGATCGCCGAGGGTGGGATGATCGACTCGGCCAAGACCCAGGCGCTGCTCGCGACGATCCTCGACTACGTGCCCAAGAGCTCGCGGCATCGCTCGCGGCTCGAGCGTCACGTCGATCTGCTGACCGAAGCGGGGATCCCCCCCGCGCTCGCGCTCGCCGTCGCCCGCACCCGCTTCTTGCTGATCGTATTCGACGCGATCGAGATCGGCCGGACCCAGAACAAGCCGCCCGAGCAGGTCCTGCGCCTGCGTCTGGCCGTGTCCGACGCGATGCGGATGTCCGAGCTGCAGTCTGCGATCTCGCGGATGGAGCTGGCCTCGACCTGGGACGGCCCCGCCGTGCTCTCACTCGGCCGTCAGCTCGAGTTCCACGCTCACAAGATGACGCTGCTGGTCGAGGACGACGACATCGACGGCATGATCAACGCCTACGGCCTGGGCAACGTGCAAAAGCTGATCGGCGAGTACCTCGAGGGCGACGTCACCGTCGCCAGCCTCGTCATGCTCGACGGCCAGCTCCGCCGCCTGCTGCCCCCCATGCGGGGCGGCTGAGCGCCGAGTCCGACCGCGAACGACAGACCCCGCACGCGGCTGCACCCTGAACAGCAAGATACGTAAAAGCCCCCTTTTAGGGGGCCACTCACACGGCTGCGAACAGCACAACCAGCCCATCGAGGGAGCACCAGCGACCGACCGGCTGCGAAGCAGCCGGTGCATGGCAAAGTGCAGGATGGCTGTGGGGGTCTAGGCGAGTTCTAAGCCGCTGAAGAAGTAGCCGATCTCGTACGCCGCGGTGTCGTCGGCGTCGGACCCGTGGGTGGCGTTGCGCTCGATGTTGGTCCCGAATTGCCCGCGCAGGGTGTCCTTCGGCGCCTCCTTCGCGTTGGTCGGCCCCATGAGGTCACGCCAGCGCTTGATCGCGCCGTCGCCCTCGAGCACCAGCGCGACGATCGGCCCCTCGGTCATGAACGCGACGAGGTCGTTGAAGAACGGCCGCTCGGCGTGGACGTGGTAGAAGCCCTTCGCCTGGCGCTCGGACAGGTGCAAAGTCTTCATGGCGACCACGTTGAGGCCCGACTCCTGAATGGCCGAGATGATCTTGCCCTGGTGACCTGCGGCAAAAGCGTCGGGTTTGATGGCGGCAAAAGTTCGTTGCATGGCGGGCGGAAGCTAGGAGTTCGCCCTTCGTTTGTCCAGAGTGAGCAAGGTCTGGCAAGATCCCAGCATGATTGAGAGCCACCGCGGAGTAGATTCGGATGCACAGTGGATCCGAGAGCCGCTCACGCGCGCGCTCGGATCAAACGTGACCTTGCTCGCGGCTAGGCTCGCGGCTGGGTTCGCGCTCGCAGGCTGCGGGCCCAACGACTTCCCCGGCCGCGAGGGCTTCACCGACACGGGCACCGACGGCGGCACCGGGACCGAGACCTCCGCGACCGAGACCGACACCACCGAGACCGAGACCGAGACCGGTGAGCCCGAGTGCCCCGAGCTCGTCAACACCGGCAACGTGGCGATCAACTCGCCCGAGATCCTCGAGCTGCTCGACGGCGTCACCCTGATCGACGGCGACGTCGAGATCACGGGCGAGCTGGGTGTGTCCGAAGAGGGCCTCGAGAGCCTGCGCTGCCTCGAGGAGATCACCGGCTTCGTCTATGTCCACGACGTCGACTTGCTGAGCTTCGCCGGGCTCGAGCGCCTGCGGCGGATCGGCGGGTATTTCTACGTTGGCCAGACCTTCAACCTCGAGTCGATGTTCGGGCTCAGCGCGCTGCGGCAGATCGGCGGCTACCTGCACCTGACCGAGAATTTTGGGATGCGGACCACGGCCGGCACCGATCTGCTGGTCGACGTCGGCACCTTCGTGTTCATCGACCACAACCCGCAGCTGGAGGATCTCGACGGGCTCGCGGGGCTGCCCGGCACCAACGGGCTGCTGCGGATCGACTCCAACGAGTCGCTGCTCGACCTCGACGGCCTGGCCAACATGATCGGCGTGCGCGGCGATCTGGGCGTCGTCAACAACCCCTCGCTGTCGAACACCTCGGGGCTCGCGGGCATCCAGGCCGTGGCGGGCAACGTCCTGTGGCAGAGCAACCCCAACGTGTTCAGCCTCAACCTGGACAGCCTGCAGACGATCAAGGGCTACCTGGTGATCACCGACATGCCCAACCTCTCGACGCTCGACGATCTGTTCGGGCTGATCGGGATCAACAACCAGCTGTACATCTGGGACACCGCGCTGCCCAACATCGACGGGCTGCAGGATCTCGAGTTCTTGGGCGGCACGGTCTGGCTCGAGAACAACAACAGCCTGACCAACATCGACGGGCTGCTGTCGCTGACCGAGGCGTTCGGCTCCGTGATCATCGACCAGAACCTCGCGCTGGTCGACGCCAGCGGGCTGGCGAACCTGCAGGTCGCCCACGACGGGCTGTCGGTCTGGGGCAACCCCAACCTCGCCGTGCTCGAGTTCGACAGCCTGGTGTCGGTGACCGACTACCTGCGCGTCGGCTACTCGTCGATCGATCAGGTCAGCGCCCCGCAGCTGACCCAGGTCGGCGGCGATCTGCTGGTGTTCAACAACGGCCAGATGAGCGAGTTCGGCGGGTTCTCGCAGCTGCAGGTGCTGGGCGGGCGCCTGTACTTCCGCGAGAACCCGGCGCTGGCCTCGGTCAGCTTTCCGGCGCTCACGCAGGTGTTTGGGCGGGTCCAGTTCATCGACAACGACGCGCTGAGCAACCTCGACGGGCTGTCGAGCATTCAGCTGGCCCAGGCCGTCAACATCCGCGACAACTTCCTGCTGACCAACATCTCGGGGCTCTCGGGCCTCACGCAGGTGCCCGGCATGTTCAAGGTCGTCCAGAACGAGGCGCTGTCCAACATCGGGGGGATCAACTCGCTCACGCAGGTCGGCGGCGACCTCGAGATCCGCGACAACTTCAACCTGGCGGCGATCCCCGGGCTGCAGGGGCTCGACGTCGTCGCGGGTAACCTCGACGTCGTCGGCAACATCGATCTGCCGACCTGCAGCGCGCAGGGCTTCGCCAACGGCGTGGCCAACGTCGGCGGCACCGTCACCGTGACCGGCAACCAGCCCGACTCCTGCAGCCCCTGAGCTTTCAGCTCGGCCCACGGCGTCTGCCGCTCATGGACGCCGGAGATCTACACGGGCACGTGACACCTGCGACCCCTCACAGCCCGCGCCAGCAGAGCCTCTCCGCGACGAGCGCCCCCACGCTCACGGCAAGATGAGCCCCCTCTCAGGGGGCCACACATACGCCCGCGCACAAACAGCCCCGAGGAGCGCAGCGACCAGACGCGCCAGCGGCTGCAGTCGGCGAAAATCACTGGTGTCTGTGGGGGTCCAAAGTTAGGGGTTAAGGTGCCGCATGTCCACCGATCTCACGGGCGACGCGTCGGGCCGCGACGACTTCGCGCACCTGCACCTGCACACGCAGTACTCGCTGCTCGACGGTGCGATCCGCATGAACGATCTGTGCGCCAAGGTCCAGGCGCGCGGCATGAAGGCCGTGGCGATGACCGACCACGGCAACATGTTCGGGGCCATCCAGTTCTACCAGACCGCCAAGGCCCACGGCGTCAAGCCGATCTTCGGCTGCGAGGCCTACATCGCCGATGGCGAGGCCAAGGCCAAGTCTGATCGCAAGAACTACCACATCGTGCTGCTGGCCAAGAACGAGGTCGGCTACAAGAACCTGCAGCGGCTGGTCAGCTACGGGCACCTCGAGGGCTTCTACTACAACCCGCGGATCGACCGTGCGGTGCTGCGTGAGCACAGCGAAGGGCTGATCGGGCTGTCGGCTTGCCTCGGCGGCCACATCTCGCGGCTGGTCACGGCCGGCGACATGGACGGCGCCCGCGATACCGTGCGCGAGTACGCCGACATCTTCGAGCCTGGCCAGTACTTCTTGGAGCTGCAGCCCAACCGGCTGCCGGCCCAGGAGCAGGTCAACGCCGCGCTCGCCCAGCTCGGCCGGGACCTGGGCGTGCCGATCGCCGCGACCAACGACTGCCACTACGTCGATCAGACCGAGGCCCACGCCCACGAGGTCCTGATGTGCATGGGCATGGGCCGCACGATCAACGACGAGAAGCGGCTCAAGCACGACTGCGACGAGTTCTTCATCAAGACCCCGGAGCAGATGTGGGGCTACTTCAACCAGTACCCGGAGGCGATGGAGAACACCGCCCGGATCGCGCGGATGTGCAACGTCGAGCTCGAGCTCGGGCGCCCGGAGCTGCCCGACTTTCGCCTGCCCGAGGGGATCGCCGACGAGGTCGAGTACCTGCGCCGCGTCGCGTACAAGGGCCTCGACGAGCGCCTCGCCGAGCTGCGCGCGCTGGGTCGCAAGCCCAACGAGGACGAGTACCGCGAGCGACTCGAGCGCGAGCTCGGGATCATCATCGGCATGAAGTTCCCGGGCTACTTCTTGATCGTCTGGGACTTCATTCGCCACGCCAAGCAGATCGGCGTGCCGGTCGGACCCGGGCGCGGATCGGGAGCCGGCAGCCTGGTCGCCTACAGCATGCGGATCACCGATCTGGATCCGCTGCAGTATGACCTGCTGTTCGAGCGGTTCTTGAACCCCGAGCGCGTCTCGATGCCGGACTTCGACATCGACTTCTGCATGGATCGCCGTGAAGAGGTGATCCGCTACGTGACCGAGCACTACGGCGCCGAGCGGGTCGGGCAGATCGCGACCTTCCACAGCCTCAAGGCCCGCGGGCTGCTGCGCGACGTGTGCCGGGTGATGGAGAAGTCGCCGGGCGAGGCCAACGAGCTGGCCAAGATGATCCCCGAGGGCCCCAAGGTCTCGCTGTCGCTGTGCATGGCGGACCCCAAGCAGATCAAGGCGCAGATGAAGGCGGACCCCGACAAGGCCGCCAAGCTCGAGGGCAAGCTGCAGATCGCCGAGGCCGGGACCAAGCTGCGCAACCGCTGTGAGGTCGACGCCGGGGTCCGCTCGATCGTCGAGATCGGCTGCTCGCTCGAGGGCCTCAACCGCCACGCGGGCATGCACGCGGCCGGCATCGTGATCGGCAACCGGGCGCTGACCGAGCACGTGCCCTGCTTCAAGGCCGACGACAAGATCGTCACGCAGTACACGATGACCGACGTCGAGCAGGCCGGCCTGGTCAAGTTCGACTTCCTCGGCCTCAAGACCCTGACCGTCATCAAGCACGCGGTCGATCAGATCAACGGGTTGCCGCCCGCGTGGCGGCTGGATCCGACCAGCGTCGACCAGACGCCCGCGCCGGGAGCCGAGCCGGGCCAGGCCCTGACCAACTTCGACATCGACAAGATCCCGCTCGACGACGCCTCCGTCTACGAGATGATCTCGCGCGGCGAGACCACGGGCGTGTTCCAGCTGGAGTCTTCGGGCTTCAAGAAGCTGCTGCAGAAGCTGCGGCCCGACAAGTTCGAGGACATCATCGCCGCGGTCGCGCTGTACCGGCCGGGTCCGCTCGAGGGCGGCATGGTCGATCAGTTCATCGACTGCAAGCACGGCCGCAAGCAGATCGAGTACCCGCACCCGCTGCTCGCCGGGGTCCTGCGCGAGACCTACGGCGTGTTCGTGTACCAGGAGCAGGTCATGCTGGCCGCGCAGATCTTGGCCGGGTTCTCGCTCGGCGGCGCCGACTTGATGCGCCGCGCGATGGGCAAGAAGAAGGCCTCGGAGATGGAGCGGCAGCGCAAGCTGTTCGTCGACGGCTGCGCGTCGGTCAACGACATCTCGGACAAGCTGGCCAACGAGATCTTCGACTTGATCGACAAGTTCGCCGGCTACGGCTTCAACAAGTCGCACTCGGCCGCCTACGGGCTGATCACCTACCAGACCGCGTACCTCAAGCACCACTACCCGGAGTGCTTCATGTGCGCGCTGATGACCTGCGACAAGGACAAGAGCGAGAACGTGGTCAAGTTCATCGCCGAGGCCCGGTCCATGGGGATCACGGCGCTGCCGCCCGACGTCAACGAGTCGGCCTCGGACTTCAACGTGGTCGTGCGTGATCGGCCGGCCGACGAGCAGGCCGCAGAGCCGGGCGCCGAGCAGCGCGCCAAGACCAAAAAGGCCGCGCGGCGACGGGCCCGCGAGCGCGCCCGGCCCGAGGGCCAGATCCTCGCGATCCGGTTCGGCATGGGCGCGGTCCGAAACGTCGGGGGCAACGCCGTCGAGTCGATCTTGAGCGCCCGCGCCAGCGAGGGTCCGTTCGAGAGCGTGTTCGAGCTGTGTCGGCGCGTCGATCTCAAGCGGGTCAACAAGCGCACGATCGAGGGCCTGATCCACGCGGGCGCGCTCGACTCGATCGCCGACGGGCAGGGCCGGGCGAGCTTGGTCGGCGCGATCGACTCGGCGGTCGAGCAAGGCCAGAGCAGCCAGCGCGATCGCGACAGCGGCCAGACCGGGCTGTTCGACATGTTCGCCAGCGAGCAGGTGTTCAACGAGACCTACCCCAAGGTCGCCGAGTGGACGCCCCGCCAGCGCCTGCTCAACGAGCGCGAGGCCCTGGGTTTCTACCTGACGGGGCACCCGCTCGATCGCTACCAGCAAGACGTCGACCGCCACGCGAGCGTGCGGATCGGCCAGCTCCGCCCGGATCTGCAGGGCAATGAGCTGGTGCTCGGCGGCGTGGTCTCGGAGCTGCGCGAGATCACGACCAAGGCCGGCAAGACCATGGGCTTCTTTCAGCTCGAGGATCAGTTTGGTCGGGTCGAGGTGATCGTGTTCCCCCGGACCTGGGCCGAGCGCACGGACCCGGCCGACGAGGACTCGCCCAGCTGGGGCGACTGGCTGCACGGGCACGGCGAGGATCCGGTGTTCGTGACCGGCAAGCTCGAGGCTGATCAGAGCGAGACCGGCGAGGTCTCGCGCTACAAGCTGTTGCTCGCCAAGGTCGAGCCGATCGCCACCGTTCGCGAAGCCCGGACCCGGGGGGTGCGCGTGCGCCTGCGCGCCGAGCAGCTCGACGACGATCGGATCATGGCGCTCAAGCACGTCGTCGCCGATCACCGCGGCGGCTGCTCGATGGAGCTCGAGGTCACCGTCCCGGGCCGCTACGCGACCAAGGTCGCGTTTGGTGACAACTTCAAGGTCAGCGCCGACGACTCGCTGTTCTTGGCGTTGGAGCGGCTGTTCGGCGAGCCCGTGGCCGAGCTGGTCTGAGCGCGAAATCGGTTCTGGCTCGGCACCTTGGTCTGCGCGAGCGGTGAGGCCGCTGCGCGCAGATCCACCGATATGGCGAGACCTACGTTGGCCGCAGCGCTTGCGCTGGTCCAATGCGTCGATTGCAGATCTTGGACGCCCGCCGCGCTTCGAATCGCGTACACGGTCGTTGTCCCGGACCAAGCAGGTCATGTGGCACATTCACGTGATCGTGGGACACGCATCAACAGGCCTGCTATTATCATACATCGAGAGATTAAATGCTATCAGTAGAAGTGGACAGTCATCACCTCAGCCCGCCGGGAGTTCGATGGGCACTTGCCGTAGGCGTAGCGATTGGTGGGTTGCTCTTGCTGAGCCCAGTCGTGTCGGCGAAACCTCCAAAACCGGATACTTCGCCCTCGAAGACTTGCGTGGAGAAGTGCGAAACGACCTATTCCAAGTGCATCAATGATGCCGGTGGAAGCACGTTTTGGGAATTTCTCTGCAAGATCGATGCAACCAAGTGCTTGGGAAAGTGCGCTGCTGCGGGCTCTCCGCACCAGCGCCTCGATCTGCGTCGGCAAGCTCAGGGGCCATCCGACCGCGCATGGACGGCTCCAGCGTCACTTTCGCACTTCGCGGTTTCATGCGATCATTGACGCTCGATGGCTCAGACAGAGAAGAGCACCGCATCTTCAAGCGTTCTTGCACGTCTGCTAGCCGGGCCGTCGGGCCTGGGGACACACGCCGCGAGGCTGTACGCCATGGGACAGGCCGGTTCGTGGAACGCAGAGACTCGCACGGACTCTGAGTTGCATGGACAGCCTGCATTCCGCATCGACGAGCCGCTGGGCAAGGAGATCAACGCGATGCTGGTTTCCTGGGCACGGGACATCGGCCTGTACGCCGGGCACCTGGACTACCTCGAGGCCTGTGACTTCGGTCGTTATGCAATGCTCACCCATCCCAATACGGACGACCGGGATCGGCTGTTCCTGGTCGGGCAGTCGATGGTCGCGCTATTCGCCGTGGACGACTATTACGTCGACGACAGCCGATCGGGCGCCTCGCTCGACCAGGTCGGGCGCAACCTGTCTCTGTGCATGTCTGCTCTGGATGAGCCCTACCTCACCAGCGAGTACGATCAGGCCACGCACCAGGCCATGCAGGCAGATCCCGTCCTGATCGCGTTGCGCCAGTACATCGAACGGACAGCAAGGTACGCCACGCCCCAGCAGGTGGCCCGGGTCCGCCATGAAGACCTGGGGCTGTTCTTGGTCATGTGCCAGGAGGCCAGTTGGCGCATGAACAAGCACATCGCCCCGGTGTGGGAGTACCTGGGCGGTCGTCAGATCAACAGCTTCATGCCGTGCATGACCCTCATTGATGTGATCGACGGGTACGAGCTGCCCCACAACCTCTATTCTCACCCCCAGGTCCGCCGCGCGGTGAAGCTGGCAGGCCTGATCTCGGTTCTGGTCAATGACCTGGTCTCGACGGAGAAAGAGAAGGACGCCGGCGTCCATCAATTCGGCGTACGCGAGGCGATTGAGCACGAGGAAGGCTGCTCGTTCGAGGAGGCGCACGTCCTCGGTGTCCGCCTGCACAACGACCTCTACGCCGCATTCCAGCAACAGGCGAGCGACCTCGCCACATTCGCCACCCCCGAGCTCAGGATGTACCTGGTGGGTCTGGAGGCGTGGCTCGCGGGCAGTCGTGAGTGGCACTATCAGAGCGCCCGCTACCAGCGGAGCGAGGGCGGGTGACCCCGTGGCGATGTTGCCCCGCCGCGAGGCTCGGCCACGTCGGCTTCGACGTTGGCGGTCTCGTTTTTTGGCCGTCGTCTCACTCTCGTCACGCTCGCCCGCATCACCAAGCTCATCCTCCGCCCCGGCTCGGCGAAGACCGCACGTCGACCCGCGCCGCGTCGAGTTCAGCCTCGCTCGATGCCGCGCTGCGGCGGTTCATGTGCGCGCTGACCACGTCGACGAGAGAGTGGGTTCCGTATGGAAGGAGGGGCCGCGCTCGCCATCGTCCGTGACGTCTCGCCCGCCCCAAGCCGACTGTCGCCAGGGATCATGCGTGGTCAGCCCCTCGTCGCTCCATAAACCAGTTCTGGCTCGGCGCCCTTGGTCTGCGATAGCCTGGCGGTGAGGCCGCTTGCATGCAGATCCACGGATACGGAGAGACCGACGTTGGCCGCAGCCGTTCGCACAACGAGGACCACATCCTCGTCGAGCCTGCGCTCGGCTTGTTCGTGGTCTGTGATGGCATGGGTGGTCACGCCGCGGGCGAGGTCGCGTCGGAGACGGCGGCCAAGGCGGTGCATCGTCACGTCGCCAGCCAGAGCCACGTCCTCAGCGGCTTCGACGGCAGCTCGGAGGCGTGCGAGGCGGTCGAGGCGGTGCTGCGTACGGCGATCCAGTCGGCGTCGGCCGAGGTGTTCGACCTCGCCCGGGCCGGGCAGGGCCGCCACGGGATGGGCACGACCTGCATCGCGCTGATCGTGGTCGGCGGCAAGGGCTTCATGGGCCACGTCGGTGACAGCCGCATGTACATGGTCCGCGGCGGACGGGTCTGGCAGCTGAGCCAGGATCACACCTTCTTCAACGACGCAGTTCGCAACGGGATGATGAGCTTCGAGGAGGCTCGCTCGAGCCCGTGGGCCAACATGGTCACGCGCGGCGTCGGGATCCAGCGATCGGTCGCGGTCGACACCCTGGTGTTCGACGTGGTCGCCAATGACACGCTGTTGCTGTGCTCCGACGGGCTCACGGCGTACCTGCAAGAGCACCACGAGATCGCCTCGGTGCTCTCGGATCCGGCGCTGCCCGGTCTGCCCAAGAAGCTGGTCCGGCTGGCCAACGAGCGCGGGGGAGGGGACAACATCTCGGCGATCGTGGTCCGCGGCGTGACCGAGATGCCCACCCACAGCGACGACGACGCGCGGCGGATCAAGGTCACCCAGAACCTGCAGACCCTGCGTCACATCGCGCTGTTCATGGATCTCGGCGACCCCGAGATCGTCCGGCTGTTCAATAAATTTCAGGCCTTCGAGCACCCGCCCGGCGCGGTGATCATCAAGGAGGGCGACGACACCGACTCGATGTTCGTGATCGTCGAGGGCGACGTGCAGATCGTCCGCGCGGGCAAGGTCGTCGCAACCTTGACCCGCGGCGCGCACTTCGGCGAGATGGGTCTGCTCAACCAGCGCCCGCGCTCGGCCACGGTGACGGTGACCTCGCCCACCCAGATCCTGGTGCTCGAGCGACGCGCGTTCAACGAGGTCCTGCGCGAGGACACGGGCCTCGCCGCCAAGTTGCTCTACAAGCTCGCGCAGATCTTGAGCCTGCGGCTCGACGAGAGCTTTCAGGGCGACGCGACCGAGCACGCGGAGCGCAAGACCCTCGAGCTCGGGGTGTTGTCACCGTTTCGACCGCGCTGGTAGGGCGCCCCGTGACGACCGAGGGGACTAGTCGTCGAGCGGATCTTCGGAGCGCTTGCGCGACGACGGCTGGACGAGCGTGTCGGATCGCTTGGCTTCGAGGCTCTGCTTGGGCTTGGCCTTCGCCTTGCGCTTGGCTGGCTTGGGGATGACCGGCTTGGTCGCTACCGTGCCCTGTTTCTTGGACGCCCGCTTGGTGCCCGCGGGCTTGCTCGGCTTCTTGCTAGGGGTCGCGGGCTGCTTGGAACCGGCGCTGCGCTGCTTGCTGGCGGTTTTCTTCTTGGCGACGGCGGTCTTGCTGGCGGGCTTCTTCTTGGCGGCGGCGGTCTTGCTGGCGGTCTTCTTCTTCGCAGCGGCCGGTTTGCTGGCGGTCTTCTTCTTGGCGGCGGCGCGCTTGCTGGCGGGCTTCTTCTTGCTGGCAGCCGTGGGCTTGGTCGACCGGGTTTTCTTGCGGCCCAGCGTTGGACGCTCGGCGCCCGAGGCCTGGCTTGGCTTGCCGGGCTGATCGCCAGACGTGGGCGCCGACGCAGGGCTGGTGGCGCCCGCCCCAACAGTCGGGTCGGTCGTGGGCGCCGACGCACCCTCGACGTCGCGCCCGCGCGGTCGCGGCTCCCCCAGCGAGAGCCAGTCACTCGGCGGCAGACCCAGGCGCTCGCGCCGGGCGTCGTCGTAGCCAAAGAACGCAGCGAGCTCGTCGAACACGCTGAACTCCAGCTCGCGGTCGAGCTGCGCGGGCTCCCGGGCCAGGCGCAGCAAGTTGCGGCGGTACAGCGCGAGCCCGGTCAGGGTCGGCGCGGTGTCGGTCTCGCGGATGCTGCGGGCGGCCAGCGCCAGGGTCCGGGCCCGCGGGTCGACGCCCTCGAGCACCAGCTCGAACGGCGGGGCCTCGTTGACCACGACCACGAACCCGGGCTCGCGGGCGAGCACGCGCAGGTCAGGATCGGCGCAGTTGACCAGCAGATCGACGACCTTGCTGTGGATGTCGGCGGGCTGGGGCGACCAGTCCGGACCGGGCAGCCGGGCGTCGAGCTGCAGCACCTGCAGGGCCGCGTGGGCGGCACGGACCGACTCACCGGCCATGTACGCGGCTTCGTTGCACAGGTACCAGACGTCGGGGTCGTCGCCGAACCGGCGCAGCAGGCCGTCGAGCCAGGGCAGGGCTTCGTCGGGGGTGCCGAGGTCCATGTGCAGCCGCGCGACGCGAATCGCGAACTGCACGACCCGACCCATGAGCGGCTCGATGTCCTCCGCGTCGAACTCGGGGGGATCGCCGGCGAACTCGCGGAGCAGCCGGGCGAGCTCCTCGCGCGGGGTCTCGCCGTCGAGCAGCTGGTCGAGGATCCACAGCTCGGTGAGCTGGTCGAGGCGCTCGGCCGCGGCGCGGCGATCGTCGAGCGAGACCAGCGCCTCGACCTCGATCAGCCCAAAGTCGAGCTGGTCAGCCGGAGTGGCCTCGTCGAGCTCGCGCGCGTGGCTCGCCCGCATCAGGGCGCGCTGCGGATCCTCGAGGTCATAGAGGAGGATCTGGGCCGCGGCGAGCTGGGCGTCGACGTAGTCGGCGTCAGCCTCGATCGCGCGCTCGTACCACTCCAGGCTGCTGTCGGGGTCGGACTCCGCGAGGCTGATCGCGGCCATGAGCATGGCCGCGTCTGGCACTTCAGGCCGAATCTTCAGGGCCTGGTGGGCCGAATTGCGGGCGCGCTGATAGTCGCCGCGATCGAGCAGCGACCAGCCGCGGTCCAGATGCGCAGTGTATCGACTGGCCTCACCGAAGCCGTCGTCGTCTTGATCGTACTCCCGACGGGGCACCCAGCTCCTATACCACTCGCCATGGTTTTTGGGTCTGGGCTTCTGCGCACGTACACTCCCGCCCGTGGATCGGCGCCAGCTCTCCAACGAGGTCACCAACGCAGCGCAGCCGCCATGGCGAGCGCCTCAGCAATTCTGGCGGCGGGCGCTGTGCGTGACCCTGCTCGCGGCCTTGCCCTCGGTCGTGAGTTGCCAGACCACGCGGGCGGGCCAGACCCCGACCGGATCGCTCGTCGATCCGGGCGCTGTCCCGGCCCAGATGCGGGCGGAGTGGCAGGCGCTGGTCGACGCGCAGGCGGGTGATCCGGGCTCGACCGCGGTCGAGCAAGCCGCGGATGCGCTGCTCGAGCGCGAGCCACCGCCGGAGCTGCGGGCCACGGCGCTGCTGGCCAAGGCCGAGCGCCAGTATCTAGTTGGAAGCGACAGTCAGGCGATCGCGCTGGCCGACGAAGCCGTCGCGCTGCTGGCCGCGTCCGAGGCGCCACCCAAGTCAAAGTCGGGATCGCAGCTGCGCACGGCCGTCCACCGGGTCCTGGCGCTCGCGCTCACGCGCGGAGGTGACCCGGCGCGCGCCCTGGCCGAGCTCGACGAGCTCGAGGCGTCGGGCAGCATCGAGCGGGTCGAGCTGCGCGGTGCCCGGGCCGTGGCGCTGGATCGAGCGGGCGACACCGCGGGCGCGCTCGCGGCCTTCGTGGGCTGGCGGGAGCTGGTCGCCGATGAGGCGCCCGAGGCTGGGTACGCCCAGGAGCGGATCGCCGCGCTCGTCCAACATCTAGATCGAGCCAGCATCCTGACCCTGGCCAAGGCCGCGCCCGGTCCCGACGCGGCGGACTGCCTGCGCGCGACGCTGGGGAGCGACCCGGGGGATCAGGCGCCCGCGTGGGTTCGCGCGTGTCAGCCACTCCCGGATCGGGTCGGGATCTTGCTTCCCCGAACCGGGAAGCTGTCGGCGCTGGCCGACGCGCAGCTCGCGGCCGCGGTCGCCGCCGTGACGGTGCTGGGTCGTGCTCGGCCGGTCTCGGTCCTGTGGCGAGACAGCGGGTCGAGCGCCGACACCGCTCGTGCAGGCGCCGATCGGCTGGTCGCGGATGGCGCGGAGGTCATCATCGGCCCGGTTGGGGCGACCAACGTGAGGGCCGCGATCTCCGCGGTCGGGGACGATCGGTTCTTGCTGCCAGGCGAGAGCACGGCCAACGCGCGCGGTGTCGCGCCCACGCTCGAGCAGCGCACCCTCGCGCTGATCAACTTTGCGCGCGGCCGCGGGGCCCGGGAGATCCTCGTGCTGATCCCCGACAACGGCTACGGTGGGCGGGTGAACGCGGTTGAGAAGCTGGTTGAAAAGAATAGCCTCAACTCATTGAAATTTATCATGTATCCGTCATCGACAACGAGCTTCGCCCCGATCGTGAGTCCGCTCGTCCCGCAGCTCGAGCAGGGCGCGGCGATCCTCATTGCCGACGCGCTCCCACGCACCGAGCTGATCGTGCGCCAACTGCGGCGTGCCCACCTGCGGGTGGCGGGTGGCACGGTCGACCGCGAGGGCGCCGAGGTGCTCGTGCTCGGGACCGGTGAGGGGTTGGCGCCAGACGCGATCGGCGCCAAGCACGAGAGTCTCGACGGCGTCATCCTAGCGCCTGTGGCGCATCCCGACGCAGACTCCCGCGCGTTCGAGGCCGAGTACCAGAGGCAGCAGCAGCGGCGACCGGACGATCAGGCGCTGCTGGTCTGGCGCGCGATGTCCGCTGCGTGGTCCGGCGCCTCGGCCACGCTCGAGCCCACCCCCGACCTGGTTCGAATCCAAGGGAGCGCCGTTGTCGCGGTCCAAGCGCCCTAAGCCCGACGGTCGGTCGGGAGGCCGCGCGTCGAGCGGACGAGACTCGAGCGCTGCGCGGGGCCCGTCTGGCGGACCTCGCGCGGGGGGCCGCCCACCAGGCGCCCGGTCAGCGGGCCGCGCCCCGGGTCCGCGCCTGCGAGCGAACGAGCACGCGGTGCCGGGCGAGCGGGCGGTCGTCGAGCTGCTGACGGGCGCGCCGGGCCGGGTTCGTCGCCTGCTGGTCGAGGACGGACGCGAGTTCCCCGCGATCACCGCGCTGGCCGAGGCCGCTGGGATCACGACCGAGCTGGTCGAGCGGGACCACCACGAGGCGCTCGTCGGTCCCGGCCTGGCCCGCGGCGTGCTGGCGATCGCGGATCCACCTCGGATCTGGGACTTCGACGACCTGATCGAGCGACCAGATCCCCCCCTGACCCGCCGCGGACACCAGCTCGTCTTGGTCTGCGATGGGATCGTCGATCCCCACAACCTCGGGGCGGTGATCCGCAGCGCCGAGTTCTTTGGCGCGTCTGGGGTGGTGTGGGCCCGCGACCGCTCGGCCCCGCTGTCACCGAGCGCGGTCCGGGCCTCGGCCGGGGCCAGCGAGCGAGTGGCGCTGTGTCAGGTCACCAACCTCGCGCGCGCGCTCGAACAGGCCAAGCAAGGTGGGCAGTGGTGGGTGATCGGGACGGTCGTGGGGGAGGGCACCCCGCTGCGGGAGCTCGGCCAGGACCCGCCGGGGCAGATGTTGTTGGTGCTCGGCAGCGAGCAGCGAGGCCTTCGTCGACTCACGCGCGAGCGCTGCGATTTCTTGGTCACGATCGACGGCGCGGGGTCACTCGGCTCGCTCAACGTCTCGGCCGCGGCCGCGGTGGCGCTCGCTCTACTCGGCTGACACACAAATTCGACACCCACCCGGCCGGCGGATCGGGTACGATGGCCGGGATCGAGAGCACCCTGAACAGCGAGCGCTCCGATCCTGCTCGGTGGCACCGCCGTGGCGTGCCAGCCAGCCGCTCTCGCGTTGCTGCACGATGCGATCGACTGCACCGACACCGACACCGACAGGCATCGGGCCGACGTTGGCCCGGCTCCAACACTGCCTGCTGGGTTCGAACGCTTTGGCCTAGATACCCGCGACTCGACTCGTTACCCTTGCCCACCGTTTCGAAGGTGTCCGATTGCCCGCACTGCGATCGCGACGCCTCGTCGACTCCCGCGCGCCCGGAAGAGTCGACCGCACCCAGGACCCGACATGGCCGAAGTTCGCTCCGCTCTCCTCTCGTATCTGCGCTCGACCGACGACACGACCCACGCTGCCTTGAGCGCGGTGGTCGAGTCGACCGGTCAGGATCTCGCCGCCGCCTCTCAGAGCGTGCGCGACGAGTCGAACAACGTCGAGGCTGCCGCCCTCGTGCTCGCCCACTTGGTGCTCGCGGCTCACGGCAAGGACGACGCCGACCCGCAGGCGATCGTCGATCGGGCCAAGACCCTCGCCCAGCGAGCGCCCCGCAACGCGGACGGCAACGACGTCGCGCTGCTCTCGGGTGAGGTCCTGTGGCGGGTCGGCGGTCAGCCGCGCCTCGCCGAGCCCTATTTTCGTCGGGTTCGTCGCAGCGACGCGAGCAACCCCGACATCGTCGGCTTCTACCGCGAGCTGTTCTCGAGCGCGGCCGACGGTAGCCAGCTGATGCAGGTGTTGGTCCAGGCGCGCCGCGCCAGCAAGGATCCCGATCATCGCTTCGAGCTCGCCGAAGAGATGGCCAGCCTCGCGCAGGATCGGCTCGGCAGCACCGATCGTGCGATCGAGGTCTGGCGCGCGGTCGTCCGTGAAGACGGCAACGATCCCCGGGCGATCGCCAACCTCGAGCGGCTCTACCGAGAGGGCGCCAAGTGGACCGCGCTGGTCGAGCTGCTCAAAGATCAGTTCGACACGATCGAGGACCGCGACGAGACCAGGCAAGAGCGGATCGACAAGCTGCTCGAGATCACCGAGCTGTACCGCAAGGAGCTCCGGCTCGAGGCCATGGCGCTCGCCACCTTGCAGCGGATCTTGGACATCGATCCGCGCCACCAGGGCAGCCTCGAAGTGCTGGCCGACACCTACGCGAGCGGCAAGCGGTGGAACGATCTGCTGGGCGTGTACCAGCGCCTGCACGACGCCGCCAAAGAAGACGGCGACGCCGAGGCCGAGGCCGACGTGCTGCGCAAGGTCGCGGCGATCTGGGTCGAGAAGCTGGGCAACCCTCAGCGCGCGCTCGAGCCCCTCGCCGATCTGCTCGCGCTGCTCCCGGGTGATCGCGGGGCGCGGGAGATGATGGCCAAGATCCACGAGCAGCGCCGCGACTGGCGGGCGTTGATCGCCCTGCGTCGTGAAGAGCTGGCCGAGCGCGAGGGCGAGGACGGCCTCGAGCTCCGGCTCGAGCTCGCGGGCCTCGCCGAGGACAAGCTCGGGGATCGCCGCGAGGCGATCGCCGGGTGGAACGCGGTGCTGCAGCACCACGGCGAGCACGAGAAGGCCCTCGAGGCGCTCGCGCGGCTGTACGAGCGCGAGTCTCGGTGGGCCGAGGCCGCCGAGATCCGCCACCGTCAAGTGGCGATCGCCGACTCGGTCGGGCGCGCCGTCAAGCTGCTCACGGACATCGGCCACATCTACGCCGAGCGGCTCCGCAACCCCTACGACTCGATCCGCGTGTGGCGAGAGATCGCCCGCCTGGTGCCGGGCCACGACAAGGCGCTGCGGACCCTGCGTGATGCGTACGTTGCCTCGGGGCTGTGGGACGAGCTGACCGAGCTCTACGTCGCGCAGGGCCGGGTGTCAGATCTCGTCGACGCGCTGCAGAGCGCGGCCGATCGGGTCGGCGCGACCGATGAGCGCGTCAGTCTGTACCGCCGCGTCGCGCAGCTGTGTCGCGAGCGGCTGGGTCAGCCCGAGCGGGCCGTCAAGGCGCTCGAGCGCACGCTCGCGATCCAGCCCAACAACCTCGTGGTCGCCCGCGAGCTGCTGCCGATCTACCGCGAGCAGGGCAACTGGGCGGCGCTGATGCGGACCATCAACGTGCTGCTCGAGGCCAGCGACAAGGTCGACGAGAAGCTCGAGCTGATCGAGCAGCTGCGCGAGGTCGCGGCCGATCGTCTGCAGTCGCCGCAGCTCACGTTCCAGTGGGCGGCGCGGGCCTACGAGCTGCGGCCCACCGACGAGGCACTGCGCGCGCAGCTCGAGCGGGCCTCGGCCAGCAGCGACAACTGGGACGAGCTCACGCGGATCTTCGAGCGCCGGATCGCCGGCGAGCCGCTGTCGGGCACCGACAGCGAGAGCAGCGGCGAGGTCTCGGTCCAGGCCGTCAAGCGGGCCGAGCACGCCGAGCAATTGTTGCTGCTCGAGAAGCTGGCCGTGATCGCCCGCGATCACCTGAGCAAGCCCGACGATGCCCAGCGGTTCTTCCGGCGGATCATCGAGCTCGATCCCACCAACGAGGCCGCGATGCTGGCGCTCGAGGCGATCTACACCAGCACCCGGCGCTGGGATGACCTCAGCGAGGTCTACCGCAGGCGCCTCGACGTCGCGCCCGACGACACCGCGCGGCTGGCCACCCTGCGCGGGCTCGCCCGCCTGCAAGAAGGGCAGCTCAAGGACTTCGACGCCGCGGTCGAGACCTACGACAAGATCCTCGCGCTCGATCCCGAGGACCTCGTCACCCTCGACGCGCTGGCCGAGATCCTGCGCAGTCGCGGCGAGTGGCAGCGGCTCGCCGAGGTGTTGCAGCGCAAGCTCGAGATCCCCAGCCTCCCGGCTGGCGATGACGGCGAGCCCGCGGGCACCCGCCCGATCGAGCCCAGCGACATCCCGGTGTTGTTCGAGCTCTCGCACGTCCGCGCGGCGCGGCTCGATCAGACCGAGCTGGCGATCACGGGGTTCCTGAAGATCCTCGAGCTCGAGGCGACCCATCGGGTCGCGGTCGAGGCTCTCGAAGAGATCTATCGCGCAGATCCGGCGACCGCCGTCACGATCATGCGCGGGCTGCTGCCGTACTACCGGCGGATCGGTGATCGCACCCGCGAGGCCGAGGCGATGGAGGTGCTGCTCGCCGCCGTCGACGTCGACGCGGGTGAAGGCGAAGGCCAGCACGACCCCGCGGCCCGCGAGCGTCGCCGCGAGCAAAAGTCCCAGCTCGCCGCGATCTACGAGCAGATGCCCGAGCGGCGCGGCGACGCGCTGCGGATCTACGCCGAGCTGTTCGAGCGCGATCCGGCCGACTGGGAGGGCCGCCAGCTGCTCCAGCGGCTCGGTCGCTCGCTCGCGCAGATGCAGCTGGTCGCGAGCGCCTACAACAACGCGCTGGTGGCGATCACCGCCCAGGCCGCCGAGGCCGAGGCCGAGGGCCGCGCGCTCGAGCGCGCGGAGGCCAACCTTCGCCGTGACCTGCTCTTGGAGCTCGGCGCGATGCTGCGTGACGATCTCGAGCAGCCGATCGCGGCCGAGAAAGCCTACGCCGAGATCCTCGAGCGCGACGAGACCCACCAGGCTGCGTACGACGCCCTGGAGTCGCTGCTGCGGACCCGCAGCGCGCACCAGGAGCTGCTGGATCTGTACCGACGTCGGGTCGACGTGGTGTTCAACCAACGCGAGCAGCGGCAGCTGCTCGGTCGCATCATCGAGATCGCCCGCGAGGTGCTCGGCGATCGCGAGACCGCGATCGTGACCGCCGAAGAGCTGCTCGATCTGATCCCCGATGATCTGCCGACGATCGAGCTGCTCGCCCAGATGTACGCCGAGGGCGGCGAGTCCGAGGACCTCGACAAGCTCGAGGAGCTGCTCGGTCGCTGGGCCGAGCTGGTCGGCGATCGCGAGCTGCGCCACGAGCTGGGCTGCAAGCGGGCCTCGCTGCGCATCCAACATCAGCAAGACGCGTTCGGTGCGGTCGACCTGCTCGGCTCGATCATCGGCGAGAACGCCGACCACGAGCAGGCCCGCGCGTTGCTCGAGGATCTGCTCGACGTCTCCGACGTCCAGGTCCAAGTCGGCGGGCTGCTGCTGCCGATCTACCAGCGCCGCGGTGATCATCACGGCCGGATCCGCGTGCTCCGGGTCCGGCGCGACAACGCCACCGCCGAGCAGCGGCGCGATGACGCGACCTCGTACCTGCTCGAGATCGCCAAGATCCAGGAGCGCGAGCTCAACGATCACGAGCGCGCGTTCGCGTCGCTGCGCGAGGCCTACCTCAGCGATCCGCGGCGGCTCGACTCGCGCGAGGAGGTCGAGCGGCTCGGCACCGCGCTCGGCAAGGAGCGCGACCTGGTCGAGATCTGGGGCGAGGCGCTCACCAGCGAGGAGGCCGGCGACAAGACCCTGCGCATCGATCTGATCCATCGCGCCGCGGTCCTGCTCGACGATCGCCTCCACGACTCCGAGGGCGCGCGGCGGGCCTGGCTGACGCTGATCGAGCTCGATCCGCCCGACGCCGCGCTGGCCCACAAGACCGTGCGGGCGCTGGTCCGCCTGCACCTCGAGGCCGGGGACTTCGCGGCGCTGGTCGCCGCCCAGCGGGCCCTGCTGCGGTTCACCGACGCGCACCACGAGCAGGTCCGCATCCGCCTCGCAATCGCCGAGATCCAGCTCGACCAGCTCATGGATCGGATCGGCGCGGCGCTGACCTGGGCCGAGGTCGTCGACATGGAGCCGGCCAACCGCGTCGCGCTCGACGCCCTCGAGCGGCTGTTGCTCGAGGAGCGCGAGTGGCAGCGGCTGACCGAGGTGCTCGAGCATCGGATCAGCGTGGCCGAGGAGCCGCGCGCTCAGGCTCAGCTGTGGCGCCGGATCGGTGACATTCGCCGGGCCGAGCTCGACGATCCACAGCAGGCGATCCAGGCGTTCCAGTCGGTCCTGGATCTCAAGACCGGCCACGACGACGCCGTCTACGCGCAGACCCAGCTGGTCGAGCTCAACCGCGCGCTCGAGCGCTGGCCCGACGTCGAAGAGGGCCTGCGCCGCCTGATCAGCCTGGCCGACACCGACTCGGTTCGCGTGCAGCTGCTCGCCGAGACCGCCGAGGTCGTCGGCAAGAAGCTCGGTCGGCCCGACGACGCCCTCGATCTGCTCAAGCGGGTCTTGGATCTGTCGCCCACCGACGGGCGCGCGCGCTCGATGGTCGGCAGCTACCTCGAGCCCGATGACACCCGCGAGCGCTCGATCCGGATCCTGACGCCGCTCTACGAGGGCGAGCAAAACTGGGCCGCGCTGCTCGAGCTGCAGGAGCTGCAGGCTCGCAAGCAACCCAGCGGCCGCCGACGTCTGCAGGCGCTGCTGCGGGTCGCCCGGACTCAAGAAGAGAAGCTCGAGGATCCGGCCCGCGCGTTCACGGTGCTGTGCGAAGCCATGACCGAGGCCGGCGATCAGCCCGAGCTCTCGGAGATCCTCGACAAGGTCGAGCGGCTCGGCGCGGCGTCCGAGCGCAGCGAGGCGCTCTACGAGACCTACCAGCGCACGGTCGACCACATCTTGGACTCGGAGCTGCAGCAGCGGGTGCTGCGGTCGATGGGCCTGGTCGCGCTGGCCCGGCTCGGTCGCCTCGACGACGCGCGCGCGGTCTATGAGCGGCTGATCGAGAGCCGCCCCGACGACGACGGCGCCACCGATGCGCTCGAGCAGATCTACGTGCGCCAGGGCGCCGACGAGGCGCTCGCCAACCTGCTCGTTCGCAAGGTCGATCGCATCAGCGACACGGCCGAGCGCGACGGCCTGTTGATCCGCGCGGCCGAGATCCACCGGACCCGGCTCGACGACGCCGAAGAGGCGATCCGCCTGTACGAGCGGCTGTCGGATCAAGGCCTGCAGCGCGAGGACGTTCAAAACGTGCTCGAGCCGCTGTACGAGAGCACCGGTCGGTTCCGCGAGCTGGCCTCGCACCTGACTCGCAAGCTCGCGCACCTGCAGGGCAAGACGGCCGTCGACACCCACTTGCGCCTCGGTCGGCTCTACGGCGAGCACCTCGAGGACCCGGAGGAGGGCATCCGCCACCTCGGCGCCGCGCTCAAGGCCGATCCCGATCACGCGGTCGGGACCGACGAGCTGTCGCGCTACCTGCAGGATCCGTCGATGCGCAGCCGCGCGGCCGAGATGCTCGAGCCGGTGTTCCTGGCCGTCCAGGACTGGGAGCGGCTGCTGCAGATCCAGGAGGTCCGGCTCAACGAGGCCGAAGACCACGCCGACCGCGTGCAGATCATGCTGCGCATGGCTCGGATGCAAGAAGAGCAGCTCGAGGATCTCGAGAAGGCGTTCGACGCCTACGCCCGGGTGTTCAAGGAAGATCCGACCAACAGCCGGGTCCGCGACCACCTCGGCCGGCTCGCCAACGTGCTCGCGAGCACCGATCGCTACGCCGAGATCCTCACCGAGTACAGCTCCGCCAACCCCGACGACAACTCCGAGACCATGCTCGAGGTCGTCCACGAGTGCGCGCGGCTGTGGGCCGGATCGCTGCGTCAGCCGGCCAAGTCGGTCGTGCTCTACAAGCGCCTGCTCGAGGCCCGGCCCGATGACCGCCAGGTCTTTGGCGAGCTCGAGTCGGCGCTGAGCATGGGCGAGATGTGGCAGGAGCTCGCCGACGCCTACTGGAACCAGGCCGAGGACAGCCTCGACGAGGATCGGCAGGTCGATCTGCTGATGCGTCTGTCTCGCGTCGCCCTCGACGTGCTCGATGATCCCAAGCTCGGCTCCAAGGCGTTCCGGCGGATCCTCGACACCCAGCCCGACAACGATCGCGCGCGGGCCCAGCTCGAGCAGGTCTATCAGCTGACCGAGAGCTGGGACGAGCTGCTCGAGCTCCTGCGTGATCGCCTGTCTCGCAGCATGGATCAGGACGACCGCACGCCGGTCTACCTGCAGATCGCGGAGCTGCAAGACGGTCCGCTCGACGATGGCGAGGGCGCCCTCGACACGCTCGAGAGCCTGCTCGGCGAGGTCGTCAACGAGATCAACGCGATCGCGGCGCTCGAGCGGATCGCCGACGCCCGCGTGCCCCAGCGCCAGCGCGTGTTCACGATCCTGCAGCCGATCTACGAGTCGACGGGCAACACCCCGCGACTGGTCTCGGTCTGCGAGTGGCGGCTGACGGTCAGCGAGGATCCCAGCGCCCGCCACGAGCTGCACCGCGAGCTCGCGCGTCACCTCGAGAGCATCCCCGACGGGGCTCAGTACGCGTTTCGGGCCCTGGCCCGGGCGCTCCACGAGCCTGGCCCGGCCGACGCGCTGATGACCCTCGACGCCGAGATCGGCCGGATCGCCACGGCGCTCGAGATGCCGGGCGCGCTGGCCGACGCTCAGGTCGCCGCCTCGGACAGCGAGCGGCTCGAGAGCGACATCGATCGGCGCCTGGAGCTGTTGATCCGGGCGGCGAGGATCCGCAGCGAAGACTCGCCCGAGATCGCCGTCGAGATCCTGCGCAAGGCCTTGACGCTGCGCGACGATCAAGAGGACGCGCTCGAGCTCATGGACGCCGCCCTGGTCCGCCTGGGCTACCACGAGGAGCTGCGCGAGGTGCTGGTCCGCCGGGTCGAGGTCGAGGCTGACGACACCGAGCGCGTCGATCATCTGCGTCGGCTCGCAACTTTGTTCGAGGACATCCTGGCCAACCCCGAGGAGGCCGAGAAGGCCTGGCGTCGGCTGCTCGACATCGAGCCCAACGACGTCGAGGCGCTGCAGCGGCTGAGCCGGACCTACGCGGCGAGCGGCTCGACCGGCGAGCTGATCGAGGTGCTCGAGCGTCGGATCGAGGCCTCGAACGACGGCGAGGAGCGCCGCACGCTTCGCATGCAGCTCGCGGCGATCCACCGCGAGTCGGCCAAGAACCGCGAGGCCGAGATCGAGGTCCTGCGCTCGCTGCTGTCGGAGGCGCCGTCCGACGAGGAGGCGATGGCGACCCTCGCTCGCGCGCTGCTGGCCGAAGAGCGCCACGCAGAGGCGGCCGACATCATCCAAGATCGGGCGACGATCGCCCCGACCGCCGAGCGCAAGGCCAGCTTGATGCTCGACGCGGCGCGGCTCTACGCTGGACCGCTCGAGGATCTGCTCGGCGCCGTCGAGCGCTACGAGCAGGTCCTGCAGCTGCTGCCCGGGCAAGAGGGCGCGGTCGCGGACCTCGTCGAGCTGTGCAAGAAAGAGGACGTCTCGGAGCAGGCCGCCAACCTGGTCCGCCCGCACCTCGAGGCCCACGGTCGCTGGCCGGATCTGGCGACGATCCTCGACGCTCGCGCGTCGCTCTCGGAGGACCCCGACGAGGTGCTTCGGGCCCTGCGTGAGCTGGCCGCGGTCCGCCACGAGAAGCTCGCCGACGCGGCGGGTGCCCTCGAGGCGACCATGAAGCTGATCGACAAGTCGCCCGCCGACGAGCTGCAAGATCCGCTGACGGCGGCGATGCGCCTGGCCGGCGAGCTCGACGGGCTCGAGCCGCTGATCGAGCAGCTCGGCTCGCGGGCCAAGGACGACAGCCGCGATCCCGAAGCCCGGGTGGCGATCGGCCTCGCGGCCGCGTTCGCGGCGTCGGACTACATGGGCGATCCCGACAAGGCGCTGCAGGTCCTGATCCCGCTGCTCGACGCCGAGCTGGCCGATCTCGCGACCTGCGAGCGGATCGAGGAGCTGGCCACGCGCAAGGAGGACGTCGCGCTGATCGAGCGGGCGCTGTGTGAAGGCGCGCGGATCGGGGCGGGGACCGAGAAGCACCTGCCGATGCTCGTGCGCCTGGGCGAGGCCCGGGTCACGCTGGGGAGCTGGCCGGAGGCGGTCGAGGCGTTCCGCGACGCGCTCGACATGGAGGTCGGTCTCGACGCCGCGGTGCGTGGGCTCGAGGTCGTCCTGACCCGGACGCTCGGCGACGACGGGCAGGGCGACGTGCCCGACGGCTTGCTCGACGCGCTCGAGAACGCGTACCAGATGGCCAACAACGCCGCCGGGCTGGCTGGGATCGCGCGGGTCCGCCTGCGCCACGCCGACGGGCCCGATCGCATCGGGCTGCTGCAGACCCTGGGTGGGCTGATCGAGCAAGGCGGCGGCACACCGCTCGAGGCGCTCGAGGCCTGGGGCGCGCTGCTGGCCCTCGACGGCGACTCTGCGCAGGCGCTCGAGCGCACGCTGGCGCTGTCCGAGCAGCCGGAGCTCGCGCCGCGGGCCGGCGAGCTGCTGGCCGCGGCGGTCACCGCCGCGAGCGAGGCCGATCGGATCAGCGCGCCCACCTGCCTCGCCGCCACGCGCCTGTGGCTGACGCGGCTCAACGCGCCAGAGCGGGCGATGGCGGTGCTGTCACTGCTGCTGGAGGAGCAGCCCGAGCACCCCGAGGCGCTCGGTTTGTTGGTCGAGACCGCCCGCGCGCTCGGTGAGGCCGAAGGCCTGCACGAGGCGCTCACGCGGGCAGCCTCGGCCCAGGCCGATCCGCTGGTCGCCGCCGGGCTGTGGCGTGAGGCCGCGAGCGTGGCCGAGTCGATGCTCGCCGATCCGGCCGTGGCGATCGCGGATCTGCGCCAGCTGATCGAGGCCGACGAGTCCGATCGCCCGGGCTGGACCCGGCTGCTGGCGCTGCTCGGTCAGGCCAACGATCACGAGGTGCTCAGCGAGGCGCTCGGCCACCGCGTGATGATCACGGACGACGACGCCGAGCGCCGCGAGCTTCGCTACCGCCAGGCCAACCACCTGGTCGACAAGCTCGAGCGGTTCGAGGACGCGATCATCGTCTACAACGACATGCTCGGCGCCGATCCGGGCGACACGGTCGCGCTCGCCGAGCTCGAGCTGCTGCTGCGTCGGCTCGAGCGCTGGCGGGACGTCCGCGACCTGCTCGAGCGCAAGCTCGAGGTCGTCGAGGGCGAGGAGCGGGTCGGCGTCCAAGAAGAGATGGCCCGGCTCGCCGAGGAGAAGCTCGACGACGCGACCGATGCGATCGAGGTGCTTTCGGCGGTGGTGCTCGAGTACCCCGAGCGCGACGCTACGCGGGTCTGGCTCGAGCGGCTGCTGACCAAAGAAGAGCGCTGGGTCGACCTGTCCGAGCTGCTCGGGGGCCGCATGGATCGCCTGCGCGATGTCGGCGACACCGACGGCTACCGCGAGCTCGCCTCGCAGCTCGCCAGCTTGTTGGCCGAGAAGCTCGACGACAGCGATCGGGCCCAGGACATCCTGACCGAGCTGCTCGAGGTCGATCCCAGCTACGTCCCCGCGCTGCTCTCGCTGGCCTCGGTCTACGAGGCGCGTGGCGACGATGCGGCCATGCGCGAGACCCTCGAGCGGGCGGCCGCGCTCGATCCTCAGGGGTCGATCGGGGCGCGGCTGCGGCTGCGGCTCGCGGGGCTGTCCGAAGACCCGGCCGAGCGCCGCGCTCACCTCGAGAAGGCGCTGCAGCTCGATCCGTCCAACGCCGACGCCGGCCGCGAGCTGCTCGCGCTGTCCAAGTCGGAGAAGCGCTGGGATCAGGTCGCGTACCTGCTCGAGATGGCCGTGGGTCGGGCCAAGAGCGACGACAAGCGGCGCAGCTTGCAGCTCGAGCGCGTCGACGTGATGACCGGCAAGCTCGCGGACAGCGAGGGCGCGCTGCGGGTGCTCGCCAGCATCTACGAGCACGTGCAGGACGACGTCGACGTCAACCGTCGCATCGCCGACGCGCTGTTCATCGCCGATCGCTACGAAGAGGCGGTCGGCATGTATCACTGGCTGGTCGAGATGACCGTCGGCAAGCGCAGCAAGAAGCGCGCGCACTACCTGACCCGGCTCGCGCGGATCGAGATCGCGGGCGAGCAACCCGACGGGGCGCAAAAGCGGCTCGAGGAGGCCTACCGGCTCGACACCACCAACGTCGAGACCCTGCTGACGCTCGGCAACCTGCACGAGCAAAACCAGCGCTGGCCCGACGCGCTCAAGATCTACCGCTCCATGCTGCTGCAGAACGCCGACAAGTCCGGGCTGCTGCGGCGCGGTGACATCTACCTGCGGCTGTCACAGGTCCACATGGGTCTGGGCGAGAAGCCCAAGGCCCAGGCGATGCTGCGTCGCGGGATCGAGGAAGACCAAGAGCACTCGGGGCTCAAGGACGCCCTCGACGCGATCGGCGGCTAGGCGTCTCCGCCCCGGGGCATGCGTCGCCGTCGACCGCACGTCCTACCCCTCGTGGAGGGCGAGGTGCAAGCCAAGCAGGCAGGCGGTCACAGAGAGCCCCCTCCCAGGGGGCCACACACACGACCGCGAACAGCCAGCCCCTTGGGAGCGAGCGAAGCGAGTGACCGGGGCATGCGTCGCCGTCGACCGCACCACGTCCTCCCCCTCGTGGCCCCCCTCGTGGAGGGCGAGGTGCAAGCCAAGCAGGCAGGCGGTCACAGAGAGCCCCCTCCTAGGGGGCCACACATACGACCGCGAACAGCCAGCCCCTTGGGAGCGAGCGAAGCGAGCGACCGGGGCATGCGTCGCCGTCGACCGCACCACGTCCTCCCCCTCGTGGCCCCCCTCGTGGAGGGCGAGGTGCAAGCCAAGCAGGCAGGCGGTCACAGAGATCCCCCTCCTAGGGGGCCACACATACGACCGCGAACAGCCAGCCCCTTGGGAGCGAGCGAAGCGAGCGACCGCAAAGTGCGAAACCGCCTGTGGGGGTCCTAAACCGCCGCTCGGAGTCGGGCGACCAGCACATCGATGGCGACCCGATTCTCCCCACCTTCGGGGATGATCAGGTCAGCCGTCCGCTTGCTCGGCTCGACGAACTGCACGTGCATCGGTCGCACGGTCTCGTAGTACTGCTTGCGCACGGCCTCGAAGTCGCGGCCGCGCTGGCGCATGTCTCGACGGATCCGGCGGATCGCCCGGATGTCGGGCTCGGTGTCGACGAAGATCTTGATGTCGAGCTCGCGGCGCAGGTGCTCGTCGACGAACACCAAGATCCCCTCGACGATGATGACCGGCGCCGGATCCAGGCGCTCGGTCGTCGACCGACGTCGGTGGGTCTTGAAGTCGTACTCCGGCACCTCGACGCTGTTGCCGGCCTTGAGGTGCTGGAGGTGCTCGATCAGCAGCGTGGTCTCGAGCGACTCGGGGTGATCGTAGTTGACCCGGTTGCGCTGCTCGATGCTGAGTTCGGGCAGGTCCCGGTAGTAGTGGTCGTGGCGCAGCGTGGCCACCGAGCCGACCGGAAGCGACGCCGCGAGTGCGTCGGCGACCGTGCTCTTGCCCGATCCGCTACCACCGGCAATGCCGATCACGAGGCTTGTTCGCTGATGCTCCACCGCCGGCAGGTATAGATCCATGCGCCCGGCAAAAACAGTCGCCCGCGCGAGTCCTGGTGGGGCCGCACGACCCGGCGAGGGCGCAGACCGAGCGACCGGACCTGACGCATCCAGCTCCGGTGTGGACGAACAACCGTCGGCCGTCGGCCGTCGGCACACAGCGCACCGCGCCCAGCGGGGCGCCCGGGCTCACTTGATGATGCCGGCCTTGCGGGCTTCTTCTTCAGAGATGCAGTCTTCGTCGACGGTGTTGTCACAGTCGTCGTCGATCTTGTTGCAGATCTCGACCGTCCGCACGTGGGTGGGCTGGCACTGGATCGAGCCGGCGACGCACTGCTTGGTGCCGCTGGCGCAGGCGCCGGCCTGGCCGGTCTTGCACTCGGCGCCCGTGCCGTCGACGTCGCCGTCGTCGATGGCGCCGTCACAGTCGTTGTCCTTGCCATCACAGACCTCGGTGGACGGCGCCTTGGCCTGGGCGCTGCACACGGACTGGCTGCCGTCGGGGCTGCACGCGTAGCTGCCGGCGACCCGGCACTCGCCCTCGCCGGCGAAGCACTTGGTCCCGTCGCGCTCGAACCCGTCGTCGACCCGCCCGTTGCAGTCGTCGTCGATGTTGTTGCACAGCTCGGCGCCCGGCAGTACCGCGCCGTCGCAGGCCTGCCAGAACCCCTTGGCGTCGCAGGTGCGCTCACCCTCTTGGCAGATCCCGCGGCCGACCGTGCCGTCCGGACCCTCGACCCCGTCAGCCAGGAAGTAGCAGGGCTCCATGCTGGCCGGGTAGCACTCGGCCGCGGCCTGCTTTCCGGCCTGCTTGCGGGCCTTGGCGAGCTCCTTGTCGACCTCGCTCATGCCCTGCTTTTGGCAGCCGAAGCCGAGCCCAGCGAGGAACGCGAAGCTGAGGGTGAAGGCAATTTTGGGGGTCCGTGGGGAGCGCGCGGACATGTGAGCCAGAGTACAACGCCCGGACCCCGTTAGACCAGGCCCTTGCGCGACATGATATGGTCCGCCCACACCGTGTCCGTTCTTGGCAGGGCATACCTGGGCGTCAGCCTGATCGTCTTCATCCTGGGCTTGATCTGGTTCACGCTCGTGCTCCAGGAGAATCGGGCCTGGGTCGAGGTCGTGCTGTTGGTCCCGCGCTTCGACTTCGTCGATCCGCTGATCCGCAAGCGCTTCCAGATGAACGTGGCGGCGATCCTGGCCGGGTGGGGCGGGTGCATGAGCCTGCTGCTGCTGATCGGGATCGTCGCGCCGTTTCGGATCCGCAGCATGGCGCTGTTCCAGCGGCGCGTGCGTGAGCTCGAGCGCGAGATCCTCGAGCTGCGCACGCTGCCCCTGCGCCAGCAGGAAGAAGACGAGATCCTCGCGGCCGAGGCCCACCTCGACATCCGCGCGAAGAAGGTCATGACCGAGAAGCTGCGCCGGGATCGGATGCTGCGTGAGGACGCCGACGGTGAGCTCGACGATGATGACGAGCTCCCGTCGCTCGCTGGCGCCGGGTTTCGACCGCCGAGCTCGGCGCGCGGAGCCGGGTCTCGTTTGGGATCGGGATCGGGATTGGGATCGGGATTGGGCACGGGAGCGGCGTCCAGCGTCGCGCAGCCGAGTGGGGTCGGCGCAAACAAGGGACGGGAGACCCCATGAGCTTCGTGCTCGTCGCCCTGATCTGCCTGGCGATCGGGTTTGGCGTGGGCTGGTGGTACGTGGTCCCGCGCCGGCTCGACCGTGAGAACGCGGCCCGGCGCAACCGCGTGCTCTACGAGCTGGCCGAGGGCGATCGTGAGAACGTCGCGCAGGAGCTCGAGCAGATCTGCGCGTCCGAGCCGGGTGACCCCACGGTGTTCCTGGCCCTGGCCGCGCTCGATCGCGGGCGGGGTCGGATCGAGCGGGCCAAGGCGGTCCACCGCACGGTCTTGGCCTCGGCAGATCTCCCCTCGGAGCAGCGGGTCGCGGCGCTGGTCGGGCTCGGCCGCGACCTGTTGGCCCAGGGCAACGAGCGGGCGGCCGTGGGCGCGCTGGTCCGGGCGGTCAGCCTGGCGCCGCGCAGCGTGGCCACGCTCGAGACCCTGGCCCGCGCGCTGGAGCGGGCAGGGGGGTGGGAGCGGGCGGCCGCGGCCTGGGAGCGGCTCGAGAAGCAGGTCGAGGGCCGGCGGGCCCAGGAAGCCCGGGCCGGGCGCGGGCACGCAGTGGCGGGTCAGGCCGCCGAGGCGCTCGAGGACGGCGAAGAGCGCAAGGCTCGCAAGCTGGCCGAGCGCGCCGTCGACCTGGCCCCCGACAGCGGCCACTGCTGGACGGTCCGCGCCCGGGTGGAGTCGGCGCTCGGTGATCCGATCGAGGCGCTCGAGTCGTGGCAGCGCGCGTGGGAGCTCAGCCCGGTCGGCGCCCGCTCGATCGTCCCCGAGGCGTGGGAGTGGGCGACCGAGAACCGTCGGCAAGAGGATCTGATGGAGCGGATGCTGTCGAGCCTGCGCATGGCTCGAGAGGCCCAGCTGGTCGTCGCGCTGGCCGAGAAAGTCTCCCGCCAGCACCCCGAGCAGGCCGCCAGCGCGCTCGAGCGAGTCGCCGAGCGCAGCCCCTCGGCCCAGCTCGCGCTGGTTCGGCTGCGGCTGTCGAGGGGCCAGCGCGAGGCCGCCCGTGAGGCCGCCATGCGCCCGCCTCGAAGCGCGGGGTTGCTGTGCAACAAGTGCGGGACCCAGATGCCCCGCTTCGCGTTTCGCTGCGGCGGCTGTGGGGCCTGGGACTCGGCCGCCGCCGCTGGCATCGAGGGTGGCTAGAACGCGCTGCTGGAGCGTCTAGTGCTGATAAGGTGTCCGCGTGAGCGACGACCACGAGGGCAATGAGTCGAGCACGGCGAGTGGCCAGTCGGGCCGTCGCCGACGCGACAGCTTGTTGACCGTGCTGCGGACCTTCTGGCGACTGTGGGGGTTGCTGGCCCTGCTCTTGTTGCTGCTGATCTGGTTTCGCGGGGTCGTGCTGCCCTTCGTGTTTGCGACGCTGATCGCCTACTTGCTCGAGCCCTTGGTTCGCCGGATGGCGCCGCGCCTGGGTGAGCGGCGCGGGCTCTCGGTGTTGCTGCTGTACCTGGGCATGCTCGCGCTCGGGGCCGGGTTCTTGGGCGGCGTGCTGCCGGGGGTCGTGTCGGATCTCTCGACGCTGCGCGAGTCGACGCCGTCGGCGATGGTCACGATCAACGAGGACTGGCTGCCGCGCGCCAGCGAGTGGTTCGAAGAGACCTTCCCCGGCCTGCTCGGCGATCAAGATCCAGACGAGGGGCAGGTCAGCGAGCTGGTCGTGCATCCCCAGCCCGACGGCAGCTATCGGGTCGATCTCCGCGGCGCCCACCTCGAGGTCCACGAGAGCGGCGGGGGCTGGGTGATCGAGGCCCAGCCCCAGCCCAAAGCCAGCATCGCCGAGGTCATCCGCGACATCGTTGCGAGCAAGGGCGACGAGCTGACCGCGGCGCTGACCGAGGCCCTGCGCGCGGTGGTGACGGGCATCGCGTCGTTCATCACGGCGCTGATCGTCACCTTGTTGATCGCGGGGTTCATCCTGGTCGACCTCGAGCGCGTGCAGAATTTCGTGCGCTCGCTGGTCCCGCCCGAGTATCGACAGGACTTCGAGAACATCGTGGGTGGGATCGACGAGGGCATGGCGGGGGTCATCCGCGGGCAGCTGCTGATCTGCCTGATCAACGGCGGCCTGGCGTACGCGGCGCTGATGATCTTCGGGGTCCGCTACTCACTGTTGTTGGCGATGGTCGCGGCGGTGCTGAGCATCATCCCCGTGTTTGGGATCCTGATCTCGGCGATCCCGTTGTTGGGGGTCGCGCTGGTCTCGGGCGACGCCGGCCTCGAGGGCCTCGAGTTCGGCAAGTCGGCGGGGATCGTCGGGTGGATCGTCTGCATTCACCTGCTCGAGGCCAACTACCTCAACCCGCGGATCATCGGCACCGCCGACATCCACCCCGTGATCTTGATCTTCGCGCTGCTGGCCGGTTGGGAGGTGTATGGACCGATCGGTGCGGTGTTGGCCCTGCCGGTCGCGAGCATCGTCCAGACCGTGTTCTTGTACACGCGCAAGCGCTCGAGCCAGGCCGCGCGGGCCGGGGGGCCCCGCGAGCATCGCGACCCCAGTAGCCCTGGCAGTAGCTCGGGGGCGATCCGACTGGACACCGCGCGGCACCGGACGCTGGCGCGGCTCGAGGACGACGAGCGCGGCGAGCCCAGCGATCCCTCGGACGCCTCCTGACGCGTGGTCCGCGGGCCCGCTGGCGATCACCGGTCGCAACCAGCTACAAGCGGGGCATGCTCGATCCCATCACTCGCGGGGCACGACGATGAGCGGGCGTCCAACTGGCGGCACTGGCAGCCTGTTCTTGATCGACGCCAACAACTTTCTGTTTCGGGCCTACCACGCGCTGCCGATGCTCACCGCCCCCGACGGCACGCCCGTCAACGCGGTCCACGGCTACGTGCGGATGGTCCAGGCGGTGCGCAAGGAGTTTGCGCCGCAGTACATGCTCGCGGTGTTCGACGCCCAAGGTGGCACCAGCTGGCGCCGGGCGATCTACCCCGAGTACAAGGCCAACCGCCCGCCGCCGCCCGATGATCTGGTCCCGCAGATCCCCCTGGTCCGCGAGGCCACCGCGGCGCTGAGCATCCCCTGGCTCGAGGACGGCGACCTCGAGGCCGACGATCTGATCGCGGCGTACGCCGAGCACGGGGTCACGCACGGGCTCGAGGTCGTCGTCGTGTCGAGCGACAAGGATCTGATGCAGCTCGTGCGCGGGGCCGACGACGTCCGCGAGGGCTCGGTGCGGCTGTGGGACACCATGAAGAACCGGCGGGTGGGCCCGGAGCAGGTCGTCGAAAAATTTGGTGTGGGGCCCGAGCTGCTCGGTGATCTGCTCGCGCTGTCCGGCGACAGCAGCGACAACATCCCGGGCGTCCCGGGGATCGGTCCCAAGACCGCGACCGGGCTGCTGCAGGAGTACGGCGGGCTCGAGGGGATCTTGGCCAACACCGCCAAGATCAAGCAAAAGAAGCGGCGCGAGCGGCTCGAGACCCACGCCGACGACGCCCGGATGAGTCGCAAGCTGGTCGCGCTGCGGACCACCGGCTACGAGCTGCCGCGGCCGCTCGAGGCCCTGCTCGACAAGGGGCCCGAGCGCGATCGGATGAACGAGTTCTTCGATCCGCTGGGGTTCAAGAGCACGCTGGCGGGCTCGGTGGGCGGCGGGGGCCGCGGCGGCGGGACCCGTCGGATCGCGCCGCGGACCCTGTCGGAGACCATGAGCAAGCTCGACGGCTTCGAGCTCGACAAGGACAGCACCCAGATCATCCAGGGCACCGAGGCGACGGTGCTCGACGAGTTCTTGGCGGCGGCCAAGCAGGCCGGGCAGCTCGCGTTCGAGATCGAGCTCTCGGGTGAAGATCCAATGCGCGCCGATCCGATCGGGGTCGCGCTGGCGATCCCGAACCTGGCCAAGCCGGCCACGCTGATCCGGCCGCCCGTGTATCTGCCGATCGCCCACCGCAGCCTCAGCGACGCGGGCACGGTCCAGTGGGAGGTCGGCGCGCTGTTCGAGCGGCTCGGGCCGCTGCTGCGTGATCCGGACCTGTGCAAGTACACCCACGCGTTCAAGAACCAGGCGGTGGTGATGCTGCGGCCGGACATCGGCCTGAGCCCGGCGGGCGTGGCGGCCGACACCATGCTCGCGTCCTACACCCTCGATCCGGCCCGCGCCGATCATGATCTCGAGGGGCTCGCCAAGGATCTGTGCGGGCGCACGGTCGGCGGCCGCGAGTCGATCGTCGGCAAGGGCAAGAGCCAGGTCGGCTTCGATCAGGTCGACGTCGCGCTCGCGGGTCCGTGGGCGGGTGAGCGGGCCGGGCTGGTGGCGAGCTTGGGTCCGCACCTGGGCGCGGCGATCGTCGCGGCCGGCGAGCAGACCGTGAAGCTGTACCAGGACATCGAGGTCCCGCTGTCCGAGGTGCTCGCCAAGCTCGAGCGTCGCGGGATCCTGCTCGACGTCGACGAGCTCGGCCGGCAGGCCAGCGAGCTCGGCGAGCAGGTCCAGGCGCTGCGCGACAACATCGAGGCCGAGGCCGGCTACGCGGTCGACCCCAACTCGCCCAAGCAGCTCGGTAAATTGTTGTTCGAGGATCGCGGCCTGCCGGCCAAGAAGAAGACCAAGACCGGCTACAGCACCGACGCGCAGACCCTCGAGGAGCTCTCGCTGCTCGATCCGATCGTCAAGCACATCCTCGAATTTCGCAGCCTGACCAAGCTCAAGGGCACCTATCTCGACACCCTCCCGACGCTGATCAACCCCGACACCGGGCGGCTGCACACCCACTTTCACCAGGCCGTGGCTGCGACCGGCCGGCTGTCGAGCAGCGAGCCCAACCTGCAGAACATCCCGATCCGGACCGACCAAGGCCGGCGGATCCGGCGGGGGTTCATCGCCCCCGAAGGCATGATGCTGGTGACCCTGGACTACTCGCAGATCGAGCTGCGGGTGCTCGCGCACCTGTCTCGGGATCCGAACTTGACCAAGGCGTTCAAGGACGGCGCCGACGTGCACCGCCGGACCGCCGCCGAGGTGTTCGAGGTCAGCGAGGCCGAGGTCACCGACGAGCAGCGCCGCGTCGCCAAGGCCGTGAACTTTGGCGTGATCTATGGGCAGAGCGCGTTTGGCTTGGCCCGCCAGCTGGGCATTCCGCAGGGGCGCGCGGGCAAGTACATCAAGGCGTACTTCAAGAAGATCCCCGGGGTCACCCACTACATGAACGCGCTGATCGACAGCGCCAAGGACACTGGGTTCGCCGAGACGATTCTTGGCCGCCGCCGCCGGATCCCCGAGCTGAGCCGGCGGACCTCGACCGCGCGGGCCTACGGGGAGCGCATCGCTCGGAACACCCCGATTCAGGGCAGCGCGGCGGATATTCTCAAGGTTGCGATGGTCGAGGTCGAGCGGCTGCTCGCCGACAAGCCGTGGGCACGGATGCTGCTGACCGTGCACGATGAGCTGATCTTCGAGTGCGAGGCTGATCGGGTCGACGCGCTCGTCAAGCTGGTCAAGCCGGCGATGGAGGGGGCGGCTAGCTTGGATGTGCCGTTGCTTGTCGAAGGTGGGGCGGGGCGCACCTGGGAGAGTGCCAAGGGCTGAGGGCTGATAGGTCGGAGTGGGGT